>CAZCYO010000001.1:0-360915 GCA_964503265.1 uncultured Gammaproteobacteria bacterium
GTAGGATAGAGGACTCTGAATCCTTTCATCTTGGTTCGAATCCAGGTTCGGCAGCACATCTGTACGATAATCTAGATTAAGGAGTATATCGAAAGGTTTTTTAAAGCTAATTGTCAGTCTTTTATCTTTAATTAAAAAGTTCTGACCGATATTTAGTAATAGGGATTGCTTTGTCTCCGCATTGCTATTTTTAATAATATCTTTGATTTGATAGGCACTGTCGAAGAAATTGTCCATTAGTTCTAACCACGTTTTTAAAGTATGCTCATTATCTGCAGAAACGTTGCCAAGACTTGAAAGGTTTTCTAGTAAACGATTTTTCTGTTCTAAAAATTCATCCTTTGTTAGTTCATCATTTGACCGCATCTCAATTAGCTTACTTATTTGATCTCTGATATTACTTTGTTTAATATGTAAATATTGGAAGTGATGTTTATTCTTTTCAATCTGATCTTTATATTTGGCTTTTATAAGTTCAATACCCAACTTCCATACTTCAGTATCGATTGAGATAGTTGAAACTTCCTTATAAAGTAAATCGTTGAGTTCAAGTTCTGTTAAAGGCATTTCTTTGCAATTACCTTTTCTATGCGTACAGTGATAATAAGTATATTGAATATATTTATTCTTCGATTTAACGAATTTACGCTTAATCGTGGTAGTTATCGCGCACGCACAATTTCCGCATTTAAATAATTTAATATATTGTCTATTCCACTTGTTATTTTTAGGTTTTGATCGGTCATTAAGTCGCTCTTGGACTAAGTCAAATAAACCTTTCGAAATTAGAGGCTCGTAATTACCTTCATATAATTCACCGTTATATTTAAAATATCCGTAATATGTTGAGCATGTTAGGATTAGTTGCAAATGGCTTTTTCCTATCTTTTTGCCTTTTCTAGTTCGGAAGCCTTCTTCATAAAGTGTATTAGAGATATAACTGAGAGAATGTAATCCGGTGGAAGCTAATTTAAAAGCCTTTTGTATATGTATTGCTTCGCCTGGATAGGGTCTAATATTTCTTTGCCCCCGCTCTCCATAGCCTTCGAAGCCTAAAATAGATGGTCTAGGGTATTCTTTACGGTCTATTATCTTTCTTCTCATACCTCTCTTTACATTCTGACTTAAGACTCTAGAATACTGGTTAGCCATACCGAAGTGAATTTGGAGTATAAGATGGTCTGAGTCTGGTGTATAAATATCTCCTAAAGGTGTGCGAATTTCTTTTAATATTCCATCTTGGAGTAATTGCAGTATAATTCCACCTTCTTTGGGGTTTCTACAAAGTCTGTCAGGTTTCCAAGTTAGAATTGCATCAACCTTACCGTTTTTGATTAATTCAACCATTTTATTGAACTTTTCTCTACGATCTGGCTTAAAAGCACTTTTCTCTTCATCAAATTTTAAAGCGATATTAATACTCTCTTTATTTGCAAATATCTCGCATTCTTTATTCTGATCAGCTATAGATAATGCTTGCTTCTCTTTTGACTCAGAAGATTTTCTGGAATATCTGACGTATTTGAGCTCATTCATATTAATATATATTTATAGTATCACGTCTCATAATTTTTGACGTTTTTGATCTACTAGTTAATGCTATTAGTCCTCCTTACTATCATCTGTAAAAGAATTTGATAGAGTAGATGAAGAATTATAAAGTCTTTTACGATGATTTTGGGCACGTTTTTCTTGCATTATTTCATAATTGTTTTGCATTTGTACATTTATCAGATGCATATCTGAATAAAGATCTTGTATATTTTCATAATCATTACTTGACATAGCAGATGCAACATCATTTGTAAAAAGTGGATAAAAAGCTAATCGAATATATTTAGCACGTTTAATCAATAGTTGGGGGTTTAGCTTGATAATATCTTTAATGTTCCTAGATAAGGCAGATTGTGACATATTTAGTAATACAGCTATTTCAGTTTGTGTACCAACAACACATCCGAAATACTCATCATTTCTAGACCAGCGAGCTATTAATGCCAAGTTGCAATAAAGGAAAAATAGTCTATTTCCCATTTGATCTTTCAGAAAAATCGCCTGTCTAGAAAGAGCAATATATCCATGTCTCTTTTTTTTATTTAACATTTTAATTTTAATCTACTGAAGTGAGAATATTCTATTTTTTAAACGATTTACCATCTCATAAAATTCTCTTGCATTAACTAATAGTCCTCCAAAGAAAAAATTATAGGAAATACTTTCACATTGGTTTTTATTATTAAAAATAAACCAACATATCCTTCCTTCTCTAACTATGTGATCCAGTTGTTGACCTTCGGTAATCAAAGCAGCGGCTTCAGCCAGATCCTTTGTTTTATATTTTTCCATTCTTCACCTTCCATTCTGTTTTAATGATTAATTCCATCACATTAGCTAAGCTATCAGCAATTTCGATGATTTCT
Source organism: uncultured Gammaproteobacteria bacterium (assembly GCA_964503265.1). GTDB lineage: Bacteria > Patescibacteriota > Microgenomatia > Levybacterales > UBA12049 > CAZCYO01. The sequence continues at coordinate 2,421 of CAZCYO010000001.1, forward strand.
ATGTCTGTGAGGTCTCTACGATATCGAGGCATAAAAATTGAAGAAATTTTTTGCTTTAACTCAGGAGTAATCCAATGATTCATGTTCATATACATGAACATTACTAAATTATTGGTTATATAAAGTTGTACAACTAAACTAAGTAAGGTAAAGTGTGTTTATAGAAACAGAGGTTTTTTTACATATAAAGAAGTCATTAAAAGAGGCTTTCATAGCTATTTTTTTATTTATTTCACGCCCAGCTTGGTAAAATCTCCTCCATTTAATATCTATAGGATTTTCTCCCCATTTTTTAGCTAACTCATCATAATTCCAAACTTTTTTTAAGGAATTATGAGATTGAAAAATTACCTTACATAACTCAGATTGATCTGTATTAAGTTTAATATTAATTTTTTTGTTTCTTATAACTAATATGCCTGTATTGGGATCATAAGCTGGAGGAGTGTGTGTAGTATTGAAAAGCGGACCTATTTTTTCTGATATCTCTTCTGCTGGACTTCGAAATTGATTGTGTAATAAGTGAGGTAAGTCAGCAAGAACAGAAAGATCTTGTACTAACTTAACAAACTTTTCAGCATCCTTCTGGTTTGTTATTTTCATATTAATAATATCTAAATATTAACTATAAAATAACAAACTAATCCCATTTACTCAAGGGTAGGTTATTTAGAATTTAATAGTATCTCTATCAGCTCCCATTACACCATCATAATAAATAGTGAACTCATTGATATTTGAGTTACCATTTTTTGTATATTGCGCCACATAATGTTCATCATAGAAATCCTGCTCCGAGGACGTTAACTTATCTACTCCTTCATTTAAGACTCGATCTCTCATGACAGCAGCTTTTCTATCTGTAAAAACGAATATGAAGGCATTTCTATCTGATGATGTATCACTATTTAATCTCAATCCTAATAAAGCCATATCACTAGCATTAAAATTTTGTGGTGATATTATTATTACTTTACCCTCACCACCGTTGGGAATTGACCATTTTTTGTATATTTGATAATCGATTACGGGTATTGTAGGGGTAGGTATTGATATTTCAGGAGTTGGTGATGGTACAACTTGCGTAGTCTTGCTCTTATCATTTGAGGCACCAACTATAAATATAAAGAAAAAGAAACCCGTAACTAGAAGCTTTATCCCTATATTCCACCTAGTATATTTCCACATTAGAAAAACACCAAGTGGGAAAACAAAAATTATTAACGCAGTTATTGCGATAGGGTTTTTATACCATTTCTCAGCTTGATCCATATTCAAATGAGTCCTATATCACGTGGACTGATAGCAGTATAAATCAGAGAATTAAATTACGCAACGATTAATATGGATAAACAAGTACTAAAAAAGTTTGGAGATCGAATAAGATCCATCAGATTAAGTAAAGGTCTTACTCAAGAGCAACTAGCTGACCTGGCAGAAATTGAACGAAGCTATATGGGAACTATTGAACGTGGAGAAAGAAACCCTACTATACTTAAAGTTTATAGAATAGCTAAAGCGCTTAAAGTGAATGCAGGAGAGCTTTTACCTTTCTAACTTTTTATTGTCTTCTGCCTATCCTCTTGCACATGCTGGAAATTACATGTTCCATCTATAGGATTAACACATTGAATGAGAATATTTGTAGTATGCTGAACGGAAGTATATCGCAGTGAAAATTCTTCGGGTCTTTTCCTTTCCAAAAACCACATTGCTACTTTAGGTTGGTTAAGCGCGTTATAAATTGTTATTCTAGCCTTCAACATCGGGTTTTGTTTCCAAAGCTGTTTCTGGTCGGAAAATTCAGGATGCCGCTTCTGATATTCATAAAGGGTATCTTTATTGATATCAGCATAAAGACAGGCTTCACGGTCACTACAGCCCATGAGAAAGGCTATCCTGAGTTTTCCGACCACCTCTTTTGTTACTACTGAAGGTCTTCCAATCATAAGAACAGCATAGCAAATTTAAAAGAGAATCGCTAAAAGGTATAAACGATGCTATTAATTTGTTATTATAAGGGCGTTAATAGCCTGATATTAAAATAGTGAAATATATAGTACGTTATATTAATAATCTCTTTTCTGAAACAACTATTCTTGTTTCTGGAATTGTAGGTTTTGTATTAAATGCAATTTTACCTTCAATATCTTATTTTAGCTCATGGGATAGTCTAAAAATAGGAATAATAATATTCTTTATATGTTTCTTGCTAGCAAACTATTTTGCAACTAAAAAACTCCTTACTCAGCTAGATACATTAAGTGAAGAAAATACTATTTTGAAACGTGCACAAACTGATTTTAAAGTCAATATAATGCTTGAAGAGTTTAACTTCTCTGAAAAAGAGAAAGTAATAAATAGTGAGATTGGATGGGCAAAAGAACAACTAGCTCAAATTAATCAAGTAACAGATATTAACTATAGTGGTTCTGTAAATATAGATTTTATGGAAAAACGGATTAATGGCCAAATCCTTAAAATAGAAGAAGCATACAAAAAATACTTATCCGAATTAAATACGTTAAACCAGTTCATTTTAAAACTCAAAGAAAAGAAATATTTTTATTTAAATGTAACAATTCAGAATACCGGAGATAAGTATGAAGAAGATATTATGGTCAATATTACAAATGTTAATAGTGAATTCTCAACTACTTATGATTTATCTTTATATGATCTCGAAGAGTTACCTAAAAGGCCATTCGATTTTTCTCGATTAAGTTACGTTCCATCATTAAATGCTTTAGGTACAACATCTGAGAAGAATGAGCATATGACTATGTTGGACAATAAAAATATAAAGATTGATATCGCTAAACTACATGCTAAAAAGCAGATAAAAGTAACTAATAAAACCATTCTATTAGTCAGAAGTAATAAAATAAAACTAACTAACTTTGATATTAAAATAAGTAGTAATAATACAAAATCGCCGATTCATATTAAAGCCGAAGTAAAATAAATTTAGTTTTAGTTATAACAAGTATGGAAGACTTACTCAAATTTCTTAAATCTCAACCTTTCATTGACTATTCAGAGAAGAATCCAGAATCAGGAAAAGAAATAGCTGATTTTTTGCATAAATTTATTAATGAAAAGATGAATCTTCGAGGTATAAATGATCTTTATAAAATGCTTTATGACTCGGTTAAAAGTGAGAAGTCACCACCATTAAAATGGTTTAATATATTTTCACAAGTTAGATGTACATCATATCTTATAGATCAGGGTATAAAGTTAACAGCTGTTGAGGTTATAAAAGATGACAAAGTTCTAGATTTTAAGATAGATGATGGAAGATTTGGAGAAATTAAGTCTTTTTCAACTATTGACGAAAGGTTAACTGATCCAAGTTCAGTTGATGATTATGTAATTAGTACGTTTGTGGAAAAAAAAGTTAAGCCGGCTTTTGATAAGCAGAAAACTGATTTACTAGTTATAGATGATATCTTTGCATATTTCAGTGATCAGTATGGCCTACTAGATTATTTCTTAAGCTTTATAAATAGACCTGATATTAAGGATAGACATGATCTAATTAAAGAAAAACTAGGACCGTATTTATCAAGAGTTTTATATCTCAGCTTTATTAAAAATATATCAACTCAACCAACCAAAAAATTCGTAGGTGAGGAATTTATAAAGTTAGGTATTTAATCATTGAATTTATAAATAAATGAAACCTAACTTATCACCTAAACAACTAGATTTATTACAAAAATTAGCAGAGTTACTAGACTTTGGTGGTAGTGTAATTACCAGTTATAATTTTAATCAAAAGCATAGGTCTAGAAAATCAATATTAATTCAAATGGTAGCGGCATCTCATAATTATTCTGAAGGAATATATATACTTCTAAAAGAAGCAAGAACGAATTCAGCCGAGGCGTTATTGAGACCTTTACTAGAGAATATCATTAATTGTGCTTATATATTTAATGGGAAACGATTTGACAATTTGAAAAGATTTATCGCAGAGGACGAATTCCTTCTACTAGAGTTGGGGCCAAAAATACAAAATTTTTTAATTGAACATCCAGAAGTAAAAAATTATGACAGTGAGTTCTTCTCTGAAGATTGGAATGCCTTTGTTAAGAATAAAGTCAAACAATTAAAAATGATTCAAGGTAGGAGATATGGGCTTTTAAAGAGATTACCTGATTTGAGAGAGAGAGCAAAGCAAGTTGATCTTAACTTTGAAAGATTAATAAAGAAACCTCCAAAAAGAAGAATGGAATATTTATATCTTCTTTTATATTGGCAGTTATCTTGTTTAGAGCATTTAGGATCGAGAGGTCTTAATACCTTCTCAGTGCAAGATAATAAAGGGAATATATCTATCAATTTAAGCGGTGAAATAGATTCCTTGGAGCGAATCGCAATAGCGACCTATTCTTTTTATTATATTATTCTTGAAACTTTTGCAAAGCAATTTAAACTTTATGATTTAAGAACTTTTAAAACATACAAAAACCGTATCAGAAACATTGGTAGTGAGTTCGGTATCTAAAGTAAATCAGCTAAAAGTATGGCCTATTAACTATATGGAATTTGATATTGCAGGAAGTTACGATGTAAACAAATATCCTTGGTATTCTCCTCATTTTGTCGTAAGAGCAATGAGCAAGCTGACAAAGTTATATGGCGTTAATGTAGAAAATAAACGGGAATTTCAGTTAGCTAGAGAAATGTTTGATTCAGCAGTAGCTTTACTGGGAGCTTACGAGATGCATAGTGATAATAAGTATCTTTTACAACCTAATTTGCAAAGTAATTCACCTGATGTTGTTGCTTCAAAGGTAACAGAAGATCTGAATATTCATGTTGTTCTAGAAAAAACAAACTTAGAAATAGTAACTATGAATGATTATTCAAAAACAGATAGTATAGTTGAGTTTCTTAAAAGAACAAAACTCTCATCTAAAAAAAGCTATGATAATAAAACTCTTATTATTTGTGTCGTGAACAAAAAAATACAGATTAATCTACAAGAGATAGTTAGGGGCTTGAATGAAATAAAACCAAAATCTAGTATATATATTTTAGGTAAACTTCTTGATGAAAAAGAGGAATGGACTATTTGTTCTCCTTATCCTTATATAATTAATCCAGTAATTTACAATATATCTGAAACAATGAAAAAATATCAGCTAGCAGACTATGTTGTTTTACAAAGGAATAATGTACGGAAAATAACTACAGAAAGTATGGGTAAAGGTATTACGAATATTTTTGATATTTTCAATATAGATAAAGTTAAAGTTGAAAAATATAAAGTATTTACTAAAGATTCAATAGCTTAAATATTAGTAATCCTTAGGAAGATCTGGTATTCCATGATTCTTTAATTTTACGTTTAAAAGGTTCTTCGTCGTAACCTACTATTAATATTGCTCTACCATTCTTTATAGAAACACATCCATATTCAAATTTATCATCGCTAAAGACATAACTTGCAGTAATATCCTCTGACCACAATTTAATAGACTCCTCTACATTCGTGTCAGTTACGAGCTCAAAAACGGTATCATTAATATGATTCTCTTTGGTTGCTTTTCCTGACTCATCTTCTTCATCTTTTGCCTGATAATATGCTTTACGTAATTCTTCAGGGTTATCAAATGATTCTGATCCTGACAAAAGTTCATTTATCCGAATATCAGAAATTTTACATAGTGCGGGATTATGTTTTAATGCTTGAGCTAGATAATTTGATCGTTCGGAATTAAACGCATTCAGTAACTCTTCGCTAGTATATTTATTACTTTGCTTATTAGCTAATTCCTTACTATCTAATTTTACATTCCATATGACCAAACAAATAAAAATTACCAATACAACCAAAAATGAAGCAATAATTTTAATTATAGGTACTTTTACAGATTTTAATGCATTCGAAAGGATAGGAATTATAAGTAATGAAAAAGCTAATATCTGATCTACTACATAAGTCATACTCCTATAAAGAGTAATTCCACTAGAACTTTTGGTAGTCCAATGAAGGTAACGGCTTAAATTATCTGCAAAAAGAGCAATATCCACCAGAAGCAGCAAAGCAAATAAACCAATAAAAAAAATCGTACTTAATTTATTACTTTTAATTACATTTTTCGAAATTGAAGATGTAATATTTACCAAACGATAAACATGGATAGCTAAAACAATACATACTACAGAATAAATAACCCCTGCCGTGTCTCTTGTAGCTGAATCAGTACTTAGTAGGTAATACCAAAGTTGATATCCTAATGTGGGAGGTAGAATAATACTTCCAAGTAATTTTCTTCCAGAATATATATATCCAGCACCAGGAAAAATTAAATTTAAGATAGCAGAAATCCAAGATTTAGAAATCATCATAATGATGAGTTATTTTATCAAAGTAACAACAATATATCAACTATAGGTCTAATATTGCTGGGAGTGTTAATACTAGAAGTAAAAGTTCCTCATATTCATCCAGAGAAAATATATAGATCAAAACATATCAACAGTTATTCTTCTCTGCTATAATTCACACATGGATTCTAAAGTCCTCCTTAAAGAAATAAAGAAGTATATAATTAACTTTCTTAAGATTGTTGTCCTAATTTTATTAGGTGGATTACTTATTATTTTCATTCTTATTCCTGTAACGACTCGCTATTCTATGAAAACGTATTCACCTGATGGCAATTATTACGCTCAAGTATCTGAAACAAATGGTGGTGCAACAACTTCTTTTAATACAGGAATTAGAATTTCACGTAATATATTCTTGAGTAATTTTGGGATTGTTAGTGTAAAAGCAGGGTATATGAAGAGTGTTTTTGCATTTAATGGTTCATTAGATAACTTATCAGCAGATTGGATTGATACTCATACACTAAGAATAACATGTGAGGACTTCGATAAAATATACGCAATAGAAAATTCATGGAATGATATTAAAATAGTTTATGATGAGTCTTGCGATCAGAAGAAAGATTGAAAATCCTAAAAAAGAATATATGAGACTTTATGCTACTCCACCACTTTTAATAGAAGAAACAGGACATTTTATTATTGATACTCCAAGCAAGCCTGCTCATAAAGAAATTCTTTCAACAACTTCTATCTACATCATAGAGGAAGAAAATGGAGCTTTTCGTATGAATAGTTACAATTTAAAGGGAAACTGGTTGGGGGATACATGGCACCAAACTATTCAAGATGCTAAGGATCAGGCAATATTTGAATATAACGCTTTTGGTAAACCATTAGATAAATGGGATTGGAAAGAAATACCAGAACATGCGTTAGATCCTCTTAAATTTGTATTAACTCAATTAAAAAGAACGGTAGAGTAATTATTAGTATGAAAGGTAATGTCTGTATGATTGATTATCCAGAAATGCGTGAGGAGCTTACTGAGCGATTACAAGAGATTGGATTTAATATGAAAGATTGGCATATTAACACCTTCAATGCTGAAGGTGAAGGTCATATTTATGAAATTCAAGATAAATCTTACCAATCATGTGACTATATATACCTCATAAATAAAATAAATCGAAAAGATGTCTTCTACTTATGGCTTGATATAGCATGGGTTGAAGGAATGAAATATCCAGTATTATATATTCTTTATCTGCATGCGGAAGATGTTGAATCGGAAATAGATTCGTTAACTGATAGCATTGAAAAGCACTTTACTAGAAATTATAATCCAAAAGAAAAAACAGAAGCTGATACGGATAGTTTAATAAAAAAGTATTCTCTTCTGCCTCTTCCTACACCAATGGATGTTGTTAAAGCACATGTAACATCTGAACAATTCGATGCTATTCAGCAGGAATGGCTCCAAGAAAAACGTCCTAGGTGAGGTTTCAATGTTTAATTAGGAAAAACGTAGTAATTCTCACTATAAAAAGTTCCTACATAGTCAACCAGAGCCAGCTCATAAAAACAGACCCGTGATGGGTCTTTTTTTATGGATGCGCGGACATGTCGCGTTAGCGGTTCGAGGTCGTAGTGAGTGAAACGAACGAAGATGCTGGGAGAGAAGCTCGCAGTGTTCGGCAGCAATTTTGTGGTAGCCCCAGTGTACTATGTAGGAACTTTTGTTATACTTCAGGTGTGAATATATTAGTTTTTGGTGATAGTATTACTTGGGGTGCGTGGGATATTGAAGGCGGGTGGGCTTCTCGACTAAAGAAATACAATGATAGCAAAGTTATATCCTCTAATTTAGAAATATATAATTCAATCTACAATTTGGGTGTTTCTGGTGATACATCTGTGGATCTTCTCAATCGTATTGAAAATGAAGTTACATCTCGACTGGATCAAGATGATGACAATATTGTAATAATTGCAATTGGAACAAATGATTCTCAATTTAGTTTTAAAGAAAATATCAATAAAGTATCACTGGAAGATTTTAGAGAAAACCTTTTAAAAATCACTGAAATTGCAGATAGGCTTAATGTAAAAGTTGTATTCATTGGGCTATTCCCAGTAGACGATCTTAAAGTGAACCCGATACCTTGGAAACCTACATATAGCTATAGCAATGAACAAATCGATAAGTATAATCGTGCAATTAGTAAATTTGCAGATACTCGTGAGCTGACATTTATAGAACTTTATACGCAAGCAATGAATTTAGAATATAGATCATTTCTCTTTGATGGTCTTCATCCTAATGAAGCAGGACACCTATTCATATTTGAGGTTATAAAAAATCAACTGATTAAAGAAGGATTACTGGAGTAAAAAGTTCCCACATAGTCAACCCCGATTAAATCGGGGTCAACCAGTGCCAGCAAAATAATACCCCGGATTCGGACCTGTTATACTGGTATTAGTTTGTACGACTTCATATTCATTTTAGGGTGCGAGGTAAGAAAGGCATATGTGTCCTTGATCTCTTTTACCTGGATGGGGTGTGCAAAAATCTTATTTAGATGGGGAACATTTGAATCAACGTTATGATACATTTTCATACTATCAACCCAGATGCAGCGCTAAAAAATTTAGGTAGTGATTTGGACGGTTTAACTCAAACAGAAGTAGATAAAAGACTTCTAACATACGGTAAGAATCTCTTAAAAGAAGAGAAAATTAACTATTTTGAGCTTTTTATCAGACAAATTAAAAATCCGATTATTTATATTCTCTTCATAGCAGCAATTATTTCTTTATTTATAGGGGACATTAAAGATTTCTCAGTGATTTTGCTTGTCATTATCGTAAATACCCTAATTGGTTTTTGGCAAGAGTCACGGGCTGAGGTTTCTACCTTGGCCTTGCGCCGGATGACAGAAACACAAGTAACTGTTTTGCGAGATGGGAAATCAGAAGAAATCCCTTCATCTGATCTGGTCCCTGGAGACATTGTGACACTAAGTGAAGGTGCTGTAATCGGTGCAGATATGAGACTTATCAAAACAAATATGTTGCAAATTAATGAATCTGCAATTACTGGTGAATCTCTTCCAGTTGATAAAAACGCCGAGCTTATACTCCCTGACAATGCACAGATTTTTGAACTTGAGAATATGCTTCTTTCAGGAACAGTTGTGGTAAAAGGGACGGGAACTGCGATTGTCGTCGCGACTGGTAAACATACCTATCTCGCGTCAATTGCCCAAAAGGTACTTGAGAAATCCCCTGATAGTCCACTTACAAAAGCGCTTAATCGCTTTTCAAAAAAATATTTAGTGATCATCTTTCTTCTGATTGGTCTGATTGGAATAGTGATGATGTATCAGAATCACCCCCCATTTGAGATTTTTTATGTACTCCTTGCCGTACTTGTTTCTGCGATTCCTGAAGGTTTACCTATCGTGTTAACGCTTTCTTTAGCTGTCGGGTCTATGCAACTTGCAAAACATAGTGTATTAACCCGCCATCTTCCGGCTGTCGAGGCACTAGGAAGCACCACTTTAATTGCGACAGATAAAACAGGAACGATAACAAAAGGTGAGCTCACGGTTGCTTTAGAGTATACGGAAGATAATAACCGGCTTCGCTTAATCGCAGCTCTCGCCAATGAATCCGATGGGATTACGGGAGATCCACTGGATGTCACACTTGCCGTATGGTTAAAAGATGATTTCATGAAATTCAAACAAGCGTTCTCAGAAAGTAACATCCAGCCTTTTGATCCTATCTTCAAATATACAGCTGCAAGGGTACTGGAAAATAATGTTCAAATTACCTTTGTAAAAGGTGCTTTTGAAACGCTTACGCAAAAATCCGCAAATTCTACATCCCAACTCGCAAAGCTTACCTTAGAGCATGACAAAATGGCTAAAGAAGGACTTCGTGTACTCGCGTTTGGTCAGACAGAAAGTAGAGGGAAATTTGATAACTGGCAGATAGAAATAGTAGGACTCATCGGATTTATTGACCCACCAAAAGATGGGGTTAAGGAGGCAGTAATAGCTGCCCAGAGTGCAGGAGTTAAGATTATTATGATTACTGGTGATAATCCGCTTACTGCTCAAACCATAGCTAAACAAGTGAATATCTACCATGAAGGGGATATTGTTCTTACTGGACGAGAAATTGAGGCTTTAAGTGATGCAGAGCTTGAGGAAAAGTTAGAATATACGAGTGTACTGGCAAGAATTGTTCCAGAACATAAATACAGGATTGTTAAGTTGTTACAAAAAAGAGAAATAGTGGCGATGACTGGAGACGGGGTAAACGATGTGCTTGCTTTAAAAGCGGCAGATCTGGGCATTGCAATGGGATCAGGTACTGAGGCCGCAAAGTCGACTGCCAAAATGATCTTGCTTGATGATAATTTAACGGTCATCGTTGAGGCGATTAGGCGTGGACGGATTATCGCCGATAATATTAGGAAGGTAATTTATTATCTGGTGGTAACAAATTTGTCACAGATCTTTCTGATATTATCCTCAGTTGCCTTAAATTTACCTTTTCCGCTCAAACCAATTCACATCCTCTGGATCAATTTAGTAACAGACGGCGTTCAAGATAAAACTTTCCCTTTTATTAAAGAAGAAGGGAATGTCATGAAACGTTTGCCCCAAAAGATTTCGGAAATGTTTTTTAATCCTACGCAACTTAAGAATATTCTCTTTGGAACAGTGTCCCTTGGGTTCCCTAACCTCGTCCTCTATCTTTATATGCTTGGTAAATTCCCAATTGAAGTGACTACAACGACAGTTTTTACTTCAATGGTTGTAGCCCAATGGATAAATGGCATACAAGCACAAAAACAAACTGAGCCTTTCTTTAAAAATATTCACACGAGTATATTTATCAATCCTTCAATTTGGTTAGGCGTTGCCATTGGTATATTGTTGCAAAGTATTGTTATTTTTTGGCTACATGATTGGTTCCAGACTACACCTATTGGCCCGACTCAGTATTACCTAATTGGTTTCACGGCTGCATGTATCTTTATGTTACTTGAAAGTAAAAAATGGGTGGTATATCTGCTGACAAAAAATAGGTAATACTAATGTGTTATGGATAGGTTGTCAATTTCCTATCTAACAGCAGAAATAACAATTAATTATTATTCCAAGTTCCTAAAAAGTATGTGAAACATACATTTTTCTAGTTTTAAATAAGAACAGTGTATAATCTAGTTATGTTCAACAATATATCTGAGAAATACGTTATCTTAGTCCGTTTAGTTGAACGCTTTTTAGCTATCATCGTCTTTGCTGGAGTACTCCTTATGGCTTCTTCAAGTGTTCCAGTTATGATCAACATGGATTGGTCGCAGACAAAGACATTTTATGAACTTATTTATAGAGTTTTACTGGCTGTGATTGGGCTTGAATTAATCCGCATGCTTATTACCCATGAACTTATTGCTGTTTTGGAGCTTTTAGCATTTGTTATTGCTCGGAAAATGCTCAAACCTGATTTAACTTCTGAGGACATTGCACTAAGTGTGTTTGCGTTTGTCGCTTTGGTCTTAGTCCATCAAATAATCACTGAAAAAGGTATTGGAAAAAAGATAGCAGATAAACTACACATATGAATACTGAAATAGGCTCTACCTATATTATCCGTAAAAGCTTTTCAGTACTTGTACTTCGTCTCGTTGTTATGGAATTGTTACTGGAAGGCATCTATGTAGGTTGGAGGTTTGGGATTGATTTTCTCCCTATCATTATAGAAACGAAAGTACTTCTTCATTTATTTACTACTATTATCTTTATCTTTGTAACATTTTTTCAATTAGGATTACTGCTAATTATAGTAATTCGTTGGCTAAATGAATATTATGAATTACAAGAAGATGAGTTAATTCAGTGGACAGGAGTCCTGACGAAAAAAGGAAAGTCATATCCTTACACCAATATTCAATCTATTACTGTAGAGCAAAGCTGGTTTGCCAGATTATTAGGATACGGAACAGTAAATTTATATGTACCTGCTCTTGGTCAAGAACTTACTTTTGATGAAGTGCCCAAACCATATGTGTTTATTGAGTTGGTCAAGAAACATATGCCAAAAGGGAAATCCCCAGGGTTCCTTTTTAGAAAAAAATAATACGCGATTAAAATTAGGGTGAAATATGTATGAATTTATATATATAAAAAACTGACGAAATAGACGTGTTTATTGCGTTAGTTGTGGTGCTAACTTTTATATGTTGAAATAATAATCTGTATAGTCTATTAGTGAACGCTGCGTTTTTAGCCCAGGTTTGACTTAAGATTGTAATTTATATAAAGGTAGTTTGGATTCGATTTTTTATCTTCACCTTTCTGACATACAATAATAATACATTTTAAGTATTGTTAATTTATGTTAGGTTGTGTATATTTATGTGACATGTCCATCTCTACGCAAGACAAGGAAAACTCTCCTAAAGCTCTCTTAACGATTCGTGAAGCTTGCGAAATACTCAACTGTCATCCCAATACCCTTCGGAAATGGGATAAGAACGGAATAATCACAGCTATGCGATTTGGTAAAAGAGGTGACAGACGTTATCAGAAAACAGACATTCTTAGTCTTCTTAATAAAACTTCTTCAATTAGCACTTCACGCTTTTCTAAGATTAAAAAGTTTCTTAAAGAAAATGCAGATGAGGTACAAAAATCGGCAACACTTGAACACAAGTTACATCTAGGCAAAGAAAATTATCGCGGTGAATATATCAATAAATACCAAGATTATCATATTAAAATTGTCATGGAACTTGCGAAATATATAGATAAGCCGATAGATGAAGGAACAGAAATCTTTCACATCCTCGCTGAAACTCTAGCAAAACAATCAGTCAAAGACGGTTTAACAATTGAGGAGGCCGTAGATGGCATTATCTTTCTCAAACAGGCGTTGTGGAAAAAGCTTCATTCTGAAAATTTGCTTAAGAGTATGACTCCTGAAAGCATTTATGAATTCAGTTATATTACTGGTACTTATGTAGACGTGATTGCTTCAAAAATAGCCTTTACTTATCACAATCATTATAGCCAACAAATGGAACGAGAAATGGCAGAAAGAAAAAAACTCGAACAACAAAAAGATGAATTTATTGGTATTGCGAGTCATGAGCTAAAAACGCCTGTAACTAGTGTTAAAGCCTTTACACAAGTCTTACAGAATAGATTTACAAAAGCAGGGGACGAAATATCTGCATCGTTACTTATGAAAATGGACGCGCAGTTAAATAAGCTCACTGTTCTGATTACCGACTTACTCGATGTCACCAAGATTGAGAATGGACAATTACAATTCCACGAAGAATATTTTGACTTCAATGAGGTTATAGAAGAGAATGTTGAAGAAATGCAACGAACAACAGATAAGCATACGTTGAGTAAAAAATTAGCTACCACAAAAACAATTTATGGTGATCGTGACCGCATCGGGCAAGTGTTAATAAACCTTATCTCCAATGCTATTAAGTATTCTCCTCAAACAGATGAGATTATTGTGTCAACCAAAGTAACGAAAGATTCAGTAACAGCCTGTGTAAAGGATTTTGGTATTGGTATTCCCAAAGATAAACAAGAGAAAGTATTTGAACGATTTTACCGCGCAGCGGACAAATCTATAGAGACCTATCCTGGCATGGGGCTAGGCCTTTACATCAGTTCTGAGATAGTAAAACGACAATGTGGAAAGATATGGGTAGAAAGTACGAAAGGTAAGGGTTCAAGCTTTTGTTTTTCTTTGCCAATTAAAGAAAAAGAAAATAAAATGCAGGATTAACACATCCTCTCTCTGTAAGATATGCTGTCACAATACCAGTGCATTGTTTTGAGCTCAAAGATAGTAAAATCGTGCTATTTTTTTCAAGACTTTTAATTAATTAGAAAAGTTGGTATATATATAATATGAGAAAGATTTTTGTTCTTGAATTTATTACCCTTGATGGCGTCATTCAGGCACCTGGAACGTCCAAAGAAGATGCAGCAGAGGGATTTAAATACGGTGGATGGATGGGACCATACTTTGAAGGTGAAGTTGGGGGGAGGGAAATGGATAAGCAAATGAAAGCGACCGATGCTTTACTTCTGGGACGTAAAACATATGACATATGGACCGGATTTTGGCCGACACACCCTGAAACATGGCCTCAAGTGAATAAAATTACCAAATATGTCGTCTCCAAATCTTTAGAAAATCCAACTTGGGAAAATACAGTCGTTTTAAAAGATATCGAAGCATTAAAGAAATTAAAAGAATCAGACGGTCCAGACTTACAGGTGTATGGAAGTGCGAATTTGGTTCAATCACTAATGGAACATGATTTGGTGGATGAATTTTGGCTTAAAATATTTCCTATTACGCTAGGAACAGGAAAACGATTATTTGAAAAAGGGACTATCCCTGCTTCCTTTAAAGTTATCGAGTCTGTAGTCTCCCCAAGTGGCGTGTTTTTTGCTAAATACAAACGTGACGGAGATGTGAAAACGGCTGATATCTAAGTAATAAAATTACTGCTAAATTATTCCTTGCGTAAAATTTTTTCCATAGATTTTCCATGAGCTAATTCATCGATGAGTTTATCCAGATAGCGTACTGACTGAATAATTGCGTCTTCAATATCTTCTACTCTCACACCGCAGATGACACCTTTGATTAATGAACGCGAAGGATTAAGATGTGGAGCTTTCGCAAAGAATGTTTCAAAGTTTGACTGCTCTTCCAGTTGTGTCTCCAATTCTTTTTGATTATACCCTGTTAACCAACATATGATTTCGTCGACTTCTGCTTTCGTGCGTCCTTTTCTCTCTACTTTAGCGATATATAATGGATAGACTCTTGCGACAGTCATGGTATATATTCGTTGTTTTGTCTTTTCGTTTGTTTCCATAGTATTATTTTACCATAGCATTTTTTGCAAGTGCTAAGGCTCCTAGAATCCCAGTATTATTTCCAAAACTGGCTGGAATGATGTAATTATTTATATCATCAGTAACTGGAGGAAGATTAATATATCCATTGAGGAGTTTTTGAACTTCATTTCGAATGAGTGGGAATAGTTGCTCTTGCTGCATCACACTTCCTCCTAAAATTATTCTTTCTGGCGATAAGATCGTAATACAATTGATAAGTCCTAACGCGATGTAATGAGCTTCAAGATTCCATGCATCATGGTCTTCGGGTAATTCTTCGCCAGGTGTTCCCCAGCGCTCTTTTATAGCAGGACCACTTGCAAGTCCTTCGAAACATAAGTTGGTATGATACGGGCACGCGCCTTGATAGAGGTCGCGTTTTTTGTTCTGAGGAATAAAACAGTGGCCCATTTCTGGGTGAGATAGTCCATGGAGTAATTTCCCATTTACAATCACACCTCCTCCAATACCTGTACCAATAGTAAGATAGATAAATGTATCCAAGTCTTTCGCTGATCCCATCGTGTATTCTGCCAACGCCGCAGCATTTACATCAGTATCAAAACCTAGGGGAACATGAAGTTTTTCGCTGACGTATTTTCCAAAATTTATATTCTTCCAACCTGGCTTGGGAGTAGAAGTGATATAACCATAGGTTTCTGAATGAACATCGAGGTCAACAGGCCCGAAGGAGCCAATACCGATTGCAGAGAGGGGATAGGTATCTGAAAATTTTGTAAAAAACGCAATCGCTTTTTCGATAGTTTCGTGGGGTTCACCTGTCGGAAAACGAAGCTCTTCTATTATTTCGAGATTTTCTGTTCCAATTGCGCAAACAAACTTCGTTCCACCTGCTTCAATGCCTCCGAAATACTTGCCCATATTAAGATAGTATAATTAGTATCAATATTATTCTCAAGATCATAGAGATTGCCATGCTTTGCTCGCAATGACAATGAAGTTACATGAGGGATTTGAGGTGTTCTAGGAGCTCGTGATAGTTACACATGGCTAGACAAATTCCTTGATCTCCACTTCCATAATAGACGTACAGATTTTCTCCATGGAGTACTGCGCCTTCAGGGAATGCTACGTGATCTACTACTCCATTTCTCTCGCGTTCTGTTTCAGGTCGTAAAATATGGTCTACATTAGCCAGAACCTTTCGAGGGTTATGTAAATCCAGAAGAGCTGCACTGATTGACCACTCAGGGTGACCATCGACCATACTAATAGCGCTGTAGATAAAAAGCCAGCCATGAGGTGTTTTGATAGGGACTGCACCAACTTCATTCCCGCGATCATCTGATGGTCTAAATACGACATGTTCTTCATATTCTTCATTAACTACTCGGTTCATTCGTTCCTGGGATGGATAAAATACATCATAGAGATCATCAAACTGCGTCATCATGATGGTCGCTTTCGGACTTTCGAGTTCAAACGTAAAAAGCATCGTGTATTTCCCATTAATTTTTTCAGGGAAGAGACATGCTGCTTTGGAAAAAAGATCTGGTCCGACAATGCCGTGTTTATTCCAGTGAATAAAGTCTTTACTAGTGGCTAGTGCAATTCTAACTTTTTGTTCGTGACCCTCTCCGCCGACTGCGGTATAGTAGAGGTAGTAAACACCATCAATTTTTGTGACTCGTGGGTCTTCACATCCTAGTCCATTTTCATAGCCTTCACTTGGCGCGATAAGAGGTTCTTCAAATCGTTGAAAATGCATGCCATCGACACTTTCTCCATATCCTATCGAGGACATATATGCGCCCTCCTGATCAGGATGGACATCATTCGTCGCGCGGTATACCATGCGGAAAAACCCATTTTCGTATAGAACGCCAGGATTTAACACTGAGCCTTTCTCCCAATCATGTTCTGGATTTTTCTCAAGAATCGGATCGCCTCGAAATCTATTTAGTTTCATATAATTATTGTAAAGAGTAATTGTTATGTAACGCAAGTGCTAATTAATTCGAACCTTATTTCAAAACCATAATTCTGTCATTCTGGAAAGGAAGAGAAGCGCTCTTTACCAGAATCTAGATTCCGGACAAGCCGGAATGACATTGTTTTAGATCCTTCGCTCATACTCAGGATGACAGCTGTTGTTTTAATATTTCAGGATATTTATCGTGAATCGTTAGAATCAATTCTCCAAAGAGTGAATTAACCCAGGCAAACCAGTGACGAGTATAATGATGTGCATCATCCACATCGACACTTTCATGCATGTAAAATGTTTTTGCGTGAGTTCGCTTTAGAGTTGCCAGACATTCTATGATTTCTTTCTCGTCTGTCGTAGTCAGTGCCTGCATAATAGTCGCCATCGGCCAAAAATGATCACAAACACCTACATGTGGTGAAGTTATACCACAGGCGACTTGCCCTTTTGCAAAAAATGAATTCCAATCAGAAAGAAGAAATTTACGTGTATTTTGGTATGTTTCATCATTTACATCGCAGTATCCTAGATACGGAAGACTGAGTAAGCTTGGAATATTAGGATCATCCATAAGGCAGCTTGAACCAAAACCATCTACTTCATAAGCATAGATGTCACCAAATTCTTTGTGCTTAATAATTCCCCACTCATTAATTCCGTTTTCAATTTGGTCAACAAGTAACTGAGAGCGCTTTAGAATATCCACTGCTCCTACTTCTTCAAGAATAGGTTTTATTTTGCGAAGATTTACTACAGTCATCGCATTTGCAGGGATGAGATAGGGAAAAACAGATTCATCATCCGATGGCCGAAAGACACAACGAGAAAGTCCGCAGCGCTTCGATGGATACCCATATCCACTTAATCTTACAGAAGGGTGCAGATGTCCTGAATGAGTTTTAAACTGGAAAAGTAGCTCGTGATTATCTTTATTAAGCGTATTTTGTTCTATATGAATTACCTCAAGCGCGCGATCAATTGCTTGTATCCATACATCACCGAAAGGGGACATGTCCTTTGTTTCTTCATAGTATCCAGAAGAGAGTCGGAAAAATGCTGCCAAACTATCTAATTCGTATTTTCTCTCCCATACTTCAACAGTATCACCATGCATCTCGCGTTTAAACGCATTCGCATATGGATCAGATAGTATACAGAGTGAAAGTCGTCGAATAAGACCTATAAAAAGCTTCTTGATTTCATCATCTTTTGTTATAAAACGAAGATAGGGCCAGACTTGATTAACAGAATCACGAAGCCACATCGCTGGGATATCGCCTGTGACGATAAATGTATCAGGACGATTTTCGTGTTCTGAGTGATATACAGTGGTATCAAGTGTATTGGGCAGACACTGGGTAAACATTCTTCGTATATCATCATCAGCGATGTCGTCTGAAATTTTTGTAATTGCTTCTTCTATTACTTCACTTCGAAATAGTCGGTCATGCACTTCAGGTCGAGAACTGAAATGGGAGAAATTTTGCAGTTCATCTGGATTTTTATACGGCATATAATTATTGTATAGAATATCTAAATTATCAGCAAACAAAAGTAAAAAGACTGTAGATCAATTACGTACACAGGGTTATTGTGATTGCGGGGAGTGTAGCTGTTCTTCAATCTTTTTAATTCGTTTCTCATGTAGGTTGTATCCTTCATTGATGAGTTCAGAAAGTGCACTTATTGTTTCATCTTGTGATTGCTCTACTCTTTTATTTACCAATTCTACTTTCGTCTCAATAACATCTAGCTTATTCTTAATAGTTTTTATAGATTCTGCAATTTGATTCAATAATATATTATTATCCATAGTTCTCATCATAGTACAGTAACTAAAAGATCCATTCAATGAGTAAAAAGCTATTTTGAGGAGATTATTTACATGAATAATCGTAGTCGAATTCTCCAGTTGTGAACTGGGTGAGAGTTACTTCTCCGCCAGTAGTAAGTGCTGCTTTTTGACAGTTTGCTTTCGCACCAGCGAGATCTGAAGCACCTGGAAGCCAACTGTGTAGTCCATTGAGATTACTTTCTGAGGAAATATTTCCTACGATTATGTTCCATTGGTAACTGGTCGAATAAAGGCCAGGGGTAATTCCTTTCGATTTGAAATATGACACCATTCCTTCTAGATCTGCAGTATTTGCTCTGAGTGCTTCATCAGACCCGTCTCTCCAGGAATTCGTCGTTTCTACATCAAGCCACCATGGATAATTCGTAGGGTTGGAAGAAATGCCGGCCGCGTTTGCCGCGGGTGTAAATCTATTCACGACATCATCCACAGCTCTGTTCCAACCGTATTGCCACGCACAGGCTACTGAGTTACTTCCATCACATGTTCCATGGGGGTTAGTGGTCATATTTCCTTCAGGATCGGTATTGTTTTGAGGCCAGGTAGCAGTGTTAAGTCCTCCAGGGTTTCCTGTGTTCACATAGAGTTGGATCTTCGCCTGATTAATCGCGGAACTAACGGTATTTGCTGCCCAGGATAATTCACTACTCAGACACGGGTTGGTAGTACTTGCTATACCGCCATTTACTCCGACTATCCCAAATAACTGTCCTGCCGGATACGACTTGCCACATTGAGGATAAGAAATATCATTTCCAATTGGTTCTGGATTAGGTGTAGGAGTTGGTGTGGGAGTCATCGTAGGGGTGGCTGACGGGGTAGAAGTGGGTGAGGGCGTGATGCTTGGGGAACTAGTTGGTGTAGGACTAAGAGTCGGAATGATCGTTGGAGTTGGTGTCGTTGTCGGGACAACTGTGGGAGTGGGTGTTAGAATCGGTGTGCTTGTTGGCGTTGGGCTTGGGATTACGGTAGGAGTAACTGTTGGAGTTATCGTAAGTGAGGGAGTGGGTGTTAGAGTAGGGAATGGCGATGGATTTGGTGTACCTGATGGAAGTGGGAGTACTGTTGGAGTTGGAAGAGGATAGTTAACTGTCGTCATGAAAGGAAATGATTTAGGAAAGACTGGGGTTAGTGGATGAAAGAGTAGTTGGAACTGAAAAGCCAATAGGAAAAAACTATGAAACGGATTGAGCATTATATCTATTAAACATGAATTATATTGTTATGTCAAAGTAATCTAACTTTCATTAAGTGTTTATCTAGAAAGATAGGAGTATAAAGATTGTATGTCTTCCTCTATGTTTGAAATAAGAGAGAAGGTGAATGATGTAAGATAGCTTTGTCTCCGTTATTTTCAATAAGCCCTACCCCACCTGGTTTTAGTAATTCTTCACATTGCTTAATAATAGTAGAAGGATTAGGTACATGTTCAAATGTTTTAACAGAGATAATGAGATCAAATCTTTTACCTCCAAAATAATCCTTTAAATTACTCAGATCACCTATTCGCAGATCAATTTGCTCAAGAAATGGTCGCAATCGTAATGCTGGATCTACATACTTTCTTAAATCTGTTGCTGTTACACCTGAAGCTTGAATATTGTAATCTCGCATCATCTCTGCGAGTGCTATGCCTTGCCCACATCCCACATCAAGGACTGATAGCGGATGAGAAGAATTTGTGTGTCTTGTTTGTAAATATGTAAGGAGTGGTTGCCCTTCAGCATGTGGTAAGAGTAAGTTGTAGTTTCGAGCATTTCGGTTAGTATAGTATCCACGGTTGTCTGGTTCAACACTCTGATAATCATTGCTTATAACACGAGCAAAATGAGGTTGTAAGTCAGTCGATGCAACTGGCTGTAAAAACATACTATCATGTACTAATTGAGGAGAAACATGGAATTCTACCATGCAACTAATTATACCTCAAAATCATAGCGAGGTAAAATACTATAATCATGGGTCTAGTAGAAAATATTATGGAGTAAAACTATTTCTGCATGTCAGGACAAAGATCTCTCAGGGGACAGTCTTTGCACGTATGAGGTCTGGCTGTACAAAAGTGGCGACCGTGTAAAATAAGCATGAGTGGGAAATCAATCCAATGTTCTCTTGGAACGATTTCCATAAGGTCTTTTTCAATTTTTACAGGATCTTTTGCATCTGAAAGACCAAGACGCTGTGACATACGCATCATATGAGTATCAATGATGATTCCTTCAGGTTTTTTAAATGCACAAGTAAGGACGACATTCGCTGTTTTTCGTGCAACACCAGGAAGAGAGTCTAAGTCTTCCATATTCTCAGGAACCTTTCCATCAAATCTTTCGACAATCATACTTGACGCATCTTTAATAAGTTTGGTTTTATTCCAGTGAAAATTTACTTTTGTGATATATTGATCGAGTTCTTCGCGTGTTGCTTTACTCATCAATTCTGGGGTTGGAAAATGTTTGAATAATTCAGGGGTTGCTAGATTAACTCCAACATCGGTGGACTGTGCAGCAAGAATTGTCGCGATTAAAAGTTGAAAAGGATTTTCGAAGTCTAATGCAATTTTTGCATCGGGATATACCTTTTTAAGCCGTTCAATAATGATGAGTACTTTTTCCTGTTTGGTCATAGTGTTACTATATCATATTATCGAATTTTTGCTAGCAAAAAATGTACTTGTTACTTTTATTTTTACTCGTAACTTTGATACGATTGATGGGTAATGAATACATTAGGAGAATTACTTTCAGCGAAGATGGTTTTCTTTTATATATATGTATGCTTCTTTCTGTTCGTACTTTATTACCTTAACACTTCCTATGCAACTGATATGCACGTTATCTATAGCATAACAACATTGGTTATTTTCATTATTACAGCTGCTTCATATTTAACAAAAAAATTTATGTTGGGAAGCTTGGGACTCGTAATGATCATAGGGATTTTTGCCTCATTATTCTTTGAATTTGCCGGGATTGGATGTATAGATGCAGGACAAGGTTGCTTAAGTAGCGTTATTAGTAGTGCAAGATTATTTGAGATTTTCCCTCTTTTTTCAATTGTATTATTACTTTTGAGAAATTTTATGGAGCTATAATATATGCATAGACGTAGTCTTCTTCTTTCCAGATATCCCAGGTCGGAATTGGAAATCCATTTGAAATAACGATCGCTCCAGGACGAAGTTCATTGGTTAGTTTTCTTTCTAGATCATTCATAATTACTTGCATTCCATAAATCGTAATAATGTCATACACACTCAGGTCTTCTACCCAAAAATCACCTTCTTTGATAAAAGCAGTATGAGATAAGTTTTCTAAAGCGATATTTGCTTTGGCTTTACGTGCATATTTTTGTCTAATTTCAATTCCATATGCCTCAGCGCCCTTTTTTGCCATGGCGATAACTATTCTCCCATCACCTGCGCCTAAATCGAGTGTTTTTTGGCCAGGTTTAACGGTAATGAACTTAAACATTGTTTCAGTTCTTTCATCAAGACTAGGAACAAATGGTATGAGCGGAAGAGTGGTTTTCATGTGAGTAGTATAACAAAGAGTCGAAGGAGATATTACAGGCTACTTTAAGATATTGGTTAATGCACCAGTTAGTGTAGGGAAGTGAAATGTATATCCTTGTTTTATAATTTTTTCTGATGATGCGTATACACCAGTCGTCAAGACAGTAGCAGCTTCTCCAAACATAAGTGATAGAACAACTGGCGGAACGGGAAAAATGCTAGGTTTGTGGAGTATCTTTCCTATTGTTTGACTCGCAATGATATTTGTTACTTGCTCTGGAGCAACGGCATTTATTGGTCCAGTTACTGATTTATTTTCTAGTGCAAAACAAATAATCCCTACTTCGTCAATAATATGAATCCATGGGAATGGCTGCTTTCCTGAACCGATTGGTCCTCCAAGGAAAAACGAAAAAGGGGTTAGCATCTGAGGAAGTGCACCTTCATGTTTATCTAGAACTATTGCTGTACGAATAGTCACAACACGCGTTCCAAACTGCTCTGCGCATGTAGCTTCCTTTTCCCACTCCATACATAATTGAGCGAGAAAATCTTTTCCTGCTGGTGATGTTTCATTATATGGTGTGGTTGCAGCTACCATTCCATAAAATCCTATAGCTGATCCATTAATGAGTATTGTTGGTTTATTTTTTGCGTTTTTAATCGCAGTTACAATAGTTTTCGTGGTCTCAATACGGCTATCAAAAAGGATTTTTTTATACTCAGGAGTCCACCGTTTTCCGACAATTGGAGCTCCAGCTAAATTAATAACTCCATATGCTCCATCAATAGATTTCTCGATACTCGCAGTATCGGACAGTAAAATAATCTGATATGCATGAGGAACTGACTTTTTTGCTGATGCAATGTCTCGAGCCAGGATGACTATTTCGTAGCCCATGTTTATGAGCTTACGACAGAGCGTTTTCCCAACTAACCCTGTCGCTCCTGCTAGTACTATTTTTTTATTAATCATTGTAATATGTTATCTCTTTTATTAAAGCATAGTTTGAAAAGCAATGACGATTAGTTGACTTACCTATGTGAGATGGTATCATTATTGTATGAATAAAAAAATGCTAAATAGTATTTGGGCAGTAGTTGCTGGATTTCTTACAGTATTTATTCTTAGTTCACTTGGTGATGTTATTATGGAAACAGTAGGTATTTTCCCACCTGTTAACCAACCGCAAGCACTTACTACCTGGATGTTAGTGGTTGCTCTGTTATATCGCTGTATTGCGACAGTTGCAGGAGGATATATCACTGCAATGCTTGCTCCGGCAAAACCTATGAAACATGTTATCATCCTTGGTATCATCGGTACACTCGCTGGATGTGTCGGAGTAGTTGCTGGATGGAATTTATCTGCACACTGGTACCCAATTGCAATTGCTCTAACTGGGTTTCCGCTTGTTTACTTTGGAGGCAAACTGAGAGTAAAATAACAATATGATACTTGCTGCACATCTAATTATTGTTTTTATGAGTCTGGGACTAAGTACGTATACTGCGTTTACGCCGAGTGCTTGGAGAATTAACGCTAATTATGCACTAATCTTAGGTGTCATAGGTAGTGGGGTCGTATTAACGTTACAAAAAACGGCTCACCTCCCTCAAGCATGTCTTAGTGGTATTCTTTATCTGAGCGTGGTTGTTTTCTCACTCATTATGGCTCATCGAAAACTTGCAAGAGAAATAGCTGCACCTACTAACTTCTAATTATATAGTATTATGGTGTTTTCTGTTTATATTCTTCAGTGTGCTGACATGACGTATTATGTCGGATGTACTAATAATCTTGAAAAACGGGTGCGAGAGCATAATTCTTCTAAGAACGGCGCGCATTACACAAAAATTAGAAGACCTGTGATTTTACTCTATAAAGAAGAATATGTGACACTTCTTGAAGCGAGAGGGAGGGAAGCTGCGCTTAAGCGTTTGAGAAGAGACCAGAAAGAGCATCTTATTAATCGTAATTCATAACTACTAATTCGTAATTCCGTTTTGGCTCGCTTTTTGTTTGGCAAGCGATTACAGGTCAATTAGCAGTTTGCTAGGCTCTTATAACCAACAAAAAAGCCCGTGTTACGGGGCTTTTTTGGGTTAGTTTCTTTGGAAAAAGATTAATATCGATCTCCTCCGCCGCGTCGGTCTCCGCCACGATCATCTCGTCGATAATCGTTTCGTCCTCCTCCACGTGATCCACCACCTGAAAAGTTATTGTCTCTTGGTTCTCGAGGTCGTGCTTCGCTAGCAGCGATTGCGCGTCCATCAAGCATTTGACCGTTTAACTTTTCGAGTGCGTCTGCTGCTTCCTGTTCTGAAGCCATCTCGACAAATCCAAAACCTTTAGATTTACCTGAGAATTTATCAGTAATAACATTTGCAGATATGACGTTTCCAGCTTGCGCGAAGAAATCTCGAAGAGTAGCATCAGTAGTAGCCCATGCGAGTCCCCCAACAAATAATTTAGTTGACATGTAATTCACCTCCTTTACTTATAATCTGAGTGAACTTTATCCTTCTGTTACTTATTACCTTTTATTGGGAAATCGTCCGGCTGAAGAATAATCCTTAAGATTATGTAGCTGTATTATACCATATCGTGTCAATAATAGCCAGGAAGTAGCGTTTAGAAGTTAGCGTTTAGTTGTTCGAGAGTATATATATCTTTTTTCTTATACACTAAACGCTTTTATCTAAACGCTAATTTGCTATACTACCTTCATGGAATTACCTGTTGGACTACATAATTTTTTACTAGTGAGTATTATTCCTCAAAAACTGACAGATGAGGACGCACTTATCGATTTGAAAGAACTCAAATCGCTTGTTGAAGCATTTGGTGGGGAAGTTCGTGATCTTATCGTGCAACGACGGGAAGTTACAGAAAAAGGAATGTATATCGGGAAAGGGAAAATTGATGAAATCGCAGATGTGGTTAAAGAAAAAAAGATTCATGCAATCGTGCTTAACGCTGTTGTTAAACCAGGGCAATTGTTTGAAATAAAAAGCATGCTCCATGAGGTGAACCCTCAAATTCAGGTGTGGGATCGAATAGATTTAATACTTCAGATTTTCTCCAAACATGCCAATACTGCAGAATCGAAACTGCAGATAGAACTAGCAGCGATGCGTCATATGGGACCGAGAATTTATGGTATGGGTATGGTCATGTCTCGTCAGGGCGGAGGGATTGGAGGGCGAGGAGTGGGTGAAACGAATACCGAGCTTATGAAAAGGCACTGGAGTACCCAAATGAAAAAAGTACAGGAAAAACTAGCTAAATTATCAGTCGATCGAGAACGACAGTTAGAGAGACGAGCTCGAATAGGGTTAAAAACTGTTTCGATTGTCGGATACACAAACGCAGGGAAAACGTCTCTTTTTAATGTACTTACTGGAAAAGGAAAAGTGGCAGATAACGCATTATTCGTGACACTTGATAGTAGTGTGGGCAAAATAAAACTTCCTAAAAGTCATCAAGAAATTCTAATGAGTGATACGATTGGATTTATTAACAACCTTCCAACCACACTAATTGATGCATTTAAATCTACACTTATGGAATCAATTCATGCTGATCTTCTACTGCATGTTATTGATGTGACTGATCCTGATATGGACGGGAAAATACGAACGGTTGAGAAAATTATTTCAGATCTAGGTATGTATAAAAAAGAACGGGTATATGTATTTAATAAAATAGATATTGCCGATACATTAGATAAAAGCGACATTCTTGAAAAGTATGAGAGATTTTCACCACTTTTTATTTCGACTAAATCCGATGAAGGAATTCAACGTGTCATTCAAACAATTGAAGAAAAAATTGCTTAATTTATGGAACAATCTTTTTAAGCAGAGGAAGTTGTTGGATAGCATAGGTAACTAGCGTAGCGAGGGAAAAGATAATAAATGCTCTGAGGTAATCTGTTAGAAGATCTGTGTTTAGAAGAAGTGTTTGGTGAATTAAAATCAAAATATATCTAACAAATTGATTAATTAATTCATGTGTGAGATATACCCCAAAGCTTGCTGTACTTATCATTTGAAGAACTATTTTTGCTCGGGAAGATATCGTTTCGAAGGAATCTGAGAACGATTGAAATAATAAAAATATTCCAGCAGTTGTCATTACCATCCCTGGTGCGAAGATATTATATGCGAACCCTTCAATAGCAGTAGGGTGTGTTAAGGCAAGTAATATGGTTAGTATAATTCCACATACAATAAGTATACTGCTTTTTAATGGCGTCATCTTTTTGGGTGTATGTCTGGTTAGTACGTATCCTCCGATGAAAAACCCAGAACACATCATGATTTGAGAGAAAATGCCAGGAGGGAAACTCAGAGGAAATGTTTGGCCGTCGTGCAGTGTCGGGAGAAGTGAGATAAAGATACCCCAGAGTAAAAGAAGATAATAATTATCTTTTATACTAGTATGTTTTAAAAGCTTTCTCAGTAATGGGGTGAGTAAATATAATCCAGCAAGAACTGGAATAATCCAAAATTTAGTAAAGAGCGTAACTTCGAAAAAATATTTCCATCCAGGAATTGTTTGGATTTTTTTACATTGAATAAATACTTGAACTCCCATATAAATCACTGTCCAAATAATCCATGGAAATACTACTTTTATAATACGTTTTTTAAAAAATGTCGTATATGTTTCTTCTTTTCCTAGTAATAGCGCGCCACTGAGCATAAAAAATAACCCGATACATGTTTTACTAATCGCAAAGTTAATGAAATATAAAACAGTTACTGGGGTAAGATTTTGTGGCATTGGAGAGACGTGGATAAATACAACAAAGAACATAGATAGGATACGCAGGGTGTCAGCCCAAACTGCACGAGTGTTTTTCATAGTACTCATTATATATGAATTTATTTTTTGCGTGATATAATTTTTATATAGTGAGTAGCGACCAGACAGCTTTGTTAAAACAAGTCAGAGATGACGTTTGGCATCTATCAGCGTCCCCACTGTATACATTTCGTAAAAAGAATAACTACTATCCAGTACTTGGTGAAGGAAATCATAGTGCTAAAATCATGTTCATAGGTGAAGCTCCTGGGAAAAATGAGGCTGAACAGGGGAAACCATTTTGTGGAGCAGCTGGCAAAGTTTTGGATGAGTTACTTGAGGCAGTGGGCTTACATCGAAAAGATGTCTATGTGACAAATATTGTTAAAGATCGTCCACCTGAAAATCGTGACCCATTACCAAGTGAGATTTCTGTATATGGGCCATTTTTAGATCGGCAAATTGATATCATTCAGCCTAAAATAATTGCGACACTTGGTCGGTTCTCAATGAACTATATTTTAAGAAAGTTTGATGTTCCACAAAAAGATGAAACAATTTCACGTCTTCATGGACAATTATTACCTGCACACGCAAGTTATGGAGAGATACACTTGCTTCCACTTTATCACCCAGCAGTAGCTCTTTATAATGCAAGTACGAAGGATACATTGATTAAAGATTTCCAGGTTATCCAGACTATTGTTTGATTACTCTCTCACTCTGACTCTCTCCCATGGGGAGAGAGAACAATGTAACAATCTTATATCCTCTTAAACAATTTATGAAGATCGATGAGGGAGATCTCTACTTTGGTTGGTCTGCCGTGAGGACAGGTGGCATTATGTTCTGTTTGTTCTAATGTTTCAATGAGGTTTTTCCGTTGTTTAAGACTTAGTGTATCACCTGCTTTGACAGCTGCTCGACATGCGAGATAGGTGATCATTTTATTTGAAAGCGAATCAATATTTGTGATGCGTCCGGTCGTGATGACTGTTTCAATCAGTTCTTCAAGAAGCTTTCTGTAATTCCGGTCTTTAAAGAATGAAGGAACGGATCGGAGCGTAAACATATTTTCGATAAATGGTTCTAGTGAAAATCCCCAATCTTTAAGCACTGGGAGTAATTCAGTGATAACTTCTGTTTCACTAGTGGTGAATTTGAACATAATTGCGTCTGGAAGAATAAACGATTCTTTTTTAGAGACTTCAGATACTAGTTCTTTTTTAAATCCTTCATATAACACTCGTTCGTGGGCTGCGTGTTGATCAATCAGCACAATTCCTGTTTCGATTTCTGTTACGAGATATGTGTTGTAGAGTTGGGCAATATCAGTTGTCCGGAGGACGTTTCCTAGGCTTCTCGTACTCCAGTTTTTGGAGGTTTGCTTTAGTTGTTTTCCACCAAGTGATAGTGTGATTTTATTTTTTTCGTCCGGTGTATGGAAGTCTTTTTTCCATGGGACTGCATGAAACGTAATATTATATTTCTCAAGTGTTTTATGAATTGCTTCTTTAATTGAATCGTATATCGCTTCGTTATTTAAAAATGCTACTTGTTCTTTTCGAGGATGGACGTTTACATCAACTGATTCAAAAGGAAGTGTCAGAAATAAAATAACTACTGGATAAGAAGTAGTATCAAGCATATTTCCGTATGCATCTTTAACGGTCAAACTAATAAGTCGATCTGATATAAGGCGATTATTGATAAATAGTGATTGTTTTTGGGTGCTCTTCGTCGTGATTTGCGGAGTAGTTATAAACCCACGAATGGTTATATAGGTATCAGAGTGTGTAAAGGGAATCATATGACTAAATATGCTCTCACCCAAAACACTTTTTATTCTGTGTGAAATATCAGTTGTTTTTGGAAAGTCGAAAACGATTTTATTATTATGAATAAGCGTAAATCGGATATCTGGGAATGCGAGAGTATACTGTGAGAGTAAATCGAGAATGAGGCGATATTCTGTCGATTTACTTTTTAGAAATTTTTTCCGCGCGGGGACTGGGTAGAAAAGATTAGAAACAGTAACTGTGGTGCCTACTGGCACTCCAATTGGTCTAGTCGAGACTAATTCTCCGGCTTCAACTTCAATGATGGTTCCAGCAGTATCTTCATTTCGTCTACTTTTAATACTAAGATTACTGACAGCTGCGATACTTGCTAGTGCTTCTCCACGAAATCCCATGGTTTTAATATGGAGCAACTCATCTTCTTCTTGTAGCTTACTTGTCGTATGAGGTTTTATAGATTCGACGATATCATCTCGACTCATTCCTCTTCCCGTATCTGTTATCGTAATCTTTTTAAGACCACTGTCTTCAAGCGAAATAGAAATTGTGTCAGCAGCAGCATCTATCGCGTTTTCAAGTAATTCTTTAACAGCAAAAACTGGACGTTCAATGACCTCTCCTGCTGCGATTTTCATGATGAGTGAATCAGAGAGAGGAAGAATCGTTTTCATAAAGAGTATAGTAGCAGATTCCAGCCGTTGCAGGAATGATATGGTAATGAGATCACTTTTCGTCAGGCACAATTATAGCGTAAGAAACTCTATATCCCATAGTAGATATTAACGTGGTTTTTTGTTATAATTCAGATAGTCACATTTGTATCTCGATAGAGGAGGTTACCATGACGTATGCCACGGTCAAAGAATTCTTCGAGATGGAGTACCCTGACATCGTTCCTTACCTTGGAAACACGGGAGGTTTTTGGCCTGAGGTTCAGGCTAATACTATCACAAACAAGAGGTTGGCCTTGAATGTCGAATCGCTTCTCAAAGGACGCCGGTGGGATTCGCACGTCGCCCGTGCAAGCGCGGCCTTACTGGCCGCCCGTATCCTGGGAAAGGTAGCAAATGAGGAGTAATTTCCGAACCTGAGCGTTAGCGCGAAGAGGAGGACGTAACTCTTAATTTTAGTAGGCGGCAACTTGGATAGTTGCCGCCTTTTGCATGTATAGCAAGGTAATATCTTATAGATTCCCGTTTTCACGGGAATGACAGAACGTGAGATTCTGGTAAAGTCGCCCGCCTGTATCACTTTGTGAAACAATGCGGACAGGTTGCTTTCCAGAATGACAATAAAGTGGGATTTATCACATGTGTTTGAAAGGGCAACCTTGGATCCTGAAAAAAAATTCAGGATGACACATTGGACTGGATTCCTGCCTTCGCAGGAATGACAATATAAGCTAGTCTGCGGTTTTGCGAACTTGGGAATCTGATTGGAAGAGTTTAATTTTTTGTTTGAGATCGGCGAGTTTGTTTAGGGCGTCTAATGGTGTGAGCTGGTGAATGTCGAGGTTCTCGAGTTCTTTATGGATGAAGTGGTCGGCCAGGTCTGAGATCGGTTTGTCAGTCAGTGTTTGCTCTCGTTCAAGAGATGAGTCGACGTGTCGATTTTCTAGGTTATGTAATATTTCTGTTGCTTTTATGATAACTTCTTCGGGGACTCCTGCGAGTTTTGCGACTGCGACTCCGAAACTATGTGATGCTCCACCTGGTTGAATGGTGTGGAGGAAAATTGGTTGGCCGTCTGTTTCTTCTACTGCCATATGGAAATTTCTGATTTGGTGTGGATATTGTTCTTCGAGTGCTTGAAGTTCGTGATAGTGCGTCGCGAAAAGGGTTTTGGGAGATGGATTAATTGCTGTAACTAAATACTCAGCGACTGCCCAGGCGATGCTGATGCCGTCATAGGTACTGGTTCCTCGTCCAATTTCGTCCATCACGATAAGACTGTTTTTTGTAGCATGATGAAGAATGTGTGCCGTCTCAACCATCTCGACCATAAATGTTGAAAGACCAGAAGTGATCACATCTGATGCGCCACTTCGAACAAATATTCGATCGACGATACTTAACTGTGCGCTTTCAGCTGGGATGAAACTACCGATTTGGGAAAGTAACACGAGAAGTGCAACTTGTCTGATATAGACGGATTTTCCTGCCATATTCGGTCCAGTGATGAGGAGTAATTGTTTGGTCGTGTTATCAAGAGACAGATCATTTGGAACGAATTGTTTATCTGAATCGAGTAATTTCTCAACTACTGGATGACGGCCTCCTTTAATTTTCATTTCACCCGAATAGAGCAGTTTTGGGCGAATATATGCGTTTTTTTCAGCATTCGTGGCAAAACTGAGTAGGCAGTCGATAGTTGCGATGCTCCCAGCTGCTTCTTGAAGCACTGTCGTAAACGAGAGGATTTCTTTGAGCGTTTTCGTAAATAAGTCATATTCAATTTGATTTATTTTTTCCTCAGCGGTTAAGATAATTTCTTCGTGTTCTTTTAGTTCTGGAGTGATAAAGCGTTCGCCGTTAACTAAGGTCTGTTTACGCATATAATTTTCAGGGACACTCGTGAGATTTGATTTACTGATTTCGATATAAAAACCAAAGACGCGATTAAATCTCACTTTTAAGGATCCAATTCCTGTTCGCGTTCGTTCTTTTTTCTCAAGTTCAATTACCCATTCATGGCTGTGTGCGACGCGATCTCTCAGCCGATCTAATTCTTTATCAATTCCCTCGCGTATCATCCCACCGCTTCGAAGATCAATTGGTGGTTCATCGACGAAGGTTCGTGTAATAAGAGCTATCATGTCAGAAAGCTGAGAATAAATTCGTCTAGCACATTGGTTTACAAGTGTGTTACTAAGTGGGGATAGTAATTCTTTTACTGAAAGAACACTGATAATAGCTTGTTTGAGATTTATTATATCTCGTGCATTGCCGATATTAACTGAAAGGCGAGAAAGAGTTCGTTCTATATCTGGAATTTGCGTGAGCAAACTTTTTAGCATGAGACGTGTATCACTCATTGACAGTAGCTCATCAACTGCGTCATGTCGAAATATAATTTCCTCGCGATTTGTGAGTGGGTTTCTCAGCCATTGTTTGAGCTGTCTTCCACCCATTGGAGTATCTGTCGAATCGATCACTGAAAGAAGTGAACCATGTGTGTCGTGCTCACGAATGGTCGAAAATAATTCTAAGTTAATAATTGTTGATCGATCTAAGATAACCGAATCATCTGATGAACGTGCGGTTATTTTTTTAAGGTGAGAGATATTGTCTTTCTGTGTTTCTTTAAGGTATCCAAGGAGCGCTGCTGACGATTTAAGTGACAGTTCATATGTATCAATACCAAAACTGGCAAGGGTCGCAACTCCAAAATGTTTTTTTAATACCTCACGAGCATTTGTCGCATACACATCCCAATTCTGAAAACAAAATATATTCAGTCCACGTTCACTACTGAGTAGTTTTAATAACTCTGCGTCATTATATAATTCTTCAGACAGAATACATTCGATGGGATGTAGACGTGATAATTCGTCTCGAAGTTGTTGTTTATTCTCATCAAGCATAAATTCTGCTGTCGTGAAATAGCCAGTCGAAATGTCTACAGTCGAGATTGCAAGCATATTTTTATCTAGGGCAAGACTAATTAAAAAATTATTCTCTTTTTTTTCAAGCGCTTTCTCATCGAGCATGGTTCCTGGTGTGATGACGCGTATCACTTCTCGATCGATAATGCCTTTTTTATTTGGGAGGCTCATCTGTTCACAAATTGCGACTTTATATCCTGCTTTAACGAGCTTGGCGAGATATGTATCTACTGCATGGTAGGGTACACCTGCCATGGGGATGCGGCCATCTTTGCCTTTAGGTCTTCCGGTCAGTGTAATATTGAGAACTTTCGCGCCGATATATGCATCATCCATGAATAGCTCATAGAAGTCTCCCATACGATAAAACAACAAACAGTCCTCATAGTTTTTCTTAATTTCCATGTATTGTTTCATCATCGGAGTACTAAAGGTTTGCATAGAAATTATTGTAGCACCTTTAAATAGTAGTAAGCCTCAAGATTCAAGCTATAAAGAATGATGTTTTATTAATGAAGCGTGTGTCTTGTGGGTTCATTTCAGCTGATTCTTAATCATTCCTTACGTAACCTTCTTCTTTCTCTTATATCTAGACGATATAGTAAGAAAACTCAAGGAAGGGGGGATGTATATATGAATAATAAAAAGAAAAGAGGATTTGCTTCAATGGTAAATTCTGATGAAGGAAAAGAACGTCAAAAGATGATCGCAAGTGCAGGCGGAAGACAAGCACATGTAAAAGGGACTGCCCATAAGTGGACGACAGAATCTGCTCGCGAAGCTGGTAGGCGTGGGGGAAAAGCAAGACAACGCGCACAGAGTATAGCGAGTATACGTTCTTTACCTCAATAAATCACAGATGTTCCCAAAACGGATACATACTGAGTATTGTAAGAGTTAGATAAGAAAGTACAAAACATACTCAGTTCTCTTCTTGTTTTTGTTAAAATCAGCACAGATGGAAAATATAATTGAACTCATTAATGAAGCGGGAGTAAAATTTTTGGAACCACTTACCATAGATGCAACGTATGCGACTATTGTTGAGGAAGCAAAGAAACTCGTTAAAGCTGAGTACGGATCAGTTCTCTTAGAACAGGACGGCAAGCTTGAGCGGGTATATGCCTCGGATCCATTTCTCGAACATATTATGGTACGTGAACGAGGTTTTACGTACGATGCATATAAAACCAGAGTTCCTCATGTTAAAAGTATTGTCGATATCGAAAAAGTTCACCCTGAAATAAAAGCAAAGGGAATAAAATCTACGATATTCATTCCACTATTTTATCGAAGTAAATCGCTTGGTGTATTATCACTCGATTCACTTACAGATAAAAAATTTACCAAAGAGGAACTTGGTGTATTTACCTTATTTGGTTCAATTGCCAGTCTTGCGATTCGTAAAACAGAGTTATATGCTGAAACACAAAAAGCGCTTGAAACTCGGGATTTATTTATCTCACTTGCTTCACATGAACTTCGAACTCCGCTTACTTCGCTCAATGGATATGTGCAGCTACTCTATTCAAAACTTGGAAAACAAGACACAAATGAAGGGAGATGGTCACGTGAATTATATGAAGAGAGCGGGAGATTAACGAGTTTGGTTAAAGAATTACTTGAGATTAACCGGATAAAACAAGGCCAGCTTCAATACAATCTTCGTGAGTGTCAGCTTGTAGATATCACTGAAAAAGCAGTTGAACGCGCTCAATTTACTCATAAAGAACATACGATTCTTTTTACAAGCTCTGTTTCCAAAGGAAATGACTTGTTAATCGCAGATAGTGATAAGTTACTGCAAATGCTTAGCGGACTTATTCGAAATGCGACTAAATTCTCGACTCCTCATACGAAAGTAGAAATTTCACTAACCGAAGAAAAAAATATGTTTAAACTAACAGTGACAGATGAAGGAGAGGGGATATATAAAGAAGATTTACCACATGTATTTGATGAATTTTTTAAAGGAGCAAATAGTAAACAAAAAGAAGAACAAGGAATGGGTGTTGGACTTCTCCTCGCGAGATATATCGTAAACTATCATAAAGGGACTATCGCAATTTCTTCAACTGTCGGAAAGGGTACGCAGGTAATCGTGAAACTGCCAAAAGTTGAGTATGAATAGAGAGGTTCACCCGACGTCACACGTCGACCAACAAGAGGTTATGGAACTTTCAATGCTTCTTGAATCAAAACATCCGGGTACTGAAGTTTTTAATAACCTTAAATCGTTTCCCGGAGGAGAATATGGTGCAAACGATCCCGAAGAATTTGTCGACACATTTTCTCACACCATTATGATGTATCCTGATCGAGCACATTTACTAGTGAGTGTGGGTGAGCCAGGAAGCGGCAAGTCGACAGTCCTCTATCAAATGCTTGCTCATATGTTACTTCCGTATGAAATTGAAGAAGAAGGGGAAATAAAAACTGTTACTCCTCCACTTAAGCAGTTTATTGATGACAATGGTTATGAAGTACAAGTTCATATGGCTCCATGGGGAGATGCTTCAGAGAGATTAGACCCATCATGGGAAATTGATAAAACTATTGATTATCATAGAGATACACTTACTCATGAGGCTAAACAGCGTGAAGTTAATTACTCAGAGCGGATAGTTAGAACAGCAATACATAAAACGATCGAAGAAACAAATACTGATGCAAAAAATGGGAAGAAAATTATCCATATCTTAGCAGGAGACTTACCTGTTAATACAGGAGATGTTATCGGTGATCAACGTGTGGGAATTCTTCGAGCATATGATTTAATGAAAGATCTCATGCAGCGAAATAAAGAATTTGGTGATTTGGCTTATGAACTAAGTTGTTTTGCTATGAGTGCAAGTGAAGATGTCCGAAATAAAGCATATGGAGATAGAACACTTCTCACTGAGGCACAAACTGAAAAAGAAAAAATTGCAGCACTTGAAGCACAAGGAATGCATATCAATACGACTGATGATGAAGATATCGCTCTTATCGCTCAGGAATCAGCAAGCCCTGATCAAATGCGAATGATTGAAAGAGATATTAATGATGTACTTTTAGAAATTTACCCACTTCACGACGAAAGGACTCGTCCGGATAGTTATGCAGAGGCATTTACACTCGATACATTTAAGAATTCGCAGTTTCGGATTCGTACAATTGGAGTCGTACAGCTTCCAAGACTGCTTAGTGAAGTACTAGGAGCTGCTCCGACTGATTTACATGTAGGTAACTTTTATAATGAAAGTGTTTCAGAACGAGTTGATGTTTTTCCTGGAATTGTGAATAGGCATCCAATAAGTGAATTACTTGAAGACGGGATAATTGACCGAATAAAAGCAGAAGAGGCAGGAGCGAAACCACCAGAAACTGTTGTTTGGGCAGCTGAGTATTCTGAGTTCAACGCGGCTAATCCAGGATATGGCTCAGCTTGACACATATTTTATTCTTTGTTACTTTCATAACTGCATACTAAGTTACCTGCCCAATGAATGTATCTGACCTTCGCTTACACATATTTAATACTATCCTCGAACTTTCAACAGAACACGGAATAAACGCTTCAGGCAAAAATGATGTCTATGGATGTATTTTTGGTAGGGATAGTGCGATTACGATTTTAAAACTTCTTAAGGTAATTGGAAATAAGGAGAATTCTTCACTTGAACTATCGAAACTCCAAGATATTTGTCGACGTGGACTGTTAACCCTCGTATCGCTTCAGGGAAAAGAAACAAATGTAGAAAGTGGGGAAGAACCAGGAAAATTTATTCATGAGTATCGACCGGATAACTATGAAAGATTACTCGTTCTAAAAAAGCCATGGTATATCTACCCAGACGGGGTACTTCGAAATTATGATTCACTTGATTCGACTCCGCTTGTACTAATCGCACTGTATAATTACTGGAAATTGACTGGGGATAATGAATTTTTACTCACATGTTTACCAGCTATTGAAAGTGGACTTAACTGGATGATCACCTATGGAGATCGAGATAAAGATTTTTTACTTGAATATGAACTTTCGCCTGATCGCCAGCATGGGGGGCTAGTCGTTCAATCATGGACTGATTCAAATGAATCACTCACTCAAGCAGATGGTACGTTTCCACTCTACCCGATAGCACCGGTCGAGGTCCAGGGGTATGCATGGCTCGCATTTAATCTCTGGGCTGATTTTTATGGCGCTGAGAATACAGTCTCTCACTCAGAGAAATTCGCACATAAACTTCGTTCACAAGCGGTATCACTTAAAAAACGATTTAATGAAATTTTTATGTTCCCAGAAGGAACGTATTTTTACCCAGCGCAAGCTCTTGATGGGAATAAAAATAAAATTGAAACAGTTACTGGCAATCCACTTCTTTTACTCTGGGCGACATATAAGAAAGATGGAAAGATGGAAACAATTCTTGATGATCAGTATGTAGAGCATCTTGTTAGACGTTCATTTGAAACAGATATGTTTGACCACGAGGCCGGAATTCGAACGATGAGTACTGACGCTGCGACGTTCGTCTCTGGTCAAAACTCATATCATAATGGCAGCTTTTGGCCTGTACTAAACGGTATGGCACATGAGGGACTGATGCATTGGGACTATACGATCGAAGCGAATAAATTAAAAGAAGCGAGCATGAAACCAATTACTTTTTTTGGAAGTCCTATCGAATTGTATATAACTGATGAAAAAGAACAATACTTGCTGTATAAAAACCCCTTAGGACAAGAAAGCTGCCGCGAGCAAGCATGGTCAGCCGCCGCCGCCCTCGATTTCCTCACTCTGTAGTGTTTAGATACGAATCTTTACTCTACCTGTATTTAACTTGTAATTTTCCTTATTGACAGCTGATTTTTAGAGATCTACGCTGATAAGGAAGAGCAAAAAAATTGCTCACTAAATATTTAATGAAACACGCAAAAGCTGCCGTTGCTGTTTTTTTTATTACACTAATTTTTATTAGTTTTTCACCCACGAGAGCTCATGCAAATTTCTTCACTGATGTAGTAGATAAAGTTAAAAGTATTTTTGTAAAAGAAGATAAACCTCAACAAACTGATTTGTCGATTGATTCACAAATTGTTCTCGCTCCTGGCGGTGATGTAAATAATAACGGGCAAATAGATTCTGGTGATATCGTACGGTTTATTTATAGTGTTAAAAATTCTTCAGATAAAACATATGCATTTTCAACTATTAAGACAAACATAAACCGCAACTCACTCAACTTTATTCATAATATTATCGGTGTTTCTGGACTAGCGGATAATGCTCGAGAAATAACTCTTCCGAATATCAGGTTATATCCTCATCAAGACCGGCTAATTAGTTTCGATGCGAGAGTTAATTATTTTGAAGATGAAGATCATCAAATCGAAACCAC
The DNA here is from genome assembly GCA_964503265.1 of uncultured Gammaproteobacteria bacterium. GTDB lineage: Bacteria > Patescibacteriota > Microgenomatia > Levybacterales > UBA12049 > CAZCYO01. Next base: position 40,646 of record CAZCYO010000001.1, read on the forward strand.
TGCTGTATTAGAAACTGCCGATAAGTCAGTAATTAAAGCTGCAAAAAAAGAAATTACCGCTAAAAAATTGAAGAAGGGAACAATCAATTCACTGTTTGATCGAAAAAATAGCAATGAATAAAAGAATTAAATTAGTTATAAGCATTGTACTAAATGCAACGTTACTCCTGACTTCGTATCTTCCTGGGTTCACCCTTTTATTTTCTCCTCAGATTGCAGATGCTGCAAATTCATGTGTTTCATACGGTGGTGGATCTGCTGCTGTTTTAAATGCCAAGGTTGGTGGTGTTGCCTTAGATCAAGCAGCCACATTTCTAGCTGATATGGATGATATTAAAGGGGCGTATTATGATTCTGTAAAAGATCGAATTGTTTTTATTGGTAAAGAAAACACATCACTTCCTGAATTTAATAAAGATGATTTAGCAGTAGCAATTAAATCTGTAATCTTTAAAGGAGTGCTTCCGGCTGTAAGTATCGAGAAATATGAGGGAGATCCTTTTGGTCCTAAACAACGTGCAATTTATTACGGAGGAATTGAGAATACACAATTTGGGAAAACCCTCATGGATGCAGACATAAAATTAAAAGAATTTGTACATGGATATGATAAAGATGAAAATCCAGTAAGCACATCAGTTTCAGGTTATGAATCACATTTCCAAAGATGGTTAGATCAAACTCCTGGGTTAACTGAATCTAATGCCAGCAGATGGGTAATAAGACCTAAATTAGTTTCTCTTAAAAGGGATACATCTACCAATTCTTTTGTTTTTAACGATGTGCAAATGGAAGTATATACGGAGGCGATGTCAGCATCTAATAGCGCAAAGTGGAATACAGCAGCAAGTGATTTTGCTACACATCATTCATTACATTTCGATGATTTTGCACAAGAAATTCCAGCTTATGCCGATGCAAAACAGTTAGGAAAAATTGTAGCTGTAATCAAATGGCTTTCTGACAATGGGATTCCTTCGGATTTTGCGTGGGCTTCTGATTATGCTCCTACTATTGTCTCAACACCAACTGAAGTAGATACCGTAATAACTCCAGAAATTGATGGATGGCGTTTATATGGAGGACTTGAGTATTACACGCCAAATACTTATACAACAGATAGTAGTACATCTGCTTCTTTTAAAACAGCTTCTGAGAATATAAATGCACCAAAGGAAGATATTCATTGGACGTTTACAAAAGATGGCCAAACATATGAATCTGTCGCTGTAGCAGCTGATGCATTTAGAAGTATTGGAGCATATAGTACTAGTGTTACGGATATGTCATTCCCAATGACCGGGGATTCAAGTCTCTCATTCACAAGATCATATTCTTCTTTCTCTGGAGCACAAAATGGGTGTGGTAGAGGATGGTCGTTTATGCCGGCAGCGCTAACTGATAATAATCCTTCAGCTGATGGGGTTATTATTGGGACTTGTCCGAATGATACGTTTAATCATCGATATAAAGTAGCGTTTAATTCAAACACTGGAATAAGAGAAACATTTACTAACTACTGTGTGAGTAATACTAGTACGTACTTACCAGACGAAAGTGTTTTTCATTCGTCAATTACTGTTACTTCTACATCCAGCGCGTTAACTGTTTTAAAAGTAAAACAAAAAGATCAAAGTGAATATGAATTTCACGATATTTATTTAGATCCCAATCAATATACAAGAACAAATATGCGGCTGGTGGCATATCGTGATAAAAATGGAAACAAAACGAATTACAATTATGATTCATCAAATAAACTAACAAGTATAAGTGATGATCGTGGACATCAACTAGCGATTACCTATAACGGAAGTAATTTAATTTCTTCTGTTAAGGACTGGACGAATAGAGAGGTTTCCTATGGATATGACTCTCAAGGAAATTTAACTTCGGTGACTGATCCCAATGGGGAAACAAAACAGTACGGATATAACGACAATTATAAACTTAGCTCAATTACTGACAGATTAGGTCACACAATTCTTACTAATACATATAATGATGATGCGCGGTTAGCTACTCAAGTGAATTCAGGAAGTGTATCGGCTACCTTTACGTATGATGACACTCATAGAGTTGCAACAACTTCATCCACTCTATCAAGAGTGCAAACAATTAAATATGATGAAAAAGCGAGGATACTAGAACAAATCGACCCACTTAATAATAAAACTACCTATACTTATGGAACCGAATATGCGCCTTTAACAGTTACAGATAGAAGAAATCATACAACCACAAATACCTATGACTCAAATGGAAATGTAACATCTGTAACCGATCCATATAGCAAGACCGTTACTTACACCTATGATGGAAGTAATAGAATTACCCAAATTTCTGATGGTCGATATGGGGCTAGTCCCAAAGTTTCTAAATTCACTTACGATGGGTCCGGAAATCTGACTCAAGCATCCGAGTCAGGAAGGATTACTAACTTTACCTATGACTCATATGGAGAGATGTTAACTAAAACTGATCCATTAACACATGTCATGACTTGGACGCGTGATTCATTTGGAAATAAACTAACAGAAACAAACGATTTGAGTAAAACTACTACGTTTGAATACGACACATTAGCAAGGTTAAAGAAATCGACTGATTCAGAAGGAAAGTTCCAAACATTTTCTTATGATTACAATAACAATGTCTTAACGAGTACAAACTCAGCGGGAATAACGACAAATGAATATACGAAGGAAAATAAACTTAAGAAAGTTACATTACCTGATGGGACAATAACCCAGTTTACATATAACAATGCCGGGTCATTAAGTAGTGTCCAAGATGCTCTCAATAATACAACTACCTATGGGTATGACCAATATCAGAATATTACTTCTAACTTAAATGCACTTAATAAAACGACTTCCTATACTTATGACAAGTTAAATAGAAGAACGGGGTCTACCACTCCACTTAGTAAAGTTACAGCACTTGAATATGATGCAAATGGGAATATCACTAAAAGAACAGATGCAAATAATAAAGATACGCTTTATCAATACGATAATTTAAATAGGCTTACTCAAATATCATATTCTGACAATAAAATAGTAAATTATACCTATGATGATAGAGGAAATATGACATCGATGAGTGATAGTCTTGGAACAACCTCATACAGTTATGATATTTACAATCGGCTAACGCAGGTAACAGACCCAAATAGCAAAGTAGTGAGTTATTCCTATGATAATACTGATAATCTAACACAAATTACTTATCCAGGCAGTAAGGTAGTAGCATACGCATATGACAACGCTAATCGTATAGAAACAATTACTGATTGGAATAGTCAGCAAACTACTTTTACCTATTTTGATAATGGTCTGATAAAGACTAAAACGCTTCCTAATGGAATAGTTAGTAGTTACACCTATGATAATGCAAATAGATTAAGTTCTGTTCAGCACACAAAAAGTTCAACTGTACTTGCAAAATTTGACTATGCAAGAAATGCAGTTGGAGGGATTATAACAGCGACTGAAAGTGGGACATTATTACCAACTACACCTACTTCTTCACCTTCTGCTGTTACTGTGAGTAATTTAGCTACAATGAGTAGCGTTACAAGTGCTAGTTCATATACGACATCTTCTATCTCACCATCAGCGAATAAATTATTATTACTGACAGTTGCTAGTAGGACAGGAATTACTGCTAATCCAAACCAGCCAACCGTAACAGGAAATGGATTAACATGGGTTGCTGTCGATAGCCGAGTATATGATGATACGAGTAGTAGCAGAAGGAGAATAACTCTATTTCGAGCAATGGGTACTAGCCCAACAAGTGGGACATTATCAATAGATTTTGGTGGACAGACACAGACAAATTATTCAGCTGTTGTTGATCAAGTAAGTGGTATGGATACATCTGGGACTAATGGATCAGGAGCTATCGTTCAATCTGCTAATAATTATGACAGTAGTAGTTCTTCATCTACATTATCTGTAACATTAGCAGCTTTTGGAAATACAAATAATGCAACATATGGAACATTTGCCAATGGAGATGGAGTTGCAGATCCGACTGCTGGTTCAGGATTCACCCAATATGGAGAAGTAACTGATTCAAATAATGCAATTAAAGTTTTATCAGAATTTAAGAGTACTAATGATACAAGTGTAGATATTGATTGGAATGATCCTTCGGAATTAGGGGGAATTGCTGTAGAAATAAAAGCGGGTAGTACAAGTAGTTACGAAACTGTCTCCGCATCTAATCTGATATCAGGAAGTACAACAAATGTGAATAGTTCCTCTACTGCATCTATTTCGCCAAGTGCAAATAAACTTGAGTTGTTAACTGTATCAAGCAGAACTGATATTTCTGCTAATCCAAATCAGCCAACTGTAACAGGAAATGGACTAACATGGGTTGCGGTAAACAGTATTGTTTATGATACTACTAGCACTAGTCGAAGAAGAGTTACCTTATTTAGAGCGATGGGTGCAAGCCCTACATCTGGTGCACTTTCCATAGATTTTAGTGGACAAACGCAAACTGATATAACTTGGTCAGTGGATGAGTTATCTGGTGTCGATACAACAGGGACTAGTGGCTCAGGTGCAATTGTTCAATCTGCAACGAATAAAGATGAGACAGGATCCGCAACATCATTAGCAATTACCTTGTCTTCATTTGGAAATACAGCAAATGCTACGTATGCCGGGATTGGTAAAGATGGAAATACTTCGGCTACAGCTGGTTCAGGTTTTACTATTTCTTCAGATGTTGCATCTTCGACAAATGTAGGTACTAGCACTCAATGGAAAAACACTAATGATACCTCAGTAGATATTTCATATGCTAGTTCTGTTTTAGTTGGAGGAATTGCTGTAGAAATTAAGGCGGGTACTTCATCATCAGTATATCCGAATATCTCTTTATCGAATAAGACAACTGGATCTAACTCGTCTGGAGTTAATTCAGCAAATACATCATCTATTTCACCGTCTGCGAATAAATTACAGTTGTTAACTGTCGCTAGTAGAACGGCTATTACTGCAAATCCAAATCAACCTACAGTTTCAGGCAATGGATTAACATGGACTGCAGTAAACAGCGTAGTATATGATGACTCAAGTAGCAGTAGAAGGAGAATCAGTGTATTTCGTGCGTTAGGAGCCAGTCCATCTTCAGGAGCAATTACAATAAGTTTTGGTGGGCAAACACAAACAGATATAGACTGGTCTTTAGATGAAGCAAGTAATGTTGATACAAGTGGAAGTAATGGATCCGGGGCAATAGTTCAATCAGCGACAAATTATGATGCCAGTGGAACAGCATCTACTCTATCAGTTTCATTAAGTAGCTTCGGAAGTAATAGTAATGCAACATTTGGTGCTTTTGCAAATGGATATGGATTAGCAAATCCGACTGTAGGGTCAGGGTTTACAAAATATGGGGAACTCGCTGATTCAAATAATAATATAAAAGTTCTTACTGAATTTAAAAATAGTAATGATACTAGTATTGATATAAATTGGAATGATAATTCGGAACTCGGTGGTATAGCGATAGAATTAAAAGCTGCAGGAGTTCAATCAAATACTACTCAGTTCACATATGATTCAGTTCATAGATTACTGACAACGACATTTCCAGCTAATTCATTTGTGTACACATATGACGCGGTAGGAAATAGATTAACGAATACTAAAGATGGAGTACAGACTACAGCAACATTTAACGATGATAATAAGCTAACGCAATTTGGTTCTACGAGTTACTCGTATGATAACAATGGAAATAGGACTGCAGCTGGAAGTAAGACAATCGCATATAATTTAGAAAATAAGGTTGCTACTCAATCTGCGAGTGGGGATCCAACGATAGAGTTTACATATGATGGAAATGGGAAGAGGTTAGGGCAGAAAGTAAATGGGACACAGACTAGAAGATATATTAATGACATCTCAGGAAGTCTAGAAAAAGTACTTATCACACAAGATCTCCAAAATAGCACAGATAACTACTACCTCTATGGAAACGGCCTGGTTAGTGAAGGAGGAGTAAGTTCAGGTAATCGTAATTATTATCTCGAGGATGGATTAGGCAACATACGAGCTATTACAGATAGCAGCGGAAACTCACTCGATACCATGACATATGATCCCTATGGAAATCTCCTCACCGGATCAAGCTCAGCAGAATTTAAATTCAAAGGAGAACAACTAAACACCGATACAAGCCTCTACTACATGCGTGCCAGATACTATGATCCAACCACAGGAACATTCACCTCAAAAGACCCGCACGAAGGAGATCTAAATAATCCAAACTCACAGAATGGCTATGACTATGCAAATGGTGATCCTATTAATCTGAATGATCCATCTGGAGAGCTAGTATTTGCAGATGATGCAATTTTTATTGGAGCAGCAGCGTGTGCAGGAGTGTATGTTTATGCTACTAATCCAGCTGTTAAATCTGCTGTAAATACAACTGTCAGCACGACAATTAATCAAATTATAGGAGGTATAAATACTTTACTTGATGAATCTAGAAATCCAAAACAAGATACAAAGTTGAGTGAAGGTGAGATAAAGAAACTACAAAACGGTGGTCAAGATATTCATGATATTAAAGGCGGTGATAGTGGCAAGGATCTTTTTAAAGATCCAAAGACGGGCGAAATTTATATTAAGCCTAAAAACGGTGCAGGACCAGGTGACGAAACAGGGTTAAATATCAATGATTTTTAATTGCGTGATATAATGCTTCATATGTTCAACGATCCTGGGCTAAAAAACGAGAGTACTGCGTGGCTTAATATTATTGGATTTGATATGAATCCAGATGAAATAACTAAAGAAGTCGGCGTTAATCCAACAAAAACTAGAATAAAAGGTGAATACCGAACTGTCGGTACAAAAACGCCGAGAAAAATTATTAATAAGGAGAATCAATGGATTTTAGAGTCAAGTTTATCTCGTAAGTTACCATTAGAAAAGCATTTGGAGCATCTGCTTGATAAAATAAAATTCCATAAAGACAGCTTTAAATATCTTACAAAAAGCTGCACTGTTGAGCTGAATAGTGCTTTATATTACTACGAAGCCAATCCAGGGCTTTCTTTTGAAACTGAACTTCTTAAGGAAATAGCAGATTTTGATATTTCATTAAATCTTGATATATACTGTCTAGCTGGAACAGTTCTTGAGCTAGAACAACCGAAAGTTGTTAGGCATTTAAAAAAACATTTGTCTGAAGTAAAGTTTCTTTTGAATGGTACTAAAGAAAATGAAGTAAATTATATTTTAGAAAGTTTGAAGGGTATAGAAGAATCCGCCTATGCTATTCAGAGTGATTATATGCACGATTTGATTTGGACTGAAAAGCTCGAAGATGAAAGGTACGAAGAAACTCTATTAAAAATAGCTAAGGAAATAAATAACATTAATAACTATGTAAAGAAATCTAAATATTTATCTTCATTAGTGAATAAATGAGTGATTTAGTATTTAATATTTTTATTAGTTTATTTGGACTATTTTTTGCTATACAGTTTAAAAAAATGGAGAAAGAGATTCTTAAACCAATAGGTTTATAGTATAATCAAAAAAAATGAGTCGTTTAAAAATTGGCGATATTTTCGAAATCCCATTATCTAATAACAAAAAAGCATATGGACAGTATATTTATTTAGATTTTTTTGGACCTTTAATACGGGTATTTAATCTCATAGTAGATGTAAATAAGCAGGTGGACATAGATGTTATTACCTCTTGCAAATTACTTTTCCCCCCAGTTTATACAGGTGTTAAAGCTGCAATCAAAAATGGCATGTGGAGCGTGATAGGGAACAAAGAAATACATGAATTTGTATTTCCGGGGTTTGTAAGAACATTTCAAGACTTAAATACAGGTGATGCAACAATTTGGTTTTTATGGGATGGGAAAAACAACGTACGAATTGGTAAAAAACTTTCTGATGATATGAAAAAATTTGAGTTTCTTGCGATATATTCTCCCGATTTAATTGAAAAAAGGATTATTAGCAAGGAAAAACCATATCAAGATTTAATTCTTACAAATAAATTAGCAAATTAGAATGATACTCTCTCTACCTGCACGAATACGACAAGAATCAATAAAAAAACTTGTTGAAGTAGCAACCTTAATGGAATCAAATAAAATTAATTTGATAGAAGGTAGTAGACATATTAATAGATTACGTCATTATACAGAAGATGCTAATGATGATCTTTTTACTATTTTTATTTTAGTGAACTCAGACACAGATGATATACCACTTAACGAAACCAGAAAAAACTTTAGTAAAGCACTTTTAGAAGAAAAAGATAAAAAAATGGTTGATTACTTAGCTAATATGAAACCTACTATTTTGCAAGGTTGTAAAGAAATTATAAAAAAGTTCTCCTAAAATAATATAGCGATTTGAAACCGTCTCTAAAATTAACCTCTGCTATAATACCATCCATTATGAAAATTAGTTTTATTACAAAGTTATCTGTTGAAAACTGTATTAAAAAAATTAGTGATAACGCTGAGAGAAATACGTTTATGGCGAGCTTTTCTCGTTTATGGGATTACGAAAAGACATTTTTTTATCGTATAAAGGGGAATACTTTTCGACTAGAAAAAGTTAATTATTATAGAAACTCATTCAAACCAGTCTTTTATGGAAAATTAATTAAAGAAAATAATGGAACGAGGATAGAAGGTTATTTTGGAATTCATCAAGCTGTTAAACTGTTCATGATATTTTGGTTTCTAGGGGTAACAATTTTGAGCCTTATCCCCGCACTTAATGCGATTGATGATCTTTTTATTCCTTCAAAAATAGTTCCCGGCCATCTTACTGCAAATCCGCTTTTGGCATTGTCTATACCGTTTATATTTATTGGATTTGGAATATTAATAATTTTTATCGGAAAATATTTTGGGGAAAAAGATGAAAATGAAATAGTCGAATTTATTAAATCTAAGCTAGAAGTAATTTCTTAATATACTTGAATATTTTTTGAATCTGTTACATTAACCGTGTTACTGCACTTATCTTCCTCTCCTGTCACTATCACACTTTTCCCTTCATACAAATTCGGAGAAAATGAGCTATTTATCGGGAGATGGAGGACTGAGCCATTTTGCTTAATTAATACTACTCTTTGTGTGTCTTTATTCTGGACTTGCTTTCCCTGAAGTATCGTTAGCATGTCTGTCAGGATAGATACTACTGGAATTCTTTTCGCAGTATCTACTGCTGTTAAAATCCGGAGGGTTCCAACCTCTGATTGTATACCTTTCGAACATAATGCATGTGTTCCGCCAAAGAATCCAAATGTTCCAATCACTAAGACAATTCCCGCGAGTCCTAAAGATCCTTTCAATGTAAAACTAAAGGCTTTTTGTTTTTTAATTTCTTCAAGCAGTGCTGAAATTTTACGCAGAGGATTGCCGACATGGACATCAAGAAGATCGTCATTTGTTACTTTGTGATCGACTCCTATGCCATGGGGGAGAAGGGCATCTAGTACTGGATACTTTTGGCTAGTAGTTATGGGTGATTGGTTGTTTGGCAGAAAGGATGGATCTGTGTGATCAACGTGAACAAAATGGCCGTGTGCATCATGAGGATGCTTGGGGCCAGATAGTGTTCTACCATCAATATCTTCTGATAATTTAGCAGATGACTCATCCATATAAAAAGCGTAAAACTTTTTTGTTCAATTTGCAAGAACAACACTTTAGTTGCCTGGATCCCAGATCAAGTCTGGGATGACATCAATATGGGGGATATGGTCAAAGTATGGGCCAGATATGGCTAGGCTTAAAGTACCATAGTTATGGTGATATGGTGGCGATATGGTTATTTGGGCGTCAAATCAAGCTAATTATGGTGTCGATATAATTTCTAACTTGTCACCACAAATTGATATGGTGGAAATATGGCTTGAATAGGTGATTAGTTATTTGTTACTAGTGATTAGACAAAAAGGAAAATCATATAGATTCTCCCGGTGTACACTGAGGGGAATGACATAGTGGATTACTCTCTAATAACGTAGCCGAAGCCTCGGACGGAGTGGAGGAGTTTCTTTTCGTGGCCTTCATCTACTTTTTTTCGTAAGTATCCCATATAGACATCGACAACTCTGGTTTCAACTTCGCTTGAATAAAGCCAAATTCTATTTAAGATCATTTCACGAGTCAAAATTCTTCCTTTATTACTCATAAGATACTGGAGTAATTTAAATTCTTGGGGAGTGAGTTGGATTTGTTTACCGTTTCGTATGACTTCGAGTGTTTTCGCATCGAGAGTTAAGTCGTTTATCGTTAACTTCGTGTCGCCGTTTCCTGTTGAGCGAAGTCTGGCTTTAATTCTAGCTAAAAATTCATCTGCCACAAATGGTTTTGTAATGTAATCATCTGCTCCTAAATTAAGTCCTTGGACAATATCACTGACACTGTCTTTGGCGGTTAGAATAATGATTGGAAGTTCTGGGTATTTTTTGCGAACTTCAGTACAGACTGCTTCTCCAGACATATTCGGAAGTCCGAGATCAAGTACCATCACATCGGGTTCCATTTTTCCAAGTTGATCAAGTGCTTCAATGCCATCTCCAGCTAATTGGACATTATAGGCATTATCAAGGAGGAGTTCTTTTAAATATTTTTGGAGACCTTTGTCATCTTCTACCACCAGAATTGTGTACGTCATATAATATTCAGTATTATAGCAACAATTCTACGCTTGAACAAACACTTTTACCTCATCTATTACAGTTTTCATACATATGGATAAATATTCGTTATGAGTTGTTGGTATATTCTTACGCATCTATGATCCAAATCTTACTGTTGACTTGACTTAGTACTCACTTTTGTTATACTTCCTTCACTCCTTTGCTATCACACTGGAGTAACTGATGAGTATCCTGCCAACCATCATATCTCCTGTTTTCACCTTTACCCACTTATGTATTTGTGTGCCGAGAATTCTTTTTCAGAGTGTTAACGAAACGATATCTCAATTCAGAATAAAGGATGTGATATATAATGATTGAAGAGTTCATACGAAAAATAATTGCGATATTCGGCAGTCGACCTCAGCCCGCATATGTAACGGTCGAGGAGTAAGAACGGTACTGAGCGCGTAATGTATAATGTCGATATGAATGGAAAAATATTAGTTGCAGAAGACGATAGTGCAATAGTAGAGGTAATGAAAATTATTCTTGAAGATGCCAAATATACTGTTTTTACGGCAGATAATAGTCGCGATATTCATTCACTTATCAAAAACGAAGATCCACAGCTTTTACTACTCGATATCTGGTTATCTGGTGAAAATGGTGGGGAAATTGCAAAAAGTATTAGAACAGATGAGAAAACAGCATCACTTCCAATTGTCATGATTTCGGCAAATAACGAAACAGAACGAATCGCTAAAGAAGTAGGAGCAGCGGGATTTTTACAAAAGCCATTTACCATTGATGATTTACTTTCGATGGTTAAACAGCACATTCGTGCTTAATGGTAACAGATTATTTCATTTTCCTTACATCCTTTACGCATTTCTCTTATATAGGTACGCTACCATACGTATATGGAAATAATAATGATCGTATGCATGGGAGTTGCAGCGTATGTTTGTGCAAGTATAATACAGATCTCCTAATAATCATGAAAAAAAAAGAAAAAAGATTCGTATATGAAGATGTCATTTCAGATATAGGTGGAAAGAAGGTTTCATTTCGTGATGTACTTACCAAACGACTTAAAATAGAAACATATTTTTCAGCAGGTGAAGTAATATTTGTAGAATCCTCTCAAGCTTCTAATTAACTGGTATTATTAGATAATGTCTAAAAAAAATATTAGTTTAGTCCTTTCTATTATTCTTGCCGTTATTTATTATGCAACTTCGACTTCTTCACATCCGGAAATTCTCGGAACAAAAAATGTCGTTATTGCCCCACCTATTTCTGTCACTCAAACTCAGGTTGTGATTGGACAGTATGCTGTCACGAAAGTAGTCGATGGAGATACGATTAAAGTTACTCGTGAGAATGAAATGAAAACAGTTCGCTTGATTGGTGTCGATACTCCAGAAACAGTTGATCCACGAAAAACTGTTCAATGCTTTGGTAAAGAAGCATCTGATTTTACGAAGTCACTTCTTGACGGACAGACTGTAACACTTCAATCAGATAACACACAGCAGGTAACAGATAAATACGGACGGATGCTGGCATATGTATATCTATCAGATGGTACGCTCGTTAATGAAAAAATAATTCGCTCGGGATATGGATATGAATATACCTATAACGTGCCTTATATTCACCAAAAAGAATTTAAAGAAGCACAGCGTCTAGCAGAGTTAGAAGGAAACGGGTTATGGAGTGCTAGTACATGCCAAGGAAAACGCTAAGGAGTATTACTTTTATTTTTTAATAAAGTAATATCGTTTTTCAGTGTTTCAAGGTCATTCACAATTGCTTGAAGATGTTTATCAATTTGATTTACATCAATACTATCTGACTCTATTTCTTCTTCTTGGATTTTATCCATGTCTTCAGAAATATCTTCAACTTCTTCTCCTAAATCCTCAACGTCTTCTTGAATTCTATCAATATCTCCCTCAACTCCAGCAACGTCTTCTTGGATCTCTTCGATGTCTTCGCCTACGTCCTCCAGACTCTCTGTGTTGCGATTTACGGTCATTTGGATAAAAAGAGAGAGGTAGATCGCTTCAAGTGAGACAAGTGTCGTTAGAACGAGAAGAATCGTGTTAATTTCAATCCCTAAAAAATAGAGGGCGAACGCACCAATAAAGATCACTGTATGGACAATGATTGATGTGGGAGTTCCCATAAATTCTGTTAGTTTTATCGATACATGCTCTACTGGACCGATATTTGGGGTGGTGTCCATTCGTGGTTTGGTCATACACATATTATAGGTGCGTAAGCCATGCGTGCGCAACCCCTAAAAAACTCAACAATATTCCTCCTTTTTGCACTACTATTTTATAGTATGTTACAGTCCAAAAGGCTTGACAGCTAGCAAATCCTATGATAGAGTGCTAATACATTTTTATGGAACGAGTAGTGCCCATTATTCCCATCCGAGATGGAATCATTTTCCCCAATACCGACTCAGTCTTAACCTTTGGTCGTCCTAAGAGTTTAGCAGCGCTTGAGTCTTCATTCGCACAACAAGACAGAATTGTGTGTTTTGTGTTGCAGAAAAATGCGCGCTTAAATGATCCAACCACGGCTGACTTATATTCGATTGGAACTCTTTCGAAAATTGAACGAATGATTCGAGCTGATGGAGAAATTAATGCGCAAGTTCGTGGTATTTCACGTGTTCGAATTTTATCATTTGAGCAACATGACGAATTTCTTATGGCACGAGTCGTCGATCTTCCTGAAGAGGCTGATAACACCCCAGAACTTGAAGCATTATGTAATCATTTAACAAATGAATTCCGTCGAGCGATGAATTTCGGAAAATCTGCAGACTTTTTAGTCTTTATGAATATCATGTCCGAGAATTCTCCTTCAGAGTTGTCAGATCTGATCGCATCAGCACTGGATCTCAAGCCACAAGAACGCCAGGAACTACTCGAGATGGTAAATGTAAAAGAGCGTCTCCAAAAACTGGCTGATTTACTTGCTAAAGAGATTAAAGTCTTGGAGCTTGAGCGACGAATTGCATCAAAAACTCAGGAGCGATTTGAAAAAGGAGCACGAGAAGCGATGCTCAGGGAGCGCCTTAAGACGATTGAAAAAGAACTGGGTGAGGAAGATGGTAATGAAATAAAAGAGCTTTTAACGAAAATCAAAGAAGCGAAAATGCCTGAGGATGTTGAGGAAAAAGCAAAAAAAGAAGTCAAGAAACTTCAGAACATGAACCAATTCAATCCTGAAGCTGGCTATATTCGAAATTATATCGATTGGTTAGTCGGTCTTCCGTGGAGTACTGAAAGTAAAAGCGATGTCGATATTACAGCAGCAGAAAAAATACTTGATGAAGATCATTATGGACTTTCAAAAGCAAAAGAGAGAATCGTTGAGTATCTTGCAGTTCAGAAATTAGCGGGAAAGATTAAAGGGCCGATTCTCTGTTTCGTCGGACCTCCAGGTGTCGGAAAGACATCTATCGGACGATCCATTGCACGTGCGTTAAATCGAGAATTCATCCGTGTATCACTGGGTGGAATTCGTGACGAAGCTGAAATTCGTGGACATCGACGAACGTATGTCGGCGCACTTCCTGGACGAATTATTCAAGGAATTAAAGATGCAGGAACAAAAAATCCAGTCTTTATGTTAGACGAAATCGATAAAGTTGGCTCTGATTATCGTGGTGATCCATCAAGTGCTCTTCTTGAAGCACTTGATCCAGAACAAAACGGTGAGTTCTCAGATCACTACCTAGAAGTTCCATTTGATCTTTCAAATGTATTATTTGTCACGACTGCAAATGTTCTGGATACTATTCCACCAGCACTTCGTGATAGACTCGAAATTATTAATTTCGCAGGCTATACCCATGACGAGAAATTTAAGATTGCGAAAGAATATCTTCTTACCAAACAGCTTGAAGCAAACGGTCTCGATGTAAAAAAAGTTACGATGGATGATGACGCACTCAGTTTTATTATCCAATACTATACTCGTGAAGCGGGAGTTCGAAATCTTGAACGTCGAATTGCGACAGTCTTTAGAAAAGTTGCGAAAACTGTAGCAGAAGGCAGAAAAGGGAAAATTAAAATCACTGAAAAAGATATTCCAGGCTTCCTAGGTCCTCGAAAATATAGTTCGAGTATGATGGAGAAAAAAGATGAAATTGGTATGACGACCGGACTGGCATGGACAGAAGCTGGGGGAGATATTCTTTTCATCGAAGTAGCACTTATGGCAGGAAGAGGGAATTTAATTTTAACGGGTCAACTAGGTGATGTCATGAAAGAATCATGCCAAGCAGCGATGTCATATATTCGCGCTCGCGCAGTATCACTGGGGATTCCTGAGAAATTCTATTCGAAAATTGATGTACATGTTCACGTCCCAGAAGGTGCCGTTCCAAAAGATGGTCCATCAGCAGGACTTGCGATCACAACTGCAATCGTCTCAGCTCTTACGAAAATCCCAGTGAAACGAACAGTCGCGATGACAGGGGAAATAACCCTTCGAGGTCGAGCGCTTGAAATTGGTGGAGTGAAAGAGAAAGTTATCGCAGCTCATAGAGCAGGGCTAAAGACAATTATTTTACCAAAAGATAATAAAAAAGATTTAGAAGATGTGCCGGCCGAAGTTCTTAAAGATGTGGAATTTAAATTCGTAACGCATTTAGATGAAGTACTCGAAATCGCTCTTACGAAACCACTTAAAGTAAAAGCAAAATCACCAAAAGTACTTGATGAGAAAGATGAAGATGAAAAAGCTCCACGAACAACAGTTCGAACGAATCAACCTCAGAAGGTAGACTGAGAGAAGCCTCAAGATGCAAGCCTCAAAGATTCAGAGTCTTTGTCATTGCGAGCGAAGCGCGGCAATCTAATATATTCTAACTATTACCTTCTAACTACTAACCTATTTCTGTCCTCTTTTAACCACTTTAGCGAGAAATGATCGTGGCATGAGTCTCGTGAGTGTGATCCCAAGTTTACTTGAAAGGTTGGTGAGTACTACCCTTTTTCCTTTCATCATTCCTTCGTAACCAATTTTTGCGACAGTCTCTGCGTCCATAACACCATTTTTAAATAGCAATGTATTACCGACGTTTGCTCGCGTGGCAAATCCAGTTTTTGAGGGTCCTGGACAGAGTGCTGTTACAGTCACACCTGTTCCTACAGTTTCTTCAGCGAGTGATTCAGAAAAAGAAAGAACATAGGCTTTCGTAGCATAATAGACGGCCATATAGGGACCAGGGAAAAATGCTGCAGTTGATGCGACGTTGAGAATTTTTCCTTCTTTTCTTTTTAGCATATCTTTAAGAAACAGTTTTGAAAGAATAGTAAGTGTGGTTATATTTAACTGAATTTCATTTAACTCTTCATCAAGTGGTACTTCAGTAAATTCTCCATGTGTTGCAAACCCTGCATTATTTATGAGAATGTCTATCTCAATTCCTGCCTCGGATAATTCTTTATATATTTGCTCACCAGACTTTGCGTCTGATAAATCTTTAGCGATAATTCTCACAAATATTTCGTTTTCTTTTTGGAGATGAGTCGCGATGTCCTGTAATTTTTCTTTATCACGCGCGACAAGTACGAGGTCATAATTGTCTTTCGCGAACAGCTTGGCAAACTGATATCCAAAGCCGCTCGTTGCACCAGTGATAAGCGCAGTTCCTGCAGAGTGGGGAGTTTTCATCTATTCAGTATATACTATCTATCTTCATAATCTACATTACAGACTATTCGGGAGAAATCAGAACGATGGAACCAGAGAAATGTAAAGGGTGGGACTGGTATGCTTTTGATGCGATTCCAGAGAAAGTACTTCCTGGACATAAAGCACTTATTGAATTATATAAGAATAATTCAACAACGCTTGTGGATCTTAGATAATTCGTTAGATTTTAGGAGCAGACTTTCTTCGTTTAATTTTAGCAATCGTATATTTGATTCGTTTATCTAAATCAATATTTTTAATTTTCGCAAACCGAATAATAGTAACTAAAATATCACCTAATTCTTGCTGATACGTTTCATCATTTTGTGCAGCTAGATTACTTGGCTTACGGCCATGTTTAGCGAGATATGCGCGTGACATTTCACCAATTTCTTCAACTAGTGAGAGAATAAGTATGGATCCGAATTCTGTTGAATTCTTAAGATCTTTATCTACTTCTTCTAGTTGTTTAAAATAGGTGCCAAAAGGCGATTTGATTTTTGTTCGTGGTGTTGTTGGTTTAGTATTCATAGTATTTAATAATACCTCACATGTCACTCTGTATGTATATGGAAATCTTGAGAGTAATGACTCTTACGAAGATTCTACATGTTCATCAGAATGACATACATAGGATTTGATGAAAATAGAACTGCTTAAATAGAATAACACTGTCTAAAAAAAAGAAAAGATACGCGGTCAAAAAATAAAATAGGTAGGTATCTTTATCTTAAACTTCTTTCGAGGTAATTAAAAATTAAGCAGATATATTTTCTCAAATCTGCTACTGAGGATATGTGTATTATAGCGTATTCATTTCTCTTTGTCAAACTAGAGGATATGTATTCATATCATTTTCATACATTTAGCCACGATCTCCAATGATATACTATGGTATATATATGGAAAAAAGTACGGATAATCTGAGCAGTTTATATGCAGAAATAACTAAATTACAACATTCAGACACTATAATTTGTCTAATCACTGATTTAGACGACACTATTCTTATAGGTTCTGATCCAGATGCAGGTTTTCACCCAGGAGATGATCCGAGAAGAGTACAAATGGTGCCTTCTTCAGCTAAAGCACTACGAGAAATTGAAATGAACGGCGGAGTTCTCGGTGTTATTACTAATAGGGGAGGAAAAGATGCAGCGAACCATCTTCGGCATAACGGCATTCATACTGCGAGAATTATTGGTACGTATGGTTTTGAAAAATACATAATGAAGGAAAAAAGTGAAGATGATGTCGTCACGATCGATGATCGCTTTATGAAGCACAAAAAAGAGGTTACTACAATACTCCAAACTTTAAGAACTGCTATAGTTGAAGAACTAGGCGAACCCTCTTATGATACTGGTGCTGATGTTATTTTTCCGACCAATAAAAACGGAATAACAACACAGGAACAAGCACCACTTCTTATTCAACAAAAAGGCGTATCATTTTCGAGCGGTTTTCCACTTGGTCTTGCAAATATATATATTATGAATCTTATGCCACAAGGGACTGGGATAAGAGAACGAATCACGAATATCCTTGAGATGATTATCAAAGATTCGCCTCCGTTATCTGAGTGGGGGATGGGGGGAGACATCCAAAGCCCTGAATTAAGACAGCGATTTACTCGTGGATTCGAGCCGACAATTAAAGAAGGAAAAGGGTTTGCGATGCGCAGTATGATTGATGATATTGAGCGAGAAGAAGGAAAAGAAGTAGGGCTTATCCTGTATTCAGGAGACTCAAATCCTGATGCGCAGGCGATTAAAGTAGCCAAACAAATAGAGAAGGAACGTTTAGGAAGACTCTCAACTTTTGGAATTTGGGTATATGGACCGGCCGATCAACATGAAATAGAAGCTATCGCCGATATTCATGTTTCAGATGTTTTTGCATATGCGAACATACTGCAACAAATAGCCCGACTACTTGCTTGATTGAGTTAGTTCCAGTGTGACTTTCGCCAGTGAATCAAGTGGGTTGATGAGTGTCACTGCTCCGTGATATGTCTCTGTCGTAAGAACAAGAGGTATCTCGGTACATCCACAAATGACAGCAGAGACATGTTCATTTTCAGCCCACTTCATGGCTTCTAAAAGTAATCTGGTCGCTTCCTTTGTCGCGCCTTTAGCTTTAATTCCACAGGTGGGGTCATAGATCGCTTTCATAATATTTTTTTGTATTTCAGAATCTATATCTGGGGCGATAGGTTGTAAGCCTACTTTTTCTAACGCAGAGTGATATAGTTGAGAATGGAGTGTTCCAGTCGTCGCAAGAATTCCTATAGTGGTTTGCGGAGGATATGTTTTAGAAAGATCGTCAGCTGTCGCTTCCATGATAGAGATCCATGGGAGGTTAAGGGATTCTAATTTTTCTTTAAGTCCAGTTTCTTTATCTTCTCTCCAGGTATGGATGGTATTACATAACGTAACCATACATCCAAACCCTTCTTTTTTTCCAAAATGTGCAAATTCTTCTAATTTTTTAGTGATCGCATTATACTGTGTGCTATCTCCATTGCGTTTCATGAGTATTGCTTCCGTTCTGTCTGGAATACTTGATGCGACGAGCATGAGATAGCCGATATGTTCCTGATCTTTTGTCGCTGTCGTATTACGTCGCAGCAGTGAGCGCATATAAGGAATTGCGGATTCTGTGCCGATTCCACCGATAACGAGTGGAACTAATTTTTGTCCTGGGATTTTAAGTTCATCAGCGAGGGTCATCAAAGACATTCTAGCATACTGTATCTAACGTGGGTGTTGGTCCGCTCCGATGTTTTATCAGAGCGGACCACTTCTCTTGCACTACTGTGCAGGGTTCATCTGTTCCCGAAGGAACTCGATGATCTGACGAGCAGTGAGACGGGGATTATCTTTCCCCGTCGAGATCATCTCGGCCACGCGATTCTCGAGGCTGTCGACTAATGCATCTGGCTCGGGTTGAAACTCCTGTGGAGTTCCCGTTTTCCCGCACCTGAGGCATATTAGTGTGGCGTCAGAACGGAAACTAAACATGTTCTCACGACCGCACGCGGGGCAACGTAAATTAGCCACATGTGCTCCTTTCTCGTGCAAGAGTAAAAAGAACTAGATATATCACACTTCAGCAAAGAGAAGTGATCAAGACCTAGAACAGGTAGATTATAGTATAAAAAAAACGATAAATCAATCTTATAGTAATATTAACAAGGTAGTTGGAGTTTTATCATTATGTATATCTTCCGCTTTCTAGAGCGCTTTTGTTTTGAGCTTTGATAAATTTTAGAGCCATGAGAAAAGCGAATTTAGTACCATCGGTTACTGGTGAAAGTGTTGGGATATCTTGAGCTGTAATCCATCGTATATCGGAGTGCTCTCGTGTGTCTGGTAGGTTAACCTCTAGCGATTTATCATGAATAGAATCATCGTCGCCTATCTCGTTTACTAACACATGGATCAGATTTCCCGTTTCTTCGTCTAAAAAAGAATTAGCGATACACATAAATCCACCCGTGTATCTTTTTACTACTTCTTCATTCATCTCTCGATGTGCAGCACTCGTAATAACACCGCCAAGTGACTGATCTGCTGAAGTCGCATCTGAAGGTTCTATTTTTCCCATGGGAAGTGTCCACGTCCCGGCCCCCCACTTATTCTCATCTGATCTTCTGGTTGTTAAGATGTGTGATTCTGGATAAAGGATGCCACTAGCCATCGGCCCTAAGTCTGGTTGGAATGCACTAAATATGGCGACGACTTGATTAGGATAGGTGTTTTGCACGAGTTTAAATGATCTTCTGTATGAGATAGGTAGTTCTTTGAGGTGAGGATTTGTGATACTTGCTTCTAACTCTGGAATAGCCGTGTCTAAAAGAGCAGCAGATGATGTAAATACTTCAAGCATCGTTCGTCTCACATTTGTTCGCTCAAGTGAGATGCTTCGATCTGTATTACCTGGATTTTCTTCTCCCATAACTAGTGAAAGTATAAAGTATGAATGAAATTGAGACAAGGATTAACTAAGTAGGGGTAGAAATAGCGTTATTCCATTTCCCAAGGAGTCATGAGTTGGAAGTAGTTGCCGTCTGGATCTGAGAATGTCGCGATTAAGCCTGGTCCCATTTCATATGGTTCTTTAACAACTGTCGCACCAAGTTCTTTAATTCTCTCAAATTCTTCTTTAACTTCTTTCGTCTCAAAATTAAACATAATTCGTTGTGGGTCTTTTGCCTCTCCTGTAACTTCTGAATGAGAACCAATTCCAAAAAAAGTATTTCCGACTTGCCAACCATGCCATTCTCCTTCAGTCATGTCAGGAGCTTTCTGAAAAACTTTCTCATAAAATTCAGCCATTTCTTTTATGTTAGCGGTGCCAAGCATGAGTGAGGATAAATTAAGCATATGTGTAGTATACAAGAGTTCAAAAAATTTGCAAGAAAGAGGTTCCTTACATTAGGTGTTTCCAAATCGTGCTTCTGACCTAGCGCGGGCTTTTTCTGCTTCTACTTTTCGATTTCGTGGTTCTGCATTTGTGACAAATGCGCCAAGGGTTTTTCGAACAACCTCAGATACATCTTCAACAGCCTGATTAAAAGCTTTTTCGTTAGAAAGTGATGGCTTATTAAATCCAGAAAGTTTGCGAACGAATTGAAGTGACGCATTATGAATTTCTTCTTTAGTCGCTGGAGGATCGAAGTTAAAAAGATTTTTAATATTTCTACACATAGGTATTTTAAAATTAACTATTTACTGTTTCTTGAGTATAGCAATTGAAAGAAATGTGTCAATAATTTCTAAAAGCTCATTTGTTAGACAACCAGAAGTACAGCAAGTGGAAGTGATAGTAATAATACGAATAACGCTTCAGGATTTGTAACAATTGTTAGTAATTTTACTTCCATGAAGTGAATAAACTCACTGGGATGTTTTAATAAAGACATTTTATTTACTGGGTAAACAGCTGAGATACTATGTTTATCAATCGTAATAGTATCTAGAGAATCAGGATTATTTACTGCAATTTCTACGATATATGTTTTTCCTTTAGAATCTAATATTTGTGGAAATCCGAACGGAAATATCTCGGCATCGTCAAAAAGTCGCATTTCATATGAAGAAGTAGCGATAACAGTATTCTTTGAGAGTTCTTTTAGCGAAAATAGTACAGATTGAGGAGTAGTCGCTGAATCTGGTTTTTTATGTTTTACCTGCATCGTAATAATACCGAGTTTGTTTTCAGTTGCAGTGAATTGAACTGTGAGAGAATTGTCTTTAGTCAGCGTAATGCTATTTTCTGTTATGAGTGGAGAACGTATATGGGTTGAATCTATAGGATCTGAGATGGAGAAAAAATTGAGCGTTGATTGGTACGTCATAAGAAGTGAAAAAATATATAGTAGAAGAATGGTACCGAGAATATACCGGGGATTTTTTATGAGTTTTCTCTCGACGACTGTTATTGGTGCCTTACTCTCATGACTCCGCGTAAAATATGGTTTTTCTAGGAGATAAAATAATCCTGATGCGACGAGAGCATCTACTAAAAAGACAGAAAATAGATAGACGATGTTAGTTAGCGTATCTGTTGGAGTGTATATTTTCTCAAACACATGAATAATGATCGCGTGACTTAAATAAATTGAATAACTGATAGTTCCGATAAAAACGAGTGTTTTTTTACTCCCGATTTTTGCCAGAATAGAATCGTTATCCAGAAGAAGTGTGACTAAACCTGTTAATGGTATCGCAAATAGTAATCTAATCCATGGCCCCGCAAAAGACGGGAATATTACCCCCACTGCATGTACAGAGGCGAGAGTTAGTAGGAAAACTACCAGAGGAAGAACATAAAATCTTCTCGTAAAAAAAGCCGAGAACGATGTAATTATTTCCGGACGATTTTTATATATAGTTCCAAGCGTTATACCTGTTACGAAATAGTAAAACAACTCAAGTTGTAATAGATGTAGTCCGAATATTCTCTGTGACAGTATTTGGATTCCACCGAAAAATGGAAGCAATGAAAGCACAAAAGCAATTTGAACACTAGGTCTTTTCGTACTGATATATCTGGCAAGTGGGGAGAACAGAAATGGATAGAGTATATAAAATAGAACTTCGGCGACAAGTGTCCAGTACACACCATCAATCATCGGAATATAGTCACCAAGTGGCAGCGTGAGTGTGGCGTTAACTAGTCCTATTACTGCTTCATGAAGTGGGTAGGGAAACTGGCTAAAGAAAAGGGGAGGATGACGCATGATCCAAAGAAGATAATATGCTCCAGTAATTACTTGGATAAAAAGAAATGAAATGAAGAGCATGTTCCCAGCACGTGGTGGAAGTTTTTTAATCACATACACCCACAAAATATGAGTAATTATCGCAAATACTAAGATGATCGAAATAAAATAAAACCATGATGCATGAGGATTCAGCCGGTACATCATCATCACACTACACATTGTCAGAAAAAGTGGAAAAATCCTGGTGTAACGCTTTTGGAGAAACGCTAGTGGTGACGGGGGGTTCGGATACAAGTATGACATTAAAAACCCAGATAAAATAAATAGAAATGTCACACCAGTAACTCCGTCAGCAAATATCCAGCCGAAAAGATATGGTGAAAGATATGGAGATATGAATGCTGTGTTGATGTGATTTAAAAAGACGAGAATAATCGCAAATCCACGAAGTCCATCAAGAGCAGATAGTCGAGAACTCGTTTTATCTTTTTCCATGAGTTACTGCATTATAACAAGTAACTTAGTGGTTAGTTATATTAAGTAAAAAGCACCTTGGGGTGTGGTCGTATTCCCAAAAGGGCTTCTTACTTCTCATCCTGACGATGAGACGATTACCTCCTAAGAGTACGCACCTTACAGTGCTTGTGTTGTTGAACGGTGTTATGCAGGGCTTGGCACTTGGAAAAGCTGTCGTGTCTTTCGAACTGGTTCTTGCTTCTCCTTACGACGTTTGATACCTTGGTCGCGAACGACCAATTCTATTATGCCAGTGATGTTTTCATTCTCTGGCAGATCCTGGAAGAACACCCCTTTGTATAGTGTCCCGGTCCAATGTGGGACTGGCGTTGGGCACTCGCAGCGTGTGGTACTCTTGTACATCGGAAAGGTGATCTGGATGCCGTCAATCGTCAGCATTGCTGAGACTTCTGGCTTATCAGGCCTTGTGATCGAACTAACGTTACTCACTACCGCCCCTCCTACTGCGTTCAAATGAACAGCGGTGAAGTGAGATCGATTGGCACCTTTGTAGGTAGAAATACTTCCGAGTGTCGATTTTAGGTAGCGGAAGGTGATCTGGTTGTTATCCACTTTCAGTTCCGCCGTCGGGAGCGAGCTATACCACACCATGAATTTTATGTAGTGATATATGCGCCTCCCAAGGAGAAATAGTAGTGCGTAAAGCAGTAGGTCGAAGAGATTGACGTGAAAGTCTCCCATGATGCTACCCCCTGTTATTGTGTTAAGGTACGATGAGTTACATACTCACCATATTTGAAGTATATCAAATCCTATAGCAAAATTAAATAGGTGCGATCAAATAGGAGTATACGAAACTTAATGGGTAGAATGAAGTTAAGCGAATAAGTCGATTTTTATTTTAACAGCGTTTCTTTTATTCGCAATTGTATTACATCTCTAAGAAGATGTAATGGGAGATCTTGGTTGTGTGGAAAATGGAGGGAACTTTTTGAACCGATATATGGGCTGGTTTCTTTTTTGAAATCTTCATTTCCTGCTGGTATGGGGTAGATTGCGATGTGTTTTTTCCATGCAGCAACATGAATGATGTACGTGCTGTTTACTCTAAAAGAAGGCATATTATAACTAATTACCTCCTGTGCTGTTGGGAGTTCTTCTCGAATCATAGCTCTGATTGTTTGAAGTCGTTCTTGAATATCTCTAGGGAACGTCTGTATATATTCGTCAACTGTTTTGAAATGGTTGTGGGAATCATTCATAATTTAAAAATATAGTGTTGTGTAAGCTAACAAAAATATGTTTGTCTATTTCGTAAATAGTTTTGTAAATTTAAATGATGAAATAACGTGCTTCATGACAGGGGAGTTCTCTATAGCATCATTCCCATTATTCTTATCAAGCGTTAGATCAAATACCCAGCCTTCATTCTCAATACTGACTGTATTTCCGAATAATATTCCAACTTTACTGTCTATTGATACTTTTTTATAATTTCTGTCTTCTTCAACCTTTTTTGTTTTATTAAGATAGAGGGTATAAAAATTAGGATCTGTCTGAGCGTTGTAGACTCTTAATGAGAAATAACCATTATTTAGATAAGAACACGTCCCACAAGGCAGTTCTCCTGGTGAAAATGCGACGAGAGAACCGCCGGTGTTATAAAACGACGAGTAGTCCTGTGCATGCCAACCAGCTGGAAAATCAAAACTTATAAAATAGGTATTATTTTCATACGGAGTCCACGCGGTTACTTCCTGATCGAACGTATTGGCTGTTTGCGTCTCAGACTGTGATATGTTTTGGGTAAATGGGTTTTGAATATAGAGCAGGACCAACACGATGATGAAGGTCATTATTAGTAGTAGCGACGCAATTACGATATAGTTAACGATTATCGATAAATGCCCACGCTGGAGGGATTTTCTGAGCATATAGGTGATTATATACCATTTTGGTATACTCCATCCATGCACCAAACGTTTATTAACCTCCCAGAGCCACTTGAAAAAGCGATAGAGAAGGTGTTACAGGAGGATCGTACATTGCTATCAGCATCTGCTCAGTCAATTCATACTCGGTATATGTCACGAGAAAAAAGTAAGAATGGCGAGTATCTAAATAGTTTTTCTGATGCGTTAGCATATCTAGCATTACGATTTCCTGCAACATATGCACAAATCTCAGCGTCACTTATCCAAGTCCAGGAATCTCTTGCGTCATGGCAGCCAGTAACTGTCTTGGATATTGGATCTGGACCGGGTACTGGTGTTTTCTCAGCGCATGAACTATGGCCCTCTATCGAATCTGCGACGTGTATTGATGTAAATAATGATCTAAAAAACCTGGGTGAAAAGATAATGGGTGATACGCAGTTCCCAGTAAAAACCCTGTGGAAGAGCCGGGATGTAACAAATGGTATTGGAGAAGAAACAATCTACGATCTAGTGATTCTTTCAAATGTGCTGAATGAATTAGATAAAGACGAGGCAGAACAGTTAGTAGCAGATGCATATAAGCTCTGCCGTGGCGTTCTTGTGATTATTGAACCAGGAACTGGTTTTGGGCATACACTGATTCAACATATTGCTAAAGACGTGTTGCCTGGACAATTGTTAGCACCATTTGTTGCTAACTCATTTGTTTTGACTAAAGACTACTGGGTTCATTTTTCTCAGCGATTTATTCGACCAGACTTTCAGCGTACACTTCGTCAGGAAATGCGCGATAGTCTTCATATGGCATCTGACTGGGAAGAAGCGAAGTATTGTTATGTGGCGATGAGTAAGCTTCCTGCCGAAGACACATTCTGGGGAAGAAGTATCGGTGCTGTGGATAAACAAAAAGGTTTTTTAATTCTTCCTGTACTTACATCAGATGCACTCATCCAAGTAAAAGTAATGAAACGACATAAAGCGCAGTATAATTTCGCGAAAGAGCTTAAATGGGGAGAGCCAATTCCACGTAAAGAAGATATCATCAGTGATGATAAATCTATCCTCAAAACACTCTAATTGCTACAAAAAAAGCCCATTTTTCAATGAGCTTTTTTCTGACGTAAAGATATCGTTATTTAACAACACTTACATTCTTAGCACTTTTACCTTTTTCAGTGTCAACCACTTCAAATGTAACTTGTGTACCAGGCTGTAGTTCGTCAAATGTAATACCCTTTAAATCATTAGAATGAAAAAATAGATCCTTTTCTTCGTTTTCACGACTAATGAATCCAAATCCTTTATCTGTTTTTGTTTTAATTACTCCGTTCATAAATTTATATCTCCTTTCCGTAGTTGTATTGTAGCAGAAAATGAGAAATACTGTGTGGAATGCTCCTCGCATTGGTAGTAGATCAATCGTAACTGAGGTAACTAGTGTCCATTTCTCAGTCTTTCTTTGATACTATATAATCGTTTTATATGGAACCATCACTAGACGAAACGTTTATGCTTCAAGCTATTGAAGAAGCAAAGAAAGGAAAATCAAAAGGAGATTTACCATTTGGAGCGATAGTTGTACATAATGGTGAAGTTGTAGGAAGAGGAAGAGCTGAGAATGGAACAATAGGTGACGTTACTGATCACGCAGAATTAATGGCACTGAGGGAAGCATGTAGAACACTTAAGCGAAACAATCTTAACGATGCACTATATATGGCACGAATGAACCATGTTCTATGTGTGCTGCTGGGATTTTTCAAGCAAAAATTGCAGATGTACGGTTTGGTTTATCACGAAGTGATCTTTCTTTTTTACGTCCACGTAAACTTAGTATAAATGACTTAGCTGAAGATTCAGGATATGAAATAAAAATTACCCGAGGTTTGCTTAAAGATAACGTGCTTGAGCTATTTAAAGATATAAAGAAACATTAATCTTCTGCTATGTGACCCCACGGGAATTCGAATCCCGGTTCTCAGAATGAGAATCTGATGTCCTAGGCCACTAGACGATGGGGCCGTGGCTAAGGTATTTTACCGTAAACACAACTTCAAAACAAGAGATAGTCCTATAGTTGAATTCCTTTCTTATTTTTGCTATATTCCGTTTACGCACATTGAAATCTGTCGTTAACTGAAGGAGGGGTCAACTCATGTTACTCGACCTGTATCGCAGGCTCATCTGGGGACATCGTCTTAAGTGGCCTAGGCGGTTAACACTCATTCGGCATGCACGATCGGCATTTAACGATCTTCGTCCATTAAAAGAACTAGATTCACTCTATCACGAGTTCAAGGCAGCATTCGAAGTCGATCCAGGTGCTCCTACTACGCAAGAACTTGCCCGGCAAGTATTAGCGAAGTATTCCCTTGGTGTTGGGGACTATAATACCCCAATTGCTAAGGGAGCAGCAGCTGACGCGGTATTAACCGGACAGCGACTTCGTTCGATGCGTCGGAGTGTGCCTGATGTTATCTTCGTCAGCCCGTATCACCGGACTCATGGAACATTACAAGCGTTGATCGAAGGATGGCCTGAGCTCGGAAAAGTTGAGGTCATCGAAGATGAGCGCCTCCGCGAACAGGAACACGGGCTTATGCTCCCTTATAACGATTGGAGGACGTTCTATTCTCTCCATCCTGACCAATGGAAGTTGCGCCAGCTAGAGGAACAGTACTGGTATCGTTTTCCACAAGGGGAGAATATCCCTGACGTGAGGGAACGGAATCGGTCTTGGATCACTATGCTTGTTCGGGAGTTCTCCCGTGCTGATGTACTTGCTGTGACTCATCATCTCACCATTCTTGCCACTCGGGCAAATCTTGAACGGCTTGATTCGCAGGGTTTCCTCCGGCTTGATCGGGAAGAAAAACCGATCAACTGTGGGGTTACCACCTACGTTGGTATTCCTGGGGTTGGCCGTCGTCGTGAAGGAAAGATTAAGCTTCTATCCTACAACGAGCGGCTTTTTTAAACGACAGATCTGTGTGAAGCACTGACTTCCCTATATAGGTGAGAGGAGGACGATGCGTTCATTCTCGTGACTAACCCTGATTTGATCGGGGCTAATGCGTCACCGAGAAAAGCACTTCCTGACTTCATCTCGGTCAGTGCTTTTTTCGTTTTAAAATCCTTATCGCCCGATGCTCTGCAGTAGCATCAGGGATAAAGAATATTACTTAACCCTACTCAATGCTTCATCAGCATTTCCATAGAGTTCGACAGCGATAGTCCGAAAACTATGTGGGCCGAGTCGATCAAACGATGTGAGTCGTCCAAATCCTAGTGTGTCTTCGCCTCTATTTACTGGCTGAACACCTGTGAGAAGTCCCGCTCCGAGTTGTTGAATCTCTTCTGGCGTCAAGTTTCCACTTTCTGGCGCGACAAGAATTCTCGTATCAGTATACGAGAGCCCTTTTCGTTCATTGACTCGTGGTGAGCTTGTTTCGACCACAGTAAGTCCTGGCTGTTCGCTGAGCGATCGTGTAATTTCTGCGTATCTACTTCCATTTTCAATTGACATATTTTATTCACCTCTCATTCCTAGATTAATTATCTACAATAGTATGTGATGCCGCATTTCTAAAAGAAATGTGGCGCCTCTCTTCGTTCGTATGCCCTGGAATCGTTATGATTCCAGGATCTTCGGCTTGTTTAAGCCTCGAGATCTTCGTTCGCCAGCTGGCGAACTACGACCTCCCGCTATTTAAAATTGTATGTGTTGCCACATTTCGACATTTTTCCCACAAAAAAACCTCCATCTACAGTAGACGGAGGTCAGTGTTTTTTTCTTATTACAGAAATCCCTCGTCTACTTTAGACGGAGGAACAGCAAATAGAAAAAGAAAAATGTCGATTCATGAAATATATCCTAGCATATAGATTTATTTAAATGCAAGGGTATTGTAATAGATCTTTTGAAGCTAGAGAATCATTGCTGAGGCATTTCTGATAGTGTATAATTTTCCTCATGAGTGCCCACATATCCCTCTCAGTAATTATTCCTTGTTTTGAAGAAATGGCTAATCTCCAAAAGGGCGTACTTGATAAAGTAAATAACTATCTTGCACGTAAAAAATTCGATTATGAAGTCATTATTGTGGATGATGGTTCACATGATGGAAGTGTGGATTTTGTTGAAGAATTTATTACTGACAACCCCAAATTTAGACTCATTAAAAACTCTCATACTGGTAAGGCTGGGGCAGTCACAGCTGGCATGCTTACTGCTAAACATGAGTTATCGCTCTTTACAGATATGGATCAGGCAACTCCTATTGAAGAACTCGAAAAATTACTTCCGTATTTTGATGAAGGATATGATGTGGTGATCGGATCACGTGCAAATACTCGAAAAGGTTCTCCACTGATTCGTCAATTTATTTCTCGTGCGAATATGGTTCTCCGGAAAGCCATTGTCGGAGTGAGAGATATCTCAGATACTCAGTGTGGGTTTAAAATGTTTCGTACATCAGTCGCAAAAGATCTTTTTAGTAAAGTAAGTACCATTCATAATGGATTTAAGCATATAAATGGATCGAGTGTCTCAAGTGGCTTTGATGTCGAGTTACTTTATATCGCTGAAAAAATGGGAAATAACATAAAAGAAGTTCCAGTACGATGGCTTTATGTTGAGACGAGACGGGTTAATCCAGTGAAAGATTCGATTGACGGAGTGAATGAATTATTAAAAATTAAAAAAAATGCGCTTTCTGGGAAATATGATTGAACTTGCGTATGGCATAGAGCAAATGGCGTATAGTTATAATACATGATTTTTTTAAAACAGTTATCTAAAACAGAAAAAATAGTCCTTGGGTTTTATATCATCGCTTCTGTACTTCTTCTTCTTTATTCTTTCACGCAAATAGATTTAGGACTTGTTATATCGCGGTTTCCCTTTCTTTATGCTTTTGAGAAAGCATTTCAGAATATCGGATACTTTAATCGTCCACTTTCGACGCTTCTTTTTATTCTATTAATACTTCTTTTCTCAGGGATGTATCTTAATGTCGTTGGATCAATTAAACATATTTCGCGAAAAGCGATCTGGATGATTGTTCTCTCAGTTTCGGTTATTCTTTTTCTATCGTATAACGCTTTCTCTTATGACTTATTTAACTATATTTTTGATGCAAAAATTCTGACACAGTATCATGCAAATCCATATCTCCACAAAGCGTTAGATTATCCAGCTGACCCGATGCTTTCGTTTATGCACTGGACACACAGAGTATATCCGTATGGGCCAGTATGGCTTGCTGTCACTGTACCCTTATCATACTTAGGAATGGGACTATTTCTCCCGACGTTTTATCTATTCAAATTACTTATGCTCGCATCATATGTAGGAACGACGTATGTTATTGGAAAAATTCTTCGAACTATTTCGCCAGAATCTGAAACAGCTGGTTTGGTAATATTCGCGCTCAACCCTTTGGTTATTTTTGAAACGCTTATCTCAGCACATAACGATATCTTTATGATGTTTCTCATGGTATTGTCGCTTTATTTACTTCTTAAAAAGAACATGATATGGAGTGTTTTTATCACTGTTCTTTCAATTGCTACGAAATTTGCGACACTATTTTTGTTACCGATGTATGTTTTATTATTCTTAAAGCGAAAAAATATAACTGAGAAATACTGGAATACGATGATGATTTTGGGAGTAGCATTGATGTTTCTGGCGGTACTAGTCGTATCTTACCGATCTAATTTCCAACCATGGTATCTTCTCTATGTTTTGCCTTTTATCTCTCTCATAACGAAAAACAAATCATGTATCTATCCGTCATTTTTTCTCTCAATTATCGCACTTGGAAATTATCTGCCATATTTATATATGGGAACATGGACTGATCCAGTGATGCAGTATTTGTTTTGGGTAAATAGTATTTGTGGATTAATCAGTGTTATTTGGTTTTCAATACTTGTTACAAAGAACTCTAACTAATATCTTTTAATTTCTTTGTTCTTATTTCCTTGATCTTGCCAGATTTGATAAAAGTAGGCTTTTATATCTCCTTCACTATAACTAATTGCACCGTATTTAGTAATTTGCTCTCTTGCAGCAATTCGCTGATGATCAATTCCTTTGTCTGTTGGAAGTTCCAAAAGTGCTTTGACGTTATAAAAACCATAATAAAGCCAATATACACTAAAAAGTGTTATGAAAATTGGCCGATTAATGTTAATTAATCGATACATGATATATACGATCATATAGATCACAAGTGGCATGTGAAGTAAAAAATAATAGTCAGAAATACTTCCTTTATATAACGTAAATCCGATGACTGGAACGGCAAACCATGGAATCATCAGAAGGCCGAGTTGTTGTAGTTTTTTATCTTTCTCAAACGCTGTAAGAATAAAAAATACAGCTGGAATAATATATTTTAACATTGCTAATTGTTTAAAGAACAGGAGAGCTTCGAATTGAACAAGCGACTGTGGAAGTCGAAAAAAGAAAAAACGTAAATGAAATGATTGAGTATATGAACTATTAAAATCTTTTATTCGATATGTTTCCCCATGTGCTCCCTGTATATCGAAAATGATGGTCGGAATAAAGAAAAGAACATAGACAAAAAAACTTGGAATAATATACTTGATACTTTGTTTCCAGTCTTTAAAAAATATCAGTGAAAGTACAATAATTGGTGGAATAAAAAGAAATGTAAAGTGAAGATGAAAAAATAGTCCCGATAACGCTGCAAGGATAGGGAACCAGTAATATTTTTTTTGATACAGCTGGTAAATTCCATAATACAGGAGAATAGAAACAGCCGGAACAAGTGAGACGTTATATTGAATTTGACTTTGGTGGATCAGATAAAAACTAAAAATATAGAGTGTTGATGCAGCGACAGCAACCTTTTCTGAAAATAGTTTTTTCGAAACGAAATAAAATACACAGATATTGATAATGTACGCGATCATGACAGAATAATTACTGGCAACAGGGTCCAGATTCGTGAAATAGAAAAAAGGCGCTAGGAAGTAAAAATAAAATGGTCCAATTGGAATACGTCCAGCTCCTGTTATGGGGCCATCTAGGACGAGTTGTCCGCGAAGAAGATCTCGGACTTTCCATGCATCTCGAGCCTGATCCCACCCAAATTCCTGAGTTACGTTAATAGCATGGAATCGAAGATAAAAACCAATAAGAACGAGAAGAAGAAAGAGAAGATAATATTTGTAGCGGAATATAAAAGCCATCTTCATAAGTGTATCATTGTGCTTCTTTTATTGCATCTGCAGCGCTAGACACTCATAGAAAACTCTGTCATTCCCGACTTGATCGGGAATCTTACCAAATAGATTCCCGTTTTCACGGGAATGACATTTATTTTTGAGAATCTCGTTTGCTTCCCATTTCATTTGCTCGTATAATAATCATATGGTTCTTATAAAAAAGTATTGGAAAGAAATACTCATCAGTCTAGCACTTGTAGTTGGATATTTTTTCCTTCGTCTCCTTTCTTTACAAAGCCTCCCTATTTTTACTGATGAAGCTATTTATGTTAGATGGGCACAAATTGCACTTCAGGATGCGAACTGGCGATTCATATCTCTAACTGATGGTAAGCAACCTATGTATGTCTGGGTTGCGCTTATTTTCATTAAATTTATTCAGGATCCACTAATCGCTGGACGAATGGTATCTGTAGTTTGTGGGTTTTTTACATTGGTTGGTTTGTGGCTTCTATCATATGAGCTATTTAAAAATAAACGAATGGCTTTTTTGACTGCACTGTTATATGTCGTTTTCCCTTTTGCACAAGTGCTTGATCGGATGGCTCTCTATGACAGTATGGTAGGCGCATTTGCTGTTTGGGGGCTTTATTTATCGATTCTTCTTGTTAGGCACAGAACAGTGACTAATGCATATACACTTGGTATTATTTGGGGAGGAGGAGTGCTTACTAAGACGAATGCGTTTTTTAGTATTGCAGCAGTACCACTTACTCTCCTTTTAGGTAACTTTGAAAGAAAAAATTGGAAAAAAGAAATCGTACGCTGGATACTGCTTGCAGGGTTTGCTGCAATCATTTCTCAGGTAATGTATACGATCCTTCGATTGTCTCCACTTTACGGCATGATTAATACGAAGAATGCTACCTTTGTTTATCCAGTTGGTGAATGGATTCATCACCCTTTAACCTATTTCTCTGGGAATTTTCATGGATTAACTAGTTGGTTACTCCAATATCTAGGAATCTCATATTCGTTACTCCTCGTTCTTGGACTAGGCGTTTTTATGAAAGAATGGAAAGAAAAAGTTGTCCTATTTATCTACTTTTTGGCTCCATTTATATTTCTCGCACTATTTGGAAAAGTTATTTTCCCTCGTTTTATTTTCTTTACGAGCCTTATGCTACTTCCAATTATTGGATGGGGACTTAATTTTATTTTAAATGGTATTTCCTATTTTCTAAAATCAAAAGATAAACAGTTTATCTCTATAACTCAGATACTTGTCGTGATTCTCTTTATTATATATCCGCTTTATACGTCAGTCACTTTTGCCGTTGATCCGACAAAGGCTCCTATCGCTGATGCAGATAATGTGCAATATATAAACGGATGGAACGCAGGATGGGGTGTTGATCAAAGTATCGAATTATTTAAAAAAGAAGCGCAGGATAAAAAAATATTTATCGGTACAGAAGGAACATTCGGTATGATGCCTTTTGCACTTGAAATGCAGCTTGTTGATAATCCAAATATAATTCTAAAAGGGTATTGGGGATTTGATAAAACACTTCCAGATGAAGCTTTGGTCTATGCTAAACAAATGCCAGCATATTTCGTGTTCTATCAACCCAACCATCGTCCACAGCTAGATGCAAATTTGTATCCAATGAAATTAGTATTTAAAGTCCAACAAGGAAATACAAATTATTATTATTCGGTTTACCAAATCATCTCCCGATAAGTATGGAACTAGTAAAACATATTCTGAGAGCAAAGCTTTTTACTATCATACTTATTCTGTTATGCTCACTTCCACTTATTTTTCCATTATTCCATCCAGGATTTTTTGTCTCAGACGATGGAGATATATTGATAATACGTTTAACTGCTTTTCATGAAGCTTTTGCACAGGGTCAATTTCCTGTTCGACTTATTCCACGATTATATTTCCATTATGGTTATCCGGTAAGTAATTTTTTATACCCAGGATATCTATATATTTCAGAAGCATTTCACCTAATTCATTTCGGATTTATTAATTCTATAAAAATACTACTCATTCTTTCTCTCAGTTTGAGTGGAGTATTTACTTATTTGTGGCTTAACAAATGGTTAAAAAAATTCCCAAGTATCATCGGAAGTTTAGTATATTTGTATGCTCCATATCATTATTACGATATGTATAAACGTGGATCTATAGGAGAAGTGTTGGCTCTTGCAGTTGTGCCATTTGTTTTTTGGGTGATGGAACTGCGATATGTTTCATTAATTATTATTGGGTTATCTTTTCTTATTATTTCACACAATACGCTTGCTATAGTCTTTCTCCCATTACTTGTTAGTTACTATTTTATTCGACATAAGGTATGGCAGCGAAAAAATGAAATCCTCCGCATGAGTCTTTTTCTCATTATTTCTCTACTAATTTCATCTTTCTTCTGGATACCTGCACTCTATGAATTGCACTATACGATTTTCTCACAGACAACAGTCAGTGAAATAGGAAATTATTTTATCCAACCGGATCATATGCTTTTTGGAAAATTGAGTTACTTTTATTTGGTTGTAACTGCAGGTATTTCATTTGTTCTTTTCAAATACAGACAGAAAGTAGAGAAAATAAACATGGCTTTACTAACTTTTCTAGGATTTTTTAGCACAATTGCATTATTCTTAAATACTTCACAGAGTGTAATTATTTGGAATACTTTACCAATTTCATTTATTCAATTTCCGTTTCGTTTGTTCGCTATTACTATGATTTTCTTTGCGATGGTGGTGGCTATCGTAATCGATATGATAAAAGGTAAAAAGCAATATGTTGTTGGCGTAGTACTTGCTATTCTTTTTATTGGCCCTTTATTCTTTTTTATTCGACCTCAAGAATATTCAGGAAGAGATGACATGTTTTATTCAACGAATGATGATTCAACAACGATAAAAAATGAATACTTACCGACATGGGTTAAAGAGCGATCTTTTTCAAAACCAAAATCAGAAATAGAAGGCAAAGGAGTAACATATCTTGGAGAAAAGAAAGGCACATACATGATAGATGTTACAGGAGATAGTTCGCGAAACATGAGATTTAACATGATTTATTATCCAGGATGGGTTGCAAAAGCAGATGGAGTTATGATCCCAATTAGTTACAACAACAATAAAGGAGTAATGGATGTCGTAATACCGAGAAACACTAATCAAGTGACATTTATGTTTACTGAAACACCAGTTCGAATGATTAGTAATATTTTGTCAATTATCGGTCTTATATTCTTAGGTATAGTACTTGTTCGAGATATAACAATATATTATGCAGCTAGTAAAAAATAAATCATTTTTCTATTTAGTACTTCTTTGTGTGCTATCAGTGCTAACTGTATTACCATTTTTTTATAATGGTTTTTTCACGATGCATGATAATACTCAGGTAGCTCGTGTTTCAGAGATGTCACTCAGTCTTCGTGACGGAATGATACCCGTTCGTTGGGTGATGAATCTAGGATATGGATATGGGTATCCTATTTTTACGTTCTATGCGCCTTTTGCATATTATATAGGTGCTTTCTGGATGACTTTTGGACTAGATGCTCTTGTTGCTACAAAACTAATGATGATGAGTGGCGTTATATTAGCAGGTATGTTTATGTATTTGTTTGCAAAAGATATCTGGGGAGAAGAAGGAGGGTTTGTTGCCGCTCTTTTCTACTTATTTGCTCCATATCATGCAGTGAATATTTATGTACGAGGTGCGGTTGCAGAGTTTTGGGGAATGGCTTTTTTACCCTTACTTTTTTATGGGATATGGAATACCTATAAAACAGGAAAATGGCGTTATGTATGTATAAGCAGTATCGCATACGCAGGCATTATTCTGTCACACAACTTAACTGCGATGATGGTTACACCGTTTGTTCTTGTTGTTATTGGTGGGATGAAAATCATGTATCTCTCAAGAAAAGAATATAAAAAAATACTACCACTTGGAATACTTTTGATACTCGGAATAACACTTTCTGCATTTTATTGGCTTCCAGCAGTTACAGAGATGAAGTACACGAATGTTGTTTCACAAATAACAGGAACAGGTTCAAAATTTGGTGATCACTTTGTTTGCATGAATCAGTTGTGGGATAGTGCATGGGGATATGCTGGCTCAGCACCAGGATGTGTTGATGGTATTTCATTTAGAATCGGTAAGCTTCATATTCTTTTTACTATTATCGGGATTATTCTAGGAATTTTTATCTACAAAAAGAATAGAGAAAAAGGAATTATACTTGGTGGAAGTATTTTATTTTTTTTCGCAGCAACTTTTTTAACACTTCAAAACTCTGAACTTCTCTGGAAAAGCATTTCTGCGATGTCGTATTTTCAATTTCCGTGGCGCTTTCTGTTACTTGTCGTATTCTTTTCATCATTTATTAGTGGAGGAGTGATCTGGTATGTCCGTGAATACCTTCAAAACCAAAGAATACTATTTTATGCTTTTCTTATTGGAGTCATGCTTGGGTGCATACTATTATATTCAAAATTATTTGTTCCACAACTCTTAACTCAAGATACAGCTAAATCACTAACTGATTCCAAATCAATTCGTTTTACTATTTCTAAAATATCAGATGAGTATATGCCTAAAAATTTTCACAAACCTTTGACCGAAAGTGACGTAGTAACTGAAAAAAGTGCCATTATTAATGGCCAAGGAACAATTAATGAACAACCTATACTGTCCTATGCTCAGGGATATTCTGTTGAAGCTATTACTCCTGTTACTCTTCTTTTGCGAACTGCGCCGTTTCCAGCATGGAGAACATATATTGATGGCAAAGAAGTACCACACACGAATCTGACGTCAGGAATGAAGGTAGTAGTTCCGATCGGAACACATATGGTATCAGCACAATATATATCAACATGGATTGAAATGACAGGAAATCTAATAACTCTTACTAGTATGCTAGGGCTTGTTATTGGTATAATTTATTTGCATAAGAAAAACATGCTCTAATCTATTTATGGCTGCAAAGAAACTTTCACTTGAAATTACAATCCCTGTCTATAATGAAGAAAAAGAGCTTGAGGATAGTATTTTAAAACTCCATACTTTCTGTAAAAAAAACATGCAAGACTATGCGTGGCGAATAACTATCGCAGATAACGCGTCAAGTGATAATACACCAGTTATTGGAGCGACTCTTGCTAAGAAATACTCTGAAATAAAATTATTTCGTTTAGAAGAAAAGGGAAGAGGACGTGCTGTAAAGAGGGCATGGAGTGAGTCAGATTGTGATATTTGTGCTTATATGGACTTGGACCTTTCGACAGATTTAAAGCATCTCCCAGCCCTTTGTAAGGCGCTTGAAAATGGATATGATATTGCGATTGGATCTCGACTCAAAAAGGGAGCGCTTGTTGAGGGAAGAACAATGCTTCGAGAAATAACGTCTCGTACACTTAATTTCTTTTTTATTAAATTATGGTTCCAAACATCATTTACTGATGCACAGTGTGGTTTTAAAGCAGTTACGCGAGACGTTGTTGAGAAACTTATTCCAAAAATTCAGGATAATGGATGGTTTTTTGATGGAGAATTACTTATCGTTGGTGAGAAAAGTGGATATAACATATATGAAGAGCCCGTGCACTGGGTAGATAATCCTGGTTCAACAGTTCGCCTTATTTCAACTATTTCAGGGGATATACGAGTAATGTTTCGATTACTTACTACTAAGCCATGGAAACAGATCTCATCGAACCTAACATAGAAGTCACACATGTGGGGCGAAAGTCAGTGTACGGAATTCTCGCACTTATTTCTCGTCAATTTGTGCTGCAAATAATCTCAGTTATTGCCTTTCTTATTATCTCAGCTCGTTTATCAGTATCTGAAATTGGTATCTATACAGCCGTAATTGCGATTCAACGAGTAATAAGTTTTTTTACTGATTTTGGAATTGGCGCAGCATTAGTTCAAAAGAAAGAAGAATTGACTCATGCAGATCTTACAACGAGCTTTTCTATTCAATCAATTGTAACGCTGAGCATATTTTTAATTGTGTTTTCGCTTCAAAGCATTTTGTTCCCTTTTTTTAAACTTGATGCAAATGGAGGAGCGTTGTTACTCGTCCTAGTTTTTTCTATTTTCCTTTCGTCGTTTAAAGTAATTCCTTCAATTTTACTTGAGAGAAAAATACAATTTGAAAAACTTATTATTCCACAGATTGCTGAATCACTTGTTTTTAATATTGTTTTAATTGTTTTAGTATTACAAAACTTTGGAATAGCAAGCTATACATGGGCATTCCTTCTTTCCAGTTTAGTTGGAATACCAATCTATTTTATGATTTCTCCTTGGAAAATTGGACTTGGAATTGATCGGGATTCGCTGCATCATTTAAAGTTCGGGGCACAGTTTCAAATAAAAAATATTCTCGCTACTGTGAAAGACGATATGTTAACTGTTATCTTAACAAAGTTTTTAAGCTTTGGAGAAATTGGATATATCGGATTTGCTCAACGAATTTCATTTTTAACCTATCGGTTTGTTGTTGATAGTGTAACTAAAGTAACATTTTCTAGTTATGCACGTTTGCAACATGATGTGACAGTACTTAAAAAAGCGATTGAAAAATCATTGTTTTATGTTAGTGCAAGTATGTTTCCTGTTTTAGTTGGATTGATCATTACAATGCCATATTTTATTGAATACTACGGTAAATGGCACCACAAATGGGAACCAGCGATCATAAGTATAACCTTTTTCTCACTCAACGCGATGGTATCTTCACTTTCTGGGATTTTGGTAAATGTACTTGATGCGACGGGTAAAGTTAAATGGACACTGTATTTAATGGTTTTCTGGACAATTCTCACATGGATTTTAACACCTCTTTTGATTTGGTTATTTGGATATAATGGTGTTGCAGCAGCGTCATTCTTTGTTACATTAACAATTAGTATTACAATTTATCTTGTTAAAAAATACATTCCTTTCAGTTTTTGGGCAAGTATTATAAAGCCGCTTTTAGCAACTATTATCATGGGGTGTTTTGTCTTTATAATGACTCGTGTATTCGTTTCAAATATTGCGACACTTAGTCTCTGTATTGGTTTAGGTGGTATTATTTATATAGCAGGGTTTTATCTTATTGCTCGAAATGAACTATATGAAGGGATAACGATAATTAGGAGAAAATATGGGAAATAAAAATTTATCAGTTGTTATATCAGTTCATAATGGAGAAGCACATTTAGCGGAATGTTTATCTTCTCTTAGTACTGTTGCCGGAGAAATAATTGTTGTAAACCACGATTCATCTGATAAAACAGTCGAGATTGCTGAAAAATTTGATGTTACACTTTATCATGAGAAAAATAATCCACAAAAAATTGATATTCAAAAAAACTTTGGATTTTCTAAAGTAACAAAAGAATGGATATTTAGTTTGGATGCTGACGAAGAAATTACTCCTGAATTAGCACTTGAATTAAAGGAAATACTAGCTAGCCAATCAGAAATTGATGGATATGAAATTCCTCGACAAAATATAATTTTAGGTAAAGTAATACACCATGCAGGGTGGGCACCGGATTATCAATTACGTCTTTTTAGGAAGGGAAAAGGTTTATTTGAGAAAGAGCATGTACACGAATCAATTTCTATTGATGGAAAAATAGGAAAAATAAGAGCTGCAATTCTTCATCATAATTATGATTCAATAGCACAGTATCTAAAAAAAATGATTGTCTATGCTGAAAATGAAGCAAATGAGAAAATACGTAACGGATATGTATTTAACTGGAAAGATGCTTTATGGATGCCACAAAGTGAATTCTTAAGTCGTTATTTTGCTCGTGAAGGTTATAAAGATGGGTTGCACGGATTAGTTATTTGCTTACTCCAATCTGTGTATCATTTTACAATCTTCTGTTATCTTTGGGAAAAGAATAATTTTCCAGAGAAAACTGAAGAAGAAGTTGTATCTGAAATTGATAGTGAAACAAATAAATTAATGAAAACAACTGGTTTCTGGATGACCAAACTTAAGATAGAGCGAACTGCTAATCCAGGCAAAAAGGTGACATATAAGATAATTAATAAAATTAAATCGTCACTATGATTTCAATCTATATATCTATTCTTAATTTTAATGGGGCAAATGATACCAAGGAATGTTTGGCATCACTAAATAAGGCACTATTTGAATCACTCGAAGTGCATGTTATTGTGCTTGATAATGGATCAAAAGAAAAACTTACAATAGACTCATCGCTTTATCAGAATCTATCTATAACAGTATTAAGAAACGAAGAAAATAAAGGGTTTAGCGGAGGACATAATGATGTAATCACATATGCTTTAGAAAAAAAAGCAGAATATATATTACTTCTTAATAATGATACGACAGTTGACCAAAAATTTCTTCAAGAACTGATAGGTGTTGCTGAAAAGAATGAAATATATGGAGCATTAGTTCCTAAAATATATTTTAGTAAAGGTCAAGAATATCATCATGATCGGTATAAAGAAAATGAACGAGGGAAAGTTATTTGGTATGCTGGTGGGGTTATCGATTGGAATAACGTTATTGGAACACATGTTGGGGTAGACGAGGTAGATTCTGGGCAATTTGATGCTATAACAGAAACAGCATTTGCGACTGGATGTTGTTTGTTAGTCCGAAGTAGCGTGATTAAAAAAATAGGTATGTTCGATACTCGTTATTTTCTTTATTATGAAGATGCAGACTTGTCTATGAGATTAAAAAATGCTGGATATTTGCTTGGATTTGTTCCGACCTCAATTATTTGGCATGATAACGCCAAGTCAGCAGGTGGATCGGGATCTGTGTTACAAGATTACTTTACAACACGAAATAGATTACTATTTGGATTTACCTATGCATCATTCAGAACCAAATTTGCACTCGTTAGGGAAGGTATGCGTTTTCTTCGAACTGGAAGAGAATGGCAAAAAAAAGGTGTGAAAGACTTTTTTATTCATAAGTTTGGGAGAGGAAGTTTTACACTATGATTTTATTAAGTGCGGTTATTATTTCTAAAAACGAAGAAGAAATTATTGCAGACTGTATTGATTCGGTATCGTTTTGTGATGAGATTTTGCTTATTGATAACAATTCTACAGATAGAACTGCCGAGGTGGCAAAACGATTAGGGGCAAAAATTATTATAGCTGACACTAATAATTTTTCAGAACTTCGTAATAGTGGACTTAAGAATGCAAAGGGTAAATGGATACTTTACATTGACGCCGATGAAAGAGTCACACCTGAACTGCAAAACGAAATAATAGAAAAAGTAAATGAAAAAAAGAATGTATTCAGTGCTTATAAACTAAAACGGAAGAATTATTATTTAGGGAAATTTGAATGGCCAAAAATTGAGGAAATCACAAGACTTTTTAAAAAAACTGACTTACAAGAATGGTTTGGGAAACTTCATGAGAGTCCACGAGTCTTAGGTGAGGTGGGAGAAATTGATGGATTTCTTAACCATTATACTCATCGTAACTTAACGTATATGGTTACGAAAACGAATAGATGGTCTGAGATTGAAGCAGAACTGCGTTTTGAATCTCATCATCCTAAAATGACATGGTGGAGATTTCCACGAGTAATGATGACTGCTTTTTTTGATTCGTATATTAAGCAAAAAGGATATAAACTTGGAACTGCAGGTATTATTGAGAGTATATTTCAAGCATACAGTATGTTTATTACCTATGCAAAGTTATGGGAGAAACAACAAATAAAAAAATGAAAATAGGAATTTATGATATGTATTTAGATGCGATGGGAGGCGGAGAAAAATACATGCTCACTATAGCATCATATTTATCAGAGATTCATTCAGTTGATCTTTTTTGGGATGATAAGACTATTCTAAAAAGAGCAGAAAAAAGGTTTCCACTTAACTATTCTAATATATCTGTTGTAAAGAACTTGTTCATGTCACCATCATCATTTTTTGAAAAAAAGAAAAAAATGGAATCATATGATCTAATTATTTATTTAAGTGATGGAAGTATTCCATTTCTTTTTGGAAAGAAAAATATATTACATTTCCAATTTCCAACGCCGTGGGTAAAAAGTCAAAATATATTAACGAAATTAAAATTATCAAAGATTACAAAAGTAATATGTAATTCGAATTATACAAAAAAATATATTGATGATATTTTTCATGTCTCCTCAGAAGTCCTTTATCCACCATGTACGCTGATTAGA
Source organism: uncultured Gammaproteobacteria bacterium (assembly GCA_964503265.1). Taxonomy (GTDB): domain Bacteria; phylum Patescibacteriota; class Microgenomatia; order Levybacterales; family UBA12049; genus CAZCYO01. The sequence continues at coordinate 83,142 of CAZCYO010000001.1, forward strand.
CATACTGAAAAAAAACAAAATATTATTCTAACGGTAGGGAGATTAAATATTTTATCTGAGAATAATGACTTTAAGAAACTTGAATGGATGCTTTCTGTATTTAAAAATCATATTTATCCTGATTTTAACGACTGGAAATTTATAGTAGTTGTTACATGTGTTGAAGAAGACAAAAAAATAGTTGAACAATGGAAAAAAGATGCAGAAAAATTTCCTATTGAAATTATGACTGATATAGAATATTCAAAGCTTGCAGAATTCTATAGTGTAGCGAAGATATATTGGCATGCTGCAGGGTATGGAGAGGATCTAAACAAACATCCAGAACGAGCAGAACATTTTGGTATTGCCCCTGTTGAGGCGATGAGTGCGGGTACTGTCCCAATTGTAATTAACGCTGGAGGAATTCCTGAAATAATTGATGAAGGTAAAAATGGAATGGTATGGACGACTGAGAAAGAATTAATTTCAAAAACTAAACAAATGATAATACATAATGACACTCGAGAAAAATTAGCCGAAAATGCGACACTCAAATCAGAATTATTTTCCGAGGAATCATTCGTTAAAAAATTATTATCTATAATTCAACAGATATCATGAAAAGAGTTTGGTTTATTTTATTACTTATTGGAAGTCTTTCTCTTTTTTTTAAAGATACGTTCATAAAACAATTATTACCTATTCCTTCAGATACAATTATCGGCCTTTACTATCCGTATATTGATTATTTTTCCCCAGTATATGAAAGAGGTTATCCGTATAAAAATTTCCTTATAACTGATCCAATTCGTCAAACATACCCATGGAGAAATTTATCTATTGAAATTGAAAAAAAGTTTGAACTTCCCATATGGAATCCATATAGTCTTTCAGGAACTCCATTACTTGCAAATTTTCAAGCAAGTAGTTTTTATCCCTTAAATATTATTTTCTTTTTATTACCATTTTCATTTGCGTGGTCAATTCTAGTAATCATAGCACCTCTATTAGCAGGGCTATTCATGTTTGCGTTTCTTGCTAATAAAAAACTTAATTCATGGAGTTGTTTACTTGGTGGTATAAGCTTCGCTTTATCAGGTTTTTTTATTTCCTGGCTTGAATGGAATGTTTTAACGCATGTAGTTCTTTGGCTACCATTACTTCTACTGAGTATAGATAAAATATCTGAACAATCTAAAAAAAATATTTTTTGGGTTATTCTTTTTACTTTTTCACTATGTTCATCATTTTTAGCTGGACATTTACAGACGTTTTTCTATGTATTTTTGACGACATTTGCGTATTTCATCTTTCAATATCCATTAATTAACAATAAGAAAAAGTATATAGTCTCTGTTCTTATTGGAATAGTATTATTTACTCTTATTACACTTCCACAGTCAATTCCTGGATTTAGATTTATTATAGAATCTGCTCGAGATATTGATCCAATTAGCATAGAAACACAATCACAGTATTTACCATGGAAGCACATAGTGCAATTCTTAGCTCCTGACTTTTTCGGTAATCCAGCTAAAGGAAATTACTGGGGGGAATGGAATTATGGAGAATTTATATCTTATATTGGACTATTTCCATTTATATTTGCACTTTTTTCAATTCTTTTTAGAAAAGATCGTGACACTAAATTTTTTATCGTAATATTCATCGTATCTTTAGTGTTATCTCTTCCTACATTTTTTGCTAAATTGCCATTTCTTTTCCATGTGCCATTCTTATCAACATCTCAATCAACGAGAATACTTTCCTTAGCTTGTTTTTCTCTGTCCATTCTTGCAGCATTTGGACTTGATCACTACGAAAAAGAAAAAAGGAAATTATTTATTCCAATTGGAATACTGCTTATTGTTTTTGCACTTCTTTGGGCGTTTATATTCATTCGACAACAAGTAATCCCAGTTTCGCTGGAACAATTATTTGTTGCTAGAAGAAACCTTTATTTTCCAAGCGTTTTACTATTTATTACAGAAGTAATTGCATTACTTGGATTACTGATCAAGCAAAAAAAACACATGTATATTTTTTATTCTTTAGTGTTTGCTATAACACTTTTTGATTTACTATGGTTTGCTACTCGATTTACACCGTTTACTCCTAAAGAATTTTTATACCCAAAAACAAAAATTGTTTCGTATTTACAAAATAATTTAGGAAACAGTCGTTATATGAGCATCGACTGGCGTATTCTACCTCCTAATTTCTCAATTATGTACAAACTGCAATCAATTGATGGGTATGATCCTTTGTATCTTCGAAGGTATGGAGAATTTATTGTTGCTTCAGAACGCGAAAAACCTGATATTTCCACACCGTTTGGATTTTATAAACGTATTACTCCGTATAACTATAATTCTCAACTAATTGATCTTCTTGGTGTGAAATTTGTGTTAAGTTTATACGAACTGCAATCCCCTAAATTGACGAAAGTATTTGAAGAGGGATTGACGAAGGTTTATGAAAATAAAGATGTATTACCACGAACATTTTTTGTGAAAAAAACTATTGTAATTCCTCATACACAAGAAAATATTAACATGCTATTTGCTTCAAACTTTTCACTTCGAAATAACGCAACTGTTGAAGAAGGAAATTCGAAAGACATAAGTGTTGGGAAAAGTAACATCATTTCGTATAAGCCTAATGAAGTAACTATTAGGACTGAAAATACTGGTGAAGGCTTTCTTGTTTTATCTGATACATACTATCCGACCTGGCACGTTCAGATTGATGGTGTTGAAGCGAAACTCTACAGAGCAGACTATGCCCTCAGAGGTGTATATGTTCCGAAAGGTAATCATGTAGTGAGATTTTATGATACGCTTTTCTAATATGAATATTAGTATAATTATTCCTAATTATAATGGTGAAGAAATACTTGAAAAAAACCTTTCTTCTGTTCTTTCAATTCTCTCAAAATATAAAAATGGCGAAAAAGAACTAATTGTCATTGATGATGCATCACGTGATTCTTCAGTAAAAATCATACAACAACTATTTGAACGTTTTAAAGATAGCAATATTACTACTACATTACTTGAAAATAAACGAAATGTGGGATTTTCACCGACTGTAAATACAGGGATAACGATTGCACGTGGCGAGATACTTATATTACTAAATACTGACGTTATTCCAGAGGATAATTTTATCGAACCTCTTCTTACTCATTTTTCAGATGAATCTGTATTTGCTGTCGGATGTCTTGAACGAAGTGTAGAGGGGGAAACTATTGATCTTTATGGAAGAGGGTTAGGAAAGTGGGAACATGGATTTCTTGTTCATCGGGCAGGTGATGTAAACGAAAAAAATACACTCTGGGTAAGTTGTGGAAGTGGTGCATTCAGAAAAACTATATGGGAAAAACTCGGTGGTCTTAATGAAGTATATGCGCCATTTTATTGGGAAGATATCGATCTTTCGTATCGTGCGCTTAAATGCGGGTATACAGTGGTTTTTGATTCAAAAAGTGTCGTAACTCATAGGCATGTTGATGGTGCAATTAAAAAAACACAAAAATCTTCATATATCCGAAGTATTGCGACACGAAATCAATTTCTTTTCGTTTGGAATAATGTAACAGATACATCGTTAGTATTATCACACATCTTTTCTCTTCCAATACATATAGCTCGTGCAATACGACATGGAGATCTACCCTTTATTATTGGTTTTTTTAAAGCAATTGGGAAATTCCAGAATGTAATCACATATCGATCACATATGATTAAACACTTTAAAAAGAGTGATGCAGAAGTTATCCGGGAGGTAAATAAATGATCTTGTTTGGAGGAATATATTTTTTTATTTTGCTTGGGTTATTTATTTATCTTCCTGGCAGATTTGCTTTGAGAATGAGTAGATTTTTAATAACTGATCCAGTTATTCGTATACCAATTGAATTTGGAGTTGGTAGTGCAGGCTTTATGATAGCGATGTATTTCCTCTCATGGATACACGTCGAGCTACTATATTTGTTTTTATTATTTCCAATTATATTTTTTGAAGTAAAACACAGTTTTTATTTCATCAAAAAGATACAATGGCCTTTTCCATTTTTTGAATCATTTATTATTCTCCTTGGAAGCTGTATTGCATTATTTATAACGGGGCGATCAGGATATATCCACAATGGCGAATTATTTTTTTATGGTGTGAATGCAACTGATGCTATATTTCATTTAAGCCTTATTGGGAATCTGATGCATGAATTTCCGCCGACGCATGCAGGAATGGCAGGAATTAGTCTCCATGGATATAACTTTCTTTATGATTTATTTATAGCAAATTTTGCGAAGTTTTTCTTTTTAGATCCAATGGACCTTTTCTTTAGGTACTTTTCACTATTCGTCTCACTTTTTTATGGATTTTCATCTCTTGCATTAGCTCGTTTTCTGAAAATGGATAAAGTAACTTCAAGAATATTTATTTTTCTAGCATTTTTTGCACAAGGAACTACTTTTATTTTCAATTATCTTCATATACTATATGATCCTGCTATTGTTCAGCCGCTAGGAAATATCGTTGACCCATCTGTTCTTTTTTCTATCTCTCTTTTCTATATATCAGTAGTTCTATTATTTTCTCTTACTAATAAATCACATGTGATTGTTACAGCAATTATATTCTCTGTAGTTCCTATGATTAAGATTTATACTGCTTTTTTACTTTTTTGCGCACTTGGAATTGTAACTATTATTGCATTTATCAAAAATAGTAAAAATAAATATAACTACATAATGGTTTTGTTGTTAGCTGGAATTATTGGTGGTGTTATGTATGCTCCCATAAACTTAGGAGTTGGCAAACTTATTTTTGCACCATTCTTATTTTATTCACATTTTCTAGAAAGCTATTCCCCAATGAATAACTCAGATTGGTGGATGAGAATGCTTGTTTATTTTGAACATAAGAATTACTTACGTATTATTGAGAATTACATTATTCTTTTGGCACTTTTTTTTATTCCATCCTTAAGTTTAAGAGTGTTTGGATTAGTACAAATAAGACGTATATTTAATAAAGACTTCTATTCACTTCAAAACACATTTTTTATCAGTGCTGTGGTACTAGGTGTGTTTATTCCTAGTTTTTTTATACAAAATATTGCCGTATTTGTTATTGTTCAATTTCTATGGATAACATATTTTATTTTGTTAATCCCCGCGGCTTTTGGAATATCTTCACTGTATGCTATTACTCCCCGTTTTGGAAAGATAATCGTGTTGCTAGTGATGATTATTATTTCACTTCCAGATTTATTTTCTCTAGTAACGGTTTATGCAAGGAAGCCTCTTATTATTTCATCATCAGAAGTGGCTATCGCAAATTTAATAAAAGATACTGTACCACAAAAGAGTACACTTCTTGTATTGAACACTCATAAATTAGGAGAACGTTTTGAAACTTCCTATACAATTCCAATTGTTTCTGCTTTGAGCAGACATGATGTATACTATGAACCTGAAGTGCTTGAATTTTCGGGACTAGATATGGAAGTTATTAAAAGAAAAGAACTTATTTCTACAGTAGATCAAATATTATCGAATTGCTCAGATAGTAAAAATACTAATGATAAAATTATTTCTTTATTAAAAATTGCAAAAAGCAACTATATAGTAACTCTTGATAATAAACCTTGCTTTCAATCCCTTCCATCGTTTATTCTCTTATCTCAGAAAGGAGAAGCTGCCCTCTATAAACTCAGATGAAGTTGTCCATAGTCATCCCTGTATTTAACGAAGAGAAAACTATCGTAATTGTTCTCAAAAGACTTCTTGCTCTAGAGTTGCCAGGCATTAAAAAAGAAATCATTGTTGTTGATGATGGTTCTATCGATAAGACGTTAAATAAAATTAAACGATTTGTTTCTACTCATCCAGAGATTATTATCGTTTCCCATGAACGAAATTACGGGAAGGGAAAAGCGATACGAAGCGGCATAAAAAAAGCTAAAGGCACCTATATTCTTATTCAAGACGCGGACTTAGAATATCATCCTAAATTTATTCCTATTCTTATAGAACCTGTTAAAAAGAAGCAATCAAAAGTCGTTTATGGAACGAGACTTACAAAAAAACCTAATTTTAAAGAAGATCAACGAACCATGAGATTTTTTATTCATTATATTGGGAATAAAGGGTTAAGTCTTATTTTTAGTCTTCTTTACCAGCAGTGGTTAACAGATATTGAAACATGTTATAAATTGTTCCCTCGAAATATTATAAAAGAATTTAGTCTTGAATCAAAAGGATTTGAATTTGAAGCTGAGATTACAGCCAAACTTTCTCGAAATAACTATAAAATTCATGAAGTACCTATTCGAACATTTCCAAGAGGATATAAGGAAGGGAAAAAATTAAATACGATATCTGATGGATTTAAAACACTTTGGACAATTATTAAGTTTAGATTTAAATAAGCTCGTTTTAAAATATATATCTATCAGGTATTATGATACATATTATGAAAAAAATGTTTATGTCTGAAGTGTTTTATATAATATTCATTGTTGTCATAAGTTCAGTGTTACGTCTTACATATCTAGATCGAATTCCTACTGCCATAGGACAAGATGAGATTGATTACCAACTAACTTCGAAATCTATTTCTATTTCTGGCAAAGATATATCAGGTACAATATCGTCTATTGATATTTTGCAATTCCATTATCCCCCCACTGACTCACCTAAAGCTGAACTTCCTTATTTTCTTAATCTTCCTGTAATGTGGATTACTGATTTTTCTCTTTTATCAGCACGAATAACGTTTGCCTTAATAAGTATTATGACAATAATTATTTTTTACTTTATTTGCAAATATTTTTTTGGAAAAGAAATTGGGATGATAGCTGGACTTCTTTTTGCAATTAATCCATGGGAAATATTTATTGGACGGACATCTTTTGAAGTTATTCCAGCATTGTTTTTCTTTTTACTATTTTTTTATCTTTTTCTCATCTTTGATAAGTGGAAGTTAATTATGACAATACCTATTATTTTATGTGCATTCTATTCATATGTTGCTACTAAAATTATATTATTTCCATTTTTACTAAGTATTATTTACTACCTTTATTTTGTTGAAAAAAGAACTAAAAATAAATATCAGTATTTACTGATTATTTTGTTAACATTTGGTATATCAGCATTGTTTTATGTTAGTATTCACTCACAGGGAAACTCTCGTATTGGAGATATTTTTTCTCCTTTTTCTTCTAATATCTCTAATGAAGTAAATGAGCTAAGAAAAAATACCATTACTACTGACACATTACCTCTTTTTGATAATAAAATTGCAGTGTTTGGAAGACTGTTGATTGTTAAATTCTTTGAAACTATCTCACCTGAATACTTATTTCTTTATGGTGATTCATTTATATCCATGTGGAGACATGGGATATTTTATATAATTGATGGAATTTTCTTTATAGTAGGTTGTGTCTATATAGTAAAATCTCAAACGAAAAAAATTGTTTTGTTTACATCACTTATATTACTGAGTATTCTTCCACATCTTATCCATAAAGGATCTGGTACCTTCACTCCTCATATCGCATTGTTGTTCCCATTAGTCTTCATGATTGCTGCTTGTGGTATTTACTCTGGGTGGTCTTGTGTAGCGATTCAACTTAAAAAAGTATACTGTATTGGTGTTTTTTTACTATACTCGTTATCATTTGGCTATTTTTGTCATATTTATTTTTTTTATTATCCGATAAAATCACAAAGTTTCGATTTCTCCAGTAGAGTTCTTTCTCGATATATTTCTCTTGCAACTAAACAGGGGAAAACAATAACTATTTTTTCTTCGTACCCAGAGGATATATTTAAAAAATACATTTTTTACTCCTCTTCATTAGAAGTGAATACACAAACCGAAATTGCTTCAGCCTTTAAACATAAAAAATATGATTTACAAAATGTTTCGATAAGAGAATGTGGTGATAGTAAGAGATCTGATATCACAATCTATGATACTAACTGTAAAGAAAGTACTCGCAGTGAAAAGAGAATTAGTATAGGTGATATTGCCGATAGTGGTGAAAGATACAGAATATATAATGATTTTTTATGCAATAATGTAAGACTTCCTTTATATGTTCCTAAAGTTACTCTCAATGATCTAGCTGTTGAAGATCTTAATATGAATAAATTATGCTCAACATATTTTATTAAATAATAATGCAAAAATATATTTCTAGAATTACAATTTTATTCATATCGATATTCTTTCTTGCTTTCATTTTAAGAATCTATGCGATTGACAGAATTCCTTATGGTATAAACAATGATGAAGCAGCGTATGTGTATAGCGCGTATAGTATATGGAAAACACATGGATATGCACTTGAAGGAGGAAGGTTTCCTTTATCTATCAATGTGAACGGTAATGATCTTTCTCCTGTTCCTGTTTATATAACAGCACCTTTTGTTGGGATATTTGGATTAACACCACTTACAGCTCGTTTACCCTTTGTGCTTCTTAGTATCGGTTCTATTTTATTAACTTTCCTTATTGCTAAACGGTTATATAAAAATGAATGGATAGCTATAGCAAGTATGTTTGTAATGGCAGTTTCTCCTTGGCATATCTTTATGAGCCGAAGTGCGACAGATGCAGATGTGGCGCTTTTTTTCTATCTGCTTGGTATCTGGCTTTTTCTAAAAAACATTCACAAAGGAAATATTCTTTATTCATTACCTGCATTTTTGCTCGCATTTTATAGTTATCATGCTACAAAAATCTTCTTTATTTTTCTTATTCCAATACTTCTGTTCTTTTATAAAGATGAATTATTGCGAATGAAAAAACACTTGGGACTGTTCCTACTAGGATTCATTGTGATTTTGTTTTCCTTTCTCGCTATCACGAAGACACAGGGGGTTATTAGGCAGAATATTTTAGTCTGGAATGATCCTAATAAAATAAAAGAAGCAACTGAGTATGTTAATAAACAGCGTGAATTGACAAGCGCGCCGTTACAGATAAGTTCAATGTATACGAACAAACTTATTTTTTATGGTCGCGAGATTACTCAGAATTATTTAGGCGCATTCTCTCCTCAGTATCTCTTCGTCTCGGGTGATTCAGTACCCATTACTGCATATGGAATGTTTTTTAACGGTGAACTGTATCTAATCGACATACTTTTTATAGTTTCTGGAATATATTTTCTTATTCTCTCAGCTAAAAATAAAAATGAATCGTTTTTACTGTTATCTCTTATCGCAATTTCTGCTACACCGTCTGCATTCCCAGCAAATACCTCATACGTGATTCGAAGCATTATGATGGTACCTTTTTTATCAATTCTTGCTGGAATGGGAATATATCAATGTTATTTGTGGATTAAGAAGTTCCGTCTTTTACCTCAAGTACTGAGTATTCTTAGTATCTGTCTTCTGTATCTATTCTTTATTTCTCAATTTCTATATCAGTACTTTTTTCAATTTGCAATTTACGGGGGAGATTCATGGTTTAGTAGTAGTAGGGAAATTGCAGAGGTTATTAAAAGTGAACAAGCTAATCATAGACAAGTCATGATGGGAATAAAAGAGAAGATCATTCTCTTAAAGCTAGGTATCTTTCTTCCTATTAAACCAGCAGATATGCGTGTTTTATGGAACCAAGATGGAAAGGGTGAGGCTTCTTCTATTTCGTTTCATAGAGACTGTCTTCTCAGGGGACAGGGAAATCCCTATGATCTCATGAGTACAAATAGTGCCTACATTGTGTCCCAAGATTGCTATACTAATACTGATCCTACAAAAAAAGTAACGTCTGTATTAAATGGGCAGGAAGTTATTTGGAAAGTATATGAAAAATAATGTATTCTATCTCGTTCTTATTGTTATACTTGCTGTGTTCCTTCGTTTTTGGCAACTGGGAAGTATTCCTTCATCACTTAACTGGGACGAGGTAGCGTGGGGATATAATGCCTACTCGATTGGGATAGATGGTAAAGATGAATTCGGGAACTTTTTGCCTTATAAATATATCGAGTCATATGGGGATTATAAGCCGCCTGTGTATGCTTATTTAACTGTATTACCAGTAAAGATCTTTGGACTCAATGAATTTTCGATTCGGTTTGCTTCAGCAATTTTTGGATCACTCACTGTTCTTATTACGTATTTTCTTGTCAAACGAATCTTTTACTCATCTGATAAAAAAGAATACTATGGCCTAATAGCTGCTCTCTTTTTAGCAGTTTCACCATGGCATATTAATCTTTCTCGTGCAGCCTTTGAGGCAAATGTAGCCACATTCTTTGTGGTAACTGGTGTATGGCTGTTTCTGGCTGGTATACAAGAGCGGAAGTGGTATTTGCCACTGTCTGCTTTTATGTTTGCTCTCTCATTTTATACCTTTAACTCACCTAGAATTGTGGTTCCGTTATTAGTAATTGCTTTACTAGCAGGAACATATAAAAAGCTTTTAGCCATAAAAAAAGAAGTTATTATCGCTGGAATCATAGGAGTCGTACTACTTGCTCCATTGGTAGGTTTTCTTCTCTCTCCACAAGCGAAACTTCGTTATCAAGAAGTGAATATTTTTTCTGATGTTTCCATCGTTACCGGTATTAATCAAGAAATACAAAATGATCATAATGCTTTTGGGTCAAAAATCCTTCATAACAGACGATTTATTTATGCTCTCACCTATACAAAACATTATTTTGATAATCTTAATCCCGCATTCTTATTTATCTCAGGAGATGAAAATCATAAATTTTCGACGAAAGATGTGGGAGAGATGTATGTTATTGATGCTCTATTTTTACTTGTTGGGGTATTTTTCCTTTTTCGAAAAAAGGAAGGGTATTGGTGGGTTATCCCTGTATGGTTTTTAATAGGGTTAATCCCGGCATCCACTGCCAGAGAAACTCCCCATGCACTGAGAACTGAGATAACACTTCCTATGTTACAAATATTGTCTGCATATGGATTGGTCACACTTATTTCGTTTCTTAAAACTATTGAAAAAAGAAAACAAATACTTACTCTTAGCATGATTAGTCTTTTCATCTTTGGAAATGTTCTCTACTATGTTCATGGGTATTATTTTCACTACGGTCGAGAATCAGCCGGGGAGTGGAACTATGGTTATAAAGACTCGATTATGTACGTGCAAAAAGTTGAGAATCAGTATGATGAAGTTCGAGTTACAAGAAGTCTGGGTAGGCCGTACGCGTACTATGCGTATTATATGAAAACTGATCCTACATATTTTAGAAAAACAGCTGAAGTTACTAGGGATGTTTTTGGATTTGTCGAGGTAAAAGGGTTTAGTAAATTTCGCTTTGCAGATGATATAAATGGCTTACCAAATGACCGGAATGCAAAGAAAATTCTGTATATCAATATCCCAGAGGCAGTTCCACAGAAAGCAAAAATATTAGAAACATTTCATTATCCTGATGGATATCACAGATTAACAGCATATACGTTATGAAAATTCAAAATTCAAAATTAAAAATTCAAATATTGCTTCTTTTTATCATTTTCTTTGCTGCAGTGCTAAGATTGTGGAATCTCGGGAATGTGCCTATCTCTCCAGATTGGGATGAAGCAGCGCTTGGCTATAACGCCTATGCTATCTATCATACAGGACGTGATGAGTATGGAAAATTCTTGCCAGTTATTCTTAAATCTTTTGACGACTATAAACCCGCACTGTATACATATACAATTATTCCGTTTTTACCACTGTTTGATCTAAGTCTTGTGGCAGTAAGGTTACCTTCTGCACTCTTTGGTATTCTCACCGTCTTTATGACATATCTGTTAGTCAAAGAGTTGTTTAAAAGGCAGGAGCTGGCCCTAGTTAGTTCTTTTTTCCTTGCAATCTCACCATGGCACATCCAGTTTTCTCGTGTAGCATTTGAAACGAACTTAGGTTTAACATGTAATGTTCTCGCAGCGTTTTTCTTCGTAAAAGCTTTAAAAAAACCATTACTTTTTTCTTTCTCTACAGCCTTTGCTGCACTAAGTATTTATGCATATCAAAGCGAAAAGGTTTTTGTTCCGCTTTTTTTCTTGATGCTGCTTGGAGTGTTTTATAAGGAAGTGTTAGCTGTTCCCAGAAAATATCTTATCGCAGCCTTTATAACAGGATTTTTCGTTATGCTTCCGATGGTAGTAACGATTGCATTTGATCATCACTCACTCAGTCGTGCCAAACAAACAAGTATTTTTGCGAAACAAACAGATTTATCAGATCGTTATGAGAAACGAATGAGTATAGATCAAGAGAAGGGAGATGTTCTGGGGCTACTTTTTGATAATAAACCTCTCTATTTTGTAAAAGTTGTATTTGGAGGATATATCTCTCATTTTGATTTGAACTGGTTATTTATCAAAGGTGATATCGAGCGCCATCATGCACCTGGAATGGGACTTTTATATTTATTTGAATTGCCTTTACTTTTCATTGGGCTATATATGCTTCTTTTCTCTAAAGAATATGAGAGAAAAGGGAAGTTTGTTATCTTTCTATGGTTTTTACTTGCTCCAATTCCCGCATCAATTACGACGGACGTGCCACATGCTGTCAGAACACTTAATTTTCTTCCTACGTTTCAAGTCTTCATCGCTATCGGAGCACTGACACTGTTCTTTTTCTTGAAAAAGCAGAGAAAAATAGTAGGTTACTCCATGGGTGCACTGTTTATGTGTTTTGCACTGTTCAATTTTCTCTACTATCTGAATCAGTATTTTGTCCAGCAAAACTATTTCAACTCTAAAAACTGGCAGTATGGATATGAAGATATTATATCGCATGTCGCAACTGAACAGAATAAACATGAACATATCGTTATTTCAGACGTTGTACCTATGGATCAGTCATATATTTTCTATTTGTTCTACACGAAATACGACCCAGCTCGTTATCAAAAAAATGCTACTCGTGGAACTATCGACTACTCACTAAAGCTTGATAAGATTACCTTTAAAAAGATAGATTGGAATAAAGACTCGCTACAGCCACGTACTCTGTTAGTTGGAACTGAAAAAGACTTTCCTAAGGATACACCCCTCCTTTATACTAAAGACTATCTCGATGGAACGCCTGGGATGAGGATTGTGGAAACAAAATGAAAAAACTGCTAAAAAAAGAATATTTCTTCCTTCTGCTTATCCTTCTTGTTGGACTCATTCTTCGTCTTCCTGGTGTACTTACAAATTCGTTTGCTTATACGTACGATGTAGGGCGCGATATGCTTGCACTTCATAGTATAGTCTACGATCATAAGGTTCCACTCATCGGGCCTACCACAGGCTTTCAGGGGATCTTCTACGGTCCGTGGTGGTATTACATACTTACTGTTCCTTTTATTCTTTCTGGGGGCAATCCGCAGTTTATTTCCTTTTTTATAGGGTTACTTGGACTTGGTGCTGCTGTCCTGATATTTTTAGCGGGCAAGCGAATTGGTGGAAATTTCTTGGGATTGATGCTCGCAGCTTTCGTAAGTTTCTCGCCCGTACTTGTAACGGTTCAAATATGGAATCCCTATTTAGCGTATCCGATGATTGCATTATTATTTCTCTGTTTTAGCTATATCTTTATGAAAGATGCGACTGAAAAGCAGAAACTTCTAGCGTTTCTGACAGCAGGAATATCTCTCGGGCTTATTATTGATTCTGAGATCTTTTTTGGCACGCTTTTTACAGCAGGTATAGTTCTGTCGAGTGCTATTTTGCTATTTCATGAATTGAACATAAAAAAGCTCGGTCTATTTATTGTTGGATTATTTATTATTTTATCTCCAAGGATTTTATTTGAATTTCGTCATCAGTTTCTCATGACAAAAAGTTTTCTTACTCTTATAACACAAGGTATCCCACAAACTCATTACACACCTTTTCTTAATAGAGAGAGATATATTTGGGATGTCTTTTTTACGTTATGGTCATATACAGTTGCAAATAAAATCGTAAGTATTGGAGTATTACTTCTGGTAGGTAGTGTTATTTGTTATGTATTATATCTTAAAAAAACTACGCAGCATGTACGAAGATTTTTACTGTTAGCGGTAGGAATTTTAAGTGCATTTGTTCTGTATTTTTCGACTAATTCTACAGATATCTTTGATCACTTTCTTGTTGGTATCCCTCTCATTTTTATTCTTCTAGTATCGTTAAGTATTTATGTTATCTACACGTGTTTTAACAAATATCTCGCTATAAGTATCGTAGCCATTCTTAGTTATTTGCTTATTTCACCCCTGACTTTTATTCACGATTTGCAAAAACCCTTATGGGAAGGTGATGGATCAGTATATCGTAATACATTAGCAGTGGTCGATTATATTTACGCTGATGCACGTGGTAAATCATTCTCGACGATTATTTTTACGCCAACGAATCAAGATGATACCTATCGATATCTCTTTTTATGGTACGGACAAAAAAAATATCATTATCAACCTGTGTCAGATCAGAAAGTACGCTATGTTATCTTAGAACCAGATAATCAGTATAAAGGCTTTCGAACAAAAATTTGGCTCGATGAACATAAAGATGATGGGAAAGTAATTACTGAAAAAAAACTCAAAGGCGGCATAATCGTACAGAAAAGAATATTTGAATAACTAAGGAAGAGTAATTCTTAGAATAGAAAACCAATTTTTTCCTTCAACTAATTTCTTATCTTTCTCACCATAATCAAAAAATCCATTTGCTTTCTTCATTTCACTTAGAGGGAGTAAGAATGTGATAATCACATGGTGATCGTCGGATTTATACATAAGCGAAGTGTCGTTTTGGAAAAGAATGGAAGAGGCGGATGGTATCTTGACCAGGTTTTTTAAAGCAGTTTCGGTAGTGAGGGTATCTATGCTTTCTGACAGTGGAGCATGGAAGGTGAGTAAGGTTGAAAAATTATTACTTGGTGATACACCATAGGTATTGAGTGCTTTAGTTACTTGATCTGAAGTAGCAGTTTTATTATCAGTGAAGAATCCTGGAGAGTAGAATTCTCTGAATTCCCAGTATTTTTGTGGATCTATTTTTTTATCTTTTTGGACTTGGATTAGAAAATTATTCCAGAGCATTTGACGCTTAAAGGGGAAGAGAGAGCTTGCGATCTTAGGTACGAAAAGGAGAAATAATATGATAATAATGAGTGTCGTGACACCATAAAAGAGCAAGTTATTAGTATTCGTGCTCGATGTTCTTTCTTTTTCGCTCATTCCTCTTATATAATAGCTATAATGATGAAAATTATCAAAGGCGAGCTTTATGCGTACCTTCTTATTCTCCTTATCTCTCTTGTCTTCGTTTCAGATATTTTTCTAACCAATACACAATTCGCCAGCTTCGATAGTCCTTTTCATATTACGAATATCGCACAGTTCTATAAAGTGATAGCATCAGGGGAATTCCCAGTTCGATGGATGGATGGGTTTGCCAATTATGGACTACCTATTCCACTCGTTGCACACCAGTTGACGAGCTATCTGGGAGCTTTTATCACGTTTCTAACACTTAATCCACTCACATCGTATCATGTCCTTATTTTTATCGGCATATTTTTTTCAAATCTTTTTTATTACCAGTTTCTTCGCATCTATGTGAAATCTCAGTATGCTTTTTTAGGAACATTTCTTTTTAACTTTACGATTTATCGTATTATTAATATCTACGTGCGCGGAGCAATGCCTGAGGTATTCTCAAGTATTTTTCTGCCCCTTATACTCTTTTGTGTCTATCATACATTTGTCAAAAAAAGTGTCGCGGCGGCCGTAGGACTGGTCCTATCCTTCTTTCTTCTTGCACTGAATCATCCGATGATGCTGCTTATTTATTCTTTCATACTATTCCCTTATTTTCTTTATGTTCTTTTATGGGATATAGATGGGAAATTGCGAGGATTAATACTACCAAGTCTCGTTAAAAAAATACTTATCTTTGGTGTTCTTCTGATTATTGGAATTGGGATGGCTTCGTATTATATTATTCCTCTCAATTTGGAGATAAAGTATTTTTATTATGGTTTAACAAAGAATCATCTCACCCTTGGTAATTATTTATCGCTCAAAAATGCTGTACCATCTCTGCCTTACTTTACTGATCAGGATATTTTCCCTAGGGGACATACGATAGGTCTTGGGATTATTGAAACGATAACACTCATCCTTGGGTTTTTCTACGCCGTATATAAGTTCTTGATTGAAAAGAAGAAAGAAGTATCGATTCTCGAGTTTTCAATCGGAGTAAGTATGATTGTGCTTTTTTTCATATCTCAATTTTCAACTATTTTCTATGAACACATTGCTATGTTAAGTAATATTCAATTTCAGTGGCGCATGTTGTCAGCGCTTACTTTTTTCCCGCCTCTTATTCTTGCATACTTGGTTAGTAAGCTTAAAAAAGACTATATTCTTCCAGTTATTATATTTCTTATTTGTATAATCGCATTTCCACAACTTTACGGAAAGAATTACACGAAAAATCCACTGAGTAGTTATTACTTTACGACACATAATGTACATTCAATTATGATGAATACGATTTGGACTGGTAAAACGGACGATTACCCTGTCGAAAAACAAAAAATAGGCACTATTTCAGGAATAGGCACACTTTCTAACATTGTCGTTATGAATGAAACACGCAGCTATACTGTCTCAGCCGAATCTCCAATGAGAATGGTTGACTACACGTTTTATTTTCCTGGTTGGACTGTTACAATCGATGGACAAAAATCATCTATCGAATACCAAGATCCGGAGTATCGAGGTGTTATAACATACAATGTTCCAGCAGGGGAGCATACAGTTCGATTATGGTATGAAAATACAAAAGTCAGACAACTTGCGACGTATTTGTCATTCTTTTTTGGATTTATTTTTGTACTACTCATTGTCATGAGAAAGAAGTTATTACTTTTTATTTCATAATATGAAAAAAATTCTTCGTGACGATTGGTTGAGTATTGGAGTAATTCTGCTTGTGTCTATTCTCTCAGTTTTCGATTTATTTATGGCAACTGGGCAGTCTGCCAATATGGATGGAATAGTTCATATGATTACGCCAAACCTCTTTGCGCATTCTCTCCTTCAAGGAAATTTTCCTGTTACGTGGATTGATAATTTCGCCAATTATGGTCTGCCACTTGGGATTATTTCCCAGCAGTTTTCTACATACCTTACAGCACTTATTATTCTTCTTGTTCATAGTCCTGTCCTAGCTTTTAATATCACGCTTTTTATAGGCGTACTACTTTCAAATGTTTTTTATTATCTTTTTTTACGAATTTATTTTAAACCGATATATGCAATGGTCGGAGTATTTCTTTTTACGCTGGCGCCTTATCGAATACTTAATATGTATATCCGTGGTGCGATGCCAGAATTTTTTTCATCTGTTTTTATGCCACTTCTTCTTCTTTCTCTTTATCTACTTCTAGAAAAAAAGAAAATAACAGGATTTTTCTTACTCATATTTTCTGTGGCAGCGCTTATTTTAACCCACCCTTTTATGCTTGTAGTTAGTTCTTTTTTTCTTTTTCCATATGTTTTATTTCTCCTCTATAAGAATAACCAGAATATAAAAAATATTTTTTTTGAAAAAAAAAATATTTTTTCGATACTACTTGTTGGAATCGGTTTGCTTATCGGATTTGGAATTGCAGGATATTATTTCTTGCCTCTGAATAGAGAGATTAAATATTTTTATTATGGATTACATCCAAATCATTTAACTTCTGGCAACTACCTAACGCTTCCTAATTTTATTGGACATGAATGGTTTTATTTTACGCCGGGAGATGTTCTGGCTCGCGGGTTCTCAATTAGTGTAGGAATACTTGAAACTATTTCAGTATGTATAGCGTTACTGTATCTTTTATGGAAATGGAAAAAAAAAGAAGGGAGAGTTTTTACGCTTTTTGAATTTAGCATTTTGGTTTCTCTATTCTATATCTTTTTTATTACCAAATTTTCAGATCCATTTTATCAACATATAAATCTTTTAAGTAATATCCAGTTTCCTTGGCGAATGCTGTCGGGATTTATTATGATTCAACCTATTATGCTGCTGACTATGCTTGAAAAAATAAATAAAAAATGGGTTGTCTTACTAGTTATAACAGTACTTCTCATAATCCGTTTGCCTCAGCTTTATGGGAAAAACTACACGCTTTTCCTGCCTACCCATTATAATTTTAGTACCTATAATCTTCATGCGACGGTTATGAATCCTATTTGGTCAGGTAGAAGTGAAGATTATCCAGTTCAAACACAAAAAGGAGTGATTCTTGAAGGTCAGGGGAGTATAGAACCGTTAGTAATGAAAGATACAATTCATGAATATAAGGAAGATGCAAAAACGCCACTGCATGTTGTTGATTACACGTTTTATTTTCCAGGATGGAATCTCTATATTGATAACCAAAAGAGCCAAATAGAATATCAAGACCCAACATATAGGGGTGTTATTACGTACACTGTTCCACCGGGAAATCATGTGGTTGCTCTTCGATTTGAAGAAACTACTATTCGTAAGATAGGAAAGCTTGTTACGCTTGGTAGTCTGTTATTTCTGCTTTTCTTTCTCGTAATTAACCGAAGATTACAAAAACATCTTATATCGTAACATGGCTTTCTTTTGTGATTATTCTTCACTATACTTATAGATGACTATGGCGTCAATTTCTCTTATTCTTTCAACCTTTAATGAAGAAAAAAACATTCGCTCATGTATTGAATCGGCGAAGGAAATCGTTGATGAAATTATTCTCGTTGATGGATCATCTACTGATCGTACCGTTGAGATAGCGAAAGAATATGGTGCAAAAGTTACTGTTACTAATAATCCCCCAATATTTCTTATTAACAGACAGAAAGCAATGGACCAGGCGACTAAAGACTGGTTATTACAACTCGATGCAGATGAGCACGCGACTGCCGAATTACTTAAAGAAATTAAGGAACATATAGATAGTGATAAAAGTCATGACTATAATGGCTATTACATACCACGCAAGAACTTTTTTCTTGGTAGGTTTCTGATGAAAGGGGGACAGTATCCCGATTATCAACTTCGTCTTTACAGGCGAGGTAAAGCGCATTTTTTACTTAAAGATGTGCATGAACAGGCGATAATTGATGGTAAGGTTGGACATTTGCATCATGCAATGCTGCACTATCCATATAAGGATTTCTCGTTTTATATTAAAAAATGGGAAAGATATAATAATGTTATAGCAACTCAAATTGGAGAAGAATTAGAGAGTGCTTGGTTTGGGAAAAAACTATATGCGTCGTGTATGTATTTATTCATTCGTCCGATCATATGGTTTATTATGACGTATGGAAGACATAAAGGATTTGTAGATGGGTGGTCTGGGTTTGTTTTTTCATTTTACTCTGCGCTTCGATTTCCTGTTTCGTATCTTATTTATTTAGGAAATCAGAAAGATCATGGAAAAAAATAAGGTAATTACTGCAATATTTATTCTTTTTGTATTTCTTGCTTCTTTTCTTCGTTTATATAGCGTTGTTTCAGTTCCGCCGGGTCTTTATATAGATGAGGCAGCAATTGGTGTCAATGCAGATAGTATTCTTCACACTGGAAAAGATGAATGGGGAGTACCACATCCTCTTTACTTCAAATCTTTTGGAGATTATAAAATGCCACTATATATTTATGGGACTAGTATGTCTATGGCAGTATTTGGAAAAACAGAGTTTGCTATTCGCTTCCCTTCAATTCTTGCTGGTATTGGAACAGTAATAATTCTTTTCTTTTTAACACGTGATTTAATTTTATTCGATAGAGAAGAGAAAAACAAAAAACTTTTCTCCCTATTACCGTTATTAAGTATGTTTGTGCTTTCTATTATGCCCTGGCATATTCACTTTTCTCGAGGAGGATTTGAAGTCAACCTCGCATTATTCTTATATTTTCTCGCGATTTGGCTTACTTTACGTTTCTTTTTATATAAAAAGGACTATCTTATTATATTCAGTATGCTTGGGTATGCTGCGAGTATTTATACCTATCATTCTTTTCGTGTAATTAGTCCTCTTACCGTTATGCTTCTTGTTGGAATACTTGTTACAAGACGGGTTCTTTTTACAAAAAAGATAATTGCAGCATTTTCGCTTTTTATCTTTATGTGTATTCCTGTATTTCTTTTTTCTTTTTCACCAGAAGGATCAGCACGACTTGCTCAAACATCTGCATTTACAGAATATCCTGTACATTCAATTATCGAGAAAACATCTCTATACCCCTTAGTGTTTATAAAAAACTATCTTTCTTTTTTCTCATTAGATTTTCTCTTTAGCTTTGGGGACGGAAATGGAAGACACCAAATTCCTAACTTTGGAGTGCTTGGGAGATGGCAATTACCATGTATTATTTTAGGAATAATAGCATTATTTAAAAAGAGAAAGTCCGTATTTATATTTACTATTGTTACCCTTCTTGTCCTTGCTCCACTACCAGCTGCAATTACCCGCCCAAGTCCACATTCTCTTCGTTCACTGTTATTAGTTATTCCATATGCACTGCTTACTGCTCTTGGTCTCTATAGTTTGCTGACGATAGAATATAAATTTAAGAAAATAATAGTCCTATTGAGCACTGTAATAATTTTATATGATTTTCTTTTTTATTGGCATTTTTATATGAATCATTATCCTAAAGTTAATTTACTCGATTGGGGTGCTGGGAATAAAGAGGTAGTTCTTAAATCAAAAGAACTGAGGAAAGCATATGACAGTATTATTATAGATAATAATCTCGTAAATACAGAGATTTATTTCAAATTTTATGATGATGGGAGAATACCACAATTTGTATCTGCTGATTGGAAAAGAACGAGTGAATTAAAAAGTAAAAAAATTATTTATATTAGACCAAATTATGCGCAAGTTGATAAAACGGGCAGGGTTGATGTTGTGTATTTTCCAAATGCAAATCATGATGTATATGCAGAATTTTGGGAGGTAAAATGAAGGAAAAATTGTTAATTAGTATAGTTGCTATTATTGAATTTATAACTATTAAATCATGGCTAGTTTGCCATGATCTTAGAAGCATGATGGATATCTCATCAGTTAATACAAAGCTGCAGCTGGAGGATTATATTCACAACGATACAAACACATCGATGTTTGTTATTAGATTTTTTCATAATAAAATAAGCGGGTTAGCAATCAATATACTCGATAAATATTTAAAATTCTTGGATATTCGTTTTACGAGTAATGTATTCTCGCTAGTTGGAGTATTTGGCATAGTATTAGGATTATGGGAACTAGGGAATTATCGAATAAAAATGCTATATAAAATCATACTTTTTCTACTACTGGTAGTATGGCCATTTCCATTTTCTTTAAATTTGTTTCACTTTGCATTTGAATATAAAATATTTATTTTTGTATTTCCTTACTATATTTTGTCACTTTTTGGGATATGGTGTTTTTTACAACGAAATAAAAAATATACTTTTTCAATAGTCATACTCCTTTCGTTACTCAGTATTTGGTGGCTTATATTACTTCCAAGAGAAATTGAGTATTTTTGTGTAAAATAGCATCGTAATAAATATTCTGATAGAATAAAACTATGAAACTTCTTGTTACAGGTGGTGCAGGGTATATTGGCAGTGTTACCGTTGCAGAATTACAACGATTAGGTCATTCAGTGACTGTTTTCGATAATTTAGTCTATGGACATAAAAACGCAGTAAACTGCGAACTTATAGAAGGTGATCTATTAGATAAAGAATTTCTTGCTTCGAGTATAGGAGACTCAAAATTTGATGGTGTTATACATTTTGCTGCATATGCTTATGCAGGGGAGTCTATGCAAAATCCTTATAAATACTTTCATAATAACCTTCAAAGTGGATTAAATTTATTAGAAGTAATGCGAGAAAAAAAGATTCCTTCTATTATTTTTTCATCAAGTTGTTCAATTTATGGTACTCCTGACACAATCCCAGTGAATGAATCAGAGTCGAAAAAACCTGAAAGCGTGTATGGTGAATCGAAATTAATGTTTGAAACAATTCTTTCTTGGTATCAAAAGATTCATGGTATTGAATTTATAAATTTACGTTATTTTAACGCATCAGGAGCAGCTCTTGATGGGAGTATCGGTGAAGATCATGATCCTGAAACCCATATAATTCCACTTGCTATAAAAGCCGCAATTGAGAAAAACCCTTTTACTGTTTTTGGTCATGATTATGATACTCCAGATGGAACTGCAATACGTGATTATATTCACATATTAGATCTAGCATCTGCTCACATTTTAGCACTGGAAAAACTTAATTCAGACCATAAAAGTGATAGTTATAATTTAGGGACTGGTAAAGGATATTCGAATTTAGAAATATTAAATAAAATTAAGGAAATTTCAGGAGAGGACTTCCCAATTGAATTTGGTGATCGACGCGCTGGTGATCCACCGATGGTCTATGCTGATAATACGAAATCGACTAACGAATTAGGTTGGAAGCCCCAATACTCTGATATTGAAACGATTGTTCGCAGTGCATGGAAATGGCATACAAAACAAAAAAATAATGAGTAAGCCAACATATCTACATTATGCGTATCGTTTATATTCCACTTCAGTATTCAGATTATGAATATTTCTATTGATATATCTCCACTTGTGTCAGAGCATAGCGTGCGAGGCGTAGGGTTCTATTTGAAGCGATTAAAAGATGCTCTTGAAATACGTACTGATAAGAACCATTACGTTTTTTTTACAGACCATCGTAGTATTCCATTAAATACTAATGTTATACACTTCCCATATTTTGATCCTTATTTTATAACGTTGCCGTTCGTTAAAAAATATAAAACAATTATTACTATCCATGATCTTATACCTCGTATTTTCCCTGCTGAATTCCCAGCAGGAGTACGTGGAAACCTCAAGTGGCAAGTTCAAAAAAGATTGGCAAAAAAAGCAGATGCAATTATCACTGACTCAGAAGCATCAAAGAAAGATATTATAAATATTTTGCATATACCAAGTCATAAAATTCATGTTATATATCTTGCTGCTGCCGAAGAATTTCAAAAAATAAAAAATAAAGAGGTGCTTAGTAAAATAAAGACGAAATATAAACTACCTGAAAAGTTTTTACTCTACGTTGGCGATGTGACGTGGAATAAAAATCTAATTCGATTAATTTCTGCAATAAAAAAAACAGATGTACCACTGGTTATGGTTGGGAAATCATTAGCTTCTACAAATTTTGATGTAACAAATCCCTGGAATAACGACTTGATTGCAGTTCAAAAAATGACAAAGAATAATCCACAATTTATGGTTCTCGGGTTTGTTCCAACTGAAGAATTGGTCTGTTTGTATAATATAGCCGATGCTTTTATTATGCCTTCTCTTTATGAAGGCTTTGGCCTACCAATTCTTGAAGCAATGCAGAGTGGAACTCCCGTTATTACCAGCTCAGAAGGTTCACTTCCTGAAATTGCAGGAGATGCTGCATATATGATTGATGCATATAGTGAAGAATCGATTATAAATGGAATAAATACTGTGTTATCTGACAAACAACTACGAATGGCAATGAGTGAAAAAGGGCTTATACAAGCAGGAAAATTTAATTGGAATACTACTGCAATGCAGACTATTAAAGTATATGAAAACGTTAATCACTAAACTCTTCAACAATCCACTTATTTCTGGAAGTAGCATATTATTTATAGGATCTCTTTCAGGTAATTTTTTTCATTTTCTTTTTAACTTATTTATGAGCCGTAATTTATCTGTTGTAGATTATGGTGTTTTAGCGAGTATTATGTCTCTTATTACCCTTCCAAGCCTTCTCTATAGTGCTATTACTCCAACTGTAGTAAGTTTTGCAGCAATGTACTTTGCTAATAACCAACTTGGTCATGTTCATGGATTATTTATAAAAATAAACAGGGTAGCTATAAGCATTGGGTTATCTTTTTTATTGATATTTACTCTTTTTTCTACACAAATAGGTGCTTTTCTTCATATTAAAAATTCCCCACTGCTTATTATTACTGGGGGATTACTTGTATTGATTGGATTTCTATCTGTCGTTACTGCATCATTTATTCAAGCTAAATTGTCATTCCTATTTTTATCTATTGTTAACTTTCTCCTTGGTTTTCTGAAATTTATCTTTGGCGTATTATTTCTTTTTTGGGGATTTGGCATTCAAGGCGCTCTCTCTGCAGTTGCTTTATCAGCATTAGTAACGTATCTTATGAGTTTTTATCCAATGAAATTCATTTTTCAAAAACGAATAGATATTCCACATGTTCAATATAATGAAATAATAAGGTTCGCTATTCCAGCGACATGTTCGTTAGTAAGTATTACTTGTTTTATTACAATAGATATTCTTTTAGCTAAACATTTTCTCAGTGCGAAAGATGCTGGTTTATACGCAGGACTTGCCTTAGCTGGAAAAGTTATTTTCTTTTTTTCGGCACCAATTGGAATGGCAATGTTTCCACTTATCGTTCAGAAAAAAGCTAAAAACGAGAATTATCAAGCAATTTTCTTGCTTTCTCTTTTACTAGTTCTAATTCCATCACTTTCTATAAGTTTATTCTATTATCTTTTTCCACATTTTTCTATTCTGTTTTTTCTTAAAAAAACTGAATACCTGCAAATAGCTAATTTTTTATGGATTTATGGAATTTACATGACAGTATATTCACTTCTTTCTGTTATGACAAACTATTTTCTTTCTATACGAAAAACGAAAATTTTTCTTCCCCTTGCTGTTGGAGCATGTGCACAGTCATTATTAATCTGGTTTTTCCATAATAGCTTTTTACAAATTATTACTATATCATTTATAATAGTATGTTTACTTGTAATCATATTATTAGGATACTTTTTTAAACTATATGCAGAAGAGCGATAACATAAAATTATCTGTAATTGTACCAACGTATAAACAAGAAAAAACCATTCTTAAAGACCTCACTCATATTAAATCCGTTCTTGATCAAATCGGGAAAATATATGAATTAATTGTTGTCGTAGACGGAATGCTTGATAAAACCTATCTAGAAGCAAGAAAATTGCGAGCAAAAAATATTAAAATTTATAAATATTCTAAAAATCAAGGGAAAGGGTATGCAATTCGTTATGGAATGTTTAAAGCAAAAGGAGAGATTATTGGTTTTATAGATGCTGGAATGGATCTCGACCCAACAGGTATTTCTATGTTACTTAGTCATATGCTTTGGTATGATGCGGATATTATCGTGGGTAGTAAATTACATCCAGTATCACAAGTTGAATATCCTTTTTTCAGAAAAGTATTATCGTGGGGATATCGAAGTATTAATAGAATTTTATTTGGTTTAAAAATTCGTGATACACAAGTGGGTATGAAGTTTTATAAAAGAAAAGTAGTAGAAGATGTATTCCCAAAACTTTTAGTCAAGCAATTTGCTTTTGATGTTGAGACTCTGGCAGTAGCGAATGCACTTGGTTACACTCGAATATTTGATGCGCCAATTAAATTAAAATATAATAAATCGAGTACAATTGATAACAAGAAATACTGGAAAGTTGTGTGGAACATGCTTTGGGATACAGCTGCTGTGTATTATAGAATTACTATTCTTCATTACTATCAAAAACAAGTTACAAAGCGAAAAATAAAATGAATATATTGCTATTAAATTGGAGAGATCCAAAGCATGCTAAAGCAGGAGGTGCTGAAAAACTTAATCTACATATTATAAAACCGTTAGTTGAACGAGGAGATACAGTTACTTGGTATGGATTATCGCAAAAAGGGTTACCCTCTGAGGAATTTTATCAAGGAATAAGAATTATTCGATTCGGAAATTATTTATCACATTTCTTAGCATGGCCTTTTTTTTTGTATTCTGGAAAATTCGGTAAAATTGATTTTATTATCGACTGTATACATGGAATTGGCTATTTTTCTAATCTATTTGCATCGAACGTAAAAAAAAGAATTCTTATTTGTGAAGTAGCTAAAAATATTTGGGATGAAATGGTTCCATTTCCTGGAAATATAATTGGAAAGGTAATTGAACCAATAATATTTATGTTTTATTCTCGGTGTACATTTTGGACAATTTCTCATTCTACGAAAAAAGATTTAATAAAAATGGGTATTATGGCTAATGCTATTAAAATAGTAACAATGGGATTTGATAGTCCAGATAGAATTCCAAAACTCATGAAATACAAATCGCCGACAGCCCTATTTGTAGGAAGACTTGCTAAAATGAAAGGGATAAAAGATGCTATAGAGGCAATAGGATTAGTTAATAAAGAATTAGAAACAAAATGGACATTACTTATTGTTGGAAAGGGTACTGATGCTTACGAGCATGAATTAAAAAGAATGGCGACGAAAATCATAGGTAATAAACATATTAAATTCCTAGGATTTTTAACTGAAGAGGAGAAATTTAAAGAGATGGAAAAAACATGGATCCTTGTCGTTCCATCTAGTCGTGAAGGATGGGGAATGATCGTGGGAGAAGCAAATCACGTAGGAACTCAGGTAATTGGATATAATTCTCCCGGTCTTACTGATTCTCTTTCGTATTATTCTTCTGACAATATTATCGTAAATAGAAATCCAAAATCGCTTGCCAAAGCGATCAAATTACTTAAACAACCAAATAAAATTCATGGTAAAATCAAACCTGGATGGGAAATTCTTGAAAAAGAGATTTTAACTGATATCTATGAAGAAAATTAAAATAAAACACGAAATTGTTGAAAAGACATTAGGTATTCCTCCTGATTACCAATATAAAGCTTTACACAAATCTAATTTCCTACAGTCAAATTGGCATGCCAATAAGTTAACTGTAATTGAATCGTCTTTACCTCTTTCTAAAAAAGTTTGTATTCTAGACTTGGGGTCTGGTTCTGGAAATTTCGAAATAATATATGCAAGTAAAGTAAAACAAATTACTGCAGTAGATTATCATAAAGAAGCGTTAGAATTTTTAGAATCAATGCTAAAAAAGCAAAAAACAAAGAATGTAAAATTTATTCACTCCGACATAAGAGATTTGGGTAAAGTCACGACTTTAGAAAAATATGACATTATACTCTTAGTCGATGTTATAGAACATATTGAGAAAAAGGAGGCAGTATCAATGATAAAACTATTCAGAAAAATTTTATTGCCAGGTGGGCAAATATGTGTTATTACTCCAAATTATAAAAGTTTATGGATTCATATTGAACATATTTTGGATCACTTTACAATTGTTCCACATTTTGGCGGTCATCAACACTTAGCTCAATATTATCCACAAAACTTACAAGAACTGTTTGAATCAAATGGATATAAAACAAAAAATATGGCGACGTTTAATTTATTCTCTTTTCTGATTCCAATTCGTTTTCTCTCAACGTTATTTAGTAAATTAGAGTTATTTTCAAATATACAATTTGGGAATTTATTAATAGGAGTATTTACAGATGAAAAAAAGTGAACAAATAGAACTTTGGAAAAAAAATTATTCTTCTGATCAGGAAAATCTTTATAAAAGTTTTTTTATACGAGCTATTTTCGATATGGGGCATACGTATATTGCAAAAAAAGGTAAAGAAAAAAATGGAAATGTTTTAGATTTAGGATCTGGGATGGGGTATCACCTTAAATTTGAAAAAGTAACTTCAAAGAGAGTGTATACTTGTCTTGATAGTGATGCAACAATGCTCGATAGAATTACAAAAAAAGGAGTAAAAAAGATTGTAGGCACATGTAGTAAGATTCCGTTAAAAGATGCAAGCGTTGATGTTATTATCGCATCCCATATACTCGAGCATCTTCCTACATTACGAAAAGATTTAGAAGAGATAAAAAGAGTACTCAAAAAGGATGGGCTATTTCTTGTTGTACTTCCTTGTGATCCTGGGTTTTTATGGAAAATGTTAACGTTTATTACACCAAGTAGATGGAGACTTAAAAAAATAGGAATTGATTATGATGTTGTAATGAAACATGAACATGTAAATACATATGAAAAATGTATGACAGAATTAAAAAAACAATTCATTAATAAAGATACAACTTATTATCCATTTTTAATAAAAAATTATAACGCTAATATCCTTAGTTGCCTCACATATTCACCTAAATAATTTTTATGCATATTCTTTTTAAACTCCTTGAACGTTTAGAAAAAAATAGTTATCGTATATTTTCCTCATTTTGTTCAACAGAAAAAAAAGTAGATCGAAATATAATTCTATTATATGTTCTACTACTAGTATTGTTTTTTATAAAACCATTCTTAACTACCTATATGCACGCAGATTTTATTGCATACTGGGTACCTAATTATAAATTTGTATTGGATTCACTCCATAATGGTGTTTTGCCTTTTTGGCAACCATATTCATTTTTAGGACTTCCAGAATTATTTAAATTAGAACTTGTATTATTCTATCCTCCTGTCTGGATTTTACTCTTTGTAAACATTGTTTTTAATAGTTCTTCAGATTTAACTTTCATAGGAAAAAGTATAGAAATACTACAATACTGTAATTTTTTAATTGGAGCTAGCGGTATGTACTTTCTTCTAAAAAAAATATTTAAATTGTCTACAATTTCATCTTTTTTTGGAGGGGCAATATTTATATTCTCAATATATATTACAATTCAAAGTGGAGATATATCTTCATTACCTGGCAAATTATATCTTCCTTTAATTTTACTTTCATTACTGAATTTTATTAACAGCGGTAATTTTAGAAATTATTTATTCTTAGTGTTTGTAAACTATTTATTGTTAACTTTAGGATATCCCTATAATTATATATATTTCTATTTAGCTGAAATGACTCTAGCAGTATGTTTTGGTTTTAAAAAAACGCTAGTAGTTGGTATTTCTCTTATTAATTCAATACTTCTAGCTGGTTTCTTTCTTTTGCCCAATTTACATATATTAAATCAGTCAGCTCGCGGGGCGATTTCTGGAATTGAAGATCCTTTATTTCATTTGCGAAACGCCTATATCCCTACTAAGGTTATCAATATTTTTAATCCGCAAGTTTTTGCAAATCTCTATGATGTAAAAGATCCACATCTACTTTTTTCTATGGGTATGTTAAGTTGGGGAGTTATTCCATTAATTTTTTTAATAATAGGATTTGTAAACTTAAAATATAATAAACTAAATATTTGGACTGCTTTACTTTTTATTTTCGGAATAGTAATTAGTCTAGGGGGATATATAGGTGCTCCAGAAACACTTGGTGTAATTTTTCCTGTAATTGAAAAGTTACGAAGTCATTCTCAGATTCTGAGTTTAACATTTTTTTCTGGAGTAATTATATTAGCACAAGGTACAGATGCTGTTTTACATGGATACACAAATAAGAAAATATTCTTCTTTCTATGGGAAATAATTATACTGTTAATTATCTACTTACTGTCGTTACCGTTTACTTGCCAAATCTGTACGAGTGACTCATTTGATG
This sequence comes from uncultured Gammaproteobacteria bacterium, assembly GCA_964503265.1. Taxonomy (GTDB): domain Bacteria; phylum Patescibacteriota; class Microgenomatia; order Levybacterales; family UBA12049; genus CAZCYO01. The sequence continues at coordinate 112,619 of CAZCYO010000001.1, forward strand.
TCATTGTAAGTCTTTTCAGATCGGGTTTATTGTTATTTATTGGATTAATTCTAGTTCACATGCTTAGTAAAAGTAAAAATAGCGTTTTTCTTATAGCTTGTTTAATTATTACATTATTTGAATTTAGTTTTTATGCTCAAAACATTTCTTATCTTAGAATGCCTATTTCGTATTCTAATTATTACAAAGAAAATAGTTTGATTGTTGAGCATTCTAATCTAACAAACTTATTTAGATATTCTTTTGTTGAAAATCAATTTATTTATAATACATCAATGCTTGGTATCTTTAATAAAGAAGGGTATGAAACAGTTCCATACCAAGCGTACATTTCACTTAATCGATTAAGTCAGGAAAAAATATTACAATTTACAAATACGAAATATCTGGTTACAACTACAGCAAATCAAGAAAAAAATATTCCTTCTTTATCTCTTATAAAAACGATTGACCCGAAAGAACATCCTCAGGAGATCTTTCTAGGAACAATTAAAGGGTTTGCATATTTCAGTCCTCAAATTGAGAATAAATACTATATTTATAAAGTAAATAATTATCTTCCAAGGTTTTTTATCTCGAAACATGTTCAGTCATGTTTTGGGACTGGATGTTTATTAAATACTGATTTTTCATCATTATCATATGTAAACGAAGGTTCAATAGAGCAACAAAACCCTCCTCAACATGATGTCACAATAAAAATAAAATCCTATACTTCTAATTCAATAATACTTTCTGTTGAAACCAAGATAAAAACATTTATTTCTTCTTCTGAGATATGGGATAAAGGATGGAAGCTTTCAGTTAACGGAAATATTTCAAAATTATATAATGTAAATAATGGCTTTAGAGGATTTTTTGTTCCTGAGGGTAAAAGCGATATTGTAATGAATTATTTCCCACCTTTTTTCTATCATGGAATTGTTTTTTCAATCAGTGGAATTATAATGCTTTTTGGATATTTGATTTACTCAGTAAGATATAGCATAAAAGATAAACACATAAAAGCTAGACATACAATCAAGAAATAGTTAAAATTTTCTATATGAAGCTACCACCTCTTTCTATTATTATCGTAACACGTAATTCAGAACGAACATTGAAAGAATGTCTTAAACGCATTAAAATGCAAGATTATAACGCGCCAATTGAAGTACTACTTATAGATGGAGGGAGTGTCGATAATTCAAAAAGAATTGCGAAAGAAAGTGGGCTATCCGCACATTTTATTAACGGTGGATATCCAGATAACCAAGAAGCCAGAAGATCTGTTGGTATAGAAAACGCCACTTATGAGATCTGCGTGTTTATAGATTCAGATAACTACATGATAGGAAAAAAATGGTTACAAGAAATGGTAGAGCCTCTTTTGATTGATAAAGAAATAATTGCGACACAGACATTGCGTTATGCTGCTCCTAAAAATGAATCTCTTTTAAATAGATATTTTGGGTTGCTTGGAGGGGCAGATCCTGTAGCCTATTATTTAGGGAAAGATGATCGACTAAGTTGGATGTTTGACACATGGAATTTACTTGGGATTGTGTTAGAGGAAAAGAAAAATTATTTTAAAATCGCATTTGACCCAACTAATTATCCTTCAGTTGGTTGTAATGGAGTAATGTTTAGAAAATCAATTCTTCTTAAATCTAACTGGGGTAGTCATGAAAATTATTTTCATGCAGATGTCTTCGTTGATATTGGAAAACAGGGATATAATAAATTTGGAATTGTAAAAAATGAGATATTTCACATAACAGCGGGAACTCCGATTAGTTTTCTAAAAAAAAGAAGATTGTATATGCAACTTCATCATCAATCATTACATACAAAACGTAGACAGCTAGTTTTTGACCCTCACAAGAGGTCTGATGTCCTAAAACTAGTACTATTTATTTTCTTTGCAATTACTTTCGTTGAACCTATTATTGAATCCCTTGTCGGGTACGCAAAAAAAAGAGATAGGGCATGGTTTTTACATCCTCTTATGACTGTTGGAATGGCTCTTTTATATAGTGAAGCAACTATAAATAGACTTTTTCTAAAAAAATCATAATTATGAAAACTCTTGTACTTTTTGGCTCAAATGGATTTGTGGGTAAGAATCTTAAAGATTTTCTTATTAGTAAAAAGCATTTGCATATTCTTTTTCCTAATCAAAGTGAATGCGATCTTTTGAAATCACGTAAAGTAAAAAGTTATTTAGATATTGTAAATCCTGACTATATTATTAACGCAGCATATATTGAAGTTAATTCTAATGTGAAGCCAACAAAGAAGTATTTAGATAGTAACTTAAAAATTTCAAATAATATTTTAAAGGCATGTAAAGATAAAAAAAATCTTCAAAAAATAATATTTTTCGGTTCAGGACTCGAATATGGCGATTCAGATACCCCAATTGATGAAACTCACCCTCTAAATCCTAAAAATTATTACGCTAAAACAAAAGCAATTCAATCACAAACATCACTTAATCTTGCAAATGAATTTAATCTTCCTCTTGTACTTATAAAACCTTTTAATCTGTATGGACCTCATGACAACAAGAGTGTTTTCTTCTATGTCATTTCGTCAATTCTTCAAAAAAAAGCTTTTTCGATTACAAAAGGAGAACAAATTCGAGATATATTGTACATAGAAGATCTCTGTGTATTAGTTGAAAAAGCACTTTTTGATAATACTATTTCTTCAGGTGAGGTAATAAATGCTGGTTTTGGAAAAGGAATACTTCTACGAGATATAATTGATTCTATTTTTAAAATTACAAAGTATGAGGGAGAAATTACTTTTAGAAACTATCGTGACAACGAGTACTTTTCTCAAGTTGCAGACATTCAAAAAGCAAAGAAGTTAGTTGGTTGGGAACCGATAACACCTATAGAACTAGGTTTACAGAAGACTATTGCATGGGTGACTGCCATATTACATTGAAGAAGCAATATTTTTGAATGGGTTTTATATATTGTGGTTTGTCGTTATAATTCCTATAATAATCTAATCATTATATGAAGACAATCATCCTCTCAGGAGGTTTAGGCTACAGACTTAAAGAAGAAACAGAATTTAAACCTAAGCCAATGGTGAATGTTGGTGGAAATCCGATCCTTTGGCATATCATGAAAATCTACGCTCATTACGGGTTTAATGACTTCCTCATCGCACTTGGATATAAAGGAGATTACATTAAACAATATTTTCTTAATCAGAAACAATTCATGTATGATTTCACACTTCATACAAAATCAGGTTATACAAAACTTCATAAATCGAGTAAAAGTGCACTGGATGACTTCAAAATGACATTTGTGGATACTGGTGAAGAAACGCTTCCAGGTGAGAGAATTTTACGAATGAAAGACTATATTCTAGAAGGGGATGACAATTTTATGGTTACCTATGGAGATGGTGTATCAGATATTAATATTAAAGAACTGGTTACATTTCATAAAAAACAGAATACGATCGGTACAATTACAGGTGTTCATCCAAGAAGTAGATATGGATTATTAAAACATGATAAAAATAATGTGGTGAATGAGTTCTTAGAAAAACCAGTTCTCCGTGAATGGACGAATGGCGGATTTATGATATTCAAAAAAGAATTTTTTGAATATCTTCGACCAGGAGAACTTGAGCACGAAGCATTAAAACGATTAGTAGCTGAAAAACAACTCTCTGTGTATGGCTATGATGGATTTTGGCAGTCTATGGATACATATAATGATGTTATGACGCTTAACACATTGTGGGGGACAACAGCTCCGTGGAAGGTTTGGAAATAATATGATGGTTACGAAAGGTGAAGTAGAAAAAAAAGACATTGCTTACATTCATAAAAAAGCAAAAAATGAATTTAAAGAATTAGTTGGCAAAAATGTACTTCTTATTGGCGCGAATGGATTTCTTGGTTATTATTTTGTGAAGTCTATTTTAACATGGAACGAAGAACATCCACTTGAGATAATTAACCTCACTATTTTAAGTACCTACCGTGCTGGTATACCTGCATGGCTATTATCTTTGAAGAAAGCTCGTAAAGTTATTATTCTTAAAAAAGATATTACTAAATATAACATTCCAACTATAAAGGAATATCATTACATTATTCATGCTGCTTCGATAGCGTCTCCAACATTTTATCGACTACACCCAATCGAAACAATTAATGCAAACGTTCAGGGTCTTTATAATTTGCTAGATTTTCTTTTACGAAGAAAAGAGAAAAAGAATGCAGTTAAAGGTCTACTTTTCTTTTCGACAAGTGAGATCTATGGAAATCCCACGCCTGAAAATATTCCAACACCTGAAACATATAATGGCAATGTATCTTGTACGGGTCCTAGAGCTTGCTACGATGAATCAAAAAGATTTTGTGAAACATTATGTGTTAACTATGTTCAAGTGCATAAGTTGCCAATCAAGGTTGCGAGACCATTTAATAATTATGGTCCGGGACTTAAAATTGATGATAAGAGAGTCATCCCTGATTTTGCCACGAATATCCTTAATGATAAAAATATCGAATTATTATCGGATGGAGGACCTACAAGAACATTTTGTTATGTAACAGACGCAATAGTTGGATATTTCAAAATTCTTGTTAAAGGTCTTCCAGGTGAAGCATATAATATCGGAATCGAAGAACCAGAAATATCAATGAAAGAACTTGCTGAAAGAATGAAAATAATTGCTGAAAAAGAATTTGGATATAAAGGGAAGGTCGTTACGGCAGTTAGTAAAGATAAAGAGTATCTTACTCACAATCCACAGCGAAGAAGACCTGTGATTGAAAAAGCTAAAAAAGAACTTCATTATGATCCAACTGTTACGCTTGACGAGGGTTTACGAAATGTATTATTGTGGTATAAAGAAAATCTATGATGAAAGTTGCAATTATCGGTACAGGATATGTAGGACTCGTTACAGGAGCTTCAATGGCTGCGTTAGGGCATAAAGTTATACTTGTTGGACGAGATAAAAGTAAGGCAGAAAAAATTAATAGCGGAAAGTCTCCGTTTTATGAACCAGGACTAGATGAACTGCTCATTTCACTTGTAAAGAAAAAGAAATTAATAGCGACTACTGACTTTGCTAACAGTGTTTTAGGCTCACAAGTGGTTATTTTGGCCGTTGGGACACCAACAAAAGATAATAAAATTGACCTATCAGCAATCGAGAAGGCAACAGAACAGATAGCAGAAGCTATCAAAGACCAGAAAGACTATAAAGTAATAGCTGTTAAATCCACTGTAGTGCCAATGACTACAGAAAAGGTCGTAAAACCAATTCTCGAGAAATTATCAGGGAAAAGTACGGGAGAATTTGGTTTATGTATGATTCCTGAATTTTTACGTGAAGGACAGGCTGTTGAGGATGCGTTAAAGCCAGATAGAATAGTAATTGGTGCGGTTGATGATAAAAGTGCTAATGTATTTTTAGAATTATACAAAAAAGTAAAAGCACCTAAACTTGTAACTAATCTTCGAACTGCAGAAACAATTAAATATGCCTCAAACGCATTATTTGCGACACTTATAAGTTATAGTAACGAAGTAGCACGAATTTGTGAAGGAATAGGGGATGTAGACGCTCAGGAGGTCTGGGAAGGGGTACATCTTGATAAAAGACTGAGTCCTTTAGTTGGCAAGAAACGAATAAAGCCTGGGGTGACAAGTTTTATTTTTTCTGGGTGTGGGTATGGGGGAAGTTGTTTCCCTAAAGATACTAAAGCACTGGCACATTTTGCTGAAAGTGTAAACGTCGATGCTCAGATTATTAAACAAGTTATTGAAGTCAACCGAACGCAGCCTGTACGAATGATTGATCTTCTTAAAAAAACGGTTGGTAATCTCAAAAATAAAAAAATTGTAGTTCTTGGATTGTCGTTTAAACCTGACACTGATGATTTGCGTGAGTCTCCTTCGCTTAGTGTTGTAAAGCTATTACTTAAAGAACATGCACATGTTGTCGCACATGATCCCACTGTTAAAGAAAAGATAGGCGAACTTTCAGAACTTGATATTGAGATTGCAAAAAAAGTCGATGATGCTATAACAGGTGCTCATGCAGTTGTACTCATGACTGCATGGAACGAATATAAAGCACTTAAGCCTTCGACACTTAAGAAAAAAATGATAACACCCATACTTATTGATGGGAGAAGGATATATGCTAAAAAGGATTTTATCTCTGCGGGTGTTACCTATAAAGGTATAGGACTAAGTTAGTAGTTCATTTTCTCCATTTTTTCTACGTTAAAATAATAAATAAACAAAGAAAGAATAAGTACTATTACTTATTTTATATATGATTTGAGGAATGAGTCAAAGGTTGTGGTGAGCTTATCCAAATGTTCTTGTTCCATTCCGTGATGACATCCAACAAGTAATCCTCGCTCCATAATCGCGTCAGTTATTTTATAGCCTTCTTTTTGTGCTTTGTGTTTAACATTTTTAAATCCTGGTTGTTTAAGAATATTACCTGTAAAGATAGGACGTGTCTGAATATTATTTTCTTCTAAAAATGTAACAAGTGCTAGTCTTGTAAACGGCGCACCTTCTTTAATAGTGAGTGGGAAGTTCATCCACTGGGTATCTACTTCTTTATCTTGTGTTGGTCGAATAAAGAATTCTTCATATTTACCAAAGAATTTATGTAGATATGCAAAGTTCTTTTCTCGTGTTTTCTTAAATGTTGGAAGTCTTTTTAACTGTACATTTCCGAATGCTGCGCACATTTCATTTGGAAGAAGATTATACCCAACCATATTGAAAATAAATTTTGCATCATATTGGATTCCTTCAATTGTTGCACCAAATCTTTTATCAACACTTTCTGATTCACTAAATACAGAAGAGCTTCGACCCCAACCCCGTAGCATTCGTAGTGTATCAAACCATTCTTGTTTATTAACCATGATCATTCCACCATTACCACCTGATGTAATAATATGTGAACCAAAGAAACTCGTTGTTGTTATATCTGTATACGTACCTGTTGGTTTTCCTTTATATTTTGCACCAAAGGTATCGCATGAGTCTTCGATGAAGAAAAGTTTATGTTTTTTAGCAATCTTTGCCAGTTTATCCATTTCTGGAACGTTTCCAAAGAGAAGTGGGACCATGAGTGCTTTTGTTTTAGGAGTAATTAATTTTTCTACCTTATCAGCATCAATAACATATTTTCCCTCTACTACTTCTGCAAATACTGGTACGAGTCCTTTTTGAACCAAAGGAGCAACTGTAGTTGAAAATGTAAGAATTGGAGTGATGACTTCTGATCCTGCTGGTAGATTAAGTAATTCAAATGCTAATAAATTAGCTGAAGAACCTGAGTTTACCATTGCTCCAAATTTCTTACCAAAATGTTCTGGAACTTTTGCTTCAAATTCATGAGTTTCTTTGCCGAGGTTTGTTCTATGTTCTTTTAAAACAGCAAGAACGCGCTTTTCTTCTTCTTCACCATGCACTGCTTGTGCATAGGAAACTCTAAGACCTTGAGGTGTTTTTGATTTAGCCATATTTATCAGATCTAAAATTATTATAGGGACAGGAAATAATCTTTGCAATACCCAATTTAGCTTCTCTTCATAATCTGTTCTGCAAGTTAACGAAATAATAGGATTTTCTTTAAATGCATAGCTACCCTTTCCATTTTATATTTTTTTTGCTATGTTCTATTGAAGGATAAGTCATTGTATGAATAATAATTAATTTTACAGCTTACTCTTACTGTATATGCGTATCTTTATAACTGGAGCCAATGGACAATTAGCAAAATCTTTTATTGAACAATCTCATGATATAGAATTTAAACTAGCTTCAAAAGAAAGTTTAGATGTTACAAATAAATCTGACGTACTAAAACAAATCTCCTCTTTTAATCCAGATGTTATTTTCCATTTTGCATCAATGACTCGAGGAGATGAATGTGTAAAAAATCCAGAACTTGCTACACTCATTAATGTGACAGGAACAAAAAATGTTGTTGAAGCAGCACAAAAAATAGGTGCGACGCTTCTTTTTGTAAGTACGAACGAAGTATTTGATGGGAAAAAAACTGCTCCATACACAGAAATAGATCCCAAAAATCCTATTACTATAGCCGGACAGACAAAACATGAAGCAGAAGATATTATTATTAATACACTGAGAAATTATTATGTAATTAGGACATCGTGGTTATTTAGTAAGTGGAGTTCAAATTTTCTTCATGCAGTTTTAGATAAAGCTAAGAAAACTAAAAAACTAGAATTAGTTGAAGATGAAATAAGTTCTCCAACATACTCAAAAGATTTAGCCGATGCAATTATTAAACTAATTAAGCAAAAAAAATATGGTGTATATCATTTTGTAAATGAAGGAAGTGCGTCACGATTGGAATTTGCTAAAAAAGCATTTGAGATACAAGGAATGAATGGAATAGAAATAACTCCAATAAAACTTGAAACATATAATAGGTTATCAAAACCCCCATTATTTTCTGCTTTACAAAATACGAATGGTTCACGGGTGAAAATTTTATTACCAACATGGGAAGACGCCTTGTATCGATTCCTAACGGAGAATGAAGTAGTATGAAAAAAATAAGTCTTTGTATCCCCTCGTATAATCGCCCCGAGACACTGCTTCAGCTTATTCATTCTTATCAAAAACAAGATTATCCGAATAAAGAACTTATTATCTCCGATGACACGCAAAACGATTCTATCCGTCTGCTAGTACAAAAGATTAATGATAAAAGTATTAAGTATTTTCATAATGATCCTAATCTCGGTTTTTCTCGAAATCTCTTAAAATCCATGGAGCATGCAACTGGTGATTATTTACTGCTGTTAGGAGATGACGATATACTTTTTACTTCAACTGTCCTCTCTGACTATGTAGATGTTTTTACAAAGAATCCAACTGTAGGATTTGTCTACAGTAATCAAATACAGTTCTCAGATAAATTAGATATCGAATACATTATTACGTTCTTAAAACATAATAAAGTATACAAGAAAGGAAAAGATGCAATGGAACACATGTGGATTCGTTCTATATTTATAGGTGGAATTGGAGTAAGAAATGTCAAGAACCTTTCATCATTGTATCCAAGCAAGAAAATTCTCCATCCTCAAGTTGAATTTATAGGAAATATTATTAACGAGTATGATTCATATCTTTTAGCTAATCATCATATAGGGTTTCGCTCACATGATGATCAAATTATTTTTAGAGCATTACGAAATAAAAAGATTAGACAGGAAGGAAACCATATGACTGTGGAGTTATATGATATTTTTAACTATCTTAATAAAAAATATACATTAGGTATGAACTTTGATTTTGCAGCGAAACAACTTATTGGACAACAAGTAATTATGATGTTTAAAGAAAAAAGTAATCTAGGTCTTAAAGAAATGAAAAAGAATTATGATAAATTTTGTGAGCTCTCACAAGTAGCAAGAGATTCATCAACCTTGAAAGTAGCATATGTTTTATCTTTTTTGCTTCCTGGATTTAGTATCGTAATTATTAGAGGTATTGCAATTAAACTATTGTCGTTTCGAAGTAAAGAGCTTTTTAGAGAATATAAGAGACAGTTATTATCAATAATTAGTAACTAATTCGAATATATTATTTCCCCTCAAACGGTTTAAGCAAAACATGAATCCTAATAAAATTAAGCATATTAATTAACCACCCGGTCAGTGACAAATAACTTAGGTAAATACATTTATAATAATAATAACGCATAAAACTAATTTCATTTTTGCTTTTTGAATGTGCTAAGCAATGTAGTGCAAGTGCTTTATCTCTAAACGAGAAACATTCTAAATTAGATAGTGAAAGATAATATGGAGCCTTATTATAGTTTTTTATTTTTGTAGTTTTTAAAATTTGAATCATTTTTTTAGTCTGTACTTCCCAAGTGTATTCTTTATTTACAAGTTCATTTCCCGCTTTCGCTATCTTTTCTCTCTCTTTTGTGTGTGTTAAATAATAATCAATTTTATTTTTCAAATCGGCAAGAGAGTCGTAATATACGAGATGTTTTTTATCAATAAATATATTTTCAAGTCCATTTTTTGGCCTATCAGTAATCAATAATGATCCTGATGCTAGAGATTCAAATATCCTTAAATTCCACCCACCTAATGGACTTCTATTAAGTAGTATTTTAGATTCATTATAAATTTTATTATGTTCAAAGTATGTAGCTTTTGGGTAATAAACTGAAACGCCGTTAAGTTTTAAATAGAGTAATAAAAAAAAACGATGGTAATGAATCCATGGAATAATATTTCCATCAAATGTAACTTCATGTTTTTTCAAGCTATCAGATATTTTATAAAATGCGTTAGTATCAGCACCGTAAGTAAGCCATGAAATATTGGGGTTATAGGCTGATAATTCTTTTACTTGATGTTGATTTACTAAAAGAATATGATCAAAAAGCGAGAAGTAGGGGAGTCGTCTTTTCTTATTAATATGTGTGTCAATTAGTAACATCACTTTCATTACTTGGAGGGGAAGTTGGTTAAGAAAAAGAGGGATATATGAACTATTCTCGCTATAGAAGAAGTGGGTTATTTTATTTTTTTCAATAAATATTTCAAGTTTTTTTACATCTACAGTATCATTTTTGTTGATACTGAAATCAGCGTTATTTTTAGAAATTGTAAATACACGTGCATGTTTTTTTAAGTTGGTGAAAATAACAGGGTCAAGAGAAGCTTTATGGTTCAAAAACATGAGAATGTTCATATGCACTTATTTAGTGAAGAATACATATCTTCGTTTGTCATTTTATCAGCTTAAAAAAATGATGCATAGTAGGAGAATGCTAGATTTTTTAACGTTTTGAAGACTACTATAATAGTGTATACTTTATCAGAAATGTATAGCTTTAAAACATATTTTGTATGCAACGTGTAATTAAGAAGTTTATTAAGTCAGAATTTGCCGTTTCTTTTTTGCTTATTCTCACATCGATTATCGTTCATTGGCGTTGGGTGAGTAATCTTGCTGTTCTTACCTGGGGTGATTGGACATATCAAGATCCGCAAACACTGAAAGATTTTTTTTCAATTCCTAGTATCTGGAGTTCTTCAGCTTTGGGTGATATTAATATAGGTATTTCGTTTACTCCATTTCAACTAATATATAGTATTCTTGCACATGTTAATTTCAGCTATGGTTTAGCTGAAAGAGTATTATTTTTTTGGCTAATTATTATTGCTATTCCTCTTTGTAGTTATTTCCTGATAAAACATATAACAAATAACTCATATGCAGCGTTAGTCGGTTCAATTGTTTATTCATATAATACGTATTTTTCTGAGATTAAAACTGGGCACCTAACGTTACTTGTTGCGTTTGCTTTTTGTCCATTAGTGATACTTTTCTTTCAAAAAACGATTGAAAAAAAATCTTTTTATTATGCCTTACTAACAGCAGCAGTTGGATTTATCGTTAGTTTTTATGAATTTCGTGCATTTTATATTTTATGTTTTATTTTATTTTTTTACTTCATTTATTTTCTTATTTTTTTAGGAGGCATAAGAAGTTGGCGAGATTTATTAAAAATATCATTTTTTGCCGGATTACCAATCATTATTGATTTTTTGCTCAATGTATACTGGCTTATTGCAATAGGAAAAGCAGGTTCATTAACTTCAAATGTCTTCTTTGATAGAACTTTATTTGGAAATGAATTTTTAAATATTAACTATGCTTTTTCACTTTCCCATCCATTTTGGAGTGGAGGGCGTACAACAGACTTTATTTCTCAACCAATCCAGTTGATTTTTTGGATTCTGCCATTTTTTGCTTTTTTAGGATTATTTCTTCAACGGAAGAATAAAAATATACTTTTCTGGGGTATTATTGCTTTACTTGGTATTTTTTTAACAAAACAAGTTGGGCAGCCTTTTTCTGGAGTGTATCCGTGGCTATATGAACACTTCCCAGGATTTAATGCTTTTCGGGAAGCGAGTAAATTCTTTTTTCTCATAGCACTTGGATATAGTGTGCTCATCGCTGCCTTTATTGATTCTCTATGGAAGGATAATAAACCAGTAAAAATTATTTTATGGTCGAGATATTTGTTTACGATCCTGTTAGGAATGATCACTTTATTATCTGTAAAACCATTAATAACCGCTGAACTTGCAACATTATTTATTCCTCGCCAGATGCCTACAGATTATCAGATAATGAATACCTACATAAATAAGGAAACTGATTTCTCAAGAACCTTCTGGGTACCTACTTTCTCTCGTTGGAATGTGTATACGAAAACTCACCCAGAGGTGTCAGATGTGAATCAAATTAATGGGGCATGGCTTCCTTTTATTGAAAAGGAAAGAAAAATGATGGAGAAAGTGTCGTCATATGAGGTAAATAAATATACTGAAGGTGAGCTTGTAACACTACTGTTACAAAAACCATATGCTAATACTCTCTTAGATATATCTTCAATAAAATATGTTGTTATTCCGCTTCAAGACTCACTAAATGATGATAATTTCTTTAGATATTATGGAAAAGAGAGAGCTTTTTATATACAACAACTAAATAAGTTAGATTACTTAAAAAGAATAGATATAGAGACCAAAAGTAGCATTATATATGAAAATGAAGATTTTAGACCACATCTATATGTAACAACTGAGGTAGAATCGATTAATAAAGCTGTTCCTTATAGTGGCGTCGAATATAGCTTCATAAATCCTAGTGAATATACAGTTCGCTTACACAATGTTAAAAGATTGGAGTACCTCCACTTTTCAGAAAGTTTTCATCCACAATGGCAAATACGCGTTGGAGACTTTAGTTGGATAGATGCTCTTACAAAAAGTAATTACTTTTTACCATTATCTACTCATAAAGAAAATGATGCTTTTTTAAATTCGTTTGTAATTGATCCAAATAGCATATGTAAAAACTTTTCATGTAAGAAAAATAATGATGGCAGCTACGATATAACCTTAACGCTTTACTTTTATTCACAATCTTATGTCTATTTAGGCATGTTTATAAGTGGTGGCGTAGTTATTGGAATTATCGGATATTTTATAGTTTTTTTCATAAGACAAAAAATAAATGCAAAATAAAATTAAAAACATTACTCACTATAAATGGATGAAGCGTATTGTTTTCCCAATATTACTCGTTGGACTGTGGTTTCTTCTCACTGCTTGGTATATCACCGTTGCCCAAAGCATTTTAGTGCTTTCTTACCCTCATCCAAAAGAAAGTTTTACAAATTTTACCTCAGCTAAGTTGCTAAAAGGGGATAGTATAACTGGAGAGTTTATAGCTCAAGAAGAAAATTTAGGGATTGTGGCCATCCGTTTTCAAAAATTTGAGAGAATCCCTTATACCCACGAAGATATGCTGCTATTTCAATTTAAAGAAAAAGGTCATAAAGATTGGTATTATCAAAATTATTATAGAAGCGGTTTTATTTACGATTTACCTTTCTTACCTTTTGGATTTCCTATAATCTCTCACTCTAAAGGTAAAGTATATAATTTTAAATTAACATCGCTTAAAGGTAATAAAGAAAATGGCGTAGCGTTAAGCCCACGTCAACCAATTCTCGTCAGTGAATATCAGGAAGATAAAAGTATATTACTAAAAGATCCAAAAGAGTTTTTGGCTTTCGGGGTTAAAAAATTTATTAATGCTTTTCAAACCGTAGATGTTCTTTATTCAGCAATAGTTTTTTCTCTTCCATTTTTTTCTTATCTTTTTTGGATATCTCCCACTAAAGATTATTTTGTTAATTTCCTCCTCTCATATTTACGAAAACACATTAATAAAGATGATAAAAAAATCTTTGGTGAATATTATGTGGCATTACTAACATTCCCTGAAAAAGTGATCGAATATAACCTCATCTTCTTGCTATTGATTATCATCCTTATTGATGTTTCGTTTTTGCAGGTTTTGAATGATCTACTTTATATTGTTATTATGACGCTTTGGGTGGTTCTTATGCGTGCTTATATGTTAGAAAGTAAATGGTCTTTTCTTTCAGCTCTTTTTCTCCTAGCATTTTCACCTGTGTTTCTTCAATTAGATATAATCACGATTGCTGAGAAAGCATCTGCATGGGCTTTTATACTGCTTGTCACAGGTATCTTGCAGGCTTTACTTGAGAGGAATGATACAAGGAAGTCAAATAAGTAATGCAAAATATTCCCTCTGCAGCAATCATTCTTCCTTTTTATTTTTTTGGTTAAATCTTGTGAAAATGATACAATTAGCAAATATGATTAGTATTGTTGTGCCCATATTAAATGAGGATGAAAGTATTGAGCTGTTTTATACAGTTTTATCTAAAGAAGTCGAGAATTTAAAAACTTCATATGAGATTATTTTTATAGATGATGGTTCATCAGATAATTCTTTAACATTACTCAAGGAATTAGCAAAAAAAGATTCACACCTGAAGGTGTTCGCTTTTAGACGTAATCATGGAAAAGCAGAAGCCCTGATGTTAGGATTTCAGAAAGCAAAAGGTCAGAGTATTATTACACTAGATGCCGATCTTGAAGATCAGCCATCAGAGATTGGTAAGCTGTTAACAAAGGCAGAAGAAGGATGGGATATCGTAATCGGTTGGAGAAAAGAGCGAAAACATTCACTGACTAGTAGGGTCTCATCTAAAATCTTCAACTTTTTTACTCGGATATTTTGGGGAATGCGGCTTCATGATTATAATAGCGGTCTTAAATTAATAACGAATGAATGTGCTAAAGAATTAAGATTATACGGAGGTATGCATCGATTTATTCCACTTCTGGCATATCAAAATGGATTTTCGGTGACAGAAATTCCGGTAAAGCACGAAAAAAGAAAATTTGGTAAATCAAAATATAGCAAATTTAAAATCCTTAAAGATATCCCAGATATGTTGACTATGTTATTCCTTTCGAATTATAGTAAACGACCACTTCATTTTTTTGGAATAGTAGGAGGAATTCTCTTACTTCTTGGGACGATTATATTAATTTACTTAAGTATCATTCATTTTCAAGGTCAAGCAATTAACAGGCGCCCAATTCTTCTTTTTGGTGCTTTATTTGTTATTAGTGGCTTGCAAGTATTTTTCACTGGATTTATCGCGGAGCTTCTTATTAATATCTCATCACGAGATCGGATTCATTTCCCTCTCAAATATGCATCAGATGAAGCTTGAGTAGATCTATATACTTGTTTATCTGCTTTAAATGATAAAAAATAAGAAGTGATATGAAAATTGGCATTGATATTTCTCAGTTAGCGTACCCTGGAACAGGTGTGGCAAATTATCTTGAGCATTTTGTTACAGAATTAACATCACAAGATACGAAAAATGACTATGTTCTTTTTTTCTCATCACTTCGGCGTTCTCTACCTGTTATATTTGTTCAGTATATTTCCAAAAGACATAATGTTCAACTAAAAACGTTTCGAATGCCCATATCGTCATTAGATTTACTTTGGAATAAAGTACATAAAGTTTCTATAGAGTTATTCATAGGGGACGTGGATATCTTTATTAGCTCGGACTGGACAGAACCACCTACTCGACGAGCAAAAAAAATTACCATTCTTTATGATCTTATTGTGTATAAATATCCACAAGAAACGGCACAAGTGATCATTGATACGCAAAAACGAAAACTTGCTTGGACAAAAAAAGAAACAAGTATGATTTTATGTATCTCAGAAGCGACGAAACAGGATGCAAAAGAAATTTTAGGAATTGATGAGAAAAATCTTACAGTTATTTATCCAGGATTAACGTTATGATACAAATAGGCATTGATGGGAATGAAGCAAATGTACAGGATAGAGTAGGTATAGGTGAATATGCTTTTCAACTATTGTCTTATTTTGAAAAAATTTCCCAAAACACAACAGAATATCAATTTTATGTTTATTTAAAACATAAACCTGGCGCAGATCTTCCGCCTGCTCGGAAAGGTTGGAAATATATAGTTATTAAACCAGAAAGATTATGGACTCAAATTGGATTGCCTTTTTTTCTTTATACACATAAAAATGATTTAGATGTTTTCTTTTCGCCTACACATTATGCTCCACGATTTTCTCCTATTCCAACAGTAGTTTCAGTTATGGATGTTTCTTATTTACATTTTCCAGAAACTTTTGCAAAGAAAGATCTCTATCAGCTTGAAACATGGACAAGGTATTCAGTGAAGAATGCTCAGAAGGTGTTTACCATTAGTACTGCTAGTAAAAATGATATAATGAAATTCTACAATAAGAAAAATAATGATGTGATTGTTACACATCTTGGAATTAAAGCAATTGATACTGATATCACGAAAAAAAGTATGGAAGAGATTCAGAAAAAATATAATCTTTCAAAGAATTATTTCCTTTTTGTTGGAACGCTTCAGCCTCGAAAAAATATTACCCGACTTATTGAAGCATTTGCTCTTCTTAAAAATAAGTATTCAGAAATTACGTTAGTAATTGTGGGAAGAAAAGGTTGGAAGTATGATGAAATTATTGAAGCACCCACAAAATATAATGTAACAGACAGCGTACTTTTTCTTGATTTTGTTCCAGACGAGGATCTTCCTTCTTTGTATGCTAACGCAATAGCATACGTACTTCCTTCGCTTTATGAAGGCTTTGGTTTACCAGTACTTGAAGCAATGGAATATGATTGTCCAGTCATTACGAGTAATATTAGTAGTCTTCCAGAAGCTGGAGGAGAAGCAGCTTTATATGTTAACCCAGAAAATGTAATTGATATTTCAGATAAAATGGAGAAGCTATTGAGCGACGAAGAACTTCGAAAGAATCTGATTAAAAAAGGACACGAACAGATAAAGAAATTTAGTTGGGAAAAGACTGCTAAGGAAACGCTTGCAGTTTTGGAAGCAGTCGCACAAAATAAGTAATATGAAAGATAAATCAGGAAAGTCGTTATCATCTGAAGAAATAGTAAGTAAAGGTCTTAATCGAGTAGCAAATATTTTATTAGAATTTGAAGTAATGCTTCTTCACTTTATTGGTTATATTCCATTACATCATGTACGTCGTTTTTTTTATCGTTTGGCAGGTATAAAAATTGGTAAGGGAACAACAATTCACGTGGGGACAAGATTTTATGATCCACATAATATATTTGTTGGCGAAGACACGATTATTGGTGAGTTCGCAGTACTTGATGGACGAGAAAAATTAACAATTGGAAATCATGTAGATATTGCGAGTGAAGTTATGATTTATAATTCAGAACATAATGTAAATGCTGAAGACTTTGCGGGTGTTGATAGTGTAATTACTGCACCTGTGTTAATTGAAGATTATGTATTTATCGGTCCCCGGGTGATTATTCTGCCTGGTACAACGATTGGTAAAGGTGCAGTTATCGGCGCGGGAGCTGTCGTTACAAAAGATGTTGAGCCTTTTAAAATTATGGGTGGTATTCCAGCTCGGGAAATTGGCGAACGTAAACTTAAAGAGTTACATTACAGATTAGGTAGGGCACGATGGTTTCGATAATTATCCTCTCATATAATACGAAGGAGTTACTTCGTACCTGTTTACATTCGTTACAAACATGTGTAACTGATACTCCTCACGAAGTAATTGTAGTTGATAACAACTCTTCAGATGAAAGTGTTCGAATGATGAAAAAAGAATTCCCTTTTGTTCGAGTCATTGAGAGTGATAAAAATTTAGGATTTAGCAAGGGAATTAATCTTGGAGCTAAACATGCAAAAGGGGAATTATTGTTATTTTTAAATTCAGATTGCCAATTTTTACAGACGAACCTTGCCAACATGGTATCTTTTCTTAACAATCATTCAGATATCGGGATAGTTGGAGGGAAAATGGTGAATACTGATGGTTCACTTCAGCGATCATATAGTAATTTTTATGGGATAAAAGATATTGCTGTTATGCTTTTTGGAAGAGAAAAAATAGAACTTCTTATGCAAAAATCAGATTCTGAATGTGAAACAGATTGGGTAAGTGGGGGATTTATGTTAGTGCGAGCAGATGTCTTTAACAGAATAAAAGGGTTTGATGAAAGAATTTTTATGTACACTGAAGATATGGAATTATGTTTTCGAGTAAAAAAAGCGGGATATAAAATTTACTTTTTTCCTGAAACTAGTGTTCAGCATGAAGGACAAGGAAGTTCTAATCGATCATTCGCAGTCATTAACATATATAAAGGTCTTAAATATTTCTATAAAAAGCATAAATCTTTCCCATCTTATGCTGTAATTCTTTATTTACTCTTGATTAAAGCAGTTGGAGCCATCATAATTGGTATCGTGACAGGAAATAAAAAATTAGTTTCTACATATATGCAAGCACTTACTTCATAATATGAAAGCAATTCGGTGGTTATCAGATAATATTCTTCTTCTTATAACGCTCTTTTTTCTCGCTTTTATTCCGCTTTACCCGAAGATACCAGTGGTAGGGGTCACACACACATTTGTATATATTAGAATTGAAGATTTTTTAGTAAGTGTTGCTATTATTTGCTTTCTCATTCAGTTGTTTCGGAAAAAAGCTTCACTAAAAACACCGTTAACGATTCCAATCATTCTTTTTTGGCTTGTTGGACTAGTAGCGACTATTTATGGAGTAATTTTTATTTTTCCGCACTTAGTTGGTGTTTTCCCTAAAATTGCAGCACTATTTTATCTCAGACATATTGAATATATTTCACTTTTTTTCATCGCATTTGCTGCAATGAGAGAGAAGAAATATATTCCATATGTTATTTGGGTATTGGTCGGAAGTTTATTACTAGTAGTTCTTTATGGAATTGGACAGAGGTTCATTCCTGGATTTTTCCCAGCGTATTCGACAATGAATGAAGAATTTGCAAAGGGAATTCCACTAACACTTTCAGCACTTGGTCGTATTCAGTCAACATTCGCAGGGCATTATGATTTGGCTGCATATCTTGTAATGTTCATACCGATAATAGGTAGTTTGATATTTGGCTATAAGAACTGGTGGATTAAAATTGGACTTCTCACAACTGGAATACTAGCTGTACTTGTTCTTCTCATGACTCAGTCTCGAACCTCATTTGCAATGTATATCGTTGCTGTGATTTTTATGCTTATTCTTCAAAAGCAAAAAAAATGGATTATTCCAGTTATTATTATCAGTTTTATAATGCTTAAATCTTTTAGTGGGTTGTACTCTCGTTATGCAGCCACATTTGCACCAGTCAATGTCATAATTGATGCACGTACGGGTAAAGCAGTAGGAATTGCAAAAAATACAGGGGATGGATTTGAAGTAGATAATAGACAGTCAAATGGAGAGAATCTTCCTCCTTCTCAATCTCAATTTGTAGGAATTGAAAACGGAAATGGACAAAATATTGGGAATGTTACCGTTAATAGTAATGATAAAGGGTCAGCAGTTAAAACGAATCTTGAAGGTGATTTTGTCATTAAAAAAGCCCAAGCATTAGATATTTCAATTACTACAAGATTACAAGCAGAGTGGCCAAATGCGATTAATGCATTTAAACGTAATATTTTACTGGGTAGTGGGTATTCATCTATTTCTCTTGCTACTGATGGAAATTATTTCAGGATTTTAGGAGAAACGGGTCTTCTTGGCTTTTTTTCCTTTGGTCTGATTTTTCTAATATTCGCAATTTATACAAAAAAAGTACTGCCTGATATTGAATCTAAAAGTGTTAAATCTCTTCTCCTTGGAATTAATGCTGGAATATTTGGCTTGGCATTAAATGCTGTATTAATAGACGTATTTGAAGCCTCAAAAGTTGCCTTTGTTTTATGGGCTTTAATAGGTTCAGCAACAGGAATATTAGCTTTGTATCAAAAAGAAAAAATACATTTTTTGACCGAAATAAAAAATGTATTACTTTCTATTCCAAGTATGATTCTGTATCTTGTTATATCTGCTTTTTTTGTCTTTTCATCAATGTTACACAACTTTTTTGTAGGTGATGACTTTACATGGTTGAGATGGGCAGCTGACTGCAAGCTAAATTATGCTGGGAATTGCGACTCAGCAAAAACAATTTTTATTAATTATGTCCTTCATGCGCAAGACTTTTTCTATCGACCTGGCGCAAAAATGTATTATTATTATCTTTATAAAATTGGAACGACAGATCCACTTATTTATCATTTCTTTTCACTCACATTCCACATTCTTGTGACAACATTATTATTTTTAATTGCGAATAAATTATTTAAGAATCGATTATTTGCAATCATTAGTGCGGGCACATTTCTGATATTAAGTAGTCATGCTGAATCAATATTCTGGATAGCTTCTGCGGGACATGTAATAACAACGTATTGTATTGTTGCTGGGCTCTTCAGTTTTATGTTATGGCGTGAAAAGCATAATATACTTTTATTAGTCGTTTCATTAATACATGTTTTTATTGCACCTCTTTTTCAAGAACTAGGAATAGTTGCTCCGTTATTAATTATTTTTTATAGTTTTATTTATGATAGTAATTTTTCAATTAAAAAAACAATTTCCAGTTGGTATATTTGGTTATTAGCTTTGCAAATTCCTGTATATATTATTCTCAGGACGATTGCTGGAAGTATCTGGGGGAGTGGTGACTATGCATATAATGTGATGAAACTCCCATTAAATAGTATTGGAAATGCTGTCGGTTATATCTGTCTTAGTATTTTTGGATCCCATTTTCTACCTTTTTATAACACTGTTCGTGATGGTGGTAAATCAAATATCGTCACTGTATTACTATTGGGTTTATTATTACTTCTCGGGATGATGTTTTTTATTCGTTCTCAGCTATATAATAAAAACTCTCATCAAAAGCATCTGATAATATTTAGTATGGGACTTTTTATTATCCCACTCTTACCATTTTTAGGACTTGGTAATATCGCAACGCGATATGTTTATCTTTCATCAGCTGGTGTGTTATTTTTTGTCTTAGCCTTTATTCAGCCCTTTATTGATAAGGCGTCTGTTGATTTAAAGAAAAGTTGGTATGGAATACTCACAGTTTTTGTTCTCTTATATGGGGGATATAATCTATTTGAATTACAAAGAATTAATTCTGATTGGAATCATGCTGGGATAATTACGAGTAATGCTATTAAAGTCGTCAGTAATGAATTTATTGCAGATGATGAGCTTCCCGCAAATCCTGTTTTTTACTTTGTAAATGTTCCAATACGTTATAATGATGCTTGGGTCTTTCCGGTAGGACTATCAGATTCGATGTGGCTACCATTTCAAAACGAGAAACTTCGTGTTAGACAATTTTCTTCACTTTCAGAGGCACTACAAAATGTTACTACACCAATAAGTACAAAAGTGTTTGTCTTTGATTCAGAAAATAATCTTTCTTCCATTCCTTTGAATGGTACAATGCCTATGCAGTATGCTAAATAAAGTTATTTCTTCTTATGTTATTTTTTGTATTCTTTTTTTGGCTTTTTTAGTTAGGCTTCACGGATTTACTTCTCCAGTAGCAGATTGGCATTCTTGGCGACAGGCTGACACATCGGCAGTATCACGTAATTTTGTTAAAACAGGATTTGATATCTTTCATCCACGTTTTGATGATCTTTCTAATATTCCAAGTGGCAAAGATAATCCCAATGGATATAGATTCGTAGAATTCCCAATTTTTAACCTCTTTCAAGCTGGTTTATATAGTGTTATTGGAATATTTACTATAGAAGAATGGGGAAGGATAGTAACTATTATTTCTTCGCTATTAAGTATTTGGTTTTTATATGCAATGGTTAAGAAATATACCGATATTTATTCTGCATTATTTGTATCGTTTTTCTATGCGATTACTCCTTATGCAATATTTTATGGTCGAACAATTTTACCAGATCAGATGATGATAATGGCGACTCTTGGAAGTATTTATTTTTTTGATTTATGGATATCAACAAATAAAGACAAAACAAAAAACACAGTAAATATGATGTTCTTTTTAGTTGCGTTATTATTCATTGCAGCAGCATTACTACTTAAACCATATGCGTTGTTCTTTTCCCTGCCTATGGTTTATTTGGCTTGGAAAGAATTTGGATTTACTATCTTTAGGCAATGGAAATTATATATTTTTGCATTCTTAGCAGTTCTTCCTCTTATCTTGTGGAGATTTTGGATGACACAATATCCAGAAGGTATTCCTGCAAATGATTGGTTATTAAATGGCGGAAATATCCGATTTAAAGGCGCGTTCTTCTACTGGGTTTTTGCTGATAGGATTGGTCGACTTATTCTGGGGTATTGGGGAGTCGTATTACTTGGATTTGGGCTTATTTATAACAGTACACGTAAGTTTGCATCATTTGGGAAAAGAAGTCATGTTGGATTTTTTTATTCATTTTTACTTGCAAGTATCATGTATGTTTTTGTGATCGCACGGGGAAATGTTCAGCATGATTATTATCAAATTCTTATTCTCCCTTCTCTTTTTATTTTTGTCGGACTTGGAGCTAAATTTCTTCTTTCAGTTACTGCAGAAATTGCAAGTAAATACATAAGTACAATTATTCTAATAATTTGTTCATTATTTATGATAGGTTTTGGATGGTATTTTGTTCGTGATTACTATAATATTAATAATCAAGCAATCGTTGATGCTGGGCGAGCAGTTGACTTGTTAACTCCTAAAAACGCTAAAGTAATCGCTCCATATGATGGTGATACAGCCTTTCTTTATCAAACTAACAGGCAAGGTTGGCCTGCATACGAAAAAGATTTGCAAGGATTAATTGGACTTGGTGCAGATTATCTTGTATTGGTAAATCCAAATCAAAATGATCGAAACTTACGTATTCAATTTGAGGTACTTAGTGAGTCAAGTAACTATATTTTAGTTGACTTGCATAAAACAAAATGAAGATACTGCTCGTCTCATCATTTCTCCCATATCCTCTTTATTCAGGTGGACATATACGTTTATTTAACCTTATTAAACAGCTTTCTTCAAAACATGAAATTACGCTTATTTGCGAAATCCGTGACTACCAAACAAATAATGACGTAGAAAAGCTTAAGAAATTATGTAAAAGAGTTATAACCATTAACAGGCGAAAACAATGGTCACTTGAGAACATTATTAAAAGCGTTTTCTCATCAAATGCTTTTCTTATTGCTGGGCATACTTTACCTAAGATGAAAGAGTATATAGAGAAAATATTGGCAGAAAATGACTACGACTTAATTCATTGTGAAACATCATATGTCTTCCAAAATATTCCTGAAACAAATATCCCAATTGTATTGGTTGAGCATAATATTGAATATTCAATTTATGAAAAATTTGCACAACAAAAAGGAAAAATAATGAACGCATTATTATCAATTGATGTAAAAAAGCTTAAAAGAATTGAAGAATCTTTCTGGAAAAAAGCATCAGTGACTGTTGCAGTTTCGTCTCAAGAAGAAAAAATCATACGTAAGATAGCAAGAAAAACTGCATTAGTCCCAAATGGTGTTGATTTAGATTCGTTTCATTTAAAAACATATAATTTCTCATCAGATAAAAAAACTATTCTTTTTATTGGAGATTTTAATTACATCCAAAATCAAGATGCAGCACAGTTTTTACTTTCAGAAATTTATCCACGGATTAAGGAAAGAGATAGTACAAATAGTATTTCTCTTTGGATTGTAGGGAGGAAAATACCTGAATCGATTAAAAGAAAGACAGAAGACCCATCGGTTAGATTTGATGAGAACGCAACACAGCCAACACATGAAATTTTTTCTGCTGCTACTCTTTTACTTGCACCACTTAGAGTAGGTGGAGGAACACAATATAAAATTCTTGAATCACTCGCTGTAGGGACGCCTGTAGTGACTACAACACTAGGTAAAGAAGGACTTGGAGTAACGGATAATGAAAATATTTTAATTGCAGATAGTCCATCTGCTTTAGCTTCTATAACAGAACGTATACTACATGATGAAAAACTATATAAACATATTTCTACAAGTGGTCATGAACTAGTAGTACAAAACTATAGTTGGGAAAAAATAGCTCGACAGCTTGAACAAGTATATGAATCCGTAGTAAAGTAATACTCACATGATAGATCTTTCAATAATTATTGTTTCCTATAATACTAAAGCGTTTATTCATGATGCTATCGCGTCGTTACTCGATACAATACATGAATTAACCTATGAAATTATTGTGGTTGATAATGCTTCTAGTGATGGAAGTGTCGAGATGTTACACCAAAAATTCCCTACGGTAAACGTTTTGGCTAGTAAAGATAATCTCGGATTTGCGAAAGCTAATAATAAAGGTGTCGCCTTATCTAAAGGGAAATATATCCTTTTTCTTAACCCCGATACTGTTACTGACCCTCATACGATTAAATATATGTATACCTTTATGGAAGAGCATGAAGATGCAGGTGCATCAACCTGTAAACTGGTTATGCTGCAGGGACAGATTGACTATGCAAGTCACAGAGGGTTTCCGACACCATGGAATTCTTTTTGTTATTTTTCTGGTTTAACGAAATTTTTCCCAACAGTTAAGTTATTTAGTGGGTACACACAAGGATGGAAAGATTTTTCAAAAATACATGAAATTGATGCCCTTGCTGGAGCGTTTATGTTTGTCAGGAGAACTGCAGGTGAAGAGGTAAAGTGGTGGGACGAAGATTATTTTTTTAATGGTGAAGACTTAGATTTCTGTTTCAAATTGCGCGAAAATAATTGGAAAATTTATTATGTTCCTGATGTTTCAATACTTCATTATAACGGCGTATCAGGGGGTACCAAAAAAGATACACAACATATTACAACTGCTACCCTTGCAACCAAACAATTCGTAACAAAACATAGATATGAAGCAATGAAGATATTTTATAATAAGCATTACAAAAAGAAGTATCCCCAAATAATAACATGGTTAGTCATGTCAGGAATCGATTACAAATTGCGAAATACTTTGGCTAGATTGATTTAGTTCAAGAGAATACCTATTTAATATATGAAAATTGGAATTGACGTACGATTATGGAATGAAACTGGTGTTGGCAGGTATATACGAAACTTAATAACAGAACTTGCCCAAATAGATACTAAAAACACCTATGTTCTTTTCGTAAAAAAAGAAGATTATGGGACTATTAAAAAAAACACCCCTGATGGCTGGAAGATTGTACCTATTTCAATACAATGGCACTCAGTAAAAGAACAACTTTCTTTTCTCCCAATTCTTTATAAAGAGAATCTCGACCTGATGCATTTTCCTTATTTTTCTTTACCCGTATTATATCGTCGTCCTTTTGTCGTTACTATACATGATCTTATTATTCACTCATTTTCAACTGGCAAAGCATCTACTCTCCCATTACCACTGTATAAATTAAAACATTTTGCATACAAAAAAGTTATTGAACATGCTACAAAACAAGCGAAAAAAGTAATTGTTCCACTTGATTCTGTAAAAAAAGAAGTTGAAAAAACGCTTTATATTCCACCAAGAAAAGTTGTAGTCACACATGAAGGATTTGATAAAAAAATTACACTAGATTCAAACGACAAACCTCAGGATTCACGTTTAGATAACTATTTTTTGTACGTGGGGAATACCTATCCTCATAAAAATGTCCAGAAACTTATCGAAGGTTTTCTTGCATTTAGACACACTATAGAAAACGTATCATATTCATTGGTTATTGTAGGGAAAGAGGACTATTTTTCAAAAAAAATAAAAGAACAGTATAAAAAAGAACAGAATATTATTTTTCTTCATAATGTGAGTGACAGTATGCTTGGATATTTGTATAATCATGCAATCGCTCTTGTATCAGCATCTTTGATGGAAGGATTTGGCCTTCCTTGTCTTGAAGCTGCTGAATGCGAATGTTTAGTCGCTGTCTCAGATATCCCAGCTTTTAAAGAGATTTGTGGGGAAAATGCACTATACTTTTCACCAGAAAGTACCGAAAGTATTTCAGATGTGTTTTCTAAAGTACTTTCTCTGAGTAGTGCAAAAAAGAAAGCATTTATTTTAGGAGGGAAAAGAAAGGCAAAAACATTCTCTTGGGAAAAAATGACGCGAGAAACAATTAGTATCTATGAAAGTTGCATTGGTATACGATCGAGTAAATAAATGGGGAGGAGCTGAACGTGTTCTTCTCTCACTTCATAAACTTTTTCCTGACGCACCTATTTTTACTTCTGTTTATGATGCCGGAAATGCTTCATGGGCAGATTCTTTTGTCGTAAAACCATCATTTTTACAGAAAATGAAAATTGCACGGAGATCTCATGAGGCTTTTGCGCTTTTTATGCCTATGGCTTTTGAAAGCTTCTCATTTAAAGAATATGATGTTGTAATTTCGGTTACCAGTGAGGCAGCAAAAGGAATTATTACCTCACCCAATACACTTCATGTCTGTTACTGTTTGACACCTACCAGATATTTGTGGAGCGGCTACGATACCTATTTTAAAAATCCAATGTTAAAACAGCTCTCAAAACCTGCGGTGAAGTATCTTCGAAACTGGGATAAACGGGCTGCGCAACGTCCAGATAAGATTGTAGCAATTTCTCAAGAAGTGAAAGACAGAATCGCTACATATTACCAGCGAGATGCTCCGATAATTTATCCGCCAGTTAGTTTAGGTAAAAAAGTAAGTAGTAACGGTAAAAAAATAAAACAAGGTGATTATTTCCTTATTGTTTCACGACTGGTTGGATATAAACGTATTGATTTAGCAATCCAAGCGTGTAATAAGCTAAGATATAAACTAAAGATAATTGGAGTTGGTAGTGAAGAAAAACGCTTGAAGCAGATTGCTGGACCTACAATTGAATTCTTAGGCAATATTAGTGATCAAGAGCTTACATCACAGTATGAAAACTCAAAAGGATTAATTTTTCCTGGAGTCGAAGATTTTGGTATAACAGTTGTTGAGGCTCAGCGATTTGGAAAACCGGTTCTAGCATTTTATGCAGGAGGGGCTAAAGAAACTATTCTATCTGGGAAGACAGGCATGTTTTTTGAAAAGCAAACTGTTGAAGACCTTGCAAAATCATTGAAAATGTTTAATACTTTTCGTTATACTAGTGAAGAATGTATAAATCAGGCTGAGAAATTTACTGAAAAGATTTTTCTTAAGAAATTTAGTACAATAATTAAATAATATGAAAATCGTAATATTTGCAGGCGGTGTCGGGTCTCGACTTTGGCCACTTTCGCGACAAAACAGTCCAAAACAATTTGGAAAGATTGTGGATGATAAATCAACTCTTCAGAAAGCGATTGATAGACTTTTGCCAGAATTTAAGCCAGAAGATATTTTTGTAGCTACGGGAGCAAAATACAAAGACATCGTAATGGAACAGCTTGAGTTCCTTCCTAAAGATAATTTTCTCTTTGAACCAACTATGCGAGATGTAGGACCTGCTATTGGGCTTGCTGCATCAGTTTTAGAAAGTCGTTTTCCAGATGAGCCTATTGCTATTCTCTGGAGTGATCATTTAGTGAAAAATGAAGAAGAATTCCGAAATATTTTGCGATTAGCAGAAAAAAGAATAAATGAAAAGAAAGCTGATTTTATTTTTATCGCTCAGAAACCTCGATTTGCAAATGCTAATGTAGGTTGGATTAATATCGGAGAAAAAGTTGAATCAAAAGAAGGTAGAGCATCTGTTTATAAATTTGAAAAATTGATTTATGGACCTAATAAAGAACAAGCAGAAGAGTTTTTTGCTAGCCCAGATTTTGTTTGGAATTTAGGATATTTTGTAACTACTCCTAAGTTTTTATCTTCTTTATATAAAACTTTTGTTCCTGAGATGCATAATCAGTTGCAAACTATCGCTCAGGCTCGTGGGACTGAATCATTTGATCAGACGATAGAGGAAATTTATCCAACTCTTGAGAAAATTAGTTTTGATAATGCGATTCTTGAGAAAATGTCTCCTGATAATTTCTATGTGATTTCTGAGGATTTAGGATGGAGTGATATAGGGGCTTGGGATGCCATGAAAGAGGCACTTAGTGAATCAGAAGATGAGAATGTATTAAAAGGGAAAGTAATGGTCGAAGATTCTCGTGATTCAATCCTCTATAACAGCACAAAGCAATTAGTCGTTGGAATTGATTTGGAAGGGATGGTTGTTGTTACTACTGACGATGTGATCCTCATTTGTCCAAAGGGGTCAGTTCCTAAAATTAAAAAATTCGTTTCAGGACTTAAAGGAACTCCTAATGAAAATCTGGCATGAGTGTTTACATTGAAATAAAGAAACATCGAGGATACGAGTTCTTCAAACGATCGATTGATGTTATTTTTTCTGTTATTCTTCTTATTTTTTTCTTTCCCATAATAATTCTAGTCGCTATTGCTATAAAACTTGATACCCCAGGACCTGTGTTTGCTGATACTCCTTCACGTGTCGGAAAGAATGGAAAGCTATTTAAAATGTTTAAATTTCGTTCAATGGTTCAAAACGCACATGAGTTACTTCGTGAAGACCCACATTTTAAAAAACTGTATGAAGATTATAAACTTGGGAGTTATAAGCTAAAAAATGATCCTCGAGTGACAAATGTAGGGAAATTTATTCGCAAGCATTCTCTTGATGAAATTCCACAATTACTAAATATTATTAAAGGCGATATGAGCTTAGTAGGTCCACGTGCGTATTACCCAGATGAACTCAACGATCAACAAAAAAAATATCCTGATACCCAAGATTCAGTAAAAATTGTGCTTTCTATTCGTCCGGGAGCTACAGGATATTGGCAAGTATCTGGGAGAAGTGAAATTAACTTTGATAAACGAATCCAAATGGATGCAGAATATGTAGAGAATAGATCATTTTTCTACGATCTAGAGATTATTCTTCGAACACCCTGGGCGATGATTTCAGGGAAAGGTGCTCACTAGGTATGTGCAGCACTGTTTGACAAATTATTGAGAAGTTGGGTATGATTGACTAATGCAAGACTTCCAGAAATTTGAGTTAAGCACAGATATGCCTGAAGAGGTCAGTGGTAATGAAGAAAACATGAAAGTAGGAACAGATATGGCTAAAAGAAGAACTGCTCGTAGAATTCGTTCTCCTAAGAATCTGGGTGTAATTATTGGTGGTATTGTTGTGTTTCTGTTATTCTCTGTGTTCACGTTAGTTCTCCCAGCATACAAAACATATAAATCAGGCCTTGTGACGTATAAACAAGCAAAATTATTTGCTGCTGCGATGAAAAATCAAAATGTAGATTTAGCATCTATTGAACTTGTGAAAACAAAAAGTGACTTAGCTGATACACAAAAAAACCTCCGTTCTCTCATTGTTGCTAAATTTATTCCAGTAGTTAATTTTTATTATAACGATGCTGAACATGCAATGAAAGCTGGTGCTGCGGGACTTGATGCGGCTACGATTGCAATTGATGCCTTAAAGCCTTATGCAGATGTATTAGGGCTTAAAGGTGAAGGAAGTTTTGCATCGGGTTCTTCGCAGGATCGTATTAAAACTGCAGTCATGACAATGGGAAAAATAACACCCAAGATAGATGAAATTGCGAAAAATTTCGATACAGTTCAAGCAGAAATTGATAAAGTAAATCCTAATCATTATCCAGCATTTATTTTTGGTTCAAAAGTTAAAAATCAATTAACACAAGTCCGAGACTTAACTGATCAAGGAGCAATTTTTATTAGAGATGCAAGGCCGTTAATTAAAGTACTTCCATCTCTTTTAGGAGAAAAAGAAGATAAAAAATATTTAGTACTTTTCCAAAATGATAAAGAACTTCGTGCTACTGGTGGATTTATTACAGCGTATGCAATTTTTAAGATTGATAAAGGACAGATTAGTGCTGAAAAATCAGAAGATATCTATGCATTAGATGCTAGTATCCCAAAACCTAAAGCACCACGAATTATTGCTAATTATCTCCCGAAAGTTTATACCTTTAATCTTCGAGACTCAAACCTTTCCCCAGACTATATAGAGTCTATGAAGACTTTCCGTGCAATGTATGAGCAATCTCCTCAAGCACAAGATGTCGATGGAATTATTGCAATTGATACATATGTTTTAACATCAATTATAAAAATTCTTGACGATCAAGTTCAAGCAGGTGGTCTAACATTTACAACAAAACCTGATAGTAGATGTGGTGGATGTCCTCAAGTTATTTATGATCTTGAAGATAACATTTCTCGACCTGTTAATTATATTAAAACAGATCGTAAAGGACTTCTTGGACAACTTCTTCAGGCAATTATGAGTAAAGCGCTTTCATCATCCCCTAAACTATACTGGGGTCCTTTATTTCAAGCAGCAATTGCCCAGACGAATCAAAAACATGTTCTTTTCTATCTGTATGATAAAGATGCTCAATCAGGAATTGAGTCACTTAAAGCTGGTGGTCGTATCCAGGATTTTACTGATAAGGGGGACTATCTCCACATTAACGACACTAACTTCGGTGGTGCTAAATCAAATCTCTTTATTCAGCAAACAGTTGAGAATAACTATAAGGTTGATAGTGATGGGAGTATTATTAAAACAATTACGATTAAATATAAAAATCCACAAGCCCCATCAGACTGTAACTTAGAGAGAGGTGCTCTTTGTCTTAATGCTGAAAATCGTGATCTTGTTCGAATATATGTTCCTAAAGGAAGTGAGCTAATTCGTGAAGACTCAAAAGGTTCTCAAGTAAAGATCATGACCTATGATGAGCTGGGTAAGACTGTAATTGAAGGATTCTTAACTATTAGACCGTTAGGATCTGCGTCATATACAGTGTCTTACAGGCTTCCATTTAAAGTCTCACGAGGATCCCCACTCCCTGTGCTTATTCAAAAGCAACCTGGAACTGATGGTAATGCATACACGACTGTCGTAAATGGTAAAACTGTTGATACATTTAACCTCTACGCGGATAAAGAACTCAAGATTAGCTTATAGCGTGTTTAGTTAACAAATAGTATAGCTTCGAATGTTTGCAAACACCAGATTATTCTTTATTATTTTCATCTCTAAACGCTTAACGCTATACTCTAAACGCTAATTATGAGAACTCTTAAGACTGAAGGGATTATTATTAAACGTCGTAATAGTGGTGAGGCAGATAGATTTGTCACCATATTTACAAAAGATTTAGGTAAAATTTCAGTAAAAGCTCAAGGAGTCAGAAAAATTGCCAGTAAACGTTCCTCACATATCGAACTTCTCAATCATTCAATTCTTTCTTTATATAAAGGAGCAAAGTATCCAACGCTTATCGAAGTACAAACCATTCAAGATTTTTCAGATATTAAATCAGATTTAGATAAAGTAGGTTTTGCATTTCATATCTGTGAGCTTATCGACGGGCTCTGTCCTGAAAACCAAGAAAATCCAGAGATTTATACACTGCTTAAAAATACGCTTGAGAAGTTAGCATATGTCGAAGATATGGCGATTTTTATGCACGGATTTGAAGTGGAATTATTAACGTTATTAGGTTTCTGGTATCAAAGTGTGGACGCAGCGAAAAATCTCGACACGCATAACTTTATAGAAGGCATTTTAGAGCGGAAACTTAAGTCCCATAAAATATTCTCAAAGATGCAGTAAATTTAATGTCATTGCGAGGAAATATATACAATTATGTCATCCCAAACTTGATTCAGGATGACAGATTTATTGTTATTTATCCTAAATAAATACAATCGATTATTTCTTTCGCTTCGTAATGTTTTCTGCTATCATAGGCTCATATGGATGAGAAAAAGTTAACTATGGAAAAAGTCACAGCTCTCGCGAAACGTCGTGGGTTTATTTACCCAGGATCCGAACTCTATGGGGGAGTGGCAAATACGTATGATTACGGGCCTGTGGGTGTGGAACTGCTTCGAAATATTCGAAATCTTTGGTGGGATACATTTGTTCATAAACGAGATGATATGGTCGGACTTGAAGCAAATGTCATTTCACACCATAAAATCTGGGAAGCATCAGGACATACAGCTGGGTTTGCTGATGCACTTATTGATTGTAAAAACTGTAAACACCGCATGCGAGCAGATCACTTGATTGAGGATTTTATTGAAAATAAAAAAGAAGATACAAAGATTCGTGAGACTCTTGAGCAAGTTACCGATAAGAGCTTTAAACAAGATGCTCAGAAAGCTTTTGAATCCGGAAAAGTAGAAGGATGGAGTACTGAAAAACTTTCTGAGTTCGTGAGTATTTTTACTATTTCCTGTCCAAATTGTAAAAAGTCCGACTGGACTGCTGTTCGTAAATTTAACCAACTTTTTCCAGTAAATCTTGGAATAGTCGCTGGGGATGATTCTTTGGCATATCTCAGGGGAGAAACTGCACAGGGGATGTTTACTGATTTTAAAAATATCGTTGACTCGACGCGTGTCAGACTTCCGTTTGGGGTGGCTCAAAACGGAAAGAGTTTTCGTAATGAAATTACTCCTGGAAATTCAGTATTTAGAACGCTCGTTTTTGAACAGGCAGAAATTGAATACTTTTTTGATGAGAAGAAAAGTGATTGGAATGAATTATTTGAAAACTGGAAAAAAGAAATGTATGCCTTCGTAACGAAATCACTTGGAATTAAGGAAGAAAACGTGAGATGGCGTGAGCATACTGACGAAGAGCGATCATTTTATAGTAAAAGAACAGAAGATCTTGAATATAATTATCCATTTGGTTTTAAAGAACTCTGGGGACTCGCATATAGAACAAACTATGATCTCTCGCAGCATCAGAAATACTCAGGCAAGGATTTAACGATCGTCGATCCATACACACAGGAAAAGATCTTACCGCATGTCATAGAGCCGGCTGTGGGCGTAGATAGACTTCTTCTTATGGTGTTATGTGATGCATATTATGAAGATGAAAAGCGAGTGGTTTTGAAGATTGCTCCTAAACTTGCTCCAAATAAAGTGGCTGTATTTCCACTAGTGGCAAATAAAGAAGATATTACGGGTAAAGCAAAAGAAGTCTACGAACTGCTTAAAAAGGAAATGGTTACGACATTTGATGATAGAGGAAATATCGGGAAGAGATATCTCTATCAGGACGAAATCGGTACACCGTACTGTGTGACTGTAGATTATCAAACGCTTGAGGATGGTACTGTCACGATTCGAGATCGAGATACTGCTGAGCAGGAGAGAGTAGCTGTAGATTCTCTTATTGCTCATCTTATAAATAAGCTTAGCTAACTCGTCATTCTCGACTTGATCGAGAATCTTTTCGGTAACTCCTTAGATAAGGGAATGTCTAATAGATTCCCATTTTCATGGGAATGACAGTTGCATTGTGTATATAACTTATTGACAAGCACTTAGAAGTTGCTACAATTTTAACAGATATGGATAAATTCCTTAAAAATAAATCACTGATGATCGGAGTAGTTGCGCTTGTACTTGTCTTAGTTGTCGGTGGTTATTATGTTCTTTCTTCAACGAAAAAAGCTGCTAGTCCTACAGAAACGGCTGAAGACCAAGTAATTCTTGATATGAAGCCAGAAGATATGGGATTGTCTCTCGCTCTGTCTCCTGATAATAAAAAAGTGAAGTTTAAGGCAGATAAACTAGCTGGAGTATCACATCTTGAATGGGAATTCTCTTATGACGCTAATATACCAGCTGACGCAGCAGAAGGTGGTTCAGCAGATGGTGGTAAAGTAACGCAATCATTTGGTGGTGAAACTGATGTAACTGGTAATACCTATGAATCAGTATTTCGAGAAATTGGAACTTGTTCAACTGGTGGAAAATGCCGATATGATACAGGTGTAGAAAAAGTAGATATTCTCATTAAAGTGACCAAATCTGACGGTAAAATCTATCAAGTAAAAGACAGCATCTCCCTCTAGAAAATAAACTCATAGTTTGATTTTATTAATTTCTTCTGTTATTATCCTGCTACTTGTAATACGTATATAGCATACACGCTTGCTGTATATAGTATTATCTCGTATGGAGGGTTACGTGAGTCGTATGTCTGTAACAGTTGTTGCCGAATGCGAAGATGGACAAGTGATTGCTCTTAATGAACAGAGTGGTCGTTTGTTCAAGGGTTCGGCAGACGCAATGTCCGCACTGGACTTCGGCGGGAGTGTCCTGACGACCATGAACAACGAATCGACCTACTTTACCGGAGAAGGAGATTTCTTTGTCAACAGGAGTAATTATCAGTTGACGACTGCGACCTGGAATGGGCGTAGCGTCAATCTCCTGAACGCAGAAGGCTTCGATATCGTCGAAGACGATCGTGGAGTCTTCAAGCTCACGGACAAAGTCATCGACTACTCGATCTAACCACTCTCTCACAAGTAACGTGCTTTTGGCACCCTTGGACATCATGTCTCGGGGTGCCTTTTTCGTTTTTTTTATTTTCACAGTATGTATTTGTATACAAATTTGTGAAAATTGTTGACATAAACCCGCTTTATATCTCATACTATCTATTAGTAATCCAAAGTAGGAAAAAGTAGGATTATAACTGCTCTTTAACACTATGTTGATCGGTCAATACGAAGGGAAAATTAGCGAAAAGTTTCAAGTCGCGTTTCCGAAGAAATTTCGGGATGCACTGGGTGACACGGTTATTATTACGAAAGGTTTTGAGAACTGTCTTATTATCGTGTCTGAAGAAAACTGGAAAACGTTACTTGAAGGAACTGAAGGAAAGCCTTTTACTGACAAAAATGCACGTGAGTTACAGCGATTTTTACTCGGAAATGCTACACAAGTAGAGCTTGATAGTAAAGGACGATTTGTAATGCCTGAGTACTTACGTGAGTACGCAAAAGTGAGTGAAAATGTTGTGTTTGCTGGGATTGGAAGATTTGTTGAAGCCTGGGATAAAAAGACATGGGAAACACATCAGAAAGAGCTCTCGTCGCGAATCGAGTCAGTTGCAGAAAGGTTAGGCAATGATTAATTACCACGAAAGTGTTCAGCTAGAAGAAGCAATTGAATTTTTAGACATTAAGAGTGGCGAAAAATACATCGATGGGACGCTCGGAGGCGGAGGACATACAAAAGCGATACTTGATAAGGGTGGAATTGTTTTAGGGATTGATCAGGATGATGATGCACTTGCGTTTGTTAAAGAAAATCTCAAATCACAAATAACAAATAACAAACTGAAAATTGTGAAGGGGAATTTTGGAAATATCGAAGAGATTGCAAAAGAACATGGGTTTGATCGGGTTTCGGGAGTGATTCTTGATATCGGAGTTTCAAGTCATCAGTTTGATACGACAGAGCGAGGATTTAGCTTCCAAGATGCGGAATTAGATATGCGCATGGATCACGCTATGGCAGTTAAAGCCAAAGATTTGGTAAATGGACTTCGAGAACAAGAATTAGCGATGGTATTTACGAAATTTGGTGAAGAACCGTTTGCTAAGAAAATTGCTCATGCTATCGTCCAAAAGAGACAAGAACGACCAATTGAGCGAACTAGTGAGCTAGCAGAGCTTATTAAACGAACTGTGAGAGGTGGGAAAGTACACCCAGCCACACAAGTCTTTCAAGCGCTTCGTATTGCAGTAAATGATGAACTTCATGTTCTTGAAGAAGGATTAGCTGGAGGCTTTTCTCTTTTGGCCCAAGATGCACGATTTGTCGTTATCTCATTTCACTCTCTTGAAGATCGTATAGTAAAACATTTCTTCGAAAAGAAAAAAAATGATGAACAGGCAATAGTTCTCACTAAAAAACCATTAAAGCCATCAGATGAAGAAATTACAAGAAATAATAGATCCCGATCAGCAAAGTTACGAGCTTTGAAAAAAATTGCATAGTTTGAAAGTTTCAGAAATGCAGAGTTTTAGAGATTCAAAGATTGAAATAATTACAGTATTATGAAAAAGCCGATATTATTTATTGCTACAATGATTTTAACAATTATTGCGTTATCAGTCGTACATGTGGCTGTCGCGAATAATATTTCGACAACGGGTGTAAATTTGAGTAAACTGCAAAATGAGCTTGATGATTATAAAAGACAAAACGCATTTCTTCACGAAAAAGTGCTAGAGCTTTCTTCCTTAACCTATATTAATGAAAAAGCAGAACAACGTGGATTTATTGCATCTAAAGGGGATTACTATGTCTCAACGCCTCTACCACTTGCGAAACGATAATGAACTGGAGATACCGTAGCGTATTATTATTTTTTCTATTCCTTTTCTCATGTATTATAATGCGGCTTTTTTATTGGCAAACTGTTCGTGCTCAAGAGCTGACATTCCTTGGAGAATCTCAATCAGATTATCGTATTAAGCTTATCCCACGACGCGGTGAAATACGAACCTCTGATGGATTTGCGATTGCAGCAAATAAGTTAACCTATCTCACATTTGCTAATCCGAAGGAGATTAGGAATAAAGATCAAACCTCTCAGCTCCTTGCACCGTTACTTAACGTCGAAACCGCGACGATAAGTGCACTCCTGGATTATGATAAATTTTGGATTGCGTTAAAGTCTAAAGTAGCACATGAACAGAAAGAGAAAATAGAAAAATTAGATCTACCAGGAGTTGGATTTGAAGAGCAGACGATACGCTTTTATCCTGAAGCATCAATGGCTGCACAGTTACTTGGGTTTGTAGGCAAGTCAGATACTGGTGAGGATGTGGGTTATTCAGGACTTGAGGGGTATTACGATAGGCAGTTAAAAGGTAAAATTGGGTTGGCGATTCAAGTACATGATGCGCTTGGACGGCCGATTCTCGCTAAGATGAATGACACATCAGGTGCGATAGATGGAAGAAATTTAAATCTAAACATTGATAGACGGTTTCAATTTACCATGGAAGAAGAATTAAAAAAAGGCGTAGAGTCTTATGGAGCGCTAAGTGGGATGGCAATTGCTCTAAATCCTAAAACTGGTGGGGTACTCGCCATGGCGTCATTTCCTACCTTTGATCCAAGATCATACCAGGATTTTTCAGACGATTTATATAAAAACCCTCTGATTACTGATACGTATGAACCAGGATCGACATTTAAGCCATTGGTGATGGCTGCGGCAATAGATGCAGGACTTGTAAAACCAGACACGAAATGTCCGATCTGTGATAAACCAGTATCACTTGGGGGGTATGAAATTAGAACATGGAACGATAAGTATACTGCTGATGAAAGTATGACGGATGTGATTATTCACTCAGATAATACTGGTATGGTATATACCTCACAAAGGCTTGGACTTGATCGTATGCTTGGGTATTTTAAGAAATATGGTATTGGAGAATCAACTGGTATTGACTTACAAGGAGAAGTAAAAGCGTCGCTGAGAGAATCCTGGTATCCAATTGATATAGCTACTGCGAGCTTTGGGCAAGGATTATCAGTGACACCAATTCAACTTATCGCTGCATTTGCTCCAATTGCTAATAAAGGTATTCGTATGGAACCACACGTTGTTGCCTCTGTTGAGACTGCTGACGGAGAAATAATTCCAATTAAGCCCAAAGAGGTGGCTCGTCCAATTTCTGAAGCTACATCTAAAATAATGACCGAAATGTTAGTAGATGCTGTTGAAAAGGGTGAATCGAACTGGACGAAATTAGATGGATATCGCGTGGCAGGGAAAACTGGAACAGCTCAAATTCCAATAGAGGGACACTATGATCCGACTCATACAATTCCTTCATTTATTGGATTTGCTCCAGCAGATGACCCAAAATTTGTCATGTTAGTTGTCCTTAATCGCCCACAAAGCTCAATTTATGGAGCTGAAACAGCAGCGCCAATTTTCTTTAAAATAGCTCAAAGAATGTTATTACAGTATGGAATCCCACCGAGTAAATAGTTAGCGAATAGTAGCACCAGGAGTAGTTCTTTCAGATGGCATGAGTGGTAGTGGTTTTTCTCCTTCGGCAGCAAGTATCATGCCTTGTGACTCTTCGTCCATGATTTTTCGAGGTGCGAGGTTATAGACGAAAATGAACTGTTTTCCAATTAAATCTTCTGGTGTGTACCACTGTTTAATACCAGATAATATAATTCGAGTTTCTTCACCAAAATCTACTGTTAGTCTAAGTAACTTTTCTGATCCTTCTTTTTCAACGCATTCAAGAACCTGCCCGACTCTTAGATCGATTTTCGCAAAATCTTCAAAGGCAATAATTGGTTTCATACATAGTATTATAACAAAAATAATTGTTATATTGTTTCATTGTTCAATTGTTAGGATGTCATGTAGTGCTGTTTGAGTGTTTTCAATAGTTCCTTGAGGTAATTCAATGACCGAAGTAAAGTTAGGATTCCAGAAAAAGAGGCGATTTGGCTTAAGATTCTTTTTTATTACAACTACGTGATTTTGCTTGTTAAGGATGAGTATGTCGATTGGAAAATTCATAAAGAATGTATGGATGCCAAAGCGTGTTTGAAACATGATTGCTTTTGGATATTTTTCACCGATAAGTCCTATGATTTTCTCTTTTTCTGTTTTGGAAATAGTTACATTTTCGGATATTGTTGTTTGCTTAGTTTTATTTTTTATAGTCATGCCTTTATTATATCTATTAGCCTGGTTTCCTGCATTCGCGGGAATGACAACGAGTAACAATCATATAATCCATTTGTTATACTATCTTCATGACTGGTAAAACTCATGATTTAGCTGCATTTACGGCGTTAAACTTCGTAATCGCGACGACAATTCTGCCGCCAATGTCGTTTGGCACAGCGATAATTGCATTTTCAGCGAATATGATTGGGGGACTTGCTCCAGATATTGATCAACCTACAGCGGCGTTGTGGAATAGAATGCGAGGAGGGTCGATAATTGGTAGGCTGATGCAACCATTATTTGGAGGACATAGATATATCTCACATTCGTTGATTGGATTATTTCTCTTTGGATATGCACTAAAAATAATTCTAGGAATTCTTCATTCAATTTTACTCGTAGACATGGACCTCGTGTGGTGGTCATTTATGATTGGATTTCTATCGCATCTTATTATGGATACGATTACTCATGATGGAGTACCATGGCTTTTTCCGATTCCTATTAAGTTTGGTATTCCGCCTTTTCGATTTCTCCGCATAAAAACAGGAGGAGTAGTTGAGAAAAATTTTATTTTTCCTATGTTACTTATTACGAATATTTACTTTTTTTATGCGTATTATAATAACTTCCTTATGTTTTTTCGTAGTATTGTGAAGTAAGAGGGCTTTGAATAATCCGTACTCTTGAGTATAATTGCAATATGTTTCAATCAGCTAAGAATATTTACCATTTTTTTCAAGCAGTGCTTGCCAATACTATCTATGGCTTCCCATCCTCAGGGATGAAAATAATTTGTGTTACAGGTACTGATGGAAAGACTACAACATCAGGCCTTATTTATCATATTCTTAAACAAGCTGGGAAAAAAGTTGCACTCCTCACCACAGTATCTGCAGTAATTGATGGAAAATCATACGAAACAGGATCCCATGTTACAACTCCAAGTTCATATGATTTACAGAAGTACATTAAAAAAGCACGAAAAGCGAAGGCTGAATATTTTATTTTAGAAGCAACCTCGCATGGAATAGACCAAAATAGGATTTGGGGAATTCCTATAACCGTGGCAGTACTTACCAATATTTCTCATGAGCATCTTGATTATCATAAAACGTATGAACGATATGTGAAAACAAAAAGTAGAATCTTAAAGAAAGCAAAATACGCAGTTATTAATCGCGATGATGCTTCGTATGAGTTAGTTATGGATTATCTCCGTAGTTATAAAGGAAAGATTGTCACATATGGTTTAACCAGAACTGCACGATTTAATAATAAAAGTTTTCCATTTGTTAGTCGACTTCTTGGGACATTTAACCAATATAACTGTCTTGCTGCTGCAAGTGCACTAGTAATCATAGGACTTGATGAAAAAGTAATTAAGAAAGGTATTGCGACATTTAATCCTCCAGTTGGAAGACAGGATATCGTCTATAATAAATATTTCCGAGTCATGATCGATTTTGCTCATACGCCTAACTCATTCCTCCAGATGCTTCCTGAAGTAAAGAAAATCACAAAACAAAGACTTATCCATATTTTTGGAGCTGCAGGATTACGAGATCTCACGAAGCGTCCAGAAATGGGTAAAGCATCGTCTGCCTATGCTGATGTTATTATTTTAACTGCAGAAGATCCTCGTGGTGAGCCTGTCGAAAAGATCGCAGATGATATTAAATCAGGAATTGTTGGGTTTATATCGATTAAACCTTCAGAAGTCGGAACAATGGTAAAAAATAACAAATATTGTTTTGTCATTCCAAATCGAAAAGAAGCGATTCAATTTGGAATTAACCTTGCAGAACATGGAGATACTGTCATAATGACAGGCAAGAGTCATGAAAAATCGATTAACTATGATGGAGAGCTTGAGGAAGCGTGGGATGAATTTATTGTGACCAAAGACGCAATTGAAAAGAAACAAAAGCTTCAATGATACATACTTCTCAATTTCACTCATTTTCTCTCTTTGGAGGTTATTCATTGGTCCAGGGATATTTCGAACGGTCTGCTGGGAATATTACTCAGAATGGTGAATTAGACACAGAAGTACTGGCGAGTCTTCTTCACTTTTTGCGTATTGATAAGAATCAGTTAAAACTTATGAAGCAGTGTCACGGGAATACTGTGGCAGAAGTGAATCAAACAAGCCCTCTTATAACAGAAAATGTTGATGCACTTGTAACAGTTTCAAAAGAACTAGTACTTGGAGTAAAAACTGCTGATTGTATTCCCCTTATTTTTTTTGATCCTATACACAACATTACCTCAGCAGTTCATGCTGGGTATAAAGGCTTACTCGTTGGAATAATCCAAAACACACTCCATAAGATGGCGGAACTAGGTTCAACTATATCAAACGTGATGGTAGGTGTTGGTCCATGTATTTGTAAATCTTGTTATAATGTAGAGAAAGAGCGGATTGATATGTTTAGTGAGAACTATCCTGGCATGGAAACATTTTATGAAAAAAAGAGTGATACTTACTTGTTAGATATTAAAGCAATTGCTTTATATATCTTACATACAAATGGAATACAAAAAGATAATATCGACATATCACCTTTTTGTACCAAAGAAGATAATGAGAAATTTTTTTCTCGAAGAGTTGAAGAAAAAGGTGTATTCTTATCTGTAATCGGTATGATATGAAATATAAAAATATTCACTTTGTTGGTATAAAAGGCGTCGGAATGGCTCCACTCGCTGTTATCGCGAAAGAAGCTGGATGTACTGTTAGTGGGTCTGATGTCGATGAAGTGTTTATTACTGATGTTACGCTTGAAGCCGCTGGAATTACGCCAGCTGTAGGATTTTCTCCTGAACATATCCAAGGTGCAGATCTTATCATAACCACCGGTGCTCATGGAGGACTCGATAATGTTGAAGTAAAAACTGCTAAGGAAAAAGGTATTCCTGTGCTTATGCAGGGTCAAGCCGTTGGAGAATTTATGAAAGAGGAAATCTTTGGAAAACCCTACCAAGGAATTTCTGTGGCTGGAACTCACGGAAAAACGACTACTACAGCTATGATTGCGACAATTCTCTCAGACAACGAACTCGATCCAGGTTTTTTAATTGGAACCAGTGAGGTCCCGTCACTTGGAAAAGCAGGACATTTTGGAACAGGCGAGTATTTTGTCGCTGAAGCAGATGAATACGCGACTGATCCTAAGTATGATAAAACTCCTAAATTTCTGTGGCAACATCCAAATATCCTTGTTGTAACAAATGTTGAATTTGATCACCCCGATGTATATTCGGATCTGACACAAATGGAGAGTGCATATAAAAAGCTTTTTCAAAACATAAGAGAGAATGGATGTATCATTGCCTGTGGTGATAGTGAGAACCTGCTTAGTATGCTTAATGTAAGCAATAAAGAGTTTAGTACCTATGGAGAAAATGAGCGGAATGATGTTCAAATAGTACGTTCAGGATACACAAATGGGCTACTCACCATTGAACTTAAGGAACAAGATGGAAATACGGTCGAGATATCTCTTCATACGCCTGGAAAACACAATGCCTTAAATGCAACAGCAGCATATATGGTTTGTCGAAAGCTGGGCTTATCTGTCGAGCAAATACAAAAGGGACTCCTAGCTTTTAAAGGAACAAAAAGACGAATGGAATATAAGGGAGCACTCTCGACAGGTGCTGAAGTGTATGATGACTATGCTCATCATCCGACAGAAATTGCATCGTCTCTTAATGCATTTCGTGAAATGTATCCTGATAAGAAAATTATATGTATTTTCCAACCGCACACGTATTCTCGAACAAAAGAATTACTCGAACAATTTAAACACTCTTTTACTGATGCTGATAGTGTCATTATTACAGAAATTTACGCATCTCAACGCGAAGAAAAAGATCCTCATTTCTCTGCACGTATTCTCGCTGATGGAATTGAAAAAGAGACGTTTTTCCTTGAAAATGCTTCAGATGTGGTAAAATATGTGACATCTGAGCAGTACAATGGTGATTTCGTGTTAATCACCATGGGTGCAGGAGATATTTATAAAATTGATAGTGAATTACTAAATAAATAATATGGAAAAATTTATCGTCAAAGGAGGAAATATATTACAAGGAACAATTAAGGTTAGTGGAGCAAAAAATGTTTCACTTAAGACGCTTGTGGCTGCTTGTTTAACTGAAGAAGAAGTAATTATAAAAAATGTTCCTCTCATTTCAGATGTGTATGTTATGTGTGAGATTATTAAGGACCTTGGAGGACAAGTTACTATCAATGATCATACAGTTAGTATTCGAATGAAAGAATTTTTAAATCATGAGATATCTCTTGATCATGCATCACATGTGCGAACAAGCTCAATGTTTATTGCACCACTTTTGGCTCGAGTGAAAGAAGCAATTATCCCAAACCCAGGAGGATGCCGACTCGGTGCGCGACCGATTGATCGAACAATTGATGGTGTACGGTCACTTAATGTCGATATTGAGTATATGAGTGACGATGGTTTTTTTCATGCAAAAACTGAAGGGTTAACAGGAGTTACCTATACATTTGAGAAGAATACGCATACAGGTACAGAAACATTACTTCTGGCTGCAGTACTCGCAAAAGGAACGACAATTCTTAAAAACGCAGCTGAAGAACCAGAAATTGATGATTTAATCGATTTATTAAATCGAATGGGGGGAAAGGTTCTTCGTTCAGCCAAAAGAGAAATTACCATTGAAGGAGTAGAAAAATTACATGGAGCAGAATTTGAAATTACACCAGATCGAAATGAAATCGTAACATTTGCGATAGCAGCTTATGTAACGAAAGGAGATATTTTTATTGAAGACGCACAAAAAGTAAACTTAGATTCATTTTTAGAAAAACTTGAGGAGGTAGGGGGAACGTATGAAAAGAAAGAAAATGGTATTCGATTTTTTTATAGTACTCCGTTAATAGCATCTGATGTCACCACATCAATTTATCCTGGTTTTATGACTGATTGGCAATCTCTCTGGGCGATACTCATGACACAAGCAGAAGGAACGTCAATTATCCATGAAACTGTTTTTGAAAATAAATTAGGATATGTTAAAGATTTACAAAAAATGGGTGCAAAAATGAAGCTATTTAACCCGACAATTACAAATCCTGAAGAGATTTATAATTTTAACCTTGAAGATGACCAAGATTTTTATCACGCAGTTGAAATAACTGGTCCGACGAAATTACATAACGCGATTGTTTCAATGATTGATCTACGAGCAGGTGCAGCAGTTGTTATTGCAGCACTTGCTGCTACTGGAGAGACAATTATTCATAATATTTATTTAACCGATAGAGGATATGAGAATCTTGAAGAGAGACTATGTTTACTTGGAG
The DNA here is from genome assembly GCA_964503265.1 of uncultured Gammaproteobacteria bacterium. Taxonomy (GTDB): domain Bacteria; phylum Patescibacteriota; class Microgenomatia; order Levybacterales; family UBA12049; genus CAZCYO01. Next base: position 156,497 of record CAZCYO010000001.1, read on the forward strand.
CAAATATGATGCGTATTCGCGAATAATATGGAAGAAAGAAAAAATACTATTGCTGGTGTCATCTTAGCAGCCGGACGTGGAAAACGAATGGAACTAACTGACGTAAATAAAGTGACCGTGTTACTTGGTTCAAAACCAATAATAAAACATATCACTGATTTCATGAAAAAAATTTCTCTCGGAATAATACTTGTCGTTGTCGGACACGCGAAAGAATCGGTGTTTAACGTACTAGAAGGGGAAGATATTATCTTTGCAGAACAGACTGAACAACTAGGAACTGGACATGCATTAGCAGTTGCTCTTGAAAAATTACCAACTGATATTAAGCATGTTTTTGTTGTATATGGAGACGATGCAGTATTATATAGTGATGATCATACTGAAATTATTGAAAAGCTTTTTACAACTCAAACTGAAACAAATGCCGCTATGACATTTCTTACCATCGAAATCGAAAATCCGTTTGGGTTAGGGAGAGTTGTACGTACAACTGATGGAAAGGTAACAGCAATTGTTGAAGAAAAGGATGCAGATGAAGATGAGAAAAAAATTACAGAAATTAACCCTGGATGTTTTATCTTCAGAGTAGATTTTTTAAGGAAATATCTTAAACAGGTCGAGAAAAGTTCAGCAACTGGAGAATATTATCTGACAAGTCTCATTGATCTGGCGATTCTTAATGGTGAACGAGTCGAAACCGTAAAAGGGGGAAAACTGGCGTGGCGTGGTGTTAATACGAAAGAAGAATTATCACTTGCTGAAGAAATGTTACGTAAATAAATAATATGGAAAATATCCAAATTGAACAAGTTACGTCATTTTCATTAGAGATTGCAGAAAATATTCGTCATCTGGCATCTATTTTAGATGTCAATCATCAATCGCTTTCTGATAGTGATATTGAAGGAATTGTTTCTTCAGATGCGACGACTTTAATTATTGCTCGAGATATAAAAACAAATAATGTGATCGGTATGATTACGCTTGTAACGTATAGAATCCCATATAAAATGAAAGGATGGATGGAAGATTTAGTGGTTGAAGAAGCATATCGTGGAAAAGGAATTGCTACTGCATTAATTGAAAAAACAATCGAACTTGCTAGAGAAAAAACAGTCAAATCACTTGATTTTACCTCGCAACCTCATCGAGAAGCCGCAAATAAATTGTATGGAAAACTTGGATTTCAAAAAAGAGAAACAAATGTTTATAGATTAGTTATAGAATAATTGTTATGAATAAAATTGTTCTTTTTGATATCGACCATACACTTTTTGATACCCCTACTTTTAAAGAATCTAATCTAACTAAGTTCCAGAGTTATGAAGAAGCTGCTGATGTATTAACTAGTTTAAAAGACATCGCAGATCTAGGTATCTATTCAGAAGGTGATGAAACGTTACAAAAAAAGAAGCTACTTGAAATAGGTCTTACTGAACATTTTCTGAAAGAACATCTCCACATTTTTGATAAAAAACTCGAACATATCGAGGAAGTTTTTGATTCACATTATAATCAGTTGCTCTATCTTATCGATGATCGTCCTACAATTTTAGCTGCTGTTAAAAAACATAATCCAGACGTCCATACTATCTGGATTCGTCGGGGGATTTATGTTGACGAATTAGTTGAAGCATTTACTCCAGATAAAACAGTTACAAATCTTCGTGATATACTTGAATATATTAAAGACTCAAAGTAGCAAGCTTCAAGTAAAAATTTCTTGTGACTTGTATCTAGAAGCGTGAAACTAACAATATGTGTGGAATATTCGGATACGTTGGAAAAAAAACTAATACAGCTGAGATGGTTCTTGATGGACTTCGGCTTCTTGAATACCGTGGATATGATTCCTGGGGTGTTGCTGTTAAAACTGGAGATATAATCTCAGTTGATAAACATGTGGGGAAAATTGGTGATGCTCATGTTAATCTACCTGAAAGTACAATTGGCATAGGGCACACACGATGGGCGACACATGGTGGAGTAACTGACAAAAATGCACATCCTCATCTTGACTGTACTCGTGAAGTCGCAGTTATTCATAACGGCATTGTAGAGAATTATAGTGAACTTAAAGAAATACTTCTCGCTACTGGGCATACATTTGTTTCTGAGACTGATACTGAAGTAATCGCTCACATGATTGAGGAAAAACTTAAACATGATGATTTTGTAACAGCAGTTCGTGAAACGTTTAATCTTCTTCATGGGCTTAATGCAATTGTTGTTCTCAATACGCTTTCAAGTGAAATTATTGCATGTAAAAACGGGTCACCATTGGTGGTCGGTGAAGGAGATGGTGAATACTATCTCGCATCTGATGCTTCTGCAATTGTCGAGCATACGAAGAAAGTACTTTTTCTTAAAGATCAAGAAATGGTAGTACTTGGAGATACTATTTCTCTTTTTAATGTTAAAACTGGTGAAAGCTTATCTATTCCTTTTGAAACAATTGACTGGAAAATAGAGAATTCTCAGAAAGGTGATTATGAGCACTTTATGCTAAAAGAAATATATGAACAACCACCGATTATTGCAAATATCGCTAACACATTTCAGGATCAAATTATTCATTTAGCAGAAGCGATTAAAAAAGCACAAGGAACATTTTTTATAGGAGCTGGAACTGCGTATAATGCCTGTTTAGGTGGAGTGTATCTTTTTTCAAAAAATGCACATGTTCATATAAATACTGCATTGGCATCAGAGTTTAACTATTTAGAAGATTTTTTAACCGAGAAAAGCCTTGTCATCGCATTATCACAGTCAGGTGAAACTATTGATGTTATTGAACCACTCAATCGAGCGAGAGAAAAAGGAAGTACGATTGTCGGAATTGTTAACACACTTGGTTCGTCTATTTATCGCATGGCAGACATAAAAATGCTTCTCGGAGCAGGGCCTGAAAAAGCAGTCGCCTCGACGAAAGCATATATCGCTAAGATATCTGTTTTGCTTCTTCTCTCATATGCGATGAAAAATGAGATTGAAAAAGGGAAGGCCATATTAATTGCAGCTGCAGAAGAATCGGAACGTCTTCTTAAAGCAGAAAATGTCGAAAAAATTGAACGACTTGCCGATCTTCTTCAAAATCATGAACATTTATATATCGTCGGGCGTGGTGTATCTTATTCTTCAGCAATGGAAGGTGCACTAAAAATTAAAGAAGTAAGTTATATTCATACAGAAGGTTTGGCTGGTGGAGAATTAAAACATGGAACTATCGCATTAATTACAAAAGGAACAGCATGTATTGTTTTTACTCCTAAAGATGATACATACAATGCGATGCTTTCAAATGCAATGGAAATTAAAGCTCGTGGAGGATTTATTATCGGTGTGGGTCCTAAAAATGAAGAGGTTTTTGATCACTGGATCGAAGTTCAAGGAAGCGGAGATGGCAGTATCGTTACCCAAACAATTCCACTTCAATTACTTGCATACTTTTTAGCGTTATCAAAAGGTCTTGACCCAGATAAGCCTCGCAACCTAGCAAAAAGTGTTACCGTTAAATAAGACTCACGCTCCAATTTTCAATCCTCAAATGTATATATTTATTTAACGAATATTGCATGAATGTTAGTTCTTGAGGCATTGAGGCTAGTTTCGGTTTGTACATCGTTTTCACATGGAGTATAATAGGGCATATGGCGTCACAATTGGGATTTACAATCCTATCATTTTTTATCACGGCTATTTTGCTCGTTCCTTTTATCGATTTTCTTTATAGGATCAAACTTCGACGTCAAAACCAAGTTACAAAAGATCCATTTAACAACAAAACTCCTGTCTTTGATAAGTATAACTCGTGGAAAGTGGGTACACCTTTTGGCGGTGGAATATTAATTATCCTTGTTGTGACAGTACTAACGATGTGGGCGTATGGGATTTTCGGAGTTGCTGTTAAAGGATGGGAATTGTTTGTTATCATGTTCGGATTTATCGGATATGGGATACTTGGAATGTATGATGATTTCAAAAAATTAGTTAAAAGTACTGGTGGGAATTCGGCATTTTTTGGACTTCGGTTTAGACATAAATTTCTTTTACAGTGGGTTCTGGCGATAATTATTTCAAGTGTACTCTATTTTCAGCTTGGATATAATTTTATTTTTATTCACGGCTTTGGAGTTGTGGTTAATTTAGGTATTTTATTTATTCCCTTTGCTGCTTTTGTAATTGTATCTTTTGTTAATGCGACAAATATTACTGATGGACTTGATGGATTAGCATGCGGGTTGTTACTTATCTGTTTAGTCGCATTTATGGCAATTAGTCTTCAACAACTAGACCAGACATTGAGTATCTTTATCTCAATTCTTCTTGGATCGATTGCAGCATTTCTCTATTTTAATATTTATAAAGCAAGGCTTTGGCTTGGAGATGTTGGATCACTTTCATTAGGTGCGGCATTGGCAGTTACAGGACTGTTAACAGGAAAAACATTAGCACTCGTTGTGATTGGTGGAGTATTCGTCATCGAAATTGCATCATCATTAATTCAAATGATGGGTAAGCATTTTCTCGGTCGAAAATTACTTCCAGTTGCACCACTGCATTTATATTTTTTAAAAAAAGGATGGGAAGAACCTAAAATTGTTATGCGAGCTTGGTTGATTGGATTTTTCTTTGCAGTACTTGGACTATATATTGCTTTTTCTCTTCAAGCCTAACATCATATTGCTACGTAACCTAACATAGAATATTCATTGATTCTCAGCTACAATAAACTAACTGTTCATGAAGAAAATTGATCTTATTCTATTATTAAGTGTTACTGGATTTATTGCTTTTGGACTACTGATGATTTACAACGCTTCAAGTGTCATAGCATTTCGTGATTTTAATGGAGATAAATATCACTATATAAAAGATCAACTTGTTTGGACAGTGCTAGGGTATACAGGACTTGGATTTTTTTCTGTATTTAATTACAAAAAACTATATACCCTTTCTCTTCCCCTCTTGATTATTACTATTGGACTTCTTATTGCTGTATTTATTCCAGGACTTGGAGCTGGATCAATTCTTGGTGCACATCGGTGGATTAATCTAGGTTTTACCACACTTCAGCCTGCGGAACTTGTAAAATTGTTTCTTGCAATCTATTTAGCAGCCTGGTTTTCGTATAAAGAGAAAAATAGACTTCCTGCATTTTTACTACTTATTGGCTTTGTCATTTTTTTAGTTATGATGCAGCCGGATCTTGGGACCGCGACAATTATTCTTTTTGAAGCGATTGTACTTTATTTTTTGTCGGGTGGAGAAGTAATTTATTTTATGATTGGTGCACCGATTATTGCTATTGGTGGTTTTATTCTTGTTAAAATTGAACCATATAGAGCAGCTCGACTAACGACATTTTTAAATATCCAAAAAGCACTAGAAATTGGAGCCGAGGCATCAGATCCCGCATTATGGCATATTCGACAAATACTTATAGCACTCGGCTCTGGAGGGATTTTTGGAGTGGGACTTGGAAATTCTCTTCAGAAATACGCATATCTTCCAGAAAACGTGACAGACTCAATATTTCCAATTATTGCTGAAGAATTAGGATTTATTGGATCATTTGTGTTGATCACATTGTGCATGACAGTTATTTGGCGTGGATTCTATATTGCGGCTCATACGAAAGATCAGTTTGGGAAACTACTTGCGGCTGGAATTATTTCATTTCTGGGAATTCAGATGGTAATTAATCTGGGTGCGATGACCGCACTTTTTCCATTAACTGGTGTTCCATTGCCATTCATTTCATATGGAGGATCAGCGCTTGTCGTTGATTTAGCGTCAATTGGTATTCTTTTGAATATATCTAAACATATAAGTTGAAATATGACTGATACATTACATCATTGTTAAATTGTTAGTGATTTTCAACAATATAACTCTGAAACCGCTATAATAGTAACTATGAAGATTGCACTTGTAGGTGGCCACTTATCACCTGCGTTATCAGTTATTGACGCTCTAGAAGGCAAGAGCGAAATTATTTTTATTGGGCGCAAGTTTGCGACAGAAGGTGAAGATAAAGAATCGTTTGAATATAAAACAATTACGGGAAAAGGAATCCCTTTTTTTAATTTAGTTACAGGGAGACTGCAACGTTCATTTTCTAAACATACAATTCGTTCGCTTGGAAAAATTCCGGGAGGATTTAGTATGTCTTATGGTATTTTGAAAGAACAAAAACCAGACGTATTACTCGCTTTTGGCGGCTATCTCTCAGTTCCTATTTGTTTTGCAGCAAAAATTCTTTCTATTCCTGTTGTTATCCACGAACAAACATTACATGCTGGACTAGCTAACAAAATTACTGCTCGTGTGGCTGCTAAAATCTGTCTATCATGGGAATCAAGTATTAATGACTTTCCAAAACGAAAAAGTATACTGACAGGCAATCCTTTGCGAAAAGAGATCGTAGATATAATGAATGTACAGAAGGAAAAGAAGGAAGAACAAATTCTGTATATTACCGGAGGAAGTACAGGTTCTCATGTTATTAACGAAACAGTAAAGCAGATCTTGCCACAACTTCTTGAACAATTTACCGTGTATCATCAAGCAGGAAACGTGAAAGGATATACGGGATATGAAGAATTATCGCTAATAAAAGCATCACTTCCGATAGCACTACAGAAGCGGTATTTTTTGTCAGATCATTATTCCTCTCTAGAAAGCGCACAGCTACTCCATACAGCTGATTTAGTCATCTCTCGTGCGGGAATAAATACGATTACTGAGTTACTATTTTTGAAAAAACCAGCTATTCTCATCCCGCTTCTGTATGGCCAACATAACGAACAAGCAGCCAATGCGCTTTTTTTTAAGGAAGCAGGGCTCGGGAAGATTATCCAGCAACAAGAAGTCACTTCTCAACTTCTCCTTAGCCAAATTCGGGAAATGTTTGCTAGTATAAATACATATACTCTTAAACAGTTCGAGCATGAGAATGAACGAAACATGCATGCTGCCGGAAAACTGATAGAGGTAATTTCACATGTCTCGTCTAACTCTATCTCGCAAAAAACACATTCGCCATCCTAATTTTCTTCAGAAAAACCAGAAAATGATTGGAGTTGGTCTTATTTTCGTTGGAATAGGTGAACTTATTTTGACATGTTATCTAATATTTTTTATTCCAGATGCGTTTATTAGTCCTATTCCTTTGTCATTTCAGGGAAAAGCTCCTGTGATGGACGATAGTACTATAACAGCACTGAAAAAATTACTTACCAAACATGAAATTTCTTATAAACAAATTTACACCACAAAAGAGGGTGATTATTTGATAACACTTAATCCAGAAGGTGAGGTGCTAGTTGGGAAAAATGCGACATTGGAACAACATATCTCCTCTTTACAACTTGTCCTTGCACGCATTACAATGGAAGGTAAGCAGTTTTCACGGCTTGATTTTCGTTTTGAAAAACCTGTTATAGTGTTTAAATAATTCTTCATATGAGTGAATCAAAAATCGTTGTTGGAATAGACGTTGGAACATATAAAATTGTTACAGTTATCGCTAAAATAGATGAGTTTGTTAATGTTCTTGGTGTATCTGAAGTAAAATCAGGTGGAATTCGTAAAGGACAAATTGTTGATATTGAAGAAGCTACAGCTAGTGTTAATCAATCTCTTGAGGCTGCCGAGCGTATGGCTGGATACTCAGCCTCTCATGTTATTGTCTCAATTGGTGGTTCTCAAATCGAAAGTCAGAACTCACGTGGTGTAGTCGCGATTTCAACTCCAAATGGTGAAATTTCATCGCAGGATTTAGAGCGTGTTATTGATGCTGCAAAAGCTATCTCCATGCCATCAACCCGTGAAATAGTTCATGTACTTCCTCGAAACTATGTCGTCGACGGTCAAGAAGGAATCAAAGATCCAATCGGTATGTCTGGAGTAAGGCTTGAGGTAGATACCCATATTATCTCAGCGAACTCTATTTCCATTAGAAATCTCGACAAAGCATTTTCACAGGTCGGCGTCGATATCGATAGTTTCGTGTATAACGGCTATTCTAGCTCTCTCTCGGTACTTTCAGATACAGAAAAAGAACTCGGCGTCATACTTGTTGATATTGGAGCTGGGACGACTGATATCGCGATTTATACAGAAGGTAGTATTTCGTATTCATCAGTTCTTGCTATTGGTGCACGACATATTACAAACGATTTAGCCATAGGGCTCCGAATTTCACTAGAAAGTGCTGAAAAAATAAAGCTTTTCTTATCGAGACATGCGAATAGTAAACGAGTGGTTCTCCCTGAAGAGGAAGAAGGAGAGATAAAAGCAAAGGAAGCAAAACTAGCTGATGAAATAGACTTGACCAGTCTTAACCTATCTGAGGAGCTTCGAAAGGTATCACATAAGACACTTGTCGAAGGAATAATTCGTCCACGATTAAATGAAATATTTACGATGGTTGGACTTGAAATTAAAAAAAGTGGATTTGGGGGACAAATTCCAGCTGGAATTGTCATAACAGGTGGAGGAGCGATGACTGTGGGAATTAAAGATGCGGCGAAACGGATGCTTGCTATGCCTGTACGTATCGGATATCCGACAAATGTGAAGGGAATAATTGATGAAGTACAACACCCTGCCTTCTCAACTGTTATTGGACTTTGTATGTATGGGTCAAAAACTGAATCAAAAGAACGCAGTCTTCCATTTGGCATGTCTATGCCTAAAATGCCAGGCGGAAGTGGTGCTTTAAAGAAAATTCTATCCATCATTAAATCCTTTATTCCCTAGCTAATTTACCGCTCATTCACCTTGCAAATACCCCTTTTATCTGATAGGATGTGACGAGTTATGCTTATAAAACCTCAAGCGAATAACTTCGCGAAAATCCGCGTACTTGGTGTTGGTGGTGGTGGTGGAAATGCTGTTAATTCCATGGTAACCTCTGGCAATATTCAGGGTGTCGATTTTGTGGCAGTTAATACAGATGCTCAGGCACTTCTCAGAAATAAAGCAGATATAAAGCTTCAAATTGGAGAGAATTATACCCGGGGACTTGGTAGTGGAGGAGATCCGGAAGTTGGCCGTCAAGCAGCAGAAGAATCAAGTGAGAAGATCAAACACATGTTAGAAGGATCTGATATGGTATTTTTAACAGCTGGAATGGGTGGGGGAACAGGAACTGGAGCTATCCCAGTCATCGCTCAGATTTCTAAAGAAGTAGGTGCGCTTACTGTTGCAGTCGTCACAAAACCATTTGCATTTGAAGGAACTCGTCGCATGGTATCTGCTGAAGAAGGTGTCGAAAGTGTTAAAGATCATGTCGATACATTAATCGTTATTCCAAATCAGAGAATTTTAGAAGTAGTCGATCGCAAACTCTCACTCGTCGATGCATTTAAAGTAGCTGATTCAGTACTCGAACAGGGTGTTCAGGGTATTTCTGAGATTATCACACTACCTGGACTTATCAATATCGACTTTGCCGATGTACGAGCAATCATGCAAAATGCTGGTTCAGCACTCATGGGTATCGGAAAAGGAAAAGGAGAAGGTCGTGCACAAGCCGCAGCAAGGGGGGCAATCGCTTCCCCGTTACTCGAAGTATCGATGGATGGAGCACGGGGAGTATTATTTAATATCGTCGGTGGCCCTGATCTTACAATGACTGAGGTAGACGAAGCAGCGAAGATTATTAAATCAGCAGCAGATCCAGATGCGAACATTATTTTTGGAGCAGCAATTGAAGAATCTATGCGAGATGAACTGCGTATCACCGTCGTCGCGACGGGATTTGACAGTAATCGTGTTACGATGCGAGACTTCATCCCAAATCGCTACAGCACACCATCAGTTCCATCCCAGCAAGAACCAGAAGAACGTCACGAGCGTCAAGATATACCAAATCAGCCATCTCAACCATCAAATGTACTTAACCAAGGCGGCATGCCACAGCAGCCACAAGAAAAGAAATCAGACAAAGAAGAAGACGAATGGGACATCCCCGCATTCCTAAGGCAGAGAAACTAACTTCATCAACCCTCTTCAAAGAAGCAAGATTGTGCGAAATGGATGAGCTTTTTAAGAAAAGAAAGTTATGTTAATCCTGGGGGTAAGAGGGCAGGTGGTTTTGCTACTGCTAGTACATTTTTTACACCGTCCTGAACGACTCGTGCATATCCTCTCTGAACATCTTGATTACTTGGCTCTTTAGCAGGATAGTAACTCACTGTTTTTCCATCTCGCCAATCAACTGCATGTGCGATCATAGTGTTTTGAAAGGGATCATCACTGACTAGAATTTCTTCATCAATTGGCACAGTCGCAGTGAAATTACTTAACTGGTTGTCTCCCTCCATTATATATTGCTGTAAATACGCTTTTCCTTTTTCAGCTGAGACAAAAATTTCCGCTCCACCCGCAACTGGTTTTCTAATAACATGAACTCTATCAATCGCTTTAACCTCTCCTCTTGCAGGATGCTCATAATCAAATTTTGTTTCTTGGATTTCACCACTTGAGAGTACAACTGCCCGCAAGCCCTTACTCACAAAGCGCATCTGGAAAGCTAGCTCGTCTAACGATGTTATCTCATTAACATCTTTCTCAGCAAAGCGTCTGAGATTTTCTAAAGCTCTCTCATAATCTTTCCCCGTTACATCCTCTTGTTGTGGAGGCCCAAATGATTGTTCTCGCTCACCGTCAGTTTGTTCAGACATAGCTATAACATACTATAGCGATAATCTAGTATCAATGATAGTGTCGTATTTGTTGACTTGGTTCATCTAATTGTTACATTCAAGATGTCATAAGATGACACAGAAAAGCCAGGAATAAAATATGGGATTTCTGAAGTCTTGAAGCTAAAAAGCGGGTTCGCCTATGAAATTCCCACATCCTTAGGCAACGGAATCTAATTCTTTCTAATACAATTCGATATAAAGTTTATTTAAACACGTTTTGATTGCAATGCTCATCTTTTGTCGGTATACTCAGTAAGAAATCTTATCAATTTATTATTTCTTCTGGTAATGGTCACTTTACTCTTTATCCACTTCCATCCTTTCTACAAATTCCTTTATTTCATTTACAAACATCTCACCGACCGGAAGCAGATCTCTTGGGTCAAATCAGTGGTAAAAGAAGGGATGACTGTCGTCGATATCGGGGCGAATATCGGGTTTTATTCTATCCTTTTATCTAGGCTTGTTGGGAAGTCTGGGAAAGTCTATGCATTTGAACCCGATCTTACGAACTTCGGACTACTTATGAAAAATACGAAGAGATATAAAAATATTCATTTATGTAATGTGGCTGTTGGGGAAAAGGATGAGACGATTACTCTCTATCTTTCTAAACATATGAATGTCGACCATCATACCTATAAAACTGATGAAGCACGTGATACGAAAAATATAACGTGTATTAGTCTAAATACGTTTTTTGCAAAGAAAGGAACGATTGATTTTATAAAGTCTGATATCCAGGGGTTTGATTATTTTGCTATGAAGGGTGCTCGTAAATTAATCACTCGGCAGAAACATATCGCGATTTTAAGCGAATTCTGGCCATATGGACTTATGAAAGCTGGAGTATCTGCCAAAGAGTATTTAAAGCTCCTTAACGAATTAAAACTGAAAGTAACACTGAGTGGTCCGACTTCCTATGCTACACTAGAAAAAGATAAGACATATTATACAGATCTGAGAGCGATCAAATGATAAAAACGAATGTTGTATTAGATAAAAAAACGATACTTATCGGACTTTTGATTTTTATGTTTTCAATCACGCTCCGTTTATGGAACCTGAATGCAGCGGGGAGAGTATGGGACGAAAACGCGATTTTAGAAAAAGGATATCGAATAGTAGAATTAGTGCGTACAGGAGATTTTTCTAATCCTTTCTGGTATCGTGAAGCATCAGATCATCCTATTTTCGCATTTTACTTTATCGGGATAGGCGCATACGGTGATCTTATCAAATTTGATCAAACTGCTCCAAGTGTTTTTTCTTCAACTCTCAAAGGTGCTCCAATATTTACTTACGATTTAACATATGGAAGACTTGTATCTGTTATCGTTTCTTCACTAGCAGTCGTGTTACTGTTTTTCATGGGATCACGGTATTTCTCACGTTTTGTTGGAATTGTTTCTTCTATGATTCTCGCGATGCTTCCACATTTTTTGGCGTATTCTCAGGAAGTGGAACTTGAGAGTTTTATCATGCTCTTTTTTACTTTGTGTGCATTTGCATATTTTCTCTACTTAGAAACGCATAAAAAAAAGTGGCTACTTTTAACCGGCGTACTAACAGGGATCACTCTTCAAATAAAACAATCAAATCTTATTATTCTCGTGTTATATCTGGGGACATTTTATCTCTATAAACGAATTACTAAGGATAAAAAACTTTCATATATGCATTTCGTGATTATGGGTATTGTTACCTTTATTTCAGCAATCATCGTCTACCCGATGCCGTTTTTACATTTACCAGAATACCTCACTCTTAACTATAATGGGTGGATAAAAGGTGGAGGAAGAATTCCAGAACTTCTTTTCGGTCATCACATGGGTGCACCGTTTGTCTATTATATCGTTGCACTTCTTGTGACGACTCCTGTAATCATATTAGTTCTCACAGCGATTGGAATGAAGGTGTCATTTGTAAATCGAAAAAAATGGATTTACCCCACCCTCATCGTATGGTTTTTTGTACCGTATCTCATGTCATTTTTTCATATGCGACAGCATATGGTCAGATATATTATTGAAATATATGCTCCATTATCACTTCTATCTGCTATTGGGCTTGAATATGCTTTTCAATTTATTGCGAAAAAGAATTACCAGAAATATCTCTATACTGCTGGTGTTTTTGTTTATTTATTGCTTATCTTATTTCGGATTACACCATATTATTTCGATTATTTTAATGAATTAGTCGGGGGAACGAGAAATGTATACGTTCATAAATTGTTTTTCCTTGGATGGTGGGGAGAAGGACTAAAAGATGCTGGAATGTATGTCGCAACAAATGCACCGGATACATCTCGAATTGGATTGGCTATTAATCCAAATCATAACATTCTCTATAGAAAAAATACATTAGTGTATGAATCATTTACTCCAGAAAAGTCATACGATTATGTAATCGTAAATGAATTTAATGTAACACGACTTGGATTTGATGAATCAGTACTTAAAAAGAAATATAAAATTGTTCACAAAGTCATCGCAGACGGAGCTGAGTTAGTACGAGTATATAAACATCTCTAACGATTTACTTTTTCGATTTCTATTACATAAAATAATCCTAGAAATCTGTGAAATGGTGTGAGTACCCATTCTGCAAATGTAACTAACGGATAACAAAAATCAGGAAGTAACTGGCGAAATGAAAATCCGCCACTAAGTAAATAGAGTAAAGGATCCTGGGCATATAATTTGTTTATTCTAAATGTAGGATATTTGTTTTCAAATTTTTTTCGGTCTCGATAAAATAATATCCAAGGAAGTGCTGAATTCGCACCACTCAGAGGTCCTGTGCTTTTAAATTTCCATACACTATTTGGTTTATAGGGTTCATGATGAAAATATTTATAAATACATATTCCAAATAAAGTCAGTGCTGGTTCTATCATGATAATTTGTCCCTGATTTTTTAAACACCTATCAGCTTCTTTAAAAAAAATATCTACGTTATCTATATGATGTAGTACATTAATCATTACAAGTGCATTGACTGTATTTTCTTTGTAAGGAATGTTAGTTGCTGAAAACGTCTTATCAATGCCGGGGAGTTTTTGAATATCTGATGTCATTACACCTGGGATAATTTCCTTTATGAATCCACCACCACTACCTAGTTCAACTATTTTTTTATATTTATTATGAGGTGAAAGAAGTGAGTTAATGAGTAAATAATATTTTTCGTATGATTTATAGAGAAAGTATTTTTTTTTAATAATTTCAGCTCGTTCAATTGTCGTAGTTGCTGAGTCGATATGGGTATTATTTTTTTTAGTCATAATTAAAAAAACTTTATCTTCTGAGCAGCAAAAAGAGTCATTTGCAGTAAAACCAAACCGTTTCTAAAGCGTTTAATATTAGTAGTTCCGTATGTCCTGGCTTTATAGCGGATAGGTATTTCTGCAATTTTCAAATTAAGCTTAGCACTTCCGAAGATTAAATCAAAATCACCAAATGGATCAAAATCTCCGAAATATGCTCTATGTTTATATATCTTCTCGTAATTTTTTCTAAATAATCCCTTTGTGCCACAGAGTGTATCTTTAATTTGTTGGTCAAGTAGAAAACTAAATGCGACGCTAAAAAACTTATTACCAATGATATTTAAAAATCTCATGGCTTCTTTTTCCATGGGATATACAAGTCTACTTCCTTGAACAAATTCTGTTTTTTTTGAACGTAATGCTTCATAAAACTTCGGAAGATCTTTGGGCATTGTTGTTAAATCAGAATCGAAAACAAATACGATGTCTCCTCTGGCTTCTGAAAGTCCTTTGCGAACTGCCGCTGCTTTCCCTTTTTCTTTTGTCTGAATGAAAAAGCGGATCTTCTTTTTGCCGTTATATGTAGAGAGGACATTTTTTATAACTTCTTTTGTATTATCTGTTGAATGGTCTTCAACAAAAATTATTTCTGTTTTAGATCCTAAATCAGGAATTTCATCGAGTGCTCTTTTTATATTTCCTGATTCATTTCTTGCAGGTAGGATGAGAGAGACTGAATATTCTTTTTTCTTATCAACTGGTGGCTTTTTACGAGCGACTATATAATGCACAAAGCAGAGCTCTCTGATAAATGGAAGTCGAGCGATATAGGTATTGACGAAATAAGATAGAAAGGGAATATAAAAAGGTAGCAATAAGAATTTACTTTCTTTAATAATTTCTAGATTTGAGAGAAATAACAGGTTTTGAATATCGGTATATGAAAGCCAACTTTGCTGTGGTTGTGCAACTTTTAGTCCTAATTTTGCAGCAAGTTCTAAAAATGGTTCCCAAATATAATTATAAAAATTAATAATAATTCTTGTGTCTGTATCAGCAATTCTTTCGACACGCATGAATGATTCTTGAATATCATCAAGTATTCCGACTAAGTCTGACATGATAATATAATCAAACTTTTCAGACAACAATACTTTTTCAGCAGATTTATTTTTAAACTGTAATGTGGGATGTTTCTTCTGTGCGATAGCAAGCATGGTCTCTGATATATCAATTCCTACTCCATGAATTGGCTGCATCGATGCAAGTAAGTCTCCTGTAGCACAGCCGATTTCTAATACACGCTGTTTTTTAGGAATTAAGAATGAATAGAGTCGTATTAGCTCATTATGGTAATAAAAGTTTTTCTTTTTTATGGAGTCATACCGAGGTGCAATCGTGTTATAAAAATCAGCTACAGGAGATGTATTTTTTCTCATCTTAGTATACGGGTAGTAAGTAAGGAAATCTTTAGGGGCAAGTATCGTAAGTATACCCAAAGAATATAGTAAATGCAATTTGCGATTGTGTGATTTTTGTTAGTCTATACAGATAGGTTATCAAGCTATATAATCACCTCATGAAAGCAGTTTGGGATCTTAAGGCTCAGTTTGAACAGTACAATGGAGAAGAAGTATTTGATTGTCTGGTGGCGGATTTTTTGCTTTCTGAAGGACGATACATTCCAGACGAAGTAATCGCACTTGATAAATATAAGGTATTTACTCTTGAAGAATTGGCTGAAAAACAACAACAACTTCTTTCAGATCTTCCATCTCTTCAGAAATTATTTATTGATGTAGAAATGCCGCTGGTTTCTATTCTCTATAAAATGGAGAGGACAGGAATATTACTTGATACTAACCGTCTTAAAACGTTAGGTGAAGAAATACTCCTTGCGAGTGAGAACCTAGAGGAAGAAATGTTTAAGGAGATGGGAGAAGAAATGAATTTAAATTCTAGTCAACAGGTTGGGAATTATTTGGTTGAGAAAGCAGGCGTTCCACTTGGAAAAACGACGACGGGCAGATATGCGACGAATGAATTAGAGTTACAGAAATTTGCTGATCAGTTTCCGATAATCGAAAAATTGTTACTCATTCGAGAACTGAGAAAACTTTACTCAACGTATGTCGAAAGTCTCATCAGTAAAGTAGATGAAAAAGGACGAATTCATACGACATATCATCAAACTGCAGTTAGTACGGGGCGTCTTGCTTCTTCAAATCCTAATCTTCAAAATATTCCTGTCAGCTCTGAATATGGAAGACAAATAAAATCTTGTTTTATGGCAGAAGAGGGAAAAATACTTCTGTCTTTTGACTATTCACAGCAAGAACTTAGAATTCTTGCACATCTGACAGGTGAGGAAAAACTAATCTCTGCATTTAATGAACATCGTGATGTGCATAAAACGACTGCGAGTCAGTTGTTTTCAGTGAAGTATGAAGAAGTTACGAAAGAACAGCGACAGATAGGAAAAACAATTAACTTCGGTATTATTTATGGGATGGGTAGTTATGGAATGAGTGAAGGACTGAATATCACTGTCGATGTCGCACAGAAATTTATTAATACATTTTATGAAACCTATCCGAAAATTAGAACGTATTATGATACGTATCTAAGTGATGGAAAGAAAAATGATTTCGTCGAAACGATACTGGGTAGACGCCGATATGTGCTGCAGTATCCCGGTCAGAAGTTTATAGATAACGGGACAAAACGCGTTCTCATGAATTATCCAATTCAAGGAAGTGCTGCAGACTTGATGAAACTCGCGATGGTTGAAGTTAAAAAGCAAATTTTAGATAAATACCCAGAAGTACAACTTCTTCTCCAAATCCATGACGATCTCGTATTTGAAATTCCAGACGATGAAAAAATGATTACTGAATTAATTCCAAAAATTCGAGATGTTATGTGTACTGTGTATCCTCTATTAGTTCCTGTCGAAATTGATGTGAAGATGGGGAAACGATGGGGAGAAATGGAATTAGTAAAACCAATTCTTTCATAATTTTCCGCTTCAGGAATTTCTCAAGGTGAAACACGTGATATAATCGTCACTCTATGGAGTTTATCTTTCAAATTGGGTTAGTTTTTCTTCTTGTACTATTAAATGGATATTTCGTCGCTTCAGAATTCGCACTGGTGGCGGTCAGAAAAACTCGAATTGAAGAACTCGCTCGGAAAGGAAATAAAACAGCGAAAGTTCTAAAGAATGCTCTCAATGAACTAGATACCTATATTTCAGCAACTCAGCTGGGGATAACACTTGCTAGTCTGGCACTTGGATGGATAGGTGAGCCAGCTATCGCGCATTTTATAGAACCATTCCTTTCATTTCTCCCGAAATCAACGATGATAATTAGTGCGCATACAATCTCTGTTATTCTGGCGTTTAGTAGCATTACATTTTTACACATAGTACTCGGAGAGTTGGCGCCAAAATCACTCGCACTACAGAGATCAGAATTTGTTTCCCTTATCATCATCACACCGCTTGTTTTTTTTGCAAAAACATTTAGTCCTTTTATTTGGCTACTTAATGAAACAGGAAAATTAGTTCTAAAACTGTTCGGGCTTCACACTGACACAAAACATCAAACGATTTATTCAGAAGAAGAAGTTCGCATGATACTTCGTCAAAGTAGTGAAGGGGGAGCAATTCCTGTACGAGAAGTGGAGATGGTTTACAACATTTTCCAATTAGGTGATATTCCAGTCAAGAAAGTAATGGTCCCACGAAGTAAAACACTTGCACTACCAGTCAATACACCTCTGAAAGACGTCGTTAAAAAAATTGATAAATACCAACATAGTAGATTTCCTGTTTATAAAACGTCGATCGATGTTATCACTGGATTTATTCATGTAAAAGATATTTATCGAGCACTTCTTAAATATGGAGGAGACGTAGTGATATCTGAATGTAAAATTACCAGGAAAGTAATTACAATTTCAGAAACAAAAAAAATAGGAACACTCTTACAAGAAATGAGAAAAAAAAGAGTACATTTAGCAGTTGTAAAAGATGAAAGAAAAAGGACCGTAGGAGTTGTAACATTTGAAGATATTATTGAAAGTGTCGTTGGAGAGATTGAAGATGAATTTGATGCTCCAGGTGAGTAACATATATAAAATTGCTATAATAATGCTATGAGTGAACAACTAGATCCTAGAGTTCTAAGTATTTTAGAGAAATATAACCTCGAATATAAAGTTTTCGAATGTGATCCAGAACTGGCTGATACCTATGCGTTTTGTAAGACTTATGGATTTTCACTTTCGCAATCTGCAAATACTATCATTGTCGCTTCAAGAACTGAACCGACTGTCTATGCATGCTGTGTGGTACTGGCTACAACGAAACTGGATGTAAATAAAAAAGTTGCAGAGCTTCTGGGAACGAAACGATTATCTTTCGCTACTGCTGAGCAGACGACAGAGATTACAGGAATGATGATAGGTGGAGTAGTCGCTATCGGTATTGAGAACATGCCGATTTATGTAGACGCAGCAGTATTCGATAATGAAGAAATTGTGATGGGTGGGGGAAACAGATCAACGAAATTACTTATCAATCCTGAGGAACTCAAGAAACTTCCAAATGTAAAAATAATCGAAGACCTCGCTAAGCTAAAAGAATAATATGCCTACTATTCCAAAAACAGTCTCATCAAGATCTTTATATAAAAATAACTTTTTAGAAATAAAAGTTGATAAACTTGAAATGAATGGAAATGAGTGGGAATATGCATATTTCATTAAACCAAACAAAAATTCTGTCGGAGTATTGGCAGTTGACGATGCCGGGATCTATTTAGTACAACAATATCGATATCCTTGTCAGGATTTCTTTTGGCAGATTCCAGGAGGAATGATAGATGACGGATTAACTGAACTCGATACCGCTAAGAAAGAGCTTATTGAAGAAACGGGGATTACTGCTGAAAAGTTAACGTTAATTGGCACTGTCGTCGCAGAACCGGGTATGAGTGGACAGAAAACTTTTATATATGTTGGAGAGGGATTAACACTTGGTGAGAAGCATTTAGATATTACTGAAATAGGTATGCGGCTAAAACATTTTACCTTTGAAGAAGTTGATGAAAGTATTAAAAACGGAACGATAACCTGCGGATTTACCCTAAGTGCATTGTTGTTATTTAAAACGAATTATACGAATATAAGTATATGACAGAAATTATCGGACAATATCCTCCACTTTCTCCAGACCTCGCAAGACAAGATCCTGAAACTTTTAAAGATTCTCTTCTAAACTCACTAGAAATTGAACATCCTGTGGCAAGGACAGCATGGGAAAGATCAGTTGAACGAGGTGATGTTTCATTAAAGAGACTCCGAGTAGATCCAAATTCTTGGATAGGGATATATCGCCACTCAGAGCGTACAATCACATTAGGTGTTCAACCATTACCTGACAATATAAAAGAGCAGGTCTTATTTGATCATCAGACTTTTGACTATAAAAAACAGGTTATATATCGGCTTTCCCATGAAGCTGCCCACCCAGTAATATTTGCAATGGGAGACACTATTCCTGAAGTAAATCAAATTTATTCTGCTTTAACTGCTCAAAGAGCGGCTACGGGACGAGGGCTTTCTGGACTAGGCAGTTTGGCTATTTACAGGAATGAAGGTCCTGAGGTACAAGCTTTGGAAGATCTGACTGAATTAGTGAATATGTATATGTTAGATCCTAGAAAATTTACTCGATATCTTAATTTTCTCCAGAATCCTTTATTTGCAGCTGTAAGAGATAGATTAGATATATCCGAATTAGACAATGATACAAGAAAGGTATTAGCAGATACTGTTACAAGAATAGTTAGTGCTAGTATATTCTGAACAAGAGTATAATCTTTCTAAAAATGGATGAACACAAAAAATATTTACAGCTGTCTGTTGAACTTGCTAAACTATCAATGGAAAGAGGGGGATTTCCGGCTGGAGCGGTTATCGTTAAAGATGGGGAAATAATCGGTGAGGGGATAAGTATCGGAAATATTCTTCATGATCCGACGAGTCATGCTGAAATTGATGCGATTCGCAATGCGTGTCAGAAGCTTGGTACGACAGATCTTGCGGGTGCAACTCTTTATGAATCTCTTCAGTCATGTGTTATGTGTCTTTCAGCTGCTAATTGGGCAGGAGTTAGTAGGATAGTGTATGCAGCTTTGAAAACCACAGATCTGATCGAGAAAGGGTATTATGAGGGGATGACGGTAAATGATGTGGTGAATAACGATAATAGTCGGAAGATGGAACTGCTCTATATCCCAGAATTTGAAGAACAAGCTCTCTCTACTGTAGCTATATGGGAACAAAAAATCGGCATTAAATAATACCCCATAATAATTATTTTTGTGATACAATCTGTTCGTGGGAAAAAATGGTAAAGAATTAAATAATCAGCCTTATTCTTCTGAATCTGAAGGGCAAACAGAAAATAGAGGAAATGGCGCAAAGGGCCCGTCACGGTTTTTATATCAACGATGGGAAAATCCCGATGCACAATTTACGCCTATTGAACAGCAATCAGTGGCTGAGCGTCTTCAAAATGGAGCGAAAAATACTTCAGAGATTCCTCGAGTTTCTTCAGGCGATTCACAAAGGATGTTACAAGAACTTCTCAGAGAAAGAATTACTCGTTTTGGGCAATCATACGATGATTCTGATGAATAACGATAGATTCTGCTAGAAATCTTCATTTTTGCATGCTAAGATAGGTCACTACCTATGCCCGATACGATTATTACTCGTTCTCTTCGTAAAACTATTTCAATGCATGTTCTGCCGGATGGAACACTTGAAGTCAAAGCTCCAAAGCTCATGCCGATGTTGTTTATTAATCGATTTATTAATTCACATATGGACTGGGTAGAGAAGCAACGAGAAAAAGTACATGCTCGTCCTAAAATATCAAAACGAGAATATGTGCACGGAGAAGAGTTCTTATATTTAGGAAAATTATATAAACTTGATATTGGGAAATATTCTGAAATTGCTATTACTGGTGATACACTGCAGTTCCCCATAGGACTCAAATTTCGTACACAGAAAGAACTATCAGATTGGTATATCAAAAAAGCAAAAGAAGTAATCACAGATAGACTTGAAAAAAATGCTGAGGAGATGGAAGTTACGTATACAGATATGTATGTATCTGACACGAGTTCAAAGTGGGGGTCATGTTCTCATGATAATCGATTACAGTTTAACTGGAGACTTATTATGGCTCCGATGCTGGTACTCAATTATGTCATTGTCCATGAACTATCCCACACAATTCATAAAAATCATTCGAGATCCTTCTGGAATAAAGTTCGCTCGATGAACCCATCATACAGTCAGCAAATAAAGTGGTTAAAGGAAAACGGACATACGCTGATTGTTTAGTTACTTATTATGCTTATAGTAGTGATACGTTACAATTGATGCAATTATGAAAATAGCAATCAGTTCTAGTAGTGGTTTGAGATAGTAACCAACTTCTGAAAGATGACCTGTAAATAATGCACCAACCATATAAAAGCTCAGAAGAGCTGGAAAAATAAAAATAAATTGAATCGCAGTATCTTCATCAAGTCCAATGAGGCGTATCAGATATCCTATTTCATGGTTTGGTAATTGAATAGTTCGATACACCTCACAGTTAGATGCTGTTTGTGCTTCTTTATTAAAAATATGACAGTGACCAGTTAACATTCTCAGCCATAGAGGGACTGAAATCCATTTTTTATCAGTGGTTGATGAAATATCTACATATTTACCCTCCCAACCAATCATAGCGAGAGATGTAGGTGTTTCTTTAACAAAGAAGAGATCTGTAGGCCATCCATATTCTCCATATTCATCTTTCGACAAAAAATCTTCCTCTTTTACTGTGATGGCCATTCGATAAATGATTTCTTTTTCACATTGTTGTTTGACTGTCTGAGGAGTAGCGGATATACATCGTTTTGCATCGGTAAAAAGATGTTGGAAAATTTCAGTTGTAAGATCAGATCTATGCTTCGTGATATATTTTTCTGTTGGCTGAATATAGAAATCGCGTTCCTGCTGTAGAGAATAAGACCATTCATGTAACGAGAGGAAAATATATCCAATAAGTACAACTAAAAAAAATATACCGATTGATTTAAGCTTATGCTTCATGTGAATCTTAAGTATACTACATGACTATTAATTTGATTTCTGACACAGTATACTAAATAGACATGAAGCAAATTGCATTTTTAGGTGCCTCGGGTGAAGTGACTGGATCCTCATATATTTTGACAGGTGCTGATGACACAAAGATTATGATTGACTTTGGGATGTTTCAAGGATCTGAGGATGTGGTCGCACTTAATTATCAAAAACTCTCTTTTAAGTCATCTGAGTTAAAAGGAGTACTTTTGACTCATGCACATTTAGATCACTGTGGGAGGCTACCGCTTCTGGTATTTGGTGGATATTTCGGGAAAATCTATATGACTGCGCCTACTCGATCTCTCGTCGAAGTGATTCTCACTGATGCTGCAAAAGTAGCGAAGATGGATTTAGAACATACCCCACTATATACACAGGATGAAGTCGATAAAGTACTTGAAATGATTGAGGTTATTGAATACGATACAGTCTTTTCGATTGGAAACTTTCAGATAACATATAGGGATGCTGGACATATTTTAGGATCAGCAAGCATTGAGATTCTTGATGCCACAGATGAAAAACGGATAGTTTTTAGTGGGGATCTCGGAAACTTCCCAGAGGATATCGTGAAATCTACGAAATTTATCGAAGCAGCTGACTATGTGGTTATGGAGTCGACATATGGTGATTCGTCTCATCCTGGGGAGGACGTATCAAAAACTATTCAGGAAGAAATAAATGAAATTGAAGCGCATGGGGGAGTGCTTCTCATTCCGGCATTTTCAATTGAACGAACGCAGGAAATCCTCCATAGAATGAATCATCTGAAAAAAGATGGAAAAATAAAAGCAGAGACACCTGTCTTTTTAGATAGTCCCATGGGAATTCATGCGACGATAATTTTTAAAGATTTCAAACAGTTTTATAATGATGAGCTTCATACACATTCAGATGATCCGTTTGGATTTGAAGGTCTGGTTATCACTGAAGAGGCAAGAGATAGTAAGGAAATTATCAAAGCAATGGATCCGAAAGTGATCGTTGCAGGCTCTGGAATGCTTTCTGGTGGGCGAATTCTTCATCATGCTAGCAATTACCTTCCTCTTCCAAATACCAGAGTATTATTTGTCGGATATCAATCCGAGGAAACCAATGGTAGGCGTATAATAGAAGGTGCTAAAAGTGTGGTAATTAATGAAAAAACAGTAAGAGTGAAAGCGCATATAAGAGAAATAAAATCAATGAGTTCTCATGCTGATCAACCAAAACTATTAGAATGGCTGGGGCATATAAAGGGAGTAACAAAAGTGTTCTTAATTCATGGGGATTCAGATCAACGAAATACCCTACGTCAAGTTATTAAAGAAAAACTACAAATTACAGAAATCTTTATCCCCCAAAACGGACAAGAAATGTCTCTCTAGAAATTACAAGCTATGCGAACTGTTCATAAGCAAAAAATAACCCCTCGATATACAAAAGATAATGGAGCTTTTGTGTTAGATACTCAGTCACTTGCTTTTCCTGATTCATTTCACATGTTCGAACAATCAATCGTCTATATCCCATCTAATCAAACTGCGGGTAATCATAAACACCCGCGTTCAGAAGTGTTTATAGGAATAGGGACTGAGCTGTTTTTTTATTGGCAAGATGAATTTGGAACCGTTCATTCAGAAATCATGCAAGACGAATATCTTTATTTGATTTATGTTCCATCTCTTATCCCACATGCAATTGAAAATAAATCATCCTCATTTGCGATTCTCTATGAATATGCAGATGCAGCGCAAACTAATGTCGAAAAGATTGCAATTATTTAATGCATATAATCACGTTTAAAATTCTTATATAAAATAATACCTGCAGTGAGCAGGTATTATTTGGTTTAGTATGTATGACGTGTAATGCTTACCAGCACCACCAAGACATCCAGGGTATAACCTGAACGACGTGCCATACATAATGGCAGCATGCATTTAACATACTATCAGTTAATCTAACTCAACAATTTTTGTCAATATAGGATAATTGCTGGGAATATGCATGGAAACTTTGTATAATCCTTTCATGGATAAAAAATCATTTTCTCAATACTACCAGAACGCACTACGTCATCAAAAAGAACATGCATGTACTGGGGTGCCGTATGAGTATGGAGATGTTCTCTCTACACTTATTTCGGCTGTTAACGCGATGCAAATATTAGAGGTGGGGACGGGTACTGGCTATACTACTGCTTGTATTCTATCGGGAAACAGACTCGCTCATGTTGAAACCATTGACCATGATTTAGCCCATATAGAACTTGCTAGAAAAATGTGGCGAACACTTGGAATATCAGAGCACGTTACTGTTCATACTGGACTTGCTGAAGAGGTGCTCCCAGAGATAGATGATGTATTTGATGTGATTTTCTTTGATGCGAATACACCACAGAAGAAATTTATTACTCATTTTGAGAGATTACTTAGAAGTGGCGGGCTTTTAATTACAACAAATCTATTTCTTAAAGATGTAAAAGGAGGAAAATATTTACTCGAAATACAACATGAAAAAAAATGGAAAACAGCTGTCTTTGCCGATACTGCGTTATCTGTTAAAGTAGGCTAGCTATGGAATTTACATCACTCACGGTTAATGAAGTGCGAAATGAGACACAGGAGTATCGTTCTATAATTTTTCAAAAGCCGAAAGATTTTAGTTTTACTCTTGGAGAATGTTTTTCTCTTCGATTTCCAGGTGAAGATAGTTCTAAAGTTTTTTCATTTGCTTCCTCTCCCACAGAAGACCGAATAGTAATCTCATATAAGAAGGGGATAAGTCGTTTTAAGAAACAACTTGATAATCTTCATACTGGCGATCAGATGGAAGTATCATTATATGGAAGTCAATTTCACTTTGATGAAAAGAAATCATCGGTTTTTATTGCAGGTGGAATAGGAATTACAGCTTTTAGAAGCATTATTTCCTACTGTGTTGATAAAAACATTCGTTCTCCGATTCACTTATTGTTTTGCAATAGAACAGATACGTTTCCTTTTCACGATGATCTTACTTATTTTTTAACAAAACTGCCTCATTTACGTATTACATTTATTTCGACTGATAAAGAAGGAAGATTAACTACAGAAGAAATAAAAAAAGTTATTACTAGTTATAATGAGGAATTCTATTTAGCTGGCCCTCCACTTATGATTGATTCAACTGTCGAATTATTACAGTCGTGTGGTATTAATTCAAATCAAATACACACTGAAAGTTTTGACGGGTATTTTGAAGAAGTTTAAATAGCTTGAGGTTTGGTCTGAAGTGGCAATGTAACAGTAAATTCTGTACCAGATCCGAGTGTGCTTTCTACTTTTATTTTTCCACCGTGAGCTGTGATAATTTGATGTGTTATGTATAATCCGACACCAAGCCCCTGGTAATTATGTGATGTTGTCGCTCTTTGGAAACGACCAAAAACCTTTCCTACTTTTTCAGGATGAATACCAATTCCTTCATCACTTACAATAATCGTAGCGCTAGTATTATGTTTTAAAACCGTAATTGTGATTGGGTTATTGTCTCCATATTTAATCGCATTTGTAATAAGGTTCGTGATTACCTGTTCTATTCGCACTTTATCCCATGTTCCTTTTATGGGATCTTTTGCGTTCAGTGTGAGTGTATAATTTTCTCGTTTCATTTTTTCACTAAATCTATCAACTACTTCCCGAACAAGTGCTGATAAATCAAATTCTTCAACCTCTAATTCTAATCTTCCTGTTGTGATAAGAGATACATTTAAGAGATCATTTATCATTTTTGACAGCCGGGTACTTTGTTGCTCGGTGCTTTCAATCATTTTTAATAGCTTCTCAACAGAAAAATTTGCAAGTGAAACATTTCGAATGTTATGAAGAACTGTTTGTAGTTGAAGAAGCATTGATGTCAGTGGTGTTTTAAGTTCATGTGTTGCTATAGATAGGAATTCATCTCTTGCTCGAATTTCTTTTTCTGCATCTTTTAATTTCGTATCGAAATGTCTAATAAGCTTTTTGTATTCTTCGTTTTCGTCTTGTATTTTTTGTAGTTCAGCAGAATATGTAGACTTCTGCATGAGAATACTTATAGCAATCCCTTCCAGGAACATAACGAGAACGGATGGAATAACCCAAAACGGCAGTGTCGGATGAGTAATACCTAAATGATAAAATGTAAATAGTAGACAGGAAATAGTTGTCGTTGTGATTCCACCATTTTTGCCAGTATACCATGCACTCAAAGCAGTTAGCGGAAAAAAGAATAAATAGAGACCAACATAACCTATAAACGGAACAAAAAGTACAGAAAGGAAAACAATTACAATACCGATGAGGCTCGCAATTGCGTATACATGCATGATTGCACTTCTCTTGTTTTTTTTATCACCTATGAGTATCAACGCGCTTTGTTCGTGCTCAGAAGAATTTTTATCCATGAATATGATGTAACATATTCATTATATATTATTTATGATGATAGATGAACCATGCTACTTGACGGGTTATATTTTTGTCATTATGATGGGTATATTCTTTCGGGGATTTGTGTAATTCAATATCGGTAGTAAACTCTACGACCAAGATTACTTGGATGAGTCTGTGTAATTCAGACAGCGACCGTACAGTCGGGATGTCATCTCAGATGACACTGAATGTGAAAATTCAGATAAGAAGGAATAAGACGAAAAAACTACTTTATAGATGTCATCCGCCAGCTGGCGGAGCTATTTTTAATACTGGATCTCCGATCAGGTCGGGGATGACAATTGGTGAGGTTTTGTTTTTTTATATTTCTTCTCTACTTCCCCGGGTGACTTTTTTTATGAAAAAACTTCTTACATTTGGCCCACTTTTTGTGATTATTGCTGCACTTTTGTGGAGTTTTGATGGATTGCTTCGAATTAGTCTTTACTCTCTTCCCCCTGCAGTTATTGTATTTTATGAACATCTTTTAGGGGTAATAGTTCTTCTTCCACTTGGGGTTATTTGGATGAAAGATCTCAAGAAAATGACACGGAGAGAATGGATTGCGATTACACTCGTTGCACTTTTTTCAGGAGCGCTTGGTACCATTCTTTATACTGCAGCACTTGGAAAAATAAATTATTCTTCGTATTCTATTGTGGTACTACTTCAGCAACAGCTACAACCTATTTGGGCCATTGGTATGGCAGCGATTCTTCTTCGAGAAAAAGTTACAAAACAATTTATGCTTTGGGCGGCAGTTGCACTTATCGCGGCATATTTTATTACATTTAAAGATCTTCAGGTAAATTTTTCTACAGGATCAGGGACAGTACTTGCTGGGGCATTCGCCTTACTTGCAGGATTTATGTGGGGGACATCGACAGCAATTAGTAAATTTGTGTTAAATAAAGTATCATTCATGACTGCAACTGCACTTAGGTTTATGATTGCCCCACTTTTCGCGCTTTTCTTTGTCATCGGCCAGAACCAAACGGCACAGTTATTTGTTCTTACTCCTCAACAAATCGGTACATTACTACTGATCACGTTTTCAACCGGTATGGTGGCACTTGGGTTTTATTATTATGGCCTTAAAAAAACTCCTGCTCGAATCACGACATTGTGTGAATTAGTCTGGCCTGCGTCTGCTATTTTTATTGATTATGTACACTTCCATAAAACGTTGAGTGCAACACAAGTGTTAGGAGTAATCGTATTATTAGTTGCAATTTATCAAGTTACTAAAAAGACAGCATCTCATTAAGCTGCACCACGAAGTGACGCAAAGAGGTGATGCATGACTCCAATTTTTTCTCTCATAATTGCAATATCTCTCGTGCCAGCTGGAAGCATGTCAGAATAAGGAAAAATTTGTGGTTCTCTTACTGCTTCATGTGCATGTTCTAATGTTCGTTCAATTCTTCCCGTCACATATGCTCGTAAGCTAGGAAGATTTGGAATTTGTCCATTTTTATAAATTCCTTCTTTACTATGTTGCTTGAGCCACTTTTTTACAGTAACTGGATGTTCATCTTGATGAGGTTCTGGTTCCCAATCACCAAGGGCCAGAAATATATGCGGGGCACGAATATGTTGACTCCATCCAAAACCATCTCGTTTATATGCGATGTGTCCTTTTCGTAATTTAACATCAATTCCCAGATAAACTCTCTGTTGTGGATCAGTAATCAGGAGATCTACTCCTTTTTGTCCTTCGCCGTGTTCAAGGGATTGTGGAGCTAACTGTGATGAAAATCCCGCCCCGGCTATAAGGGGCCTAAGTGCGAGATTTATTATTTGTTCAGCAAAGTATGATTGTATTAATTCAGCTTGTTTTGGACGTGAATAGAAAAAATTTTCAAGTAATTCAGCACGGGATTTTCTAAATTGTAATGCACTTGTTCCTATATGAGGTCGATTTTTTCGTCCCACGTTAAATGTCATTTCGGGTGGGTATGATTCTTGATAATGCTGTGTAAAGCGACGTGAGGGATGTTCTTCCGTTACACTCATCTGTATTTATAGTAAAAGATTATTAATTTTTTTATAGATGAAGACATAATTTATTTGTTATTTCTCTGCAGTTACAATACCCATGTCATATTGACTACTCCTTGCAAGGAAACTATCAACTACATTTAGTGAATTATATAAAGGATCGTATATTTTTGTCTGTTTCTCGTTAAACCCTATTTTTTCACAAAGATTCCGTACTTCTTGGGTGGCGCTGTGCATAATCCCCTGGTCGTTGTGGGCATATACTAACCTCCCTTCGGGTTTTAGAGCGAGATATGCATTTACGAGCAATAATATATTACCATTTACTCCTTTCATTGGAAGGTTATCTGGAAATGCAGAAAGAGCACTTTGAGTTCTAAAATTTTTGAGAAAAGAAAGTACTTGTCGAGCCGATATATTGTCAGGGTCTTCTTCTACTTGATTATATAAATCGGCAATTACTGCATCACATTCAGTAGGCGATGCATTTGCTGCGACAGAGTTAATAATCACTACATCAGCAGAACTGGTTTCAATCCCATATCTTGCAAGAGGTTGATTTGTATTTCCTTGTTTTACTATAATATTTTCTGCTCCAGGAATGCCTATTTTCTTATACGCATGGATTCTTTTTTGTGCATCTTCTACAAATTCTGGATCTAAATCAACTCCCGTAAATCTCCCGTGATTTTCCACTATTTTTAATGCTCGTCTAGAAAATGAGGAGAATTGACCAGAACCAAATTCTACTACATCTAAATTGGGGCGATTCACACCTGCTAATTTTTCAATTTTAGAGCTATGAAGTTTTAGTAACCGCTCATGCCATGGTTGATAGTTGCTCGTGTTTTCGTTATGTGCTTTAAGAGCACTGACTCTGGGATCTTCGGAACTTACAGCTTCCATACAATATAGTATAGCAATAAAGCATACGAAATGAGGGATATTTGTTATACTTAACAGTTATGAAATACATTTTATCAGTGAGCGCAAAGGTGATGTTCTTATTTATTTTCATTATGTCGGTTATAACGCTTCTTTTTATTGGTGTTACTAGTTATTACCATCCTTCGAGCGTTATAGAGTTTATCGAGCAACTTCAACCAAGACCGTCAGTTAGTCCTTTTACTCTTACTGGAGTAGCTGTAATAGGAGATAGCCAATCAGATGAATACCGTGCTGATGATAGTCGTGGAACTACATATGCTTCAACTACACTAAATTGGGTGGAGCTTCTTGCAAAGTATCGAAAAGTAAACTTCGGTGAATGGGGGGGGGTGGAGTGAGACACGTCGTACAGGGTTTTCATATAATTATGCGAGATCTGGTGCGACAGCTAATAGTATGATTGTAAGCGGCCAACATGTTGGAGTTGCACAAGAGATAAAAGATGGAAAAGTAAATCTCGTTATTATTTATATTGGAGCAAACGATTTTGCTCCATATATCACTGATGATGGATATCAGGCTATCTATGATGGCAGTATTACTCGTCCACAAATACTGAGAAAAGAGAATCTGATAATCGCGAATATCAAAACAGCAGTTGATACTATTCGTGATGCTGGGAATGCAAAAATAGTGCTAGTAAAAATTCCTGATTGGGGAAATCATATCGGGGTGCAAGTAGGCTTTCCGTTTCCAGATCAGCGTGCACGTGTAACAACAGTGATACAAGAAACAAATATGCAACTTCAGTCACTTGCTGATGATTATCAATTACCAATAATCGATCCAAATGATTTTTATAAAACTGTTAATGAACGTAATACTAAGGATGGAATAAAAATAGAGGATCAAGTATTTACTCGACTTATTCCAGGTGATAACCCCCGTTCGCTTGTGCTTGAAGATGGTGTGCATCCTGGGACTGTGATGAACGGATTATTTGCGAACTATATAATTAAACATCTTAACAGTACTATTGGAACTTCAATTAAAGAATTT
The DNA here is from genome assembly GCA_964503265.1 of uncultured Gammaproteobacteria bacterium. Classification (GTDB taxonomy): domain Bacteria; phylum Patescibacteriota; class Microgenomatia; order Levybacterales; family UBA12049; genus CAZCYO01. Next base: position 187,096 of record CAZCYO010000001.1, read on the forward strand.
TCAATTAATGAAATTTTTACTGCAGCTGGGCTTTAAAATGTTACTCTTTTACCAATTGATAGCCAAGTTTTTTATGATTGATAATTTCGTACCCTTTTTCTTTAATGTACGGGTGATGGCGAAGTCTGTAAACGAGAGAGTCAAGCGCCCAGTCTGTTGAACCAGTTGTTATATTTTTCCACACTGTTTCAATAATTTTTTCTTTAGAAATAATTTTCCCATTGTTCTTTTTTAAAAATTGAAAAAGGAGTTGTTCTTTCACAGATAAGTGAAATGACTTCTTTTTACAGATATATTCTTTTAGAAGTGGACTAAATAATTGATATGTTTCTTTATCATGTTTTACAACACCTATTTGTAAGAGAAAACTATCCATATCAACTGTTTTTTCCTGAGCAATTCGTTCAATAATGCGTACTTGAGGACGAGTCAAAAAGCTCAGAATATCTTTTAAAAGAAGTTTAATATAAGGATCATGGTTGAGGTTATTTGGAGTAGACGAACGAAGAATAAGCTGGAGAAGTTGAATATGTCCACCGCTTAGAGTCAGTGCATCTAGTATATTTTCTTTATGAATAACTTCAGGGGAATGAATTTTTAGTAATGCTTTTAAATCTTCGTGAGAATAGGGTGTAAAGTACACATATCGAGAAAAGATATGCATATTACTCCCAACGACTGCCGCAGGATTATATTCTATAAATGGCTTATTTACACTAAAAATGAGGCTTACTTTCCCTTCGTTTTCATAACAAAGCGTTCTAAAATTTCCTAAAAAAGATTCAGAAAATTCATGAGAGAGAAGATCAATTTTATTAACCATAATGACAACTCGATTATGTAGTTTTGTTATCGCATGCAGGGCAACTTTACATTCTTCAAAAGAAACATTCTCTTTTTTAATGCCAGACATTTTATAAAAGAGTACATCAAGAAATACACGTTTTGAAAATTCAGCCAATTCATATGTATCAAGAAGTATGGTATATGCGTCAATTTTATTTTCAATAAAACGTAAGAATGGAGAAATACCAACAGAGGGCATGCCGATAAGAGAAAAAGACTGCCCGCTCATAATAAACGAGCGAACTTGCTCTAACATATTTCCAGCAAATGTATCTGGCAAAAGTGACTCTTTTTGTTTATTCATTAATTTATGCCTAATTTCATCAGTATTTTATCATTTTAGTATCAAGAAATACAGAGGAATTGGTTATATCATGAAGTTACTTTCCTCAGACACGTTAAACAGTAGCGTTTAGCATTTTTTTAGGAGAGGATCTTGAACAACTGATCGAATAGTATCTGAGAGGAGACGGTCATGCACGATGCATTCACTTACTGCCCGAACTGTGGTGGTACGTTGGTGTGGCCAGTTATCACTCCTGGTCAGTCACATGGACGGCCAAAGTGTATTAACTGTGGTTTCACCGACTATCATAATCCAATCCCAGCTGTTTGTGCGATCGTCCCTTACGAAGGAGGAGTCGTACTAATACAGCGGAAGAAGGCCCCTTTCCCTGGGTCGTGGTGCTTGCCTTGTGGGTTTGTCGATTATCGCGAGCAGCCAGATGATGCTATCGTTCGCGAGGTACGCGAAGAGACTGGACTCATTGTTAGTCCGAGTTCTGTCGTTCTGGCATGTGTGCCAGAACAGACGAACGAGCTCGTACTTCACTACCATACTGAGGTCGTCGGTGGCGAGCTTATCGCTGGTGACGATGCTTATAGTGCAGCTGTCTACATGTCTGGCAATTTGCCAGAATACATGCCTTTTAAGACCCATCGAGACATTATCCAGAAATGGTTTTCTCAGAACTGATTTCTTACTAATTTAGTAACGAGTTCATCTCTCTGACTTTTCGATTAGTTTATTTTTCGCCCCCTGGTATCCACCGGGGGGCTTTCTTTTACACAAGAAGAATATGGTGAGATAACCAGGTAAAAGTATCATGTTACAATACCTGTAATGAAGTACGTGATAACAAGTTTCTTAGGGCTGTTAGGTGGGTTGATAACTGGATATGTAATAATTTTTTATACTCCTCTTTATTCGTTTGAGAAACAGCAGCATTATATTTCACCGCTTATAGATTCCAAACCTGAAGTAATCGGATTTTTGCCTTACTGGCTGATGAGTAAAGCGAAAAATGACTATTCACAACAAATCACGACACTGACATATTTTGGATTAACGATAGGAGCTGATGGGAAAATTGTGAAGTTAGTAAATGAACAAGAAGAAGAACCAGGATGGTCAGCACTTGATTCGGATATACTTAAAACTCATCTTGAAATGGCGAAGAAAAAGAATATTAAACGGTCACTGCTTGTATTTAGCGGGGTTTATTCTGATATTGATGCTCTGATAAGTGATCCTCTAATACATGCGAATAATCTGGTCTCTGATGTCGCACCGATTATGAAAGAACATGGATTTACTGATTTAAATTTAGATATTGAAAGTACTATTGTTGCATCTGATGAAGCGAGAGATCGGTTTGTTCAATTTGTTAAAGCAGTGAGAAGTGGACTTGATAAGAATAATATTTCGTCTCTCACCATTGAGATAAGTGGAAACGATATAATTAAACCTTATCTTATTGATGCGAAACGAGTTGCTCAGTATGTCGATCATATGGTTTTTATGGCATATGATTTCCACTATATCGGATCGAGTGTAACAGGAGCAGTTGCGCCATTATTTGGAGCAGGAATTACGAGTGAATTTGATACACAGGCAGCTATAGAAAAACTTCTTGCAGTAATGCCGTCTGAAAAACTTATCCTTGGTATTCCGCTTTATGGATATGAATGGGAAACTCTCGCTTCGACTCCACATGCAGCCATTATTCCAGGTACTGGATTAACTGCGAGTAACAGTCGAGTGCAGTCGTTTTTATCGAATTGTTCTACTTGCAGCGCCACATTTGATGATGAATCGAAAGAAAGCTATGTCATCTATAATGATAAAGAAACTTCAACATTTCACCAACTGTTTTACCCAGATGAAAAAGCCACAAGTGAGAAAGTAAACTATGCACAGACAATGCATTTAGGGGGACTTGCACTCTGGGCACTCGGGTATGAAGAACGTACTATAATGACGCCTCTTGAAACATATATTCGTTAGATTATTTTTTAATTGTATCGCGAGTCTCGTCATTAAAAATAAGCGTTTCACCTTTAGAAAGAGTTTGAACAGTACTGATATTATCGAGGTCGTTATATCCGACAGTTAGCTTTCCTGTGTGAACGATGATAGTTATTTCTTTTTCTATTTCATCTACCGTTATAGTTACTCTTCCTGAATCGATAGTTGAGAGAAGATGGAGTGCTCTGATAGAAAATTCTCCCGTACTTGTCTTTTCATACTCAGCCGTTCCACTAGTTTGCGTTAGAATGAAACTAGAAGGAATCGTTTGTATAATTTTAACGTTTGTATTCTCAGATAGAGAGACTATTCCAAGAGAAGGGAATACTACTGATACGTTTCCTTTTTTACCAGTCTGTAATTCTTCACCTTGCTGAATTTTTGTGTTACTTACAAGTACTGCTGGTTCTGTGGCAATTCGAGAGATCCAATTTACGTCACCTGTTAGAGTCGTTATATCTCCTTTAATTGAATTTCTTGGTGCATTCTCAAATGAAAATGCAGATTTAGCAGCAATAACTTTTCTCTCAGCAGCTATTTTTTCTGAATTTTTAGAAAAGTAAAAAAACATTCCGACTATCCCTATCAGAAAAAAAATGAGAAAAAAAAGAGCTAATTTCGTGTCGCGTAAAAACATAAAAAGAGTATACCATGAAGGTTGAGCTATGAAGTTGATGGCTGTTTGCTTTTAATGAGCTTAATTACTTCACGAATATCGACTGCTTTTGACATAGTTTCAAGCCATCTGTGTTGGTAGAGAGTAAACTGATTTTTCTTAATTGCTTCGTCTAACTCTGTAATTCTTGAACTCCACGCTGTCGAGGTGGTATCTAGTTCACCTGATGTGTTACGTGGTAATGCTCTATATCGTTCGTCGTTGCCGTTATTTGCAAACCAAACTGCATCCTCTGATTTATAATATCCGAGAGAATTCATTGATAAACGCCCTTTATCATGATCCTGGGTACGGAGCCATTCTGTATAAATACCTGGATACTGTCTAAAGGTTGTTATCAGTATTTGAGCAATATCGTTATATACTTGTGCTTGTTTTTCTGGATCACTAGATGCGACAGCGCTGAGTGCGATAAGACTAGAATCATCATTCGTAAGTCTGTTTGCTGCTTCAGTAAATCGATTCACAGGAGGATTGGGATATTTTGTATCAACACCATCTTCTTTTTTTAATCTTTGAGGTACCATTAAATCCCACACGTGAGGAATAGCTTCGTCATTTGTATGCCCATTTGGACCTATGAATCGCTGTTGTGTCGTTGGAATAAGACGTCGTATCTCATCGTCACGAATAGTGCTTAGATCTGTTGGAGGGTTTGGAATAAACCATGAGCCGATTCTTGCTGGATCTACATTCTTGTAGCGTAGATTTTTAAAGATTTCGACTAAGTCGTGATTAGGTTTTTTGATTTCAGGATCTATCTTTTTCTCATTCAGATACGCTTCATCTGCTACTTCAAGTTTAAGAGGAGAGTTATTTCCGTTAGTCTCTGTCGCAACTGGTTTAGTAGTTGGAGTAGTGGCTGGTTTTGCAGAGGCAGTCACTCCTTTACCATCACCATACAAGAATTTGAGGGAGCGAGATTCATCGTTATCTGGGTTATTTATTTTACCGTCTTTATTTACTGTGTCACATAGTTCTTTCTTTCCCTCGTCTGTTTCTAAGCGTTTTTTGAGGTGAATTTTTTGAGCAAGGATTTGTCTCGTCTCGTCACCAAGTATCTTTCCAAACCATTCAAAAGCTCCCAGCACGTTTTCAAGTTCTGAAATGTCTTTATATGCATTGAGAATATCAGTGACATATGTCGTGTTGCCATTTACCATATCTGCACAAAATCTCGTATAAATTTTCTCTGCATGAGCTTCAGTTAAGTTTGTTACATCAATTCCAAGCACTTTATTTAATTCAGTTGCATATTTTTTTCCTTGGTCGGTATTCTTAAAGTAATCTGCGACGTCTTTTGTTTTAAAATGATCAACCATATCTTTTCTCCATGATTCAGGAGTGCCTTTGGCAGTTCGTATGCGTTCTTCGTTTGATCTTTGCTGGATAAGGCTATCTGTCAAGGTGGGGTCGAGTGTATCTGGTGTGATGACTGCTATGTCTCTTTTCTGAGGATTTAAGTTCGAAAAATCTGGACCAGGGAATGCAATTCTTGCTTGAAGAGTGTCTTTTTTCCTAAACGCTGGAATTTCAGGATTCTTTTCAACTTCTTTTGGGAGTTGTGTGGGAGTTTCTGCTGACATAGATTAACTGTATAAAACTAATATGGGGAAGTCAACAGAACGTGATAGTATTAAGGGAATGTCACAAAGCGCGCAATTTACATTAGCAGCACTTATCGGGTCAATTATCGGCGGATTTATTCCTGCTTTGTGGGGAGCATCGTTTTTATCTACCAGTTCAATTGTTGGAAATGTAATCGGTGGAATTATCGGGATAGGTATAGTGTACAGAATGACTACTGATTTGTAAGAGCTTATGTATTATAGATCGCAGCCGTTCTTTTTATAATTTCAATGAGAATTTTCTCATCTACATCAGAGAGTTTTTTAAATCGTATACAACTTTTTCCGACATTTGCTCCCGGTAGTTTATCTTTATATAGCTCTGGCACATACGTACTTCCTTCTGTACCACATGCGTAAAGAGAAATGTAGTTTTTTTGCTTTGCTAAGGCAATAATACACCAGTCTCCCTCGCGACCACTGGCATACGTATAATGATATGTACCATATCCAATCATTCCTGAAATAATGTATGGTGTAAGATCAGGAACTGTTTTTTGTATGAGGATATGTAACTTCTCTATATCTGATTTTGCGGGTTCTTCAAGTAATGCAATATATGCTTCAGGAGAAGCAGCAGTAGTCGATTTAAACATATTCATAATTATAGTATAGCTAATTCTCCAGCGATTTAAGCATTTTTATTTCAGATGGCGTTAATTTACGATATTTTCCAATAGGTAAATCTCCAAGTACTAGTGGTCCGAATTGAACGCGTTGCAAATCAAGGAGGACGACCTGTAAGGCTTCACACATTCGTCGGATTTGTCTTTTTTTCCCTTCATGAAGTGTGATTTGAATAATACTATATTCTTTATATTTCTTGATAATTTTTACGTCAGCAGGCATTGTTAACCCGTCTTCAAGCATCACGCCTTTTCGTAAAGAATCGAGTTGATGAGGAAGTAATATATGTGCGATTTTCGCTTCGTAGATTTTCGGCACGTGGTATTTCGGATGAATTAGATGGTTTGTCAGCTCTCCGTCATTTGTGAGTAAGATTAGTCCGTGCGTGTCTTTATCCAGTCTTCCAATTGGAAAAATCCGTACTCGTGTGTTTATAAATGATATGACATTATCTCTCCCATACTCATCAGAGGCTGTAGTGATAATACCTTTCGGCTTATTAAGCATGAAATAGTGTAGATCAGGTTTTTTAGGAGGAAGACCATTTATAAGAATTCTATCTTTTTCAGGTGAAATTCTGCTACCTGCCTCATCTACCTTTTTACCATTTACAGTAACCGTATTTTGTTTCAGAAATTCATCGACGGCACGACGAGAGCAGGCTCCTGAAGAAGAAAGAAACTTATCAATTCGAATAGTTATGTCTTTCAAAGTAAGGGGAAATTATATCATGAGATTAATAAAAAATCGCTCATCAGTCAAGGGATATAGGATTTAGTTATTGCATTTCGATTTATACTCTGTTACATTTTTCATAACCTACTATATGGCAGATCAAAAGAAAATTATGGTGACCGGAGCATTCGGTCAAATCGGTTCAGAGCTTGTTCCAGCACTCCAAGCACAGTATGGAAAAGAAAATGTAATCGCTGTGGGACATAAAAATATTCCTGAAGAATTTGAAGGAATTGTTGAGACGCTTGAGATAAATGATCATGCTGCAGTCACCTCAGTCATTGAAAAACATCAAATAAATACAATGTATCATCTCGTTTCACTTCTCTCTGCTCGCGGTGAAGTCGATCCATCACTCACTTGGAAAATTAATATGGATGGCCTGAAGTCTGTTCTGGATCTCGCAGTTGAAAAGAATATGCAGATGTTCTGGCCTTCATCAATCGCTGCATTCGGTCCTAGTACTCCGGCAGATAACACTCCACAGCGAACAGTACTTGAGCCAACTACCATGTATGGTGTCACGAAGGTCTCAGGAGAGCTGATGGCTCAATATTATCATTTAAAATACGGACTTGATATTAGAAGTGTTCGCTATCCTGGAATTATTAGTTGGAAGCAGGAACCTGCTGGTGGAACGACAGATTATGCAGTTGCTGTATTCTATGAAGCACTTCGAAAAGGGTCATACGAATTCTTTGTTCGAGAAGATACTGTTCTGCCCATGATGTATATGGACGATGCTGTTCGTGCGACGATCGGGCTTATGGAGGCAGATCCGAGTAATTTAACTGTTCGAACAAGTTATAACATCGCTGCTATTAGTTTTAAAGCTTCAGAACTTGCTGCTGAGATTAAAAAAAGAATGCCACTTGAAGTCACCTATGCACCTGATCATAGACAGAAGATCGCTGATTCCTGGCCGAAATCACTTGATGATTCAACTGCGAGAAGTGACTGGGGATGGAAGCATGAATTTGATTTGGTTAAAATGACGGATGTGATGCTTGAAAACCTCACGAAGAAACTTAAGTAGTATTTGTCATCCTGGAATCCCGAAGATCATCGGGATGGATAGGATCTCATAAAGTGGGATTCTATCGCTTTGCTCCAGAATGACAGTAGGAATTATCTAATAGATTCCCGATCAGGTCGGGAATGACAAACTAGACCCAGTATTTTAAATAAAGTATGGCGAAACAAACTTTTATTGACTCATTAATAGCTGAAGTGGCTCGAATTGACGGGGCTGGGGTAGCGAAACGTAATGAAGTTATTATTGAAGGGTTTACTTCGGATCATGCCCCTCAGGCGATTATAGATGGTAAAAATTACCGAATATTTAATTCAAATGATTATTTAGGGCTCCGACTTTCTCCTGAACTTGCTAAAGCAGAGGAAGAAGCGACAGAGAAATATGGTGTGGGTCCTGGTGCTGTTCGATTTATTTCAGGGACATTACAAGTTTATAAAGATCTAGAAGCTGCTGTGGCGAAATTTCATGGGAGGGACGATGCGATGGTCTTTTCATCTGCATTTGCGGCAAATATCGCAGTTTTGTCATGTTTTTTAAATAAACAAAGCAGAGATTCTGTCATGTCAGATAGTGTGGCTGTTATTTCAGATGAATTAAATCACCGAAGTATTATCGATGGTGTACGTACTGCGAGCATTGAGAAAACGCAGAAATTTATTTATCGACATCTCGATTTTACGCATTTGGCTGAAGTGCTTGAAGCAAATAAAGGTAATTTCAAACGTGCTGTTGTCGTAACCGACGGGATATTTAGTATGATCGGGGAATATACGGATCTTAAGAAATTAAAAGAAGTGACAGATCGGTATGATAGTGAATATGAAGAGGGAGTAATGGTAGTTGTGGATGATAGTCATGGTGTTGGGGCATTTGGTCCAACCGGTCGTGGATGTGAGGATGTTACAAATACAAAAGTAGATATCGTGGTAGGGACATTTGGAAAAGCATTTGGGTGTGATGGAGGATATGTGGTTGGCGATCAAGCGTTTATGGATTATCTTCGCGAATCAGCTGCTACATATATTTACTCTAATTCTGTTTCACCTGGAGTTGCTGGGTCAGCACTCGCATCAGTCACGACTGTGGCTAGTGAAAAAGGGAAAGAATTACTTAGTACACTTCAGAAAAATATCGCTCTTTTTAAAGAAGAAATCGCGAAAACGAAATTTGAATTTGCTGCGCAGTCGATACATCCTATTCAACCAGTGCTAATAGGTGATGCGATGAAAACGAAAGAACTTAAAAAAGCATTATTTGACCGTGGTATACTCGTTACAAATATTAATTATCCAGTAGTTGCAAAAGGGAGAGATGAAATTCGAGTACAAATTAACGCTTCTCATTCAGAGGAAGATATACGATTTTTTGTACAGCAATTGACAGCCGCTGGACGTGAAATGGGCCTCATATAAAGATTCCTTCATGTTGCATTTAGTTATATAAATCAGTAATATACAAAAGATTAATTTGTAGGATATTTTCCTCTTTTTCATGCCTTTCCTGTCCAATAGTATGAGTTTTTTTTATGGAACAGGAATCTTTGCAGCTTATTGTTAAAAAAAATCCCCTTTGGTTTGACCTGTTGCTTCCTTTTTACATCGTTGTTAGCTTATGGTACTTAATATGGATTTATGCATTATCACTTGATTGGTATACATGGTTTGCTGTACCACTGTTTACGGCAGAGATTTATCGAATTTGGTTTTCAATTACATCACTTATTACAGCGCGTGTTCTGGCATGCCCTAAAAAAATTGATGCACCCACAACCATTTCTGTGGATGTTCTTATTCCGACACTTAATGAACCATTTGAAGTACTGGGAAAAACCATTGATGGAGCGATGAATATACGAGGTATTAAGAAGGTACTTGTGTTAGATGATGGAAAAAGGGAATGGGTTGAAGCGTACTGTCAAGATATTGGAGCTATCTACTTAGCACGAGGAACAAATGTTCACGCTAAAGCGGGTAATTTAAATTTTGGGTTAAAACATTCTACAGCTGATTTTTTAATTACCCTTGATGCTGATCATATTCCAGAACCAGATTTTATCGAAAAAACTGCGGGATATTTTCATGATCCAAAACTCGCATTTATTCAAACTCCTCAAACATTTTATAACCTGGATAGTTTTCAGCACAGATCTGTTAAATCGTATCCACTGTGGAATGAGCAATCGATGTTTTATGATTCGATTCAACCGGCAAAAAATATATTTAATGCTGCGTTCTTTTGTGGAAGTAGTGCAATTATCAGACGAAGTGCACTCGATAGTATCGGAGGATTTGCGACAGGTACTGCAACAGAAGATATTCATACAGCAATTCGAATTCATAGTAAAGGATGGAAGTCACTATTCCTTTCAGATGTACTTGCTCGAGGACTTGCACCAGCTGATCTTAAGGAATACCATAAACAGCGAGTGCGCTGGGGTGCTGGTTCACTGGGACTACTTCTCCGTACAAAAGACTCACCACTTTTAATCCGAGGGCTTTCTCCAATGCAGAGAATTTGTTATGTAAATTCAACTCTCGCATATGCTCAGGGACACGTGAAGTTATTTTACTGGATTTTGCCGATCATTATTATTTTTGCCGGGCATAATCCATTTCGAATACCATTTCTTATTTTCTTAAGTATTTATCTTCCATATTTTTGGTTTTCCATCTGGATGACGAAATTATATTCACGCAATTCTTATCATCCGATGTATACAGAACAGTATAATATCGCGAATATTTTTTCTAATTTAGTGGCTCTTAAAGGCGTTATTCGAGTACAGAAAAAATTTGCTGTATCGATAAAACTTAAAAAGAAACAAGAAAATTCATTTATCATAAAAGCGATGACTGGAATTGCATTAACGATGATTGGGGCTGAAGGATATGGATTATATTATTGGTATGCGCAGTATCATTTTTCAATTGAGAAACTTCTAAGTGATACGATCGTTTCTGGTATGTTTTGGAATTTGTTCAATCTTTTTTTCTTGCTTTCATTCTTAAAATTTGTGTATCAATTTAATAAACAAAAACAATTTCTGCATGAGGAAAAAAGGGAATTACAAACTGAAAATGTTACTTCTTTTAATCATGCTTCTCTTCAAATAAACCCATAGTTTAATTTCCTCTTCACATTTGGTATACTCTCGCCATGTCTTTCACATTCTCGTGGAAGAGCACTTTTACATTGTTACGATGCCTACAAGGCAGAAAGGATCTGTAATGGACCTATCTCGTTTGTTCTGGGTAAACCTTTTCGGTATGATGATGAGTACGGTACTCGTGTTAGAGTACCATTTCCTTGTCCAAGACCGAGGTAGTCGGGGCGTGAAGTCCGTGGCGACAGCAGGAGTACTATTCATGCTTGTTCCACAAACAGTCATGGACTGCTTCTTCGTATATAACTCAGTACTTATTTATCCACTGAACTTTTTCTATAGCATAATGGGCATACTCGCCTTTTTTTTGGCAGCAATGCTAGTGAGTTCGCTCACACCAAAGCGGTTTCATGTATACCTTCTCCCACTCCATGCACTTCTCATAGTTGCAGGATGTGTAGAGATGGTAGCTATTCCTATCACCGCTTATGCAGTACAGCATGCTAGAGGAATAGAAATGTTCTTCTTTGTCGCGCTGGCAAGTATCGTCATACCTGTCGGTTCTATCATAGGGGTCACATCGCTCATGCTTCCGAAATACGGAGGCACACACTAACATGCAGGAGGAGTCATGCGAAAAGAACTCAGTGACATGAATCGACGGCAATTGGGTCGTCGAGTTCGGCGTTACAATCAGGTGTGCAAGGTGCTTATTCGAGCATTTGCGTACTTGGAAGTAACAGATGCCTACAAGCTCTTTCAGTGCGAAGTCGCTTCCTTTAGGAGGGACATTCGCAAGAAGAGGAAGTACCCAACGGGTGTTCTGCGGACGCGAGTTATCAGGGTGCATGAGCGTTTGCAAGCGGTTGTGAAGCTCACGCACCGAGTATAAGGAGGTCTCATGGCTGATAGGCAGTTTCAAGGATTGACCCGAGTTCAACTCGCTGGGATCGCATGGAACATGCGTGGAATCATGGATATTCTCAACTCAGGACCGGATCTCGATGTGTCATTTCACCTCGTCTGGTTCTACCGTGAGCTTGAGAACTTCACAACTATGTTTAATTCACAAGAAGACGTTGAGACGCTTCGTCTTCAACTGTGCGTGGTGTATCAGGAGATGCACGGCTTCATATCTGTAGGAGGAGATGAAGTATCATCTACTGTTCAGTCGTAACAATATCTATAAGCACCGTCGCGGTGTAACCGAGCAGTGATCCTTACTTCTGGACAATGGCGTCCATGAGGCGAGAACTCAGCTTCGGTTGCATAAACCAAAGCGGTGCTTTCTCGTTTTAGAATGATATATTTCGAAATATTCCACAATAATCTTCATTACATTATAATCCCATAGCTTGTAAATTTTACTTTTTTTGTTATACTCCAGTTTATATCTAAACATATGTAGACTAATACCTGTCTATAGTAGGTTTATTTATGCTCATAGCACGTTTACAGTACGGAAAAGTGATTCAATTAGGAACTCTTTATTTCATATCTATAGAGATATGAGGTATGGGGTTCCTATTTTGGAACCGAATCGAGGAGGGTCAGCATGGCTATCCAGATTCCCGACCCAGCTTTGGGAGCCTGGTTTTTTCCAGAAAACGCCCCGATTCCTATGGAGTTCGTCTCTGATAACTTCGCACTTCGCATCAGCAAAGGCGGCCGTAAGGTTGTCGTTGGCGAGGTTACGATCATCGATGCGATCAAGATGTGTATGTATACCGTCCGGATGGAGAATGGCTTGCCAGTTGCTTATTGGCAAGCTGTGCAAAGTGATCCCGATGCGAAGTTGACCCTTGGCCTGGCGCCACTGGGTGAAAAGAGGGAGGTAACTCCGAAGGAGCGCAGGAGGATGAATTTCCTTCTGCATAACGCGGCAGGGTGCAATTGTGTGCCGTTTCCTGGCGATGTGACCATCTTCTGGCGCACGGCGCTGGACATGTGCGCGTCTCCCAATAGTCAGAGGCATACGCCTCGGCGCCAGATGACCAAGGTCAGTCCGCGAAAAGCTCACAAGCGCTAAGCCTCTCACTTCTCACACCATTCCGTACTCTCGTGCCTACGCACCCTCGAATCAGTGATGATTCATTCGCCATGTGGCGGATTCTTAGTGACAACGATGTCACAACGAGAGGGTGCATTACCATTTAAATAACCCATAGTTCTACTTTAATTCCTTTTTTGCTATACTTCGCTTACGTCATACTAAGAAAAAATCTTAGTGTGCTCGCACGTTTACATCTTTCGTATTGTGTCAGAAGAAAGGAGTCTATGATGCTACCACATCCTCATGACTATGGACGAATTCAACTGCGAGCAGTATTTTCCCTGCAACGTTCACCAACTGGTGAAACTCTCATTGAAGAGGGCGACTACCGGCTGGTCAAGCATTTGCCATGTGGCCATCCATTTAAGACGATGGCACTAGCAATTATGCTTAACCTCGGATCGTACAAGATCTGGGAACTACGTGCTCTCATAGAGCATATAGAGAGAAAGGAGAGCGTTGGCATCGAAAGTATCTTTGGCGAACTAATCACCTGTGTGAGATGCCGTGAGGCATTTCTTCACCTCGTGACTGGGTTCATGGATGCACTCATCGCAATGGGCGAAGAGAGCTAAAACAAAGGAGGCTGTGTCATGCGCGAATACTGGTGGGTTGGCATTCTTGGGTGGATTCTGCTCGATATCACTGGTAGTAGGTTAAGTCCTCGTGCCATTAAAGGTACATGGCGGAGTGAAGAGACACCACTTGGAAAAGTCATCTCTTTTCTCGGATACTCCAGTGTTCTGGCATCGCACATCGTGTTCGTGGTTACCTTTCTTCTCCTTCTGCGCTCAGATGGATTCTTCGCAGTCGTCGGCTGTAGTGGAGCAGTCGCAGTAGGCGATCGCTCAGCTGTGAGTATGGGATACTTCACGCACAAACGAGAAAGGAGGAATCCACAATAACCAAACAATAAGCACCGTGGAGGTGTAACCGAGCAAAGTAGCTCATCAACGGACAACGGCGTCCATGAGATTGGCACTTAGCTACGGTTACCTAAACCTAAGCGGTGCTTTCTCATTTTTAGCGCCCCAAAGTCTTATTGTCTTTTTTTTTGGTATAATTTCCTCACATTTGAAAGGTACAGAGACTATTCAAGCTGTCTTTATTACTTTATCAATTGTCTAATCTATCGCACGTTTACATTTTTTGCGGAAATTAACCCACTCACCGATGGCTTTTTGTTTGGTATCACTACCAGCTGAAAAGCTGTCGAATGAGTGTAATGTAGGAGAGGATCTATGAAGTTCGTGGAGGTCTACACTCGGTTGGAAGGAGTTCCAGAAGGAACTATCATCAGCTTGACGTTTAAAAAAAAGGACATCAAGAAAATTCTCTATTTGGCTACGATGATCGGGAAGAAAATCCCTATCTTCACAGTCGAGAAAGGAACAAAGAAGAAAATAAAGCGGCTGTCTCGTAAGCAAGTCTGGTATAACAGACGAGATCGTACGATCTCTGTCCGGACCACTTCGACCTTTGGAGAAGCTCTGAATATGGATTGGTTCGTCACAGTTATGTGTTATAGCCTCGAACATGTCGAGGTCTTATTCCATCAGGAGCACCGCTGAAGCGGTAAAGGAGGTCACAAACCGTACAGCTGCTCGAGTTAGCGGCCACTGTTCACAATTCCTTCATCGATCTGATGAGGAACCTCGACTATATTCGCTGAGGAGGTGCACTATGCCCCCGTTCAACGTAGTTATTGCTATCGTAATTGTAGCTCTCGTGGCTACATTCGCGATAAGCCGTGATCTATGGCCAGCTCTCGGAGTGTTCGTTGGAGGAATTCTCATTCTGTTGTGGTGCAATAGACACCGTCCACAGAATTAAATTTCCTTACTTTTTCCGTAATGGTTATCGTGCCTTAAGCACCCCGATACGTTTCCAGTGATGGGAATTTCCGAAAGGATAGGGGTGCTTTCTCATTTTTATATCCTCAATTCATTGAAACCTATAGTTTGATTATTTCTCATTTTTTTGCTATACTACACATGCATTTGAAGGCTATCTAGACTCATTTTTGCTGTCTCGATAATACTTCTTCTGCTTATTTATTCGACCACTGTATCTTACTTTTCGACTTAGATCATTTGATCTGTGGCTTAAAGAGCGATAAGTAGTGGACTTCGCACGTTTACAAATCATCCCGATATACATCGGGAATTGCGGAAATAGATAACTAATCGATGGCTTTGTGCCTCGACAGACAGTCGGGATAGAAAGTCGTCGGTTAGTTTTTCGTCGAAAGGATCATAAATGTCTCACGAAGCTGTTCTGAACATAGTCACAGACCTTCTGCCACTGACGCTGATCGAGATAACCTTCACACTAGAAGGATTTCAGGGTCTCTGCCTTCTACATCAAATGTGTCAACGCAAGGGTTTACCTCTGCTATTTGACGCGCGGACTCATCGTCGAATTGGACGTCTAGTGAGCATCGGAGAGTGGGGAGACGATGGAAATCGTCATATCTTCGGATACATATCCGAGGCTTTTTCTCCCACTCACTTCACTGAAACACTTCAGCCATATCTCGAAAATGTTCGAGTAGTGGCCTAACCTACATAATGGAGGTGTCCAACATGCAAACATTCTGCGATCTGTTTGCCATCTTTCTGGTGGCGATCGGGTATACAGCCGCATTAAGCGGCGGACTACTCGGTGGGGGAATTCTCATCACAGTTGCGCTCCTTCTCATCTTCGCGCCCACAGTCTATATGGACTGGGCAAAATTGCGTCGCTGATGCGACAAATGTAATGGAGGCACCATGAAGCTCGTCGACATCTATGCTCTGTCCAGTGCTGGTATCCCGACGGGAGCAAAACTCGTACTTACGTTCGAGCTCAATGCGCACATGGGTCCTTTCCACCTGAAAGGACTTGTTCAGAATCACAGTTTGCCGACCGCGTCGGCCCCTTCTTGGAGAGCCTGGAGATTAAGCGCCCGTAAGGGCAATGAGCTATAACGCAATCGTACACGTGCGAATCTCGCACCCTTGGGTCTTTTTAGACCCGCCTCTTTAGAGAGGTTTCTGTAAAAAGAAAGGGTGCGATTTTTGCATTTTATGCCTAGTTGAATAGGCTCAACCTTTGCGCTACAATTAGCCCATGGCTCACGAGATAACATTTGATGCAGTAACCCCGAAAGTAAATTTTCCTGAAATGGAAGAAGAGACACTTTCTTACTGGAAAGAAAACCGTATTTTTGAAAAATCACTTGAAAAAGATTCCCCTAAAGGTGACTGGACATTTTTAGATGGTCCACCTTTTGTCACAGGACTTCCACACTATGGTCATATTTTAGGCAGTATCGCGAAAGATTTATTCCCTCGTTTTAAAACGATGCAGGGATATCACGTCAGACGTGTATGGGGATGGGATGGGCACGGACTACCGATTGAAAATAAAGTCGAGAATAAGCTTGAAATAAAACGTAAAAAAGATATCGAAGAAATCGTCGGAGTAGCGAAATTTATCGAAGAATGTAAAACATATGTGAATGAAGTATCAGGAGAGTGGGAATGGTACATCGATCATATCGCGCGTTGGGTAGATTTTAAAAATGCATACAAAACCTGGGATACACCATACATGGAATCTGTCATGTGGGTGTTTAAACAGATGTATGAAAAAGGATATGTCTATAAAGGACTTCGCGTTTCTCTCTACTGTCCTCACTGTTCAACACCTATTTCTAACTTCGAAGTCGCGATGGATGCAGACAATTATAAAGAAATTATCGACGCAGCTACCACATACAAGTATGAATTAGTAGGTGAAAATAATACCTATATTCTTGCTTGGTCGACAACTCCTTGGAATAAAATCGTTACTCCAGCCCTGGCCGTAAATCCAAAACTCACCTATGTAAAAGTGATACAGGGTGAAGAACTGTATATTTTAGCTGAATCCACTATCAAGACGATTCAAGGGGAATATGAAGTAATTGAAAAGATGCAGGGAGCTGACTTAGTAGGAAAGAAATTCGTGCCTCATTATGATTATTATAAAATTGCAGAGGGTGAGAAAGCCTTTGAAATTATCCCTGGAGATTTCGTGACAGCAGAGGAGGGAACTGGCGTTGTCACAATCGCTGCCTACGGTGAAGAGGATTTGAAAGTAATGAACGAATATAATGTTCATATCGAACTTCATGTCGATGAGGAAGGTACAATTAAATCCGACGTGCCGATGTTTGGTGGGATGTATTATTTAAAGGCAAACAAAGCAGTTAATGCAGATTTAGCAGAACGAGGGCTTGTCTATCGTGATGAAGATTTGCCACACAATGTTCCACTCTGCTGGAGATGTCACACCAGGCTCTACTATGCTCCACAAAATGCGTGGTATGTAAATGTACAGATACTTAAAGATCAACTGAAAAAAACAAATAAAGATATTAACTGGGTTCCATCTCACTTTAAAACTGGACGCTTTCAGAAAAGTATCGAAGCAGCACCAGACTGGTGTATATCACGAAATAGATACTGGGGTTCACCGGTTCCAGTGTGGGAATGTATGTGTGGAGAGCGATTCGTTCCAGGATCGATTGCTGAACTAGAAACGGCAAGTGGACGAAAAATAAAAGACTTACATAAGCCAGAAATAGACGAAGTAACAGTTCCGTGTAAAAAATGTGATCAAACCATGCATAGAGTACCAGAAGTACTCGATAGTTGGATTGAGGCTGGGTCTGCAGCTTTTGCAGAACGTCACTTTCCATTTGAAGGAATCACTGATCCTAGCGAATTCTTCCCATCAGATTTTATCGTCGAATATACAGGACAGATTCGCGCATGGTTCTATGTATTACATGTTATTTCAAATGCAATTTACGGTGAAAAAGCATTTAAAAATGTCGCTGTTACTGGAGTAATACTTGGAACTGATGGACGAAAGATGAGTAAGAATCTGGGTAATTATCCAGATCCGAAGGAACTTATGAAAGAGTATGGAGGAGACGCACTCAGACTCTATCTCATGAGTAGTCCTGTGATTCGTGGTGAGGATGCGATTATATCTGCTGAAGCATATCGACAGGAAGTACGAGGACTCATGCTTATTTTATGGAATGTCTATAACTTCTTTATTAGTTATGCTCTTATTGATGGCTGGACTCCTGATCGTCATCCTGGAAAAGCAACGACTTTGATAGGATCTCACAAGAATGGAGATTCTATCGCTGCGCTCCAGAATGACAATGTTTTAGATCAATGGATCATATCTCTTCAGAATACGTTGATTAAAGAAGTCACTGAGTGTTTAGAAAAATATGATACGGTAACTTCAATCGCGAAATTGCATGAATTCGTTAATGACCTTTCGACATGGTATTTACGACGAAGTCGAGATCGTGTGGGACCAAGTGCGATGGATACACATGACAGAGAAGCGTTTTATGTAACCATGTATGAAGTACTGACCACACTATGTCGTGTGATGGCGCCGTTCACACCATTTTTAGCAGATGAAATGTATATGAATTTAACGAAAGAAGAGTCTGTGCATTTAGCATCATGGCCTGAGTATAAAGAAGAACTAATTAACAAACAGCTTAACGAAGAAATGAATGTGGTTCGTAAAATTGTCGAGATAGGACATGCGAAACGAAAAGAAACAGGTTTTAAAGTTAGACAGCCACTAAATAATTGTCAAATATCAAATGTCCAATATCCAATATCCAAAGAGATGATGCAGTTGCTTAAGGATGAACTAAACGTAAAAGAAATAGAATTTACTTTAGGAGAAGAAGAAATAGATGTTATTTTCGACATTGTGTTAACACCTGAGCTTAAAGCTGAGGGGGAGGCGCGGGATATCGTTAGAAAGATTCAAGAAGAAAGAAAGATGATCGGAACGACGCTTGATGCGAAAGTGAATGTGACGATTCCTGAGTATCCTGAAAGTTTTGTGGAGTATATTAAACAGAATGCACTAGTTGAAATAATTTCAAAAGGGGAGTTTAAGGTAGAGAAAGTTGGGTAGTTAGCGACAAGCTTCATGACTCAAATTTCAATAAAACCCTCTGCATCTTGAAGCTTTTATTTGTGAGATTCTTACGTCACTTCGTTCCTCAGAATGACACTAGTAATCATGGCCTGACATTGGAGATTCAGAGTGGTATTATGGTTTGACTTATGAAGAAAACGCTTACATCGCTTGATTGGTGGTTACTTGGGCCGGTGGTGCTTCTGATTACACTCGGACTGGTTACTCTATTTTCACTTAATCCTATTTTTTTCAGGGGGCAGCTATTTTATGTGGTTATTTCAGTTGCGGTGTTTTTATTTTGTGCGAATTTGGATTATACGTTTTTAAAATCTTTAATGGTGCCTATTTATATTCTGTCATTGGCGCTTCTGATCGTGGTGTTTATTATCGGGTTTGAAAGTCATGGGGCTGTTCGATGGGTAGATATTTTCGGGATAAGTTTTCAGTTTTCAGAACTGTGTAAGCCGTTACTTTCACTGAGTATGGTAGCATTTTTAAGTCTCCATGAAGATCGTACTATTCGATCGTTTTTAACAGTCGGTTTACTACTTTTCCCTATCATGCTTCTTATTCTTCTCCAACCAGATCTAGGAAATGCGCTTATATATGGAGGCGTAGGGGTATTCGTGCTTCTTTTATATGGTTATCCGTATCGATGGTTTATCATTGCTGCTACGCCTATTGTTCTGTCCATACCAGTTTTATGGGAGCGACTTCATGACTATCAGCGTAAGCGTCTTCTCACTTTTTTAAATCCTTCAAGTGATCCGACAGGGGCCTCATATAATGTTATTCAAGCAATTATTGCTGTTGGATCTGGTGGGTTTTTAGGTAGGGGACTCTCAAGTGGGACACAATCAGGACTGAGGTTTCTTCCAGAACGCCAGACAGACTTTATTTTTGCTTCTCTCTCTGAAGCACTTGGATTTGTCGGATCATTTATCGTTATTGTAGCTTTTATCTTTCTTATCGTTCGACTGTATATCATTTTTAAACAAACAGATGAATTATTTGGTAAACTTTTTGTCGCGTGTGCATTTTCCTTTCTGATGATTCACTTTTTTGTCAACATCGGTATGAATGTGGGCATCGTCCCAGTAGTCGGTGTTACACTCCCATTTCTGTCATTTGGAGGAAGTTCGATGTTGACTAACTTTATATTCCTCGGCATTGTCATGTCGATAGAAAGAAAAAACAAACGAGAAAGTGTTCTCGAGATACGATAGTGTTATTGTGGCAAATAACGTAAGATAAAATTATGTTGAATGAAAACTTTATTATCTTAGGAGCTGTTATTGGTGCTGTGGGGTCTTTAGCGTATTTAGTTGATACGGTAAAAGGTAAAGTAAAACCAAACCGTGTATCGTTTTTACTGTGGTCGATAGCACCGATTATTGCTTTTGTGGCTCAGTTAAAACAAGGTGTTGGACTTGAATCGCTTATGACATTTAGTACGGGTTTTTTACCACTTACCATTTTTATCGCTTCTTTTGTTAATAAATCGGCTGAGTGGAAGTTAACTACATTTGATCTAATATGTGGATTACTTTCAGTAGTTGGGTTAATTTTATGGCTGATAACTAGGATTGGAAATGTTGCGATCCTCTTTAGTATTATTGCAGATGGGTTAGCCGCATTACCGACACTAGTTAAAGCATATAAATATCCAGAATCTGAAATTGCATGGCCTTGGCTTGCTACTTCAATAGGCGTTATCCTTACCGTATTAACGATAAAAGAGCTGACATTTGCTAATAGCGGTTTTATTATTTATATTTTCATCGTTAACACTCTTATTTTCAGTTTTGCCCAGTTTAAAATAGGTAAAAAGGTCTAATCTGCTAAACCTGTTTAAAAATTCATTTGAATCTGGTATAATCTCTTTCAGTATGAAATTTGCAGTAATTAAAACAGGGGGAAAACAATATCGCGTGTCTGAGGGCGATGTTATAACCGTTGAAAGACTTGAAAATCCACAGAGTGAGCTTGTGACTTTTTCTGAAGTGCTTCTTATGGCTGATGGAGACGTAGTAACGATTGGTAAACCACTCGTTAGCGGCATGACAGTGAGCGGAGTAGTCATAGAACATCCAAAAGGAGAGAAAATTCGTGTTTCACAATATAAAGCAAAAGCACGATTCCGACGGGTTAATGGACATCGACAAGCTCTCACTACTGTTCGAATTGATATGATCGGAAATACAAAAGTATCAGGAGTATCAAAAGCTGAAGTAGTTAAAGAAGATACCGTAAGTACAATGACACCACCTGTTAAGAAACCAGCTCGAGCTAAAAAAGCTGAGTAAGGGACGATCTTATAGATCCTCGATCAGGTCGAGGATGACAGGTTATTTACTAGAAAATACTATTGACTTTTGTGAAAAGTCGTTCTAGAATAAATTTAGTTTTCACAAGCATACAAATATGGCACATACAAAGGCACAAGGATCAGTACGAGGTAACAGAGATTCAATCGCAAAGCGTTTAGGCGTGAAGGTTTATGGTGGAGCTCGAGTTATCAACGGAAACATCATCGTTCGACAAAAAGGAACCAAATTTCACCCTGGAAACGGTACTTCAATGGGCAAAGATTATACAATCTATGCGCTCCAGGAAGGTACTGTCTTATTTAAAACTAACCGTGGAAAGAAAGTTATCGAAGTAATTTCACCAGTATGAATGGAACTGCCGACAGAATTTTCGAACTAGAACCTAACCAACTTCAATCAAACCCTCTTCAACCACGTGGTGTAATCACCCAGGAATCCTTAGCTGATCTCGTCGAATCAATTCGTGAACAAGGAATAGTCGAACCAATCGTCGTCGCTGAAACTCCGGCTGGATATCAAATCATCGCAGGGGAAAGACGATGGAGAGCTGCTAAAATCCTTGGTCTCGCTCAGGTTCCAGTCGTCGTTAAAATCACAACTCCACAAGGAATGCTCGAAATGGCTATCGTTGAGAACGTTCAGCGTGAAGATTTAAACCCTATCGAGCGAGCACTTGCCTATAAAAGACTTATCGATGAATTCGGTCTTGGCACGAATGAAGTAGCACGTCGAGTGGGAAAATCAGCTCCTACAGTTTCAAATACCATTCGACTTCTTTCACTTCCTGATGCTATTAAAGATGCGCTTGTCGCTGGAGTAATTTCAGAAGGACATGTCCGACCTCTTATCTCACTTGGTGATTCTAAACTCATGCTTGAAGTGTTTAAGAAGATCCTTCGAGATAATGCGACAGTTCGACAGACTGAGGAGATGGCACGACAAATTAAAAGTGAAGTCCAGCAAAAAGATCCGACAAAGAAAAAAGAAAAACTGTATGTTCCAGAGCAAGATGCGATGGCTGAACAGATCAGAGAGAGATTTTCACTTGAAAAAGTAGCGATCGAACAGACGAGTAAAGTAGCTAGACTAAGTATCATCATTAAGGGAGACCCAAATGATACGACAGAAAAATTAAAGTATATTTACGAAGTGTTAACAGGGAATAAAGAACTACCAATTCAAGAATAAGATCCTCACTTTTTCTCTCTGTTTAGTATCCATATGTTTAATATTCTAATTAGCTTTTGGTGGTAAAGGGGTTATGTATAACCCTCCATGCAGAGATAGGCCAGTAGACAAAGAGGGCTTTTCCGATAATCTCATCTCTGGTTATAAATCCCCACTCTCTGGAATCTGAACTTCCGGTTCTATTATCACCCATGACAATATAGTGTTCTTTCGGAATTGTAACTGTTTTTCCTTCTTCTAAGTATGCTCCAGGATTTGTCTTAACATCATGCAGATATACTGTCTCACCAAGTTCTTTTCCATTTATATATACGTGTGTATCGTGAACACTAATCGTTTCACCGGGAAGTCCAATAATTCTCTTTATATAATCTTTTTCTTTATCGACTGGCGCTTTAAATACGATCACGTCGCCTCTTTTAACTCCATTAATTCTCAGTCCAATCAAATTCGTAAGCAAATATTCACGGTCTTTATATGTCGGGAACATAGAATATCCACTCACCTGAAAAGGTCTAAAAAGGAAGAAATAGATAACGAGAAATAGCCCGAAGGCCATAAGGATGGTCTGGAGCATATCTGACATGAGAAGATAGGAATGTTTCCAAAAAGACATGTGTCTATTATCTGCGGACCACGCTTAAAAGTCAATTAACATGAGGATTTGTCCTCACTGTTTCGCATAGAAATGCAGCGGGGGGTCAGAGGTGTAATTTGGGATCCCTATCTCATGACGAGACGGGGATCCCAGGGGTATGGGATGTAGGATGCGAATTATTGCTTGTCGACCGAGACAGCGCGTTGTTCACTCGATTCGATGCGTAATAAAAGGACAATGCTACAAAAAACGAGCTCTACTAAAAATAATAGAAAAAGCACGCTGTAGCCCCAAGAAAAGATAATGGAGCAGTACATCCCAGCTAGGCAGGCGATAACAACTAAGAAGCAGATCCGAGTACTCAGAGGTATACGAGCCATAGGAATGCCTCCTTTTTTACTCATCCGCCGTACATCGGCGAGATTAGTTCTGTGAGATTTGTCGCTGCGTGTCCTCACTAAGGACGCGCATGAACGTCGTGATGACTTCGTCTGATCGGCGCTGTAGGTCATGATCGATGAGTATCTCTCTGATCTTGACGTACTCCCTTTGACCGAGAATACCAGAGTGCCAGTGATTTGGTGAAGGCCAGCAGAAGAGTTCTGTCGGAGTATTCGTGTCTGGCTGGTACTGGATCAGAAGGATCTGGACGAGCATGAGTCTGGGGTACCGACGCAGTTCTATCATCATCCCATTATCTAATTCAATGGGGTAGATGGAAGGCTGACCGAATGTCAACTGCATGTGTAGCTTCGATCCTTCGACGTCACTCACGAGCGACTCCTTTCATGTAATACGAATGAACGACGCTCTATGCAGAAATAGTTTCTGAACAGGGTATCGCTCACTCATACCATCCTAACATCTCAATGTGCGAAAAATAAATAAATTAAAAAGCAGCAAAACAGCCTGTAATTTATATATTATGGGGTATTATAGCAAAAAAAAGAGATTTATTCTGGATCTGAGAAGATGAAGTCGGAGATTCTTCGCATGGCTTTGGTGTCCATGGGGTCGACGTTCATGGTTTTGATCATTCTGATAGGGTATTCGATAAAAAATGAAGCTGGATTTTTCTTCATGCGACGGTTTGAGGTATAGACGAGTAGTTTCGGATCGAATTTAATTTTCCCATGTTTTGCGATGTGATTGGCGATATCTAAATCTTCGTGCACTTCTTCGTTATCATTATTTACTTCATTACGAACTTTTTCCCACACAGCTTTCGTGAGTCCCATATTCATACCATAGAGAATTTCATGGTTTTGGAACGTTTTAAATGTCTTCGCATGAAGGTTAACTACTTTCGTGGACTGTCTTCGAAAGAAAGCAGAATCTCCGTAACAGACAGGCCCACCAATTGCGTCAAATTTTTTCTCAGAGAGTGTTTCTTTAATGCGTTTAATCCAGTCAGGTGGAACATGTGTATCGGCATCACAGCGGGCTATAATATCGCCTGTAGCGGCATCGAACCCTGCGTTACGTGCATATGATATACCCTGCTTCTTTTCGGTCACTACACGGACTCCAAAACGTTTCGCGATAGGGATAGTTCGATCTGTACAATTATTATCTACGACGATCACTTCATCAGGCATCTCAGACTGATTCATAATACTGTCAAGACACAGTGCGATATATTTTTCTTCGTTATAAACAGGAATTACAACCGATAGTTTCATAACTATTTACATTATAGCAAATGAGAGGAAGGGAATGTAGAGTTTCAGAGAATTCAAGTGTCACTGATGCGAAAAGCTGAAATGTGATAATAGGATTAAAGAGAGGAAATAAGATAATTTATATCATCAAAAAGGATCTGATACGCATTTTGATCAATTCCTTTCCCTTTAAACGTAGTGAGAACTAGTTTAAATGAATTTAGTGCAGCGAGTGAGTATACTTTGTGATTTGTACTTTGAGGATTCTTCGCTTTATTTATAATTGTGACTAGTCCATCTGCAATTTGTGGAATAATGAGATTAGTTGATTGTAATTCTCTAATATCATCAATGACTGAATCGTACGTTATTATTCGCTGTAGTTTATTTTTCTTTAAATTTTCTTTATCAAATTTTAATGTGTAAGTGTCATTACCTTTTCCCACAGCACCTATAACGTTCTTAGTTACAACTTCACCGTTACTGTCATACATAAATCCATTAAGTGTATATGTATGATTCTTTGTGCTATTTATGGATACTGTATATACAGTAGACGATGGTTTATTGAGAAGGAACATTGTGAATGGTTGCCCGTTTACTTGTGAAGTATTATTTTCATTAGTGATGGGGTCTTGGATGAATGATTCTCCTACAGCATTTCCGTTTGGATCTTTTACTGAAATAGTTGTATTTTTATCAGAGTAAAATAATATATACGATAAATCTGTATTAGATGGGGTAAATTTACCGAGATTCTTAAATGTATTAGTATAATCAGTTAAAAGAGTACGAGAAAAATACGGATCATTTATTAAAAAAGTTGAATCTTGAATTCCTTTTGCTACGATAAAGTGACCAGGTTCTTCTAAAATATCAGGAATATTATTAATAAGATCTGTGGTAAGTTGTATTTTATTTGCTCCTGCATATCGTTTATATTCTAATGCGTCATATGCGAATGATGGGTTTTTATCCTTTGCTTTTTTTGATAATCTCGATAACGCAAGCCAATTAACCCAGCCAGTATTTACATATCCATCAGGTTCTTTTTTAAGCCATGCATTAAGGGTATCTGGATTAAGCGGTGAATTATCAGGCATTTTCGTAATAATATGATATTGAAAAACCATGGCAGCAGACGTAAGCGCACACCCCCAACTCCCAATCCCCGTATCCTTCGGCGACCAACTATTTGCAGAATCATAAACATTATTCTTCCAAAGAGGATCAGTTTGCTTAATTAGTGGAACGTTTAAAGAAATTGAATTAGAATCTAAGCTTGTAACTTTGATGTTATCAAAATATACTTCAGTAACAGTGCTTCCAGAAGCCATGTGGAGTCCGATTTTTCCCGATGGTGAAGGATCGACTAAATATGTATGGTCTATGATTGGATCTGCTTGAAAATCTCTGTAAATTTTTATATTCTTATTGTTAATTATAATTTTAAAATGAATGGTTTGTTCATTTGAATAGTTACCATAAGATATTGCAGTTGTGTCACTGGAATCTTCAACTCTCTGCAAAACAATATCGTTAGGGGATTGGATATGTATACCATTTAAATTACTTTCGTCATTATATCTAAACAAAAATGCATAATCAGATCCTTGAACTAACTCTATATCAAAATCAACAGCATAATTTTTGTTATTAAAATTCCAAGCAGAATCATTTGGAACTAAAATTGAAAAACATCCACCTCCATTACTTACCATACCAATCTTTTTATCTAATATGTTGTCTGATTTACTCTTAATTTCCCATTGTGCAGGTTGACCATTAAATGTACAATTATTGCTTGCAAGTGTCCAATTGTTAGAGTTTCCTTCATCAAAATTATCTTGAAAAAGTATGTCTGAAGCAAACGAAGATTTTGTCAGTATAAAAGATATAATTACAGGAAGAATAATGAGCAATGAAATTCTTAATAATATTCTCACTCTATATTTAAATTAGTCTGAGTAATTTTATTTGTCAATAAGTATTTTTTGTAGATTTTAGAACTATGAACATTCTTTTTTTATCTCGGCTTTTTTATCCTCATATTGGGGGGGTCGAAAAGCATGTTTTCGAAATTTCTAAGCAGCTTGTGGCACAGGGACATAATGTGACTATTATTTCTGAGAAAACTGACGATCGACTTGATGTGCTTACTCGTGAACAACGAATGATACTGAATTCCTTTTCGCTTTATTATATTCCAGTCAGTAGTGAATGGTCTAAGAAGTTTACTATTTGGTCATGGATGTGGAAACATCGATCACTTATTACATCTGCTGATGTCATTCACTGTCATGATGTGTTCTTCTGGTATTTACCATTTCGATTTCGATATCCACTTAAAAAAGTATTTACGACATTTCATGGATATGAGAGGTATCCACTGCAGCGAAAAGCGATTATGGTTCGAAAACTATCCGAGTTACTTTCTGCTGGAAATATCTGTATCGGGGATTTTATCTCGAAATGGTATGGGACCAGTCCAACAATTGTTTCGTATGGAGCAGTAGACATGGTGGATAATCCAAAATCGCCGAAAGAAAGTTCAGCAGTTTTTTTCGGACGACTTGATGAACAGACTGGAGTACTTATGTATCGAGATGCGTTATTAAAAATTAGACAAGTGTATCCACATTTTTCTATGAGAATAGTGGGGGATGGAAAATACAGAAAAAATCTCAGTTTTGTAAAAGGAGTAACAGTTGAGCCGTTTACTGCTGATGTGATTCCCATGCTTCAGAAACATCGATTTATTTTCGTTTCACGATATTTATCTATTCTGGAGGCACTTATACAGAAGCGACTCGTTTTCGCGGTCTATGATAATCCGATTAAAGAAGATTATTTGCGAATGTCACCTTTTGCGAAATATATCTATATCGCAGGAAATGCAGCCGAACTTGCTAAACAAGTAATTTCGTATATTGAAGATCCAGTCGTTGGAGATAAGAAAGTACTTGATGGGTATGCATTTGCATCCACGAAATCTTGGGAAAAACTTGTTAATGATTATCTTTTTTTATGGAGTGGAGCTAAAAGAAAATCCCGATAAGAACATATCGTGAATAAGAATAGTGAAAAAAATGTTAACAAACTAATTATTTGAGATATCTTTGTAATCTGGGGATTATTGTATGTCACATCAATCTTATATATCCCTTTTGGTAGCCTGAATGTCATTATTCCGGGAAAATGGGAATTAGTGTACTGAATGTCGTGAATTTTATTGTTAGCTTTTATCGTCCAGTCAGGAAAGTAGAGAGTATTTTCTTTAAATTCGCTTGGTTCTTCGACAATAATATTATAATGATGTTCATTCGTTTTTCTCATACCTACGGTTATTTTTGCTTTTCCAGACAGTACTTCAAGTGGTTGTTTCGGTGGGTCTTTCATCCATACGTTTTTAGGATCTACCCATTTCGGTGCAGCAGGTGATAAGCCCTCTCCAAAGTATGTACTGATAGGAATATCTCGAGCTAATTGCTTATCGAGTATATCGGGAATAACACGACGATTTCCCCAGTTCAAAATAGTAGTTATAATGGTTAAGAAAAAAAGTAGATAAAACCATAATGGTTTTTTTATATACTCTGTCACGACTGCTCCTACAATCGCAAAGAAAAAAATAGTCACAGAAAGAATACGATATGAAAATTGAAAATTTTTGATAAGTGGAATAGTGAACCATAACGGTTCTGAAATTTTTAACAGGAAAAATATCATTAATCCGATTCCAAGTAGCGCGAATGAAAGTAATCTCTTATGTATCCCTAAAAGTTTTGGTTTTTTATACATATATATTCCAGTTACTAATACCATCAATTGTGTATATCCAAGTAAAAATGATAGCTCACCATTAGGTCCTTGAAAAAGTAGACCATATCGATATGGAGAATAGAGCAAGTCAGTTAGTGTTGCAAATGACATTGAGACACCAAGCGATTGAATTGTAAATTCTTTAAGGACTAGAAGTGGAAAAACATAAAATCCACAGAGAAGTAATCCCACAGAATATATCGATATAAATCTGACATAATTTTTTTTAAGACTTTCAAATGTATTTATAATGAAGATATAGAGTATCGTAAAAGGAAGTGCTGTCAGTGAGACGGCTTGGTGTGAGAGAATAATGAACGCAATGCTGAGACTGCCAATAGTTATCCAGATGGGTTTTAGTTTTTTCTTAGAAATATTTTCGATTGATAAAAAAATAAGTGGCACAAATGTAATCGCACACATTTCACCGATATCAACTCGAAAGTGCATATTTACTAAGTGATAAGGTGCATAGAGATAGAGAATAGCGCCAAAAAAAGCTGCTTTTTCACTTACTTTTTCGCGAAGGAAATAATACATAAATATCCCTGAGAATATATATGACAAAGCAAGTGTTAGTTTTACACTGCTAACAAAACTAAATCCGAGGATATGAAAAAAAACATTTAGAAAATATGGGAGTGGATAGGTAAATATAAAGAGTGGGTATCCGTACATCGCATTAAGATTTCCTGCCCAAGTGGGTATGATATTTCCTTCTTGTAATGATTTAAATAGTTCCATAGTTTTATACACGTTAAATGATAAGTCACCACTTTCATATGTACCGATTCGAAGTAAACTTACGAGTGGTAGTAACGAAAAAAGTAGTATGAATGGGGCAGAATAGATATGTAGTTTTGGATATTTCTTATGCAATAACAGAAATATACTAAAAAAAGTGATGAAAGCTAAGACATTAAAACCTGCCATAAAGTACGAATTTATCATGACTATATGATATAGTTATCGAAGTTTTATCACAAGTATTCTTTATGGTTAAAAAAAATATATTTTTACTTCTCATGTTCGTGTGGATTGTTCTCGCATTTTTTTCGATTTCGTATAATTCTGTTAAATCAATTTCAGAATATAAAGAATGGGGAACGATAAGTGATACACAAAAACGACAAAAAATATTTGGTGATTTATATGATTTTTATCTACTCATTGATTCCCATACAGAAAAAAATGCACATATCCTGCTTTATGCATCTGATATGATGCCGTATTTTGTAGAGCGTTATTATTTGTATCCTAAAATAATAACATTTACCTCCGATACATCTGAACTAACAAAATTTATAGAATCGAGAAAGTTCAAATATATTGCTCTCTATGATGCTGATATTCAGACAACTGACTATATAAAGATAGGAAGTCTTCCCTCTACTAATAAGCACAAAGGGATACTTTATAAAATAAAATGAATATACTAATTGTTTTGCTTGGAATATGTTTTTTATCTTTACTTGGATATATTATTATCCGAGGCCTTGACTTGTTGCCACCTGGTAACACGTTGTTAAGTCTTGGGATATCTTATGGATTAGGGGTAGGACTTGTTGCTTTACAACTTTATTGTTATTCGAGAGTTAATATTGCTTGGAATAGAGAGTTTATTTTAGTTCCTTGGTTATTGATTTGTGGCTTTATCGTTGTTTTACATAAAAAAAGATTTACACTGTCTCGAATTCCACTCCCTAATTTATCGACTTTGGAAAAAGTATTATGTGTAGGTATTGTGTTAACTGTTTTGTATGTATTTTTTGAAGTACTCCTTCGTCCTGTTGGCGTATGGGACGCATGGGCGACGTGGATTTTTGAATCAAAAGTATTTTTTATCGATGGGAAAATAACAGAAATTGCACTTCATTCTTTGCCAGTATTTTACCCACTTATTTTTAACTTACTTAACACATATATATTTATTCTTCTTGGGAAAGTAGATGATACAGCGGTGCTTCTTGTATCATTCGCATTTTATGTATTTATTGGTGTAACATTTTTTGCTGTTCTTTATAAAAAATATGGAATACGATACGCATTATTTTTTACACTATTATTTATTTCAACACAAAACCTTATCCGTCACGGTGGGAGAATTGAAGTGGGAATTGCAGATTTACCACTTGGATATTACTTTTTCATATCAGTTGTTTTACTTTTTGAATATATACAAAAAAACACAGCAAAACTCTTTGGATTATTAGCTCTTTTCTTGGGATTTACTGGGTTAATTAAAAATGAAGGTCTTCCTTTTGTTATTGTTATTGGTTGTATTGTTTTCTATTTTATTCTTAAAACGAAAACATATTCACATATAACGTATTTACTAATTCCTTTTATCTTACTTATGGATTGGCAACTTTTTAAGAAAATACATGGATTGGATAAATTATATTTCGCAGGACATGTCTTAGAATTTTCAATTGAGAAAACGAAGAATTCTTTTTTGGGTGTATTTCATGAATTATTAAATGTAAAAAGTTGGAACATGTTATGGATTATTTATTTTTATTCGTTGAGTCTATTGCGTATTAAAATCAAAGAATCGGTTATACTTTTTATTATTATTTTTTTTCAATTAAGTTTATATCTTCTCTTGTACATTTTTACAGCCGATAACAATCCTGAAAGTTCGATTGAGCGTCTCCTTATTCATATTGCCCCACTAGCATGTCTTTCTATCACGTATACATTTGTACAACTGTTTAACTCTTCATGGCTGAGTAGATTACTACATATTAAAAATAACAAAAAATAGAAGTAGAATTTGTATGGTATACTGTCTGAATTATTCGTATTATGAAATCTGATTTCGCTAAAAGTATCAAAGGGAAAGTAATATTAATTACAGGTGGGACCGGATCATTCGGTAATACTGTTGTAGAAAAACTTCTTACATATAGTCCAAAAAAAATAATTGTGTTTAGTAGAGATGAAAAGAAACAATTTGATATGCGCAATAAATTTGATAATCCTCTTATAAAATTTATTATTGGTGATGTGCGTGATTTTGAAAGTGTTAATAGTGTTATGGAGAATGTTGATTATGTTTTTCATGCCGCAGCGCTTAAACAAGTTCCTACCTGTGAATTTTTTCCGATGGAAGCAGTTAAAACCAATGTGCTTGGTG
The DNA here is from genome assembly GCA_964503265.1 of uncultured Gammaproteobacteria bacterium. Lineage (GTDB taxonomy): Bacteria > Patescibacteriota > Microgenomatia > Levybacterales > UBA12049 > CAZCYO01. The sequence goes on from CAZCYO010000001.1 coordinate 218,840, forward strand.
CACAAAACGTGCTTACCGCAGCACGAAAACATAACGTAAAACGAGTTGTTGTACTTAGTACTGACAAAGCTGTATATCCGATTAACGTCATAGGACTTTCTAAAGCAATGATGGAAAAATTAATGATTTCAGAAGCAAGGAATTGTGTCGAAGACGGAAAGAAAAAAACTGTTTTTTGTGGGGTACGGTACGGAAATGTTTTATATACTAGAGGATCTGTCCTGCCTTACTTTGTTACTTTAATGAAGCAATATAAAAAAATTTCTGTAACTCATCCAGATATGACTCGTTTTCTTCTTCCACTCCCTGAGGCGATTGATTTGGTGTTATATGCACTAGTTAATGGTGAAAGTGGTCATATTTATGTGAGAAAGTCTCCTGCTGCAACGCTTAGTATTTTGGCTGAAGCAATGTGTACTCTCTTTTCATACGACGTTGGGGTTACGACAGTAGGTATACGTGCTGGGGAAAAAATGCACGAAACCTTATTAACGCAAGAAGAATTTACTAGAGCAGAAAGTAATGGGCTTTATTATAAAATCCCTCCTGAAAGCCAGGGGTTGGACTATAATAAATATTTCTTTAAAGATAAAAAGAATGTGAAAGAGAAGGTTGAATCTTATACATCCGAAAATACAAAAAGATTAACATTGATTCAAACAATTACTCTATTAAAATCATTGCCAGAAATAAAAGAAGCCCTAAGTGAATTCAAGTCTTCTAATTAATGAAAAAAGATTTAAAAGCATATTTGAAATAATCATAAAAAATGCTTGGTTTATAAATGAAATGAGATTGAGAATTTTCCCTTGCAGTTAGGATATATGGAATTTCTTTAAATGTAGCTTTTCTTTTTTTCAAATAATACAATTCTTCAAGAATAATAGAAAAATTATTTTCTTCAAAAGTTATTCCTTTTAGTTTTTCAAGTTTCACCATTCTAAACCCATTGGTACAATCGTTTATTCCGACACGAAAAAGCGCTCTTGCTAAGTAATTTCCGATTATCGAGATAGTTTTTCGATAAGGTGGTACTCCTATTACTTTAGAGCCTTTACAGTAACGAGATGCTTTAACACAATCAAATCCTTGTGGAATTATTTTTATAAATTTTGGTATATCTTTCGGATCATTTGTCAGATCAGAATCCATGTGAAGACAGTATGTAATCTTATTTTTTAATGCATAGTGTATGCCAGTTTGTAGTGCTCCTCCATATCCTTTATTTTTTTTATGTGTAATTACTTCAAGGAGTGGATATTTCTTCTGCATTTTTTTGAGCATAAATCCAGTTCTATCAGTGCTCCCATCGTTTATTACAAGTAACATTATTCTTTGTGGTAATTTTTTGATCACACCCATAATCGTAGTAATGCATTTCTCAGCAACGGCTTCTTCGTTAAACATGGGAATAATAATGCAAAGGGGATAGTTATTCAATTTCGATACCATCTTCCATAAAAGAACGGGCAATAGGTAAATGATTATTTTCTGGTAAAAAGCCTCTAATGTTTCCTGATCGTAATCTTTCGATCATGTCGTTGGCAATTCTTTCAGATGCTTTTCCATCACCAAGTGTTTGTGTCCATTTCGTGCCAGTGATTTTTGCTAGCTTTTTATATACAATTTCTGGAGTGTATTTTTCTGGTTGATCAGGATCGAATTTTACACATGACTTTACATCATATACTTGTGGTCGTTCGGTTGCTTTTCTAATATTAATACAAGGAATGTTAAGAACACATGCTTCTTCGTTAAGAGTTCCTGAATCTGTCAGCACTGCTTTTGCATGTGTCATAAGAATAAGTATTTCTTCATATCCTACTGGATCAACAATAATAAGATTTTTAGGTACTACTATCTGCCAGTCTTTTAATGCTTTTTGCGTGCGATAACTTGCTGGAAAGTAAACAGGATGTTCAGCTTTTGAAACTAAATTCATAATTTCATATAATGCTTTTTTAATCATGACGTTTTCTCGTCTGTGGCAAGTCATCACATAATAATTTCCATCTTTAATTCCACGAGAGGTAAAAAAATCGTCAGTAGCCATGCGTTCAAGTTTCTCTTTTTGTTTGAAGTAAAAGTTGTTTAGAATATCAACGACAGGATTTCCGACAACTACGATATTTTTAGGATTTAATCCTTCTGCAACTCCACGTTCTTTATATTCATCTGCATATGTATAAATGACATCTGAAAGATGATCGGTAAGTGTTCGATATTTTTCCTCTGGCATACGCCAATCGTATGAATGCCAGCATCCTTCTATATGGATGATTGGAATATTTAATTGAGCAGCTGCGATACATCCCATGCAGGTGTTTGTATCTCCGAGTACGACGACGGCATCAGGCTGCATTTCTTCAAGGACGGGATATATTTGAGAGATAAGTTTAGATGTAACTTCTGCATCTGTATTTCCTTTACAATCAAGAGTGATATCTGGTTCACGGACATTAAATTCTTTAAAAAAGATATCTTTTAAATTATATGAATAGTTTTGCCCAGACCAAATGAAAACTACTTCAATATCTTCTGCTTTTTCTAAATATTGCATGATGAGAACTGCACGAATCAAATCTGGTCTAATACCTAAAATAAATGCTAATTTCTTCTTCTTCATGTGTGTATGATTATAGAGAATTACTTTTCATTTTCAAATGCCAAAAGCCTAGAAAGCTCATGACTAAGTGAATTGCTCATCTTATCATAGGATAAAACTGCAGGAAAATTAGTGTTAAGGATGCGTTTACTCGTCAGTGGTGAATGTGTCGCTTCAATTCTCTTATTAATTCCTTCAAGATCAATAAATGTTTTTAAAATCTTATACTTTGTTATTTTTTTTAAAGGTTCGAAATGAAGAACAGGCGAGAGGGAGCGAATGTGTTGAAACGTAGTCTTATTTATAATAGATTCACATAACATAGCAAATTGTAATGAGGTACATCCTGACCAATGATGGTTTATATAGCCTACAATGTGAGAATCAGAGATATTCCGTGCCCACTGGAGAAGCCCTCTGTTATGTATCGTATCAAGACCAAGAAATGAGCTGCGAATTGTTATAGCATTTTTTGTAGTAGTTTCTCCGAGTAGTTTACTAGCACCATAATATGAATCAGGTGAGGGGAGTGTGTCTTCATACACTTCTGATGTTTTTCTAGAAAAAACAGCATCAGTTGAAACATGAAATAAGTGAAATGAATATTCTTTTGCTAATTTTTCAAGCTGATGTGGGAAAAGAGCATTTACTTCGATTAATTCTATTCGATTTTCTTCTGTTACCTTTCCAATACAATTAATAACATAGTCGATATTTCCTTTATCAGCGATAATTTTTTTAAAATCTTCTGTAAGACTTGAAACTGAAAAAGATAAAAACGGAAAAATACCTTTTCTTGTAGTACCAAAGACTAGTGGACCAAATTGTTTATGTAGGTATTTATATACAGTTTGTCCGAGCATTCCTTCAGCCCCAAGAACTAGGATCACAGGTGTTCTTTTTTTCATGGTACTATTTGCACGGTTGGGAGAGGTGTTATAAATTTACCCCCTCCTTTGATATATTCTGCGTTTCTTTTGTTGATTTCATCGACAAATGACCAGGCAAAAAGAACTGCAAAATCAGTCATAGGATCTGTCATGAGTGAGGATGATGGTTTTATTTCTAAATGTGTTCCTGGAGTGAATGCACCTTGTTTCGCCGGTGCGTCGTCTACCACATAATCAAGGAGAGTATTATCGAGTCCACAATAGTTCATAATAACTGTTCCTCTTCCTGACGCACCGTATCCAACTATTTTTTTATTGTGATATTTCAGTTCATGGAGAAGTGAAAGCAAATTTTCTTTCACAATTTGTAATTTATTATTAAAAGAGAGATATGTTTCAAGTTTATCAAGTTGTTGCTCTTTTTCTTGCTTTACTAGTTTTTCCACATTTTTTGAAATAGGATGTTTGCTGCTTTTTTTCCTCTTCACGTAGTATCTCATCGATCCTGCATGGATTGAAATTGGTTTTACATCATATACTTCTAAATCAAATTTTTTAAAAAATAGTATTAGTGTCATCAGAGAATAATAATACTGATGCTCATGGTAGATCATATCGTACTGCATCTCTTTGAGGAGTGTTCCTAGGTAGTGCGTTTCCATGATAAGAATTCCATCATCACTTAGGAGTGTTGTTATTCCCTTAAAAACATCATGCATGTCTTCGATATGTGCGAGTACATTAAAGCTACAAATAACATCAGCTTGTCCGTGTGTTTTTTTTATGTTTTTTGCCACATTCTCTGTAAAATAGTTGTTTATTATTGGCAACCCTTTTTTAATGAGGGGTTTAACTATATTATCTGCTGGATCGACGCCTAAAGCCTGAACGTTATTATTAGATAGCTCCTCAATAAGTGTTCCATCATTACAACCAATTTCTACTATAAAAGGAGAGCGAGAATCTTTTGTTTCTGTGAGTATTTCTTCAGTTACTTCGTGGAAATGGTTCGTTAACGTTTTTATGGATGAAGAATGGTAGAAGTAATCTTTAAAAAGAACATCTTTATCAACCACGTTTACTGATTGTAATAAATAACAATTCTGACAAAAAGAAATTTCAAGTGGATAAAATTTTTCACTGTCTATATTATTCAACGTAGTGAGAAACCCTCCTGCAAGTGGCATATCTCCCAGGTTGATACATGGTTTTATATTACTACTCAAACAAAATCTGCACGTTGTGTAGTGAGTAAATGTTCCAATTAATTTAGTAGGGTGAAGCTGTGACATTACTATTTTTGTACCTGGTATACTATATCGGATGACTCCTAACAAATCAACAAACGAGAAATTTAGTATATATTGTGGTGTTTTAAGCTTTTTTACTATTGCTGTGAGTATTTTTTCTCAAGGACGAACTAGTAATATACTTTTACTTTTGTTGCTATTCTTTTCTATTTTTCCATTTCTTTATTATATTTATCAAACACAAAAAAGATTTTTATTTCTTTTCATGATTTATTACTTCCTGATAGGAAGTATATTTTTGTTGTCATTTAGATTATTGCGAGACATACTGATATTCCCGGAAATTGGTCAGCACAAAATCGTTGGATATGTTCAGTATTTTGGATATCCACTTTATCTCGACCTTGGTGTTTTTCTGCTTTTTATTATTTCTCCGTTTGGTCTTTTATTACTTTCTAGAAGATATAACAAGAATCACGAGTCATGAAATTATCTTATTTCAAAAAAAAACAGCTGAGTTTTATAGAATGTATCGCGTTGTTGGGTGTAGTACTTATCAGCACGTATGGGGCGATTATGATGTTTTGCCCAAGTTACTCTAATTTTACTTTTGATACCCAAGCAATTCTTTTGTGGGATTATGCGGCGAGCATAAATCTAGTTCCGTTTCGAGATATTTTTTATCCTTACGGTTTATTATATTATTTCAAAAATCAACATTTCATTTTTTCAATTCTTTATATACTGCTTCCTTCTATTTTATTCACACTGATATTTTATACAAATAAAAAAATATGGAATGATAAATGGTTACATATTCTCTCTTTTATTTTTTTCTTTCTTTTTATAGAGAGTGTAACAGGGATAGACTCTTTTTCTAGATATGGAGTACTGGTCGTCATTGCTTGTATATTTGCAAATATTCTCTTTTCTTATAAAAAAAATCTTTCACTAAAAAAACTTCTTTTCATCGGTATTTCTCTTGGATTGCTATTTCCTTTACTCATTGACCAAGCATTATATGCAATCTTACTTTTTGTATTGCTATCATTCTGCGATAAATTAATCAGAAAAACAATTCGTGACTATATTCTTTTTACCAAAGAAATACTAATTTTTGTCATAGGAGTTTTCTTTGGAAGTATTCCGTTTCTTTTTTATCTGTGGGTGACTCAATCGTTGCAGTCATTTATTACCTATCTTCTTTACTTACCCCAGATATCACTTCTTGCGAAGACACCATTTATCCATTCTCTCAGAACTGCTGATAATATCTTCACGCTTTTTATGTTACTTATAACGATTCTATATATATTTCATAAAATATTTTATATAAAGAAAAAACTAACGAGTATAAACTATATGCAAATTGCATTAATAATGTCTTTGTGCCTCTTTGAGCTTAAAAATATTATTAGATCTATTGATACGTCCATTTCATTCGCCGCACTATTATTACTTTTTTGCTTACTTAGTGAAATAAGAAGCTGTTTCATTGACTCTGCTATCTCTAAAAGAAATATAACTATCTATTATGGAAATATTTTTATTATTATATATGTACTCTTTACTCATTCGTCTATTTCTTCATTTCAATTATCCTCGCCAATTACCGTTATTAAAAACATCCAGGCTAATGCATGTATGACAAATAATGTTTCGTCATTTCTTGAGAAAAATAGTGCATATGAACATGTGATTAAAAAACTTCCCGATGTGAAAGCAAAAATATTTAGTTATCCAGGTGATCCTATTTTTTATATTCTCATTCATCAAAAGCCTCCATACTTTCCTTCAATTTATGAAGCATCATCCTATGAATCTCAACAAAAGCAAATTGATTATATGAATGAGCAAAAAGTAAAATATGTTATTTACGATCTCAAAGATGCTTCAATACAAGATGAAGTACCTGACCTTCTCAGAACACCACTACTTCATAAATTTATTATTTCTCATTTTTCTATTCGTACGAAAATCGATAACTTTCTTCTTCTGGAAAGATCTACAGAAGATATATTTAATAGCTCGCAATTAAAAAATGCGCCAGAGTTAATACATATACTTACCAACCTTGATTTTCAGAATATTCCAAGGAGCGAAGGATTTTATAAGGATACATCACTGTCGTTAATAGGTAACACACAACGTGTTGTCGTAAATACTCAACAAAAATTGACCAATTATTTACAAGATCACCCGACAGACTCTGATAAAAAATTTCTCGTTATTTCATCAGATAATCAAAACAGTAAAGAACTAAAACTAACAGTAACGACGACAGACGAATTGACTTCACAGCTTGTTTTTAAAAGCTGTACTAATGGAAGTGTATGTATCGTTGACCTTGCTCATATTCCTATCTTTTACAAAACAAGAAAAATAAAAAATATCATACTGGATCCATTTCCTGGGAATACCGTTTCTTTTTATCAAATGACAAATTTAGAGGCGCTTTGGTAATCTTATTTTTTTTCAGCAGTTACTATAATTTCTCCTACATAGAACGGAAGTCTTAGTGATGAATTGTTTAAAAATGTATCAAGTGGCTTCAGGAGTCTATGAAATTCAGGACCAAAATTAGTAAGCATATTATAAACATATCCAATTGGAAGAATTTTTATATGTCTTTGGAATCGAATGTTTTTAAATCCTTGTGAGGTAAGTGCTTTGGTTATACTCTTTCTACTTGATAGATGAATGTGCTCGACAGGGGAGTAGGGTGGCCAATATTTCCCCATACATTTTGCCATGAGTGAAGAACTATCAGGAGTTTGTATGATAATTGTCCCATTTTTTTTGAGAAGTTCTGCCGATCGTTTAATAAGTTTTAATGGATCAGTAACATGCTCAACAATCCCAAGTAAACTAATTACATCGTATTTTCTCTGAGGAAATTTGTGATCCATTACGTCAGCCTGGAAAACTTTTCCTGGAAGTTTTTTATTTGCTATTTTTACTGCTTCTTTTTGTAGTTCTAAACCATAGACGTCTGCTCCTTCAGTAGAAAGTAATTCTAAAAATCCTCCCGTAAAACAACCAATATCGAGAACTTTCATTTTTTTCAATGTTACATTTTTTTCTTTTAAATTATTTTTAATAATTTTTACAAAATATGCATAGACATCTTGATATTGTGAAGCATATTTATGGAGAAGTTCATAATTACCCTTTTTAAATTTACTTGTATAGTGTTTCTTAATACTTTCTATTGTTGGATAAGGATAGGTTGAAACGATGTCGCAGTTGCTACATTTAAAGTAATGATGATCTCTATAAAAGAAAATTTCTTTTTGTTTCTTGCCGCAAATAATGCATGTTTTCAAATCTGCCATGTGAATAATATGAATGAATTATACGTAAGGACCTCTTATATGTAAACATGCATCTTGTTCTATACTTTACATTTTTATGTATTTCTAATAAGATGAGCAATATGAAAAAAACACTTATAGTAACCGGGGGATGTGGATTTATTGGAACCAATATTTGTTTATTGGCAATTAAAAAAGGATATCATGTTGTTGCATTTGATTCTTTTATTCGCCCGCATACTGAAGAGAATGCTGTTATCCTCAAAGAGTCAGGTGTCGAGATTATCAGGGGAGATGTACGAAGTGAACACGATTTCGAGAGACTACCCAAAAAAGCAAATGGGATTATCCATCTGGCTGCAAATCCTGGTATACCATGGTCTATTAAGTGGCCAATGTATGATTTTTCTGTAAACGCTATGGGTACTCTCAACGTATTGGAATTTGCTCGCAAAAACAACTTAATTCCAGTTATATTTGCATCAACCAATAAAGTTTACTCAGAAGAAATAAATCTTATTCCAGTTAAAGAAGAAAAAACTAGACATGTCTGGAATTTTGAAAAAAATGTAAAACCGCCACTGCGAAGCTCAGTTCTTGAAGGTCTTACAGAAAAAGGAGTAAATGAAAATTTCCCTATGGATAGCGCTGGAAAATTCCCACATAGTCCTTATGGAGTATCTAAAGCAACAGGGGATCTATATTGTCAAGAATATTATCATATGTATGGTGTTCCGACGGTTGTCAATAGAATGTCTTGTATTTATGGTCTATATCAAAAAGGAGTTGAAGATCAGGGTTGGACTGATTGGTTTGTTCAAGCGAAAATACATAATAGGCCACTCAATATTTATGGAGATGGAAAACAGGTAAGAGATTGTTTATTTGGTGGAGATGTGGCTGAGTTATATTTATTAGAATTAGAAATGATCGAGAAAGTTAAAGGACAGATTTTTAATGTCGGAGGTGGAATAACGAATACCATCAGCCTTCTTGAAACAATTACTTACTTAAATGAAAAAGGTGGCAAGCCACTATCTTTATCCTTTAAACCATGGCGCCCTGCAGATCAAAAGATTTATATCTCTGATATCAGTAAAGTTAAAAAAGCAACAGGTTGGAAACCAAAAACATCAATTGTAGATGGGCTTGATCAAATTTGGAATCAATATAATGATAAAAAGTAACCCAAATACTTTTTTTTAATTCCATAAAAATACCATCGAATATAATAGCGGATATTACTTTTTAAGGTAAACTGTGAAGTACCATGCATTCTATCCTGCCATGTAGTTGGTACTTCTGTTATTCTATATCCTAAGTTATAGGCTTTTACTGCTAACTCTAGTGGCATTTCAAACCCTTCCTTACTTTCGATTTGTATATCTTTCATCACTTTTTTTCTAAAACATTTATATGCGTTTGTTGCATCATTTGTCGGTATTCCTGTTAAAGTCCTCAGTGTTAGACAACCGAGCCGTGAGAGTAGTCCTTTTATAAGTGGTCCTCCTATATGTTTTCCATCTTTCATATAGCGAGAGGCACAGACGAGATCATATCCTTCATTAATTTTTGATACCATTTTATCAATATCTCGTGGATCATCTGATAAATCGGCCATCGATATAACAATAATCTCTGATTTTGCATAATCAATACCAGTTTTAAGTGCTTTTAACATGCCTTTTCCATCTTTGGTGAAGATGATTGTTAGATTGCTAACGTTATTTTTAATTTTAGTAAGTACTTTGATTGTCGGATCTTTTTTATCCTGAAGGACAATTATAATTATATGAGGAGTCTTTACATATTTCTCAATACCATTTATTACTTGCTCAATATTTTTCTCTTCATGATAGGTTGGGAGGATAATTGTAATGGCATTTTTTGTCATAAAGGCCTCAATTATATGTAATAAATCACAGGAATACAAACTCTTAATACGATGTGTATACTGTATGCAGTATTATTTTATAATGAGTAAATGAAAAAATCAGAAAAGGTACTAATTAAGTATAAAAATATACTGACAAAAAATCTTAGTATTGAAAAAATAATCTTTGCAGCGTGTTCAAGTGTTATTTTCTTTATTCTTCTTTACTTTTATACACACGGTTTTATTCCACATGATGAAGGTTGGATTATTAATCCAGCAGCGCGAATTTTATATGGAGATATTCCATATCGAGATTTTCATTACATTTATACTCCTGGGGTTGCATATAGTAATGCATTAGTATTTAAATTGTTTGGCATTAGTATTCTAACTTCTCGTATTTTCACGATGGGAATTGCGTTATTAACAGTGCTTCTTTTTTATAAGATTTCTCTCTCTATTTCTGATAAGCGATACTATTCACTTCTTCCTATCTCAATTTATCTTACTTGGGGGCCGATGCATATTAATTTCGCATGGCCGATTATCTATACAATTTTTAGTGGATTACTTTGTATTTATCTTCTCTTAGTTGCAAAGGAAAAAGAAAAAGTTTCTTATTTTTTCTTTGCAGGTGTTGCAGCTGGTCTTACAATCCTTTTTAAACAAAATTTTGGCGCCGCACTGCTATGTAACATCATTCTATTTTTTATACTAACTAAGGAGGTTAGGAAAGTGCAATACTTAACTTCTCTTATCGGTGGTGTACTTATTCTCCCGGTTATCATGTGTATTTATTTTATGATGAACCAGGCATTTATTCCTTTTATTCAAGATATGTACTTTTTTATGATTGATCAAATCTATCTAAAAGGAATGCAAAAAACTCAATTTATTTACCCGGATATATGGTACAAGCAAATTGCTAAAACATTCTTCTATCTGATACCTCTTATTGTTTCTGGGTATGCAAGTATTATCAGTGTTAAATACAATAAATCATTTCTCTTTCTTTCTGGAATGTGCTTCTGGTATTACCTATTTGGTATCCGTCCAACAACTGATTATGTCCATTTAACTGGTCTTATGGCTTTAATTGGGATACCAATTATTCAAATACTTGTAAGTGATGTTAAACAAATTGTTAAAATAACTCTTTTATTACTTACTGGAATACTTGTTGTGGTTGGAATATATACCTCTCTTTTCCGAAACTATTATAGATGGGATACACCACTTATATATCAAAATAATTTTATAGAAAACCCCACTGTTCGAATTTCAACAGATGCGATTTATATGAAGGTTATTCCTGAAGTGTCGAATTATATAAAAAGTACTACATCACAAAATGATCCGATATTTATCTATACTTTCTCACCTTCTTTTTATCTCATAACCAATAGGAGAAACCCTACTAAATATATTTTTGCACCCCCACAACTTCTTTCTTTAAACGATCAGGAAGAAATAGTAAAAAACCTTATAGATAATAATGTAAAACTTATTTTGGCTGATATTCGACTACAAGATGATCATTCATTTTTATCTCGGTATATTCAGAAACATTATAAAGAAGTGAAGCATGTGAACAACTATACCTTTTGGAAAAAATAACTCATTAACATTACAAAGAATATGATAGAATTGGCCTACAATTCAGCCAAATTAATTCTATGATATCTCCCAAATTTTCATTTGTTACAACGGTTTATAACGAAGAGAAGACTATTGAGAAATTTCTTGACTCTCTTTTCTTTCAAACTAAAAAAGTTGATGAAATTATTATCGTAGATGGAGGAAGCACAGATACTACAGTAGAAAAAATCAAGTTTCAAACCACAAGATTCAAGAAAAAGAATATATCATTTAATTTTTTTGTCAAAAAAGGAAATAGATCAGTCGGAAGAAATGAAGCGATAAAGCATACAAGTGGTGATATTATTCTTTGCTCTGATGCTGGAAATATTTTAGATAAAAAATGGGTGGAAAATATTATAAAACCATTTTCTGACGAATCTGTAGATGTCGTAGCGGGATATTATAAAGGAAAAGCATCTAATACTTTTCAGAAATGTTTAATTCCATATGTCCTTGTAATGCCAGACAAAGTTGATGAATCTACATTTCTTCCTGCAACACGCTCAGTTGCGTTCACGAAAGCTATATGGAAAAAAGTAGGGAAGTTCCCAGAAGAATTTAGTCATAACGAAGATTATGTTTTTGCTAATAAACTAAAAGAGAAAAAAGCAAATATGGTATTTGCTCGCGATGCGATTGTATATTGGATTCCAAGAAATACCTGGAATGAAGTGTTTGTTATGTTCTTTCGGTTTGCGTATGGAGATACTGAATCGAACATAATTCGAACGAATGTTTTACTTCTTTTTGCAAGATATTTTCTGGGAGTGTATCTTATTTTTCTTACAATTCTTTATAAGAGTTTATTTGGTATGTTGCTTTTAATTTGCATCATTTTGGTATATGGCATTTGGTCAATAACAAAAAATTATCGATATGTGAAAAAAAATAAAGCCCTCTATTTACTTCCATCCATGCAGGTTGTTGCTGATGCAGCTGTTATAAGTGGGACATCAGTAGCGTGTGTTCGAATACTATTACGGTACAACTATATTTCTTTTGCAAAACGGAATATATTTCTCCTTTTAATGATAAGTATTTATTCATTTTTGATGATCCTAACGATTCACTCGGGAGCTCCAAATAGTAATCATCCGTACCCTTATAACATGGATGAATGGCACCAGTTACAAGCGGTGCGTGAGACCTTTATTAAAGGCACTCCAAATACGGCAGGTGCTGCAAATGGAACAATGTTTCACTTTTTCCTATCAGGTTTATATCTAACTCCTTTTGTATTGAGTAAATATATTAGCGTTACAAACATGACGGTTTTTGACTTAGAAATGAGGAGTAAAGTATTTGAGGTTCTACGATTTAGCACAATACTTTGGGGAGTCTTGTCACTATTTATGCTTAATAAAATTATTGATTTAACCGGAGCAGCTAAAAAAATAACATTATTCCTTTTTACATTTTGTCCATTATGGTTGAGTTTAAGTGGCTATTTTAAATACGATATTGGATTGATGTTTTGGCTACTAGCTGCAGTATATACGCTTATTTATTTTGCAAAAAATCCCACCAATAGAAATTTTATTATTGCAGCAATCCCATCAGCCCTCTCTTTTGCTGTTAAAGTAAGTGCGATTCCACTTTTCCCAATATTCATAATTTCTTTTTTCTGGTTTCACCCTACATGGAAGCAGAACATAAAATATTTATTCATTGGAATTTTTATCTATTTAAGTATAACTATTCTCTTTGGAATGCCTGACACGCTATTTGGGAAAGGGAATATTATAGATTATTTAATAAATAATATTCTTCAAACGCCAACGACGACAGATAACATTACTTTCGGTATAAATCCATGGGTATATCTTTTCGTTCGTCATTACCCAATTATATTTGGACCAGGACTTATCGTAACATTTATTATCTCCCTGTATGTTATTTTATATAATACTCTTAAAGAAGGTCTAAAAAAACATAGCATTGATTTATTTCTAGTTGTTATGTGTATAGCCTTTATTGCGAGTATCTTACCCTTACAGATTTTGGGAGGAGGGAACAGGAGTTTAGTGATGTTACCGTTTTTTGCATTGATTAGTGGGATTGGAATCAATGTGTTAATAAAGCGTAAAAAAAATATAGTATTAGTTGTTTGTTTCATTTTACTAGTTTTTTTTACCCAAGCTTACTACTCATTTGCTATCGTTTATTTAAAATCAATTCCGTCTCCACAAGAGAATTCCTCATATTGGCTTACTAAACATATTCAGCATCGAGCAATGATAGGACTAGAAAATATACCAATTTATCAAAATATCCCAGATTTACTGCAAAAAGAATTTTATTTTACTCAATCAAAAGGAGGAAAGAATAATATATTTAATTATGTCGTTATTGATAGTAAATCAATAAAACTACCTCCTGTTGTTGTTATAACAAATGATAATATCGAAGAGAAATATATTAAAGCATCTCCTAAAAAAGATTTGATTTCGCGCTTAAAAAAAGAAAACTACGTTGTTGTTGCTAGGTTTTATCCAGATATTCGCTTTTTAGGACTGAACGATCTTGACTATTCTTTCTCTGCTCTCATACCTTCTCCTTATGTAACATCGGTGTATATTAAATGACTCAGCTGATATACTAATTGTATGGGTTATAAATCAAATGCACTAAAAGGTGTTTCATGGATTACCTTACTTCGAGGTCTCACAAGAATTGTAACGATTCTCCGTCTTTCTGTATTAGGAAGACTTCTTACACCGGCTGAATTTGGATTTTTCGGTATCGCCTCACTCCTTCTTTCGCTTCTTGAAATACTTACTGAAACTGGAATAAATGTGTTTTTAGTCCAGGAAAAAAAAGATTTAAAAGAATATATTAATTCTGCCTGGATTGTTTCCCTTCTGCGAGGAATTATTCTGACAATAGTTATTATTCTTACGGCTCCTATTATTACAAGTTTTTTCAATTCTCCTGAGGCGTTAAATATCATATTACTTATTTCTATCGTTCCATTTATTCGAGGGTTTATTAACCCTGAAATAATTACGTATCAAAAAGACTTATCTTTTGATAAAGAATTTCGACTACGATTCGTGTTATTTCTAGTTGATGTAGGTGTCTCAATTACTGTAGGGTTTATAACTCGGAGCGCTGAAAGTTTCGTATGGGGATTAATTGCATCTGCGCTCATTGAGGTGATTCTTTCTTATGTTCTTTTCCCTCTAAGACCAAAGCTTAAAGGCGAACTGGAACAGATAAAACTTATTTTAAGACGGGGATTTTGGGTAACGGTAACGGGTATATTTTCTTATTTCGCGGATAATGGAGATAATATTACTGTTGGTAAGTTGTTGGGATCTGGATCACTTGGTATTTATCAAATTGCATATAAATTTTCTACACTTCCAATCAGCGAAATAACCAACGTCGTAAATCAAGTTATTTTCCCTGTATATACCAAGTTTCATAATGATAGAGAGAGATTGATAAAAGCTTTTATAAAAGTAACTTTCGCTAGTTCACTAGTCGGAATTGTTTTAGGTAGTGGAATCTTTTTACTTGCTCAACCTATTATTCTTATTTTTATGGGTGTACAATGGGTAGCTGCTGTTCCCGTGATACAAGTTCTCTCGATTTACGGTATATTGAGAACCATTTTTGGAAGTTTTTCACCTCTTTTTCTTGCTGTGGGAAAGCAAGATTTTGTGGCTCGAATGCTCTTTTTCCGTGTTGTGACACTATTAGTTAGTATTGTGCCACTAGTTCAGATGTATGGGATGATAGGTGCTGCATATGCAATGGTTCTTTCAGTACTCATTGAGATACCTATCATCATATTTCTTACCCGTTCTGTTTTTCAAAAGCATAATTTCCCCTCTCCCGCTTAAGTTAGAATGTTTATGCTTGCTCTGTGTTTAACTAAGTATGTGTAGTATAATTTCTGAAGTTTATATGTCACGTGATTTACAGATTAATAGAAAAGAACGAATAGCCTTTTTTCATGAGTTACATGTAGGCGGGGCACGAAGAGCGTGTGATGAATTTGCAACTGCGTTAAAAAATAAATACTTTGTCGATTTATACTATGTTGATGAAGATGCAGATAAGACTTCAACGAATATTTTTGACCGAGTCTACTTTTCTCCCTTTATTCCTAAACTGTGGAAAGGTGGAAACTGGAAAGTTAAATTATATAAAGATACAATTGAACTCTATAATCTGTATAGATTACATAAGAAAATTGCAAAAAAAATTAATAATAAAGATTACTCATACGTTTTTATTCATGGTTCAAAGTATACTCAAGCCCCGTTTCTTCTTCGTTTCGTAAACCATAAGAAAATTTATTACTGCCAAGAACCATTGCGAATTGCATATGAAGAGTATTTTGCAATCGATAAAAACCTTAGTTTTCCTAAGAAAGTATATGAATCAACAATTCGGTATGTCAGAAAGATAATTGATAAAAAGAATGCTCTCTCTGCAGATATATTGCTTGCTAACTCAACTTTTACTAAAGAAAATATCTCTCATGCATTTGATCGAGAAGCAGTTGTATGTCATATGGGTGTTAAAACTGAAGTCTTTTATCCTGAGAAGAAGAAAAAAGATATTGATGTCTTATTTATTGGTTCATATGACTTTATCGATGGTTATTCGTTATTAGTTGACTCCCTCCAGGTATTGAAAGATAAAAAAGTAAAAGTAAAATATATTACTCGAGAAACAGAATGGATTAGTGATGATGCTATACTTCGTGATTATTACAATCGATCTAAATCTGTGATAGCTTTTGGATATAAAGAACCTTTTGGCCTTATTCCCCTTGAAGCGATGAGTTGTGGTACACCAGTTATTGCTTTAAATGAGGGTGGATATAAGGACTCAGTCATTGAGGGAAAGACTGGGTTTCTTGTTCCTAGAGACAAAAAAGTTATTGCTGAGAGAATAGCATATCTCATTTCTCATCCGACTATAGTTCGTTATATGGGTAAAAATGCGAGGCAGCAGATACTTAACCATTGGACATGGTCAGCTAGTTCAACTTACTTAGAAAGTCTATTAATACATGAATAGTATCAATCCCACTCTTTCTATTATTATCGTACATTATCATGTGGAACATGAATTAGTTGATTTGTTGCAGTCACTTGGAACTTCCCGGGAGCAGGAGATTATTGTAGTAGATAATGACGAAAAGCCATTCATAGAGAAGCAGTTGACCAAGCAGTTTCCGTCCGTTATTTATCTGAAAAATAAAAAAAATCTTGGATTTGGAGTAGCAAATAATATTGGCTCTAGAGTTGCAAAAGGAAAATATCTTTTTTTCATTAATCCCGACACCATAGTTGAAAAAGGTACAGTTGAAAAACTAATAACATTTTTAGATAATCACAAAAAAGCTGGCGCTGTAGCGCCACTTCTTTACCACCCTGACGGAACTATTTTTGAGAAGCAAGGTGTTAAGACACTTACACCTCTTCGTGCACTATTTTCAACTTCTCTTATTCATCGAATATGGCCAAATAATCCGATTGCACGTATGTATTGGAATGCTTCCTGGAAAAAAAAGACAGTTAAAGAAGTTGGTGCCTTACCTGGGACTGCATGTATGATAAGAAAAGAGTTGTTCGACGCAGTAGGCGGTTTTGATGAGAAATTCTTTTTATACTTTGAAGAATTTGATCTATGCCAAAGAATTAATCAGGGGGGATTATCGTTATATATGATTCCTGATACTAAAGTCATACATTTATGGGGTGTTTCAACTGGA
Source organism: uncultured Gammaproteobacteria bacterium (assembly GCA_964503265.1). Taxonomy (GTDB): domain Bacteria; phylum Patescibacteriota; class Microgenomatia; order Levybacterales; family UBA12049; genus CAZCYO01. The sequence continues at coordinate 236,150 of CAZCYO010000001.1, forward strand.
CAAAAAGATGATAAAGACCTTATCTTTAAGGAAAGCCAAGAGTATTATTTTAGAAAATATTATGGTTATGTTATAGCAAAGATTCTTACGACTTTCTTAACATTTGATAAATACTCCCTACTGTTACTTCTTCTCTTACTACTCGGATTATTTCTGAGGACATACAGGATTACTGAATTATTTATGTTTATTGGGGATTTCGGATGGTTTTACTTATCTGCCTGGGATATGGTAACCAAAGGAATAATACCGCTAGTGAGTATTCCCTCCTCTGTCGTCTGGCTTCACCAGGGGCCACTCGCTACGTATATGATGGCATTTGCATTATGGGCAGGGAGAATGAACCCTGTGGCTCCAGCACTTCTTTTTTCAGTTATTGATATGGTAACTATTTATTTCGTTTTTTTGCTGGGAAAAAAAATACGGAACGTAGAAACAGGAATAGTAGCTGCGCTTCTTTATGCTACGTCACCGTTAGTGTTAATCAATGTTCGAATGCCATATCACACGGCAATTATTCCGTTTTTTGCTTGTAGTGTTATTTTAATGACGTTACTGGTATTGGAAAAGAAAAGATATTACTTCTGGCTTTTTTTCCTATCAGGACTGCTCATACAATTAGAGCTTTCCAATGCCATCGTTATGCTAATCTTTATGTTTCTTTTTATTTTCTATCGAGAAGAGATTACACTTCGTGTTTCTATTATTCGCGAGAGTGTATGTGGAATGTTACTGGGGATTTCCCCTTTTATTCTCTATGATGTAACCCATCATTTTACCCAAACACTTGGGTTTCCCTTATGGGTGCTTAATCGCGTTAGGTTATTCTTAGGTCTTACTACTAGTGGAAACGCCACTACTCATAATCTTCCACAAGTATTTGTGGTCTTGTGGGAGCATATTGCAAGAATTATATTTCCGTACTCAGAAATAATCGTTGCCATCGTTATACTGCTTGCTGTTACTATAATAGGAAGAAAAATAGTAACTACAAAGAAAGCGCTGTTACATAATAAATCTTTTATTTTATTATTATTGTGGATCATTGTTCCATTTGTTAGTTTCATAGTTCATGCGGCGCCGGGAGATGCTTATTTTCCATTTCTCTTCCCAGCCATTATTCTGGGCGTAGCATATGCTTTCTCAGAGCTTTCTAACAATAAACGTATATTCACGTTATTTGTGGTTGTTTTTTTAAGTGTTTTTAATGCAGGGTACACTCTTTCACAAGATTATTTTCTTTCCACAGAAACTGGTGCTCATTATATGCCACCACATGGATATGGTTTTGGGCCAGCTTTTTATATTCAGAATACAGTTGCAAATAAGGTAACGAAGGATGCTGATGGTAACTCTATTCGTTTACGGGTAGGAGGATATCAAGGAAGTGTTAAAACAGGTGGGGATCAGTTTAAATATCTGCTTATGCAAAAAGGAGTGAAGCTTTCCTCCAATGCATCGTTAACGTATACAATTTATGAATCAAAGCGTGATATTCCACCAAATGAATCTGTCTTTTATCAAAATAATTACTATTTTGTAACAAAGACAACTAATGTTAATTTATAGGATATATCATACGTAGAAATTTCATAATGCCTTGTGAATTGGTATTAACTCCTAAATCGTACGTAGGGGACTGATAAAATCCTAGGAAATAAATGATAAGAGAAAAATTTATAAGTATAAATAGAAAACAAATAATATACATTGTTTTTGTATTAAATCGATTTTTTAGATAATCAAATAAACATGCTATTCCAAATGAAAGGAAGGGAAGCGTAGAGGTTAACATTCTTACGCTAAATGATTCTCCTTGTTGCCACGCAGACCAACTAGCTATGAGGTAATACTCTACTACAAATAAGGTAATGAAATACCATCCAAGAGATTTTTCTTTTTTACTAAACGGTACTAACCCTAGAATTCCTATGATAACTCCTGGTGACCACCAGAGAAGTCCAATTTTAGAGTTAATAAGTAGCTCAAGCAAATGGGGATTGAGTAAATAAAACCCTTCTTTACCGGCAATATATGGACTACGCGTGAACGTCCCGTACATAAGATACCAAACATACATTTGAATCGAGAAAACTAATAGGAAGCCTGCAAAGAGTACTAGTATATAAAGAAAGTTAGCTACAATGGCACGAAAATTATGTGATTGTATTTTTTGCACTGCATGTTTTCCTATCGCGATAACTGGAAGAAGCAAAAATATACCCTCTTGTGTCCTAGTCATTGCCATATATCCAACAGTCATGCCAATTGTAAAATAGAGTAATTTTGAAGGATTTGAAATACTCCGTATAAATAATAATAAAAAAATACAACTAAGGAGAAATGTTAATGGAAGTGAGTTAACGACATCGATAGCAGCGTAATAGAAAAGAAATGTCGCAAACGTCAGAAAAATAATTGTCAACATTGTTACCGATTTACTAAAATATTTTTTAAGCTGAAGAGAAAGTAGATATAGTCCGAGAGAAACAAATAGTACGTTCCATACGCCAGTTATAATTTGGTATATATCGGAATAACCCAAATTGCTAATATTTGGATTAAAGAAACGTAGTGTATTTGATATACTATCTGCAAATGTAAAAGCTGGAAGCCATGAGAGAGGAGCTCCCACAGGATATCTGTTCACTGTATAACCAGTTTTTGTATAGTCATTGACGTAACCTAGGGGTTCTTCTACCGCTCTATTATTATTTTCGTGAGAATAGTGATGTCCGAGTTCATTTTTAAATTGTATGTCATGATCTTTATAAATTGATCTCGTGAATGCATAGTAAAAAATTCCATCACCATAGACTGCTTGACCGACAATTATATAGTGAAGAAGAAAAACTCCAACTAAAAAAGGGAAGATACCAAAGAATATTAATCGCTTAAAAAGCATCTTTTTATTATACTGTGGTAGAATTAAATACACCAGATGAACACATCAGTTATAATTATAACGAAAAACGAAGAAAAGAATATCGAAGAGTGTATTAAAACACTTGAAGGATACGATGAAATTATTGTGGTAGATGATAATTCATCGGATGCAACTGCAAAAATTGCTAAAAAACTTGGTGCCCAAGTATATGAGCATTCACTTGAGGGTGATTTTGCCGCCCAGCGGAATTTTGGGCTACAGAAAGCGAAAGGATCATGGATTCTTTTTATTGATGCAGACGAACGGATGAGCCCACAGCTTAATTACGAAATTCATAGTCAGATTAATGATGCTATGAGTATTTACAGTGGGTTTTATATTCGGCGAATTGATAAAATGTGGGGAAAGACTATAACACATGGTGAAAGTAGTCAAACGAAATTTCTACGACTTGCTAAAAAGGGAAGTGGAGACTGGATAGGAATGGTGCACGAGCGATGGATGGTAAACGGAAAAGTTGGGATGCTTAAACATCCACTCATGCATTTTCCCCATCAAACGATTCGTGAATTTGTTACTGAGATTAATTATTATACTGATTTAAGAGCAGGGGAACTTAATGATAGAAAAGTAAAAGTTCGAAGACGTGATATTTTCCTTTTTCCATTAGGTAAATTTATTCAAAACTATTTTTTTCGATTAGGAATACTCGATGGGTTAATTGGATTACTTCAAGCGATTCTCATGAGTTTTCATTCGTTTTTAGTTCGAGGTAAGCTTTGGTTGCTACAAAATAAAAACTATGAGCAGCTATAAAGGGCTACCAACACTTGAAGTACTTGAAGGAGCTTGGAGATATAATACTTGGATATCTGAAGCCATACTTCCACATCTTCACAGTCCTATCCTTGAGGTTGGGGCTGGGACCGGAAATATAAGTTCAATAGTATTGCGGCATCACTCTCTGTATGTTTCAGATGTAGATGAATATCTTGTAAATACACTAAAAAAGAAACTATCAAAAAATGGAAATGTTAATTGTGAAAAACTAGATATAACAAAAAATAATTCCCGTTTCACTAATTATTTTTCTTCACTTTACGCAATTAATGTACTTGAACATATAGACGACGATTTACAAGCTTTAAAAAACATGTATAGTCTACTTAATGATGGTGGTACTTTGGTGATACTTGTTCCAGCAAAACAAAATGTATATTCTCGACTTGATAAGGTACTTGGGCACTATCGAAGATATGAAAAAGAAGGATTGAAAATAAAAGTAGAAGAAGCAGGCTTTATAGTAAAAAAAATATATTTTTTTAATTTTCTTGGTCTTATTAGCTGGAGAATTCGTGATCTCTTTGATAAGAGATCTATTCATCTATCTTCTACGCAGATAGCATTATTTGATACACTTGTGCCGTTATTAAAAAGAGTTGAAAAATATTTTCATATTCCAATCGGAATTTCACTAATTGTTGTTGCGAGGAAGCCGAATGAAAAATAAGGGTATAATCATTTTTCTTATTTGGAGCATCAGTATCTTTTTTTTATATTTCTTTTTTCTTTTCCAGCGTAATATTAGTTCTATAACTACTATTTTAAAATGAAAAATATTTGGTTTAAAATATTTATTTCTTGTATATTTTTTCTTGGACTATCAACGTATCTCACGTATCCTCTTATTTTTCATTTCACTGATAGTGTAACTAGTCTCGGTGATGAGCTTCTTATAATATGGATACAAAACTGGGTAATTCACTCATTGCAAACAAATATATGGGGAATTTTTCAAGCAAATATATTTTATCCTTATCATAATTCTCTAGCATTTTCTGAGACATTTATTACCACAAGTGTATTAGCATATCTCCCATATCTGTTAACTAAGCAGCCGGTAATTACCTTGAATTTCACACTTTTTACGTCGACATTTCTTTTTGGTTTTTCTGTTTACTTACTCTGTTTTTATGTGACAAAAAAGAATGCTATTGCATTGGTATGTGGAACACTGGCTATATGCTCACCAGTGGTGTTAGACAAATCAGTACACTTGCAAGTACTTTCAATTTCGTTTGTACTATTTGCATTACTGGCATACATAGCATTCCTAAAGCGTAAAAAGATTTCCTATTTTCTTTTATTTCTTTTCTTTTTTCTTTTACAAGTCTATAACAGTTTTTTACCTGGTTACTTTATTATTTGTAGTTCAGTTATTCTAACGTATTTTTTTGTTCAATATAAGAAAGCTTCGATTACTATTTTTTGGAATAAATACATTGTTATTTCTACTCTATTTTGTGTAATGCTTTGTCTGCCAGTTATAGTCCCATACTATCAAGTATCAAAAGAATTTAATTTTGTTCGTGATATCCGAGAATCGATTCATTTGGGACTTCAGCCTGAAGATCTTCTTTATGGGAGTCAGTATACTCGATTAGCTCCTTTTCTCACGAAGAATTTGAGTTTCTTACATCAATCAACTATTGAACTAAAAAATGGATATTTGGGGGTAGTATTGACGCTGTTAAGTATTATAGCAGTAGGGTATGGATGTAAAAAATGGAAAAAAAAGGACCCGCTGTCAAATGGGTTTCTCTCGATTGCCTTATTTGGGTTGATATTAAGTTTCGGCCCATTTCTCCATCTTGGAAGACACACAATTCATACACCCTTTCCAATTCCTCTTCCTTACGCTCTATTTTATGCTCTTGCACCAGGTTTTAAAGGATTTCGAAATGCAGCTCGATGGGAAATGTTATTTGTTATAGGGATCACTGTCGTTATCGCAATTATGCTTTCAGATTTTCTCAAAAACAAAACTAAAATAGTTGTATGTATCATTCTTTTTAGTTTATTAGTAGGAACTGTTATTGAATATGATTTTCCTAGGCATCTTCAGCCTATCCCTTCAATTCCAAAAGTAAACCAATGGCTTACAACGAGATTAGATACGAGTGTTGTAATAGAAATGCCGATATATGCATGGTATATGCATCCATATGCAACTCAGGAGCTGTTTAGAGATTATTATTCAGTCTCGAACTTTCTTCCGTTAGTAAATGGTGCCAGTGGGTATTCACCAATTCCTTGGGAAAAAAACTCCAAGCAACTGATGATAGAATTTCCCTATGAGCCTTCGTTTGTTAGAATGAAAAAAATTGGTATAAATTATATTATTTTTCATAAAAATGAATTTGACATGCTTAATAAAAATAATTTCATGATTGATAGTAAACGAATAGATGATGGAGAAACAATACTCAATCAGCTAAAAAATAATAGAAATGTTACCTTAGTGAAAGAATTCCCTGGTGATTATGTTTTCAAAATAAATTATGATTAGTGCTGCAATTCTAATAGGTATTTATGCATATAGCATTTTTTTTCTTGGAATTGCAAAAGTTCTAACATCATTTACTATTGGCATAGTTACAATAGTATTTGTTTCTATTCTTTTAGCTCTCTTTCTAAAAAAGAGAAGAGATTTTTCTTTCTCGTTTCAACAGTTCGATACTACAAATCTAATTGTATTACTAATTCTCTTGTTACAAGCTGTTTTTAATCTTATCGGTGCGTTGGGTCCTGAATATTCATTTGATGCGCTGTGGTATCATTTAATGCTTCCGAAATTGTATCTTACGCATCATGCCATATACCATGTTCCTGGTGGCTTACTCTATTATTCCGACATGCCAAAACTAGGAGAGATGCTGTTTGTAGCTGCGCTAACTTTTCATACTGAAATACTCGCTAAGCTTATTCAATTTTCTTTCGGAGTCCTAATTTCTGTTCTCATATATCAAACTTCACGAAAATACTTCTCTTACTTCATATCACTTCTTGTCGTGCTATTGTTTTATGGAAATCTAGTTGTTGCTTGGGAATCCACAGTAGCGTACATAGATCTTATCAGAACATTTTATGAATTTTTTTCATTACTTATTTTTCTAACATGGGTTAAAGAATCAAAAGATCGTTACTTGTATTTGAGTGGAGTGATACTTGGGTTTGCAATTTGTACAAAACTTCTTTCTCTTAGTTCACTAGTTATTCTTAGCGGTATGGTTCTCTTTTTTGTAGGTAAGCAGAGAAAAGAAATAGCAATAAAAAAAATGATTTATTTTTTGTTTTCTGCACTAATTATTCCTCTCCCTTGGTTTGTTTTTTCTTTTATAAATACGCACAATCCAGTATACCCATTTTTTACTCCTCTCTATCCTACTCACGTTTCATGGACTCTTTTACATCCTTTTATTTTTTTTCGGGATATAGTTCAGATTTTTACTCAAGCTGCCGATCCTATTTCACCAGTTTATTTAGTTGTTCTGCCTTTTTTGTTATTTTATCCTTCTTTTCGAAAAGAAATCAAGATTATTGCAATTTATAGTTTGGGGTCGATTATTCTTTGGTATATCACACCACGAACAGGTGGGGGAAGATTCATGCTGCCTTATTTACCAGGTTTTTCTCTGATTGTAGGTGAAATACTTTTCATTCTCTCAAAAGATAAAAAGTATAATTTCTATCGTATTGCGATTACAGGAATGATTATTTGTATCTCCGTAAGCACACTTATCTATAGAGGAGTTGCCAGTGCTAAATATTTTCCATATCTGTTAGGAAAAGAGTCGAAGCAATCGTTTCTTGTTAATCATTTGAATTTTTCTTTTGGGGATTTTTTAGATATCGATGGGAAAATACAAAAAATGCTACTACCTACTGATGTCGTGTTACTTATTGGTTTTCATAATCTTTATTACGTAGATTTTCCATTTATTGACATGTCATATATTCGCAATGGTGATAGGTTCACCTATATCGCTACACAATATGCATCTCTTCCGCTTAACTATACCAACGCACAGAAGGTCTACGAAGAAAAAAAGACAGGGGTTGTACTCTATCGAGTTGGAGAAGAAACATGGAAAAGCGAATAAAAATAATACTCTATTTAATTGCAATTTTACTAGCGCTTATCGTTAGTAAAGTATTTTTTCAAGATTCCTATTTGGACTTCCGAGTGTATTATGAAGCTGCTATAAATACATTACAGTATGGTGATCCTTACTCCACGACAGATCCAAACATGTCGTATTTATACCCTCCTTTAACAATTATTCTTTTTTTACCTCTTACTGTTTTTTCTGTGACGAGTGCAGAAAAAATATGGCTTGTTTTATCAATACTTCTTTTAATTATTTCATTATGGATACTATTTAAATTACTTCGTATTTCGTGGAGATCTTATGAGGGACTAGCGTATAGTATATGCTGTTTAGTTTTTTTTCCATTTAAATTCACACTTGGCATGGGACAAATCAATATCGTTATTCTTTTTTTTCTTATTCTTTTTTTATATTTCTATGAAAAACAGAAAACATTGTCAGGATTATTTTTAACAGTCGCTATTTTTATCAAAATCTCACCCCTTCTATTTCTTGGCGAACTTTTTCTGAGAAAACAGTGGAATATCCTGTTTGGGGTGGTGATCACGGCACTTTGTTTAAGTATTATGTCACTCTTTATGTTTCCACTTCCGACTGCATATTATGTTTCTTCGATCCTTCCGAGTATTTCACAAGCTTGGCCAACTGCATATTTCAATCAATCACTTACCGGATTTTTAGGGAGATTGCCTGTTATGGCATATATGCTTATTATCGCTCGTAGCCTAATTGTTTTAGGAGTACTTGTTATAACAAGTGTGATAGTTAAAAAATATGAAAAAGAACGAAATCAACTGCTTGTACTGAGTAGTATCTTTCCAGTACTTTTGATTATTAGTAGCTTTTCATGGCAACATCATTTTATCCTGCTTATCCCGTCTTATATTATTCTGAGTCATGTGGTCGTTTGCCGTAACGTATTTAATCGCCAAACTATAGTAATTCTCATAAGTATTTTGATAAGTTATCTTTTAGTTGGGTATAATATAAAGCAACCTGAACTCATGCCCGTACTAGTACAGTCACATGTCTTTTATGGAACCGTAATGCTATGGATAGTGCATTTGTATGTTATTCAGAAAGAGTTATGAAAAAAATACTTCTTACTTGTTTACTCATAAGTTTCATAGGGGGCGAAGTGACTCGTTTTACTATTTTTAGTAATATTTCTTTTCGATTACTTGATGTCATTGCACTGTGTATATTCTTAGCATGTATCTTTGAAAATGTTCGTTCAATCTCTAAAAAAAATGTATTTAATTTCACAGCAGCTAAATGGTTAGGCGGATTTTTTATAATTGGAATCTTATCGCTTCTTTTTAATCTTCCTAATTTCCCTATTTCTGAGGTTGGTGAAGGATTACTCTATCTGATGCGACTTGTACTGTATAGTGGCATCTTCTTTTATCTAAAGGATATAAGGAAAGATGAACAATCATACGTAGTTACAGGTATTACGATTACCGGAAGTATATTAGTGGTCTTCGGGTTTATCCAGTATTTTTATTATAACAATCTTCGCAATGTGTATTATCTTGGGTGGGATGATCATATGTATCGCATCTTTTCAGTATTTTTAGATCCTAATTTTACTGGTATGCTTTTTTCACTTTTTGCTCTTTTTCTGATGGGAAGAATTTGGTCGAAACGAAAAGATTCGCAGAAAAATGGTATATATTTATTGGTGTGTATACTTGCCGTTACACTTGTGGCTGTCGTAATGACGTTTTCACGAAGTGCACTGATTTCACTTGGAACTGGGAGTATCATCTTTTTATCGCTAATTGGTAGAAAGAAATATTTTCTTTATTTACTATTAGTACTTGGTGGAATGATAGTTTTGACAATTCCATTCTTTTATATTGAAAATGTAAATTTGTTTCGATCAGCATCCAGTGAAGCCCGAATTGAATCAGCACGAAATGCGATTAGTATTAGTAAAGATCATCTTTTAACAGGAGTTGGGTTCAATACCTACCGCTATGTACAGGTAAAATATGGGTTTAGGCAGGGAATAGGAGCTGAAGTGAGTCATGCAGATAGTGGCACTGATAATAGTTATCTTTTTATTCTCGCAACGACAGGAATAGGGGGACTTATTGTGTATATTGGTTTTTTGCGTTCACTTTTTCAAATGTCGTGGAATGCGTATAAAGAGAAAAGATCTATTTTTGCTATCGTTTTTATTGCGTCACTCTCAAGTGTGCTTATTGATAGTTTATTTATCAACAGCTTGTTTTATCCGTTTATTATTGTATGGCTCTGGATGCTCGTAGGACTCATTAATTATAGTTGATATGAATGGTTTGCTGTTTCGTGTTTCCTGCCATGTCTGTGGCCACTACAGAGATATCGTTGCCACCGTCGTGGAGTGGGAGATTGTAAGAATACCCACCATTGCTATCCATCACTGCTTGAAAGCCATTTACTTTTACTTGTGCGTTTATATCGGTTTTGCCTCGTACGGTGATTGACCTATTATCTTTAAATGTTGCGCCGTCACTTGGATAGTCTATAGAAAGGCTTGGTTCTTTATTTGAGTATAGTACGTGGGTGATCTCAGAATCTTTACTCTGTTTATTTTTCTTCGTATCTTTCGCAATTACTTTTAGAGCGTTGTCTCCGTCTTTGAGGTGTACATTACGGAATTGAAATGTTCCGTTATCTTTTGAAGACATTTCTTCAAGAAATGTATCATTATTATATAAACGGATAGTATATGAGCCAGTACTAGATCCACTAACGGTAATCGTTGCACTATTTGTCGCACTAAATAGGGGATCAATCGATGGAGGGGCGATAAAAGTAGTAGCATCTGTCTGTGCCTCGATATTTGTATCACTGTGAGAGAGCGCGCTTCCGAGCTTTATGATAGCAGGAACACCAAAAAATATGAGAAGGAGAATAATTGCGATAGACCCGAGAATACTAAGAATGATAGTATGCATCGATTTTTCTTGGAGTTGACGGTTAATTCGTGATCGAGCCATATGTGTAGAATAAAGAATTATGAATTAAGAATCAAGTATGTGAGCCGAAGGTGGGATTCGGACCCACGACTTGCTCTTTACGAAAGAGCTACTCTACCCCTGAGTTACTCCGGCACAGGTGTTATTTTAGGAGATTTTACACATGGAAGCAATACTCGAGAAAATAATCGTCTCATAGTTTGATTATACAAAAATAATTTAGTATACTCTCGTAGTCTTTTAGGAAAGAATCATAATTGCATGATCTCTTTGCTATTAGTGCATTTTTTAGCACATTAATAGTTTTTGCGAACAAATTATCTACTTGGACGAGGTGATAGGTGAGTAATTCATTACTTTTCTTTCTTCTCGTCCAAGTTGGACGAACACAAAAAAGGAGGAGTCGATGTCTACTATCTTTGCACAATCTGATCTCGATGCTGCAAAACGACGAGCGATAGATCGCTATTTTTTTACACAGCTGGAAAAACAGCTTGCTAGTGCGACTACCATACCTCTGGAAATCCGCCTTAGCGGAGCTCGGGTTATCTTTACTGTTTTCGGGGGCAAAGCCCACCGTGAGCAGTACAAGAAGAATTGGGTACTACCATTAGGCATTATCGAGCTATTGATTGCTGCGGAAGTGCCGCCGGCGATGCTTATTCACTTCCTGGAGGAGGATTTACTGCTGATTCCAGGTATTGGAGAGGAGGAGGAGGAACAGATTCTCATTGCTCGTGCCCCGTTTCTCCCGGTATTCACCGGAAGTTGAAGGTTCAGGAGGTATACTATGGTGGAAGACGTCCGATATGACTTGGCAGGTCTCGAAGAGATCTGTCATAGCATCTTCCGAGGTCACAATCAGGTTATTCTTCTGGCTGAAAACTATTCTGGTCGCGAGCTGGAAGCAGTTATGCGGCGACTCAAGGAGGCTACCGGGAAGAACTATACCTATGAATGGGAGCCCGGAAAGCGCATCGAAGTTCGGTGCACATAGTACTTACATGCCGAAAGGCAAGGAGGAGGTCATGGAATTTGAACGTGCGTGTATCGCGTATGGCATGCATTTGATGACATTGTCTATGACTCTGTCACAAATGAAGGACATCACCGAAACACCAGCATTTGACGTATTTCTTCACGCATTGAAGGAGACGTCAACGTCTATGGCGTATGGGTCTCTCACAAAGGAGGAGGTGAGTGCTTTTAGCGCTTCTCTTGGTATTTTGCTCCAAGTTGGTGGGGCGCAGCTAGCTGAAATCAACTTCCAGAAGATGCTGAAGTCATTGGCCGCATTGCAACAATAGAATAGCAAGAGAATGGCGTTTTTGTGAGAAGAATTATTCACAAATGTATAACGTAGTGTTCAACTGATTGCCATCGCGATTTGCGTGTATGGAGTACCAGTTGGCACAACACTATACATGTTCTTCTTCACAAGAACGCCTTTTTTATGTCTTTTTTCTCTGAAACTTTGAAACTATGAGGCTCTGAAACTATTTAGGAGATTGGTGTGGTTCTTCGGTGGCGGTATTTGTTTCCGATTTCTAGTTCCATGATGGCTCGTCTCATGTCGGCTTGGGCGAGGGCGTAATCTCGTTCACTGACTCCGTCTTCTTTTTTCTTTATGATTTCTTCTGCTTTCTTTTGTGCTGCGAGTGCTTTTTCTACTTCGATTTCTTCCACTCGTACTGCATAATCTGAGAGAATAACACACTTACCATCAGTGATTTGAAGAAATCCACCAGTCGCACCAAGTGATTGCTGCTTGCCCTTCATTTTAATAATGAGCTCACCTGGGAGAACTTCTGTCATGAGATTAACGTGATGGGGGAGAATTGCGAGCTGACCTTTTGGTGTTTGCAGTAAAAATTCATCGACTTCGTCGGTAAACATTACTTTTTCTGGGGTGATGATTTCTAGGTGCATAGTATGTGTTTTATTGAAGTTTGTATAATCTTCACATTATTTACTGGATCCTGAATCAAGTTCAGGATGACATAAAGAAGAATTATTTATTTGCTTTGGCTTTTTCTACTGCTTCTTCGATTGTTCCGACCATGTAGAAGGCTGATTCGGGAAGTGAATCGTGTCTTCCTTCTAGAATTTCTTTAAATCCTCGTACTGTATCTGCTGTTTTTACATATTTTCCAGGTGCGCCAGTGAATACTTCAGCGACGAAGAATGGCTGTGATAAGAATCGCTGAATCTTTCGAGCTCGAGCTACTGTTTGTTTATCTTCGTCAGATAACTCGTCCATACCTAAGATAGCGATGATGTCCTGGAGATCTTTATATCTCTGAAGCACTTTTTGTACTCCTCGAGCGACATCATAGTGATCCTGACCGATGATGTTTGGATCAACCATGCGAGAAGTAGAAGTAAGTGGATCTACAGCTGGATAGAGACCTTGTTCTGCGATAGATCGTTCAAGAGTGATGGTTCCGTCCATGTGCGCGAATACTGTCGCAGGTGCTGGATCAGTGTAATCATCAGCTGGAACATAGACAGCTTGAAGGGAAGTGATCGATCCTTTTTTCGTACTCGTGATACGTTCCTGGAGTGCACCGATTTCTGTCGCGAGGGTAGGCTGATATCCTACTGCTGAAGGCATACGACCAAGGAGTGCTGATACTTCTGATCCTGCTTGAGCGAAACGGAACACGTTATCGATAAAAAGAAGTACATCTTCATGTTTCTCATCACGGAAATATTCAGCCATCGTAAGTGCTGTTAACGCAACTCGAAGACGGTTCGCTGGTGGTTCGTTCATTTGTCCATATACCATCACAGTTTTATCAAGAACTCCAGAACCTTTCATTTCAAGCCACAAATCTGTTCCTTCACGAGTACGTTCTCCAACGCCAGCAAATACTGAATGTCCTGAGTGTTCAATAGCGATGTTTCGGATAAGTTCCTGAATGATAACTGTCTTTCCAACTCCTGCTCCTCCGAAAATACCGATTTTTCCACCTCTGGTGAAAGGAGCGATAAGATCGATTACTTTAATACCTGTTTCAAGAATAGATGGAGTGGTTTCTTGTTCATTAAAAGTCGGTGGAAGTTTATGAATACCATCAAGCGTTACACCTTTCATATCTAGTGGCATTCCGTCGATGGTTTTACCAAGAACGTTAAAAATACGTCCAAGTGTTTTATCTCCGACTGGAACTTGGATGGCGTTTCCAGTTCGACGAACTTTTGTACCACGAGCAAGTCCATCAGTGGACGCAAAAGCGAGAGCTTTTACATCATGATCACCAGTCTCGAATTGTACTTCAAGGGTGATTTCTTTTCCATCTGGTCCATCGAGCACGAGAGCTTCTTGGATAGCTGGAACATCACCTTCAAAATGAACGTCCACGACTGGTCCTTGGATTCTGATGATGATTCCTTCGTTTAATTGTGTTGTTTCTGTATTTTTATTATTTGCCATATGTTTATATTTAATTGTTAACCATTGCTGCGCCTGATCCGATATCAAGTATTTCACTTGTAATCTTCGCCTGTCGAGTTTTATTATACTCGAGTCGGTACGCTGCTATTATATCATTTGCGTTGTCAGTTGCGTTCTGCATTGCAATCATTCGTGCACCCTGCTCTGAAACGAAACTTTCAAGCAAAAACTGAAAGAGTCTCATCTCAACAGTATGTTTTAATAGTGACGGCAGTAATTCTGTTACCGTCGGCTCGTAAACATACTCTAAATCTGAAGATGAGATTGCCGCGCTCTCGTTGTTCGCTCGCAATGACACATCTGTTTTACCCTTTGTATTTTGTTCTTCACTCTTTGCCATCTCCTTTGAAAAAGGAAGAAGTGTTTCCACTCGTGGCTTCTGAGAGAAGATACTGTCAAAGTGAGTATAAATCACTTTTACACTACTTACTTTTCCAGAGACGAAGTTATCATCGATAATTCGAGCGATAGGGTATACCATATCGAACGTCGGTGTCGATGTTCCGAAAAGAAAGTTAGCGATAACATTCTCTCCACTTCGAGCTCCAAAACTCTCAAGCTTTCGGCCAAGTATTACATAATCATCGTTCTTATGTTCTTTCTGATAAGAATAGAACTCTTTTTGAAGATTCGTAATGAGTCCTCCACAAAGTCCTTTATCAGGAGATAGAACAATCACTAATGTTTTTTCTGTGTCTTTGTTCTCAGTAATGTATGGATGAGAAAAATTCTCTCCAGCTTTACTGATCGCTGACACAGTAATCTCTGTTAATTTAGTAACGTACGGACGAGCATTTAGTGCTGCTTCTTGAGCGCGCTTCATTTTAGAAGCTGCGATCATTTGCAGAGCGCGAGTTGTTTTTGAAACATTCTGCGCTGCTTGTATTCGTCGTTTTAAACTAAGTAAACTAGCCATATCTTATTCATTTTTCAACTGAAAAAACTTTCTTGAATTTCTCAACGATTTTCTTAAGTTCTTCATTTGCTTCGTCATCTAATTTTTTACCATTACTCAGTCTTTCGACGAGTTTTTTCGCATTTGCTTCGATGTAATCATGAAGTTCTAGTTCAAATCGAACAACAGATGGAACTGGAATGTCATTCATGTAGCCATTATTTACAGACCACATACTAGCAATTTCTTTCCATTCAGGAAGTGGCTGGTATTGAAGCTGTTTTAAAAGTTCAGTCATTCTTTTTCCACGTTCTAGCTGTTCCATGGTCGCTTTATCTAACTCTGATCCGAACTGCGCGAATGCTGCAAGTTCGCGATATTGTGCAAGTTCGAGTTTTAATTTTCCTGCAACAGATTTCATCGCACCAGTTTGAGCAGCACTTCCTACGCGTGACACTGAAATACCTACGTTTACCGCTGGACGAATACCACTGTTAAATAAGTCACCTTGAAGGAAAATTTGTCCATCAGTAATCGAAATAACGTTCGTTGGAATATATGCTGAGATATCTCCTGCTTGGGTTTCGATAATAGGGAGTGCTGTGATAGATCCTCCGCCATTTTCTTTATTTAATTTTACTGCACGTTCAAGAAGTCTACTGTGAAGGTAAAAAACATCTCCTGGATATGCTTCTCGTCCTGCAGGGCGGCGAAGAACAAGACAGAGTTGGCGATATGCCCATGCTTGTTTGGTTAAATCGTCATATACGATCAGTACATCTTCACCTTTTTCCATGAAGTATTCAGCAATAGCTGTTCCGCCATATGGTGCTAAGTACTGAAGTGCTGCTGGATCTGGAGCATTTGCTGCAACGATAACTGTATATTCCATAGCTCCAGCTTCTTTAAGGCGTTGTGCAATTTGAGCGACGGTACTCTGTTTCTGTCCGATCGCGACATAAATACAAATAACACGCTTTTGATCTTTACCGACATTCTTCTGGTTAATGATCGTATCAACAGCGATAGCTGTTTTACCAAGTCCGCGATCTCCAATAATAAGCTCACGCTGTCCACGTCCGACTGGAATCATCGCATCGATACCTTTAATACCTGTTTTCATCGGGGTATCAACCGGTTCGCGCTCTACGACTCCTGCAGCGATTCTTTCAAGTGGCATGAGTTTACCCTTTGTGATTGCTGGTTTTCCATCAAGTGGGACACCTAGTGTATTTACAACCCTACCAAGTAAACTATCATCTGCAGTAATCGAAAGGAGTTCTTCTGTTCTTTTAATGGTATCGCCTTCTTTTACATCTGTTCGAGTGTCCATGAGAATAACTGATGCATAGTCTTCATCAAGTCCGAAGATGACGCCGTTAATACCATTTTCGGTAACCACACGTTCTCCCATGACTGCTTTTGAAAGCCCTGACACAGTGAGTACACCGTCATTGTTCTTCTCGACGATACCGACGTTCTCAATTTTTGCATTTCCTGAGAAAGAGGTAAGTCGTGATTCTAGTTGTTTTAAAATGTCTTCTGTATTTGCCATATATTACTTTGAAACGTATGTTTCAAGATCTGTTAATTGTTGTTTCAAGTTCATATTATACACTATGTCGCCACTGACTATGCGAGTACCTAATAATAGCGATTTGTCAGTATTATACGAAACTTTTTTATCTGAAAAAAGAGCTTCTAATTCTTTTTTCTGCTCGCTACCTAGTGGAAGAGCATTTGTAACAGTGACTGATCTTCGACTAATCTCGAGTTTGAGTAATCTAATATAATCTTTTAGCTCACTTCTGGTTAGTGCATCACCAATTCTTTTTATAACAGGTTCATTGAGTTCTGTTTTATCAAAACTAATGTCGATTAATTGTTTTAAGTCTCTTTTTGTCATATTTTTATTTATTTGTCTTCCGCCAGCTGGCGGATCTATTTTAATACTGGATCCTCGATCACGTCGAGGATGACACAAGAGTGACAGCTAGTCAGCTTTTGTTTTTAAACTTTTCATTGCTTGTTTCATTATTACTTCTTGTTCTTTGTCGGTGAAGGCATTTTCTAGAGATTTCTGAAGGAATTGTACAGCGAGTGTGCTGATATGTCCTGTTAATCTCTTTTCTGTTTCTTTTGCTTCAAATGCGATTTGTTCTCGTGCTTCTTTAAGAATGATGTCTGCTTGATTTTTTGCATTCTCTTGTGCAATTTGGAGCATTTCTGCATGCTGCTTCTTTGCTTCTTCAAGAAGTTTTTTAGATTCAACTTGTGCTTTTTTGAGAATTTCTTTTTCTTTCTCTTCAGCTTTTTCATACATGAGACGTGCTTCTTCTGCTTCTTTAAGGCCCGTAGCTATCGTTTCACGGCGAGTTTTAAGTGTATCGAGAATTGGTTTATATAAAAACTTTTTTAGGATCCACAAAACGATCAAAAAATTGACGATTTGTGCTACGAGTAATATTGGATTAAATCCAAATTCGTGTAATAATTCCATGGTTTTTTTATTTGATTAACAACAATCAAAAGGCAAAAGCAAAATTAACAATTCAAAAGAAATATACTTTAAAATCTTGTAATTTTGACTTTTGACCTTTAACTTTTGCCTTTAGCCTGTAAAAGCTAAGATAAGTGCGTAAATAGCGATAGCTTCCGCAAACGCCATACCAAGTAACATCGCTGGAAGAATTCTTCCACTAGCTTCAGGGTTTCTACCAATAGCTTCCATAGCTTTCATACCGATAAGTCCGATAGCAAGCGCAGGAACGATACCTCCCATAGCAACGATAAGTCCACCTTTAATTGCAAATTCCATTATTATTTCACCTCCTTTACGTGTGCTTCCTCATGATGTGATGTCATAAGAACGCTCATAAATACCATAGTAAGCATCGCAAACACGAGTGCTTGGACGAGTCCTACTATTACTTCAAGTAACAAAAATGGTATTGGTGCGAAAAATGCTAAGAGTTTTGAAATAGTCGTAAGCACCACTTCGCCCGCGAATATATTACCAAAAAGTCGAAAAGAAAGCGAGATGATTTTCGTGAATTCAGATACAAGTTCTAAAACTCCAACGAAAAGGAGAATAGGATTGAGTGATATAAATCGTCCAATATATTCTTTAAAGCCTGTTGTTCGGATTGCAAGAACATGCGTTGCAACGAGTGAAATTATCGCAAGGGCAAATGTTACATTAATTTCGCTGGTAGCGTTTCTGAAAAGGGGAATGAGGTGTTCTTTTCCATCAATTGTTTCTTTAATTCCTATACTGCCATTCCCTCCAGGGATAAGTCCACTCCAGTTCGCAATCAAGATAAAAAAGAAAAACGTCGCAAACCATGGGAAAATTTTAACAGCATTTTTTTCACCTGCAATCTGTTCAGTCAATTCATAGAAGGTGTTTATAACCATTTCAATAAGGTTTTGAAACATGCCAGGAACTTTTTTAATATGATTTTTAATGTAAACTGCGCTGCCAATGAGCGCTCCATCAACAAGAATGGTATTTAGTATCGTGTTCGTTACGGGGAAAGAACCAATTTGAAATAGAATATTCGGTGCGAACTCTGCCATATTTGAAGCATATGGCTTATGGCACATGGCAAATAGTTATTACTTATTTTGAAAAACTATTAGCTATACGCTATTAGCTATACGCTAGATTCTATTTTACCTCGTGAGCCTATTTCGAGTCAAGGCGGAAATTGGATGGGCGCTGGCGCCCACCCGTGATAAGTGGTGCGCCAGCATGTGTGCACTGGGAATTTGTTGTTAGTTGCAGTTTATCTTCAGCAGTGGTGACAGTGTGTGTTGACCTCCGAGAATGAACCCTTCGAGTATGTTCCCTTCGTGCTCGGCGAGAGTGCACGTCTGCGTGATGAGCGTGCGGGCATCATGGATATCGCTCAGAAGCACGTTTGCGGTAAATGTTTCTCCCCGCCTAAGCCCAAGGGCTCGTTTCCGGAATTCATCGCGACTGAGAGTAGAGTATTCCTCGACGGTCTCCTCCTTCGCACGTATGTTTTCCACGCTTGTCCAGTTGACATGGTGCAGAGCTTTGAAAACGCCGTTGAGCATGATCGAGAAGACGAGTGTGAACTGTTCAGGGGTACTGTCGGCGCAGAGTTCCAGAGTATCCATCAACTTGTGGATGAGGAAGTGGACCTGTTCGTAGATCTCCGCGTAGGTGAGATGAACGCCCGTGAGCGTTTGTGATGCTTCCATCAGTTTCTTGATGTGCATCTCGGTTAGCTTCGGGGTAGACATAATACCTTCTGCAGTGACAGTAACTTCGATCTCATCCATGAACAGACTCCTTTCGTTGGGGAGATATCATGACAGAGAGGAAGGCGGTCCTCTCATTGAGTGCCGGTAACCTACCGGCAGGATGGACCTCAAGTTGCAGTCTCATTTTCCTCGCCACGAATGACGAGGTCAATGGGTTGATCATTGAAAACGATGAGCGTAGGTATATCGCTCTTTTCGTCTTCAGAATCATCAGGGCTTGTTTCCAGAACGAGTCGTGGCTGAGTAGACAGGACGATGTCAGATTTCATGCAGACTTCTACGACCTGTCCTAGCTCATCACTGCTATATACAATGATGAAGACAAGAAGCGAAGAATTCTCAAGCTTAATCCAGCCGTGATTATCTATTTGCTCGAGAAGTTCGTCGATCGATTCACTGGATGCACCAGGAATAATCGAGATATCGAGCACATAGATTAACGGTTTTAGCTCGAGAAAAAAATCACTAGGTGCGTCAGGTATATTCAGCATCGGAACCTCCACAGTACGCTAATTGTCTATGTACCTTCCGCCCAAGGCAAAGACACGAGATGGAGAAGTACTTCTCGACCTGGTGACTGTGCCTTAGGCGTTATAACAACAAATTTTAATGTGCGAAAAAATGATGCTTTCTCAAGATACATACGCAAATACTATGCTCTTTTGAAAGCAGGGGGATTATACTAAAAATAGAGCACGAGAACAATTATAGGACTGTATACTATATATACTATATTAATTAAGGGTTTTTCGAGGGTTGATGATTCGCTCTGCTAAGATGACTTGTTTGTCATCTTTCGTGTTTAATTTCCCGTCAATCACGAC
The DNA here is from genome assembly GCA_964503265.1 of uncultured Gammaproteobacteria bacterium. Taxonomy (GTDB): domain Bacteria; phylum Patescibacteriota; class Microgenomatia; order Levybacterales; family UBA12049; genus CAZCYO01. The sequence continues at coordinate 256,427 of CAZCYO010000001.1, forward strand.
GACATTATCCTGAACGAGGACGTCTTTAAAGAGTTCATATACTTTCGGGAAAACGACGACCTCAACGGTAATACCTTTTTCGTTCGCAATCGTGATAAACGCCATTTCAGCATTATTTTTCTTTGTAAAGATTTTTTTCGCAGATTCGATGATGCCACCTATTTTAACGATCATTCCTTCTTCTTCACCTTCAAGCAGTTCAATTTCATGCGTGATCACTTCTTTAATTTGAAGGAGCGTATCCTGGTAGGGGTGGGCTGTTAAGTAAAAGCCTAAGTATTCTTTCTCAAAATTAAGGCGCTCTTCGTTCGTAAATTCTTCGATGTCTTCAGCTGGATTAAACGCAATCTCATTCGCGTCATCATCACCAAAAAGAGAAACTTGGCCTTCGGCAGCATCTTTTTTCGTTTTGTTACACATGTTTATAATCTCAGGCATGTCCATAAGCATCTGTGCTCTTTTTCCAAATGCGTCCATCGCGCCTGCCTTAATCAGGCTTTCCATAGTCTTTTTATTTACAGTTCCCATATCGACACGTGAACAAAAGTCCGTAAGACTGATAAATGGTCGTATTTTTCTCGCAGCGAGAATTTTCTCGATCGCTGCTGTCCCGACGTTTTTGACAGCCGTAAATCCAAACCGCACATTTGTCTCGTCTTCGATGGAGAATTCATGAATAGATTTATTAATATCTGGTGGAAGGACCGGAACACCCAGGCGTTTACATTCAGCGACAGCCATAGCGATTTTTTCGTTTTTTGCAGGCCCTGTGGTGCCTCTAGACTCAGCGGTTAAGAGGGCTGCCATAAATTCGACAGGATAATGAGCTTTTAGATACGCAGTTCGAAAAGCGATAGTGGCATAACATGATGCGTGAGCTTTATTAAATCCATATCCAGCAAATGGTGCGATAAGCTCAAACATGTCTTTGGCTTTTTTCTCACTTAAGCCTTTTTCAATCGCGCCAGAGATGAACTGTACCTCCTGTTTTTTCATCTCTGCTGGAATTTTCTTTCCCATAGCCTTACGGAATTTGTCCGCATCAAGCCAGGTATATCCTGCTATTTCAATCGCAGTGAGAAGTACATCATCTTGAAACGCGAGAATACCATATGAAGGTTTTAGAATCGTCTCAAGTCTTGGATCTGGATAGGTGATCGGCAGGCGACCATGTTTTCGAGCGATGAATTCAGGAATTGCAGCCATCGGACCTGGCCTGTAGAGTGCGACCATCGCCATGAGATCGAAAATAGTGGTTGGACGAAGTTCTTTAATATATTTTCTCATGCCTGCAGACTCCAGCTGGAAAATACCTGTCGTTTCTCCTTGTGATAACAAACGGTAGGTAGGTGGATCATCGACGTCAACTTTCGTGAAATCTATGTCTATATTTTGATTTATTTTTACGAATTTCAGCGTTTCCTCGATAATAGTTAAATTACGAAGACCTAAAAAGTCCATCTTGAGAAGTCCCACACCATCTTCACCGACAGTGTACATATCGTACTGAGTCACGACTTTATCTCCGTTCGTCTCTCGTTGAAGCGGAACGTACTCCGTGAGTGGTTTATCTGCGATCACGACTCCAGCTGCATGGATCGAAGCGTGTCTGGCGACACCTTCTAATTTTTGAGCGATTTGAATGAGCTTTTGGGTTTCAGGTTCTGTATCGTATGCTCTTTTCAGGTCAGGGGACTGTTTCATGGCCTGCTCAAGTGACATTGAATGTCCCTGCCATCCCGGTGGAATCATTTTCGAAATACGATCTGGTCCTGTGTATGGCATGCCAAGTGCACGCCCAGCATCTTTCACAGCCCCCTTTGCCTCCATCGTTCCAAAGGTAATAATTTGTGCGACTTTATCTTCACCGTATTTCTCAGTTACATATTTGATCACTTCCTCGCGACGAGTATCTGCAAAGTCGAGGTCGATATCTGGTGCAGAGGGACGCAGTGGATTTAAAAATCGTTCAAACGGAAGTTTAAAGTAAAATGGATCGACGTCAGTAATGCGAAGAATATATCCGACGACAGAGCCTGCAGCTGATCCTCTTCCAGGTCCCACAGCAATGCCATGATCCTTCGCCCAGTTCACGAAATCCTGTACAACGAGGAAATATGTTTCATATCCCTTCGTGATAATAATCTCAAGCTCATACTTAACACGTTCCATAACTTCATCAGTGGCCTGAGGATATCGATTTGGCAACCATTCATAGACAAGTTCTTCCAAATATTCTTTCGCTGTTTTTCCATCTGGTACATCAAAAATAGGCATGATCCATTTACCAAGTGTTATCTCGACATTACATTTCTCAGCGATTTTGACTGAATTCTCAAGCGCTTCAGGTAAATCTGGGAATTCAGCTTCCATTTCCGCTGCACTTTTAATATAAAAATCAGGGGAGTTAACCATGGAGAGTTTACGGTTTTTATCAAGCATGGTCGACTGTGTTTGGATACAAAGGAGAATTTCATGAGCCTCGGCGTCTCCTTTACGGGTATAGTGGTTATCATTTGTGGCGACGAGCGGGATGCCGAGCTTTTTAGAGAGTGCGATCAGTTTTTCATTTGCTTTTTTTTGTGGGGGAACATCGATATGGCGCTGGATTTCGAGATAAAAATTATCTTGGCCAAATATTTCATTTAATTTCTTCGCTCGTTTTTCTCCTTCTTCATCCTGGTCATTAACAAGTGGTTCAGTCACATAGCCATTGACACACGCTGAGAGACAAATGAGTCCTTGGCTATGCTTCTTAAGCAGTTCTAGATCGGTTCGAGGTTTATAATAGTAACCTTCAAGATAGGAAACAGAGACGATCTTCATGAGATTCTTATATCCTTCGTGATCTTTCGCAAGTAAAATCAAATGGTTATAATTTTTATCAATTCCAGCTTCTTTATCTTTCAGTGAACGGGAAGCGACATAGATCTCGCATCCAATAATAGGTTTGATTTCTTGTTTTTTACATTCTTGGTAGAACTTAATGACACCATACATGCTGCCATGGTCAGTAATCGCTATCGAATCCATCTCAAGCTCTTTAGCCCGCGTCACCATATCCTTAACACGATTAAGGCCATCTAGGAGCGAAAACTCTGAGTGGTTATGGAGGTGAACAAATTTAGCCATTATAATTACGCAGCAAGAGCGAAATGTTCATCAATTCGTTGGAAAATAAAAGGTTGTTCTGGATCGTTTTCTGGGTTTTTTCTTATATATGTAGCATGATCTTTACCATGATCTTTGGAGTACTTTGCTGCCACACTAGCTTTTTTAATGAGATCTTCGGCTGATTCACCTTCCCATATAGCAACTCCTAAGCTCATTGTTACCTCAGTAGGCCTATTTTCATCCGGTAATTCATCTTTCTTGCGATTTTCATCTAAAGGTAAGGTGGCGAGTAATGTTTTACTATTTCTATCTAATGTCTGTTGATATCTCTGAGTTAAAGGAAAGAAGTCTGTAGGTTGGATTGGTTCTGTTAATAATTGTGCGAATTCATCTCCACCATATCGTGCGACTGTTTCTTTTTCCCGGTAAGGTAATGTATGCATTAATTCTAGTACTTTATTTCCGCCATCATAAGAATAGTAACTGTTATAGTCTTTGAAGCGATCAAGGTCTAAGAAAACAATATGTACAGGCTGTTCGGTAATTTTTGCTTGTTCAATTTGCTTTTCAGTAGTCTCCAGTAGCCATTTTCTATTTAGAAATCCACCGTCTGCCGTATACGCTGCTTCTTGTGCCTGCATCGCCATTTCTTGAGCTTGATGGGCTGTAACTGTAGCAAACCCTGCTTGTAGTCTTTCAATCTCCGCTCTTCGATCAGCAAGTTCTTTTTCTGTTTGAGCAGCTTCCTTTGCTCTATTTGCTTCTTCTAAAGCTGCAACTAGTTCGTTAATTCGGACTCTCGATTCATTTTGACCTTGTCGAAGCTGACGTAAGGCCAATTCTTTTCCAACTTCTTCTAAACTTTTTACTGTTTCATCTTTTAGGGGATGTTGCGGTTCTGGGTCACTAACTCTTCGTCCTTGAGTTTCAGCGATTCGCTTATTTAAAGGACCTTTATTAGGGTCCGCAATAAAAGAAGGTGGTCTATTTTCTGAATTGCTATCTATCATTGTTTCAACAAGGCCTCAAGTCGTTCTTTTACTGTCTTTGCATCAGCACTACCACTGAGGGTTTTCATGACTTGGCCTACTAAATACATTATGACACTTTCTTTACCAGATTTATAGTCTGTGACTGCTTTTTCATTCGCTTGGAGGACATCATTGAGAGCTTTCTTAAATGTATCTTCATCGACAGTTGGGCGAGCGTTATTTTTTTCGATGATGTCGATAATTTCGATAGCGTCAGTAGTTGCGAGATCAATTTTTTTATTAATAATGATATTAGCGATTTGTTTGGGTGTTATCTCTTTCCTCCCAGCTTCAGCTACCACTAATTCGAAAGCGTCAGCTGTATCTTTCTCTCGTGTAAGGATTTCAGAATCGTACTCAGATAGTGAAAATAGCTTGATAAACCGGGCTTTTTTGATTTCCGGAAGCTCTGGCACTTGTAGTCTTAGAGTGCTAATCTGGTCTTCTGTGAATCTGAATGGGGGGATATCTGGTTCTGGAAAATAGCGATAATCATTCGCTTCTTCTTTCACTCGTTGAGAAAAAGTGAGTGCACGCTTTTCGTCCCAGCCTCGAGTTTCTTGTAACGGATTTTTTCCAGTTTCAAGGATTTCTTCCTGACGAGTTAGCTCATAGTTTATTGCTTTCTCGACGAATTTAAAAGAGTTAATATTTTTTACCTCTACTTTATATTTTGGAAGACGATCGAGTGATATCGGGAACTCTGAAAAGGGAATTGTACTGAGTGAAATATTTGGTTCAAGTCGCATATCACCTTTATCCATGTCGGCATTTGAAACCCCAAGGTATCTAACTATTTGCTGAAGATTTTGTAAATATTCTTTTACTTCAAGTGCGTCATGAAAATCAGGTTCTGTCACAATCTCAACAAGGGGAACACTTGAACGGTTAAAATCAATCGAGCTTTCACCATCGACGTGAGATAACTTTCCCGTATCTTCTTCCATGTGAACCCGTGTGATTCCAATTTTTTTACCATTTTTGAGTATCATATGTCCGTTTTTTCCGAAAGGAAGGTCATATTGGCTGATTTGATAGCCTTTAGGCAGATCTGGGTAGAAATAATTCTTACGATCGAACTTAGAAAACATCGAGATCTCGCAGTTAAGGCTCATAGCGATGAGGATACACCAGTCGATTGCCTGTTTGTTCGTGACGGGAAGTGCACCAGGGAGACCAAGACAAACTGGGCACGTATGCGTATTCGGTTCAGCTCCGAAATAGTCAGCAGAACAAGAACAGAACATTTTTGATTTCGTTTTGAGCTCAACATGAACCTCTAGACCAATAATTGGGGTATATTTATTCATATTTCATCCTTGTCATTGCGAGGACTGGAATGACGAATCAATCTTAAAAGATCGCCACGCTTTGCTCGCGATGACATTATAGTTTTGGTGCCTCCTTCCACCATTGATGCTGTTCTTCGTATGCGTATCCTACTTGATAAAGCAAATCTTCTCTAAAATGAGGTGCGAATATCTGCATTCCAATTGGGAGATTGGTTCCACTATCGAATCCCACAGGCACGGAAAGTCCAGGAATACCGGCTAAGTTACCAGTAACAGTGAAAATATCAGATAAGTACATTTTCAGTGGATCACTCATCTTCTCTCCTAATTTCCAAGGAAGAGTAGGGGACGATGGTGTAATAATGACATCCACTTTTTTGAATGCTTCTTCAAAGTCTTTAAGTATAAGCGTTCGCACTTTCATCGCCTTTTTATAGTACGCGTCGTAATATCCAGCTGAAAGGACGTAGGTTCCAAGCATTATACGGCGTTTAGCCTCATCTCCAAATGTTTCCCTAGGATTCCCGAAGCGAATTCCATCAAATCTGGCGAGATTTGATGATACTTCAGCAGTCTGAACTATGTAGTAGACAGCAATTGCGTATTCTGTGTTTGGAAGAGATATGTCGACAATCTCAGCGCCCATAGATTCATATGCGTTAAGTGTCGTCTCCATCGCATCCGACACACTTTTATCCATTCCAGAGGTGAAATATTCCTTCGGGCGACCAATCTTCATGCCTTTAACACCTTTTTTCATTCCAGACATATAATCTGGAACTTCTTTCTCAGGTGTTGTTCCGTCTTTTGGATCTTTTCCAGCAGTTATTGATAAGAAAAGCGCGTTATCTTCAACTGTTTTTGTAAAATGACCAATACTATCAAGTGACGAAGCCATAGAGATTACCCCATAGCGGCTAACACGACCATATGTGGGTTTAAGCCCCACAGTGTTCGTAAAGCTGGCTGGAAGGCGAATGGAGCCACCAGTATCAGTTCCTGTGGCAACAAGTGCCATAGAAGCCGCTACAGCGGCTGGAGAGCCACTGCTCGACCCACCAGGTATATAGTTTTTATTATATGGATTCTTGGTAGCCCCAAAATCTGAATTTTCACCACTTGAACCGTGAGCCCAGGCATCGCAGTTGGTTTTGCCGATAATGATGCCTCCAGCTTCTTTTATCTTAGTAACCACTGTTCCATCGTATTGTGGAATATAACCGCGAAGGACATTGGATGCTGCTGTTGTCTGGATGCCTTTGGTCATAAATATATCTTTTAGTGCTACCGGAATCCCAAGAAGAGGAGATGTATCACCAGCTGCTATTTTTTTATCCGCATCATATGCGCAAGCGAGCGCTTCTGTTTCAGATACAGTAATAAATGCATTGAGTGATTCGTTATGCTTTGTTATCTGTTCTAAACATGCTTTAGTGAGATCAGTTGAAGAAAACTCTTTTTCATAAAGTCCTTTTAAGGCTGATGTTATGGTGAGTGAGTGTATATTCATATTTAGTTAGGTAATGGCCCACCAATTCCTTTCGTCTCTTTAACAGTAAATTCGACACCGTCTGATTCTAAAATAACATAAGCACCATTTGTAATTGAGCTATGATGATAGTCTTCATAGCGTAAGTTGCCAAGCTTAAGTAGAAGCGCTCTCATAATTCCTGCATGGGTTCCAACGAGTACGGTCTTACCAGGGTGAGTGATAGCTGTTTCTCTAATAAATGTAATGAGTCTGGTTGAGATTTCTTCATCGCTTTCCATATCTTCAGTGAGTTTATAGGTAAACCGCTGTTCATTTGTTAATGTTTGGAGTAACGCATCATAGGCAGCAAATCCTTCTTTTGTTTTTCCTTCAAGTGGACCAAATTTGCGTTCTCTGAGTAATTCTGTGGTTATAACCTCGAGATTATGTTCAAGCGCGATAATTTCAGCAGTTCTTTTTGCACGGAGTAAATCTGATGAGAACGCAAGATCAAAACGTTCATGGCGAAGTTCTACAGCCAATTCTTTAGCTTGTGCTTCACCTTTTGCATTAAGGGGAATATCTGTTTGGCCTTGTGCCATATGTTTGGCATTCCAATCAGTCTCTCCGTGTCTAATGATATAAAATAATGTATTATTTTCCATCTTCGTCTTTAAAAATACCTTTCACTTGAAACATTCCGTTTTTAGTCGCTTTTGCTGTTAAGACTGCTTCTGCTTGTGAGAGGGAGGTGTCTGCGATATCTTCTCTAAGTACATTTTCAAGACCAGTGACCTGGCTTGTTTCTGTAATATCATCAGTATTTGCTTGATCTAATTTTTCGACATATTCAAGAACATCAGAAAGCTGTTTTTCGAACTTGGATATTTCGTCATCAGTTATAGTGAGGTTAGCGAGTTTTGCGATGTGAGGAACGTTGATTTTCATGTTACATAGTCATTCCGGACTTGCGATTTTTCCTTTATTGAGGTTATTAACTCAAATCGCCCTTTAGGGCTCTGGAATTTATTGTATGGCTGGATTCCTGCCTTCGCAGGAATGACAATAAAGGAGAATTCAAGCGTGAATTACAAGCATTATACTCTAATTCCGAGCTTTCGTGCAATTGCTTTACGTGCTTGGTTTTCAAGTGAATCATCAAGTTGTGAGAGCGTTATTTCTTCTTTATATTTCTCCTCAAGTGCTTTCTTTATTAACCAATCAGCAATTTGTGGGTTTTTAGGAAGAAGAGGTCCATGGAAATAGCAGCCAATGGCGTTTTTGTACAGCACACCTTCTGTTCCATCTTCACCATTATTTCCATTTCCTTTAATAACTTTTGCAAAAGGTTGTGCGCTTTTTCCGAGATATGTCCTGCCTCCATGGTTTTCAAATCCGATAATGAGTTTTTCACTAACACCTTCAAGTGTTACCTCGGCAGCGATATTTCCGATACACCGTTCTACATCTTTTCCTGGATGTTTCGATACCATATCGAAAATACCAAGTCCTTCTATTCGTGTTCCTTCAGCAGGTTCATAATACGTTCCCATAAGCTGTGGAGATCCGCATACGAATAGTGCAGGCTTTCCACCCTCAATAAGGCCACGAATAGTCGGACCTTTTTCGTGTAAATCTTCCATCACCATTTCTTGTTCTAAGTCCTGAGCACCACCGCCAAAAAGTATATCAATCGTACTAAGCTGGGTAAGTGAGGTTTCATTCGTTATCGGCAAGATAATAACTTCTATATCTCTCCACTCGCAACGCTTCTGAAGAACAAGAATATTCCCACGGTCTCCATATGTACTCATAAGTTCTGGGTATAGCCAGCCAATAGTTAGTGTATATTTTGTCATAATATTTTCTTTCCGGTTAACAGTTTTCGAACATCAAGCATGGCTGTGTAGGTTGGAAGTACATAAAGCGTTTCATCTGTTGGTGTTTTAGCTATACCAAGCTCAGTTGCTTTTATAAGATCTGCTTCGACTGAAAAATTGGTTGATTTTTCAGCGTATTTGAATCGAAGTGCCATATCAAAACATCTTGTTCCACTAATGGTAATAGTGCGCATTTCATCTACGTAGCTTTCTATCTCAGTATCCCAGATCCAAGAGATGTCTCTCCCGTCTGCTATTCCATCATTAAGTACGAGGAGTAAGTTTTTCCCCTGTAGTTCATGAATAGTTCTGAGTGACTGATTGAAGCTTGTTGGATTTTTTGAAAGAAAAATTTGAATCTTTCTCCCATCTTTACTTAGCAGTTCCTGTCTACCAAAAGCAGGAACGAATTCTTTACAGGCTGTGACAATTACTTTCTCATCGATCTCAAATAAGCGTGCTGTTAGTACTGCTGCATGGGTATTATACCGATTATAAATACCAGCAAGTGGATAGTGAGTAAATGATGAAATGTCGTGTGTGGGTCTACTCAATTTGCATCGATTACACTGCCAGTCTCCCAAATGAGAATAGTAGATTTTCTTATATTCAAGCCTCGCATGACAACTAGGACAATGAACAGAATCAGCGGCATGATCACTTGTGACATCACTATCCTTAAGACCAAAATAACGAACAGTGGCCTTCATTTCTGTGCCTAGATGCGCGATCTCTGGGTCATCAGCGTTAAGAAGTAAATGAGTTTTGGAAGAAAGATGACTTAGTGCTTTTTGCCACCTCTGCGCAATTAAATGAACCTCACCATAGCGATCAAGTTGATCTCGAAATAGGTTAAGAAGGATAAGCATATCCGGTGTAACTTCTTGTAAAAGATGGGGAAGTGCGTTCTCATCAGCTTCGAAGATTGCATAGTCATAAGGCAGTTGTCCTGTAGGCGTTGACGCAAGAAGGAGGGAAGATGCGATGCCGTTTAAAAGGTTAGCACCTGAGTCGTTTTGCAGCACGCGGTTTCCGTTTTTTACTAAGATTGCTCGTAGTAACTTAGCGGTCGTAGTCTTACCATTTGTGCCTGCAATGATGATAACTTTAATCTGTGAAGAGGCAACGATTTGACGAATAAATTTTTTATTCACTGTTAATGCGATATGCCCAGGCCAGGTTGATCCGTTTCCGAGGTTAAGACGTCTAAAAATTTTTGAGGTTACTTTCCCAAAAAGAATTAATGAAGAGTTTATCATTACATGTATTTTACGGTTATTGTTCGAGCTTGTCGAGAACTAGTGTGAGAGATTACATTGAGCGGAGAATTTTAATTCGTTCTTCGATTGGTGGGTGAGTATTAAAAAGATTTGTAAACCACGCTTTACTGGTTTTTCCTGCAAGTGGGCTATCGATAAAAAGATGTGCGGTGGCGTTACTAGCTGTCTTAACTGGACGAGTGTCATCTCGAAGCTTTTCAAGCGCACTTGCTAAACCTTCTGGATATCGTGTGAGAAGTGCTCCTGATGCATCCGCTAAGAATTCACGACGACGTGAAACAGCGAGTTGAATAAGCGTTGCAGCAATTGGTGAAAGAATAGCAAAAACAATACCTACTATGAGAAATATCATCTGAAGTTGGCCATTTCCCCTATCATCATCTCGTCTCATTCCACCAAACCAGAGAGAGCGCATAAACATGTCTGCAAGGATGGCTACAAAACCAACTAGAATTACGACGATAGCCATGACGCGAATATCATAGTTTTTTACATGGGAAAGTTCATGTGCGATGACTCCTTCAAGTTCTGCTTTATTAAGGCGATCTAGCAGTCCTCTTGTGGCTACAACCACTGCATGTTTTGGATCACGTCCTGTGGCAAAAGCATTTAAGGCTGCATCTTCAAGTATATATACCTTAGGCATTGGAAGCCCATCTGCCATGGCTAGATTTTCAACGATATGATAATACTCTGGATAATCATGTTCTTTAATTTCTTTAGCGCCTGTCGTGGCGATGACCATTTTATCTGAGAAAAAGAAGCTACCTGCACTTGAAATAATAGCGAAAATAAGTGCGATAAAGGCATAAGAAAGACCATATCCAGATGCTTTACCGAAGATAAAACCAAGTGTGGTTACGAAGATAATAAAGAGTGCGATGATGAGATATGATTTCCAAATGTTGGAAGATATTTGATTATAGATGCTCATATGAGTATTGGATTACGTATCAGGAAGTACGAATTATGAATAATTTGAAGATATATTTTGCTTTGCTGTTTTTTCGTAATTCTTGATTCATTATTCAAGTCTAGAACTGGACTTTTACTTCTTTCTTCTCTTGTTCTGTTGCAGCAAAGAATTCAGCTGGGGTGAAATTGAACATATTAGCGAGAACGACGTTTGGAAATACCTGTATTTTTGTGTTGTAATCAAGTACATTATTGTTATAAAACTGTCGAGAATATGCAATTTTATTTTCAGTATCTGAGAGTTCCTCTTGAAGTTTTAAAAAGTTTTCATTTGCTTTAAGGTCTGGATAGCTTTCTGATACAGCAAAAAGACTTTTAAGGGTTTCTGTTACTTGGTTATTTGCTTCAGCTTTTTCAACTGTTGAATGAGCCGACATGAGGCTCGTTCGAGCTTTTGTAACACTTTCGAGGAGTTCTTTTTCATGTTTTGCATATCCTTTAACAGTCTCAATAAGATTAGGAATAAGGTCTGTACGGCGTTTTAACTGCACATCGATATGAGAAAGAGCCTCAGAAATACGAAGTTTTGCTGTCACGAGTGAATTGTATGTGAACCAGAAATATAGAGCGATAAGTATTGCGATTACAATGAGGATTGTGTATGCCATATAAATATATTGTATACGTGTATTTGCAAAAAGTCAAAGCCATCACTGATTAGTTTGAAAACACAATCAAATCATTTCAAACCATTTTTTAACTTCTTCATATTTCCATGTGTTGACGACGTCTTTTTTCTCAAGCCAGCCTCGTCGTGCGACGTCTACACCATATTCCATCATATCCATCCCATCAAGTGAATGAGAATCTGTATCGATAAAAAAGACGTTTCCTGCGCTTTTAGCCTGTCTAATGAGTTCGTCAGGGAGATCTAATCGTTGTGGTGCAGCATTTATCTCAAGTGCTTTATGGTGTTCTGCCGTAAATGCGAAGATTTGTTGCCAATCTGCGTTGATACTTGGTCGTTCATTTATCAGTCGTGCTGTAGGATGAGCGAATATTTTAACTTTTGGATGAGTAAGCCCTTTTATGATTCTTTTCGTCATTTCTTCACTCGTCATACTGAAAGAACTATGGATGGATACGAGTATTCCGTCGAGTAATTCTAAGGCTTCATCAGGGAGAGCGAGTTTCCCATCAGGGAGAATATCTGTTTCGATCAAGGAAAATATTCGAACACTATTTGTGTTCTTAATATGATCAATAAATTTACTCCTTTTTTCAATAATACGCACAATTTCTTCCTGTGTATGCTTAGAGAGACTTGGGTTATGTTCGGAAAAACCGAGATAATCGTAATGTAAATCTTTGGCTCGAGTTAACATTTGCTGCATTGTATGGCTTCCCATGTCGTGACTTGGCTCAAGATCATAATTTGAATGAAGATGAAAATCTCCTTTAATGTCTTTTAATTCGAGTAAAACTGGAAGTGCGTTTTTTTGAGCAAGTTCTATCTCTCCTGTATCTTCACGAATTTCTGGAGGAATATACGTTAATCCAATTGCTTCATAAAATTCTTTTTCTGTTTCGTATTTTTGAATTGTTTCAGTATCTCCCGATGTTTTTTTAATGCCCCATTCTGAAAGGGATAGTCCTTTTGAGAGTGCATATTCTCGTAAATGTACGTTATGATTTTTGCTTCCGGTGAAATGCTGAAGGAGAGATCCGAAGCTTTCTTTGGGTTGGGTTCGTAAATCAACCCTAAACCCGCCAGCAGTCAGAAAGTTTGCTTCATTTTTCCCTTTACCAAGTATTCGCTCAATATATGGATATGCTACAAAATGTTCAATCACAGCAGCGTCGTTTTTTGTCGTAACAGCGATATCGACGTCACCAATAGTGTCACGCTTTCTACGCAAACTTCCCAGAGGATATGCCTCCAGCACATACGGAGATTTTTTAAGAAAAGCAATTATTTTTTCAGCTAGTTCGTTTGCAAAGGGGAGAGGCATACGAATATTTTTTATTTTTCCAAGTCGATATTCATTTATAGCTGATAAAATAAGTTCTTGAGATTTTTCGCCGAATCCTTCGAGTTTTGCGATCTCACCAGATTTTGCTAGTTTTTCTACATCGTCGATAATCTTTTTTGGATCTTCGAGGTTAAAATGTGTAACGAGTTTAAATGCTTTTTTCGGTCCAAAGCTTGGAATTTCTAACAGCGGGAACATAGCGGCTGGAAGTTCACCAAGTAGTTTCGTAAAATGGCTGGAAGACCCTTTAGAAAATAATTCAGTCAAATGTTCTCGAATAGATGGACCGACTCCAGGAATTCCCTCAGATCTTCCTTCTAAGAATAAACTTTCAATAGGGGTAGTCATTGATTCGATGGCTTCAGAAGCTTTGTTATACGCCATGATTTGAAAACGGAACTTACCTTCGTCTTTAATAGCGTAGGAGACTGCGACGTGGTGGAGGAGTGTGGCGACTTCTTTATTCGTCATTACTGACCAGTTTAGCATATGCGTTGAAAGACAGGCAATATTTTGGTAAAATACGAACGTCCCTAATTCTAGCTTCTAGATTCTATCTTCTAGATGCTTAAATAAGGGGTGGTAGCTCAGTTGGTTAGAGCGCTTCCCTGTCACGGAAGAGGTCGCGGGTTCGAGTCCCGTTCATCCCGCCAAATACATTTCACCCCATAGAACTTCTTGCCATCTCTAGAATTTGTGATATACTAAGCTCATAATCTTTTTCTGTCCGAGGAGTTATGTATGGCAAATAAACGAACAGAAAAATCAGTAACCCCAAAGTCTTCAGCATCTCGTGCTAAAGAAACGATGAAAAAAACTCCAACTGAAAATTCAGTAAAGAGATCGTTTGACTATTTCCGAATTAGTGAATCATATACGAGTCTTATACTAGGAGTAGTCGTAGTAGTTATTACATCTATTCTTCTCATCGCATTTTTACGAAATCGTACGAATATGAATACTCCACAACCAACAAAAGATATTTCAACAGCGATGAAGATTGGTCCGACTATTTCTCCAACTGATGCGCCAATCGATATCGTATCAAAAGCAATTTCTCAACCAATCACTCCAACTGTTACTCAAGGAGCAACGCCTACTCCTATAATTACTGTGACAAATACACCAGTGCCGACAATGAAGCCAACCGCTATTCCAACAGTCAAACCAACGAGTATCCCAACTGAGATAGCTAAAAAAGTCACACCGATAGTTACTAAAAGTCCAGAGGTAAAGCCGACTGTTGTTGCAACTATAAAATCTGGACAGACTGTTAAAGCGACGACATATACGACTAAAGCCGGAGATGATCTGTGGGCGATCGCTGAGAAGTATTATAATAGTGGGTACAACTGGACTGATATCGCTAAAGCAAATAATATTACTGACGGGAATGTTATTTACTCAGGAATGAAATTAGTAATTCCTAGTGTTGAGAAAAAAATTGCGACTGTAACCGTTACGCCGACACCTACGAACGCACCAACTGCTATGGCTAATTTAGGCAAACCATCACAAAATCATGCAAAAACATATACTATTAATCCAGGTGATGATCTTTGGGATGTGGCAGTTGCGGTTTATAATGATGGATATCGATGGCCAGAAATCGCTAAAGCAAATAATTTGACAGATCCAAATGTCATTCACTCAGGTAATGTACTTAAAATTCCGTAACTCTAGTCTTCAACGTAGTTTTCTTATACGATATATCTGATGAATAAAAAATCTGCTCCTCCTACGTCATCACATAAAAAAATAGTAGTGCTGATTTCTTGTTTAATTTTTTTGACATTAGCTACTTATTTAGGTATCAGTGTATATGCAGCGTATGTATTTACACAGCCAAATAATAATCCTCTTGAAAAACCTGCGACAGTAATTAGTAAAAACTATGAAGATGTTAGTTTTACGACTTCAGATAATGTGGTACTGAAAGGCTGGATTTTTCCAGGGGTGAGTAATAAAGCAGTGATTATGGTCCCTGGAATGTGGCAGAATCGACTGAACGCTGACTATGGTACTGTCGATATCGCGAAAGAATTACTCAGCTCTGGCTATACAGTCATGTTATTTGATCTACGCGGGAATGGAGAGTCACAAAAAGTACGAATAGGCTATGGATTTGTCGAGAATCGAGATGTCGTGGCAGCGGTTAAAGTATTAACTGATAGACATTTTTTGGCTGCACGAATAGGGATTATCGGTGATTCACTGGGTGCGATTACTCTTCTTCACAGTGCTCCTGAATTATTCGATATTGGTGCAATTATCGCTGATAGCCCTGCAGCTGATATGAAACACCTCATCGCTGATCACATGGTCTCAGACAAGCATCTTCCACGCTTTTTACATCCGGGTATTTTCTTTATGGCCGAACATCTATTTGGTATTCCGATAATTGATAGTATGCCGTTTTCAAGTGTGACTGCTACACCTGAAAGAACATATTTATATCTTCATGGAGAAAAAGACACATATATACCACTCGATAATAGTAAAAAACTATTATTTGAGTCAAATATGTATTCAAAACTCATCACATTTAAGAACGCAGATCATATTCACACCTATAAAACAGATCCACAACTTTACCGAGAAACAGTGTTCTCATTCCTCGAACAACAACTCGGGAAATAAACCTTGGTGTGTTTTAATCTAAAATATTGTCATCCTCGACTAGATCGAGGATCTATATAATACTATTTTTTTTCAAAGGACTTATCTAATAGATTCCCGATTTCACGGGAATGACAGTAATATGTCTTTTTGCTATACTTCGGTTAGTTCCGCGGGATTAGTACACCGGTAGTATGCTGCCTTCCCAAGGCAGAGAAGCGAGTTCAATTCTCGTATCCCGCTCATAATATACAGAGAAAAATTAAAAGGAAAGTTATTTAGTCTTAAAAAATAGAGAGAGCTCTATATATAGCGTTATAAACTCCCACTTGACACCATTTGTCTTGATTTGTTAGCATAAATCGTGCCCCGAACAAATTCTAACAAACATACAAAGTTCATTTTTGTCTCAGGCGGTGTCATCTCCGGCATCGGTAAAGGGATCACCTCGGCATCGATCGCACTTTTGCTTAAATCTGCAGGTTTTAAAGTAGCCCCTCTTAAATTTGAAAATTATCTCAACCTGGACGCTGGAACGATTAATCCTATTGAACATGGTGATCCATTCTTATGTGAAGACGGGACTGAAGGAGATATGGATATCGGAACCTATGAGAAATTCTTAAGTCAAGATATGGGAAAACTTAATTTCGTGACGATGGGAAGAATTTATCAAACAGTTATCGATCGGGAGCGACGATTTGAATATAACGGAGAAGATGTTGAGGCGATTCCACATATTACTGATGAAATTACGAGACGAATTGATGAACTTGCCGATACGACAGGTGCAGACATCGTCATGATTGAACTGGGGGGAACGGCTGGGGAATACCAGAACATTTTTTACTACGAAGCATCTCGAATCATGACACTTCGCCGTCCAGGAGATGTGATTCACGTTCACGTGAGTTACATGCCGACCCCGAACCATTTAGGTGAGCCAAAGACGAAACCCACGCAGCTTTCTGTTCGAACGCTTAACTCCATGGGTATTCAACCAGATTTTATTATCGCGCGTTCTGATAAATTCTTAGATCAGAGACGACGGGAGCGTTTCGCTCTATTTTGTAACATGCATCCAGAAGATATTATTTCAAATCCAGATGTTAAATCAGTTTATGAAATACCACAAGTCTTACAAGATCAGGGAATAGTTGATCGTATTACACAGAAATTAAATCTTCCAAAAGCTACGCCAAAATTGACCGAATGGAATGCACTTGTTGAGCGAGTAAAAAAAGAAAAGAAGAAATCAATCGAAATCGCGATTGTCGGAAAATACTTTGGCACTGGTGAATATGAACTGCGTGATTCATATGCAGCACTTCTGGATGCGATCGATCATGCGTGTTGGAAAGTCGGTGTAAATGTAAAAACGAAATGGGTAAGTGCTGAAAAGGTTGAAAAAAACGGAGTTGAAAAAGAAATTGGAAATCCAGATGGAATTATCGTTCCGATTGGTTGGGGAGAGCGAGGAACAGAGGGCATGATCTCGGCTGCTAGTTATGCTCGTACAAAGAAAATTCCGTATCTAGGACTCTGTTATGGTATGCAGTTAGCGACAATCGCTTTTGCACGTGATATGTTAGGCTGGAAAGATGCGACTTCGACGGAAATCAATCCTGAGTCAAAACATCAGGTAATTCACCTGATTCCGTCTCAGAAAGAACTCATGGAACGACGAGCATATGGTGGGACGATGAGACTGGGTGGATGGGAAGCTAAGGTTAAAAAAGGAACGAAATCTTATGACTTATATAAGAAGCATGATGAGATGACTGATGTAGAAAAAGGCTTAACAAGTGAACGCCACCGACATCGATATGAATTTAATGATGACTATGCAAAAGAACTTGAAGATAAAGGACTTATCATCGCAGCACGCTCAGTTGTCGAGGGATTAGTCGAAATTGTGGAGTTATCAGAAAAAGATCACCCATTTTACGTGGGAACACAGGGACATCCCGAATATAAAAGCAGACCGCTTAAACCACATCCACTTTTCATTGGCTTTATCGAAGCGAGTGCGAAATAAGGCACGCTAGATAGTTTTTTAGACTTTTATGAGTATACTGTCTAACTATTGAGCAAATTCAAAAAATACGCTATAATACACACATATGATTTCAGATGTAACATTTGCACCAGGCGATATTGTTAAAGTTCACCAGAAAATCCAGGAAGGGGATAAAACTCGTATCCAAATTTTTCAAGGAACTGTACTTGGTATGAAAGGACGAGGAATTAATCGTTCTTTTGAAGTACAGAAAATGGTAGGACAAATTTCAGTTGAAAGAATTTGGCCTATATCTTCACCTAACATCGAAAAGGTTGAAGTCGTAGGACATCAAAAACGTCGCGTTCGTCGAGCAAAACTTAACCACATGCGAATTGCAAAAACCTCCTAATAGTTTTTCTTTCCCCTTGGTATACTATTCATATGAAACATAATCAAACATTTGGTTTTCGTGGAGAAGATAAAGCTGCGGCTTTTTTAACACGAAAAGGATATAAAATCGTAATTCAGAATTTTCGAACGAAAAATGGCGAAATAGACATCATCGCTACAAAAGATAATACCCTTGTCTTTATTGAGGTAAAAACACGCTTAACGACTGAATTCGGAACACCGCTTGAGGCAATCACTCCACGTAAAGTCATGATAATGGCACGAACTGCACAGTATTTCAAATCGACTCACCTAAATCTTCCTGATCTCATGCGACTTGATGCAATAGCGATAACACTTGAACCTGATGGAAATGTGATCGAGATTGAACATATTGAAAACATAGGTTAAGTATTGTCATTGCGAGATCTACGACTTCGTTATACTTTCTCTCAATGACATGTTGGTACAATAAGCTTGATAAATGAGCCTAAAAAAAGTACAATAATCTACATGCATGATAAAAAAGTAAAAATCATCGCCACAGTTGGACCTGCAAGTGACACGTTAGAGACGATTGAAGCTCTCGCACATGAAGGTGTCGATGTTTTCCGCATTAACCTCTCTCATTCCACCAAAGATTACGTTCAGAAAGTTGTTTCTCATATTCGTGCCGTTGAAAAAAAGAGTGGTCGACCACTAACTATCATGGGGGATTTAGCAGGCCCAAAAATTCGTATCGGTGATGTCGAAGATAATGTAGAACTTGTTCGAGGAGAAATAATTAAAGTTCATAGAGATACTGTTCTCGGAACAGTAGAAGGATTTAGTCTGAATCGAAAAGAAATTGTTGATGCACTTGAGAAAGATGCTGAGGTATTTATCGATGATGGGAATCTAAAACTTGTGGTTGAGGACAAAATTCCAGAAGGAGTTCTTGCACGAGTACTTGTAGGTGGAATTCTTAAACCACGAAAAGGGTTTTCAGCTGAAGGACTATCTGTATCAAGTACAGGACTTTCTGCAAAAGATAAAGCAGATATCGAAATTATGTTAGAAGAAGGTACAGATGCATTTGCTGTATCTTTCGTTCAAAATGCGAAAGATATTGAAGCCGTACGTCACCATTTTCCCAAAGATTCACGTATTATGTTGATTGCAAAGATTGAAACAAAAGCTGGAATTGAAAATATTGAAGAAATTTTAGCCGTTGCAGATGGTATTATGGTGGCCAGAGGTGACATGGGACTTGCTGTTCCTATCGCTGAAGTTCCACATATTCAGAAAAAACTGATTGACCTGTGTCTCAAATATGAAAAACCTGTTATTACAGCGACACAAATGCTTGAATCGATGGTAAATACACCTATGCCGACTCGTGCTGAGGTAACTGATGTGGCAAATGCGATTTTAGATGGAACTGATGCTGTGATGTTATCTGCTGAAACAGCGAGTGGAAAATTCCCTGTCGAGACAGTGCATATGATGGTCAAGATTATTAATGAAGCTCTCCATCACACAACTCCCCGTGAATTTAATGATGAAAAAGAGATAGGTAGTGCGGTAAGTGGATCTGTCGGATGGATAGCTGATCATATTAAGGCGAGATTAGTTATCGCATTTACCGAGACTGGCCGATGTGCGCGACGAGTATCGCGAACACGTCATTCACAGACGATCATCGCTCTTTCCCCAAACCAGCAGACCATCCACAATCTTAATTTCTCATGGGGAGTACACCCTCACTACATCCATTCAACCCATGATTTCGATAACATGCGTGAACAGGCGAAAGATTTCGCGAAGAAAAATGAAATCACGAAACTTGAAAGTGGAGAACCATTTGTTATTGCAGCAGGAATGCCTTTCGGAACTACAGGCAGCACGAATATGGTGTATGTGGAAAAAGCCTAGGAAAAGAGGTATCAAGGGTATCAAAAAGTATCAGGGGTATCAGGAGCTGTCTCTTCTTTAATAGTTTTGATTTCTAATTCAACAGATCGTTGCTTTTTCCCTTAATATCTTTTATTTATTCTCTAGCTCCTTAATCTTATCCCTTATTTGTAATGCACTTTCGAAATCTAAATGCTCTGCGGCTAATTTCATTTCTTTTCGCAATCGACTAATAACATCTTTTCGCTCATCTGGAAGAAGTACCTCTTTTGTTCCGAGTTCTACCATAAAATCGATTGATCGCTGTTCACCTTTTTGTTCTTTTTCCTCGACGAGCCGTGCACGAATCGATTTTTCAATTCCAACCGGGGTAATGCCATGTTTCTTATTGTAGGCTGTCTGAACTTCTCGTCGGCGTTCGACTTCATCTATCGCGTATTTCATCGAGTCAGTGATTCGGTCTGCATACATGATGACCTGTGAGTCGACGTGCCTGGCTGCGCGTCCCATGGTTTGGATAAGAGACGTACGAGAACGTAAAAATCCTTCTTTATCTGCATCGAGAATCACGACGAGGGATACTTCTGGAAGATCGAGTCCTTCACGAAGAAGATTGATTCCGACTAATACATCATAATCACCCACGCGAAGCTTATCGAGGACATCTTGGCGTTCAAGTGTAATAATATCTGAGTGAAGATATGCGACTTTTACTTTTTTATCGTCGAGATAGCTGGTCAGTTCTTCAGCCATACGCTTGGTGAGAGTTGTAACGAGTACACGTTCTTTTTTAACTACTCGTTTTTCAATTTCGAGCAAGAGATCTGGAATTTGTCCTGCTGATGGTTTGATCGTAATGACTGGATCGACGAGTCCTGTTGGACGGATAAGCTGTTCGGCGACATTTTCTGGACCACTCAGGGACACTTCAAATTCATTTGGGGTTGCTGATACGAATACTTTGCGGTTTACCTTTCTCATAAATTCATCAAAGCGAAGTGGGCGATTATCTAGTGCTGAGGGAAGTCTGAATCCATAATCGATGAGTGTCCGTTTTCGAGCTTGGTCTCCGTTATACATTCCTCTGATTTGAGGAAGTGTTATATGAGATTCGTCGATGATAAGTAGCCAATCATTTTTTGCAGCTGCTTTAAAGTATTCAAGAAGTGTATATGGTGGATCGCCAGGCTTACGGTCTTCGAAGTAAAATGAATAATTTTCAATTCCGTTTACATATCCAACTTCTTGCATCATTTCAAGGTCAAATTGTGTTCGTTGGGCAAGGCGCTGAGCTTCAAGAAGTTTGTTCTCGCTTCGAAGCTCTGCCACACGTTTGTCGAGATCAGCTTTAATTCGAGCGAACGCATCATTACGTGTCGAGGGGTCTGTCATGTAATGTTTCGCTGGGTAAATCACAGTTTTCGGAAGAGCTTTCGTGATTTCACCAGATACAGGATTAAATTCAGACATTTTGGTAATAAATCCTTCATTTGTTTCAATACGGATCCCTATATCCATGTAGGCTGGGAAGAGGTCAATAACGCCTCCACGAATGCGAAATGATCCTCGTTTAAATTCATAGTCATTTCGTAGATACTGAAGATCAGTGAGGCGAACGAGGATATCTCGCATCTCGACTTTAAGCCCTTCCATCAGTTCGAGGACGAACTTTCCATATTCAAGAGGTGAACCTAAGTTATAAATACATGACACTGATGCGACGACGATAGCGTCTTTACGTGTTAAGAGGTTAGTAGTGGCCGAGAGACGAAGTTTGTCTATCTCATCGTTAATTTCAGCTTCTTTCTCTATATATGTATCGGTAGTAGGCATGTATGCTTCTGGCTGATAGTAATCATAGTAAGAAACGAAGTAAGAGACAGCATTTTCAGGGAAGAAATCTCTGAACTCCTGGTAGAGTTGCCCTGCAAGTGTTTTATTATGCGAGATGATAAGAGTAGGTTTTTGAATTTGCTGGATGACATTTGCCATGGTAAACGTTTTACCACTTCCTGTAACACCGAGAAGCACTTGGTTTTGTTCATCTTTTTTAAGTCCTGAGACGAGTTTCGCAATAGCATCAGGCTGATCACCCATAGGTTTGAAATCTGATTTAAGTTTAAAATCCATGCACCTATTCTATCACATGAGAGAGAAGAGTGCTTAAGTCCTATAAAAATATTGATATGCTTTGTCTATGTTTGTCCGATTGTCTAAATTATACGAAATTCGTATAATTTTCATATCATTAGTTTATTTTTATAACTGCTGATAATCATTATGCCAGGCGTATTATATAAAAAAGAACGAGAACTCCTAGAATTTCTCGCACAATTCCAAAAACAGTATGGGTACTCACCAACTCTCGTCGAAATGGCGAAAGGAACAGGACATAAGAGTGTCTCAACGATCCACACGATTATCCGAAATTTAGTTGAAAAAGGATATATCCAGAAAGTAGATGGAAACGCACGTGTACTTCGCATCATCGAAGATAACATTTCACCTAATATGTATAAAGTCTCGCCATCTATCGAACTTCCTCTTATGGGTTTTATCGCAGCAGGCAAGCCACTTGAACCACACACAGATCCAAATGCGACATTCCCAGTTTCAGCGAGTCTGATCTCAGGTGGAAAAACAGCATATGTGCTTCAGGTAAAGGGAACATCGATGATAGATGATGGTATTATGGATGGTGATTATGTCGTAATCGAAAAAGTATCAGAAGCACGTAATGGTGAGATCGTGGTCGCACTCGTTGATGATAACCTCGCGACATTAAAACGATTTTATATGGAAGATGGAAGAGTAGTACTTAAGCCAGCTAATGCAACCATGGAACCGATCTATCCTAAAAGCATCCGCATCCAAGGAAGAGCAGTCTCTCTCGTTCGTAAATTCCTCTAATTAGCTTATTGTCATTGCGAGAAGCCAAGCGACGAAGCAATCTCTTCTCCTGTTATTCTGGAAAGCACCGACTTTTCCAGAATCCTATATCAAAATTAACCCCATAGTTCTATTTTTCCTTATCTTTTGTTATAATTCAGGCGTACATTTACATTGTGAGATATCACACATGGTCGGCTTTTTGTTCATTCACGAAGTGAATAAGAAGCTTGCCATGTGGCAGCCAAGTTGTACTACAATTTGCATTACTACGGTTGGAGAAAAAGATGGAAAACATGTTCGGAGGAAAAGTTGTCTATCGACCGGAGTTCATGCCCGAAGATGGGAAGTACATGCTGATCCTCTTTACGGTAGAAGAAATCAATGTGCCTGCTCATGGTGAAACTGCCGAAAAGCAGTTGGTCGTACCTACTCATCAGATTGAAGCCTATGTCGATCTCGAGAGCATTTCTCAACGTGTCGAAGGTCTGATGAAACGTGAGCCAGGTCGAACTGACTTCATTATCCTGCATGCCGACCAGCTCCAGGTCGTGACGAATTATACCCTCACGGGCTGTAGTAGGACATAATCACTGCATACAGTCAATTCTTGCACCATATAGGTGCTGAACTTAGGGGGGTCTCTATGGACGAGAAGGATGTCCTGCGGATCAAGAATCGGCACTCTCGGCAGTTGAGGCAGAGGCCGAAAGTTAACGGTGTTGGCACGTGTGTGATTAACGGAGTGCACTGTGTGCACGTCTGGCTGACAAGTGAAGCTGAACCGTCTGACAACCTGCCGGCGACCCTTGAGGGTGTTCCGGTGGTCTACGAAGTTCTCGGCGAGATCATTCCTCGGAACTAGAAGCTGTATGATTTTCTCATTCACCAATCACAGTAACTATACATAAGCACCAGAAGGGTGCGGAAGTAAAAGGAGGATTTGGCCTGTCACTCGCTGATAGGACGCAAAAACCCTTGGTCTTCCGACCACACCCCAAGGTGCTTTTTGCGTTTTATACAGCTGTTTTGTGCTAAAATACGCACAATGGGAATTTTATTTGTGGTGGGGACACCGATTGGGAACTTACAAGACATTACGATTCGTGCGATTCATACACTTTTTCATGTAGATACGATTGCATGTGAAGATACGAGACGTACTGGGAGTCTTCTGCAGTCCCTCATGCCTGTGTATGAAACGCTCATGCATGTGGAAGATAGAGCACTTAAACGTCCGAAACTCCTTTCATATTTCGAACAGAACGAGCTTCGGCGTATTCCAGAGATCCTATCCCTACTTCATAATGATGAACATGTCGCACTCGTATCAGATGCAGGCATGCCAGCGATTTCAGACCCGGGATATAAACTCATTCGCGAATGTATTAGAGCCGGGGTAAAGATAGAGGTAATTCCTGGGCCTTCAAGTACGCTTATGGCCTTGGTTGGATCAGGGATGCCGACTGATAAATGGACATTTGTCGGTTATCCTCCACATAAATCAGGACATCGAAAATCACTGTTTGAAAGTGTTAAAAAAGCAAATGAATTTATTAAATCCACGATTATAATGTTTGAAGCGCCTCATAAAATTATTAAAACACTTGAAGAGATGCAGATGGTATTTGGAGATATCGAAGTAGTACTTGCGAGGGAGCTGACGAAAATCCATGAAGAATCACGACATTTCAGAATCTCAGAAGCTCTCATTCATTTCTCCAAAACCAACCCTAAAGGAGAATACGTGGTAGTATTTTCATTGAGTTAAATCAAGAAAAGACCCAATACACTTGTGACGATAATACACATGACACTCAGTCCAAATTTTACTGTAAATTCTTTGGTTCCTAGAAAGTAACTATATGCTGTTTTACCGATTAGATTTACTGCATTAGCTAGAATAAAGGCGATAGCGGCTAGTTGGTATGAAACGGTAGTTCCTGAAAGTTGGGCGGTGTTAATCATGACTGCATCTAGCCCTGCGAGCGCTCCAATTCCAGTGGTTACTAAAAAACCACTGCTGCCAAAATACTTCAATGCTACTTTCGAAAGAATGCTTATCACAAGAAATATTCCTGCAAACTTTATTGCAGGTGACAAGGCAAAAATCTCAGTCTCTTTTTCATGTGACTTGTCTGGCTTGAGTTTCTTTTTACTTGATTGCATGGTGAAAAATATTGTGACGGCCAGACTGCTCACGATCATTAATCCAAGAATCGGGAGGAGTCTGATTACAAAAGTGATATTAAGCGGGGAAAGAAGAATCGCAATCTGAAAAAAGCTGACCAAATTCGCGATCAGTGCAGCTGAAAGGAGATGATTTACATCTTTTGACGTCTTACTTTGCAGTGCAAGAGACTGAGTGGTCGCAGTACTTGAGATAAAGCCTCCAGCGATACTTGCTAGTATCCATCCTTTTTGGCGTCCAAGTGTTCGCTCGAGAATGTATCCGATAAGGTCGACTCCGGTAATGAGTGCGACTATCAGCCACAATTTAAATGGGTTAACTATCTCAAGCTGAAAAAGACCGTTTACTGGCACCTGTGCGTTATTAAAGAAATTGGTTAGTCCGGGGATATCCTTTAGTGCATACGATGTATTTGGTAGAAAGGGAAGGATAACCAGGGCGATGATGGCATAACTAATAAAAGCGTTAAGTTCTGCGCGCTTTATACCTCCGATCACCTGTTTAATAGCTCTTTTTTGAGAGAGAGTGAGTGCCAGAACTGCAGTCATAGCTATTGTTACTTGTACTGGAATAATCGTGGTTGCGATCAGTATGCCGATGATAAAACAGAAAAGCATGGCTAATTCAGTAGTAATTCCTGTATCTTTTGTTTGGTTTGTATCAAGGACATAAAACACGATAAGAAGAACGAGAAACGCTGCGCTAATGAGGATAGAGAATCCAATAAAATTGGTATAGAGTATCCCTGCAACTGCTCCTAACGTCGCGATAAGCGCGAAGCTGCGCAATCCCAGAACCGAAACAATCTTACCATTAATGATGTTTTTTTCATTAATTTCTCGTTCTATCCCGATCGCTGCACCAAGAATAAATGAAATAAGTAGAGTAAACGAAATAGTTATGCTATCCATAGGCAGGTATTGTACTGCATCATGCGTAAAATGAAAAGCATTTTCATATGTATTTCATATGTTAAAATCAACATATGGAAGAAATCGAACAGGTAAAAAAAGAATTAGCCGAGATAAAAGCGCGAAATAAGCGGGTTGAAATGCAAAAAGCGTGGGAAACATCAAATACTCGTCGATTATCTATTATTTGCTTAACATATATCGTGATGGTGGTACTGCTTTCTATTATCGGTACACCAGTTCCCTTCATGAATGCAGTTGTTCCAACGCTAGGATTTTTCTTATCTACCGTTTCAATTAGTGTTATTAAAACATGGTGGATTAAAAAGAACAACTTAGGAGTCTAAACAGTATTCTCTCTATGATGGCGGAGTTCTTTTGAGGTTACTTTTCCTGAAGAATCTAATTGATATAGATAAATTTCACCAGTCGCGATTTCAAGCGAGGCTACTTCCTCATCGGGCATATTGTCTAAATACTTGACCAATGCTCTGAGTGCATTTCCACTTGAGGCAAGGATAACGTTTTTTCCGTCCTTTAGGTGGGGAAGAATTTCAGATTCAAAATATGGAATTTCACGTTCATATACTTGTTTTAGTGATTCACCGTTTGGAACAGGGTAATCCCATGCACGG
The DNA here is from genome assembly GCA_964503265.1 of uncultured Gammaproteobacteria bacterium. GTDB lineage: Bacteria > Patescibacteriota > Microgenomatia > Levybacterales > UBA12049 > CAZCYO01. Next base: position 282,973 of record CAZCYO010000001.1, read on the forward strand.
CGTAATTTCAAAAAGTCTTCCTCACCAAGTGTTTCTTTCACTTCCCATTTATTTTTAGCAGTAAAATCACCATAATTTCGTTCATTAAGAGCTTTATTTTCAGTAGTAGGAATAGATGAGAGGTTGAGTGATTCTAGAATAATATGGAGTGTGTGTTTTGCACGAGTGAGAACGGAGGAATATGCTAGGTCAAATGAAATGTCTTTCAGTTCTGAACCTGCAACTTTTGCTTCTTCAATTCCTTTTTCGGTTAGTTCTGGATCATCCCAGCCAGCCCAAATACCTTTTTTATTATATTCAGATTCACCATGTCGTACGAGTGCTAGGTAGGCCATAAAAATTGTCATTCCCGCGAAGGCGGGAATCTATTGAAAGTCTGGATCCCCGATCCCAACTTCGCCAAGGCTTCGCTGGGCGAGGCAGGTCGGGGATGACACAATGATTTATTGTGTTTGTAATTGTCTGTCGATTTGTGAGAGTCTGTTGTATTTGGCGATGCGTTCACCACGGGCTGGGGCGCCGAATTTGACGTAGTCTGCTGTCACTCCGACAGCGAAATCAGCGATGAAATCGTCGTTCGTCTCGCCACTTCGATGTGAGGTAATGACTTTTATACCTGCTTCCCGAGCCATTTCAACGACTGCAATTGATTCAGATACAGATCCGATTTGGTTTGGTTTTATGATAATGCCAGAAATAGTTTTTTTCTCAAGTGCCATCTGTAGTCTAATGGGATTTGTGACTGTTAAATCATCACCAGTTAAAATAATGTCTTTATTAATACTCGTATATGCTACCTGCCATCCCTCCCAGTCGTCTTCAGCTAGTGCGTCTTCAAGGTAAAGAATATGATATTTCTCGATGAGTTCTTTATAAAATTCTACCAACTCAGCTGCATTTAATGCGATATTTTTATCCTTTACTGAATATTTTTTATTTAGGTAGAAACTACTCCCAGCTGCATCAATGCCTGTAAAAACGTCATACCCTAGTCTATATGTTGCTGCTTCAATTGCTTGAGAAATAAGTGATAATGCATCTTCATTCGTTGAAAGTGTTGGGCCATATCCACCTTCATCTCCGACAAGTGTACTAAAATTTCCTTTATGTAATACTTCATGAAGTTTTTTATAAATCGTAACACCCATTTCAAGGCCTTGCGTGTATGATTTGGAACTCGCTGGAGTCACGATAAATTCTTGCATATTAATATTATCTCCAGCATGTTTTCCACCATTTATAATATTAAAAAGGGGAGTGGGGACTTTCATTTCAGTGTCTTCTCGTTTTGTTAATGAATGAATATATCGGTATAGTGGGACTCCAGCTGAGATAGCAGCAGCTTTAGCAGTACTCATTGAAACAGCCAAAATTGCGTTCGCACCAAGTTTGCTTTTATTTTCTGTACCATCTAGATCAATCATTGCTTTATCTACTTCAGATTGAACTCCAGCATCCATTCCAACTAATTGCTTGGCGATGATTTTTTCAACATTCTCTACTACTTTTAGCATACCATTGCCTGAGTATCGTTTCGGATCCATATCTTTGAGTTCAAATGCTTCATAGGTACCAGTTGATGTGCCACTTGGAACATCAGAGACACCGATACTTCCGTCATCGAGTATCACGACAGCTTCAACAGTGGGATTACCTTTAGAATTGAGGATTTCGAATGCTTTAATTTCTGCAATTTTCGCCATATGTTTCTATAAGAATATATATACTGTAGCAAATAAAGATTGTATTTACAATGTATTCTGATGCTATTTAAGTATTTTCCGTTCAATTTTAGCAATGTGTTCTCGAACACGAGGAACGACATCTGATGAAACAGAAACACTCGTTACACCCCATTCTAATAATTTTTCAAGAAGTTCTGGATAAAGTGATGCAGCCTGCCCACAGACTGAAGAAGTGATATGATTTTTACGCGCAGTCTTAATAGTGTGCTCAAGTGCCCAGAGCATCGCTGGGTTTTGTTCATCATAAGATCGTGCTACTTCGCTATTATCTCGATCAGTTCCAAGCATAAGCATTGTTAAATCATTTGTCCCCACAGAAACACCATCGATGCCTACTTTTATGAACTCATCAAGAAGTACAACGTTTGCTGGGATTTCAACCATCATCCAGAGTCTAAAGAGAGGAGAACGTTGTAACCCTGCATCATTAATGATTTTTTTTACTTCAATTAATTCTCGAACAGTTCTCACGAATGGAACCATAAGCCAAAGATTTTTAAGATTTTTTTTCTGTCTTACAATTTTAATTGCTTCTAGCTCAAGTGCGAAAACCTCAGGATCATGAATATATCGAAATGCACCTCGATATCCAAGCATGGGATTTGCTTCGACTGGCTCATATTCGCGACCACCGACGAGTCCTCGATATTCATTTGTTTTAAAATCAGATGCTCGATAAATAACAGGGCGAGGATTAAAAGCAGTACAGAATATTTCAATTTGTGATGCTAATTTTTCGATAAATTCTTGTTTCTTGCCATCTCTAATCATTTTCTTTGGATGAACACCAATTCCAGCCATCATAAATTCAGCTCTCAGTAGTCCAATCCCATCGACATTTTTAGCGGCCATACTACTTGCTAGTTCTGGCTCAGCAAGATTTATATATACTTTGGTAGCTGTTTTCGTATGAATATTTTCATCGTGTGGGGAGTTCTGATCGTTTGATAAAAAGGTCGCACCTTTATAGACTTCACCTTTGGATCCGTTGACTGTAACGACCATGCCATTTTTAAGTATCGACAATGCATGTTCTGTCCCGACGACAGCTGGAGTTCCAAGTTCTCGTGACACAATGGCAGCATGGGATGTTCGTCCACCCTTTTCAGTGATTATGGCAGCTGCTTTTTTCATCGCAGGAACAAAGTCCGGGTTGGTCTGTGAAGCAACTAGAATATCTCCTGGCATGAGTGATTCCATATCTCGAATTGAATGAAGTATCTTAACCGGTCCTGAAGCAAGACCAGGGGAAGCAGGTGAGCCTTGAAGCAGTAGTTCTAATTTTGTTGATGGAGTATGCGTCTCAGCTACCTTTTTATTATGAAGTGTTGTAATCGCACGAGTCTGGACGACATAAATATGATTTTTTTCAATAGCCCATTCTATGTCTTGTGGAAAATAATAGTGCTTCTCAAGCTTACGACCAAGATCTGCCAGGCCTAATATTTCCATTTCTGTTAGTTTTTGTGTTTTTCCTTCTCGAGCAGATAGTTTACTTTCTTTATTCTTTCCGTTAATTCTTTCTAATTTCACATCTTGTGTCGCAACGCTCGTTTTTAAAATTGTATTTCTATCTTTTGCAACTTCATAGTGATCTGGTGTTACCTTGCCCCCGACGATGTATTCTCCGAGTCCATAAATCGCTTCAATAATAATCTTTGATTTATCCTGTAACACAGGATCAACTGTGAACATAATACCTGATTTCTCAGACTCGATCATTGCCTGCACGACAACTGCGATGCCAACTCTAAAGTGGTCAAATTTTTGTTCATGTCGATAAAAAATTGCCCGTGCGTCAAATAATGATGCCCAGGCATCTTTTATTTTTAGAATCAGGTTGGCTTCGCCTTTAACATTGAGATATGTTTCTTGTTGGCCAGCAAATGAGGCAGTAGGGAGGTCTTCAGCGGTAGCACTTGAGCGAACTGCAACAAGTGGATCTTCAAGCACGCCACCTAATGATTTGTAGAAATGAAAAATTTCTTGAATTAGTTCTTCTGAGAGATGTTCATGCGTAATGAGATTTTTTATATGACTTGAGACTTGCATGAGAGATTCTGGATGATCGAAGTTAACTGTACGCAAGAGGTGATTTATTTTTGTGGTAAGATTATTTTCTTTAAGAAATTGGAAATACGCTTTGGACGAAACAATAAATCCTGGAGGGACAGGAAAACCAGCTTTCGTCATTTCACCTAAGTTAGCACCTTTGCCACCAACGAGTGAAATATCATCTTTAGTAACTTCTTTAAACCAGTAGATCTGATTCGTTCGTTTCGTGGGCATTACATCTATTATGTATTAAATGGATAGGATGTATCAAGAGTATTTTAGGGGTTTTTAAGAATGGTTGTACCGGGGATTTGAGATCCCCGGTACATCTGATTGCACTGAAATGGCGAGAGTGAGATTAATAGTTGATCTGAATTCCTGAAGCTGTTTCTATGCTTTTTTTGAAGAGTTTTCCCCGCATCAGCCAATGCTGTTTGTTAGGCATTGCTTTGAACGGGACTGGCTTTTCGAGAGCGATGAAAACGCTAGAAAGAGAGATGGGCATCAAGTTGTGCGTATATCGGACACGAATCCAGACATTTGGACTCATTCCCGGTAGACGCCATTCTACGAACACGCGAGGTGACAAATCTGGAATATTTTCCAGAGTCTCCCAGTCATCGGGTGGATTCTGAAGTAATTCGACAGGAATGTGAATCGTCGGCATGTGGCACCTCCTACAGATGTGTTATGACGATATGGTCGATGTGATCCTGCATCGAGATAAGTTGTTCATGACGCATCCGATTCTTGTTTGAGTATACGACACCTTTGATTTGCTTTTTCTTCCAGACAACCTCGATTCGAGTGATCTTTAGTGGATGGTCACTCGATTGTACATGTGCCCTGACCTGGAAAAGGTTTTTGTGATACTTTTTCCAGGAAATTACATAGCCAGCGGCTACTGCATCAGGACAATCTACTATCGTCCAGTCACTGGGTATAGTGCCGAGAAAACGCGAGATCGGAATGGTAATCTTCAGGGGTTTTTTCAACTGACTCTCCTTTACTTTCTGTTCATCTTGAACAGGACGAGAGAAGGGGAATCTATCCCATCCTTTCTTCCTGTTCAAAACTATTCTTATAAAAGTGCAAAGCTAACTATGATTTCTTGTAGTATAAAACGCAAAAATGTTCTATAAGACGCGAAACTTGTTTTGATTATACTAGATTTAGAGGAAAAGTGTAAGTTATAGGATGTGACTAGCTTTTTTTGAGTTCGTCTTTAAACCAATCTACCCATGGGTTGGTTGCAGGGTTTTGATCATAGCGAAGTCCTAGATAAAGTGTTAGATAACTTCCGTAAGCCAGAACTTCTAAGAAATCATCATAAATAGTGGCTCCCGAAGTCATCATCTCGTGTACGACATGATTATTTTGTTTGACGACATCAATCGTGAGTTCCATTCTTTTTTTAATTTTAGGCGAGTAATTTGGTGAGTTAAGGACGATAAAATGAAGTGGTGATTCAGTCGGGAATTGAAGTCCTTCCATTAAGTGATGATTTAAATCTGGTACGAGATAGAAAGCTGAGAACGCTTTACTTGTTTCGTTAAACTGATTTCTAAAGATTTGACCGTTACCTGATAAATGTTCAGCTGCGAAAATGACGGGAATTTTATTCACGAATGTTTCTGAATCCTGCATCGCTCGTGCTTTAATATTAGGAAGGTTTTCTTTGAGTCTCGTGACAGCATCACGAATTTCACGTTCTTCGACATCTATGATACCTGTCTTATTAAGAAGTCCGATAAGACCAAGGATGGTATATCCATTTCCAAGTCGTGGAACACCAGCTGGATTTAATTTTCCGTCAAAGATATATGCAGGAATAGAGTTTGTTTTCGCAAATTCTGCCAACTGACCACCTTTGGTGAGAATAACCATCTTCGCACTTTTATCTTTCGCTTCCTGTGCACATGACAAAACTTCTTCAGTTGTTCCAGAATAACTAGTCAGAACCACGAGGGTGTTTTCATTAACATACGAGGGAAGGTGATAATCAGAAATTACTTCAGTTGGATATGGCATTTCTGAACCTTGAAGAGCTTTAATAACAAGTGCACCATAGACAGATGCTCCCATACCGCAGAAGACGATATTTTGAATATTTCCCAGGTCAGTCGGAAGATCAAGCGCATTCACTTGCTGCCAAGCTGCTTCCATCTGCTCAGCCATCATTTCAGTTGAGGCTACAGTATCCTGTGGATCGATTTTTTTAATTGCTTCTAAGTCAGTTAAATTTTGCATATATTTCAAAAAACATATAGAGTATGAAAATAACAGCCCCTACCTTCGCGATAAAAGCTTTTGATCCCCAATATGTATCAAGTCTGAGACCCCCAATTTTATAACAAATCTCAAATAGGACTTGTCTTAAAGTACTAGGATTCTCCACGCTCTTTTGCTCGCTGCTCTTCTGTTTCATCAGGTCGTTTAAAGTCGTCCTCTAGTCTAAAAGTTGTGCCAATTTCAGGAGTAGAAACTTCGATAACGTCACAATCAGTTATACCACAAAGTCTATGCTTTTGACCAATAAGAGACGTATATCCAACTCCTGGTTGAAGAACTGTTTCGATCAGTTCTCCTGAATTATTCTCCCAAACAACTTTTGCTTCACCACTCATGAGTGTCCAAGATTCTTGTTTTTGATCATGTACTTGAAGTGAAAGCCGTTTCCCGGCGTCGATGTGAAGAATTTTACCCATGTAGGGAAGAGTGTCTGGTGTCCAGTGGAGTTCGTATCCCCATGGCTTTTCTACTCGTTTAATGTAGGGTTCGTTTGAAAACTGTGATTTATTAATACTGTTCAGATCAAACATACAGATATACTATCACTCCTTTTTTATTAATACAATACTATTTATTTATCTTTTGGAAAAATAAGTCCTTCAGATTCGTTAGCAAATATATTGGGAGTAAATGCAATGTAATTATGCATTGCTCCAGCTGAGAAATCGAGATGGAATTCATCCCCGTAGAGGTCTTTTATAACAGCGCCTGCTTCTTCCATAAGAAAACATTCAGGAGCCGTATCCCATAGAGGTTGATCAAGTTTAATTAATACATCAATGCTGCCACTCGCTAAGTAACTGCTTTCAACACCTGCACTGTGAGCGATTCTGGTTCGGTGTTTTTCGGCAATCGATTCAAGGTGATCTTTATATCGATCATTATAAAAATTCTTGTGCGTTAATGACACAATGCCATAATCTTTTCCAAGCGCTTCGATAGTACTGACAACAATTTTCTTTCCATCTCTGAATGCTCCTTCACCTTTTTTAGCTGAATATAATCTACGGGTACATGGATGGTAGATATAAGAGAAAAGCACTTCGTTTTCTTTTGTTAAGGCCATAACATTTGAAAAATCAGGAATGTTTCTGGCAAATGCCGATGTCCCATCAATCGGGTCGACAATCCAGTTAATTTCTTTTCGATCTGCGTTACTTTCTTCACCGATAAATCCGTAGTTTGGATATTCGTTTTCAAACTCACGTCGAATGAATGCTTCAATTTCTATATCGGCTTCTGTAACAGTTGAGTGATCAGGTTTTGTATGAAAGGTTGGGTTATTCTCAAAATAGGAAAGTGCAATTTCGCCAGATTTACGAATTATTGATGTGGCAAAATCGAATTCCCTGGAGAAATCTGTAGTCATTAGAATACGTCGACTTTTATGGTGGAGAGAATAGCTTCGAACTTAGCAGCGATGTCTTGTTCGATCTTTTCTGCATCTGCCATAATTTCTTCTTTCGACTGTTTACTGAGATCTCCTTTAACAGCCGTATAATATTTCATCTTGGGCTCAGTACCAGATGGGCGACCATGGACGACAGTTCTCTCGTCTTCTGTGAAGAAGAATGAGATCATATCACCTTTATCCCACGCTCTGGTCTCGATCAGCTCTCCTGTCTGACCATCTCGAAGTTCACCGGTTAGGCGGTCCAAAACTCGAACTACTTTTCGGCCAGCAATTTCTTTAGGTAGATCTTCACGAAGTTTCTTCATCGCGAGATTCATTTGATCAAGTGCTCCAAATCCTTCAATTAATTTATAGTAAAGACGTTCTGCATAGAATCCATATTTTTGATAAATCGATTCAAGCAGTTCCATCGCAGTCATATCATTCTTTTTACAAAATGCTGCCATTTCTGCAGCAATGATCGCTGGTGTCTCAGCGCCTTTATCTCGATATGCATTACCAAATAAATAGCCCACACTTTCTTCAGCTGCAAAAATGAAATGCTTTTCTTTCGGCAGATGTTCGATGCGATCTCCAATAAATTTAAATCCGACAAGTAAATCACCAATTACTTCAGCTCCAAAGCTCTCTCCGATATCTCGGAACAGATCTGTTGTTACTGATGTTTTAACCAGTACTGGATTCTCAGGCATTTTTCCACTCGTTTTTAATGCTTCCATGAGGAAATATGTCATGATAACCGCACCTTGATTACCATTGAGTGGGGTCCAGTTACCATCTCGATCAGGAACAGCCATTCCAAGTCTATCAGCATCAGGATCTGATAGAAGCACGATATCTGCATTCGTTTCTTTCGCGAGTGCTATCGCTTTATCATAGACTTTAGGGAATTCAGGATTTGGGAAATTTCCTGTGACATTAGGGAAGTCGCCATCGAGACTCATTTGGTCCTCAACGAGTACGATGTCATTAAATCCAAGTTCTTTAAGCACAGGAAGTACTGATTGAGAACCGACACCATGCATAGGGGAGTAGACAATTTTTACATCCCTGTCTCCTGTCACAGATGCAGCTTTTGCAGCTTCTGCAAATGCTTTATCAACATCTTCGCCGATATAGGTTACCATGCCTTTTTCAACGGCTTCATCAAAACTCATTTTCTTAATGTCTGTAATAGTTTTAAATTCTTGCTCGATAAGCATTCCAATGGCTGGAAGAACTTGAACCCCGTTCTCGTCATATACTTTATATCCATTAAATTCTGGAGGATTATGACTAGCTGTAAGTACTATGCCACCGACACAGTGGAGATGACGCACGGTAAATGAAAGTTCTGGAGTTGCACGGTAGTAATTAAACATATGAACAGGAATACCATTTGCAGCAAGCACTCTCGCTGTTTCACGAACAAATTCGTCTGAATGATGACGACTATCATATGCGAGAGCAACACCATCTTTCACTCGATCAGCTTTATGTTTGAGTAAGTATTGTGCATATGCTTGAGATGCCCAGCGGATGATGTAATTATTTAACCGGTTTGTTCCGATATCCATCGTGCCACGAATTCCACCTGTTCCAAAAATAACGACACGGTAGAATTTATCCATGAGTGATTCCCAATTCTGTGCTTCAATTTCTTTTGTAAGAGGTTCTATAAATTCTGTGAATTCGTCGTGTGTTAACCATTTAACGATTTCATCATATGCGGTCTGATTGAGGTGCTTTTCGTTAAGAGCTGTATCGAGAAGAGAAGTAATATGCTCATTCATAATAAACTTTTGTTAGTTTAAACCTCAGTTAAAAAAATGTCAATGGTACTACGCAGTGACAAAGAAAGAGAGCCTGTTTTCATTCCTTTTTCAATTTCAAAAAGCTTTTGATGAAGTAAGATAAGCTGCTGTTTTGAAAATAAAGACGATTGTTTCTGTACTTTTCCTTTTTGCCATGGAGCAATTCTTTTTGCTTCGTCAATACTTGTTTGAGACTCGCTAAATGAGAGTAGAAGACGAACTTGTCGAACGAGCATAAAGAATATGAGTTCCTCCTCAGTAACCTCAACCGTTCTATGATAAAGATCAAGTAATTGAGAAGTGTTATTGGGGTATAGTGCATCCATAAGTGCAAAAAGAGTTTGGGGAAGTTTATGTACTCTATCTTGAACATGAGAAAAAAGAGCTACTGTCTTTTTATCAATCTCTTTTGACTCCCAGAGTACTATGGTGCTGTCATTTCCAGTATTGTTAAGTAGTTCAATAAATGCTTCTTTCTCTGATGCTGATTTTTTCTTCGTGAGTAACTGTTCTAAAAAAACATGTTTTTCCTCAGCAAATAATCCTCCTCCTGCAAGTTCTTGTGTGAGGTCTGTTAGGGTTACAGCATCACCATCGAATGTAATCGCATCAGGATGGGTTTTTTTTAATTCTCCATACACTTTTCGAGAATGTGCAGTGTCATCACCGTGTAAAAGTATAACCATAGTTTTGATCGTAAGAGATAAAAGTTATAAGGTAGAGGAAAAATAAAAAAACATCTTCTATCTTCTAACTCCTATCTTCTAGCTGTTATTCTAGCTTCATAACCCAGTGAAAAAGCCCTGCCATGATTTGAGAAGGGGAAAATGCTTTTTCCTTTTTAGTAGGTATGAATTTTTTTACTTCTAAATCGTCTTTGTTAGTTAACCCCAAGACTTTCGTTGTTGCCTTAGCGATAGTTGGAAGCCCTTTTACTTTAGTTATATTTTTATATGCTTGATATTGTTTTGTTTCTGATTGATCAGGTTTAATAAACGTGAATTTTTCAAATGGTCCGCCACTTCCTTGAAGAAGAAATGGAGTGACAGCGACAATATTTGAGTCGTTCCAGACATTCTTAAACGCGTCTTGGTAGTAACTAGCTCGCATGTCATCAGAAATAGCTTCAGCCGTCCAGCCAGTTTCTGTAATAAAAACAGGCAGCGATTTGTTCGCATATGAGTCAAGGAGTTGTTTCTCATAAAAAAAACTATAAATACTTTTTGTTGTATTTGTGGTCGGTGGTTGAGAAAATCCTGGATTTGGATAAGAGTGACTGGCAATGCCATCGATCTGAGCAAAAATGCCTGGAACTGCTACCTGCATTTGCTGGTAATATGCGTATTCATTCATATACTCTGATCCTTGATTTGGCGCAGCGTTATCCAGTCCTGCTGCAATCATGAAGAAATCTTCATGTTTTGATTTAAAAATTGTGACTGCATAACTTAATAACTGTGCATATTCTGTCGGGTTTACACTGCCACCCCATTCATCAGCTCGATTTACTTCGTTAAAGACCGAAACGTAACGGTTTTTCGTCGGCCAATCAAGTGAGTCTAAAAAGTTTGCGAAATCTAATACATCATCAGCTGAGGGCTTACGCCACACTTTTGTATTAAAGTAATCGCCATCAGTTGCAAGCCTGATAATAGGAGTTATGTGGAGTAATTTTGCCTGATCAAAAAATGACTGCCATTTAAGCATATCCCGATCTGTTGCTTGAATTGGGATGATGACATAGCCCCAATCACCACCGTTTGAATTAACTAACGTAGCAGCCTGTGTGAGTTCTGTCGGAAAGAGAATATGAATGCCAAATTTATTATTTGGCAGAAGTCGTGGATCCTCAATAGCTAGAGCCTTAGGCATGGTAGTTAGTAGTAAGTAGCTGGTAGTAAGTAGTAGTAATAGGCTCAAAAATAGTTTTTTCATAGTCACTTATTATACCATTCATTGTAGCTAAACCCTAGACGCTATTCCCTAAACGCTTAATTTGCTACACTTATCTCATGAGTGATGTTGAATCATTTTTTACCCGCAAATCATTACTCCTTATTTTTACATATGCGCCAGTGGGATTTGGGCACCTTCGTGTTACTGATGCTTTGTATCATGGGCTACCGAAAGATGTTTCACCAATTCTCCTTGGTTCACAAGATCAATCGATAACATTTTTGTATAGACTGCTTAGTATTCATCCTGTGTTAACACGAATTATGGAACGTACACAAAGAGGTGTGCTTGAAGGACTTTATTCTACAATGGCTCGGAACTTTTATCGCTCAAATGCAAAACTATTATTTCAACAACTAGAAACAATTGTTGATGAGCGGATTGAAACACCAGAAACAGTACTCGTTGTTTCTACGCATTTTGCTTTGGCGCATCAAATAGCATCCATTAAAGAAAAATTTAGTCATAAAAGACATGTCAGGATTATTTTAGCCGTTCAGGTTACTGATGATAGTCCGCAGCAAATCTGGTATGTATCAGGCGCTGATATCATTTTTGTACCAAGTGAAAAAACGAAAGAAAAATTGGTTGCTTATGGGCGGCGGATGAGATTTCCAGAGGTCAATATTGTCGTTAACCCGTATCCAGTCAGTCCGCTTCTTTCAGCACGACTTGTTGAGGATAAAATTGAAAAAAGAAAAAAACAAGGAGATAAGGAAGGAAGATCTACGACACACATCGCTATTCCACTATCTGGTGCAGCGGTAGGGTTAGATTTTTTCGAAAAACTGATAGATTCTCTTCATCTTAGTTCTGATCGATATCATTTTCATATTGTCGGAAAAGATGCCAAATATACAAAAACTTTTTTAGGAACCATCGCTACACGAAATTATGTTCAAATTCATTCAGCCTATACAGATAGAATCGTACTAGATATTTATGAGCAAATGTATCAACGAGAAATTATTAGTATTGAAATAACCAAACCAAGTGAGCAGGCATTTAAATCGCTTCTTCATCCGACCCAAATCGGTGGACCCATCATGCTTTTTACAAAGCCAGTTGGAAGACAAGAATACGATAATTTGGAATTTTTACATCGACACGCATTGATTCCCACACTCCCTGAAAGTCATAGGCTATGGGAGAAAGCAAAACAAAACGAAACGTTACATACACAAGAAGATGAGGTCTTGATTGAAAAAATGAAACAATGGAGAGGTTTATTACTGCCTGAAGATGCAGCGTTAAGTGGTATATTTATTCACTGGGCCGTAACTGAGGGAATAATTGAGGAAATGTTATTAAATACACGATATCAATCTCAACATGATGCACAAAAAGAAGAGTTACAGGGAAATGGCGTTGAGCAGTTTTGGCAGAAAACAGCGGAATTTCTTAAAGGAATTATTAACTAACTTAGAGCGTTGCGACCACGACAAACCGTTTGGTATCAAATAATCCCGTACATGTATATAAAGTAATTCTCGTATCAGTAGATGGTGCGAGAATACTTTCGTTTGATGGATCGACTGTGGCTGTATATACAACAGAAAATGAAGAAGTAGTGTTATTTTCCCCGATTATAGTAATTTTGTCACCAGGTTTAACTTGTGGTAGTTTTCCAAGAAGATTCGGCCAATTATGAGCATAGAGGACGCTATTTCCTTTACTACCAGGAAGGGGAGAAGATGTTAAGTAAGAAACTCCTTTATCAGTTGTCGGCCAAGAATCACTTAAAATTATCGCAGGAAAAATAGGGAGTGAAACTCCAATTGATGGAATAACAATTCCAATTGGTGCTTCTGCATGCGATGATTGTATATCTGTTTTGGTATATGCAAAAGCAAGACGTCGTGGAGTTATCCGTTCAAATAATAAATAGGTAGAAAACAGAAGGAGGAGTGTCCCAATGATAAAACAAAGGTTACGTTTCATGGGATGAGTAAATTACTGTACTTTCGATTTAGGAAGAAAAATTCCAGCAATAATTAAACTGATGCCAAGTACGAGTGTTATATAAAAAAGAGCTGAGTTTCCAGTACTTGCAAGCCCTGTGAGGATGTTCGTTGATGCTCCAAGAACTGATGACTTTGCAGGATCACTTGCTGATGATGAATTACTTGTCCCATTTGAACTTCCACTTGATCCGTTACTAGATCCTGCACATGAATATGCATTATTCATAGCGAAATACTGTACAGGATCAAGTCCCCAGACTGATCCGTCTGGAATTGATGTCCAACCTTGGTTTTTAAGAATTGAAATCTCAGCATCTGAAAATCCGGTATTTTTAAGCCAATTTGTTTGGATTCCCTCATTATTTGTTCCACAGAAACATTGCATGGCATTTCCATTTCCAAGTACATAGACTTTGTCACTGCCAGCATATGAACCAGTATTATTTACGATTCCATGTGTGCCGTTATCATAACTTGCGATAAGTGTTCCTTGAGGGTTGATACATGCTGAGAAATCAGTATTCGGTGCAGCAAATAATGGCTTAGGTGATAAAGCAAAAAGAAGTGAAGTAATTAAAACAAAATGTGTAATTTTCATGTCTTATAAAGTAATCCTACAGGATTATATCATATCGAATCTTATAGTGCAATATTTGTTATTTGGTGTTTGGAGTGGTGTTTGAGTAATGTGATGAAATAACGGAAACAACCTGTCTAGATTTACCCTTAGAGTCCCATAACTCTGTTGATCCTCCGACATTAACCCAATAACTGACACCAATTACTTCAGGTTCTTTAGATAATCTCGTTAACACATCATTCACCCATGATGCTTGTTCTGATTCTGTCATGTCTCCGTGGAGGTCAGGAATTGGCGCTCCAAACTCACCGATTACAATTTTTCCACCAGATTTTTTTGCAATTTGTCTAATATCTGAAATCATTTGTGAAGGAGACGCGACATAATGGTCAATAGTCACAATTGAATCTAGCGCACTGGTTGTCTGTTTATCCATAACTAATTTTGCTACATCAGCATTCATTGAAAGATAATTTGATGCCACAGCTTTGTTAAGTTGTTTAAATGTTTGTGTAGTTACTGTATATTCATCGATTAGAAACTGTCTATGTCCACTTACATCGCCTGTTATCCTTGGATCTCCAGGACCACCGTTTTCACATTCTGGACAAGCAGTGAAAACGTCACCATTTTCAAACAAATCCTTGTGTGACACTATAAACTTTTTAGTCATTTCAATATGCTGGCTACGTGAAATTGATGAATAACCAAACCACTGTTCCCACCCAGAAAAATTTCCTCGAAACCAAATGCTCAAATGATTTGCTCGAGCTGATGCAACCCACAGTTTTAGAATTGGAACAAACTCTTCATCATAGGGTGTCGCGATAGCGATATGTGTAGCTCCAGTATCTGCAATTTGTTTTACTTGCTCATTAATGGTTCGAATAAAAAGTGGATCCGTTAATTTCTCTCGACTCAAATCACGTGAATATTTCATCGTATCAATTGACTGAAATTGCCATTGTTTCATTTCTTTTGTAGGTGATATGAATTTAACTGTTACGAGAGCGAGACTTACTACTAGTACGATAAGTACGACGATGATAGAAATATATTTATTCATATTATTTTTGTTTTCCAAGCACTGGTTTTGTTTGTAATTGAGAAAGATATTCGGGTTTTAATTCATAAATATCAGCAAATGGGAAATGTTTTACTAATGTATAGTCTTTATAGCCTGGCACTTTACTGACTGCTTTAAATGTTAAATCGTTATTATCGTTCGTTCTCATGACAATCCATCGTGCCCATCTGTCAGGATTAACTGTCGCTGTTTCCCAGTATGCGCCAGTTCCTTCATGAATAAATTTAGCCATAGGAAGTCCACTGGAGAAAATAATGGCATCATGTGAAGCTGCTGAAATAAGTATAAATCCTGGTGTGTTTTTTGTGTGATCACTCAGCCAAGTCGCTACTTCAGAAACGTTTTTTTGACTAGATCCCACTCTCGCGTCGTCAATCGTTACTGCATCCTTATTAAGGAATGTAAATATAGATACAAAAAGAATAAGGCCGATGAGAACATATCTAAATGTTTTAAGTTTATAAATAAGGAAGCCGACAAAAATAGCGATACTCGGAGCCATAAGGAGTCCATAGCGAACGTTAAACCATGTATCTCCTGAAATTCCCTGAACGAAAAGTACAGAAAATCCGAAATAAAGAGCGATTATATTAAATACGAGAGGCACCATCAGTGCTGAACACACAACTCTAAGATTTGCTTCTACTTTCTTCTCAAACCACAAAGCAATCGAACCAAAGAATCCAAGCAACAGAATAAATGCATTACTATTATATGCGAGAGCATACAAATACACTTTAATAGAAAGAAAAAGATCGTGTTCAGTTGCAAGTACACCTGCAGATGCAAGTTGTTGCTGTTGAGCGTGAGCTGAGAAAGGACCTAAGATAAAGTACAATGGATCTTTAAAAATTAATAAATTCCATAAAAACCACAGTGCGATTCCAACTCCTGCTAGAGTTGTATAGAAAAACGCAGTGCCTTCTGCAACTCGAAATCCTCGTTTTTTAAAACTAAGAAAAAGAATAAGTGCACCTATATATAAAAAGAGGAACCATCCGTCGTACCGAATCAGCGTTGAAAGCATAACCCAGAATGATGCTTTTAAAAGATTTAAGAGTGACTCATCTTTCTGCCAAAGAAATAATTCGTATACACTAGCTGTCATTGTAAAAATAAGTAACAATTCAGTCATCGCAGTGGACTGTAAATAAAGAACATTTATATTCGCAACAAAAATAAATACTCCAACAAGCCTTGATAACATATCTGCTCCAAGTCTTTTTAAGAATAGGTACACAAGCAGACCAGTGCCAACAAAAGAAAACATAGACTGAATTGCGCCTGATAATCCTGTGTGCCACATAAAGTCATTCCAGATTGTTGGGACCATAAGTAAATGGGGAAGAGGTAGCCATACACTTCCAATTTGAGCAAGACCAGGTTTTAACCCTTCAACTACACGTCGTCCGATATCCAAATGAGATCTCGCATCGTTATATGAAAGACCTAAGTGGTTTTGAAGATAAATAACAAATGCACCTATTGAAATAAGAGAAAGAATAATAGATAGAATAACTAGCATTCGCTTCTCTATCCAACTACTACAAACAGTTAAGAAACTGGTATTAAATTCGATACTATGCAGGGTAAATTTCATTTCTTCCTTTCTTTGGATACCATATTGTAGTAAGTCCAACGAGTAATACAATAAAAAGAACTAGTAAGTAATAGCTAATTCCTGGAATGCTTGTGTGAAGTACATAGTTATAGATATAAGAATTAAGCTGGTCTTGCATGATCATTTTCCAATTTGCGAGATAATTTGATACAAGTCCTAGATTTCGTGCTTCAACAAATGGTGGAATAACATTAGTAGTAAGTGGTGCAAGTAATGATACTGCTGTACTATAGATAAAAACTACACTATAAAGAACTTTCATGAAAATATTAAGTGAGAAGCGTTGAAGGCCAATTCCTGCTAATATACACAATTCTGGTAAAACAGCAATCATATATCGAGAACCAAAAGCCCATCCACCATACGGATCTCCGAACATGGTATAAAGAATTAAACAGGTAAGTGGTACAGCGACTAATCCTATCTCAACAAGCTTTCTTTTTTTATTAAGAATTCCGAGTCCGAGAACAGAAAGTAATACAATAGGTGAGTAGACTAGTAGTCCACGATCATTACTAATTAAAAATGAATTAAAACCCTCGAGCATATTTCTTGTATTAAGAGCTTGTCCTGCATTTGCGTGTTTTTCAGCAACTGACAATGATTTAACTTTTAAATCTTTTACACGTGGAATTGAATTACTCAGCGTCGTCGCTTTACCGAAATTAACATAGTTATAATAACCATATCCACACATGAGTGCGACAAACAGAAGTGGAGTAAACACATATGCCCAGTTTATAGAAAGTCTAATTCGTTTTTTTATCGTTTCCCACTGAATTCCCTGGAATGTAAGTAATACTGCGATTGGCATGAAGATAAATAAATTTGGAAAGTCGACGAATACGCCGGCTGCATAGCATAACCATACGAGGAGACCTTTTTGAACTGCATGTTTATTCTCCCAAAATAGTGTTAGATAGAGTGCCGAAAGAATAAAAAAAGAAGAAATTAAATGAGCATACAGAGTAACTGAATAACCCCATGCATTTGTCGCAAATCCGAATGCTAACGCGCTAAATAGAGATGTTGACCAATGTAAATCTAATTTTTGTGTAAACTTAGCAATTAATAGTACTGTAAATAATGCAAAAAGCGTAGAAACAGAGAAGGTAAACAACTGACTCATACCGAGTAATGATCCGAGCAAATAAAACGGAATCGCTAATAACGATGCTCCTATTGGGAAAAATGAAAAATAATGACCATTAATCTTCCCTATATCAGGTGTTCCCATTGATGCATAATGATCGATATTCACGGTGCGATAATCTACAACCGAAAGAATGAGTGCCCATCGTGAACGTTCTTGCGATGTTTCAAATGGTTTGCCACTTTTATTAAGCTGATATTCAATTTGTTTCGGAGTTGGATTACCCACGTTTCCTCGAAGTGTAAGACTGTAGAGAATGAGAGCAATAATCGTCAAAATAATATAAATATATTTATTCATATAACCCATAGTATATCAGATTTAGTTCAATTTTACTAGTGTTTTCTTGTTTTTGCTATTTATTTTATTTCTATAGAGATCAGATAATAAAATTTTAATTGAAAAAGATACTGACTCTTTTACTATTAATGACTTCATGAATAAATGCTCATAGTATGCTCCTATTGGAGATACTAATGTAGCGAATTCTGAGAGTGTTGTACTTCCTTCGATAGAAATTCGATTAATTTTATATGGAAATCCATTTTTACTAACTGAACCTCCATTTACAGTAAATGCATGAGAAAAACCTGCTTTTTTAACAAAAGAAATAATTTTTTTTGAATACAGTCCGCGTGGATAAGCAAAATAGGTAATTTTCTGTCCAAGTTGTTTTTCTAAGTTATTTTTACTTGAAATGATTTCCTTTTCAAGTTCTCGATTTGAGGCTAAACGCATGTCACTGTGGGTTGCTGTGTGATATCCAATAGTTATATTATTATTAATAAGTTCTTTCATTTCTACTATAGAAACCATAGGTAAATCATTATCAAGTTGCTGTCTATTTGCATTAGTTGCATCACCTAGGACAAAAAGCGTTGCTGGCATTTTATATTTTTTTAAAATAGAGAATGCATCTGTATAAAAATTTTTATATCCGTCATCAAAAGTAAGAGCAATTGTATTTTTTTGTTTTGGATTGCTCGTGATTTCATCTAATGAAACAATATTTTTTGTCTTTTTTAGATAACGTAATTGTTTTTCAAAATGTGTTGTTTGAATTGAAAATCTCCAAGTACTTTTTCCGACAGAGTGATAACAAAGAATTATAGGAGAGGAAGATATTATATTACTTTTATTAAGTATGCCAAGAATTCTCAAACCTACTGCATGAATTCTCTCCACAACACTTATATGAGGAAGTAAATAATCTCTAACATCAGGAAGATATCTTGTTAGATAATTTTCACCTGCTATATAGAATTTGTCGTCTTTTGAAGAAATAGCCATGATTTGAAGAGCATAAAAAATGCTTAATCCTATAAATTTTTTCTTATTTTTAATACCTGGAAGTAACTCATTAAGTAATGTATAAAACTCTTTACCTACGACAGGAAGATATGCCTTAGCGAGAATAGCAAGATCTGTCTCTTCATCTGCTAATACTGTTACTTCAGTGTCGATTAAATATATATTTTTTCCTGATGTAATAATATTTTCTGAATGAAGATCTCGATGTGCAATTACTAAACTCCTTTTAGGTTGATGTACAAAAAGATACATGTTATAAAACGGCAAAATATATGATAAATATTTTTTAACTAAATGTGGTTGTCGAAGAATAAGCCGTAAAATACTTATATGAAATGAAACAAAAACATGAATCTTAGTTCTCATTGGTAATTGCATTTCCTTTACTTGCTTATTAGTAGATAACGCTCGAAGTTCTAAAATACATTTTTTCATTATGGAAACCTTATCTTGATTACTATGGCGCGCAATAGTATTGCCCATAAGGTAACTTGTAACAAATGCAGTGATTCCTTTATTTTCAATGATTCCAATTGGACTAGAAAATGAAAGCACGCTATTTTTATTGTTTTTTGTAATTGCGGAAAGTTTTTTTAAAATGTCATACTCTTTATAAAGTTGTTTATATGCTGAATTTTTAATTGAGTATCTAACATATTTAATAAATACGGATTCACCTTTTTTATTACTATATATCCCTGTTCCAGCCAAATTATCACTATTTTGTTCTTTTATAACGTGCTTTAATTGATATCCTTTAAATGTTGGTACAGACTGAGCAATTTTATTATTAAAAATTTTATCGCTTAAATTAGATAGTACCTCTAATAGATTGGAGGTGATAGAAGAAAATATGTTTGTCATATTATTTAGTTGTCACTGCTGTATGCCAAGAAAGTTTATAATTTGTGGTAATAATTCGATATAACGGTTTACACAAAAAATTAATTGCTACAATTGTTGTTGTTTCTATGGGAAGGGTAATAAAGGAATGAGCAATAGCAGCAATATAAAAAGTAACTGGTCTACTATATTCTTTTTCTACGAGTTCACCAAAATATTTATTTACATTTAAATCAACAGCAGTTGGATTAGATCGAAATAGTTGTTTCAGATAATCAGACAACTTTGTAGGCAATTTATAATAAACTATCGCGTTTCTGACATGCTTAAAAAGCAGACCTCTTTGAATACATGAGAAATAGATAAAGTCATCATCATTAATAATATTTGGAATATGAATTGATTTAGCAAATGCAGTATTAACTAACACACATCCACCATTACACCCGAAGATGTTATTTCCTTGTTTAATCTTTTTTCGCGATTCATCAAATACTAAAAAAGTACTATATACTGCTCTTTGAAAAAATGAAATTGGTTTAATAGGACGAACATTTCCACCTATTACTGTATATTTACCAACATATTTTATAAGGTTAGTAACTACGTTGTTACTTCCAAGTGTTATATCAGCATCGAGGAAAACTATGTTCTCACCAGTTGCATCTTTTATAATCTTATTGAGACCAAAACATTTTCCTTTTTGCTTTTTACCTTCAATAATAATTATTTTTTTATTACGAATTCTCTTAATTTCAGAAATTGTATTATCTACACACCCATCACAATAAATAACTATTTGTGATAGTGTCCATGATGTTTGTGATTGTTTTAATAGATCAGACAAAAGAGAATAAATATTCTTCCCTTCATTGTGGGCTGCAATGCCGATAGTTACTGTTTGTTTCATACTTATCGTGAAAATTGGATAAATGGAGTGTTTGTGCGTGAATACTTTACTGAAAAAGGCATATATGGAATAGTAATTTTTTTGAACTTTTTCTCTTGCTTTGTAATATCTTTTTTCATGATAAGAGCCATTGCATCTTGTACAGTAGTTGAAATGTACTGCATTTCTTTTTTAGTCATACCTGCATATAGCGGGAAACGAAGAAGTCTACTACTAGCGCTCTCTGTTACTTCTAAGTCAGATTTTTTATATCCTAGTTTTCGTCCCTGAGGAGCTGAATGAAGGGGAATATAATGGAAACTTGCAGCTACACCGTGAGAACGGCAGTAATCCATAACTTTATTTCGATCATCAGTATTATTAAATAACACGAAGAAAATATGTCCGTTTCCACTAGCGAATTTTGGAAGTGATGGAATAGTAACTAATCCTTTTTTTGCAAAAGGCACCATGAGATTCTTATAAAACGAGAAAATGGAAAGTCTCATTTTTGTTATCTCATCAACTTTCTCAAGTTGTGCATAGAGATATGCTGCTAGTAGATCTGATGGAAGATAACTAGATCCGATATTTACCCATGTATATTTATCGACAACCCCACGAATGAAGTTGGTTCTGTTCGTTCCTTTTTCACGAATGATTTCTGCATCTTCAATGATCTTTTTATTATTTCGATTAATAAGAAGTGCTCCACCCTCACCACAGGTAATATTTTTTGTATCATGGAATGAAAGACACCCGAAGTCGCCTATTGTTCCTAAATATTTCCCTTTATATTTAGATTCAATTGCTTGTGCTGCATCTTCAATCACAAATAATTTGTGTTTCTTCGCTAACTCCATAATAGGATCCATATCACATGCAACACCAGCATAATGAACTACGATAATCGCTTTTGTTTTCTTCGTAATTTTTCGTCGGATATCTTCAGGATCGATATTTAATGTATCGGGTGTTACTTCAGAGAACACTACTTTCAGTCCTTCTGAGAGTAAAATAGCATTAACGGTTGATGAAAATGTAAACGATGGAACGATGACTTCATCACCTGGTTTTAAATCACAGAGTCTTACTGCAAATTCAAGTGCCGTAGTACACGATGTTGTTAAAAAAACCTTTTCAACGTTGTATCGTTTTTCTAAGAATTCATGAACGAGTTTTGTATATTTCCCATCTCCAGCTCCATCCATATTATTATCAATAATATCTTTAATATATGTAAGTTCTTTTCCAGTATGATAAGGTTTTGAGAATCGAATATTCATGTTATTTTTGCTCCTTTTCTAAAATTTCTTTAAAGAATGTAATAAAGTCTTTTGCAACACTATCCCATGTGTATTGTTTTGCAAATTCTCGAGCATGTTGACCAAGTGACTTAGCAACCACTGGATTTGCTGCTTTTACCATAAGTTTTGCGTATTCAGTTACGTTATATGGTTTTGCCTTTAATACACTTTTTGGATCTGTCCATGCTAATCCAGGGATCGTAAACCCAACCATGCCATTTCCAGATGCTAATGCTTCTAGTGAGAAAAGAGAAAATCCTTCATGTCGTGAAGGGAAAGTGACAAATAATGCTTTACTGAGTACTTTTGCTTTTACATCTCCATATGTCGGCCCAATGAGTCTTACACTATCCGTTAATGAAAGTTTAGAAATTAATGTAGTAATTTTTTCTTTATCAGGACCATTTCCAGCGATTACTAATGGATAATTAATTTTGTTCTTAATTTGTTTATATGCCTGTAATAGTAAATCGATACCTTTTTGTCCCATATCTAATCGTCCTAGGTATAAAATATATTCAGGGGTACTTTTTTTAATGGTAAAGAATTCTTCTCCAACACCTTGAGGAACGATTTTTGCTGTAACAGTTTTATTTACCTTTTTCATCTTCTTTAGATTATCGATAGTAAAAGGAAGGAAATATTTATAAAATCGTAGTCCAAATTTTTCAATTCGATCTGTAGGTAAGTGATACAATGTCGCGAAACGCTCTGCTTCAAATGAGGTAGGGAGACCAACGACAGGGATTTTCGTGAATAATGGTGAGAAGAGGGTCGAAATTGGAGCTGTAAAACACTCAACAATAATATCTCCTTGTAGTCGTAAAACGGCAAACGGAAGTGCAAGGATATAGGCAATATTATTAATTCTAATATTCGTTGTGCCAAGTCCTATATGTCGATAATTCATCCCATTTTCTTTACGGTCTTTATATCCCGGATATCTACTTGAGATAACATCGACTTTATGTCCTATTTTTGCAATTCGTTTTCCTACCTCAAGTGTAGCCCGAGCTTGTCCTGCCGCAAGAAGCGGATTTTTTATGTCATCAAAATCTAAAAATGTGATATGTAATTTCTTATTCATAGTTATTTACTCGCAAGTGAAATAGCGCCTGTACTATTTGTGATTGTTTTGTCAATAATAAGTCGGTAGAACATATCTGCACTTGTTCCCCAATTGAAATTTTGTGACCAGAAATACGCATTTTCAGATAATTGATTTCTGTATGCTTTATTTTTAATAACTTTCGTTAGCGCTACTTCAAGTTCAGAAATATCTCGAACTTTAACCAGTATTCCTGTTTCGTTATGAATGACTGAATCTTTAAGCCCACTGACGTTTGATGCAATAACAGGTGTGCCAGCAGCGTTCGCTTCAATAACTGTAATACCCCAACCTTCAGCCATTGATGGCTGTACAACAACCCAACTTGTAGCAAGTAGTGTTGCTTTATTTTTTTCGGTTACTTTTCCATAAAATGTGATTGCTGTTGTAAGACCTAATTTTTTAGTTAGTTTCATAAGTTTTTTCTTACTTTCTCCCTCTCCTATAATCGAGAACGTTGATTCTGGGAATTTAGCATGTATTTTTTGAAAAGCTTTAATGGCAACATCAATATTTTTATATGGCTTTAATCGTCCAATATATGTAATAGTTGGGTTTTTCGTTTTTTTCTTTCGAGTAAAAGTTGCATGATTAATTCCGTTATGGACGACTTGAATATCAGATGCTTTAGTAATTCCTAGTTTTGTTAATGCAGATTTTGAAGATTCAGAAACTGTAATAACAGATTGGTTTCGATAAACGAATGGCATCACTGTTCCTTCTAAGAATCGAGCAATTGTAGAGAGAGGGAACATCAGATGTTCTCGGAACACTTCCTGATGCACATGATGAACAAGGAGAAACGTCTTTTTACTCGTATAAAGAGGAGTAAAGAATGGAATTCCATTTTCACAATCAATGATAACGTCATATTTGCCACGGAATTTTAAGACATAGTAAAGAAACGCCCACAGGTAAACCAGATACGCTCCACCTCTTCGAATAACTTCTACTCCATCAACCGTTTGTGTGCGTGAACTATGACCATCGTTTCCACAAAATAGTGTCACAGCGACATCATTTTTTACCCATCTTTTTGCAAGTTCTTGAATATATGTTTCAGCTCCGCCAGACCATTTATGATGGGTATCTCTCCAATTAAAAATAAGAATGTGCGTTTTTCCTGATTCTGGTTGAATAGTAGATGTTCTTATAAATAATCCGAAAAAATCCGCAATAGCTCGTTCTATGTTTCTTACAAAATCAATATTAAGATGGAGAAGAATTGCTATAAAAAGATTAAGTCCTCCAACTACATACATTGCGAATACTAGAGAAAATACCGAAGAGTGATTAATGTAAACTAATCCGAATTGTAATAATGTCAGAAGAAAGCCTAGCGCCGAAAACATGTAAACTTTTTTTACAAGATAATATGATGTATAAACTCTTGAGATAGTGAAACAGAACATAGCAAAAGCATAAAAGAGAATAAATGGAATAATAGCTTGAGATTTAGAACCTAATAAAAATGGTAATGTAAATGGTGCTAAGACTCCAAAAAATAGAAAGCCAGCAAAAGCAAGAAGGATTGTTCCGAGAAGGATAAGTTGAAATGTTTTCTTTGGATTTGTATTTGCACCCTCATGACGACTTACGAGTGGTGTCACAAATTGTGTCGCTAAATTCCCTAAGAAATATATCATTTTTCCAGCTAACGCGAGCAGTGAGTAAATACCTGCATCAGTTTTAGTTAAAAAATGATTCGCGAGAATAATATCAAGACTTAAGAAGCTCATTGTGGAAAGTCCTGAAATTGCTGATGCAGTAAAAAATCGTCTTGAAATGTATGATATTTCTCTTTTTGTGGCTGTATGTTTTTTTGTTTCTTGATTACGCTTCACATAAATCCAAGCTATAAAGAACGAGCCGACAGTCGAAAAAGGAATTGCAATATATGCATATTGTGAAAGATTGAAAGTAACTGCAGCAATAGCAATTGCAAGTTTAAGTATTGGTTCACTAATTGTAACGATTGCCAAGGCGCTAAATAATAGCTTTCCTGATAAATATCCTGTATCAACGGCCGTAATGAATGAAGCAATAATATATGGAGCAAAGAGTAAGAAGGGAAGGATACTAGACGTGTGAAAATAATTACTTAAGAAAATAGATGAGGCACTCCATAATCCGGCAGTTACTAATCCTGCAATTAATGTCTTTTGTCGAAATTCTTTCCAAAAAGAAAAAGCAGCAGAGATGCCATATTTTCCGGCAAGAAATCCACTTCGATATTTCACAGTTGAACTTAATGCTGAAACAGGGATATTAACGATATACAGAAAACTTCCGACTAAACTTACTTCTGCAAAATATTGGATATCAATGACACGTCCTAAATAAGCATTAAAAATGAAGTTAAGGATGTTACTAAATACGGCTGCTGCTATTAGTGCACCACCACTGACGTATGCGATTTTTATACGGCCAAATAATTCAGCAATTCTCGATGGTTTGGCAGGAACAAAAGGTGTTTCAACTTCCTCAACCACTTCTTCTTCAGTATCAGCTTTTTTCAAATGAAGTCCGTGAACTGTTTTTTCCCAATAGTGAGGTTTAAAAATGAGCTGTTGGAGTGCCATAAGCCCAGCGACACTGATGAGTAACCAGTAAAGTGGAATAAAAAACACATATTTTACGAGTTCGTAGTGTCCTCGTTTAATACAACCGATCATATAATAATAAAGAAACAGGAAGTTACCAACGATAAGTGAGAACGCAGCCATATAAAAGATATATGAAGGATACAGTGATTCAATGGTCGGACCGACGATTGCATAGAGTGTAAAGTACGAAATAGTAGCAAGCCAAAGTAATGGATTAATGAGAATAAAGGCAATTTTCCCACCAATAGTGAGATGGAAAAATAAATTATGAATTTTCTGGTTTTTTATATCTTTGATAATTTCTCTGTTATGGACGAGGTAGGTTTGCATATATCCTTTGATCCATCGTGAACGCTGACGAATCCAGTTTTTAACTTTACTATTTGCTTCCTCAAGAGTTGTCGAATCGATAATGGCAGTTTTATATCCAGCTTTAAACAGTCTCATACCTAAATCTGCATCTTCAGTCACATTAAACGGATCCCAGCCTTGAAGTGTTAATAAATCTTTGGTTCTAAAATGATTACTTGTTCCACCAAGTGGGATTGTCGTCTGGAGAGATTGAAGACCTGTTAACGTCACGTCAAACCACAGTGAATATTCAGCAGTAAAGAATCGAGTTAACAAATTTTGATTTGGATTAAAGTAATTTAATTTAGCTTGTAGACATAACACATCGTTTGGCGCTGATTGGAATGCTAGGTATGCTTTTTTAAGCTGCAGTGGATCTGGAATATCTTCAGCATCATAAATGACGAGGTATTCACCAGTTGCGAGTGATAATCCATAATTACATGCTTTCGGTTTGGTCTTAGGGAAAGAATGTGGTACGACGACGACTTTTACGTATGCAGGAAGAGACATTTTCTTAACAGCTGCGATTGACCCTGTATCGTCTTCCTCTAAAAGAAGCATCACTTCGAGCTTATCTTTCGGCCAATCAAGCAGACTAATTGATTGTAAAAATTGTGGAATAATATGTGACTCTTTATAGAGTGGACAAAGAATAGTATAGACAGGAAGTCGTCGTTCATTTAATGCAGCGAGTGCTAGTTGAGAAACGGTTATTTCCTGAGGAAACTGGAGACTTTTTAGTACGATAAAAAGATTGAATAGTACGTCAGTAAAGTAGAGTGTACTCAAAAATGCGATAAGAACACCAAGTGTTACAAATGGGAAGAACGCGAGACCTGCAATAAGAGCCGCGAGTATCGAGAAAATGAAGAGCTTTTGTCGAAGTTCAAAGGTAATAATCGCTGATTTATGATAGGGAAGTGTCGTATGTGTAATATATTTCGTTTTCTTATATCCAAGTCCTGCATTACGCATAGAAAGTGAATCAGCTGATGCTAAATGTTGTGGCTTGATGCGTTTTGTGCGAAGAGAAAGTGCATTGAGACCTATCTCAAAGATAGATTTAAAATTAACATTAGATGTACCATTTTCACGTTCATGAAATGTAATGTCATGATTTTCAATTCGAAACCCTGATTGTGCAGCACGGTGTAAAAATTCTAAATCAAACGTCCATCCAGTTTTAGGGAGAACTGAAATTGTATCAATTACTTCTTTTGTAAATACTTTTAGTCCTGATTGGATATCCACATGGAGGTTGAAGAGAAAACGACCAAAGATCTTTCTAAACCCAGTTGTTTTAATTTTTCTGGTGAATCCTGCTTTATATTCTTTTCGGTTTGCGACGATAATATCAGCTGAATCAAGCTTATCTACCATAGCGATGATTTCCTCTGGAGGATACTGGAGATCTGCATCTATCATCACGATTGCATCACCTTTGGCATAAGAAAATCCTTCAACAAGTGAGAAGGCTTTGCCTTTTTTGCCTAATTTTCTTTCTACGCGTACATTAGATAGGGATAACTCTTGAATGTATTCATACGTTCCATCCGGAGATGTGTCATCCACACAGATAATCTCATAAGAATATTTAGAATTACGAAAAGTAGCAGAAATACGAGACAGAAGTTCTTTGATATTCTTTTTCTCATTATAGACTGGAATGATGATGCTTACGAGTTGTTTTTTATACATTATTATAAACTTATAGTGTTATTCTATAGGGATTATGTATATCATAAATTAGTCTTATAGTCAAGTGTTTTATGTAAGAAAATAAAGAAGGTTTCTGATAAAAATAATGGGAATTATGAACTTTTACAGAGGGAAATAGAGGAAAATTGCTAATTATTCCTTTTCAGAGAGCCATTTATTAGCTGGCGCTAAATAGGTATAGTGTGACCCCAATGGGATTCGAACCCATGATTTCCGGGATGAAAGCCCGGCGTCCAAGGCCGCTAGACGATGGGGCCATGGTAGCTAATGGCAGGTAGCTTATGGCGTATGATTGCCTTGATTATTAAAAAATCAGACCATCCCCGAGAGAATAGTCTGATTAATTATAGCTGAAAAGCGTACTTTTCACAAATTACTTATTTAAGACGCTTTCTAAGATACTCTAGAACGAGTCGCGCACTCTCCTGTCCACCCAGTCCAAACGCAATTCCGCCAGCCAGTGCGATCATCGCGACGAAGCCAGTAAAGAGAATTCGGACGAGATCTTGTGCTACACCAAGTTGATTAAGAATAGCCAGTAACACAAAAATAATAATTGCCCATCTCGCACTTGAAGCAATAGCACGGGACACTTCTGGTGATATTTCACGAGTCGATGCGAGCACCACATCATAGACGAGTTTCGCAAATACGAGTCCGACGACAGCCATAATCGCAGCGACGAATACATTTGGAAGATAGAGAAGGAATGTATTAAGAAGTGCTGTGATTTGTGGGAGTTTCCAAATATCTGCTGCAGTCATCAGAAATACGAGAATAATAAACCACCGTACAATTTCAGCGATCAAATTCGCCCAGGTGAAGTCTTTCTTCGCTTCTGGAACACCATACTTTTTAAGATATGCTTCTATTCTGAGTACCCGGAAAAGTTCCTGAATAAGTTTCTTTGCGATCGATCCAAGTATGACTCCGATTAAAACAACCACTATGCCAGTAATGATATTTGGGAGGAATTCAAATGTCGCAATGTAGCTTCGATTAAGTGAATTAAATAAAGAATCTCCAATAGTAGTGTACATAAAAATTCAACTCCTTTCCTAGATTAGTTATCTATAAATCTACCGTCATTGTAATCCGAAATCATATGTGTGTAAATGAGGAAATAGCCCAAGCTTGTCAAAGCAATCCCAAGCTTGATATAATCAAATCTACGAAATTGTTGTCATGCAACTTTTCGGGCCGGTAGCTCAGTGGTAGAGCAGGAGCCTTTTAAGCTCTTGGTCGCGGGTTCGACCCCCGCCCGGCTCACACTGTAAAACTTTTAATAATAGTCCTATAATATTGACTTTTAGCCTCTTTTTTGTTATACTTCTCTTCTACATTTGAAGCCTGGATAGGCTCTCGTCCTGAGTTAACGGAAGGACATTTTTCTGCCTATTCCTAGCCTCATTTGTACTCGTCCCGCGAAGCTTTTTGCGAAGTGGGATTCATTTGCTCTTTCATAAATTTGTGTTTCTAATGCCAAGAAGATTAGGTATAAGAGAAGATAATTTCTATCTTTTGTTATTCCTAATCTTCGCGTGGCTGACGCTGGGATGTTCCTGGCATTAGCTACATGGCAAGCGAAGAAATGTTGAGGAGGTATCCCGTGAACATCGATCAGCAGGCTGTAGAGTCTTTCGTTCGCTTCGTCAACGACCAGAACCTGGTCATACGTGTTCCTGATCTGACAACGAACAAACTGGAGGGTGAGCTCGAAACGTTTATCTTCGGCGTATCTAAGCCGACAGGTGAAACATTCCAAATCGACTTTCAGCTGAAGACAGGCAGGGTTAGCCCTAGTGCCCGTCTCCAGTGGGTCAATGTCGTTCTCTCAGGGTCAGTCACTCGGACTAGTTCTGTGAGCGGCTATCATGGACGTCTGACGTTTCAGGACTTGCCAGCTGGCGAGTACCGCATGTCGCTCTCTGTAGACTTCAGCCGCAAGGCTGTTGGTCGCTATGAGATCGACGTGGAAGGCGTCAATGCCGAAACCACTGCACATGGGATCTATGCCATGCAGAAGTCCATGCTCCATCAGGGATCTCGGATCATACTTGACGTAGTCTCGGCGAATAGCCGAAGCTGCAAGGTCGTGATCAAAGGCTACCATATGGAGAACCCCGGACTTCACGTCCGCGCTTTGTTGCTGCTCAGGGGTAAAGACCCCATCATTCAGGCTACTCAGAAGGTCCACCGCGACCAAGCCATTTTCCAACGTCTGCCGAAAGGCAACTACCGGTTCGAGTTCTTCGTACCGAATGCCGATGAAACACAAGAAGGAGTAATCTAACCAACACCGCAACGGTGCTGTTCTACGCATGTATCAATTCCAGACTTAGAGTCTGGCGGAGAGCATTGCTCAGAATCGCTTCAAACCTGAGCGGTGTTTTTCGTTTAAAAACGAATTGTCTCAGAAGAAAATTCTTTATTATCATCTCATTTGCATTGAGTTCCATTCTTTTATCATTATTAGTATACTTACTCTATGGAAAGTGACGGTCGTCGATTACATGCTCTTGCAGCTAAGGCCAGGGAAAAAGGGGAGTTCATAGAGTCACTTCAGTATAGTGATCAGGCACTTCTCGCGTATGATAACGATGGTGACGCTCTCGGATTTGCTGAGGGGATTTCCTGTCGATGTATTACTCTTCGGGTATATGCAAATCTTCATGGAAGCACTCGACTTCTTTTACTTGCGAAACAGGAAATGATAGGTTCTGTCGAGATTTCTCGTGAGAATAGTGATCGATCCAGCCTATCACTTCCTCTTTTTAACCTCGCGCAAATCCATGAAGATCTTTTAGCATTTGATGAAGCGATAGCGACGTATAAAGAAGCAATTTCGATGATGGAACTATATCCATCAGAAAGACATCATCGACCATCAGTTCTAGCAAATATGAAAGTTCATATGACTATTTGTGACTATAAGGCAGGAAATAAAAACGCATTAGAAGACGCTCTGACTGCTATTTCAGAACTTGAAAAAGCTGAAGAACCAGATGCGTATAGTAAACATGTGTGGGTGAGTGGGGGATATATGCGCTTAGCAGATGCACTGAGAACTGATCATCCAAGTGAGGCGAAGAAATATTTAGATATGGCGAAAAGTATTATTGATGCGAATCCAGAGTTGATCGTTCGAAAGAAACAGTTCGAAAAACTCTCAGCGAAATTTGTGTAACTTCTATTTCCTCTGTAACTAGTTTTCATTTATATAACAGATCTTTTCTGTAGGAAAAATGGGGAAGAGTGATTGAGTGGGGCTGGTTGTTACACCAGCCCCACAGTTTCAGTGTTGTGTGGAGTGAGGCCACACGTGTTGAATCAGTCATCAGCGTACTGGAAAAAGCTTTCCTTGACACGGTATCCCGTCCGGCTCGCTAGAGTGCGAGCTTCTTCAAAAGACCGGGTCTCGGCCATGACTTTATCCATGCCTACAAGGATATAATTGCCATCGGAAGTTTTTTCGGCCTTCCGGCTGTCAAGATATGCCTGGTAAACACTGTTAGCTCGCGCAACCAAAACGGGATTTACCGCAGTGTAGGTTGCGCGTACTTTCTCAGGGGTATCTGGATAAGGGAACCCGAAAACCACTGGGAAGTTCTTGATGTCTGCAGCTTTTTGCGCCTTCTGCCTGGCAGCGTGGCGTCGGTTCATTATGACTAGCCAGAGGAAAATTCCTCCAACCACCAGTATGAACAGTGCAAGTGCTGCAATTCCCTGGTTCGACATGTTAACGTTCCTTTCCGGTAAACCGGATATCCGCGTGATGCGGAAATGGGAAACCTCTCGGTGCAACCGAAAGGGACGAGACATCTCGTCTACTGTGCAGATCTCACTCTCTGCAAAGTGAGGCTATTATAGTGAAAAATAAATACAGAGTCAAACTATGGGATTCTGGATATCTCAAAACGATACATTTTTACTGAAGAGCTATTGAAAAGACCTTATATCCATCTTCAAAAAATACTTTTACACAGTCTCCTATCTTAAATGTATTGCTATTTGCTAATCCTTCAAACCAGAATGAGGGGATGAGCAGCCCCTGGCCGTTTGGATCTACACTGAAATTAATGTGCCAGGACACAGAATTTTTATCTGAAAGTTTGCCATATACCTGTTTTAGGTTCCCACTGGACTTAGAGACTGATGGAGGAGGCAAATAGACTGTAGAACCCACGACGAGCTGTCCTATGCCATTTAACTGGGTAATTTCATTTACTCGAGTCGCATCTTGTAATTCACGAGTTGCGATGCTCTGAAAGGAATCATTTTCTTTAATAATATAAGGAGTTAAATATTCCCATTTTTGTGCAAACCCAGCTTTTTTACAAAACGCAGTACTAGTAGGAGTGATGTTAGTCGGTGCAGAAGGGAGGATGTTTTCGACACTTTCAGTTGGAGTCGCAGCTATCTCACTAGTACTTCCGAGTACTGTATTTTTTTCGACTGGGAGCTGAGCTACTTGGGTATTTCGTCCATAGCTAAATCCTACTACAGCCGAGATAACTGTCGTGAATACCCAAAAAATACCGACGAGTATTTTCATATTTAAAGAATCGTTCGTGGCAAGCGGCGAAGGAGTGGCAGTATTTATTTCCATACCTTAGTATTTATAATACGGGAAAATTTGTCAATTAACTACAGTTTTCTGCATAAAAATACGCACTAAATCGATATCAGCTATAATACACACATGAACTTTATAGCATTTACCGTTAAAGGACTTGAAAAACTAGCTGCAGAAGAGGTCAGAGAAGTCATTTATGACGCACAGATTATCGAAATTCAGGATAAACGTGTCGTTTTTTCTTCATCTACCACCTATGAAAAAATGGCACTGCTTCGTACTGTTGATGACATAGGAATTCTAACAGTGAAACAAAAAATTTCGACACTCGATGATGTGCTTTCTGTTTTAAAAGAAATTGATTTTTATGCAGTTCAGAAAAACTTCGAGGGATTTCGAAAAATTTCTGTTGGCACATTCTCTGTCACAGTCAGTATGGCGAATGTAAAAGCGATTACTGCTAGTGATCTTGAAGAAAGTACTATTAGTCTGATTTCTCAAAAATATGGCTGGAAAACGATTGAAAAAGATCATACGAATTTCGATATCAGACTTTTTATCGATACAGATACACTTTACGTTTCAGTTCGTCTAGGAACACAAAGTCTTCATCACCGATCATACAAAGTAGAAAGTCAGGAAGGATCTCTTCGTCCGACAGTCGCAGCAGCTATGGTTAGACTCGCGACGAAAGATGAGTCAAATCTTAAAATTGTCGATACGTTTTGTGGCAGTGGAACGATTCTTTGTGAAGCACTGCTCATGGGGAACGACATTTATGGAGGAGATATCGATCCAGATGCAGTCGGCATTACGAATCTCAATCTAAAACAAATCGCTCCTGTGTCACTCGAACATATCAGAATTCAAAGCGCGACGAACACGAAATGGCCAAATAATTTTTTCGACGTTGCTGTTTCTAACCTTCCATGGGATAAACAAATCGCCGTAAACAGTATCACCGATCTCTACATCGGAGCCTTAGCAGAATATAAAAGAATCATGAAAGAGAACAGTACTATCTGTGTCCTCGTGACCAAACCTGAATTATTCATTAAACACGCCAAATCAATTTTTCCAAGAGCGCACATAGATTCCCTAAAAATCAGCTTCACCGGCCAAAGCCCTACCATCATCATAGTAACGAATACCGGCTATAACGATAGCTACGACCTTCTCTAACGGTTTCCCCATCAAATAAAACCTATAGTCTTTTTTATTTGTGTTAATTTTGTTATAATCCCACTAGATTGTGAATCTAATAAATCATTTGCGATTTATTACTATTCACTTTTCATTTTTATTCGCACATTTACTTGATAATGTCAGTGACATCTATGTGTCTCTTTACAGAGATAGATAGGTGTCACTGATTGATTGATTCCTCGAGAAAGGAGACGTCCGTGGAGTATGGTGCCGTACGTGAAATGCAGTGGGACTGCCAGGTATGTGGCCACAAGGGAATTCTAGGGAGGCATGAGCAGTGTTCTCAGTGCGGTGCATCACAGCCCGCCAATGTACACTTCTATCCGATCGAGAATGCTCCCGAAGTCACTGATAGCTCTCTCATAAAGGAGGCCAATGCTGGGGCAGACAAGGTTTGCCCCTACTGTGGAGGTTCTTACGATGGACTACATTCCAGTTGTCCTCTCTGTGGAGCCTCGCTAACAGAAGCTGTAGATGTCAACTCACAGCCGTCCAAGACTAGGCGAGCGGAGGCTACTCAAACTGGCTCGGAATACGCAAACTACACTCCACAACGAGAAATCCCGTGGGGAATTGTTGGGATTGTAGTTGGATCTCTGATGGCTCTGATCTTGGTTGTCTTTCTTATCTCCCAAGCAGTGCGGACAGACGATTATCCAGCTAATGTAAGCGGCTTCTCATGGTCCCAATCCGTCCAGACAGAGTACCTCGTTACTCATACTGGCTCGGCTTGGGAAGGAGAAGTTCCTGCTGGAGTCCGCATAATCTCGTCATCACGTCAACTCTACGCTCAACCAACCAAGGTTGTAGGTTCTCAGAAGAAGGCGAGTGGCTCAGAACCAAATCCGAACGGGAAGCCCTATGTTTGTGGGATAGCAACCAAAAACAATGGCTTCAGCGCGGATAAGCTCTGCCAACCTACTCAGATAGCCTACATTAACGTTCCTGTAACAGCTCTGGCAGACCCTATCTATAAGCTCAAGTATCAGTACGAATATGATACTTGGGACGCGGGAAGGACAGTCTCTGAGTCTCATGCTGGCCGGGAAACGTTCTGGCCTATTGTTACGTTCGCGTATAACGAACGAGAGCGAAGCAGGTCAGGGACCTATACTGTTCAATTCCACTTGAAGAAAGGAGGAGACAAACAGTGGTCAACTAACTCACAAGCCGAATGGGAGAAGTATCAGAATGGCCAACAGGTCACTCTGGTGATCAACAAGTTCGGCGCAGTCGTCGGAATCAAGTAAGTGCTATAGGGCCGCGAAGGGAGAAATCCTGACGCGGCCCTTCGTGTATAATGCACATATGATTTCGTATGCTGATTTTGAGCAGGTTGATATTCGAGTGGGGAAGATTATTGAAGTTTCAGATTTTCCAGAAGCTCGAAAACCTGCGTATAAGCTTTTGATCGATTTTGGACCTGAAATAGGTACAAAGAAATCGAGTGCGCAGATTATAGAGAATTATTCTAAAGAAGAGCTTATGAATACCTACGTCCTTGGTGTCGTTAATTTTCCTCCGAAACAAATTGGTCCATTTATTTCAGAAGCACTCACCCTTGGTGTGAAAGATGAAAAGGGAAATGTCGTACTCGTTCGGCCAGATAAAGAGGCAGTGATCGGAGAGAAATTGTTTTAAATATGAGTACTCCAGAATCACTTCAATCCCCACCCGAAGGATCCCCAATTGTAAGCCCATTTGACACGTTAACATATACAGATAGAAAAAAGCTCTCCTTTACTACTCCTAATAAAATGATTGGAGATCTTGGAGTCGTTCATTTATCAGGGGATAAAGATTCTTTTTGGTGGACAGATGAAGAAGGATTTGCAGTTAGTAAAACAGGTATTATTACAGGTAAGGCGAGTGAGCTTGAGGAAGCAGGATATTTTGCAGCTGGATTCTCGATCAAAGGTGCCAGATCTCCACTTCTTGTGACGACACGTCTTCATGGAACAGATTTCTCATGGAGTACTCTTGCTGACCCTCTGGAAGATAATCAAGCAGAGGGGTATCTCAATAAATACAATCTTGGAGCATTCTCATGGGTGTTAAACGGTGAAGAGAGAGAACGAACATTATTTATCCCAGATGACGTGAATACCCTTCATTTACTTCGTTTTTCTTATGCTCCAGAACCTCAAAAAGAGTAAGAGTGTATAATTACCTATATGAATACTGAATTTGCCAGTCGTGCAGGGGAGAAATTAGCATTTGCGTTAGAACAATTTGGGATAGAGCTTACTGGGAAAATTTGTGCAGACTTTGGCTGTAGTACCGGTGGGTTTACTGATGTCATGCTCCATAATAGTGCGCAGAAAGTGTATGCAGTCGATACAGCCTATGGAGAACTTGCCTGGAAACTCCGTCAGGATCCACGTGTGGTCGTTAAAGAGAAGTCCAATGCGATGCATATTGCACTCCCTGAGAAAGTAGATTTTCTGACAGTCGACACGAGCTGGACGAAGCAGTCATTCGTCCTTCCAAATGCGATCGCAAATACGAAGCCAGATGCACAAATAATTTCCCTGATCAAACCTCACTATGAAGCTGATAAACGCTTACTCCATAAAGGAAAACTCCTTGAAGAAGACGCTTTCCAAGTTACAGAAAATCTCATTCTCCAGATCGAAGAAATCCTCCCACTTAAATCCCTAGGTGTAATCAAATCCCCAATCACCGGCAAAAAAGGCGATAATGCCGAATACCTAGTGTTATGGAAGAAAACTTGAAATATTAATTGTCATCCTGGAGCGAAGCGATAGGATCTCATAATGAAACAGTACTACGTCTATATTGTTACCAATACATATAATACAACTTTTTATATTGGAATTACACATGACTTAATCAGAAGAATCTATGAACATAAGAGTAAATTACTAGATGGTTTCACAAAAAAATATAATTTGACGAAATTAGTTTATTATGAAATCTACTCAGATCCTTTTTCCGCAATAACAAGAGAGAAATTTCTTAAAAATTTATTAAGAGTTAAGAAAATAGAATGAATAAAAGAAACGAATCCACTATTTAAAGAAATTGAGGTATGAGATTCTATCAGCCACTACGAGGCTTCCAGAATGACAATATATACTTATAATAAATCTACTATAAATTGTCATCTTGACACCTCCTTCTTTTCCTTTTATAGTGTTTGTACAGACGTTATATTCTGGACATTCCCCCAGAAGAGTCGCATACGGAAGCGTTAAGTTAGAAACGTATAAGTATAGCCGGAAGTCTCCGTTACAAGACAAGTAAAGTTCTTTCCAAGGCTAATTGGAGAGATAAAGTAAGGTGGCACCACGAGTTAGCTCGTCCTTATATAAGGAGGAGCTTTTTTTGTGAAAAAACCAACAATATTACTCACTAACCCAATTCACCCTGATGCAATTGCTCTATTAAAAGAGCATGCGGCGGTTACCGAAAAGTTCGGCATTTCTCACGATGATCTCGCTAAACATATTTCTCGTTTCGGTGCAGTCATTACTCGCTCAGATAACGCTATTACACCCGCGATCATTGATGCAGCCACACATCTAAAAGTTATAGGCAGAGCAGCGATCGGTGTCGATACGATTGATATTCCTTATGCCACCAAAAAGAAAATAGCAGTCGTAAATGCACCTACAGGAAACTGTAACGCAGCTGCTGAACATACCATAGGTCTTATCTTCGCACTCGCTCGACACATACCAAATGCTCACACAGATTTGACGAATGGTGTTTGGGGGAAACATAGATATATCGGCATGCAACTTGAAGGAAAAACACTTGGCATCATAGGACTTGGAAGAGTAGGCAAACATGTCATGCGCATAGCAAAGAGCATAGGGCTTAGGGTCATTTATTACGATCCATTTGTTCGTTATGCTGACGCCAAACAAGTAGATCTTCACGAACTACTCAAAATATCGGATTTCGTTACACTTCACACTCCACATACGAAACTGACAGATCAGCTCATAAACGAGCATACGTTAACACTCATGAAAAAATCAGCGTATCTTATTAACTGTGCACGAGGAAAAGTCGTTAATGAAAGTGCTCTGATTACTGCACTTAAGAACAAACAAATTGCTGGAGCAGCACTAGATGTATATGAACATGAACCGCTTATAGATAGTGAGTTGTCGAAACTTACGAATGTGGTTCTTACTCCTCATATTGGTGGCTCGACTGTGGAAGCACAACGCGCGACAGGGATGGAAGTCGCGCAGGGAGTACTTAGTATTCTTCATGACGAAAAGCCAGAAAACTTACTAAATCCGGAGATCTATGCCCCACAAATAACATACTTCGACAATGTCTCAACCATTATCTTTGACTGTGACAGTACACTTGTGACAATTGAAGGAATTGATGAATTAGCCCGGAATAAAGGTGTTGAAGCACAAATTATTCCACTCACTGAGAAAGCGATGAATGGGGAGATAGACCCAGAAGATGTATTTAAAAAACGTCTTGAAATTATTAAGCCTACCAAAAAAGAACTTCTCGAATTGGGAAATCGCTATATTACCCATCTTCTACCTGGAACAAAAGAAATTATCAGAATGTTAAAAAAACAAGGAATTAACATATATATCGTGTCGGGAGGGTATGATTTGCCCCTGCATATTCTGGCAGATTACTTGCATATACCGCGAAGAAATGTTCATGCAAATAAACTATTATTTACGAAAGATGGTGAATATAAAGCGATTGATAAATCAATTCCACTTTGGAAAAAAGGTGGGAAAAAGGAAGTTATCAATAATATATGTCATTCTGGAAAGCGAAGACTTTCCCAGAATCAAACTCTGGACAAGAGAGGTCGAAGGCTCCCCCTGGGAGATGACAAAGAGGAAAATGGCAAAACAATCCTTGTGGGGGATGGTGTTACTGATGCACAGGCGAAAAGTGCTGTCGATATTTTTATCGGATTTGGTGGAGTTAAAAAACGTGAAGCGGTTAAAAAAGAAGCACATATTTACCTAGAATCACCCACACTTGCACCTCTTTTACATATTGCAAATGAAAGTTTATGCAGGCATAATCGTATGAATATTGTTGAGCGAGAGTATTTTATTTCAGGACTAGATTACCTTCTCAATCCCGAAATGACGACATTTGCAAGTCATCATCACAAAGAAGAAATTGTCCAACAATTATTACAATAATATAGTCATCCTGGAGCCCCGATGAACATCGGGACGATAGGATCTCACCAAGTGGGATTCTATCACTTCGTTCCAGAATGACAATAACTATATATGAACATTAACTTACGCATACCAGGACCAACCCCCATTCCACCACAAGTTCGTGAGGCACTCTCAGGTCAAATGATAAATCACCGTGGACCAGAATTTGCTGAAATTCTCTCTCGTGTTACCGCAAATCTTCAGACAGTATTTCAGACGACAAATGACGTGCTCATCTATCCAAGTGCTGGAACAGGCATGATGGAAGCGACAGTTATCAATACCTGTAGTGCTGGAGATACAGTTATTGTGATTTCAATCGGCACATTTGGAGAGCGATATGCAAATATTGCTAAGATTTTTGGACTGAATGTTATTACCGTTATTCATGATTCTGGACACGGTGCACATTTAGATGAAATTAAAAAAGCACTTGATGCGAACCCAAATACGAAAGCCGTGTTTGTAACACATAACGAAACATCGACAGGTGTCACGAATGATCTTGAAAAAATTGCTAAGCTTATTAAAACATATGATGTACTCCTAATCGTGGATGCAGAATCATCACTTGGCTCAATTCCCGTTAAGATAGATGACTGGGGCATAGACGTAGCTCTCACAGCTTCACAAAAAGGCTTTATGTGTCCTCCCGGACTTTCTATGGTCAGTATCAGTAAAAAAGGGTGGGAAGCAGTTGAAAAATCGACACTTCCGAAATTTTATTTTAACTTTCTCGATGCAAAACGATCTCTCCTTAAAGGACAAACTCCGTATACTCCCGCAGTCTCACTCTTTTTTGGAATTGACGTAGCG
The DNA here is from genome assembly GCA_964503265.1 of uncultured Gammaproteobacteria bacterium. GTDB lineage: Bacteria > Patescibacteriota > Microgenomatia > Levybacterales > UBA12049 > CAZCYO01. The sequence continues at coordinate 322,560 of CAZCYO010000001.1, forward strand.
CTCACTATGATGCTTGAGGAGGGACTTGAAAATATCTTCACTCGTCACAAAAGAATAGGAGAATTTACAAGAAACGAAATTAAGAAACTAGGATTATCACTTTTCCCATATGAAGAATTTGCATCAAATACTGTAACCGCGGTAAAAGTCCCAGAAGGAGTCGATGGAAAGAAGTTTTTAGACACTGCTCGAGTTGAACACGGATTAGTACTTGGTGGTGGACAGGGAGATCTAAATGGTAAAATATTTCGCATTGGACATATGGGGTGGGTAAACGAAAAAGAAATTAGTGATGCGATAGCAACTATTAAAATCATTTTGTAGCGTATGGCTTTGGCAGAACTTCCCCCTACAGCGTTTTCCCATCAGATTGATCAAATCTCCTTCGGAGCTGTTCATGAAAGATATGCAAAAAGCCCGTATGGTCAAAAACTTGAACAAGATGTTCGATTTCGTTGGTTTAAAGCAGAAAGTGTGTCAAATTCAGATTGGGAAGATCTTCTAGGATCAGACGTAAATAACTTGCGACATTTAAATCAATCATACGGATTAGCTAGACGATTTATTATGCGAAATCATAATCCAGGAATTAGTGATCGTGGCTCTGTATCACCAGATGCACTATTTACTCCTAAAGAACAGCAACTATTCTTATTTACAGCCATAGCGCATGACTGGGCAGAAGCGGAAGTCGGAGATATACAGTTTGGTACCAAAAGTGAAACGGATGCAGAGAGTGAGAACATGATTTTGCGCAGAATTATTGGTGAGATGCTGCCAGATGTTGATCCAACAGAAAGTCAACTGCTTGGAGATCAAGTAGTAGGAATTTTGGACGATACGAGTTCAAAACTAGGAAAAGCATTTCATGTCGTTGAACGCCTTGGATACTTGCGAACAGGACTTACCGCATGGAAAAAAAGTCAAGAAATGGCTGGTGATGAACAACACGGATTACAATTATTAACATTAAATGTAACTGGGAGACACGTGCCACATCTTCTTTCGTATAAAGAGACATATCCAGCAGTAGGTTCATTTTTTACTTCTCTTGCTCCACGTTTAGAAGAAGTTTTTGAAACAGGTAATCACATTGCTATGACGGACCACCCACAAAATACACAAGTAGTTCGAGATATGTTTCAATTTGCTCATACTGTATGGAGAACGCATACTCCATAACCAAGTCCCTATACTTGCTTTGTATTGACAGAACCATTATACTTGATGCGCCTTCAAACTAGCTTCATAGATGTAACATTTCAAAGTTTCAGATACATACTTTGCATTTGTAAAACTATGCGGTTTTGAAACAGTATGAATACAGACAAAATTATTATTAAAGGTGCTCGTGAGCACAACTTAAAAAATATTGACATGGAGATCCCGAAGAACAAGTTAATTGTTTTGACAGGGCTTTCTGGAAGTGGAAAATCATCACTTGCGTTCGATACTATTTATGCAGAGGGACAACGACGATACGTTGAATCCCTTTCTTCATATGCGAGACAGTTCTTAGGAACGATGAAAAAGCCTGATGTAGATCTCATTGAGGGGTTGTCCCCAGCTATTTCTATCGACCAGAAGTCTACGTCACACAATCCACGCTCAACTGTCGGGACAGTAACAGAGATTTATGATTATATGCGTTTACTTTTTGCACGCGTTGGTCATCCACACTGTCCTAATTGCGGTCGTGAAATTGCACAACAATCAAAAGAGCAAATCACTAATGCAATTATAGGACTTCCTGAACGGTTCCCACAGGAAGGAAAGAAACCACTGCGTGTTATGATTCTAGGTCCGCTCGTTAAGGATCGAAAGGGAGAATACACAGAACTTTTTAACAGTCTTCGCAAAAGAGGATACCAAAAGGTCAGAATTGATGGCACAGTCTATCCACTTGATGATGTGCCGGTTCTTATTAAGACAAATAAACATACAATTGAACTTATCCTCGATTCATTGTCAATCACAAAAGAAACAGAACGAACGAGACTCGCCACTGACGTCGAGCAAGCGCTCCAATTTGGAAATGGTGAAATGATTGTCTCGATTATTAATGATGCATCATTTGATATTCCAGAACGGCCAACTGATATGGATGATCAGTTATTCTCTGAAAAATTTGCTTGTCCGTTTTGTAATATTTCAATTAATGAAATTGAACCACGTATTTTTTCTTTTAATACTCCACATGGTGCGTGTCCGACGTGTTCTGGTCTTGGAAATATTTTAGGTGTTGATGAAGAATTAGTATTTAATCCAAATTTATCAATAAATGAAGGCGGTATTATGCCATTCTTCAACCTCGCAGAAAATGATACGTGGTTTTCTCGAACCTTTAAAACATTCTGTCGAGAAAATGATATTTCTCTAACCCAACAACTCTCAGAAATGCCTTCTGAAAAAAAACAATTACTCTTAAACGGAACAGGGGATAAAGAATATTATGTCGAAGGAGAAAATAGACTTGGTAGATCGACAGTTATTTCTGAGCCGTTTCGAGGAATCGGATTTGAACTTCGAAAACGATTTAATGAATCTGATTCTCAATTCATGAAAACCCAAATTGAGAAATTCATGAAACATGATACATGCCCTGACTGTCATGGGGCACGACTAAGAAAAGAAGCACTTTCAGTAACCATAGGTGGCAAATCAATCGTTCATGTGAGTGATTTACCGATCGGAAAAGCTCTCGCATTTGCAAATAGTTTGGATGGCATCCTTTCAGATAGAGAAAAAGAAATTGCGAAGTTAATTTTACGTGAAGTGAGACAGCGACTTGGATTTTTAGTCGATGTCGGACTAGATTACTTAACTCTTGCTCGAACAGCAGCGACACTTGCTGGTGGAGAGGCACAGCGTATTCGATTAGCATCTCAAATTGGAAGTGGACTAACAGGCGTGCTTTATGTACTTGATGAACCTTCGATTGGACTGCATCAACGTGATAATACGAGACTTATTGAAACATTAAAGCGACTACGAGATATTGGAAATAGTGTAGTTGTCGTTGAACACGATGAAGATACGATGTACGCAGCTGATTATATTTTTGACTTTGGGCCTGGTGCCGGATTAAACGGAGGCTCAATTATTGCTCAGGGAACAGCCGTAGAACTTGAAAAAAATCCGAATTCTATCACTGGCCAATATTTATCTGGCAAAAAGAAAATCCGAATAAATAAAAGTGCACCTCAAAATATTGTCGGTACGACAGAATATAAAGAAATTAACATTGTTGGTGCGTCAGAACATAATCTGAAAGATATTACTGTTTCAATTCCTATGAATAAATTAGTCGTCGTTACAGGAGTATCAGGAAGTGGCAAATCGACTCTCATTAACGATATTCTCTTTCATGGCCTCATGCAAATGAAGAATTCATACCACAAAGAAAGACCTGGAAAAGTTATTGCGATCCAAGGACATGAACATATTCGTAATATTTTCGCAATTGATCAATCACCAATCGGCCGTACACCACGAAGTAATGCAGTTACTTATACCGGTGCATTTTCATATATCAGAGATATCTTTGCCAGTACGAAAGAAGCAAAAATAAGAGGATATGGACCTGGACGATTCTCTTTTAACGTCAAAGGTGGACGATGTGAAGCATGTGAAGGTGAAGGACAAATTAAAATTGAAATGCAATTTTTACCAGATGTATATATTCAATGTGAAATTTGTCATGGCAAACAATATAACAACGAAGCACTTGAAATTCTCTTTAATGGTAAATCAATTGCAGATGTCCTCGATATGAGTGTTAAAGAAGCACTCGAATTTTTTTCGTTTATGCCAGGACTTGCTCATCGACTCCAAACGCTTAATGATGTTGGACTTGGATATATTGGTATTGGACAGCCAGCACCAACGCTTTCTGGTGGAGAAGCACAGCGCATTAAACTGGCGACAGAACTTTCAAAGCGAGGACGAGATGCGATGTATATCTTAGATGAACCAACAACTGGACTTCATTTCGCAGATTTAGAAAAACTGTTACAGGTACTTCGCCAACTCGTAGACAAGGGTAACTCTGTCGTCGTTATCGAACATAATTTAGATGTAATTAAAAACGCAGATCATATTATTGATTTGGGACCTGAAGGTGGAGATGGTGGAGGAGAGATCGTGGCAACAGGTACACCTGAAGAGATAGCTGAAAATCCTGATTCCTGGACAGGAAAATTTCTTAAAGTGCTTCTGGAGAAAGAAAAAACGCGCTAAACACAAGAAAATTCATCGGAAATCAATTACAATTAATAATATTGCTCTATTGTTACAGTCCTTCATCGCTAAAAAACAATAGAATAATAGAACAATGAAAAAATTTATTAACACTTTTGTCATTTTCTTTTCCTCTTTCATTCTTTATTCATTAGTTCTTATTCCAATCTCTCACGCTGCATCAAAGAATTTTTCGACAAATCTTGCTGGTACGTATACTGTTAATGAAAACGCAGTAACTCATGCTGACCTAACCGTTTCTTTAAAAAATACAACATCACAGTGGTATGCTTCATCCTATTCATTTCAGGTCGGATTTAAAAGTGTTTCAAATGTATCAGCGTATGACTCTGGAGGCGCTATTACTCCTACAGTAACACGAACAGATGTTGGAACAGTTGTTTCTGTGGTTTTTAACGATAAGGTTGTGGGACTGGATAAACAAAATGTATTTCACGTATCATTTGACACTATCGATATTGCTCAAAAAAATGGGCAGATATGGGAAATTAATATACCAGGAGTAGCAAATCAGGAAGATTTTACTGATTTTAATGTTGAAGTAAAAGTTCCTAAAAATTTTGGTAAACCTACCTATATCAAGCCTGACCAGGGGAATAGTAGTCTTGTCTTTAATAAAGAACAATTAGGAAAATCAGGTATTTCAATCTCTTTTGGTGAAGCACAGTATTATGCATATGATTTAACATATCATTTAAAAAATAGTAACGTATTTCCAATTCCCGCAACCATAACACTTCCGCCTACGACTAACTATCAAGAAGTTATTTTAGATTCATTACATCCAAAACCACGCACTGTTACCAAAGATGCTGATGGTAACTGGATTGCGTCATACCAACTGCTTCCATCTCAAAAGTTAAACGTAGTAGCCAAAGGACGAATTGCAGTTTCACTTACCCCTAAGAGTGAACCCTTAACTCAAAAAGATAAAGCAGTCTATTTAGCAGAGCAGCCGTACTGGACTATTTCAAATGCTCGAATTAAAAAACTTGCAGCTGATTTAAAAACACCTGAAGCAATTTATGAATATGTTGTTAAGACATTGTCTTATGATTTTTCCAGAGTCACAGATAACAAGCCTCGTCTGGGTGGAGTGAATGTTCTATCGACTCCAAATTCTGCTGTTTGCCTGGAGTTTACTGATCTTTTTGTGACGCTTGCACGTGCAGCGGGAATACCTGCCCGTGAAATGGATGGATTTGCATTTACAGAAAATACGAGACAGCGTCCACTTTCAAAAGTCCAAGATATTCTTCACGCATGGCCAGAATACTACGACGACACGAAACGTGCATGGATCATGGTTGATCCCACATGGGGAAATACAACAGGTGGTATTGATTATTTTCATACACTTGATTATGACCATGTCGTTTTTGCTATAAAAGGAGCAGATAGTACGTCTCCTCGTCCAGCTGGAGGATATAAATATGCTGGTGACGAAAATAAAAAAGATGTTATTATCACTTTTGCTGATAGTATTACACCCGCAGACCCTGTACTACAAGTACAGCCAATTCTCCCAAGCCGTGCATCGACAGGGTTTGATATCATGGGAAGCGTGCTCATTCAAAATAATGGTGATCGCGAATCTCCCAAAAAAGAAATAACCATCACCGCATCAAATCTTAGTCCATATACCCAAACCATCACAGTTCCGCAGCTTCCACCATTTGGAAAAATAGATCTTCCTGTTTCGTTTTATAAGGAGAAACTTTTGACAAACAAAACATCCACAATTACAATACAGTTTGCTGACACTGTTTTTACGAGAGAAATTGCCATTAGCCCACTTGGATTAACACGAAATCAGCTACTTGGAGGAATTATTTTTGGTATTTCAACGATCATCTTACTTATCACTGCCTACAAAGCCAGGAGTCTATATGTTCTTCGACGAACACGGGAAAATTCTTTACGTGGGGAAAGCGAAGGATCTTAAGTCTCGCGTTTCGTCGTATTTTACCAGTCCTCACGAATTCGAACCGAAAACACAGCAACTTGTCACCCACATTCAGAAAATTAAAATAACGATCGTCGAATCTGAACTTGAATCATTACTACTTGAAGCGTTTTATATTAAAAAATTTACTCCTAAATATAATATTCGTCTGGTAGATAACAAAACATATCCGATGATTAAAATTACTGCAAAAGATACATATCCTGCTGTTTTTATGACTCGAAAAATAACTGATAGTAAATCAATATACTTTGGGCCATATCCTAGCTCTAGTAGTGTAAAACTCGTTCTAAAAACGATTCGTCGAGCGTTTCCCTATATGTCGACGACCAATCATCCAAAGAGAACGTGTTTATATAACCATATCGGGCTTTGTCCATGCCTTCCAGTCAATAATTCACCAGAGGTAAAACGTGAATATAAAAAAAATATTAAACAAATTATTCGAATATTGGAAGGCGAATCGCCTAAAATTATAAAAGAATTAGAACGAGAACGAGATAAGATGAGTAAAGAAGAGAAATATGAAGAAGCAGCACTTCTCCAAAAACGGATTGCAGCTATGAATTTTATCACCAGTCCATTCCATCGACCAGGTGAATATGACATCAATCCAAACCTACGTGAAGATATTAGAGTAAACGAACTGAATGATTTAAAGAATGTATTAAATAGCGCCGGTTACCGAATTGAAAAATTAGACAAAATAGAGTGTTATGACATCTCACATATCCAAGGTACTAACACGACGGCTTCTCTCGTGGTATTTGTTAAAGGAGAGAAAGAATCTTCACTCTATCGAAAATTTAAAATACAATTAGAAAAAACTCCTGATGATTTCGCTTCAATGCAAGAAGTGCTCAGGCGTCGTCTAAAACACACAGAATGGGAATATCCTGACTTAGTGATAGTCGATGGAGGAAAAGGTCAGGTATCATCAGCACTGGAACTGTTTAATGAACTAAATATCACAATTCCACTAATCGGACTCGCTAAACGTGAAGAAACCATCGTAGTGCCACTTACACATCCACAAATATCTAACAATCTGTCATTCCCGCGAAGACGGGAATCCAGTCATATAAATGAAGATCCAATAAATTCCCGTCTCCTTTCGCAGGTTCGTGACCTTCGCGGAAATGATAAAGAAAACTTCCAAGAAATTGTTATCCCTCATTCATCGAAGGCGCTTCACCTTATGATGAGAATTCGGGATGAAGCGCATCGGTTTGCGGTAACGTATCACCGCAAGCTTCGCTCAAAAGCTTTTATCGAGAAATAGCGTAGCTATACGGAAAATAGAGAAATGCTGCGGGAGAATCATCTTGGAGATATTTTTGGAAATCAGAATAGAGCTGCTGACGTTCTTCTATGTTAAGTGATTTTCTTGCATCCTCAAGCAATTTATCAATTCTTTTACTATCGTATTTTGTAATATTTGTTTGTTGCTTTGAATGCCAAAGAGAGTATTGATCTGGATCTTTTGGCAAACTAAATTCTCCAAGATATAATTGGAATGTGTCAGGCACACTGTCTACAATTAATACTTTAGAACGCACTCCTGCTTTTCTCCATTCTTTACTTATTTCTTCAGCTGAATCCTTATATTTCTCAAGTACTTTAATTGTTACTTCGGGAATCTTTCCACTATTTGCATCTTTTACTGCTGTCAGAAGTAAATTTGCATGAGCCAGATCTTGTTTTTTATCTGGAAGCTTGGTATCAAAATAAATGGATTTAGGAGAAAAAGGAAGGTATGCTCTCTCGCCAAGAGAAAACGTATCTGGAATACTATACGCAAGTCCATTTCTAAATTTTTTATCTGAGAGTGATGGATCCTGCGTGTTAAAAAATAATGTTACAAGTCTCGAATAATCAGTACTTACTGTTACTGAGGTTGAAGGGAATGTTGAGAATTTCTTTCCTCGAAATTCTTGATTAGTTAATCCGTATGTTTCAGATACTTCACCAAGCAAGAATGCAGTTTTAAGGGTATCTTCAGTTTGATAGAAAATATAATTTTGGGTATCAAGTTTATTTTTTAAATCCGTAATTCTAATTGATTGAATAAAATCTCCATTTGTTTTCGCATTCTCAACTCGATACTGTCCAAGTCCTACCATTCGATCTTTAAAAATTGGACGGGAAGCTGTAACTAAAAAAGGCGAGTATGTATCTTGAAGTTCAAATTCAATCGAATATTTGGATGGGTATGTAACTTTTACACCAGAAAAATTATATGAGAGAAGCTCTGAGGTGAGTGGTGTTCCATCTGAGAATGTAAGGTTTTTACGAATAGTAAATATATATTTCTTCCCACCCTCATTTACTTCCCATTTCTCAGCTACATCAGGCAAAATAGATCCATCTGGACCGATTTTCGTTAATCCACGAGTTAGTTTCTCTGTAATAATTGGTGGAAGTTTACTTGATGTATATGAACCAACAATACCAATTGTTTGTTTTTTCTTACTTGGAAAAAAACGAACAATATATTTAGATGTAGAAAGAAGAACATAAAAAATAACAAGACCACTAATAAATGAGAGAGCAATAACTTTACCCCACTTTTTTAAATAAGCTTTGAAAAGCCAAAAAATGAGACGTTTTCGAAACGTTGCCATAATTATCTATGTGGGAAAAGAAGCGCAAGTGAGATAATTCCAAGAATGACTGCTAAGATCACTGTAGCTGCTATCAATATTTTTTCAATATTTTGTTTACTTCGATATGCTTCGCCGCCGCCGCCAAATACAGGAGATAATCCTCCACCTTGTGCTTGAAGAAGAATAGCTCCAATGAGTAACACTGAAACGATTATTTGAATAATGTCTAATATCATAAATAAATTAAGATAGGAGTTACTAGTTAGAAGCTAGCACAAATAAAATTTATTATTTAATCGCTAACTTCTGTATTATATCTCCTAATTTCTATCCTATTATACCGCTTTACTCACTAGCTCTGCAAGTTTATTGTGATCATGATAGAGCGGGAATGATTCATTTATTAAATCTGACAATACGAGATTATAATCAGTGGTATTTTCCTCTGCAAGTCTCACATATGTATAGTCAAAATCGAGATCTTCAGGGAGAGGAAATGAGAAATTATTATTTGCTATTACTTTCGTAAACGGAAAATCTCCTAAATGTTTCCGAATTGCTTGAACGAAATCATCTACCGTATATCCTTTCGTTTCAAATGGTTTATTTGCCACATTTACCACGAAAATTTTAGGAGACGTACTTGTCAGAAGCGCTTGTTTTATTCCAGGAATAATGATTGATGGCAACACTGTCGTATATAAGTCCCCTGGTCCTACGATAATTAAATCTGCTTTTTCGATAGCGGAAATTGCATCAGGGGAGGCGGCAGCATCAGATGGATTAAGAAATACTGCATCAAGTCTACTGTCTCCATGAAATTTTCCAAGATCAATATTCTCTTCTCCATGAATTTCTTGTCCTTCTGTGGTTCTCGCATAAATCTCAACAGGTTCAGAAGTTGCTGGAACTATATTTTCTTTAATTTTAAATAACTTTTTCAATAAACTAATTGCTCCAGTAAAGCTACCAGTAATATCTGTCGCTGCAGCAAGCATGAGATTACCAAGTTTATGTCCAGATAATTCTTCATCTTTTCCATATCTATCACCAGGAAAACGGTATGTCAAAAGCTTAGAGAGCGTTTCGTTATTATTATCCATCAGAGCAGCCATGCAGGATGCGACATCTCCTGGTGGGAGAATATTATAAAGCCTTCGTAATCTTCCGCCTGAACCACCATCATCAGCCATAGATACAATAGCCGTAATATCATCAGAATACTCTTTTAGTCCTTTAATGAGATTTACTGTGCCGATACCTCCACCGAGGCATACAATTTTTTTATGATTAAGGATAGATTCTTTCATTCGTTTAACCAGCGGGATATACCCATAAAGACCGTCATTATAGCAGAGCAGAACAAATAGGACAAAAGGCGATTTAGCGTGATACTTGTAACAACGACTCCCCAAAGAGAAAATCCATGGAGTGTGGTTTTTGAGATATCAACTTGGGGAAGGAAAATAGTCATTAAATAGAGAATTAACGTATTAATTAAAAAAGTAAAAAGGCCAGTAGAAATAATGGTTAACGGGAAGCTAATAATGCCAATTATTGGTTTAATAATATAATATAAAATGGTTAAAACAATGCCTGCCAAGAGATATGTTTGAAAACCACCACTAATTGAAATGCCACTCAGAAAGAAGGGGAAAAGTGCTAGGGAAATAGCATAGTAAATAACATGACGAAGGACAGATTTCATCGTGAGTTGATCGTATCAATAACGATCAACAGTGTCAAACAAGTGAGGTTGTAAGACTGATTGCATTTACCCTCAAATCAACGTATAGTTAAGTACACAAATTTATAAAAATACTATGAATACAATTGTTTGTAATTACTGCGGTAAAGATGTCGAGATATCGACTGCTATTACTTCACAAATTCAAAACCAAGTTCTTGAAGAAGAGCGAAAACGTCACCAAGATGAGATGACAAAAATGCTCCGTGATACACAGGAAAAGGCCGAGAAAAAAATTAAAGAAGAGTTCTCCTTTCAAATCGAAAATTCCAGAAAAGAAGCAACTGAGATGAAAGAGCGTACTGACAAGCTGATGCAGGATTTGCTTAAAGCAAATGAAGAAGCAAGACTTATGAAACAGCGAGAAGAAGAGCGAGAAATCGAGATGCAAAAAAAGTTAGCAAGTGAGCGCGAACGACTTTCTGAAGAAATTGGAAAATCTGAACGAGAAAAAGTTAATTTAGAGAAAATGGAGCTCCAGAAGCAGCTTGATGATACGAAAAAAGCACTTGAAGATGCACAGCGTAAAGCTGCTCAAAAATCACAACAATTACAAGGAGAAGTACTCGAACTTGAAATTGAAACCATGCTTAAAAACACATTTCCGCAGGATGAGATTATTCCAGTTGGAAAAGGTGTGTCTGGTGCTGATATTTGTCAAATTGTTAAAAGTCCACGAGGGTTTATCTGCGGGAAAATCCTTTGGGAATTTAAGCGAACACAATCATGGTCAGATAAATGGATTGCGAAGCTAAAAGAAGACATGCGAGTTGAAAAAGCAGATATTGCAGTGATTGTAAGTCTCGATCTTCCAGATGAAGCCAAAAATGGTATAGGAAATAAAGAAGGAGTGGTGATTTCAGGGCATGACTTTATTATTCCAGTTGCAATGATGCTTCGAAAAAACTTATTAGATGTCGGATTTGAAAAAGCAAAATCAATAAATAAAGGTGAAAAAGCTGAAGTGGTTTTTACCTATATAACGAGTCGAGAATTCCAGCAACAAGTTGAAAATATCGTCGATGCATATCGCGAAATCCACGGCCAAATTTTAAAAGAACGAACTGCTTTTGAAAAGATCTGGAAACAACGTGAAGTTCAAGCTCAGCGAATTATCACCAGTACTGCGAATATATTCGGAACACTCCAAGGAACTGCAGGTGCCTCAATGCCACAAATTAAAGGCCTCGATTTGATTGAAGATGGAGAAGAGCAACTTGACTTACTCGGATAATGAAAATTCCATTCCCTACATTTATTGAAGAACAACACTTCTGGGATATCGGCAAAAAATATATAGCAGGTGTCGATGAAGTCGGAAGAGGTGCGTTTGCAGGGCCTGTGGTGACCGCTGCTGTCATACTTCCAACAACCTTTCCGCAAACCCTAGGTATTCATGATTCCAAGTTACTAAAAGTTGAACAGAGAGAAACACTTGCTACTATTATTAAAGAAAAGGCGATAGCATATTCTATAAACGAAGTATGTGTAGAGTGTATTAATAAAGAAGGAATTGGCAAAGCAACTCAGAAATCATTTGTAAACTCAATTGTAAATCTAATTGTAAAGCCTGATTTTATTTTTGTCGATGCGTTTTATATCGAACATATGGACAAATCTATCCAAAAACCTATTATTAAAGGCGATCAACTCTCACTTTCTATTGCTGCTGCGTCAATAATCGCGAAAGTATATCGAGATGCTCTCATGGAGAAATTAGGCAATGATCACCCTCAATATGATTTTGGAACACATAAAGGATACGGAACCGCATCTCACAGAGCAGCAATTAAAGCATTCGGCCTCACACCCTTACACCGAACCTCATTTAGCCTCCAAAAGTATACATAACTGTCATTCCCGACTTGACGATTTATCCTAAATTTATTCTCTAATCAAATTGTACTGTTGAGTATCGGGAATCTACACGATAATCTCCTTATTTGTACCCAGAACTAAATTATCCATAAGTTTTCTGTAATCTTCTTATAAGGTTCCTATCAAGCTCACATGAGCTTTCCATCGTATACTGCTGACATAGAAAGGAATAATAAAACTATGACAGCAGCATTTAAATCAGGACAACGTTCACCAATAACCGTAGCACGAGGCGGGGGAGGAAAAGAAGGATTTTCTTCATCTGTTAAAACATCATTTAGCTCACGAAATGCCTTTACTCCGAAAGAATCAGCTCCAAAGTTCATGAGCACGGGACCTAAAAACCCACTACATAGAGAAATCAGTATTGGTAGACCTATGGCTCCAAAAACACCGTTCGCAACTAATTTCTCACATGGTGAGAGATCTACTCCAATGGTACATATAGACTATAAAAGTGGTCTATTACGTAAAAAAACTCCTAAAGTATCTACTCCAGAAGCCGTTAGTTTCAAAAATACTAAACCTCTAATAGTAGCAAGAGAGCCAGCAACAGATCGGACCATCGCTAAACCAGAAGCAGTCAAAGCATTCAAAAGTAAAGAATATATAACTCTCTTTGACAGATCTAAGATGAATGGGACACCTGAAAAAAAAGCTCCTCCTATAATAGGTGCACCTAACCATGGAGTAGAAAAACCTGCTTCTGTAATATCACCACGAACAGCACTACTTAAAGAACGTGCTGCATTAGCCGCGACATCTATCATTACAGCTCGACCACAGGTAAGTGAAGTAAAACCCACGATCCAAATTCATAAACAGCCTACTGTTCAAGCAGAAAAACCACAACAAATACATAAAGCAATTACTCCTGAAAAAACGGGACATGAAATAGTAAAGCCATTCATTCAACCACGACCAGCGATGAGTGAAATTGCAATACACATTGTAAAAAATAAAGAGGCTACCCCTGCTAAACAAGTAAGCACTCCACAACTAAAAGCGGCTGAACAAATCACTCTGCAAAGAAACAAATCTCATCTCAATGAAGAAAAATCACTTACGCAAGTTCGTGAAGCAATAAAACAAGTTACAAAACCAGTTGTACATAGCGAAACAAGAACACCACTCGCTCGACAGCCAGAAATTACTTTGCAGAAGCCACATAGTCCCTTTTCTGAAAGAACTCAGAAAACTGATACACGAAAAGCAGCACCAGTAGATATTCTTAAAAGACGAGATATGCAAAAAATTTCGCAGACTTTAAAACCCACAGTCGCTGTATCCCAAAGTAAACTTCAGGAAATTGAAAGAAGTATCGCTGAACCAAAAGAATTAGATAAAGCGAAAGAACAAACGCTTCTCACACGATATATCTCAGACTATGTATTACCTAAAATCACTGAACCAAATGGCCAACGCATGCAGAAAGAGTTAGCACATAAAATGGCCATTCGGATTAAAACGAAATCTCTCATGGATCCAGGAAGTCAAATTGAAGCACAACTTTTAGGTGATGCTAACTCAAACTCTGAACAAGTAATGCTTAAAAAAATTGAAGACTTAGTCAGTGAAACCAGAGTTACTGTTCAGTTAGCTAAAATTACAGGAACTGAGCCAGAATTAGCTGAGAAAAAAGCACTCGTATCTCTCCACAGAAAAATTCAAGAATCTGGTATGACAGACATGTTTGATAAAGTAAAAACGACACTCATGGCAGATCTTATGAAAGACGCGACACAAATGCCAGATGTTAAAACAGCTACGAAAGCTGAAGAAGAACTTCCTAATAATAAAATGAAAACCGATGAAGAGGAAGAAGAAAGACATAATCGAACACAGGGAAGCTTCCAGTCTGTTGAAATTGAACGAGATCCTATCGCAGATAGAGCACGACGTGAATTCTTACGAAATGCTGCTGAACATGCATTTATCGAAGCAGAGAGTAAAGGCGAACATGAGATTCATGGAGCTGACATCGTCCACGCAGCTGGCAATCCACAAAAAACAGAAATTAAAAGTGAACCAGTAAGATATGATGCGTTACCTGACTACTCGATAACCGAGACCATGATTGATATTGAGAGAACAAGCAAACCAATTACCTCAATTGAACAAGCTAATGACATTATTAGACGTGAAGTTGATGATAAAGCGCCAGTTCGACTTCGAAAAAGACCAACGCAAGAAATCCGATATTGGACAGATCTAGTCAGAGTGTTTGGACATCTCTTAACCCCAGCAGAAATGCATCCGAAAGCTGCATAACTAATATCTATTTTCCTAGAATAACTCAGGGTGGAGAAAACGAGCGAGTGCAGTAATAACAGCATTTTTATACATATCTGAACGAGAAAGAATACCGTTAGTCATAAGACCGAAATGTCCTGTTTTTTGTTTCGAATTCGTTTGATTAAATAACATATCATCCACGATACCTAATTCATGACCTTTTTGGATTAACTCCATCATTTTTGGGGGAGTTTCCATTTTTATCGTACTTCCAATTCCCTCAATACCTTTTGCGTCTCTGATAACTATCCATCCTGAATCAAACCATTTTTCCCCAATTTGTTGTAATCCTCCCTCGAGTCCTACGCCAAAATCTGCTTTAAGAAGTTCACTTGCTTTTCTTGCACGATTTTTAGCACCGATAATACTTTCTGTATCTGACATCGGTTGATCTGATACTTCAGAACCCACATCATGGCCTTCAACATCCCATACAACATCAGGCCAAACAGTAGAAAATCCTTCTTTTACTGCGGTTATTTTTACTGGGTTTTTCGAACCGACTGCTACTCTCATTTTCCATCACTTTCTGTATGTAAAGCGTCAATTGCATTCATACTTGTTATAAATTCTCTCATTGGCGTACTATGAATACCATCTGACATACATGTTCGTACTATACCAACAATCTATTTTTGAAGAAAGAGGATCTTACATAACAAATAGAATCAGATCTCAGGTAAAATAGAACTATGAAATGGATAATACAACACCTGACCGCATACTTTCATCGGACTGAAACATATTCAATTCCAAGAATCATCATCGAGTTTGTCATGTTGGATATTATTGTTACGTTTTTAGCTCAAATAGCTGTGTTTCTTTTTTTAGCTATCGTTATTGTGATCCCCACACTAATTTTCAGTCCCCAGACAGATATTAACAGTATGCTGAACTTTCTGAACTTTAGCCAAGACGTTATTACGGAGGCTACCTCTCACTCTCAACTTGCAACAGCAGCGACGATATTTGCAGTCATCATTGCACCATTTATGGAGACACTTTTCTTTCAAGTTTTGCCAATTACACTTCTTTCACTCGTTACAAAAAAAAGAGTTTTACTTGTTCTCTTTTCCGCCATTCTCTTTGCACTTGCTCACGTTTATCCATTACTCGTACTCTACATTTTCCCAGGTGGAATTATACTTGCGTGGTCATATCTGATGCTTATAAAAAGAGTAGGGAAATGGAAAGCATTTCTTGTAACAGTCACAATTCATGCATTATTCAATTTGATTAACTTAATCTGTGCGATGATCATTGGATATTAAGAAGATGAGTACTCTTGAAGCGATTCTATTGCACTTCTCATTTCATCTTTATGAATGACGAATGTAATTTCAGTATAGGTCGAGACTACCTCAATAATATTTATATGTCTGAGCGCAAGTACACGAACAAGTGAATAAATCGTATTTGGCACTTGAATATATTGATCAGAAAATCGAACTGACAGTGCAACAAGATCAGTTAGCGTTACTTTTGGTGACAGATGAATTATTGAGAGAACTTCTTCTTTTAAATACTCAGAACAAATAATAGTAATCTCGTGCATTCCTTGAGTAATAGTAAAAAATTCAGCTGTTTTTTCAAATCGAGAGGTAACTGATAGGATTTGAGTGAGACTTTCCTGTGTTCGTTCATAGGTTATTTCACATAATGCAGATGTGACAGAGAACCGATCGATGCGAACAACGGGTGCCAATTCTTTTTTCTGCAGTCCATCGGAAAGCCGAGTTAATGCCACGACGATACTTCCCATTTGCACAGGTTTCATACATACATTTTCGACTCGTGTATGGATAGTTTTGGCATACGAAGAAAGATTAATAATTCCTTTTTGGATTCCTTCAATCACATATCCATCATGGAGAACAATCGTTTTAACAGCATCAGTTATTTTTATCATTTGTTTATTTTATTACATTTAGTAATAAATCTGTATAATTATAGCAAAAATTTTACTTAAAATACTACTTTTGCTTAAATACTCATAAGGAAATGCGCATTTCTTTGCCTAGTAGTCTAATAGGCAAACGCTCTTCACTAGCGAAGAGATGTGTGATAGACACATAAAGGAGATCAGATCATGGCTGGATTCAAACGAGAGATCGTTTTCACAGGCAATCGAAATATGTCCAAAAAAGACACGATTGCGTACGCAAAACAGTGTCTTGTACGAGTCTATAGGGGTGATGTCGCTGCAATGCACGACCTGTGGTTCATTGTGAATGTACTAGGGGTTTTCCCCGAAGAATTTAATGCGAACCCAGAAAAGATAGCGAACAACCCATATTTTAGGAGCCTTGAAACTCTGGTCTAAATCATCGGGGCTGGGAGATTTTCTCCCGGCCCCACCATTCCGAACAATAAACGCGCAATTCCTTGCCTGCTGTCTTCCAGGCAAGTGCTTCTCAATCGCGAGAAGTGACATACGAGAAGAATGAAAGGCTTCTCAATGAAGATATTTATGTTTATGAACAAGGAGAAATACTATGCTGACGATGAACGAGCTTGGCAAGCGGCTGGAAGCGTTCTTTGGTGCAGGAGTCGAAATTGATCTTACAAACCGGAATCAAGTCATTCTCCAGGGAGATGGCTTCTGGATCCGATTTGAAAGGGAAGAAGGATATGCACCACGGTCTGGTTCTGGGGGTGGGTATTATGCTCATCTTTGGATTCAGCTGCTCCCTGAATCTGGGTATTTTATTCAACCTCACCCAGAAGAATTGAATCGTCTGGTGAAGCGGTATAGTTTCAGGTTTGCTGACTACCTCTCGACATGCCTTCAAGGAGGAGGTCTTGGACGTGGGAAGGGACCTGAATGGCCGCTCGCATTTACGGACACTGGGGATGATAGGTGGTGGCAATTTCCGCCTGATATCTATCGAATTCAGTTAGTTCTTAACACAGCATACCGTCTCCTTCAGGATTAAGACAAGGGCGGGGCATAATTGTCCCGCCCAAAATACATGTTATTCTTGTCCGACGACTACTGTTTTATATCCTTTAGCACGCCAAGCAAGTAATCCACTTTTCATATCAAACACATGTATATAGCCTAACTTCTGTAACTCCTGAACCGCGACGGCACTTCGAGATCCACTAAGACAATAAACAAATAGTCGCTGTTCTTTATCAGATAAGACTGTTTTATATGTTGCAGCAATATCACTCACAGGAAGATTTATACTTCCTTCTATGTGACCTCTAGCATATTCATCAGGCGTACGAACATCCAAAACAACTAACTGCTCCTGCTGATCGATAGCTTTTTTTACTTCTTCTACATCTACTGATGGCACTTGCGTGAATCCAAACATAGATGTATTGTAACTAACTTTCTTTATGAATACATTGATTAAAGTCACACATACATTAATCAGATTCGGTTAATTTTTTGTTGAAGTAGGAGGAAAAGCTGTTAAAGAAACAACAAAGCTTTTTGGAGAATAATCGTATAGTAAAGCAAAAAGGCGCTGTGGTGTAGTAATCCTGTTAAAACAGGAGAACTTACTTCTTTCGAAGTACCACAACGCCTCGTTGCACTATTCAGTTGTATCTTTTTTATATCCTCCATCCGTACGAGCTCATCTGCGATTTGACCGAACCAATACACTCCGGCGTGATCATTGGGACCATGTGGCCCCATACCTCACCGTAGTGGGGATTTAGTTCGGGACGGGTGAACATCATGCGTTCACCCATGGCGTCCACAGCCGTGGGCTCGTCTTCGTCGATCAACGAGCAGGCCAGCCAATGGGCCACCAGCGGAAGATTTCCCTCCTGGAGACTGCTCAGCATTTCTGCGATCCACCCCTGCCAGTTGCCAGGAGCTTTTTGCTGATATTCCAAATCCTGGAGGTACTTTTGGGCCCTCAGCACGAAGTCAAGGACGTCGTAGCTGACCTTCCAGTGGGAGTTTGGCTTGAGCAAATGCTCACGCCAAGTCTCCTTCTGGAGATAGCTGATGGTTTCATCAAGCGTGCTCCAGACCAGAGTGGTCTGAAACATGCTCATGAAATTTTCGATGTTCTTCTTTCGCTCGAGAAGCTTCACCCCGAGGGGCTTAGCCTCCACGATAACGAAGGAATACTCCTCTTCCTTCTTCTTTTTGAGGAGAAGGACGGTCGTGCCGTTCGTGAGGTCCTGCTTCATGAGGATCTGAAAGAAAAGGTAACGGAACAAGTCGAAGACGTTGCTGGCATGGACGATTGCCCACCGGACGTTCGAGTTCATTTCATACTCCTTTTCTAATCCTTGCGCCACAAATAGGCAGCTTTCTAGGTACGTCTATACCTAAAAAGCTACCTATTATGTAACTCTAAAAAGATACTAACTGTAAACGTGCAAAAAATTACATAGTAAGGAAAAATACTCTTGCAAACAAGAGCCATACCTTTATATGTGGGTATGATTATACTAAAAATAAAGACAAAATACAATACTATAAGATGTTTAATGCCATTTATGATAACGATGGCCAAATTTTAATTTGGGAATTTACAAATAAAACAGAACTTTGTGAGCCAGGGGGGACTCGAACCTCCAACCGATTCCTTAAGAGGGAATTGCTCTACCATTGAGCTACTGGCCCTGTCCGCCATTGTCTGCGACTTCAGGCGCTGACAGGCGGGCCTGAGTAATAATGGCATTAACTATATTCTAGATTTCAAAAAATTTCTTCCAAATCCAGTTTTGAGATATTTTTCTCTTTTAATCGCTTTATTCTCATCCAAGCAGGCTTCGTAATAAATTAATTCTAAAGGTGTCCTACTTTTTGTGGAAATAACTAAGCCTTTATTATGCTCATTCAATCTCTTTTTGAGATCTCCAGTAAAGCCAATATAGATGTTATTATCTTTTTTACTTCGTAACACATATGTATAAAACATATGAATAGAATTACCTTCTGGTGTATTTTACCAAAAATGGGATAAAAATTCATTAGGAATGAGTAATTTTCTTACTTACCTCGATTAAATCGGGACTTGACAGCTCTGCTGTTCTATTCCACACTAACTATATATCGAATTTATAGACGGAAGATGTACTGAGAATTACTATGTAATATCTCAGCATCGCTTGTTATTTATAGATTATTAATCTAGGAAAGCGAGGTGAAATGAATATGAAAATGCTCCATATGGTTGCTTTTGCGCTCGTAGTTGTAGGCGCTGTAAACTGGGGACTAGTCGGTCTTTTCGACATGAACCTAGTAAATGCACTTCTTGGGTCAATGATGGGTCTTGAAAAACTCGTCTATGTCCTCGTCGGCGCGTCAGGTGTGTATCTCGCATTTACTCACATGAGTGATTGCAAAACCTGCAAAATGAAGTAATTATTTATTACTCGCTCGTGTCAAATCTCGTCCATTTATATGGGCGAGATTTTTTTGTGAAAGATTTGAATTAGCCTTGTCCCTTTGATACAATACACATATGCATCCGTAGCTCAGTGGATTAGAGCATCTCGCTTCGGACGAGAGGGTCGGGGGTTCGAGTCCCTCCGGGTGCACATCGTTAATTTACCCTCTTTCTTTATCCTTCATTTTTTTCTACTATAGATGTATGGATTCCATGCATCTTCGATCTCGATTTTCTTCATTTTTTACCTGGGCTCGGAATAATAAAAAAGTTTCTATTCCACTCCTTATTATCTTCATTGGATTTATTGTTATTTTTCGTCCCAAAAATGCACCAGTTATTGATACTGAGAAAGTGACTCGAGGAGATGTCGTGGTTTCAATTTCAGGAACAGGAACTGTTAATTCTGATACCGCTGTTAATCTTTCATTTTTAGCCAGTGGAAAAGTAACATATCTCGGTGTAAAACAAGGAGATAAAGTAAAACCATTACAAACAATTGCCACACTTGATCAGCGAAGTGTCCAGAAAAACTTAGAAAGTTCACTTCGTGATTACTCAAAAGAAAGAAATGACTTTGAACAAACCAAACAAAATAATGGTAACGCCACACCCCAAACAGCAGCTACTGAACAGATAAGACGGATTTTAGAAGATAATCAGTATGATTTAGATAAATCTGTTATTTCAGTTGAACTCCAAACGCTCGCTAAAGAAAACTCTGTCTTAACAACACCTATTGGTGGAGTTGTCGTTCGAGCAGATATAAAAAGTGCTGGAGTAAATATCACACCAGCGACTGTATTTACGATCGCAGACCCAGATCATCTATCGTTAGATATCGAAGTTGATGAGGCAGATATAGGAAAAGTTACGTTATCGAACGTTGTGAAAGCATCCCTTGATGCATTTCCTGATCAACTGTTAACACTCGCAATTTCAGATATCGACTTTGCTAGTCACTCTACAAGTACTGGAGGAACAGTCTATACAGTTCATGCATCACTTCCAGAAAATACTGATGGAAAATATCGTGCTGGAATGAGTGGGGATGCAGATATTATTCTCCAGGAAAGAAGAAATGTTCTAAAAATCCCATTATCTGCAGTAATAAATAACGATATTGTGTATATACAAAATGGTAAAACATTTGAAAAAAGACAGGTGACACTTGGACTTAAAAATGACACAGATGTTGAAATAATAGACGGACTTAATCTAGGTGATGTTATCGCTATTCAACCTGATCAGGTACAGATAACGAAATAGTACGTCTCGCCTCAATCCATGATAATCCGATATGGCTAAAAAAATAATTATCTCCCTTAAAGAAATCACTAAAGACTATACATCTGGTGACATCATCACACACGTACTTAACTCAGTATCACTTGATATCTATCAAGGTGAATTTATCGCGATTACAGGTCCATCAGGTTCTGGAAAATCTACGTTACTTAATATTTTAGGCTTACTTGATAACGCGACAGGAGGAACATATATTCTTAACGGAACTAATGTAACATCTCTTTCAGAAGATGAACAATCATATTTTCGTAATAAAGAAATAGGATTTGTGTTCCAGTCGTTTAACTTACTACAACGCTCGTCAGCACTTGAGAATGTCGTCCTTCCATCTATTTATGCAGGAGTGAAAAAAGAAGAACGAGAAAAAAGAGGGATAACGCTACTCACACAAGTAGGACTTGGAGATCACATATATAAAAAACCAAATCAATTATCTGGTGGACAACAACAACGAGTAGCAATCGCTCGCTCTCTGATGAATAATCCAAATATTATTTTAGCTGATGAACCGACAGGAAATTTAGATACGAAATCTGGAATTGATGTAATGAATATAGTGAAGTCACTCAACAAAGAAGGGAAAACAATTATTATGATTACGCATGAAAAGGATATCGCAGAGCAAGCACAAAAAATTGTATTTATTCGAGACGGACAGATCACGAAGGAAGGGAAGATCTAATATGTCATTCTGGGAAACAGCGATATCAGTTTTCTTGATTATTTCGTTGCACTGCAAACAAGCTGTCATCCCCGACCTGATCGGGGATCCAGAATTACAATAGATCCGCCAACTGGCGGAAGACAAATAAACTATGGATTTTTTTGAATTATTACGATTAGCTATTAGTTCACTCAAAGCAAATAAACTAAGAAGCGGATTAACAACGTTAGGAATTATTATTGGAGTGTTCGCGGTTATTTTACTGGTCTCAATAGGAAGTGGACTTCAAAGTTATATTACAAATCAAATCTCAAGTCTCGGTTCAAACCTGATCTATGTTATTCCTGGGAAAATAGGTGGTGCGAGGACACCAGGTGGTGTATCTACGAACCGATTAACAATTAACGATGCGAAATTACTTGAGACAAAATTGAAAGATGTCGCAAAAGTTGGCCCGATTATTCAAAAATCATCAACAGTTAAATTCGAAGGAAATTCTGATAAAGGTGTGTCGATCCTGGGAACAACAGCAAATTATCCAGATATCGTTAAAACTAGCCTTGAGAAAGGGGTGTATTTTACACCTGGACAGGAAAAGTCTGGTGCTAAAGTAGGAGTAATTGGAAAAACTGTTGAAAAGACGTTACTTCCAACAGGTAATCCAATTGGAAAACGTATTTCAATTTCTGGTAATAAATATACAGTAGTTGGAGTTCTTAAAGAACGCGGATCACTATTTGGGATTGATCAAGATAATACAGTTGTTATTCCAATTACATCAGCACAACGAATATTTGGAGTAAATAACGTTAACACTATTTATCTTTCAGCAAATCGAGCTAATCAGGTTTCTTACGTCCAAAAAAAAGCTACTGAAACATTACTCAAACGTTTATCAGAAGATGATTTTAGTGTACAGAATCAAGCACAAACCCTCTCAACAATTAATAATATAACAAATATTCTAACCATCGCATTGGGTGGTATTGCTGCAATTTCACTTGTGGTGGGTGGAATTGGCGTAATGAACATCATGCTTGTCTCTGTTACAGAGAGAACTCGAGAAATTGGTCTTCGAAAAGCACTTGGGGCAAAAAGAAAAGATATTTTAACCCAATTCTTACTCGAAGCAATCATCCTGTCACTCATCGGCGGAATAGCAGGGATTTTACTTGGACTTGGCGCTTCCTATATCGTTTCTAAATTCTTTATTTCTGATGTGACACCGTGGTCAGTCATACTCGCCTTTATTTTTTCAGTAGTTGTTGGTATAGTCTTTGGAATAGCACCAGCCATCAATGCATCTCGATTATCGCCAATTGAGGCATTACGTCATGATTAAGAATTACGTAAACAATCCAACAATGAATCAATCAAACAATAAAACAGTAAAAAAATCACTTTTCTCATTTATTAAATTTTTTGTCGGTTGGCCGCTTTCTTTGACTGCATTATATTTTATCGGAGCAAAGACAATTACTCAGCTACAGGACCATCCAATTGCTTTTTCTGAGCTTTCATATAGTTCGCTTTTTCTATCAACTATCTTTTTTCTTCTGTATTTTTTCTCTAGGGGATATATTTGGCAAAAAGAATTATCGTTTTTTGGTTACAGTCTTACTACCTATGAATCGATTTATCATTGGGCAGCATCTGAGTTAAAGAGATATATTCCAGGAAATATTTGGTCCTTTTTAGGTCGTGGCATTCGATTTGGAGAAATGGGAGTTACAAAAAAACATATCGTGACTGCGCTCATTCTAGAAGCACAGTTGATCGTACTTGGAGCATTAGTAATTTCACTTCCTGCAATTATTTTACTAGTAACACCATACGTGCCGTTTATTCAGCCACAATTACTTATGATTATCATTATTTTCATGACATGTATTATATTGACGCTATTTTTTTATCAAAACATATTTTATAAATATGTAACATTGTCATTCGTTCCTATGATATTTTCTCCATTATCAGCACAAAAACATATGTCTCTATTATTTTTAAGCAGTCTTTCATATTTATTCTTTGGACTTGGATTTTATTTTTCAATCGTTTCTTTTATTCATATCCCATCCAACTTCTTTATGATTACCATCAGTGGACTCGTACTCGCATATTTAGTAGGGTATCTATCACTTATTACACCAAGTGGTCTTGGTGTAAGAGAAGTTGTTGCCGGAATAATTCTGACAACGATTGCCAGTACATCTGTAGTAAATTTCGCTGTACTTTTCTCTCGTATTTTTTTAACGTTAGTCGAACTTATCTTCGTAGCAATTGCTTTTATGTTTTATAAAAATCATCAAAAATGAAAATCCTTCGCACGTATTGGCGTGAAACCATTTTAGGAGTGAGCATGTTACTGTTTAGTATCTATTTCACAATTGTGAGTTTTCTTAGGTATACAAATTTCTACGCTGGTAAATTTGACTTAGGAAATATGAGCCAAACCGTCTGGAATACACTTCATGGCAATATATTCGTTCTTACTGATCCAAACGGTACACAGACTGTTTCACGGCTTGCGACACATGCAGATTTCATTCTGATTTTACTTGCTCCATTTTATATTTTGTGGGCAGACCCTCGCATGTTACTTCTTATTCAAGTAGTTATTACTGCACTCGGAGCAATATTTATTTATTTGATAGGAAATGAGGTTATAAAGAATAAAAATCTTTCACTCATTTTTGCACTTTTATATCTCTTAAATCCAAGTGTTCAGCGGACAATTATTTACGATTTTCATGCTGTAGTCTTAGCGACTACTCTTATTTTAGGTTCATTTTATTTTCTTATTAAAAAGAAATATGTGTGGTTTATTGTTTTTAGCATTCTGGCGGCAATTACAAAGGAACAAGTTTGGTTAATAATTTCTTTCTTTGGTATGTATTTATTCTTCGTGGATAAAAAAAGAATGTTTGGAAGTGTCGTATTTTTAATTAGTATCAGTATTTTCTATATTCTTTTTACCTATGCAATTCCTCACGCTGCAAAATCACAACACTTTGCATTATCATATTATTCTGATTATGGTGTAAGTCCGACAGAGATAGCAAAAAATATCCTTAAAGCTCCGATCAAATCATTTCTGACTGTTATAGAACCAGATAGACAAACGTTTCTGTGGCAACTATTTTCTCCGTTGGTATTACTTTCTTTTGCAGCACCACAATTTCTTTTGTTTATGTTACCCGAATTATTTCTTTATTTACTAAGCAGCAACAATAATCTTCATCAAATATATTATCAATACACAGCGACACTAACACCATTTATTTTTATTGCTGCAATATATGGGTTTGCTAAACTTCGACAAAAAAGCATATTTTTTAGAGAAGTAAAATCTCTCATGGGAATGTTTTTACTCGCAGTATTTTTTGCGTATTTTTATAGTCCACTACCATTTTCAGGTGAGCCAAACACTGCAATGTTTACGAAAGTTCAAGAAAACAAAAAAGAAATTAATGATTACCTCGCCTCAGTCCCATCTCATTACAGCGTTGCTGCAAGTAACAGCTTAGGTTCTCATCTGACAAACCGAAAGGATATTTATACAATTCCAAATGGTCTTGATAAAGCAGATTTAGTACTTTTTCTCCTGAATGATACAACTGCATACCCATCTCCTCAAGCACATAAAGATCTCGAACAACGTCTTGAAAAAAGTGGTAAATTTACACTCGATTATCAAATAGGAGACTTTGTGGTACTTAAAAGAATAAAATAATTGTTACATTACTAAATTATTCTATTGTTCTTATTAAAAATTCTTGTCATTCTCAGCTGGACTGAGAATCTCTTTGATATTTTCTTATAAATAAAATAGGTATTTCTTTTAGATTCTCATTTTCATAAGAATGACAAAAGTAAGATAAGTAGTATTATCCAACAACGAAACATTATAGCAATCGAACAATGTACCATCTATACTAACTATACTGCCATGATTACTGTCATAAAAGCCAACGGTGAAAGAGAACCATTTAGTGAAGAAAAAGTACTTCGTTCCATTGAGCGAGCTGGCATTCCTGAAGATTTACGCAATACAGTTTTGGCACATGTCAAAGAAAAATTAGTTGAAAATATTACAACCACAGAAATTTATCGACATATTCTTGATTGTTTTGATGAAACAAATAATTTATACAGTAAAGCAAAGTATAGTCTTAAGCAAGCACTTATGTTACTCGGGCCTACTGGATATCCATTTGAAGACTATGTTGCACGAATTCTTGAAGCATTAGGATATAAAACTGAAGTTCGACAACTGCTTATGGGAGGATGTGTGGGACATGAAGTCGACGTCATATCTGAAAAAAATCATAAACGTTCAATGATTGAGGCAAAATTTCATAATAATCCAGGTGTTAGATCAGATGTTCAAGTTGCACTTTATACAAAGGCTCGTTTTGAAGATCTAAAACTCAAGCATCACCTCGATGAAGCGTGGATAGTCACAAATACTAAAGCTACAACAGATGCTATAGCCTATGCGAACTGCGTAGGAATGAAGGTAGTTAGTTGGAGTTATCCTGAGAACCAAGGATTACGAGAGCTTATCGAAGAGACCAAAATGCACCCAGTAACTGTACTCACGTCACTTTCTCTCGCACAAAAAAGAACTCTCCTTAAAAACCATATCGTAACCTGTTTAGAAATCAAACAAAAACCATCTCTTCTTCATGTGCTTTTCTTAGGTGATAAAGAACGAAAAGAAGTCATGGAGGAAGTACGATTTATTTGTGAAACATAATCCTCACGCCTCTATTACTCTGCAGTAGCACAAATCAGTGCTATAGTCCAAATCTAACCAATTTTTCTCTCTCATAGGCATCGGGGCCAAAGCCGTTTGGGACTGTAGTTAATTTATCTGAATCAAGTAGAAATCCATTTCTGATTGTATGATCACCAAATCGGTCATTAATTGTATCTATTACATGTGCGATTTTATTTTTGCGAAGTACATCACTAAATAAATCGAGAGGAATTGAGGAAGAAGGGGAGAGAAAGCTTACATAAACTCCGATTCTTCGTACATACCGAATTTCTTCTGGTAGCGTACGAAATCCCGACGAAGGATCTGAAAGCAAACGATAAACGATGTCATACATTTCTTGTCCCGTATCAAAGTATGAGCTAAAGGTTTTATGAACAGATATATACGATCCACCACCTAGTGATATTCCCATATGCCGTGCTTTCATCTTAATTCGACGAAGCTTAATTCCTAACTCTTCACACAGTTCATACACATTCTGAAGGATAGTACGCTCATCATATTCATTTTCTGGAAGACAGTATTGCCTCCCAATAGATTTAGCGGGTTCTGTTTCTGTATACGGATTTACTTCTGAAAAATCAATTCCTTGACCTACATTCCAGAGAAAAGTTCCTTCAACTACTCCAAATTCAGCCATGAGAGAAGACTTAGTAGTAAGAGAAAGTTTGGGCAACGTATATATACCCATTCTATGTAAACGTCTGCAAATTCGAGATCCAATGCCACAAATTTCAGTTAGTTCAGTATGTGCATATATTTCCGAAAGATTGTGAGGTGTAATAGTGACAATACCATTGGGCTTTTTAAGACCTGAACCCAATTTAGCCAGTAATTTATTATGAGAAACACCAACTGATACAGTAATATACGGTCCAATTTCATTTTCGATTCGTTTTTTCAATTTCGAAATTAGTCCATAAACACCACCAAACAAATGTTCGGTTTTAGTAATATCCATGAACAATTCGTCAATCGAGAACACTTCGACAGAGGGAGAAAAATCTTTGCAGATATTTATAAATTTTTTACTAACTTCCCAATACCTCACAAAATTAGCAGGTGTTAGAAGAAGATCGGGACAAAGCGTTTCGGCTTTATAGACATTCATTGCCGTTTTAACACCAAAACGCTTTGCCTCACGACTAGCTGCGATTATGCACGTTCTTCCATTTGTTGCAGTTACTCCAAGCGGTTTACCCCTAAACACTGGATTATACTGTTGTTCAACGCTTGCAAAGAATGAATCAAAATCGATATGAAGAATCTTCCTGCCTGAGGACTGTTCACTCATATCATGCATACGTAAAATATACTAGAAAAATACACGAAATGAAATAGCTCAAAGAATATCGATTACGGTCAATGTCCTGCGTTAGTTTTTTTTGTAGGCTGAGTAGGGGTTACACGAAAGAACACGGATGAATGAAAGTCGCACCGCTTTAAAAAAAGGGTATGTATTGAAACAATGAATTGCATATTCAGAACAAGAGACTTTATAAATACACTGCGCCCCTAAAGCCGCAAAAAAAGGAGATAAAATCACCTGATACCCCCGAATAAAAATAATTGCAATCTTCTTCATAAAATCACGTGTCATTCTCATGAAAATGAGAATCTACTAGATACTTCTCTAGTCATCCTGGAGCGAACGAAGTGAGTGATAGGATCTCACATATAATTCTATATACTTCTTCACTCACCGCTTACTACAGTCCATAGGTTGAAAGTGGTGCATTCCCTACATGATCTCGTTTTAATTTCATAAGATAGGAGTCACACTGCACACGTCCTGCTTCTGTCGTTACCGCTGCTGTAAATCCATGAGATAGTAATTCTTTAATCGCTTGATCGCTATAAGAACCGTAAGGGTATGCAAAAACAGTACTCATATACCCGATATGCTGTACAAAATCCTGAGTCGACATCGTCAATTCAAAATCTATTCTTTCTTTATCACTTTGTCCAAGGGCATTATGAGACCACGTGTGATTATACAGTGAGACATGTGGGTCATGAGACATTTCTATCACATTCTTCCATGTCATGTAATCTTTATTTTCAAGCAGGCCTGTCGGTATCATAAAGTTTCCTATCACATTATATTTTTTAAGCAGCGGCCACACATAGGTATACATATCGATATACCCGTCATCAAATGTTAAAACAATACTGCGATCTGGAACTGACGTGTGTTCTCGCAGTGCCTTAACCAAACTATCAAGAGTAATAGGTGTATATGTTTGGTCAATCAAATACTGGAGCTGCTTTTCGAAGATATCACGATCGACAGTGAGTTGAGCATGGCCGAGTTTCGTTGCTTCTGAAAGAGGTTGGACATGGTGATACATAAGAATAGGCACTGTTAGACAGTATCCTGCAGACACAGGGGTAGCAGTCACGGCTATTCCTTCTGCTTGTGCTTTTTTAATGATCTTACTTTCATATGAATTAATTTCTTGTGTTTTATGATTAGGCGAAAAAGCATATTTGGTCCCACTATTTTGGAAGGAAGAGAAAATAAGAACTCCAATTAAAAAAAGAAAAAAACTTAACGAAATAACTATAAGAAGTGGGAGAGGAAGGCGATAAGAGGATGAGGGAGGAAGAAAATGAATTTTCTTTTTCGACAGAGTCTTTCTCTTAAGTGATTTAGCACGAGCCATGCTTGAATTGTAATAAAAGTAGCCATAAATTACAACATCGCTCTCCTCTGTATCCATTTTTTTGACATGAATCATTGGTATGTAGTGGGCGTCCGTCTGTTGACGAACGCCCACCAGAAATTCTGTGATTGTTACTCCTGGGGAGTAATCTGGCTGATTAAACGAGCACTCAAAAGAGTGAGTAGCTCGCTATCTTCCTTGATCTTTTCCCACAACTCAGGATCGTGCTTACGAATCCAGAGCTCGAGGAGAGTAAGTGAACTAGCGTGAGTCACAAGAGCATATGCACGCTCTTTAGCGTCCTCAGCATAGTACTCAAGGACAGCTTGGCTGGCAATATCTAGTGTAATTCCAGCCGCTTCCAGAAAGCCCGCACCCATTCCTTCACCTTCACGGAGAAGACCAAGGAGCAGGTGCATTGAGCTGATATAGTGATGACCAAGCAAACGTGATTCATGGATAGCTAGCCTGATCACAGTGATCAAACGGGGAGTCATTTGTATCCTTTCCGTTACAGGAGACTCTCCCTTAGTACAGACAAACTCGACGTTCGAACGGAGCTTAGCGGAATCGATCTGCAATTGAGCTAGAATAGGCGATTCTCCTTTAACAAGACCGAGCAACAAGTGCTCAGTCCCAATATAGTGGTGATTAAGACGCCATGCTTCAGTTTGTGCATCTACGAATGCTTGACGAGCATCCTCGGTAAATCGACCAAACTTGTCTGTCACTTGAGAACTCCTTACTATTCCTCCATTCCCACTGAATAGAGAATTGCCAAAGAAAAGGAGAACGAATTCTCATCTTTTTAAGCAATCCTCTTAGTAAGAGAATAAAACTAATCACAGAATATTAATGTGCTAATTAAGGCTAAGAACGCAATTTGTTCTCGCTTGGGAAGTATTATACCAAACTATAAGTTTATTTATCATGAGTCAACTCCACTCGACTAGTAATTTCTTCTCTTTGCAGTACAATACATTTAATATCATTGTCATTCCCTTGAAAAAGGGAATCTATTAAATATACCTTTTTAACTAGATATAAAGGGAAATTTAACAGATTCTCAGTCAAGCTGAGAATGACAGCAGGAAATTATGAAACAAGTACATACTATTCAACTCCAAATTCTTAAAAAACTACTATTCTCTACAGGGCTTCGATATAGTCAAATAAAACCATCTTCTGAAATGGAAAATAATCAGTTCGATTTTCATTTAGATAAACTTATCGTTCAGGGCCATATCGAAAAGAAATTGCACCTCTACCACTTAACGCTTACAGGAAAAGATTTTGCAAATCGAATTGACGCTGATAACACGATGATCCAAAAACAAGCAAAAATTGGCACGTATTTCGCGTGTATACGTAAAAAAGAAGGACAAATACAATTTCTTATCTATACACGACTTAAACAACCGTTTTACGGCTGTCAGGGTTTTCCATCAGGAAAAGTTCAGTATGGTGAAAAAATTACAGAAACTGCGAAGAGAGAACTGAAAGAAGAAACGAACTTAGATGGAGAACCTGAAGTCGTTCTTATTAAACATTTTCTCGTCCATGATAAAAAAACTCGTCAACTGATCGAAGATAAATTTATGTTTCTTTGTATCATTTCAGAACCTACAGGAGAACTCATTCCCTGCGATGAAGGTACATATGAATGGGTGAATGAAAGCGATCTATTACACTATGTAACAAATCATTTTGAAAATGTGGAAGAGTTCATAAAGGAAGTTATGTATATAAAAAATTTTAACGGAACTATCTCTTTTACCGAAATTCACCAAGAAAGTGAAAAATTCTAAACTATCTCTTCTTTCTGCATATTCCCAATCATTATTGGGATCTTTTTAGTTTTTTTGGTACAATACCCGAATGACTATTCTCTTTTTAACAAATAATCCAGAAGGATATCAACATATTTCATCAGATCATATAGAGGAAATAAAACGAGCGAATCCGAGTGCTACTGTTATTATTAGCGCACATCCTACCGATGAAGAACGAAGATCGACGAATGTTCTCATTCCAGCAGCTAATGCATCTACTATTCAGCTTTCAGAATATCCCTCACTTAGATGGATTCATACGACATCAGCCGGTGTAAATGGATTACCAGAGGAAGTATTTACTTCAGATATTCTCTTAACTAACTCATCAGGCGTTCACCCAAATCCGATTAGTGAGCATATTTTTATGTATTTATTGATGTTTGCACGAGATATGACGACGAGTTATCCGAATCAATATGACAAGAAATGGGACAAAAACTCACTCAGTACGTTTGAATTGCATGGAAAAACGATAGGAATCATTGGCCTTGGCAGAATAGGCAGTGAAACAGCGAAATTAGCTAAGGCATTTGACATGAACGTACTTGGAGTAAAAACGAAAAAGGAAAAAGTGGATCATGTAGACGAAGTATACACACCTGATGAGATAGATACCGTTCTTATGCAATCAGACTTCATCGTTAACTGTCTTCCTAGTACAGCAGATACTGAGAATCTTTTTACCCTTGAGCAATTTAAGAAAATGAAACCATCTGCGTATTTTATTAATATTGGACGTGGGACAACAGTAGTTGAAAATGACCTAATTCAAGCAGTAGAAGAGCAGATTATTTCAGGCGCAGGGCTAGATGTATTTGAAACAGAACCGCTCTCTCCAGATAGTAAACTCTGGGAAATGAAACAAGTTATCATCACTCCACACAGCGCAGGGATGACACCCGAATATGCAAATCGCATGATAGAAATATTCTGTGAGAACTTGAAGGCATATAGTGAAGGAAGAGATTTACCAAACCTAGTAGATAAAGAAAAACGATATTAAACAAAAACGACAATTACTAGATAACACGTGTATTTATTTTTTTAATTTATAATAACTCGTCTTCGTAATTCCATACTTCGTGAGTAACCCTTTTTTGACGAGTGATGCTAGGAGTGAATGAGCTTGTTGACGAGTTACATCGAGTGCTTCTTCAATATCAGAGGTTTTGATCGCTTTTTTCTGAATAATAATTTGTAGAACTTCTTCTTCTCTTGGCGTGACAAGTACTCGTTTTTCACCGGTAATATCCTCTAGATTTGCTTTTCTCAGATCTTGAATTCGATGTAGTGCCCCTTGAAGCGAATAGGAGATTCCCTCTAGAAAATACTCAAGCCACTGTGTCACATCACCTTTATCTGCAGTGTGGAGCGAATCAGAATAGAGCGGCCTGTCGAAATCATAGAAATCATCAAGAATAAAATATTTCGTCACTTCGTAATTATTTAGCCATAAATAATACGCAGTCAAAACACGTGCCAGACGACCATTTCCATCGTAAAATGGATGAATATAGGCGAATTGATGATGAAAAATTCCAGCTTTCAACAGAACTGGATATTCAGATGGCTGAGCCAGCCACGTAAATAATTCTTCAAGTGCAGCTGTTATTTCCTTCGCAGTATGAAATGGGGGAGCATGTTTAACCACAATCTCTCCTGCAGTCTGATGTCCAACGAACACACCACCATCTCTAATCTTACCGACATCTTTTTTTTCTATCCCTTTAAGAAGCTCTCCATGTAACATTTCCATAAGTTTAATACTAACCGGTGCTTTTTTATGAATATATGGAGGAAGAACATTTAACACAGCAAAATAATTTTTTACTTCTTTTTCAGATTTCGTGACAGGAATCTGGTCCCCCAGAATAATATTCGTAACTTCCATAGGTGAAAGAGGATTGCCTTCAATGCTCGTTGAATAGTGTGTGGCTAAAATTTGGTTTTCCTGAGACAGACGAAGTGAAAGAGAAGGAATGAGCTTTTCACCAAGCAGTTGTCCATACAGACGTTCAATCTTAGACAGTTCATTTAATAGACGAAATGTTAATTCAAATTTAGGTGTAAACATAGGTTAAGTATAAGATATTGTTAGTGAAAAACAAAATGCCATTCTGAATTCCTGTTCCCTTTGGTGAATAATCACCTGCATAGGAATAACAGATTACAGTTTATTTTTTACTACTGTAGTATAGCATAAAATGAATTAATTGTCAATATATATGTAAATTTAATTGTAAATACTTAGATATGATTCATTTGTAATGCTTATTGTAAATATTTATGTAAATAGATGAGTCATATAATCACTAATTGCAGAAAATATAATCAATGAGGTATAGTTTTAGCAGATGAAAGAATTATTTCATAAAATAGCAGTTTTTATATCTACGGTCGTGGGTTCTTCATATGCCTTTATATTCGCGATTTTTATCATTATCCTCTGGGCAATTAACGGACCATTATTTGCATATTCAAATACCTGGCAACTCATGATTAATACAGGGACAACTATCGTCACATTCCTCATGGTATTTCTCATCCAAAACACGCAAAACAGAGATGCTAAAGCTATTCACTTAAAACTGGATGAATTACTCAGATCAGAAAAAGGGGCAAGTAATAATTTCATCGACGCAGAAGAATTGCCAGATGAAGAACTAGAGCGTCTTCACAGTGAATTTACGACCATTTATGAGAAATACAAGAAAGAAATAGAACGACGAAAGAAAAAATAATCTTTTAATCTCCTCTTAATTTAAAATATCATTAGGGATGTAGTATACTTACATTATGAATGAGACAAGTTATTCAACTAGTTTTACAGTAAATCAGACTCCAGCTGAAGTATTTGCTGCAATTTTAAATATTCGTGGATGGTGGTCTGAGGAAATTGAAGGGGAGACTGATAAGCTTGGGGCAGAATTTACCTATCATTTTCAGGATGTTCACCGCTGTACTATGAAACTAATAGAGCTTATTCCTAACCAGAAAATTGTTTGGCATGTGGTTACTAATTATTTTAGCTTTACAAAAGACACAACAGAATGGACTGATACAGAACTGGTATTTGAAGTTAGTGAAAAAGACGGGAAGACAGAAGTTCGTTTTACACATGTAGGACTTGTTCCAGAATATGAGTGTTTCGATGTCTGTTCAAATGCATGGGGGACATACATACAGGGAAGTTTAAAGAATCTTATTACCACAGGAAAAGGTGAACCTAATTCTTCAACACAAGCTCGAACCGAAACAGAGGAAAAAATCCTCAATTCTGACAAAAAATAATGTTTTCTTTACTTCAATTTGTCAAAATACTCACTTAGGTTTTGGAGTAAGCGTTTATTCTTGGTAAATAAAGCAATTTCTGCAGTTCGCATCATTACTCCTTTTTCTGATAAATTGTGTGATCCAATGACAGCAAGATTTGTATCAAAAATTGTCAATTTCGCATGTACCATCTGATGTAATACATGTAGTGGAATTATTCGATGTTTCATTTTCATAAGTATGCTATTACCTATATGAATCAAAGCAAAAAGAGAATTAAATGTATTCTGATCAGGTGTAATTACTTTTACCGCAACTTTCCGAATATATGCAGTATGGAGTGCTTGTAAAAAAGGGCCGTCAGGAGTAAATTGGCAGGCGTGTTTGATAGATTTCGTTGCAGTGTTTGCAGCAGCGACTGCAGTCTCTAGGATAGGAGAAACCCCAGTCTTGCCACTATCTATAACTATTGTTGACTCTGCGTTACACGGTATAACTGCATCTTCAAGGGCATTTTTTTCAATCTTTTGATAGATATCGATACATGTTCTGACTATGTCTCTATCAGTTATTTTGACCATAAAATCTACATACGTAAAGTCCTTATCTCCAAAATTAACACCACCGATGTAAACAACCTCATCAATAATAGTTATTTTCATATGATTTCTTCCTTTATATGGGAAAATCCGCTCTATGAGAGTCGGTGTGTTAGTAATTGTTATCTGAACACCACTTTTTTTAAGATCATCATATAGCATTTCTTTTTCACGCTTTTTCTTCGCTCCTGGAAAGAACGATCCTATAACTGGTATATTTGCTGCATACAAAACCGTTCCTTCGGATGTGCTTTGTCCAAACCAATCAGTATGAAGTCGAGTATCAAGATCTCTTATTGCAGCGTTTTTTAATATATGTGTTACCTCCTGTGATACATTACCTAAATCCATATACATCGATTGCATCCAAACTCGTGTTTTTGCGTTTGAGGCTTCAATTTCTACGTCTTTAAGAAAATTAAGAGGAGAGAGTACATCGAAGTTTTTAGCAATAGTGCTCATGCAATAAATTATATCACTTGAGTATCAGTGTGGCGGAATGCAAATGTTTTATACGTACCACTTCGTAACTTCACATACGCTGGTCCTAGTTTTGCATCAAAGCTGGTAGTATTTTCAAGAGTAAATGATTGAGGAATTAAACGAATGTCATGTTGGATATTAGTTCCTTCTAGTGATTTAATTCTCGGATAAAATTGTCCAATAATTAATTTCCCTCCAGGACGTAATACCCGGTCCATTTCATCCCAAAACTTTAACATATGATCCCGACTAACATATCGATATCCACCAACGTTTAAAATAGTGTCAAATGAGTGACTCATAAATGGTAAATCATAAAAACTTGCTTGAGCAATATCTCCTGACGCAGTTCTTTCCTGTAACAAACCCATCGAGTCTCCAGCATAATCAGTATATACAGCACTTTGAAAAGAATTACTAAGTGTTCGTGAGATCAATCCCGTTCCTGCTGCAATTTCAAGTATCTTCCCGGGATTATCTCCAATTTCGCTTAACAGGTGTTTGGCATAGTCTTCACGACGTGTTAATGCTGACGCTGCATAATCATACGTAGCAAGGTTTTTCCCTTCATATTGGTCACGACCAGTTTTGCCATACCAACTTACGGCAGATAACGCATTTGCAAATTCTTTCATTGACTATACTATATACTATAAAAAGGTACACTGTGTCAATGTTATAGGATATTAAGAATTATCTATTTCAGTCTCTCCAGTACACCACGACGCTTGACAATATTTTTATAATCCCACTGGATTTCCTGAGCTTTTTTGAGCCAACGGTGCAAATCGGCTACGTTTATTTGATCAACCGCAGTAAATCGCTTTTGCGAGGCTTTAAATGTCCCTTCAACTTCTAAATCAGGCTCTTCAAAGCTTTGTCCGCTCCAGAAAAGCAGCTGTATATCGTTCTTTCGCTTTGCATATCCCACAATCGGATTGCCATCAAGAAACCACACAGGATGTCCGTGCCAGACTTTACTTTCTGCCTCAGGAAGACCAGTCTCAAACTCCTGTTTCAATAGTTCGCAAATTTCTTTATCAGGAGATGAAAGTGATTGGTTATACGCTTGGATATCAGTATTCATAGTGTATGTATATCACAATGGAACTAAGGTGTCGGGGCAAGGAGCGCCCAATTTTTTGAGACTGTAGGATCACTACAGAGATTGCGATTAAAACAACATGGTCTTCTCATTCCTTTGTTAAGTTTATCCAGAGCTACTTCTATATGTTTTTGTCGTGTTTCCTCCGTTTTGACAGCACGAATCCAGCGTATCCAATCCCAGCGAGCCTGTGGTGTAATTTCATTCCATAAAGACTCAGCTTTAGGGGAGGTAGACAGGGCTTTTCTGACATCTGCAGGTACTTCTGGCTCTATCCATTCTTTCGTCGGTTCAAGTGAAACTTGTACTGAATCATTTATGGAGGCGTGAGCAGCAGCAAGTAATCGGGAGTCTGGACGAAACCAGTGGCTCGGTTTTATCCCTGGTCCATATTTACCATCTGGCTCGAGCAAGGTTTTAAAGGGAATACTATTCATAGTACCTGAGACCATTATCATACCTCGAGATGGAAGTTTCGCGCTTTCATTTTCGGGAAGTAACAGAATAGTCTGGGAATTGATTTCAATTAATTTCGTTTCAAAGTGAATCGTAGGGGTTGTTTTCATACGCTTATTATACTCCTTTACGAGTCGTTATTTCCTCAATCATGCTTAATAACTTCGTCGTCGTATTCCAGTTACGAATTGTCATGCTTTTATATGCAGGTGTACCAATAATTTTATTGAGCCTACTTTTCGTTCTTTCAACAGACAGTCGCTGTGAGTAAATAACACCATTTCCAGGCCAGATGCGATCGACTCCAACGCGTGGATCAAACACTAACAATGCTTCTTCTGGTGTTATATCTATCAAGAAAACTACATCGCTATGATACATCGTAGGATCTTTCCCAAATCCCTTCGGCGCATCATCTATGATAGCTTTAAGATCTTTATCTGATAACACTAACACCTTGATCAAGCTACTATCGAGCTTAAATTTCTTTGGAAGTAATTCTTCAATTTCTTCTTTTATTTGTTCACGTGATAACGTAGTTTGGAGTATCACATTTCCGCTTTGAATATATGTTACGACATTCGTAAACCCATGTTCCTCAAGAAACAGTACGAGCTGAGCCATCGGCATGTTATTTTTCCCACCAACATTAATTCCGCGAAGAAGAATCACATATGTATTCATACGTTTATTATATCAAAAGGTCGAGAGTGTTCTTTAAAATCTCCTTGAACTGCTTTCTTCCATAGCCACTTTTTAAGAATTTTTCTCTCGCTTGAGCATCACTCTTATTAATAAAGTACTCATAATGAATGAGCTTTAGGGGAGTTCTATTTTTGGTAACTTCAACTTTTAAATTTGCATGTTCTGTAAGTCTTCGCTTTAGATTATTTGTAAATCCAATATAAAATTTGTGATCTTTAAATGAAAAGAGGATATAAACGTAGTAACGAGAAACGTCTGACGTTTCTTCCATATGATTATATTAATAAAATTATAAGGAGGTCGCGTCAAACGCGACTCCTGCGTCAATCTTGGGGAACCAAGTTTGACTTGGGGGTCGCCT
>CAZCYO010000002.1:0-324765 GCA_964503265.1 uncultured Gammaproteobacteria bacterium
CAAACGCGACTCCTGCGTCAATCTTGGGGAACCAAGTTTGACTTGGGGGTCGCCTAACGAACGACGTTAGAACTTATTTTAGCACACTGCCATTGCAAGACGTAGCCTTCTACCGTGCGTCCTACACCTAATATCTTCGTTATCCTCAGCCTATCCATAGACAAGTTTCCATAGAACATCGACTCCCGCTGTGGGAAAAAGGGTTATAGGGGTAAGCTTTGGTATTAAGAAGAAATGAAGTATGCAGAATTAACTTCAACATCTTCAATAGAACTGCTATCTAGCCATCCCAGGAAAATTGAAGGTTTTATAAATAAGTTACCTCCAAAACTTTTATTTGAAATTAAATAGCATTGCTTCACTGTTCTCGTTAACGCTACGAGGAATGTATTTACTTCTTCTTCTGAAATATTACTTGGGTCATGAGGAAATTCTCCGTTATTAAATGAAACAATAAATACCCTACCTGCTGAAAGTCCTTTTGCACCAACATGACTTGTAAGTTTGACTGTAAGGTCATTGCTTTTAGCCTCTTCCTTCTTAGTCATTCTTTCTTGTATATCTACTTTTTTCAATGAGAAAAAATCCTCCAATTCATTCCAATCTTCTTGAGTTATTTCATTTCCCTCTGAGAGTGCAGTATATATTTTAACAACCATTTCAAATTTATCTTTATAATTTTGGTCAAGCATTTCATGCAACAAAGTACCGTCTTCCGACCTCTTTATTGTATCTGGGAAGTTTGTCGGGTTCTTGTACTCCATTATGATTCTCCACCCGAGATTAGAGGTCATATCTTTTTTTAATAACTGGATGGCAAACCGTAGGTCATCAAACAAAAAATCAGCTTTGTCTTTTATTTCATGAGGAATGTTTTGAGCTTTGAAGTAATCAGAAATATTTTTCAAATAATGTGACTTTCCAATCACTAAGACTGAATAGTTTTCTTTATCCTTCATTTCATTGATTTCTTCTGGAGTAATCTTTTTGATTTCGGATTCAATATACTTAGCGATATACGGACTTCTATTTGTATTTGTAGAGCACCGTGCATGGATAATTTTAGGAAAAGTTCTATTATCGTGTGCTTTATCAGGAAAGTAGCAAGTGAATTCTTTTTCAAGACGTTCTTCGCTTGTTATTCCAGCATCTTTTGCCTTAGTTACAACATCATGAACAGCTTTGACAATAACCTCAGTGCAACGCGTGCAATAAGGTAAGACAAAAGATTCAAAAGATTCATCATTTTTAATTCTTCTTATGAATTCTGGGGAGGCATGACGAAATGTAGAATATATTGCTTGGTCATCATCGCCAGCTAAAACAAGAAATTGTGCGTCTATTACTTTGTTTATAAACTCTACTTCTAGGGCATTAAAATCTTGGTACTCATCTATAACTACTGTTTTGTATTTAGCAACTTTTACATTGCTCTCACGGGATATTTTTAAGACTCTATACACAATGTCATCATGGGATGCAGCTTTATAGTAATCACCCCTGCCTAAATAAAACTCCATATCTTCACCTTCATCTAGCGTCTTAAATACTTTGGAAAAGTCTTGTGTATATTTATTTCCCTTTAGAAAGAAGTGGTCAGTTTTTATAATTCCTTCAAGTCCTACGTGAAGTTCAAAGTTATGTGACTGCTCATGGAGTAGCTTTTTAGCCAGTGAATGAAATGTCCTTACGTCTGCCTTTCCTGACAGTTTTTTTCTTAAATCATCAGTTAGAGTATTAATAAACGTTATTGCAATAGAGTCTTCAGGGGTCGACCCAAGTTTTGGTAATAATTTTCCAAATGTGAAAGTCTTTCCGCATCCCGGTCCGGCAATTATTATCCTCTTGGAAGAAGTAGAGGAAAGGATATTATTTGTATGCAAATCCCGGCTAGTCTTAATCTCATCCTCAGTCATTTTTTTATATTCATCTAGCTCAGAAAGTTTTAGGTTGAGCTTATGCCTGTACTATAACACAAGATAAGCAGTCAGGGAAGAGGTCTGCCAAACTACACTATTACCATTCAAACATATCAACTATATTTTCAATAGCTGACATGACTCTATCTATAATTTTTTGTCTTTCGAGAATTTTCGGTGGTTCAGGCAGCATATCAACAATATCCTGCCCATGAGGAAGTTTTTGGGTATAAAGATATTCACCAATTATTTTTTCAAATTTTTCTTGCGGTATATTTTCTTCTTCTGATATTTCTTTCAGCACGTTTGATTTTTCACTTGCCCAGAATTCATCAAATGCCTTCTCAACATTTTCATCTTTATGTATTTTTGGCAAGTTCTCTTCAATGAACTTTCTAATTAGCTCCTT
The DNA here is from genome assembly GCA_964503265.1 of uncultured Gammaproteobacteria bacterium. Lineage (GTDB taxonomy): Bacteria > Patescibacteriota > Microgenomatia > Levybacterales > UBA12049 > CAZCYO01. The sequence goes on from CAZCYO010000002.1 coordinate 2,329, forward strand.
TTTCTTGCGAAGTTTAACATCACGGTCAAATAGCTTGAGTATTTCCTCTGTTTTTTTCTCTCGGATTGCATCAGAACTAATATTTTTAAGTCCTGCAATAAGTTGAATAATATAGTCAAAGTCAATAATATCCCGTACGGTCAATTCTAGTTCAAAATCAATCTGGTCAAGTATCGACTCCGTTTCCGGGTCATGGTTTTTTCGCTCCTCATGTATATCCAAATACTTACTTTGGTAGTCATAGAATTCTTGTTCTGAAATTCCCAAGTTGTCAAATGAAAACTCGGCAAACGTTTCAAGAGAAGACTTGATTCGCAGTAAATCACGGAATGTTTTAACGAAATCTGCTCTTTCTTCATCACCTTGCAAGTTATCAATCGCATCAACCGTGGGCACTTTCTCCCTTAACTGAGCAAGTTTATTTTCAAAATCTTTCTTTTGTTCCTCATATGGTTTCTTGAAAACAATTTCTTTTGCGTTTTCATCACCAAAGAGAGCTAAAGCCTTATCTGTAGCGAGTTTCAAATTCCTGAATGAAATTATATTCCCATGAGGCTTGTCTGAGTTGAGAAGCCTGTTTGTACGTGAATAGGCTTGAATAAGACCGTGATAACGTAAATTTTTATCTACATAGAGCGTATTTAGTCTTGGACTGTCAAATCCTGTCAAAAACATATTGACTACAAGCACCAAATCAACCTCTTTATTCTTTATTCTTTTTTGCAAATCCCGATAATAGTCATAAAATCGGTCAGTTGAGTAATTTGTTGCAAATGTTTGGTTGTAATCCTTGATACAGTCTTCCAAAAAGTCCCTAGAGTGTTGATTTCCCGTGGTCCCTTCTCCTGCAAAAATATCTACATCCAACATGTCAGAACCATCATCTTCATTTGCCTGATAAGTAAAAATCGTTGCAAGTCGAAAACCCTCGGACTTCTTTGACTTGAATAGTGAATAATACTTTTTTAGAACATCAATGCTTGTGACAGCAAAAAGTGCATTGAATTTTCCATTTTTTGTCTTTCTCTTCCAGTCAGCGAGTACATAATCAGCAATTTTATTAAGTCGGTCATCACTTTCCAGTACTTCTTGCGTATTTATTCCCTCAATAAGCGTCTCAGCAAATATGTCAGCGTCTAATGTATCTGGGTCTTTTTGGGTGTACTTACCAACATACTCAACAGCGAATCCTAAAACGTTATTATCATCAATTGCATGTGTGATTATGTATTTATGTAGACATTCAATAAATACATCAGCAGTGGTTGCTCCCCCTACATTGTTATCTGCAAAAATGGGTGTTCCCGTAAATCCAAAGAGCTGTGCTTTTTTGAAAAATCCGGTGATGCGAGTATGAGTTAGCCCAAACTGGCTTCTATGACACTCGTCAAAGATGATAACGAGCTTTTCATCTCGCAAATATTCAAATTGTGAAAGATATGATTCCTGAGATATGGCAATATCGAGTTTTTGAATAGTGGTAACTATCAACTTTCTATTTGGGTCTTTTAACTGAGCTACAAGGTTTCTAGTGTTATCTGTACCATCCACGGAACCATCTGAGAATGAGTTAAATTCTTTTGTAGTCTGAATATCCAAGTCTTTTCTATCTACAACAAATAATACTTTTTTAATCTCTGGCATTTGGGAAAGCACTTGACTAGTTTTATAAGAAGTTAGTGTCTTTCCTGAACCAGTTGTATGCCAAATATACCCGTTCTTATTTGATTCAATGACTCTTTTTTCAATGGCCTTTACTGCATAATACTGGTATGGACGTAGAACCATAGGGATTTGCATCGATTCAGAGAGGACTATATACTCTGCAATCATTTCTGATACTATGCATTTTTCTAAAAAGACATCTGCAAACTCACTTAACCCCGTAATCTTACGATTCTTCTCATCTGTCCAGAAAAATGTTTGTTCAAAAGATTGTCTTGGGTTGTTGGAAAAGTATTTGGTATTTACTCCATTTGAAATGACAAATATTTGTATATATTCAAAAAGCGTTCCAGTAAAAGAGTGCTTGTGGTAGCGTTGAATTTGATTGAACGCCTCTTTCATTTCCATCCCTCGGCGTTTTAGTTCTATCTGTACTAGTGGAAGTCCATTGATAAGCAAAGTGACATCGTAACGGTTCTCATAGCGACCAGACTGGCTTACCTGGTGCGTTACCTGGTATTCGTTCTTACACCATTTGTCCATGTTGAAGAAACGAATCCAAATGGTACTTCCATCATCCCGAGCAAGCGCGTAACGGTCACGCAAGACTTTTGCTTTTTGGAAGCGGTCACCTTTCATGAGATGATTGAGGACACGAGAGAATTCCAAATCTGAAAATTGTGTTTGATTGAATTTTTCAAGCTGAGATTTTAAGTTAGAATTCAGAGCATTTGAATCGGATATTGTCACACTTTCAAACCCAAGTCCGCCAAGCTGTGCTACAAGTTCTTTTTCGAGTTGTAATTCTGATTGTGCTGTCATGTATTAAATAAACATTTTTTGCATAAGTCCTTTTTTCCATTGCTCTGCTAACTTAATTTGCTTGTTCTTAAGGAATACCATTTCCTCAATGGCATTTAAAATTATTGCAATCTTTTTTTGTTCTTGCTCTGTAGGGAATGGTACTTCCATTCTCATAAAATCATCTTGCGAAAAACTCAATCTATCATACCGTGCTCCATAATTCGCAATTTTATACATGTACTTATGCCATATTGAAGTTTTAAAATACATCTCAAAGAAATCTAAATTTCCGTCTTTTAATTTCAAAACAGTATACAGTGGTGACATGATTCCTTGAATTAATTTATTTCGATTAAATGGACCATAGGGTGCCTCGTTAGAGATTCGAGGGTTGTAGACAAAATCATCTACATCTACTTTGAAATAGTTAAGTAAATTATTTTGATTCGCTATATCTTTTTCAAAAAAATCCCGTTGATTTATGATTCCTGAAACTGCTGAATTTGATAACACATGTTTTATTTTATTATCTCTGTTTCTTTCAGATTTTCTTACAAGAACTTCGTGCAAATATTTTATTTTCCAATCAGGAAAATCTTTACCATTCTCGTCTTTAAAACGAATTTGTTGGGAGAATATTTTATGCATCATTCCTTTTTTATACTTTTCAAGGGACTCCTTTTGTAAGCGTAAATTCTCAATCCATTCATCAATTGAAGATAAAAAAGAAGCGATTTTTTGTTGTTCTTGTAAGCTCGGGAATTTAACTTTAACTGATTTAAGATGTGAAGAATAAAGATGCACTACTGCATTACCTTGTGCTAATTTAGCTATATCCTTTTTTTTGCAATTTGAAAGATAATAGGCATAAAACTCACCACAATGTCCGTTAATTCTTAAAACATTTATGTCTCCACCTAATAATACATCTGATACTTTAAGGCAACTTGTTTTTGCAATATCCAATTCGGTCTCTCCTGAGGATGGAATCAACAAATCATCTATCATACTTTTAACTGACGATAAGTTATTCACATTTGTTTTTGATTTAATGTTTTTAATTACTTCACCATAGGTTGTATATAATTCTCCATAACGAATACAGCTATATTTTCCTTCTTCTGATATATCTTCTTTGGATATTCCATTTCCTTTATGAAAAGTTGCAATATCCCCTAATGATTTTTCTTGCCATTGTTGATTAAATTCTAGAAATCGAAGATGTGGATTTTTTATAGCATGTAATTGTGGATTCATAATTAAAAAGGTTTCTCGATAGATAATTCATCGCAAAAAGCAGCAATTTTATTACGAAGATTTTCTTCTTCTAGGCTCAATTGCTGCACATCTTTAGCAACCGCTTGTATCTCAATTTCAGGCTCTTCTTCAAATGTATCTACATAGCGAGGGATATTAAGGTTAAATTCATTCTCTTTTATCTCATCTATACTTGCCAAATGTGAATATTTATCAATTTCCTTACGTTCTTTGTAGGATTGAAAAATCTTTGCTACATTTTCATCAGTAAGATGGTTTTGATTTTTACCTTTATCAAAGTCTTTAGAAGCATCAATAAACATTATGTCATCATCATCTTTGCGACACTTCTTAAATACCATGATGGTTGCAGGAATACTTGTGCCGTAAAAAAGATTTGACGGTAGTCCTATAACAGCATCTAGATAATTTTGTTTTTCTATTATATATTTGCGAATATGTCCCTCGGCACCAGAGCGGAAAAGTACACCATGGGGTAGTACAACTGCCATAGTTCCATGGTCAGCTAGGTGATAAAGCATATGAGTAACAAAAGCGTAGTCAGCGGCACTCTTAGGGGCTAATCTTCCATATTGCGAGTATCTTTCGTCTTGAGCTAAAAGAGGGTCGCTATCGCTTTTCCATTCAGTAGAAAATGGTGGGTTGGCGACAACTGCCTCAGCTTGTAGGTCTACGTGCATATCATCTACTAAAGTATCTCCTTGTCGGATACTAAAGTGGTCGAAGTGAACGCCATGCAAAATCATGTTCATGCGGGCGAGGTTATATGTTGTAGGATTTAACTCTTGTCCTAAATACATATTGACACTTGTATAGTCACCAATACGAAGCAGAAGTGAACCTGAACCGCATGTAGGGTCATATACGGACTTTAAACGGGCTTTACCCTCTGTTACTATTTGAGCGAGAAGCCTTGATACTTGGACAGGAGTATAGAACTCTCCGCCTTTTTTACCAGCCCCGGCAGCAAATTCACCTATGAGGTACTCATACGCATCTCCAAGCAAATCACTTTTTGAGTCTTCTAGTTGAAAGTCTATCCCGCTAAGTAGGGTAAGCACTTGAACAATAACTTCATTCTTCTTGTTTTCAGTTTTGCCTAATTTGGAACTGGTCAAATCTACATCATCAAATAAGCCTTTGAAGTCATCTTCGCTGGCAGTTCCCATAGATGTTTGTTCTATGGCATTAAGGACATTTTTAAGCTCTTCTAATATGAAGGTTTCTTGCCCTTTAACTTCACCATTTCCTTTTTTAACAAGATATGAAAATAACTCCTTTGGTTTTAAGAAAAAGCCTAAATGCCCAACACATGCTTTTTTTACCTCTTCAAGAATTGCTTTCCCTTCAGTAGACTCTGCTTCTATTTCTGCAAAGCTATAGTCTTCTTTTGCGAGGAGTTTTTCATCTATATATTTTTCTAACTTTTCTGAAAGATATTTGTAGAAGATAAAACCAAGAATATAGTTCTTATACTCATCGGCATTCATCTTACCTCTAAGTACATTTGCAACTGCCCACAGTTGTTTCTCCAATAATTTCTTGTTCTCTTCGGACATAACTTTATTGTACTAACTACAAGCTCATTATAGTTGAAATATGGCTATTTAATCAATCAAGCAAAAGCTATATTACTTATATATGCCAGTATATTTTGGGGATTCAATCAAGCTTAATTATATAAATTTAACATCATTCTGTTTCTTTTTTCTTCGCTATCCCTCTGGCTTTTGCCATTACTAATAAATCTAATCTATCTTTCTTTTCAAGAGCTTTCATTGTTCTTTCATAAATTTGCTCTGGAGTTAGCTTTTTAGTATCGAATATCCCGAGTAATCTCTTTTTCATTGTATAAAATGATGTTTTATGACTTTTAGTTTTTTGAATGGCTTAAATTCTTCTATATAACCTAATTCAGCAAGTTTTTTTAATATTGACTGTGCACTTAAGTAAGTAATGCCAAGTTTTCGTTGAATATATGATGCCGTAATGAAATCTTCCGCTATTACTAAATGAACAACTCTATCTAGCTGAGATTCAATATTGCCTTTTCTTCCCATAAATTATTGATTCGCCTTAACTTCTTCAATAATCTCCTTCATATCGTCTCCCATCCAATCTATTATTTCTTCTGCTTGTCCTCTTCTGTAATTAAATTCATCTAGTTTTTTTGATTCTGCTTTAATATCGCAAGTATTTAAATTTGATACACACGCAGTCGCTGTAGTATAGGCTTGAGCACAGGAGTCGGCTATTTCTTTTGAGGACTCCATGCTTTTTACTGCATTTGTTAAAATTCTTTTGGTTAGTTTTTTTTGTGAGTTAATCTCATTTCTCGTAAACGCATATGTGATAATTGAACTTGTAAGAATACAAATTATGGCTAAGATAACTATTTTTTGGTTATTCATTGTTCCTATATGATTCTTCCTTTTCCATTTCCTCTATGTCTTTTTTAACTTTCTTAGATATTTCTTCATCTTTAGCTCTCCTTTTCCTTGCTTCTTCCTCCAGAGCGGTATAATGCATTCTATTAAATTCTCTATAACCTTCTTTTTTACCTCCTATAAAGGCAGACAAGAATAACATTCCAATTCCAAGTATAGATAAAATGCCTTCTGTGCTTCGTAAAGTGTAGACACATAAAGCTAACCCTCCAAAGAAAAATATTAGAGCCATAATCTCAGTTTGCTTATCAATTTTCATAAGTATTGGTATAAAAACATAATACCCCGAGCAGATTTAATATTCAATAGGAATTAAGGCCAAATGCTCGCTCACGGCTAGTGGAGTATATAGCGCAGAGCTATCAAAATTAGCTCATGAGTAAAACACCTAAAATCTATGCAAAACTGGGAAGAAAGATTCAAAAGGCCCGACAAGAGAAAGGAATTACCCAGGAAAGACTTGCTGAAATGGCAGACATATCAAGGACGCACATGGGACACATTGAACAAGGTCGAAGACAGCCTACTTTGGATGTTGTACAAAAAATCGCAAAAGCATTAAAAATGAAAGCAAACGAACTTATTCCATTTTAATCATTATAAGTCTTCCAGCTTTTCAGTTAGTAAATAGTTATATTTAGGAATTGCACAGCCTCAATAAACCTTAACAAAAGAGTACTTTTTGTGTACTTTATTTTGACTTCTTGACAAAAAGTTTTTAGTTGAATAAGGTAAATGATAGGTTGGCATAGTAAGCGTTACGAACCAGAAGACCGTTTTTGAAAGTTTGGTAAGGATAATACTTTGCCAAAAGTCGTAACGCAACTTGCCAGACTTTCATAAGCGGTTTTTTGTGTTTAAGAGTAGTTGTAAATAGCAACTGATTACGAGACAAGAGTTAGGTTTCGTGTTCGGTTGCTTTTTTTGTGGTGAAAGGAGGTGAAAATAATGACGAAATGTACTTTTGAAAAGGCTTTGAGAATTGGTTTAGAAGATTATCTAATAAGCGAATTGAAAATAACTAAAGCTAAAGCTAATAAAGCTGATGACATTGTAGGAGATTTAATTGGAGAGGGAGCAGATTTGCCACTTTGTAAATGGGCTGATGATATGGAATGGATAGCACCTAGAATAAAAAAATTAATCGAGGTTTGTATGAGTAAGGAATAGAGACTTGAGTAATAAATAAGAGCTAAAGTAAGTGTAAATTCACGCATGTTGGGCTGTAAATCGAAGAAACATGTACCCTGGCACAATGCCAGCAGTAGGAACTTGGCGTTCCTAGGTCTTAGAACCTCACGACAGCGTCGAAATGAGTGTATAAAGCAATTTATACATTCGCTTCGGCACTGTAGCGAGGGCAGTAAAAATAAGAGAATAGCCAGATGTTCACGCGACTGTCATCTGGCGACGCTGTAAAGTCCAATGACGGCTTTGTATAAAGCACTTTACGAAAAGCGTGTTCCTTTAGGGTCATAGAGAGGCCACCGATGAGGTTTTAGTTTACAGCGAGCTTAATCTTTACCGAGATAAAACGGAATCTTAAAGATGAATTTGTATCTCCTACAGGGGGACTGACCTTCTCTTGCTCTGAAAGTTCAATCTCTACTACTAAACAACCTCCATGCCCACATAGTAACCCATATTTGGTAAAATACCCATGAATGAAAATTACTATAATTGAATCTAAGGAACACAAATTCACACCTGACGAATACAAATTTCTTCAACTACTAGAAGAAGACTCTGTTTTTGAAAATTTAGTACTCCAAGCAAGAGCTGTAATAGGAATCCCACCCGAAGGTTTTAATATTAAAGAAGGGCATAATTTAAAAGATGATGCGACTAAAAGACGAATTAAGCTGAGAAAGATTACAATTGCAATTCGTGGTCTTTATAATCTACCTCCTTACTGGTTGATAATATTGTCTTTCATAATTTACTACAATATTGCAGAGGCAGTAGATAGAAAAAAACTGCCTCACTTTTATTTTGAGAAGGCTGTTAATTCAGTCACAATTCACATTAAAGAAAACATGTCTATTAGGGAACTAAAGAGACAGATTGATTTAAATAGCGATGAGCTTAAATCACTTCTGCAATCATTACCTGGAATACCTCAGATAAAGATTGAAAATATTAAAGTTAAAAAAAGAATTCTTGAACTTAATAAGGCGGGTAAGAGAGATGCTGAAATCGCTAGAATAATTGAAGAAGAATTTGGAGATAATTTATCTTTCAGTCCAGAGTATTACATAATCAGCATCCTACGTAAAAGATTCGAAAAGAGTTTAGACATAATTTTAAAGAAAGATGTTGCCAGAGCAAAAAGTAAATTTAAAATAAAATCCCCATCACAACCAATGGCCTCTTAAAAACACAAAGAATTAGCAACACTTGTTGTTGTCATCTGATGTTTTATTTTCCAGTTCTTATTTTCAGTATCCTTAGAGCAGATATGGATACGAATACTAAATCAATTATTAGTGAGGCAGCACAAGAGTTAAAAGAACTTCTCGCAATAGAAAATATATATTTGTCTGATGATGAGGCTATTAAACAATCGATTAGCTTATTAAATCTTTTTGGCGCCTTGACACAGGCACCAGAACGGGGGATAAATGAAATTGCTTGATTTAGAAATGAGAACTATTGCACCAAAGCTAGAGAAGAAGTATTACGTTGAGTATGCCCGTAAATCCTCAGAGTCTGAGGATAGACAGGTTGAATCAATAAACGACCAGTTGAAAGTTTTAGAAGAAGTCAGTTCAATAAGGAATCTCCAAATAAAGTTTAAGCCCTTTTCAGAATCTCGCTCTGCAAAATCTCCTGGACGGCCAGAATTTAATAGAATGCTAGATGAAATAAACGAAAGAGGTGACATTAAAGGCATTATTGTCTGGAAACTCAATAGACTGTTTAGAAACCCTGAGGACGAGGGAAAAATAAGGCAAATGTTATCAGACGGAAGAATTCTTGAAATAGTAACGCCTTCTAAAACCTATTACGAAGCTGATAGTGATTTCGCTATGGCAGTTGAAGGTGCTCAAGCTCAAAGATTTATTAGAGATTTAAGGGAAGATACAGCACGAGGTGTAAAAAACAAACTTGATAAAGGTATCGCTCCGATTCTTGCACCTCCCGGGTATCGTAATGCAATTGAAATGAGACAAGGAGAAAAAACAATTGAACCTCACCAGACCCAGTTTACCCTTGTCAGGCAGTTATTTGAAATCTTCATGACGGGTAATTATTCTGTTCAAGGACTACACGCAGTAGCAGAAGAAATGGGCATCAGAAGCAATAGGGGTAAAATTGTCAGTAAAACACAGCTTTACGAAATGTTAAGAAATCCATTTTATACTGGCATAAGATTTATCTACGCTGAAAAGCTCTATACAAATGGAGCACATAAGAGGATGCTTCTCGATGAAGAGTTTGACCTTGTGCAGGATATACTAAGTCGAAGAACTCATCCAAGGGGTCAAATACACACAAATTTACTGACAGGGCTAATGAAATGTGGTGAGTGCGGAATGAGTATTACTTCCGAAGTAAAAGAAAAGAAGTACAAAAATGGCAAGTCTCAGGTTTTTGTATATTATCGTTGCACTAAGAAAAAAAATGGTATGAAATGCACCCAACCTTACATAAATGCAAAAGAACTTGAAGAGCAGGTTATGGAGTATCTTGATGGGCTTGAATTGTCACCAAAGATTGTCGAATGGACAGTAAAATGGCTAAATGTAATGCACAAGAGTCAGGCTGAAACAAGGATAGTAAAATACAAAAATATTGAACAAACCTACGAAGAAACGTTAAGAAAATTGGATAGAATTGTTGATTTAGTACTTAGCGGATTATTAGGTGTTGAAGAAGGGAAAACTAAAAAACAGGAGCTTGAACTGGAGAAGAAAAAACTATCAGAGCAACTTGAGGGGATAAATAATCACGCTGATGATTGGAATACCTTAACTATTGATACATTCGACTTTGTAAAAAACATTAAAGAAAGATTTTCTAAGGGAACTATTGAGCAACGCAAAACTATTTTACGTACAATTGGCTCGAACCTAGTGCTAAATGATAGAAAACTTGCGATTGAGGTTCGTAAACCGTTTGAATTCATTATGAAGGCTACTGAAAAACTTGATGAAGATATTTTGGCTCGAACTCCTGAATTGCCTGTTATATCAACCCAGGAGGCCTTTTCGGGTCCGAGTATTAATGTTTTGGGTGGATGACGGGATTCGAACCCGCGACCCTCAGTACCACAAACTGATGCTCTAACCAACTGAGCTACAACCACCATGTTCATTTGATGCTCTAACCAACTGACCCCGATTTAATCGGGGCTGAGCTACAACCACCAAATTAGCTTTCCTGAGAAAACTGAACTAAATTATAGCATAATCGTGCGAGAATCCCAAAAAAATACTTATACAGCGAAGATACCTAAACCTTTCATGTAAAATGTCTCATACATCCACAACAAGAAGAATATTTTTCCAGTCATATTTATATCCTATAATATTGACTTGGAATCAAATTCTTTGTATAATCACTCCTGAGACGATGTGTCTCACGAATTTTAGTGAAGGAGGCTTTTATGCCCGTCATTCACATGCTTGGCTACGGGTTGTACCGTAGCGAAGAAGACGTCGGAAAGATGATCAAGGAGAACGGTATCACAGTAATTGTCGATATCCGTTCGACCTTGGGAAGTCGAAATCGTACGTTTGATGAGTCTCGCTACGGAAGCATTACTAAACTCTGCACTGAGCTTGGTATTCGCTACGACGCGAGCTTTCATGTCACTCTGGGAGGCCGACAAAATGGCCAGGAGAAGATGACGATTGGCAACTTTCGTGAGTATACAAAAACACGAAAGTATGCCGAGGAGATCACACGTCTTGAACAACTCGTCGCAGGAGAAAACGGAGGCAATGTCCTCCTTATCTGCTGTGAGCGAGATATAAAAACATGTCACCGCAAGGTGATCGGAGAAACATTTCTCAACAAAGGCTGGGATGTAGTTGATCTGTAATCACGTTCAATAGATATGTTTTAGACCTGCCCCTCTTGGATAGAGGGGCAGGATTTCCACTAATAGACATGAATAAACTGCTGGTACCGACGTCCACTGAGTGTATTTTCAGCCCGGGCACCAGGTGCCGCTGATACTTCCACCATTTCAGCTCCTACACGACTACCTGTTGAATGACATACTACAATCTCTTTTAGACTTGTCACATCAGATGGATCTTTTTTGTAAGCCTGCAACTTTGTCCGCTCATCAGCTGTTAACATATCCTCAGGCTTTCTCCCATCAAGCACGGCTTCTAAGAAATTAGAATCGTTAGAATGTACTTTTATAGGTTCTCCAACAATAACTCCTAATTTGCCAAATCGTTCTTTTAAATGTGAACTAATTTCTTGATGATATTTATCACTATTTGTCGTTAAGATATCTTCAAATGCTATGACAGGAGTACCATCTTTTGTGACATGTACTTTCAGTACTCCTCGTGCCACTTCTTTACCATCTTTCTGAATTGTAATCAATTTTTTATTTCGTGAAGTTGCGATATCCATGATATATGCATTCTGTTTATTATCCCCATCATAACTCATACAATTAATAAGCTGTTTTGATCGTTGTCCCACTGTTAATAAGTCTTTGGCATTAGAAGTATCCATAACTGTGATACTCGTACTATTGTTCGCTACTGCTTGCTTCTTTCGCTTCAGCAATCTTACTTTATAGTCCAGTGCTTTTAACACAAGAATCTGATCCATCGTCCCACTTTCATCACCATTAGTTTCTAAATTTTTGGCAGACGCAAAGTTACCATGAGGATTTACAACTGACAATGCTTCTGAAAGTAAGGTAAGCGTATCATCAGTAAAAGTTTTTTCTTCCATAAGTTTAGTGATTTTTGAAAATGCTTGAAGTTGTACTGCTAGTTGTTTAATTTTTACCAATCGTGCAGCGTTAGATGCTTTGATAGGAAAATGATGTGATTCAACTACTCCTGCTGGATTTACATCAAGTTCTTTTATAACTGAATCCATTTCCTCAACAAATGTTTCAGGATTTGTGTGCTGTTGTAATAGTAACGAAACTGTTTCTCTTTCTTTCCATAATGCGGGATTACGAAGCAGGGAAGATGGATTTGCGACAACTTCTTCAAATGATGAGTTCATCGCAGCGATATCTCCCATTATATCTGGAATAGTAAATACTTCATTCTGCTGTGTCGCATCATCTGCATTCCATGCTCGCCAGAAAGCCTCATACTGTTCTGCTTTTTCTGGATTAGATTCAGGATCAAGTGGTTTAAATGGTGTATGACCGATTGTTTCATCGACTTCACCTCTCCACTGTTTAAAATCTCCCTTAGCGACATGATATGCAACTCCTTTTAAGAGGGGAGTGAGGTTTTCGCGAAATGCTTTCGGGTCAATATCTCGGTGAGGGTGTTCATAGCGACTTTTCAAAAATAAGAATGGATTGAAATTACCAAATTCTTTATAGACGCCATGTATCTTTTTCATGTGCATTACGAGAGGTGGGTATACACTTTTATCAGTCATCCCTAGTACATCTCTGTCATGAGGAGTCAGTTCAAAATATTTGAAAAAGAGAAAAAGTTGCAATTGGTCAGCTGCATTATTCATTCGTTCTAAATTTGGGTGATCAACTGCAAGCAATTTATGAAATGCCTGTTTATCAGTAAGTTTTATTGCACTTAATTTTTTAAGCAACTCTTCAAATCCTTTAGATTTACTCAATTCTGCCTTTTCCATATTTTTCGCCATATCTGAAACTTCTTGTGTCCAATATACCTCTTTTTCTTCCTTCGTCAAGCCAGTCTCTTTAGACTCATCTGACCCATTCCAAATAGTTTCTTCAGTTTTATCTTTCATAAAATCTGCAGAATATGTTTCGATATACTCTTGCTGTGTTTGTTCATCTTCTTGAAGTAACTGTGTATAGTCATCAGGAAAATTCTTTTCTACAAATAACCGGGGAGCATCTTTAAATGCATGTGTTTTCGCTTGCTTTATGGCCTTACGAAGTTCTGTAAGTGTGAGAAATTTATCTGTTGTTTCCAGGCCACGCTCTTTACGATCTTTCTGTATGGCGGGGAGGGTATGTTTCGCATAGTAACTATCTGTATATGAAAGTTCACGTTGGATAATTTTAAGTAATGGTTGTAATTCTTGAGGGCGAGCAGGATCAACTAAGTCAACGAGCGCTCCAAAATATAACCCTTCAGTTCCATCCGACGTATTAAAATCGACAAGTTCCTGGATACGAGAAGCTGTTTGTAATAAGTCCTCACGAATCACACCATCTTCAACTACCATTGGAAGCGTGAAAAAAAAGTCACGCAGGGGCATTTTTAGACCTTTTGCTTTCATCTCTTCGTAAATTCGTGAGATACTCGGATATACTTCATGACCTGCGACATCTATGCTTCGATAATACTTAGGAAAAGATTGTAACAACTGTACAGTTTTTTTGAGTGCTACTTTTCGAAGAAATTTATTCTTCGTTTGCTCGATAATTTGTAAGGGAATATTTAAATCACGAACATCTGGCATACTACCTGCAAGTACAGCATCTAATACTTCACCAAATCGTGCATTATTAACATCTCTGGGTTCATATTTATCATCCGCACCACGTGGTGCACCACGTAAATGATGTGAATTTTCGTTATCCAGAAATGTACCGACTTGATCCAAGGGTACTTTCATCGAGTCTAATTTTTCATATTTTCGTGCAACTCGGGATACAAGTTTCGCTGCATGTTCATTAACAATATACGGAGCGAGATCTCTTTTACGTCTGCCAATGATCGTCTGCATACCTGGAGTGAGATATTTTGTCGCTTCCGCAAGTATTTCTCCACGGTGACTAGCTTCTTCGGTATGTGCGACAAGGAGAGGATCAAACGTTGAATCATCAGAAAGTAATCGACCAGCTTGCTGCAAGAATGCTGCTTGGCTTAATCGCTGATTTATTCCATCAACAACAGAATAATTACCATTCATTTCCGCACGATCTCTCACTCCTTCTAAATGATCAATCATACTCTGACTATTCGTTCTAGTAAGAAATGCGACTGCAACTGCACGAGCTTCATCTAGTGAGGCAATTTCTTTAACCCGTTTATCCACATTCTCATTAAATGTAGATTCCGCAATAAATGGAATTTCGCTCGTTCCCGTCATAGTAAAAGTATAGCAATAATATAATAATTCGAATACACAATTTATCAGATTCTTCTCTTATTTGCGGTTATGAACGTAACTTGCTAAAATACAGCTATCCACTTTGCCCCAATAGCTCAGCTGGATAGAGCACATCGGTTCTAACGATTAGGTCGGGGGTTCGAATCCCTCTTGGGGTACTATGCTATTTCTTTTTTAGCATTTCTTTGGTTACTCGAATACTTCTTCCTTTCCCTCCGAAATCTTCGCATACAAATACTGGTTTTTCAGGTTTACTTAAAGTGGGGGAGTATGTGTAGCCGAGTTCTGCAAAATATACGAGGTCTTCTTTTTTTGTTATTTTATTCGTAATAAGCCAACGAGCGAATGCTCCTCGAGCGATTTTTGCATGAACGACGACAAAACTTGGCTCATTTGTCCTTGGATTTATTGTTAAAAAATACGGAGCAACGAGACGATTTGAATCCACATATGGAGTAATTGTTCGGAAATATTCTTCAGCTGCGAGGTTTACGATTAGGCCAGAAGAGGGAAGACACTCAACTATATCTTTTCCCCAGAAATCATATAAATCAGCATATTTTTTATTAGGAAGCGTATATCCCATCTCCAGCCGATATGGTGAGATCCCATCGAATGGTCGAATACACCCATACAAACCTGAGAGAATAACAAGTACGCTATCAGCATATTCTCTATCACTTTCTGATAAATCGTTAGCGTGTAGGCCACTGTAAATGTCACCTAAAAAACTATCGACTGCTACTGATTGTTTCGTCGGTTCTGTGCTCCACTGAGAAAGTAAGTCGTGTGTTTTCTGGGCGAGAGAAGGGGAGACCTCCATACTTTTTATTATTTCTTTCACAGAAAGCGTTCTTATATAGTTTCCAAGTTCCTGTGTTTTAGAGAGAAGTTGTGGCTGTCGCAGTGTTTTACCGTTATTAGGGACTAACTGCATGGTTTTGGAGGAATGAAGTAAAATAGTCATCTTAAATAGTTTCTATGACAATTATACAACATCAAGAATTTTCTAAAATTACTAGCAACAAATTTATATTGACAGAACTTCAGAGATAGGTTACTGTTTTATAAGTGATGAAATTTTATTCAAGATTTTTAATCTTTGTTGCTTTACTTACTGCTGGTTTATTCATTTCTTCTCCATCTGCTTTTGCATCTACCGCTGATAAAGGATATTTTGGTATTACTGGCACAGAGGCAGGAGTACCAAATCTATTAACTAATCTCGATGTAAATTCTGTATATACATGGACACAGGGTGGTGGTGCTCCAAATACATCAGGATATACTACTTTTTTAACATTACGCCTCGGATATTATTGGTGGAACCATAATAGTCAAAACTTTTTCACTCTAGCAAGTCCTGATCCAACTGGGTGTAATAAAAGCTTCACAGTTCCTTCAAATGGACAAACTGTTTGGTACAACGAATGCACAATTGATGCACGGATAAATACATTATTTAATTCAGCAAATCAACAAACAGTTCAATATTTCGTGCTGGGTAATGAACCAAATATTCGTTCAGATAATGATAGTGACGGAAGTTTGCCGTCAGGATGGGATAATACAAATAGTAATACAACGTTATTAGCACAATATCAAGCAAAGCAGTATGAAATTCTCTTTAATCGTTTAACAATATTTAAACAATCTCACCCAAGTTATACCATTAAAGTTGTTGGACCGAGTATACTTGGTTTTTCATCAGCGATGAATAACGGAGTCTCATGGTTCAACGCATTTAGAACAGCCTATGGATCAAATCCTCCGATGGATTATTTGAATTACCACGCTTATGATACAGCCCTCATTGGAAGTCCAAATTATGTTCGAAGAATGAGTGTAACTGATGTTGCATCAGATTTATCTTATTTCCGCACAGAAATGAATAATGATGGGTATAGTGGAAAAGAAATTTTTATAACTGAATTTGGAATACCTAACTGCTCAGTCTCCGCTTGCTCACTAAATTCTGAGAGTGCCTCTCAAACATATCTCGATGGATTGATTAACCATTTCAGAGCGAATAAAAGCACATTACTTCTTAAGGGGTGGATGTTATTTAGCTTAAGAAAGCCTCAAAACCCAACACCAGTTGTGTATCCTATTAACAGTGTAAATCTAACAGATAGTAACGGGAACATTACAACGACCGGTACATGGTATAAAAAGAAAATTGCTCAGGAATTCTGGGATGTTTCACCAACACATCTTTTCTTTGATCCTATTCAAAAACTAGTTACCACAAAAGCAGCATTAGATGGATCGACGATTAGTGGCTGTGAAGGAGTAGGAAGTACTGGACTTAAAAAATACTGTGACTCTCTCATAATTATTAGACAGGAAATGGCTAAATTTCATATCGTGGCGATGAAGGAAAACATCAGTACAAATCCTAACAGTTTTACCGATGTCGGATGTACTTCAGGTCCTCAATGTGGTGATATCATCTTTTCAAAATATATTGAAAAAATGAAATCACGAGGTATTACTGTAGGCTGTGGAGCCGGAGTATTTTGTCCAATGGATCAAGTCAGTCGTGGTGCCATGATTACATTCATCGCACGATCATTTAATGTAGATTTCGCTAATTATACTCCACCTGCAACAAAATCATTCGAGGATGTAAATCCAGGGACTACATACTATAAAGCTGTAGAATTTGCTAAATCCAGAGGTATTACAAATGGTAAAAATGGTGGATGTGGATATCCTCAAGGAACACTTGTATTCTGCCCAGGAGATATGGTTCGAAGAGACGAAATGGCAGCATTCCTCATGAATGCATATCCACTTACTGTTTCTTATTTTCAACAATAGATTTTCACACTACCATCGTGAAAAAAAACACCCATCGAATTATGCTATAGTTAGTTCTTACTCGCTGATAATGAAGGCCAGCGGATGGTTACAATGACAGAATCTTCGTAGGTTTCGGACTCGTGGGGAATATTTGGTGACCAAATGACATAATCGCCTTCATTCGATAACACAATTTCTTCACCGTGATCAAATGTTATTCGATACTTACCACGAATGAGTAGAGAAATTGTTTTAGCGTCTCCTGCTGCTGCTTTACTTGAACGAATTTCGCCTTTGGGATGGATTCCCCATTTGACTTCAATATCATTTGTTGTTTTTAGCGGTGTAGTAGGGGATACAAATGCACCAATAAACCATCCACGTTTCCCGTCTTGTCCTTCGGCTATGGCATTACCTATTTCAATTTCTTGATTATTCTGTAAATCACTCATCAAACTCATTATATCAAATGATTATGGCTAAGAATGTCATGCAGTTATGATTACATCACCAATCCTTCTAACGATTGAGTCTCGATTATTGGCGCATGCTGTGTAACTGCTGGAGTATTCGCCTCCGCTCCTAAAATTCCATCCACAAGTATTTCACCGATACGATGGATCGCAGTAACTCGTTCGTTCATTCCTTTTCCGTCGATAAATGCACCGGCATCATTCATAAATGGCTTACCACCAGCCATAATAACTATGGCGTATGGCTTTCCATTTATGGTGACAATTGCTGCATCGCCAATCATGTTTCCATATAATCCCCATTTATGAATAATAGGAAGGTTACTATCTTGAGCGACAGGCGTTAGTAAATCTTCACGACTAGTCGTTCCTCCCTGCATCCAAGAAAAAAGAAGGTCTTTTTGGTTTTCTGGGATAACATCGCCTTTATAAACATTTGAGAGAAAGGTAGCTAAATCATCTGAAGATGTGTAGTTATTTGCGATGTCAAAATTAGTCGCACCATGGACATGTGCGAAGTTTTCAATTCTACTTTTCCCGATGAGTCCATAGAGTGTTTTCCAGGCGACATTATCACTTTGATTTATCATCAGTCGCATGAGTTGCTCGACGGTATAGTTGCCAACTTTTTGGTCAAGACGGATATCTCCTTTATTCACTGCATCAAATACCGCTGCCGCGACATATACTTTAACGGTGCTGGCACCAGTGTCTACACGATCTCCCTTAATGCCCACCACCATTTCTCCGCTTTCTATATCTCGAACAGAAATAGCCACATCAATATTCTTTTTTTGATATTCAGCGATAATTTCCTGGACTTTTTCATTCATGTTCACATACACATTTTCTTTCGGTTCTGAAACTTCATGTGGTTGTGGAAGATTTGCACTCACCTGAATAACCGGCATCTCAACGTGATGCGGTCCTTCGGCTAGAGGAGGAGGAATACTTTCTCCTTGTGTAATTGTCTGAGGAATTTCTGATGTATTAAGTTGTGGATCCTGGGGAGGAATCATATTCTGCGAAACGATAGGGTGATAATTTGATTGTGGGACTGTCGTCTCAGGTAATTCTAGACGCTGACTAGTTAGGGACGTATCGAGTGTTTGCGTGGGAACAACTTCGCGAGGTGAATCAGTAGCGATAACTTTTGCATTTTCTGCCACGGTTCCCATAAGTGAAAGTACTACTGCTGCTGCCATAACACGCTGTGTAACTCTTTGTTTCCATCCAAGTCTTTTTCTGTGCAGTCGTTCTTTTTCTCGTGCTTTTATAATTTGTGCATCAAGGCCTTTTTGCAGTCTCTTAGCACGATCAGCTGCTTCTGCCTCTAAACGATTCTCTGATGATGATTCACTGTGAGATACAGTATCGAAAGAAACAACAGGCGCTTCTTCTTCTGTGGCAGTGTCTAACTGATCTAGCGGTTGTGCACTAGCTAACTCAGTTTGTGCGGGAGAAGGCGCTAGCTCATCAGGCTCTAGCTGTGGCGCAAGCTGTGGCGCAAGTGGTTTATCCTGAGCAGTTATTTGCTCAAGAACAGTATGTGCAGTTGTAGTAGACACTGCTTCACGTAAAGCATGAATGCGGGCTCGTTGGTTAATACTGGTTAAGAGTTTACGGGTTTCAGCAACACTTACTACGAGGGCATCCTTCGCGATACTTGAAGCTAATTGCTCTCGAACTAATGCGTTAAATTCTTTTATTTTTCCTTTTTCTTTGAGCCCATCTGCAACTAGTCTCTCTTTAATTTGAGCTCGCAATTCTTTTTTTCGAGCAGCTAGGGAATTTTTCAATTCATTTCGTACTTCCATAATTCCTTCTTTAAGTTCATCGGTACTTCTTCCTTCAGAAAGAATCGATGCGAAAATAGAAGATGCAATGTTTTTCCCTTCAGCACTTATCTTATTCGTACCTTCTTTAAGAATAGATGATCCGACAGGCTGTGATGAAATTTTCTCTTTGAGGATAGATGACGTGGATGGTACGTGGATTGTTTCGCCGTTTGATTGAACACCTTCGGATTCTGCCATGGCTTATGTTTCTAATTCTTGAAGAGCAGTATCTATTGCTTTAGCAATTTTCGTATCAAGATCAGGAATTTTTCCTCGTGCAAAGGAAAGTGCTTTTTCATCCTGTTCTTCTTCACAAAGTCGTAAAAAAATTAATGCATCGTCCTCAGATAATCCTTCAAGGGTTGTATTAAGTGCAATCGTTGAACCAAGCTCACTTAGGGAATCAATAAATGTTTCTTGCTTTTCAGCTGGGGCTTCCTCAAGTTGAAAATATCCGAGAAGAGATTTTTTAAGTTCTGGTGTAAAAAACGACATATCATAATAGTAAGATAAAGAACTAGGAGAAGCAATAACTGTCCCTCTTTGACAATCTCAGTTCATCTGATAAGTCTTGCGCGTGGATCCCACTATAAATATCACCTAAAAAGTTATCGATAGCTATTGATTATCGAGCAGGCTCAGTAGTCCAGTGTGAAAGGAGGTCATGGGTTTTAATTGTTAAAGCAGAGAAGATATCCATACTTTTTTCTATTTCTCCTGGGGAAAGCTCTTTCAGATAATTTCCAAGCTCGTGTGCTTTAGAGAATAGTTGAGGTTATCTCAGCGTCTCACCTTGAGGGGCACAGACTGCATGGTTTTTGATGAGTGTAATAAAATTGTCATTTCTTATAGTTTCAAGTGTAATTATACATTCGTACGTATTTTAATATACCGTAATTTTTCTGTGAGCAATGCTAATTTTTCCTTCTTTTGCTAACTCATCGAGTGCTTCTGTTACCCGTGAGCGAGTCGCCCAGAGTAAGTCTGCAATTTCTTCTTGGGAAAGTGTGATTTCGTTATTCGGAAAGTAGGGAGCAAGGTACGTAAGGACAATCATCGTACGTTCGTGAAGGTTTTTTGAAAATAATTCTTCTAAATAGTTGTCGAAATAGGTAACCGTGCTTGCAAATAATTCAAAAAAAATAAAAGCAAGTGTGGGGTATTCATGTACGAGTCGTTCGAAATCATTTTGGGATAGAACGAGTGTTTCTGTCTGGAGAAGTGCTTGGGCGCTTACTGTATTTGGTTTATTATTAATGAGTCCCATTTCTCCAATCATATCTTTCGTTCCTAAAATATCGATATTTATGTAATGACCTTCAAGAGTCGTTCTATATGTACTCACGACTCCTTCATAAATAAAATATGCATGATGACTATCAGCATCTTGAAATAGTATTACATCAGACTTCTGAAATGTTTTTGGATAGGTCCATTCTGCTAATGCTCTAAGTGTTTTCGTCGAAACATCAGCAAAAAGCGGAAAGACACTTAAGATTTGTAATTTTTCGTCTGTTGACATGAGCTTATTATAAGCCTTTATTCGCCATCTCTCAACTATAACCCCTAAGGATACTCTACCTACTTCTTTTACATCGTTCCCCAGAGAACATAAATTCGTGCCTATTCCTTCTATTATCACCATAGAAATAAAGAAATCTAGACAATTTGCGTCACCAATTTCTTTTTTCTACTATTCGCACATTAACAAGATATGGATCAATTCTCTGATAGAGCACAGAGGAAAGAAGAGTAACTCTTTTCTTTTTTCTCAACTCTATCAGAGAGATAGAGGAGGGTATATAAGGAGGACATAGTCATGTACGACGAGCCCGAAGAGAGCTATCGGTTTATCCCACCGTTCATCATCTGGACGTTCGTGATCATCCTGGCGCTCACGTTCGCGACAGTCGCTGGAGTGAAGGTTTACCAACACTACCAGCTTGGCATCGAGAACCGAAACACCCAGATCGTTAGGCAATCGAACCAGTACGTCACGAGCAAGCAAGAACACCTCGTCACGCTCATGGCCGACTACCGAGACCTTCAGGTGAAGATCGACGTACTGTCGAAAGATCCTTCGAACATGACGACAGTCGCTGGGATGCAGGACCAAGAGCGGGCGATTGTGCGCGAGATGCGCCAAACGACCGCAACACTGCAACCAGACCAGATCCCACCCGACATCGCGCGATTCCTCGCCGAATCATCGTACCGCTAATCTACTCCCGAAAGGAGACAGCAGTGGATACTCAAACAATCACTCTTCGTTTCCCACGTCGGTGGGTGACAATGATCAGCGTCTTCGTCGTGTGTACCATGGCGTTTCTTCTGCTGAGCGCGAGCTCTTGTGATGGCACTTCGAGTGCCGAGCAGAATGACCGAGCTGTCACCGACAAGCAACTGGACATCTACAATAAGGCGCAGCCCGTGCACCTGTACAACTACAGCATGCCCAGGGATGTCATGCAGCAGATCTACGATAGCATCATGACTGCGCATAACACCTGGACGGTCTTCTTCGAAGCCGGCATCGGCGCGGTGGACATGTGTCCGTCAGTAGGATTTCCCATCCCTGGCGGTACACAGCTCACCAACCCGGAGAAGCCGCTCTGGAATAACAGCGCAAGCGCTACGATTCCTCAAGCAGAACCGACCGGGCTGTACCCGCCAGCTGGCTCGAGCGATAGCACGTGGGTTCTCTGTGTCTACAATGGCAAAGTGGAACCTCGCTACTCCGAGCCACATGTTATGACATACACCCACCCAGTCAAGGTGGAGAATGGGAAGATAATCCATCTCGATGGTGCATCGTCGATCACGATCAACATCAACTCGCCGAGTAGTCCTGTCGTGGATACTTCGCCCTCACCGTCTCCGTCTCGCTAACGATCCATATCCTGCTTCCACGTAGGGAGCATGTGCATTTGGCCCGGATGGATAACACCATCCGGGCCTTCTGCGTTATATAAAGACATTCTCTTTGACAATCTCAGTTCATCTGATATAGTTAAGATATGACTCCACGATTTTTGCAATATTTGCTTCGGAACCAAGTCATTTTTGCGCTGTTTTTAATTGGATTTGGATGGTTTATTTATATGACAAGAGGCATTATCGCTTCTATTTTTATCGCATATATTATTACTGCTGCAATTATGCCTATCGTCGCATTTTTACGACGATGTAAAGTACCACGAGTGCTCGCTATTATTACGACATATCTCGTGATCCTTATTATTCTTTTTTCATTAATTCTTCCACTTGTGCCATTCTTTATAACGCAGGTGAGAGCTCTTGTCACAGGACTTCCAGGATATATCGATCAAGCAGCAAATGTACTGGGAATGCGTATTAACCAAGCACAAATTCGAGAATTCGCTAACCAAGAACTCGGAGCACTTGGTCAAAATGCCTTTGAGGTAACCAGACAAGTATTTGGCGGAGTATTTTCAACACTCACGATCTTCATTA
The DNA here is from genome assembly GCA_964503265.1 of uncultured Gammaproteobacteria bacterium. GTDB lineage: Bacteria > Patescibacteriota > Microgenomatia > Levybacterales > UBA12049 > CAZCYO01. The sequence continues at coordinate 25,378 of CAZCYO010000002.1, forward strand.
TTGCGCTTTATATGACGCTCTATCATGATCAATTTAAACATACATTTGCGAAATTATTTCATCGAGACGACAGACCACATGTCGAGGAAACATTTGAACTTGTGGATGAAAAATTAGGAGCTTGGCTTCGAGGACAGGTACTTCTCTCACTAACAATTGGGCTGTTTACATGGATTGCACTTAGTGCTGTCGGACTAAACTATGCACTTCCACTCGCACTGTTAGCTGGTTTTCTCGAAGTTATTCCAACCATCGGACCAATTTTATCTGCTATACCAGCAGTAATCGTAGCACTGACCATTTCACCGACGATGGCACTCGTCGTCATCGGAATCTATATCGCAATTCAACTTGCTGAGAATAACATCATCGTACCCAAAATTATGCAGCATGCAGTAGGGCTAAATCCTGTTATTATTATTATCGCAATTTTAGTCGGAGCAGAGTTACTTGGCATCACTGGAGCATTACTATCACTTCCATTCGTCTCATTTGTTACAGTGATTTTTCATAGCCTCCAAACAGCAGACGATAAATAACTTTCCATTTGTGTTCAATTTTGCTAAAATACTCTTACTTGCGGGTGTAGTTCAATGGCAGAACACAACTTTTCCAAAGTTGATACGAGGGTTCGATTCCCTTCACCCGCTCACATTAGTAATTAGTTGTGATTGGTTATTGGAATCACAATAATTTCCCCTTTGCATTCCTTAGGTATACTATACTCTGCTATGGATATTAAAAAAGAATTTTTTCATGTATATGATTCCTTTATTCATCTCTTTCTGAAAGATGAAAAAAAACCATATACGTATGTATCACTTGGAGACAGCACAGTTCAAGGGCTTGGTGCCACGAACCAAGCCAGAACCTATCCTGGGATTATTTTTGGCGCACTGAAAGAAACACATAAAGATGCAGCTTGGCATAACTTAGGCAGACAAGAATTTCGTGTGTGCGATATTATCGATCATCGACTAGAAAAAGCAATTTCTTTTAAGCCTGATCTTGTCACACTTTCTGTTGGAGCAAATGATATTCGGTATAGAACACGAGCACGTAAATTTGAAAATGACTTACAACTGTTGTTAACGAGATTAAAAAAAGAAACAAACGCTGAGATTGTGATGAATACCATTCCTGACTTTTCACTAACTCCAGCAGTCCCGAAAAATTTAAAAGCATATACGAGACTCGCCGTATGGAGATTTAATCGAATTATCGCAAATCAAACTAAAAAAGCAGGAGTGGTTCTCGTCGATCTTCATCTCCTGAGTAAGATATATGCAAAAAACTATCCCGAGACAATTGCACCTGATGGATTCCATCCAACAGATTTCGGATATGCGATTTGGGCCAACACGATTCTCAGTCAAATTCAAGAAATCGTTTTTACCAAGAGAAAAAGAATATTTAGGAAAATTAGCATATAAATATGATCATGTTTTAACTTCGAAAACCTTGTAATATTATAGGGTATATACTATAATGATCTCCTGCCTCGTATTTCGATACGAGGTTTTTTTATGAGACATATTCCCAATCTACTTACATATAATAAACCGTCTGGACTTTCACGACTGATAACGTTTTTTTCTCGACCTCATGTAACAGCATTTACCCATCTTAGGACAACAGAAAAAGGCAAAGGATTCTTCTATAAAGGGAAAGAATTTGTACACCATTCAGATCTTGCGCTATCTGAAACTGCTTTTCATCGTTTTTCTTCTGCACAAATAGTTATGCTCGCTCTTTTCGCTATCAGCTTTGAGATCGGACTATTTATGAATTGGCATGCCACCCTCGTAGTACTCATGGGAATTCTGACGTTTCTTTATTTTTTTGATTTATTATTTAATTTTTTTCTTATTTTTCGGAGCTTCATCAATCCTACAGAAATTCATATAACTCATAAAGAACTTGTAAATGTTGACTCTGCTGAATGGCCTATGTACACGGTGTTTTGCCCATTATATAAAGAATGGCAAGTCCTACCGCAATTCGTTAAAGCCATGAGCGCACTTGATTATCCAAAAGATAAAGTAGAAGTTATGCTTCTTCTTGAAGAGGACGATAAAGAAACAATTCGCCACGTCAATGAATATAATTTACCAAATTATTTCACCGTGACAATAGTTCCACATTCTTTTCCTAAAACAAAACCAAAAGCATGTAACTATGGTCTTCTTCGTGCAAAAGGGGACTATATCGTGATATATGATGCTGAAGATATCCCAGATCCTAAACAGTTAAAAAAAGCAGTACTCGCTTTCAAAAAAACAGGAGAAAAAACAGTTTGTATCCAGGCAAAACTTAACTTTTATAATCCACATCAAAATATGCTTACACGTGCATTTACAGCTGAATATTCACTATGGTTTGATTTAGTCCTCACCGGGCTTCAATCAATTAATGCACCAATTCCACTTGGTGGCACGTCTAATCACTTTAGGAAAAACGATTTACTAAAACTTCGTGGATGGGATTCATTTAATGTAACTGAAGATTGTGATTTAGGAATGAGAATTGCAAAACAAGGCCTACGAACTGCACTTCTGGATTCAACAACGCTTGAGGAAGCAAATAGTGGGAAGAAGAATTGGCTTCTCCAAAGAAGCAGGTGGATTAAAGGATATATGCAGACATATCTCGTTCACATGAGAAACCCCAGTGAATTCATGAAGAATTGGCGTACACCACATCTTATTACCTTTCAATTAGTAGTCGGTGGGAAAGTACTCTCGATGTTTATCAATCCACTCATGTGGACGATTACAATTTCATATTTTACTCTTCGTGCATATTTTGGCACATTTATCGAGTCATTTTTCCCAGGCATTATTCTTTATATGGGTATCTTCTCGCTATTAGTCGGGAATTTTCTCTATGCATATTATTATATGATTGGGTGTGCGAAGCACGGTCATCATGAACTTATTAAATATGTCTTTCTCATTCCATTTTACTGGCTTGCTATGAGTGTCGCAGCATGGATTGCACTATACAAATTAATTGTCGCACCACATCACTGGTCTAAAACCAAACACGGTCTTCATTTAGCAAAACATAATCGACGAAAGAAAAGTTTCTTTAAAATCCCTGCAATTTCATCTTTTCCAACGAACATTACCTATTTTGACTTTTCTACCATTTCATAAGTACTTTCTGTTTGACTTATCCTAGCTCAACTGATAAGGTAATTTAGGAAAGGAGAGATATGAAAACGAACAATCCTAAGAAACCAAAATCACTTATCAAAAAACGTACTGATGGCTCCCAGAAGAAACTTATCCGAAAGAGAAAAGAGAAATAGTCGTTATTGAATTATTTCTTTCACATGTTCTCGCATCACTGCTAGCTCACTTTTAACAGCAGCTTTACTATCACTTCCGTGAATAAGATTGTTGTGTCTTCCTGTAGCGAAAGTTCCTCGTATTGAATCCTCAGCAGCACCATCGACACTCCAATGCCCAATTTGAGATCTCAGCATCTCCACTGCATCTCCTGTGGGTGAATAAAGAAGTACAAGCGTACTGACTCCATTCGTCATCATATGTGAGAATTCTTCCCATCTGTGAGAAAATCTTCCTTCATTCTGAGGATGGTTCGGTTTAACTTGTTGTTGTTTTTCTTTTTGATGTCCACCCCAGAACGCATCAAGCATGTCCTGTGTAAATAAAACTGATAGTGAAAATACCGGTTCTAGAGAAGCGGGAAGTGCGTTAATAATCGCCGTAGCAGCGTTTTCATCACTTAGACCTAATTTGTTATCATGCAGATCTGGCTTAAGAAGTGCAAGCGCGATAGCTCCATCATCAATAAGATCATCGAGATGAGGATGTGCTAATGCAGCATTTACTCTTTGAAGATATTCTTTATCCAGCTCAGTCAGTGGTAACAGTTCATAATCTTGTGGATCTCGTTCTGCTACAACATGGATAAGTGACTGCCGAGAAAGAGTAGGAGTTTCTTGGAGATCTTTAAGCTGAGGGAGTATTTGTTCAGACATTATTTTTTTTCTCTAAAGTATTAAGCAGTTGTAAGAATTTATCTATCTGTACGATATCAGCTATACGCTTCTTTTTCGTGTCAGCTTCACTATTATTAAGAGGAACTTGTGGTAAAGTACTATCCATCCTGCTATCCTAGCACAAATTATTTGTCGGGGACAGAGGACTTGAACCTCCGACCTCACGGTCCCAAACCGCGCGCTCTAGCCAACTGAGCTAGTCCCCGATGGACTAAATGGTATTCCGGATTTGATTGATTCGGAATAGTATCTAATAGATTCCCGCCTTCGCGGGAATGACAATTTTTCTGGATCCTGAATCAAGTTCAGATCACAGACTCCCTCTGGGAGATGACAATGGCTTTTGTGCCGCGGGAGAGATTCGAACTCTCATGCCATTGCTGACAGAGGCTCTTAAGGCCACCGTGTATACCATTCCACCACCGCGGCGAACACTACTGTATTTTACTTTAAATTGGCCACGTATTCAACTAGTCATGTACAGGTGGAGTAATACCAAGGACGTTTAGTGAATAATCGAGTAGTTCTTTCATTTCTTGCCTTCTATTTTCACTATGTAATAGTACTCCTAAGATCCTGTGACCTTTATAGTCTAGATAGGTAATGAGACACATTCCAGCTTCAGGTGTGTAGCCTGTCTTAACACCTTTGACTCCTGGGTAGGTAGTTAAAAGGTTCGTTTCGTTGTAGAGATCATATCCTTTATGCAAATTTGTCGCTCCTATATGATGTTCGTATGTAGCTGAAACTTCAGCAAAAAGAGGGAACTTCTCAAGTGCATATTTCGTAATGACTACTAAATCACTTACAGTTGTATATTGCATTCCATCCCCTTGAAGACCAGAGGGATTTGAAAATCGAGTATCCGTAAGCCCTAAAGCCGCTGCTTTATCATTCATCGCTTGAACAAATGCTGTACGCCCCTGAGGATAATTCGACGCAAAAACCTCAGCAGCGTCATTGCCTGAATTGAGAATAAGTCCGTAGAGTAGTTCTTCCTGAGATAGTACTTCTCCAGCAGATAACCCCATACTATCTTCTCCAACCAAGTTTTCTCCATGTACAATATATCTATCATCAGTTCGTCTATTCTCAAGTGCGATAATAGCGGCCATGACTTTCGTAAGTGATGCCATAGGGAGTTTTTCTTTCGTATTCTTCCCGTAGAGCACCTTATCGACTGTGAGATCATACATAAGAGCTGAGCTGGCTGTGATCGAAGGTCCTTTTATTTCACTACCATAAACTGCTTCAAGCAGTGGTGACCAGAGATCAAGTAAGGTTACTTGTTTGTTCTTATCCATACTCAGATAATCAGGGAGGGGAGAAGTGAACATTTGTTCGATTGGGGAGTGGAAAGGGATAAAGATAAAGAGACTAAAAAGAGAAAGTGTCAGAATGAAGACGAAAAGCAGGTTTCTCGACATGCATTTATTCTACCATAGAATGATATACTTAACGGAAGAATGAACGAACAAAAATTGACAATTATTACCTTTAATACATTAGGCATTCCGTTTTTAACGACCCATCAACATAAAAACTATTTACAAATCTCACGAAGCTTGCTTGCACGTTTTCATTATCTGAGTGAAACACTTAATACTGAAGATGCAGATGTGATCCTTCTGCAAGAAGTTCACCTCTATTCACTTCTCAGGTTACTGAAAAAAAAATTAACAAACTTTCCTTACGTTTCATATAAACGATTTTTATATGGTCCAAGAGGGGGACTTGTTATTTTTTCAAAATATGAACTTGATTCAGAGAATTACCTTGATTATTCTATTCGGGGATCTTTTAAGAATAAAACATTTGTGACAAGAATAATAAGAAATGGTGCACTTATCTGTGGTATAAAAAATCTACGGTTTACTTTTATTAACACATACATTACAGGAGATTTCTCACACAAATGGGGAGAAGAGAACAAATACTCGCCAGTACAACGCGAACAGTTACAGGAGCTGATAGCTGCAATTAAACATATTCAGAAAGAGGGTAAAGAAGTGATTATTGCAGGGGATATGAATATTAATTCAGGATCTTCACTCTATAAAGAGTTCATATCTTCACTTGATCTTACGGATGCATTTAAAGATTCGACAACATATACACATCATCCAGAATTTCTTCCAGAATGGGCAAATCCACCGCGCCTTGATCACGTTTTTATTACTGACAAACATAAAACGATAACGAGTATAAAAACACATGAATTATTCACGAAGAAAGTGACTCTCGCCAATGGAAAGGAAAGCTATCTCTCAGATCATATCGCGCTGAAAGTGAGTATTACGAGCAAAAAGGAAGAATCATAGGAATGCTCATCGAGTCGAGAATGACATGAATAATGGATCTTAACAAGTCATAGACCCTCTGGGGATGACATAACTGAGATAAAATCTATCAATTTAGAAATCAAACAATTATAATCATTGTATGAATATTCTTCAGGCGCTCATGATTTCTTTTGTTGAAGGAATCAGTGAGTTTTTACCTATATCTTCAACTGGACACCAAGTACTTGCATCACATATTCTCAGTATCCCTCAAACAGAATTTTTAAAAAGCTTTGAAATAATTATTCAACTCGGAGCCATCGCTGCAATCGTTTTTTTATATTGGAGAATATTGTTACAAGACAGAGAAGTATGGAAACGAATTATTGTCGCATTTATTCCAACTGCCGTTATCGGATTTTTGTTGTATAAAATAATCAAAACAGTATTACTGGGTAATGAATGGGTCACTGTCCTTGCATTATTTATCGGGGGAATCATTCTTATTCTCATCGAGAAAAATCATGTCGAAAAAGAAATACACCACTCAGAAATTAAAGATATATCACTGAAAAATGCGTTCATAATCGGACTTATTCAGTCACTCTCTGTCATCCCTGGAGTTTCACGTGCGGGTGCAACAATTATTGGCGGAATGATGCTTGGTACGAAAAGAAAAGCTGCGGTAGAGTTTTCATTCTTACTTGCAGTTCCCACGATGTTAGCAGCCACAGGACTTGATCTGCTAAAAAGTTCACATTCATTTACCTCAGATCAATTTCTGCTTCTTGCAATCGGACTTATAGGTTCATTTGTCACTGCGATCATAACAGTCAAATATTTAATTAGGTTTGTTCAGAATCATACTTTTGTAGGCTTTGGCATTTACCGTATGATAATTGCAGTAATCTATGCGATTATCTTTTTACGGTAAGCTTATTTACCCCGCTTTATTTACGCTCATTATTCTTTTTCAGCAATTTTTCATGAAATTCTGCAGTTATTGACAAACAATTTCTCGTCTTGTAAAGTAGTACTATACCACTATGGAGAAATGCTGCCCACATATCCGTAATTCTTTTGTCACCTCTGATGTTATACAACATGAGAGGTTTTTTTGTTCTTTTTTTACCCACGCCTACTTTCTAAAACAAACAGTTTTACATAAGTAGGGAATAGTAACTAATAATTTAGGCGGTCATAAACCCAGTGTACACTGAGGTGAAGATCCCGAGCAAAGAAAGGGGGTGAAATAAATGAATAAAATTAAATTAGCAACAAGTGTCGCATCTGCTGCTATGGTACTTTCTGCTTTTGTACCATCAGCGTTTGCTGCAAACTCAAATATCGTTGGAAACGGTGCGTTTAGTTGGAATACAGTTGTTATGAATTCTAATAAAATGACCGTTAAAACCCAAAGCAATACAACAGTCGCAAATACTGTTGTTATGGCTAATACAAGTACTGGAGGAAATACTTCAGCACTTAATACAGGTGGTGGAAATGTAGTGACATCAGGACCTGCTACGACTAACGTCGGTGTAGGAGTAGGTGGAAGTAGTAATACTATCGCTCCATCTATGTGTGGATGTGCTAACGCAAACGGAGGAAGTAACGCAAATATCGTTGGAAATGGTGCTTTCTCAGTCAATGGAGTATTTGTTAACAAATCAAATACATCTGTCGTTTCTCAAAGTAACACAACATTAGCAGATACTGGTGTGTTTACTAATACCACAACAGGTGGTAACAGTTCTGTCCTCAACACAGGAGGCGGAAGTTCTGTGATGTCTGGACCTGCAACGACAAACGTCGGAGTAGTAGTAACCGGTTCACAAAATTCTCAGTAAGCTGAGATCATAAAAAAACAAATCCCCGCATTCTGAGTAATCTAAATGCGGGGATTTTGTTAGCGAATAACTCTAAAAAAATAGATGGTATAAATTGATCTAGTTGACAAGAATTTGATAATTTTCCACAATAGATAGAGATATGGCTGTTAAAAAGAAATCAGTATCGAGTATTCCACTTTCAAGTCGAAAAATTGTTCTTCATCGTAGTTTAGAAAAGCCTGTTCATAATCTCATCGGATATTCTATACTGCTTATTCTAGCGATTGTAACACTTGCGATCATCTTCTCAATTCAACAAAGCGTTTAATTTATTTTTCCTTCGCATAGATAAGCAATCTTTTCAGTGTAGTTCCTATCGGTGTACAAGTCTGCAAGATTAAGACATCTCCCGTAACCTCAGTGACTGCACTCACTTCAGTCGGCCAGACTTCCTTCATATCATACACTTCATAGGTATATTCTGTATCGTTACGAGTTAGAATAATATGATCATTTTTTTTCAATTCTCCTAGACGGAGAAATATCGTATTAAATCGTGTCACTTCCCATGGAAAACCACTTGAATGAGCAAATAAAAATATGACTCCTTTTTCTCCTGGAAGTGCTGTATCTTTGGCTTGTGCCACACCTTTTTGTAGTGCTGGTCTATAGATTGATTCACTCCACGGATCGACTCCTGGGATGATTGGGGATTGTGCGTGAATTTTTGGAATCGTAATTGTCAAACCATGCAGTGTCGAGATCGGACGGAGCTGAGGAGGAAGAAGATACGCAAACAACAGGGGATAGAGGACAAAGGTAAAAAAACTGATAGAAGAGACAATCAGTATATTTCCGAGATAATAAAAAAATGATTTATTAAACATATATCGTATGTATGGTGACGATTGTACGTCTGGAGTGTGATTTTGTCAAAAAAAAAGCGACTCTCACATTGAGTCGCTTTCTATACTCTCTAGAGACTAGAGGGTGAGTTCCCGGATCGCAGTCTTAAATAGACACCCATAAAGAGCATAAACATATTTCCAATGAGCAGCATGAATAACCAATTTCCACCTGTCGCTGGAAGAACTGATCCAGTCGTTGCACCAAGCACTGAGCCTCCACTTGATCCACCAGATGATGGATTTGATGATCCTCCTGGGTTACTCGTCGTAGTAGGAGGAGTTGTCGGTGGGTTAGATGGATTTGATGGTGTTTCTTTACATACACCCATCTGCACGGTATTTACATTCCCGACATTAGTAATAGTGGTCATAGCGAGAATAGAACCTGTCGTGATCGATACATTCCCGTTATTTCCATTTGCACTGTTTCCGCCAGTATTCAAATTATAGAGAACAGTATTAATAATCGTTTCATTATTCAGTACATTGATCGAAACAAGGTTGTTAGTAGATATATTCGTTGTATTCGTAGACCCAGCTCCGTTTCCAATAATTTTTATTTTATAAGGATCTGATTCAGTATGACCAAGTTGCACAACGTTGCTGTTATAGGTGTTAGAAATAGCGTTGTTAACAAAAACTGATCCAGTAGTAATAGACGTGTTGCCATTATTTCCATTTGCACTGTTTCCGCCAGTATTTATATTCCCAGTAACAGTATTCGTAATAGTTGCATTATTTGTGGTTGAGACTGCGGTTTGATTTGACGAAGCAACACCGGCGGTGTTGGTTGAACCGCTGCCATTTCCACTTACAGTAATTGTGCCAGAGCCATTACTCCCGTCTGTTGAGCAGCCACATCCAGATATAACAGTATTTGTATTACCTGAGTTCGCAACTGAGGTAGTGCTTTGGGCATTTCCTGTTGAGACAGATGTAGTACCGTTATTTGCATTAGCACTGTTCCCGCCAGTATTTGCATTTGAGGTGACGGCGTTCGTTGTTGTATTGGTATTAGATGACTGCACTGAAACCTGAGAGTTTGAGTTGGTGTTTACTTGATTGTCACTTGTCGAACCATTATCAGCGATTACGATATCATCAGCATGTGCTGGATGAACCACAACGCCACTTCCAAGAAGTGCAATTAATGGCACTAATAATAATATATATATTTTTTGCTTCATAACACGAACAATACTGATTGTTTGAATAAACTTACGAGGGCAATAGTAAGTTATTTTCGTTTACTTTCCGCTGGACAGGCGTGGAAGGATAACTTTTTTTCCAATAACTGCAAGTGCAATGATTGGAAGAGCCAGAATGAACCAAGCAAGATTGATTGATAACGCACTTGTATTTGCAAAGATTGTATTTAAGTCAGATGACTCACCAAGAACATAGACACCGGTTTTAGATGAATTAGTTTTATTTGCAGCTGCTAGTACTTCCTGTGATGTTGATGCAGCTGTTCCAGCTCGTGCTATGATGCCTTGTGTCGTAGATACTGGCTGAGTCGTCGTCGTCGGTGCTGGCGTGACAGTTACTTGAGCTGGCGCAGTAACAGTTGATTGAGCTGAAGCTGAATGATTCTGTGCTCCATCTTCTTTCGTATGGCCTGGGGTAATAAGATTTCCAACCCATGAGCCAAAGACATTAACAACTGTAACAACTAATTTTCCTTTTCCTACGATATTGTTATTTACGAAGTTTACTAAATTAGCGATAACATTTGCATTACCTGTTTTAACAGTACTACTGCCACCAGTATTTTCATTTGCTGTGTTACCACCGGTGTTTGCAGAAAGATTAATAGTATTAGTGATATGCGCATCGTTGTTTTGTTCTGTATTCGATGAGTTGTTTGTTGTATCAGAAGCATTATTGTTAGATCCAGCTCCATTGCCTGTGTTCGTCGTGTCCCCATTAGATGCTGTGACAGTTCCATTCTCATCGACTGTAAACTCTGTGCCTTCACTGCCAGCCATGTCAGATCCATCTGGAGAGCCAACTAATTTACCTACCCATTGACCAGCACGGTTCACAAGTACTAACCACCATGTTTTTCCACTATCGACATTCGAATTTGCGACGTTTAGGGTAGTTGCTTTTACATTTGCATTACCCGAGGTAACAGTGTTACTTCCATCAGTGTTAGCACTTGTCGAGTTATCACCAGTATTTGCATCGAAGGTTAAGTTATTATCGATGATTGCGTTATTTGATTGACTTGTATTATTTGTATTGTTTCCAGTGGTTGAAGCATTATTATTTGAACCTGCACCATTGCCACTGTTTTTTGTTGTAGATGCACTTGGAGAGTCTGTTTCAGGTGCGACGAGTTCGTTTGGAATAATGATATCTCCCTCTAAGTTACCATAGATATTAATCGTGTTGTACTGTACGTTTCCACCGTCAATGTTGTTATTTGCGAAGGTTAAAACGTTTGCATCAACGTTTGCGTTCCCTGTACGAACAGTCGTACTTCCACCTGTGTTATCAGATGCATCATTGTAGCCACTATTTGATGAGAGAGTCAGCTCTGATCCGACAGTCGCGTTGTTAGATTGTGATGTATTATCACTACTGTTAGCCGTTGTTGATGCGTTATTGTTTGAACCTGCGCCATTACCAGTATTCGTTGCAGAGCCAGTACTCCCAGGGCATCCTGAAATACAATGTGATGCAACATTTTGTGGAGTAAGGACGATATCTCCATGATAGTCATCGTTAACGTTAAATTCAGCAACTTGTACACCATCAAGATTTGTATTTACTGAGGTAATAACAGTACCACTCGTATTTGCATCTCCAGTAGTTACTGTCGTATTACCATTCGTATTATATGAAGCAGAGTTATTTCCACTATCTGTTGCGAGTTGAAGTGAATTTCCTACAGTTGCGTTATTTGTCTGTGCTGTATTTGCTGAGTCAGATACTGTTGCTGAGCTACTATTATTCGATCCAGCACCGTTTCCTGTATTAGCAGCAGAGTCATCACCTGTCGTGCAAGCAGAGCAGGAACTACTACCATTTCCATTTGCAGTATTATTATTCGCATTTGTCGTGATCGTACCACTATTCGTAGTATTTCCTGTTGCGACAGTAGTATTGCCATTATTACCATTTGAAGTTGTTCCTGTGTCGCCAGTTGAACCTGCCTGTTGTGCTGCTGCATTTTGCGCTTGTGCAGGAGTTGGAGTAGGGGTTTCACCTGGTTTTAACGGCTGATCTGGTTGGTCAGGGGTTACAGGCGCTTGAGTAGGAGCAGCAGTTGGGGCTGTCGTTGATGGTTTTTGTGGCGCTTGTGGTGCAGAAGGAACCTGTGGAGCAGGAGCTGAGGTAACTTGTGCTTGTGGTGCGACAGCAGCATCAGCTACAGGAGCATCATCAGCCAAAGCTGGTGTAATATTTACGGTTAATAATGCAATCACTAAGAGTGATGCAATAGTTTTTTTAATTGTTTCTAAATAATTCATATTTATATCTAATTTCTAATTTCTAATTTCTAATTTCTAATTTCTAATTTCTAATTTGATTATTATGAGGACACGAGAGTACTTTTACCGAAGTGCTGATAAAGCACTCTCGTTTGTCCTACATAATTACATTGACATGAAAGCCATCCATGCTGCCCACATACCTGAAAAGTTAGATGTGAAACTAACATTACCAAGACCTGGGAGTGCGATAGCGCCATTACCAACGTTGTTTACGTTACCACCGTTTGCGATAGTAACTTCAGTGAGAGCTCCACCTGAAGTAACAGCTGGATCTGTGATCATTCCGTAGACTGATCCTGTGTTTGCACTTGCGTCATTACCACCAGTTGCTGCTGTTGGAATAGCGAAGTTACTTAACAGTTCACTGTTTGTTGTTGAAACAGCAAGGATATTATTATTGTTAGCGTTAATAGCTGAGGCTGAGCCTGCGCCATTTCCGAGAACTTTATAAAGATCTCCTGTTGTTGTGCAACCACAATCATTTAATGAAGCAACGTTGAAGTTAGGTTCATTAACGATGTGTGCTTTTGCAATTGCAGGTCCTGAAGTAACGGCGACGTTACCACCAGTGTTTGCACTTGCGTTGTTTCCTCCAGTAGCTGCTGTAGAGAACACAGAGTTCAAGATAACAGCACTGTTAGATTGTCCAAGTGAAACTGTTTTATTATCATTAAGATTAGCTGAGTTTTGTGAACCCGCGCCGTTTCCACTGATAAGAACAGTGTCTCCTGAAAGTCCTGCAACACCTCCGACTGAACCAATCTGAGCTGAGTTGACGTTAGCTGCGTTAGCAACTGAAACTTGTGAAGCTGCTCCACCTGCAGTAACAGTAACGTTACCACCAGTGTTTGCACTTGCGTTGTTTCCGCCAGTTGATGCATCAGATGTGATTAAATTAGAGATAGCTGCATTGTTTGTTTGTCCAAGTGCTGTTGTATTGTTGTGATTAGAGTTAACTGCGTTAGCTGAGCCAGCGCCGTTATCAAGAATTCCAACAGTATTTGCACCACCTTGACAGTTACAATTTCCATTAACCAATGCTGAATTTGTATTTGCAGCGTTAGTGACAGAAACTCCAGAGATAGCATTTCCTGATGTAACAGTAGTGTTTCCTCCAGTGTTCGCACTTGCATTGTTTCCTCCAGTTGTTGCAGTTGATACAACAGTGTTAGAAATGTTTGCATTATTGCTTTGTGATACAGATGTAACGTTGTTGTTATTGGTATTGACCTGGTTTTGTGAACCAGCTCCGTTTCCAGCAACTACGTCAGTGTTAGCAAAGGCCATTGGTGCTAAGGCATTGAGTAAGACTGCTCCGGTTGCGATAGCTGTAGCGATTTTTTTATTTAACATATATTTTTATTTTTCACCCCCTCTCTTTTGTAGGATCTCTTAATTAAAAGAGCACTTCATTTTTTTTCCGTTTTTATCTAAATGCCTGAGGCCTTAGATAAAAAAACGGAAATTTCCCGCATCTAATTATTTAGATAAGAGAAATCTCCGTTTTTGAGATATGTACTGTATTTATTTTAAAAACTATATTCATATTTTGTATTACCTAATATATCTTGTATTTATTATGATTGTGTAAGAATACTAACTTCGTAATAATATTCTTACAACTATTTTGTAAACAAAAAAAGGCACCATTATATGAATACAATTTTCATATAAAGATGCCTCCGGGAGCGGTCAGCTCTTTTATTTACTCTTTACTCTGTAGTGGTAAAGATGTGTTCTAAACACTAAATATAGATATTAGTGAAATCTTTGTCAATAGGGAAAATCTTGATTAATTTTTTTCCACTTTTTGTTGAGTTTTACGGATGTTTCGCTCGGTGATTTGGATAATTTTAAAATCTTGGATTTGAATTTCGACACTACCCCAGCCACGAATATTTTGAATCGCGTCAGCAATTTCGGTTAACAGCTTAGAGTTTAATTTTTTAGTCGAATAATCCATAACTTTACTTTTCGTCTATACGCCAGGCAGAGGATTATTTAGCGAAGATTTGAAATCTTCACTTCTTGAATTTTTGCAGTTGGATCAGTAACATCTCCTACTCGAAGAATGAAATCATGATCAGTATCTTCAACAGTAAATCCAACACGTGTATTCGTCGTAGATACTGGTTGGACATCTACTGGATCATTGTGAATTTTTGGATCATAGAGTTTACCATCATTATTTTTCTTAAGACGGAAATAATTTCGTGAATTAATTTGAACTGGTTTGGTGAAATTATTTGTTAATTCTAAGTTAGCGATAAGAACATTTTTACCAACTGTGGTATTTGCAATTTTTCCTTGAATAATAATTTGATCACGAAGTTCAAGATTTTGAACAGTAAGCTTAATTGTACTAATTTGTTTTCCAGTTCCGTCTTTTAACGGAAAAGAGAAATCTTTTTTAAGACTTTCAGATGCCATTGGCTTACGAAGTTCGACTCGTCCATCACTTGTCGTTTTTGTCTCAGTTAAATTCGTTGGCTTTGAGAGAACTTTCTTTAAGCCAAATGCAACAAGAAGAATAAAAATAATTCCCACTATAATAAACGGAAGATATTTAGAATCTTTAATAAATCGCTTAAACTTTCTCATTTGTAACCGAGAGTTAGTGGTAGCTTCTGATGCACTTGATGAGAATTGTGACGAAGCTGAGTTAATGATTTGATGAAGTGTTGTTATTTTTTCTTTTATTTTCTCAATTGCTGGAGAAAAGTCTTCGGAAGATGGAAGTGCGAATGATAGTTGAAATGTTTTCATTTTTTTCAATAAAAAAGCTCTGCGGGCAGAGCATTTGTATTTGGGATATTAGCAATAGGAAAACCTAGTGTCAAGAGGTAAATCTAGAGTATTTTTGTTGTAAAAATAATAGATATTTTAAATAATAAACCTATAGCGAAACACGTAAATATATTAGTTCACTCGGACTCATTTTATCTATACACGAATTATTCGAAGTATTCAGTTACGACGATGAGAAACAACTAAAGCCAGAAGACGAGTAATATGATGGGTAGACTAACATAATTACTCATTTTGTGCTATACTATACAAAGATAAACAGCTAGGGAAGAAGGCTGTTTTTTTATATAAATATGGATCCTATAACTACAGACAAAATAAGAAATATTGCTGTCATCGCTCACGTCGATCATGGTAAGACGACGCTTGTCGATTTCATGTTAAAGCAATCTCATACCTTTCGCGACAACGAAGCAGAAATGACGCAGACTACCATTCTTGACTCAAATCCATTAGAGCGAGAACGTGGGATTACCATTCTGGCTAAAAATACTGCTATTTCTTATAAAGGACATAAAATTAACATTATCGATACGCCAGGTCACGCTGACTTCTCAGGTGAAGTAGAGCGCACACTTAATATGGCTGACGGTGCACTTCTTATTATCGATGCACAGGAAGGCCCAATGCCACAGACTAAATTCGTTCTAAAAAAAGCTCTTGAACTCGGGCTTAAAATTATCGTCGTTATTAATAAAATTGATAAACAGCTCGCAAATATTCCACAAACACTTGACCATACCAATGATTTATTCCTCGAACTCGCTACAGATCCAGAACAACTTAATTTTCAAGTTCTCTATGCAATTGGACGTGAAGGAAAAGCAGCACTAACCGCAGAAGGCGTAGCAGCTACAGACAGTCTCACTGTTATTTTAGATGAAATTTTAAATCATATCCAAGCTCCAACAGTAAATGAAGGTGCATTTAAGATGCTCGTCACATCACTTGATTTTGATACACATAAAGGGAAACATATTATTGGGAAAATTTTAAGTGATAAAGCACAAGTCGGTCAATCAGTTGTTCTATTAAAAGACGAAGGGAAAATAGTTAACGCAAAAATTGATCATATTTACCTTGCAAATGGTCTGAAAAAAGTTGAAGTCCAAGAAGCGATTGCTGGAGATATCGTCGAAGTAACAGGTATCGATAATGCTGATATCGGCGATACGTTAACCTCATCTCAGGATTTAACACCACTCCCACGAATTGCAATTGAGGAACCAACGATTAAAATCGCACTTGGTGCAAATACGTCACCTTTTGCAGGACGTGAAGGCAAGTTTACTAACTCTCGACAGATTTTAGAGAGACTTGAAAAAGAACTTGAAACAAATGTAAGTCTGAGACTGGAAACACGCGATGATGGATTTATTATCTCAGGCAGGGGAGAACTTCATCTTTCAGTCCTTATCGAAACACTCCGTCGTGAAGGGTATGAATTCCAAGTCGCTAAACCTGAAGTAATCACAAAGATCATTGATGGTGTTGAAATGGAACCAGTTGAAGATCTTATTATCGATGTTCCAGATGAATTCGTTGGCCAGGTCACAGAAGAAGTAGGAAAAAGAAAAGGGCAAATGAAAAATATGGAAGCTGATGGAAATGGAAATACACGTCTTGAATACACTATTGCCTCTAAAGCGCTTATCGGTATTCGAAGTATGTTACTGACAAGAACCAAAGGAACAGTCGTCATCAACACACTTTTTGATTCATTTAAACCAGTTACCCCTCCAATTTCTCGAATTAGAAATGGCGTACTTATCGCATCAGAAGGTGGAAACGCACTTTCTTATGGCCTACATAACGCACAAGAGCGTGGTGTTACGTTCGTTCTTCCTGGAACGAAGGTCTATGAAGGAATGATCGTTGGACTTCATACACGCAGTGAAGATATTGAAGTCAATGTAACAAAAGAAAAGAAACAGACAAACATGCGTGCCTCAAGTTCAGATGTATCACTTGGAGCACTCACCCCACCAGTTCAAATGAGTTTAGAGCAATGCCTAGATTTTCTAGAAGATGATGAGTTACTTGAAGTCACACCAGATAATCTTCGCCTTAGAAAACGCTTCCTAACAAGACAAGATCGTGTTAGACAAAGTAGATAGCTTCAAATTCGAAATCCAAATTTCGAAACTCGAAAAAGCTTCTTAGTTCAAACTATAAATATTCAAATATTTGCTTATTTCTAATTTCGTGCTTCGATATTCGCGTTTATATTACTTTTTCTCCCGTGGATATCTAAATTTAAATCTCGTTGGATATCGTAATCCTTGAAAAATTCCTCCAATAGCAGCTGCTTTAAGGAGTAAAAAGTGTGAAAATCCTTCAAATCCGACAATCGAAAATCCAACGATAAGAGTCAGAGTTAACCAGTGATGAATGTGATATGTTTTTTCTTTAACATGAATTCTAAAATAGGGGAGGATTTCGACATTTTTATATCGAATTTTAGGTAAACGGTTTCTTTTCTTGTCCGGATTTTTAATAGGATCATTAAAATAAAGAAATAGAAGGTACCCAAGCCAAAATGAAACGAGAAATAACGCAAATGTTTCCATAAAAGTCCTTAATAGCTATAGTAAAAAAATTATCCCTTCTTGTCAACGTTTTCTAACCAGATTTCTCATAGTAGTCCTCCTCTATAGAGTGTTTTACCTTGCTATAATCACTTTTTCGTTTTATACTATACGTGTTACAGTTCTCATGTCTCCGTTTTTCCCCAGACAGTTGCTCGTAACTAATTTATGAAAAAAACTAGTTCATCATTATTTTTTGTGTGGAAAAAAAAGACACTTACACTTTTTCCTGCCTTTGATTCTGCTAACTATCGATATTATTTTATCGGCCAGTTAATTTCATTAATTGGAACTTGGCTACAGATCGTAGCACAAGGATGGCTTATTTTTCAGATGACACACTCAGCTTTTTGGGTAGGGGTTGTAACAGCCGTTGGCAATCTTCCTGTTCTCTTTTTCTCTCTTTTTAGTGGCGTTATCGTAGATCGAGTTGATCGTAAAAAAATATTAATCGTTACACAGTATAGTTCAATGATTCTGGCACTTATACTCGGTGTACTAACGATGCTCAGTACTATTACGATAGTACAACTTACCATTCTTTCATTTCTTCTCGGAGTTGTAACAGCTATCGATTTACCAGCTCGACAAGCATTCATGACTGAAATGATCGAAAAAGATAAAATTGCTTCTGCAGTAGCGCTTAACTCTGGCATGTTTAACGGCGCTCGAGTTATCGGACCAGGCGTGGCAGGCATTCTTATCGGACTCGTTGGAACTGGTGGAGCATTTTTACTAAATGGCTTTAGTTATATAGCAGCTATATTTGTTATGTATTTGATACATCCACTGCCTCGAGAAATTCACCCACAATCTCATCCAATTGAAGCTATTAAAGAAGGTATTTCGTATGTATCATCACATCCTATTATTCGGAATCTAATTTTCTATGCGGGAGTAGTAACAGTATTTGGCTTCTCTTATACGACAGTTCTTCCAGTAATGGTAAGTGATATTTACCATCAAGACGCAACGCTCCTTGGCTATATTTATGCAGCAGCAGGAGTTGGAGCGGTAGTTGGCGCACTTTCACTGTCAATTTTTGCTGATAGAATTTCAAATTCCTTTTTCATTAATGCTGGAAGCATCCTTTCTGCTGTGTCGTTATTTATTTTTGCCTCCACAACGAACGTAACAATCGCGTATATGATGATGTTTATCAGTGGTTTTGGGTTAGTACTCCTTTTTTCAACTATTACTACCACACTTCAGCATTTAGTTGACGATGCATATCGTGGAAGAGTAATGAGTATTTATACCATCGCGTTTTTAGGTATAGCGCCTCTTGGAAGCGTCTTGATTGGTCTTGTCGCTCAATATGTGTCAACACCTTTTTCAATCCAATATGGCTGTGTCATATATTTACTCTATGGGGGAATCATTTTCCTACGACGAAATACAATTCGAAAATTCTATCATGAGTACGCTCAGGAAACATTGAAAATTTAAAAAAATTATAGCTAATTAAAATCCTGAAAATAATGAATCAAGAGTTAATGTGAGGATTAACGTTTCTTAGAGGCTTGTTTAACGACTTTAGAGTTATTAATAATATCTCGTAATTCTCCGTCTTTCCCTTCAATTTCAGTTGCACCTGTCATACGCTGATATTCCTGTAAATAATCAGACAGTGCTGCTTGGCGCTCTTTTATATCAGTACGAAGACTTTTAACTTTAGCTGAAATAGCTGCCACAGCTGGTTGAGCAAGAATTTGTTGTCGCGTGGTATTTTTAGCTTTATTTGCTTCTTTTGCCTTTTCAGTATTGAGACGAAATGTCTCGTCATTAATGAACACATCTTCAAACATCTCACGCTGTTTTTTTACTTCTTCACGAAGACTATCTAGACTAGCGATGTTATTTTTAATCATTTCCTCTAAACTAAAAAGAACGTCAACTTGATCTGATCCAGACGAAGCAGGAGTAGATTCTATTACTTCTTCAACAACTTCAGCTTCAATAACTTCACCTTCTGAATTTTTATTATCGTCCATAAAGAATACTATAAATGATTTCTCATTGATAAATCAACCCCCCAACCCTACACTCTATCTTCTCCTGCTATACTACCCTCATGACAAAGACTGCGAAAGTAGAGGAAATAGCGAGAAGACTCTATGAGCTCTTTCCAAACCCACATACAGCATTGACGTATAAAACACCACTGCAGTTACTATTTGCGACAATCCTCTCAGCACAAGCAACAGATAAAGTGGTTAACACAGTAACTCCAGCATTGTTTGAAAGATATAAAACAGTTGAAGACTTTGCGAGCGCACACGTACAAGATATTGATTCACTGATTACAAGAGTAAACTTCCATAATACTAAAGCTAAATCTATTCACGAAGCTGCAAAAATGATTGTTGAAAAATACGATGGGGAAGTACCACGAACGATGGAAGAGCTCGACGCACTTCCCGGAGTTGCACGAAAAACGGCTAATGTCGTTATGAGTAATGCGTTTCATATCGCAGAAGGAATTGCTGTCGATACCCATGTTATGAGGCTCTCTAAGCAGCTAGGATTGACCACACAGACAAAACCTGAGAAAGTAGAGAGAGATTTGATGAAGATCGTTCCTAAAGAGTTATGGCTTGATTTCTCGCATTTACTCATTAACTATGGCCGCACATACGCACCAGCCAGAGGAACAAAACCAGGCCACCCACTTGAAGATCTTTTTCTTACCAATAAGAAGGAGATAAGAAATAGGAGATAAGAAATAGGAGATAGGAGATAATAGATAGTCTTTCTCCTACCTACCATCTACTAACTACTAACTACTAACTACTAACTACTAACTATAATCTCCCCCTCAATAATCGGTCTTTTTGCGTGTTCTTCAAGGATTTTTAGATTTCGAATGTTAGATTTAAAAACAAAGTCTCCGATATTTCCAATAATCGGGAATAGTGCGAGAAAAAAATTAAAAGCGATATTTCCCAGCATTCTTGCAATTTTTTCATTCGGAAGATCCATTCGTAATGCAATCCAAATGAGATAAAAAGAAAGTACGTTTTCGATAATATCACCAATTCCAGGAATTAACCCAATGATCGGTCCTATACCAAAAGAAAATGATCCGATAGAAAATTTATTATCAAGAAGAGTTGCAAGCATGCGAGCAACTGCTAAATGATTTGTACTTGTTAGTTTCATGTTACTTACTATTTTACTGGATACATGTATGATTTGCGTAATAAACAATCGAGAGATATACTATGCTTACCGTATGTCTTATTTAATTTGTATCGCTCATCGAAGCCTTGGCGAGGTTGGGGCGAAGCTGGGATGGAGAATCTATTAGATAGATTCCCGTTTTCACGGGAATGACAAAATAATAACTATGCAAGTAAATCGAACCTATGGGGGAGCCATCTGGACAAATCATGCGCTTGAACGCATGGAACAACGGTATTTACCACAAGACATGGCGTGGCAAGCATTCAAAAACCCTGACAAATCGTACCCTGGTAAACAATACGGAACAACCGAATCCATCAAACAGTTTGGCACCTCTAAAGTAACGATCATTTCTAAACAAAACGAACAACGAGAATGGATTATTCTTTCCTGTTGGATAGATCCACCACTTCCTGGAACTCAAGACTACAAAAAGAAACAAGCATATAATACGTTTCAAAAAGCAGGATTTTGGGGGAAAGTATTGCTCACTATTAGACAACAGGTGTTTGGTTTTTAATCTGATCGCCTTTAGCATACGGGATTGTGAAAGAAAATGTCGACCCTTTGCCTTCTTTACTCACGAATGATAATTTCCCTTTATGTCGTTTAATAATTTCTTGAGAAATAAATAACCCCATTCCAAGGCCTGGAAAACTCTTTTCACTTTCACCATAAGCTCGATAAAACCGTTCAAATACGTGAGCTTTATGCTCATCTGAAATACCAATTCCAAAATCCTGAACACTAACAACTGCAAACCGGAGTTCATCTTTTATAGAAATAATTATTTTCTTCCCTTCAGGCGAGTATTTGATAGCATTTGAGAGTAAATTTGTGAGTACTTGGCCAATTCTATCCTCATCGCCATATACAAAATGTTTTATTTTCCCTTTGATAATTATGTCGTGTTTATCAGAAGTTTGTGCGAGTCCATCTACAATTTCTTTAACAAGTTGTGGTAGATCAAACGCTGTTTTTTCAAAGGCAAGTTTACCTAATTGCAAACGCGAAACATCCAATAGATCGTTAATTAGTTCTGTTAACCGATATACTTGTTTTGTAATTCGGGTACTATACTGTTTTAATTCTCTATTATTCTTAGATGCTAATTTTTTTTCTAAGATCTGCGCAAATACTTGCAGACTGGTAATAGGAGTTTTAAGTTCATGAGTAGCAATGCTAATAAATTCATCTTTTCGTTTCTCCATAGTACTTCGATATTCAAGTTCACGTTTAATTAAATAATACGTCATAAAAATGAGGAAAATATTACACAGTGTCTCAATAAGAATTGTCACATATGTTCGATTAGCACTGCCAACGGACTGAGTCATCCGAGTAGTAAGTAGCTTGTTTTCTTCTTTTTCGATAGATGAGATGATTTGTTCGATCTCTTCAACTCTTTTCAAACCTATTCCTTGTCGAATATATGTTTGAACAGATTCAAATCCTTCTTGATGATATATTTCAATCCCACTTCGGAGAATAGTTAGTCGAGTTTCAACTATTTTTTGTAGTTGTTTTACACGATCTGTTTGGGTTTTATTATCAACAGTAAGAGTTAGTAACTCTGACAATTCTTTTGTAACTTGTGCGTTAGAAGTAACATATGAATTAAGATACACCTGATCTCCAGTAATTAGGTAGTTTCTCTGCGATAGTTCAGCTTGTTTAAGAGATACATGTGCTGCGTTAACTTTTACTATAACTTGCCCCGTGTGGTTAATTAATTTTTCATTTTGTAGTAATGTCTCTAGGTTATAAAACGAAATAACTGCATTAAAGAATATGAAAATCAAAGAAAAGAAGAAAACGACTGGAATATACTTTGCAAAATATCCTTTCATGTGAAGAGCTCTATAAGCAGCGTCATCTTAGCACTCTTACTTAGTTATTACAAGAGAATGGATACACAAATTATTCAACCCAAGGAAATAAGTAATTTTCATTCAGCACGAATTATAACAACATATCTATTACAATGAGTTTTTTCACCAGGATCTGCTGATTTACCACTCATTACGTACTTTTATAACTCGTGCGGGAGTTTTATGGGGATATGATAAGAGAAGGACTAATAACTAATTATGGTTACTCAACGAACGTGAGCGCTACTCCTGTTTTATTTGCACGTCCTGTTCGACCAATTCTATGAACATAATCTTCATATGATTCAGGCGTATCGTAATTAATAACGTGCGTGACGTTATCGATATCAAGTCCGCGTGATGCTACGTCAGTTGCGAGAAGTACTTGAATTTGGTTTTTCTTAAATTCATCAAGTGCTCGTGCACGCTGGCCTTGGGATTTATTTCCATGAATAGATGCTGCTTTAAACCCACGAGCAATTAACATTTTTGTTAATTTCTCAACACCCCATTTGGTACGACCGAATATAAGTACTTTTTCAAATCCGTCTTTTATAAGGAGATCATGTAGCATATCCACTTTTTTAGATGGATCTGTGACACGAATAACATCTTGTTCAACATTTCGTGATGTTTCTTGTTTCTTAACAGACACAGTTACTGGATTTTTAACAAATGAATGAAGAATACTTCGTACTTCATCAGATACAGTTGCTGAAAAGAAAAGAGAGTGTCGTTGTTCTGGAAGAAGTGAAATCAGCATTCGAATATCTTTTATAAATCCGATGTCTACCATACGATCAACTTCATCTAAAACAATTGAACGGAAGGTATCTAGATATAATCGTCGTCTTTGAATAAGATCTTTGAGTCTTCCTGGAGTTCCAATCACGAATTGTGGACGATGTTGCAGGTTTCTTTCTTGACGACCAATATTTGCTCCACCAATACAAAGTGTTGCATGTAGCCCCATTCCTCGTGCGAATATATTTAATTCATCGAGAATTTGCATCGCAATTTCACGTGTTGGTGTAACGATGAGTACTTGCTCATTTCTGTTAGCAAATACTTTACTAATAAGCGGGATTAAAAATGCAGCTGTTTTTCCTGTACCTGTATTTGCAATTCCAATAACATCTTTTCCTTCAAGTAAACTTGGAATAGTTTTTTCTTGAATTTCAGTCGGCATTGTATATCCGTGCTCAATAATATTTTTCTTGAGTTGTTCTGGGATATTAAAATCAGCAAATGGTGTTTGTGATACGTAGGCTACCTGCTCAGAAGGAGCACTTGCTGGGCTAATAAAAAATGTAGGATCTAATTTCTTTGGTTGTTTAATTCGGCCACGATTAAATGCTCGCTGTGGTGGACGAGGATTATTTGTTTCTCCACGAGAAAAACGGCTTCGTGAGCCATTTCGTGGGCGAGGTGAATACTGTGAATATGAATTATTCATAATGAGTTAGTAAAACTAAGAATGTGGCTTTAGTAATTGATGTTTATAAAGAAGAAGATACAGTGGGGAAGTTATTCTGTAGGTATCTTTGTCTTAAGAAATATTTCAAATAAAGCGTAGGTACATAGTCCTATCTCTTTAATAGAGTATAGCACAATATAGTCCTATAGTCAAGCTTCTGTAGCTGCTGCATCCTTTCTTCGTGCCTGAAGTGTTTGTTTTTCTGCTGCTCGCTTCGTGTCTGCTGTCACACGCTCATTTTGAAGCTGTTTTCTTTTTGCGGTTTGCTTATCAATTTCGTCTTGGCATGACTCGTTTGAACATTTATATATCTTCGTTGTTTGCGGAAAACGAGAACCTTCTATAACCTCAGTTTTTTCACTGACTAATATAAGGGGTGAGCCGCACTGTGAACATAACAATGGAGTATCAGTAGTCAAAGTAGTGTAATTATACCACAAATGCGTATAATTTACTACTTTGTTTATAGACGTTCTAGTAAATCCCCTCCTAAAAAGAAGGGGATTTATAAACATTGCCAAACTTATGGCGTTGGTAACACACCAGTTCCTCGAAACGTTCGCGTCTGAGGGTTAAGTTGAATGCTTTGAGCAGTCACACTTCCATCAGCGTTTGTCTTTCCAAATACAGCTACTTTTTCACCAGATTTGAGATCATCTTTCGTGCCAGTTGCTTGTTTATTGATAGTAGTGCTCGCAGATAGAATCACGATTTTACTACTGCCATCTTGTGACTTGACAGTGATGGATGTATCATCCTTACTTGTTACATCACCCACTACCATTCCACTACCAGCTGGACCAGCTCCAAATCGCGCATTTTGTCCACCCTGAACTCGTGTATCAAATTGGCCTAAGGTAGCTCGCTGTGACTTCTGATATTGCATCCCGCCATAAAAAGCAGCAGCCCCCACGACAAGAACGATAATCGCAGTAACAATATAATTATTCTTCATTATTTTCACCCCCCTTCACAAATAGAAGTTAGTAGATGGGAGATAGAAGAAATACGAACTTCTAACTACTAGCATCTAACTACTATTCATATCTCAACGCTTCAATTGGTTGTAGATTTGCGGCTTTATTAGCTGGATACCATCCAAAGAGTACGCCTATCCCGGCCGACACGATAAAAGCGATGAGAACAGAAGCCGGTGAGACTACAAAAAGCGATTTAGAAAACACTGAATAAAGATACGATGCTCCGATGCCGAGTAATACACCCAGCGTTCCACCAGTAAATGTTAGAATAATCGATTCGATTAAAAACTGGGAGGTAATTGTCTGTTTCTTAGCCCCCAGCGCTTTTCGAAGCCCGATTTCACGTGTTCTTTCAGTAACTGTTACGAGCATAATATTCATAATCCCGATTCCGCCCACCAAAAGTGATATTCCAGCAATGCCTGAAAGAAGAGTTGTAAATGTACCAGTCGTAGAAGTTGCCGTATTCAGAATATCTTGTTGAGAAAAAATTGAAAAATCAGCAGTTGAAGGATCGGTGAGCTTATGTCTGCCAAGCAGTAAGTATCCCACCTCATTTTGCGCTTGAGTCATAACATCCGAACTTTTTGCTTCAAGTGCAATTGAACTTAAGTATTTTTGTCCAAACAACTGTTTCTGTGCTGTTGAGAGGGGAACGTAGATAATATTATCTTGGTTCTGAAACCCCGTCCCACCCTTTGCAACTGTTACTCCTACAATTGTTAATGTTTGTCCTTCGATACGAATTGTTTGCCCCAAAGGATCTGAGCCATCGGTAAATAAGTTACTCACCACTGTCGGACCAACCACAGCTATTTTCCTAAGTGACGCAACATCTTGGTCAGTAATAAACGATCCTTCACTGATCGTAATTTTATGAACAGAAGCATATGCAGCAGTGACACCGACAATTTGAATATTTGAATTAGTTTTTCCCGTTGTGACTTGTGAACGGTTTGAAACTTCTGGAGAAACATTTGCTATAGTCGTGACCGATGCGCTTGTTTTTATCGCATTTGCATCATCTGTCGTCAGAGTGGTTCCCCCCCCTGCTGCACCACGAACACCACCAGCGTTTTGTGAACCCGGGCTTACTGTAAGTAAGTTTGCTCCAAGAGATTGAATTTGATTTTGGATTTGTTGTTGTGTTGCTTGACCAAGTGAGACAAGCGCAATAACACTCCCAATACCAATCACAATGCCGAGCATCGCAAGGCCTGTTCGAAGTTTATTAAGCGTTAATGTTCCGAGACTCTCTAAAAATGTTTCTTTTAAATTTTCCATAACAAGTTATTTATCATCCCAGACTTGATCGGGGATCTATTCCAATAGATTCCCTTTTTCAGGGGAATGACGAAGTGTATATTTCTCTATTTAACTATCACTTGCTCTTTTCTGTTTATCATTAATTCGGTCCGAAACAATCTTTCCATCCTTAATTGAAATAACTCTTTTCGCATGAGCAGCAATATCAGGTTCATGAGTAATCATTACGATCGTATGTCCCTCATCATTTACCTGCCGAAAAATCGCCATTACCTCTTCAGCTTGAGCACTAGCGATATTTCCTGTCGGCTCATCAGCAAGTAATATGCTTGGATTCATCGCAAGACCACGCGCAATAGCAACCCGCTGTTGTTGGCCTCCAGATAATTGACTCGTCGTATGATCAATTCTATCTCCAAGTCCCACCATTTCTAAATATTTTTTAGCTGTCGCTTGACGCTTTTCAAGTGGAATACCAGCATAGCGCATAGGCAACATAACATTTTTAAGTGCACTTGTACGAGGAAGTAAATTAAATGCTTGGAAAATAAAGCCAATTTTACGATTACGAATACCTGCTAATTGATCCTCAGTTAGTTTACTTACTTCTTCACCATCAAGAATATATGATCCAGCGGTCGGTGTATCAAGTGCTCCTAAAATATGCATTAGCGTCGATTTACCAGAACCTGACGGTCCCATGATCGCGACGAATTCACCTTTTTCGATCGAAAATGTTGCATCAGAAAGAGCGGTAGTCTCTATTATTCCAGTGTTATAGACTTTTGAGAGGTGGGTTGCAGTTATAATTGGTTGTTTCATGAGCCTAGTTTGCGCGAATAAACGTCCGGTTACCTCCAGTTACAGCGCCAGCGCCACTTGTTCTAAGTCCTCCAAAGCCGGTTCCGCCAAATGGGGAAGTGGTGCCAGTTGAAGTAGTGGGAGACGAAGCAGTAGAACCTATAACAACCGTGTCTCCTTCACTAACACCTGAGATAATTTCTGTCTGTGTGTCAGATGACGATCCTACTTCGACTGTGACTGCTGTTACTTGGCCATTTTTCATCACTCGAACTGTTGAGGTGCCATTGGCCGTTGTGACTCCCGCTGATGGAACCAGTAAAACATCGTCTTTTATCTCTGTAATAATTTTGGCAGTTACTCCCATATTTGGATAAATCTTACTTTCATTTGAATCAAAGGTAATAGTTGTTGGATATGTCGTTACCCCAGAACTTACCGTTCCTGATGTATCAATCGCTGTGATTTTCCCTGTAAATGTTTTATCAGCAAATGCATCAAGAGTCATAGTTACTTTTTGCCCTATTTCAGCTTTGGTGACATCAATTTCTGTTAAATTTACTTTAGCTTGCAGCTGCCCACCTTCAATTGTAATAATACCCACACTTTGAGATGATGAGGCATTACTAGTTGTAGAATTAGTTGATGTACTTACAATTGGAGTACCAGCACTTAGTGTCAAACTTGTCACTGTTCCAGTAACTGGAGCATAAATACTATTTGACACTTGTTGGTAGGAGAGTGACGCACTCATGTATGAGGCTTCAGCTTGGGCGATAACACCGGCTTGATTATTATAGTCAGCTTCAGCTTGCAACCAGTCTGCATTTTCTTGGATGTATTTTGGATCAGCTTTATCGGCATCAGATGGGTTATTTGCACCTTTATCTGTCATAAATGCTTGATTTGCTTTAAAAAGAGTCGACTGTAAAGAATTCATTTTTGATTTTGCCGAATTGAGGCTATTTTGAGCTGAGAGGTATGACGTATACGCGGCTGCTTGTTTTTGCTGGGAATCTTGATCGAGTCTTATATCAGCGATTTTTTCTCCTTGGGTGATACTATCTCCGTTTTTTACATACACTGCGGTAACCACACCTGTGGCACTCGTTGAGATACTTGCACTATTTGCATTCGTGACCGTTCCAGACGCAGAAATACTTGATATAAGTGTTCCACGCTCAACAGTTGCGGTTTGAAACATAGGACTTGCGGTTTTAGTGCCAACTATTTTTATTCCAAAAAACCATACAACGACAAGAAGAACTGCTATCATTCCAATTTTTTTAAGAAGTGACAGCGACAAACACCACTGATAAAACCATGTTAATTTCTCTTTCACAATAATTTCTTATACGCGTTTTCTTATGAATTTACAACGTATACATTACTTTTACAGGATATTACTTAAAGCGAGCTGAAATATTAGAGTTTTTGAGGGTTAATCATGATAATTTTATCATCCCCACGCACAGGTATTCCGCGACTATCATTATTACTGGTCGTTATATAAAGCATAGCATCTGGTCCGAGAACGACATCACGAATTCGACCAAATTCATTTTGAAGGTGGGGTTTCACTTCTTTAATGGATGTACCATCGAGAACTGCTTCATATAACGCCTGTCCTTTGAGCCCTCCAAAATAGAGTGATCCATTACTATACGCGACACCTGATGGAGCCCACGTAATAGAAGAGCCTGAATTACTAGCCGGTGCTTCCATGCCAGTTCGAGATTGGTCTCCTTGAATTATTGGCCAACCATAGTTATAGCCTGAGCGAATCAAATTTAATTCATCAAATCCTGTCGTTACTCCAGATCTTCCATGTTCTGTTGCCCACAGATTTCCAGTTGAGTCCCAGGCAATTCCTTGGGGATTGCGATGACCATATGAGTAAACAAGCGTTCCATAAGGATTTCCTAGTGCTGGTTTTCCATCCGTGGCCATACGAAGAATCTTTCCATTTAGTGTCGTTTTATCTTGGGCTTGTGAGGGACTTTCTGCATCACCAGTAGTCGCATACAGATACCCATCAGGGCCGAATTTGAGACGCCCACCATCATGATTTGAGGAGCTTGGAATTGAGTCGATGAGCACTTTCTCTTGAGAAAGCATGCTATTTTCATACGTCATTTGAACGATACGATTATAGAGAGTCGCTCCAGATGATTTATACGTATAGTAGAGATAGACAAAGTGATTCTCTGAGAATTTAGGACTAATCGCTACACCAAGAAGTCCGCCTTC
This sequence comes from uncultured Gammaproteobacteria bacterium, assembly GCA_964503265.1. Classification (GTDB taxonomy): domain Bacteria; phylum Patescibacteriota; class Microgenomatia; order Levybacterales; family UBA12049; genus CAZCYO01. The sequence continues at coordinate 55,160 of CAZCYO010000002.1, forward strand.
ACCAATTTCGACAATATTTGGAACAGTTAGCACGGGAGTCAAGGACAAGCTGTTTTTTGTAATCAGCCTCACTCTTCCCGGTCTTTCAGTGACTAGTATCTCTCCTGTTGGAAGGAATGCAATTGCCCACGGTGTATCGAGATTTTCTGCAATTATTTTAGTACGATCATTTTGGTATATACCAGTTGGCGAGGGAGAAGGAGTATCAAGTGAGACAAAACGAGGCGCATGATAATACCGTACATACCATACTCCAAATCCGAGAATAATAGCTAGTAAGAGAACAATAAGATTACGCATCTATCTATCATATCGCACTTCGTTAAGAATTGTGTAAAGACGAGACAGAACTTGGTTTTTTGCGCACTTTATAGAGAATCGTAGTTCCTTCTACTTTATACTTTTCAACAATTCCTTCTTTTTCAAGGTTTATGAGTCCATTGATAAATGGTTGCCGATCTGTGAGTAGATGCCGAGCATCCCAATCTGTTGCTGTATCTACAAATAAATACGTGGGAGAATCGTACCACCGAAACCAATCACATGTTTTTTCCCCACATGGTGAGTTATTTATAAATTCTTTTTTCTCTGGATAGAGACTATAGATTTTATCTCTATGACTTATATGCGGGACGATATTATTCTGAGCGACAACAGACGCACTTCCAGGCAAATACTTAGATCGTATGTTCTCAATTGTTACAACAGATTTGGGTTCTTGCCAGAACCACTCTTTAGACAAATAACTAAGTGGGAGATGAAGCACATACTGCACAAGAATAGTAGTGAGAATAAGGTATACTCCAACATACCATTTATTCAACATTCTATATTTCACAATTGCAAGTATACTCGCCCATACCAAAAACGGCACTAATGTAACACGATATTGTCCAAATAATCCCTGCGCTCCTGGAAGATCACTTGCAACGACAAAGTATGTAGCTAAATCTGCAAAGAATGGAAGAAGCGAGAGGGGAGAGAGAAGTGGGAGAAACCCAAATGAAAGTAATGAATACCAGATAGCCTCTCTTTTTTCTATCGTATCAATCATACTGACAGGATTGAGATTTGACAGTATGCCTGAATCATTCGCATAGATATACTCACTTTTAATAATATGCGGGAAAAAGACGAGAAATATAAATCCAACGTACAGTATCGATGCACAGATAAAAAACAGTAATAATTTCCGCTGATCACGAGAACGAATGAGTAAGACAAAGGCAGTGAGACATGTCAATAATCCTATATTTTCTTTCGCTGTAATTGCTAGAAAAAAGAAGAGCACTGATAACCACTTTTTCTTAATTTCAATAAAATAAATAAACCACAGAAGAAATGCTGCAGCAAAAGAAGCACTATGTGCATCAAACCATATGACGTTTTGTATCCCATAAAACCCTAGATATGCAACAAGAGTTCCAAGCGCTCCTGTTTCATTTACACCTTTTTTTTTCGCCAAAAGATAGACTGCTATTCCAGCAAGACAAACAACCCCTGCCTCAACTATAAGAAGCATTTTTCTCGCACTCCATATCCAATAAAACGGTGCCAAAAGTGCATAGATGAGTTCTACATGTTCAGCTAACTTAACTTTGTCTGGAAGAGGTGACATCGTAGCAATAGGAAGCTGAAATGTGCTATATCTCCAAACAATCTGGTCATTAATACCTAAGTCATATCCAAATGATTGATAATGGTTATGGCGAACAACAGAAAGTACACTATATGCAATAAAAAAGATAAGACAAAGAATATAGGGAAGTAAAACAATAAAATAAGAATGAATTTTCTTCAATTCTATTTTAGACATATTCTAAAATAGCATAACATATTATAAATCTATTCATTAGGACGAATATAAAAATTATAGAGGTTCTGCAATATAGCCAACCCTTTTCACAATAAGTATGATATCTTTCTCAGTAATGTTTTCTTCATCAAATGTAACTTCAAGTGTTTGTTTTGCATAGTGAGTAGACGCACTAGTAATACCAGGTGTGTCCTCTAATTCTCCATCAATATTCATTGCGCAACTGGTACAGTGCATTCCGGTAATAGTGAATGTTGCTTTTTTCATAAAACGTTTATTACCCCTTTATACATTCCCATACTACACATAAAGGGAATTTGGGTTGACTTATCAGGCATTTTTAATGTTAGCTGTTCTGTTTTTCCGACGGGAACTACTTTTTGGTAGTTGAAATAGGGGATAGTAAATGCTGAAGCACAGGTATAGGCTCCGTTATTTTTTAGTGTGAGTGAAATCGTACTTCCTGCTTTAACTGAAACAACACTTGGGGTATATCCACTGCTTTCTATAGAAATAACGACATCTTTCTGCGGCATTGCAGATGCAGCTGATTGATTTGTTTCTGATGTAGAAGTAAATATGCTAGAAATTGTCCACAAACTGCCGGTTAAGGAAAGCACGTTATTTATGGTAAACAATGCAAGCAATATAAGGGTGAAAGCAGCGAACTTCATGAATTTTCTGTGTAATGATTCTCCGAGTTTCGTCGCGAAATATCCAAGAATAAAAAATAATGGCGATGTTCCAAGTATAAATGCAAAAAGGACGAGTGCTCCCAAGAGTGGACTTGCCGAGCCGATGGCAAGTGCCATCATCGCTTGTGTCGTCCCACAGGGAATAAAGATTGTGAATGCTCCAAGTAACATTGGTGCAAAAAGACTCTTACTTTTTGATTGGTTTCGAACAAGTCTCGTGAGTGACTTAGGGGGTTGAATAACGAAGTACCTAAAGATCGGATGAACATTTAGTATATTAAACGCGGTTCCAAGCATAAAGACAGCGACAGCAAGCTGCATCACGATTTGCGCAGCGAGAGATAGCTGAAAAAGAGAACCAAACAATCCAAGTAGAAAACCAAGGATTGTATATGCTACAAGCTTAGCCGCGAGAAATGCCACAATAGGCAGAGCGTTATCAAAATGTGTCGTTTTCTTAAGGAGTTTTTCTTCCTCTCGTTGAGCGATCGTTGCTGCTAACAGCCCTCCCTGAACAGCCAAACACGTTAGTCCTCCAGTCAGAAGTCCGGTTAAAAAAATTGCCCACAGATTTATCCCGTGAGAAGCTGCATTTGAAGTAAGTGAGGACGTTTCAAACAAGTTCGCCTGAATTACGACAATTCCAATAAGAATAAAAAGAATCCCAAATAACATAAGTGTGAGTGTTTGTTTTTTAATTCGTATTTCCATAATTTGTTATATTTTTACACGTTTTAATAATAATGAATTAGATACAACTGATACTGACGAGAGAGCCATCGCAACTGAAGCAAAAATAGGATTAAGAAGCGGGCCTCCAAAAGGATACAGGACGCCCATGGCAACGGGTATTAAAATAATATTATACCCAAACGCCCATACCAAATTCATTCTAATAGTATTCATCGTTTTTCTTGACAATTCAATGGCCGAGGACACAGACGTTAGATCTTTACTGATAAGTGTGATGTCAGCCGCCTCAATAGCTACATCTGTCCCAGTCCCCATTGCAATACCGATATCTGCTGCTGCGAGTGCTGGTGCATCGTTAACCCCATCGCCAATCATCGCAACACGTTTTCCTTCTGCCTGAATTTTTCGTATCTCAGCTTCTTTTTGATCAGGCAATACTTCAGCAAGCACTCGATTAATACCAAGTTTTTGAGCAATTGCCTTAGCAGTTCGCTCATTATCTCCCGTAATCATTACTACTTCAATTCCTCGTCTTTTAAGTGCAGTAATTCCTTCATTTGCAGAATCCTTAACAGTATCTGCGACTGCCAGTAAAGCAGATAGCTGACCGTCCACTGCGAGCATCATAACAGTTTTGCCACCAGTTTCAAGTTTAGAAATGAGCGATTCACTGTGGTCAAGAGATACGTTTTCTCGTTGCATAAGTCGTCTATTACCAAATAAGAGTTTTTTCTCATCAACTACACCTTGGACACCGTGTCCCGGGACAGCTTGAAACTTTGTGACAGAAAGAAGTTTGATTTGTTTTACTTCTGCTTCTTTAACAATCGCTTCAGCCAACGAATGTTCTGATCCTTTCTCAAGTGATGCAGCTAAACGCAACAATTCCGTTTCACTCTTGATTCCTGATTCCTGATTCTTGATTCTTATTACGTCAGTTACTTCAGGTTTGCCATTTGTCAGTGTTCCAGTTTTATCAAAGACGACTACCTGCACTTTATTCGCAATTTCTAAACTCTCTGCATCGCGAATGAGAATTCCTCGCTGTGCTCCTTTGCCTGTCCCGACCATGATCGCAGTTGGTGTCGCAAGTCCCATCGCACATGGACAGGCGATGATGAGTACCGCAACCATGTTTAACATAGCATGGAGGAAGACTGGGGACGGACCAAGCACATACCACAAACCAAATGTAACAATAGCAAGCATGATGACAATTGGTACGAAATATGATGAGACTGTGTCAGCAAGTCGTTGAATAGGCGCTTTACTTCCTTGGGCTTCCTGTACGAGTTTTATGATCTGTGCAAGCATCGTATCAGCACCTACTTTTGTGGCCTTATAGGTAAACGTTCCCGATTTATTTATCGTCGAACCCACGACGATATCTCCCTTCATTTTCTCGACAGGCAGACTCTCACCACTAACCATCGACTCATCTATGGAGGATTCTCCATCAAGAACAACCCCATCAACTGGTATTTTTTCTCCAGGGCGAACACGAAGAATATCTCCAACTAAAACCTGCTCAATGAGAATGTCTATATCTTTGCCATCTCGTATAACCCGGGCAGTTTTGGCTTGCATACCAATTAATTTTTTAATCGCGTCAGATGTTCCAGCTTTTGCCTTTGCTTCAAACAATCGCCCTAAGAGAATTAGTCCAATCACAATCGTCGCCACATCAAAATACGGCATTACTTCTATCTCAAGATTTACAAAGAGCTGTGGGGAAACCGTCACCACAGTAGAGTAAATAAACGCCACGGTGGTTCCAAGTGCTACTAGTGTGTCCATATTCGCAGTTCGATGCCTAAGTGCTGCAATTGCAGTTTTGTAGAACTCACTCCCAGCCCAGAACTGTACAGGAATTGCTAAGAGAAGTTGTACCCAGAAATTTTGAAGAAGGGAAGGGGAGGTGTTTACAATTCCTGGAAAACTCCCCCACAAAATAAGCGCTCCAAGAAAGAGACTGACAATTACTTTGTTTCGAAGTAATGTTAATCCTTTTTGTTTCTCAGCTTGAATTGCTTCTTCAGATTTTTCTTCAAGATCTAATGTATACCCAGTTTTTGCAATCGACTGCGCCAATTGTTCTGGTGTACAGTTGTCTGTATCATACGTAACAGAAGCTTTTTCAGTCGCAAGATTTACAACCGCATCGACTACTCCAGGTGTTTTTTTTAACGCTCTCTCAGTAACCTTCACACAGGAAGCACAATGCATACCGATTAAAGGGAAGGTTTTAGTTTGTAGGTTGTGGGTTGTAGGTTTTTGCTTATTGTCCATATTTAATTTTGTAACGTTGTAATAAGTTTGTTTAGCATTTTCATTATTTCTTCGAGTGTGCCATTTATTTCCCTAAATGTTGCTTCAGAAAGATATCCAATCTTTAATGCAATGAGTAACTGCGTTTCTAATTCTGCACCAGATCCATAAGAAATTCTAAGAAACTGTATATATTCAGTTTTATGGCCTCTTCTTTGTCCCTCAGCAATGTTAGAAGGAATACTTACAGAACATCTTCTTATTTGAGAAGTTAATCCATAAATCTCATGCTTGGGAAAGCTATCTGTAACATTATATATACGTACAGATAAATCTAATGACTTTTGCCAAACAGTTAACTCTTTATACGAATTCATATTTAACTACACACTACCACCTATAACCTACCCACTAACAATGATCTTCCCATGAAACATATTCATACCACATGTAATTTCGTATGTTCCTTCTTTTTTTGGTGTCACGGTAATTGTCGTAGATTTGTTAAGAGGCAAGTATTTTTTTATTTTAAACTCAGGAAGTACTACTTCCTCTAAGCAAGAACTTGGATCTTTTCTTATAAAATTAAGGGTTGTAGTTTTATCTTTTGATATCGAAATAACACTAGGGGAGTACCCGCCTTCGACAGTAATGTCTATGTTGTTACTTTGAGCTGCTACTGCTTCTTTTTCTTTTTTCATAAGAAAAAACCAATACACGAACACGATACCACCCAAACTAAAAATAATTACGAGAAGTTTATCTAATACCATAGCTTACTGAGAATACCCCCAGGTTTCATACCACTGTCGCATCTGTGCAGTTTCTTTTGTTTGGGCTGTAATGATACGTTGGGCTAGCTCTTTCATTTCTGGACGATTAGTTCCCGTTAGAAGCATATTCGCCATCATAACTGCCATCTGGTGATGAGGTATCATTTCCTCGATAAACTTTTTATCAAAATTTGATGCCTGATCAAGTGTACTTATGTCCGTTTCATCTCCCATCATTCCCATATGTTTGAAGTTCTGATTTGTTCCTCCCATCATTCCCCGTCCCGAGGCTGATTCATCAGTATCTTCAGGAACATCTGATCCAAACCAACTCTTATACCAGCTTTTCATTTGCGAAATTTCTTCAGTTTGAGTTTTCTTAATATTCCCAGCAAGCGTTTTTATTTCTTGGTGTTCTGCCTTTGTCAGAGCGACGTTAGCCATAGTGACAGCGTCTTCATGGTGGGCAGTCATTTCTTCAATAAAATGTTGATCTATAGCACTGCTCATCGTACCAACGTTTTTCTGAGTACTATTCTGTGAAGAGAAACCCATCCTCTGCATCATGCCAAAACGATTACCATTCACGGCTGATGTCGCGAAGTACCAAACTAACAACCCACCGAGGATTGCTCCAATTACTGCATATACTAACGGATTTTTTTGATTCATATTATGATTTTTTCATTCTCGTAAAAAGAGTGAGTAGCTCAGTTACTGCACGCGGATCGTCGTGTTTAAATTGGTGAGTAACATGTGTCTCTAAATGTCCTTCGAGAATGAGTGCATCGAGACTTTTCAGAGAGTTCTGAATTGCGAGGCTTTGATTTAATACATCAACACAATATTTATCTTCCGCAATCATTTTAGAGAGGCCTTCAAGTTGACCTTTAATAATATTAATTCGTCTCGTTGATTTAGTGATAGTGGAGGATTGCATGACTTCATAATATACCCCCTGGGGGTATTTGTCAAGCGTAAAAAGGGAGGCTTTTAAGCCTCCCTAGAGTTGCATCGTTAGTTGGCGAACGACAAGTGTGAGCAACGATGGATCGTACGCAGATTCCTCTCCGTTATCCCAACGAACCCTATACATAATATTCATACAGAATTCGTCGACTGTTGTGCCAAATACCGTTCCTAATCCTCGGTGGAAAAGGGACGTAACCCGGTCGTAGTTCTTAAACGTCTTGTGCATCTCGCCCTCCCTACATGTGTAGTTACACGATACATGATATTAATAACGGTTTGACTCAGGCGTTCTGAGTTAACCATTATTTGTGAGAGAATTATAACAGCAATAAAGAGGATTACGATAATCGTTTTTGATTACCTAAAATAACAGCAAGTATTGATTCATGTTTTGGCAATTCTGAGAATCGATCGACTCCAAGTTGTCGATAAAATTCACTCGTAACCAGTGTTCTAAAAAGTGCCGCACGCAAAAGAAACTGAAACATATTTTTTTCATGTTCAATGTATGAAAATATCGTTTCATCTGCACCTTCCCAGGTGATAGCATCTACTATAAGGATCGCTAACGCATATTCTTTCGGACGCCACGTCGGAGTAAAATCGATAATTCCAGGAGGTAAGTGATCTGCAAATAACATATTTCCTGTTATGTCTCCGTGAACAATCTGACTCTGCTTCGTGAGTGGTTGAAGATGCTTTGTAACGGTTTCTATATACGATGTCAGTCGTTTATCAGCTCGCATCGGTAGTTCATCCCATGTCATTTTCCCAGCAATAGCCCATGGGTCAGTTCTTGCATCAATAAAATCTGGTTTTGGAATATCTACTAATAATTCATTAAATCCGCGGCACACAGTAATTTTTTCTTCCCAGTGGGAAACTATATGATGTCCCTCTATAAATTCGAGTACTGCCCAGTTGTTATGAACCCACTCATTATATTTCGATTTTTTATGTCTGGCAGTTCGAAACTGATTTTGAGGTAATGTGTTAATAAGCTCAGCACACCATGCAGTTTCTTCGATATTCTGTGTTGGTTTTAAAACAACATCTCCAGCACGCCATGTCTGTCCTTGGCCACCTTTCAAAAGTACGGGCTCCCCAGTAATGGTAAATGCTTCAAGAACATCTTGAGGAGGTGCGATAGGGGTATTCATAATTGAAGTATATCATCAGTTAATTGCATATTGTCACCTTTACCTGAAAGCATAAATCTCATAGAATAAGAGCATGTTAGATTTAGGAGAGAAACTTCATAAAAAAGCATTACGGCTTGAGTATATTACGATCGCCTGGAATATTCTTGAAGGGCTTGTTGCTATGGTACTGGGATTTATATCCGGCTCCGTCTCGTTATTTGCGTATGGGCTCGAGTCAAGTGTTGAGGTTTTTTCATCTTCTGTCACTGTCTGGGAATTAAAAGGAACAGGGAAGGGGAGAGAGACGAAGGCACTTCGGATGATCGGTGTCGCATACCTTATTGTTTCTGTGTATATATTTATTGATGCTTCAAGAAGCCTTCTCCATAATAATCATGCGGAAGCATCACCAATTGGTATTATTTTTCTGGCCTTAACAGTACTCGTTATGATCACATTAGGAATACTCAAAAATAATGTAGGGCACAAAATAGGAAATAATGTCGTTATCGCAGATGCAAAATTCACCCTTATCGATGGAGCACTTTCCGGTGCAGTACTCTTAGGTCTTGTGTTGAATTTGCTATTTGGCTGGTGGTGGATTGATCCAGCACTTGCACTCTTTTTATCAGGAGCTGCGTTCCAAGAAGGACTAAAGGAAGTATTTACTTAGTTTTCTATTCCTCAAAATCAAAATTTTCTGTGTCTTCAGGCATCCAGTGTCTAACCACGTTATCTGGTAGGGAAAGTACTCTACTTGGAGTTAATCCTTTGACGAAATCTTCAGTGTGACTTACAAAAAGCATTGAGCCTTTATAGGCTTTCAGTGCTTCTAAAATAACCCGCTGTGACTGAACATCCAGATATGTCGTCGGTTCATCTAAAATAAGGAGGTTATAGTTTTGTAGCATCAGTAGAGCAATCGCGAGACGTGTTTTTTCTCCACCTGATAGCGTACCAATTGTTTGGTAGACGCGGTGGCGAAGAAAGTTAAACTTCGACAGTACTGGTCTAATCTGACTTTCTGGAAGCCCAGATTTTTCCTCAGCTGTCTGATAAATCGTCTTTGTGAAATCAAATGTTTCAAATTCTTGAGAGTAATAGCCGATATGAAGTGTGGAGTCTTTCAAAACTTCTCCTGAATCTGGTTCTAATCTTCCCATGAGAATTTTAATAAATGTAGATTTCCCAGCACCATTTGGACCATAAAGCGCAATTCGCTCACCTCGTCTAATTGCAAGTGAAACATCAGTTAAAATAGTATCGCCATTAAAACTTTTAGAAACGTTTTTTGCATGAATTGGAATTTCACTCGTTCGAATAGGATCGGGAAGGGTGAATTTGATATTTCGAATCTCCTGAGGAAGTTCAGGAAGACCTTCTTGTAAACGATCAATCCTATTCTGTACATTTGCTCGAGCTCTCGCTCCTTTTTCAGAACTCATTCGAGCCATGGTGATGAGTGATTTTTTCATTCGATTAATTTCTTTTTGACTATTTTCGAATTGTTTTTTAACAGCTTCATCATTATTTTCTTTTTGAGAAACATATTTAGAATAATTACCCTTATATTCCTCGATATGCTTTGTTAACGGATTTACCGCGAGAATTTTATCGATATGAGAGTCAAGAAGGTTAATATCATGAGATATAACGATGAGTGTATTTGGATATTCGCTTAAAAATTCCATAATCCATCTCTTTCCCTCTGTATCTAAAAAGTTAGTTGGTTCATCGAGAAGTAAAATATCTGGTTCGGCGATGATTGCTTTGAGGAGAGCCAATTTCGTACGCTGACCGCCACTGAGTTTATTCGGTTTCTCATCAAGCTCTGCATTGACCTCAAGTGAATGGAGCATGATCATAAGTTCGTACTGTTCTTTTTTAATTTCAGGATCGATATAACTCTGCACATCATCTGCAGCTTCAAGCTCTGGATCATTTTTAATTTCTTGAGGCACATGACCTACTTTTCCGATAATCTGAAGTGTTCCGTCTGACACATGTTCTTCACCCATAAGAAGCTTAAATAGTGTCGATTTTCCAGCCCCATTTGGCCCGACAAGTCCCACCATCTCTCCTTTAAGAATCGAAAAGCTCGAGTCTTTATAGACAGGAAGTCGTGCGTACGAATATGAAATATTTTTTGCTGTAATCATATTAGCTAAAAAGTTTTGAGAGGATTGCCGAGAGTTACTTATATGTGAAGTACTGTATTAAGCCAATTTTCCCCATAACTACTGCTTTAATTATAACAGAGAGCGCATATGCGTTAGTGAACCCACATAATTGTTGAAATAATGTTCTCCATCACGTCTACTGTTATATGTGCAGTCGTAAATGCACTACTAATTGTATATAATCCTTTTTCTGTTTCTAACATTATTTCAGAGTGATATGTATTATCCATTGCGAAATAATCTGTATACAACCCACTATATTTTGTCGCTTCTTTTCCACCTACTAAAACACTTTCAATTTTTCTTGATTCAGGAATGAATGAATTAAAGGTGCTTTTTTTAATATACTCCGCTCCACCTGTTTTAGATTTTTTCGTGTGAGTAAAATCGAAGTCGATAAGTGCTTGATTTGACCAGAATGTTATCGTAAAAGGTGTGTGAATGCCATCAGTTTTTTGTTGTGCAACCTGTGAAGAGACATCACCTATATATATTTTTTTGACTGGGTTATCATTATCTCCACTCTCTTCTCCTAAAAGAAGATCCTTTGGATATGAAAAAGATATCTCTATTTCATTATTTTTATATATTTTTTTGTCACCTGTTAGTGTGATTGATGACACTGATGAAATTGGAGTAACTGAATAAGATGGGGTACGTAATTGCTGCAAGGACTCAGTTATTGTACGAAAATAGATGTTGTATCCAGTCATGATAAGGATACACAGAAGTGCTGTTATTATTCCAATGATAAAAATACCTTTATATTGTTTCATCTAGCTGATTATACTAAATACACTCAAGATAAACAACCTATAGGAATTATTGGGCATCAATTATGCTTTTTTAAAAAGATGTGAAGGTGTATCGTCGAAAAATTCAAAGTAGGTGAGAATTGCGCATCCAATTATCATAAGGAGAAAAAATTCTTCAAATGGAAACGTATAATTAAATAACGTCACCCATCCGATAAAATTGTGCCCTGGAAATGTCCAGTGACCTAGCTGTAGTGCTGTCAGTTCATTTGTTAATCCAAAAAAAAGAAAATAGGGAGCTGTTTTCATAAATTTTGAAAAAAGGGCTGGAAATTTTACTAAAAATGCGACCACAGGGAGAAGACACAGTACTATATTTATCCATAAATATGCATATGCTATAGATAAAGATTGTGGTGCCCATGCTAGTTTTAACAGAAAACAAATAAGCACTGCCACGATAAAGTATGCAAGAAGTTTCAAATGTGGATTAACCGCAGCATGCTTTCCTTTATCAAAAAAATGGTCATAAAACATAACAATAAAATACACCATAAAGAATGCCCAAATAATATCTTCGACCGGAACAGTACCAAACATTCGAAATGGAAAGATTGTCGGGACAAACCACGCATTATCCATGACAGCTAAGTGATCAGCCATTGGTAAAGCGAGGAGTGAGAAAAATCCAGAAAAAATAAGTGCTCGAACAACAGCATGAGGTGTTCTTATCGATAAATAGATACCCGGAATACCATAGAAAAATAAAATTGAGAGAAGAAAGTTCGCATGAAAGAGGAGTGAAAGCCCTGCTGCAAGGATAGGGAATAGAACTAATAATACAATATCTAAAAGTACACGTTTCTTTTGAATACTTGTTTTCTTAGACATACTCTCATTATCAGAGTAAATCACGATAACTGTCAATTGTGATTCATACTATGAGAATGATCCAGTTTTTATAGCTCCAGCGCGTGCAAATGAAGCAATGATCACACCAGATGGCGAAACAGTTGACTCTACGAGTGTAAACGCAGCAGGGATAGTGCCTTCTGCAAATAATCTCTTTCCAGAACCAAGTGTTACAGGAAATATTTTAAGCCAGAATTCATCGACTAAATCATGCTTAAGCAACGTTTGAATTAAACTAGCACTTCCATGCACTTGAAGATCTGGTCCATCTTCATCTTTAATTTTTTTTATTTGTTCGACTACATCTTTACCTATAAATACAGATTTTTTCCAGTCATGAGTAGTCAAGGTTGTAGAGACGACGTACTTTGTCGCCATATTTATCCCTGGACCTTCATCACTGTGTTGTGGCCAGTAAGAAGCAAAAATCTCAAATGTCTTTCTCCCAAGTAATAAATCAAATGGACTATCCATTTGCTTCGTCATAACTTCTCCCAAAAATTCATCAAAATAAGGAACTGTCCATCCACCGAGAGTAAAATCACCACTCGTGTCTTCTGTCGGACCTCCAGGACCCTGCATGACGCCATCAAATGACACAAAACTGAGTACAATTATCTTTCGCATTAGCGATTATTATAGCAAATTATTGTTCGGATCAAAGATTTTTGTAAGATACCATCCGTAGCTCTAAGGTTTAATAATATTCGAGGCTGAAATAACAATAAAGATACCTACAGCATTTAAGATAAACGAAAGGATAATAAAGTGTGATGTTTTCATTTTTGCTATTCCCATCAAGCTTACTCCCAGTTCATCAGGAAGAGGCGATGCGATGATAAGTGCGCCAAAGACAGGAAATGTCCAACTAAAATATTTTGTATGCATAACAGCTGTAACATGTTTTCCACCTAGATAATTATAGATTGGTGTAATTTCATCTAAAAGACTATCCTTTATAAACCGAAAGATTGTGAGATCTCCCACGACTGCTCCTATACCAGCAAGTATTCCTATCTCTACAGCCGAAAGCTTCTCTGCTAAAACTAACAGAATAATAGCTCCAGTAGCCACAGTAAACGTAGAGACAAAGAGGATCCCTGCAATGAACGCACCTAGGTAACCTAAATTGCCAAGCTGAAGAAGAAATTCGTGAAAAGGCTCATAACGAGAAAGAAGAAACGCAATAATAAGAGAAAGAAGAAAAAGAGAAAGGTTTTTATACCGAAATGATCTCCAACGTTTCACTTTTCCAGTATAACAGAAACAAAAACAGCCAACGTTTGGTCTAATTTTCTGTCGAGCACTGCTTGCTCTTAGTATCTTCGCTCGTTTCACTCACTTCGACCTGGAACCGCTATCGCGACCATGCTCGCGCTTTCATAAAAAAGGACCCTTTAAAGGGTCCTTTTTTATGAGCTGTCGAGCCTGGATTCGAACCAGAATAGACGCCTCCAAAGGGCGCCGTCCTACCGTTAGACGACTCGACAAGAGTAAATTTTGCTTGTATGTATAAAAAATCGTTCTCAGAACATCTAAGAACGAATCATATTTCGCATCTGTAATGATACCAAATTACTACTGTGGCTTCAAGGAAAAGAGTTTAGCTATATTTCAAGCTTATCGTCCTTACGAATTTTATAGATCTGGAAAGAGAAAATCCACCTCACGATAATGCAAAACAAGACATACCCTCTCTTATCAATTTGAGTACAATTAGCGAAAGCGAAAAAACTTCCCCTTTTCTATTTATTCTTCGTCTAAAAAATACATTTCGGCATCTTTTTTATCTTTCTCCATTTGCGTAATGAGAGCTTCCTGAGAATCGAACTTTTGATTATCACGAAGTTTTTTAAGGAGACTTACTGAAATTTCTTTTTCATAAATGTCTTGATCGAAGTTAAGAATATACGTTTCTGATTGATACACATGTTCATTAAATGTTTTCGCGTTTCCGATAAATGTCAGTGAAGGATATGTTTTAAGCAGTATAGATGTCTCTGAAATATAAATTCCTTCTGGGATATGGATTGAAAGAGGGACATTAGCAGTGGGGAAATTAAGTAGTCTGCCACGTTTATTTCCATGTGTCACGATACCAGTAAATGTTTGCATATTCAAAATTATTTTTTCGCTTTACTCACTTTTTTAGTCGTCGCTGTGACAGGCAGAACGAGCAGTTGCTTCATGAAAAGATAACAGATTGTACTCATGATAGAAAAGAAAAGACATAATATGAGTAATTGAGATGACGTGATAATGTGTACTGAAGAGTTAATAACGAATGTTGGGTTAAATACTAAATCCCAGGAATTAACACGTTCGACTCTGCCTAAAACGAGTGCGAATCCGACGATAACATTACATAAAAACAATAATCCAAGTCGAAAGGTACGTTTTTGTTTGATGTTATGGGGGAAAAGTACTTCTAGTGGGCGAAATGCGAAGAAATAGGTAACTAATCCTAAAGCGACCAGTATTACATACATAAACACCACCACAATTCGTTCTATAGAAGATGCTTCGATAAGATCAGATGGCAAATGAATCAGATCAAGAAGAAGATAAATTGTATTTGGCAAAAAAGCTATCCAGAGACTCCCAGCAAGTAGTTTAAGAAATGGATTTTTTACAGTGCGAAAAAAATAGACGAAGAGAACAGGAAGAACCGCCAGAAAGATATTAAATGACATCCAAGATAAGTTTTCTAGAATAAGCGGCATAATTTTAGTATAACAGCTATTACTTATCTAACAGAATGTGTGAAAGTAGCAGCTGAGGATAGATAAAAAACGTGTGTGACGAGAGCGGGCGATGGGAATCGGACCCACTACCTTCTCCTTGGCAAGGAGACGTTCTACCGATGAACTACGCCCGCATAGTTGTATTATACCAAATTCACCTAGATTTACCATATTTACATTTATTTGAGATTTACGTACTGTAAATATAGTGAAGAAATCAGTTCTCAAAAAACACCGTACTCGTAAAATACTGACCTACTTTTTCATATTTAGTGCATTCTTTTTATTCGCCTATTCAGTAACCACACTCTATCCCTATACGAAGATTCTACCTTGTGCTAATTCTATTAGTTGTATTACTAATCTTTCAGGAAAACCAGAAAAAGCTGATACGGGAATATTCATGAATAAAATCGTTACCGTTCCTCAGATAACTGACCCTCCACAACTCCCTCGAGTTCTTGGGGAGTCTACACCAGATAACAAACATATTTATGTTGATCTCACAAATCAGCGACTTCTCGCCTATGATGGGGAGAATCTTGTCTATACATTTCTTGTTTCAACAGGAAAATGGGGAAAGACTCCTACAGGAGATTTTCGTATATGGATCAAGCTTCAAGCAACAAGAATGACAGGGGGAAATAAGTCTCTAGGGACATACTATAATTTGCCCAATGTCCCGTATACGATGTTCTTTTATAACGATGAAGTGACAAAAAGCGCAGGATACAGCCTTCATGGGGCATACTGGCATGATAACTTCGGTCACCCGATGAGTCATGGCTGTGTGAATTTACGCCCAGAAGATGCACACACACTCTATGATTGGGCTAGTCCACCCACCACTGGCTGGACGACATATCCGACAGAAACGAATCCAGGAACTCTTGTAACCATATATGGGGAATCTCCGTTAGAGTAATCCAGCTGCCTGCATTTTTCGTGCACAGCCTGGAAATTGAGTAAAGATACTTGATCGCGATAGAAGCCTTTGAACAGCATCTTTTTGTACTTCAAGAGGTGCTAAATCTGCGCGCTCATAGCCAGTGTTCATACTATTCCACGTTCCAATACTAAATTGAAAAGCGCCATAATACCCATTTCCACTATTTCTATTCGCTGTCATCCCTGCTTCACAAGTACCTAAGTAGGTAATTTGCGCGTCTGTAAGTGGTCCACCAGCATAGGAACTAGTTGCAGAAACAGAAACAGGCGATGGAGTAGGGGCTACATACGTCAGAGCAGCATAAAGTTCGCTCTGCTTTTCATCTAATGTTTCTGCTTGTTTTGGTGTTTGAAGACGAAGCGTTATGATTTCACCTGGGGTAATTGTAGATGGGTTAACAAGAGATGGGTTATCGTTCCAGAGGGTCGTCCAGTAATTTTCATCACCATAATACGACTTCGCGATGGTAAAAAGCGTATCTTCAGGTTTTACAACCCAAATAAGCTTCTGTACACTAGGCACTGAAGTTGTTTGAAATTGAGCAGAGGGCGTGACCGGGACAGATGCTTGGGACGCTGTTAACAGGGCAAATGTTAATGCTCCAGGAACAATTGCCTGAATCATAAAAAAAACCAACTACTCGGAAGTAGTTGGAACTGATATAAAGTATATCAAAAATAGATTGGTTTGTCAAACCAAATCACAAATAACGTGCGTAATTTGCTTAATTTTCTGATATACTTACAGCTACTCGCCGAAGTGGTGGAATGCCGCGGTCCTCTGAGCAATATTCGCTCGGAGGGGTAGACACCCGGAGGCAAAGCGACGGAACTAGTACGATAGTATAATAACCAAGAAAGTATAAGCCGAAGTGGTGGAATGGTAGACACGCAGTGTTCAGAACGCTGTATCCGCAAGGGTGTGGAGGTTCGAATCCTCTTTTCGGCACCAAAATAGTTTATGGCAAATAGCGTATAGCTTATAGATAGATATACTCATGACTATTTGTTATAATAATGATTCAAAATGCGGACGTGGTGAAATGGTATACACGCTACCTTGAGGTGGTAGTGCTCGCAAGGGTGTGGAGGTTCAACTCCTCTCGTCCGCACAATAAGTAGTCATAATATGGACGATTAGCTCAGCTGGCTAGAGCGGCTCGTTTACACCGAGTAGGTCGGGGGTTCGAATCCCTCATCGTCCACTAAATGCCGAGATAGCCAAGGTG
This sequence comes from uncultured Gammaproteobacteria bacterium, assembly GCA_964503265.1. Lineage (GTDB taxonomy): Bacteria > Patescibacteriota > Microgenomatia > Levybacterales > UBA12049 > CAZCYO01. Next base: position 72,287 of record CAZCYO010000002.1, read on the forward strand.
GTCAAGGCACCTGTCTGAAGAACAGGCCATGTCAGTTCGACTCTGACTCTCGGCACATCGTCGAACCAATTCGAACCCTTTCCAGTGCCTTCGGTCTGACTTTCGGCACACTTCACCTCATTTTTACCTAAAATTTACTTGACTTTACCCCTAAATTTTGACACCATGAATGATACTAATGAGAAGATTCTTTCTGCTTACTACGTTCTTTTCGATTATTCCAGTCGTTTTTCTTTTCTCAATCGTTTTCTTACTCTTTTTATCCTATAAAACCTCTGAGCGTGACGATACGAATAACTTCCTCACTTCTCAGCGAAGCGTTAATTACGCTGCGCTTCCGACCAACGAAAATTCATTTAGTACGTCTATCGTACAAGAAGATGGTCGAATCGAGTTGATAAAAAAATTTCTTGATCGGTATCATTCACCACTTTACCCATATGCAGCCTCAATAGTAAGAGATGCTGATACATATGGTCTGGACTACCGTCTTATTCCAGCGATAGCCATGCAGGAATCAAATTTATGTAAAAAAATGCCTATAGATTCAAATAACTGTTGGGGATTTGGTATTTATGGAGGAAAAATCCTGTATTTTGATACATTTGAGAAGGGAATTACGACAGTAACGAAAGCATTAGCTACTAAATATAAAGCTCGAGGTCTTGAAACACCTGATGAAATCATGAAAATGTATACTCCTGGTAGTAATGGGAGCTGGGCAAATGGTGTGAATTACTTCCTCGACGAGATCCAATAACATATTTTCTTACATTTCTCCCAAATGCAACTCATTTTAGGCACGAAATCATTATTCCTTCCCGCTGTTTAATACCCCATAATACTTGACAAACCTATAGTTATATGATATAGTACTGACATCCGGATTGGAGAGTTATTCCAACACTTTCGAGTCCGGCTCAAAGTATCCTAATTGGCATTAGTTCAATTAGGATTTTTTGTTAAATAGTGTTCGAACAAATAGTTAGTTCAAAACTAGCTATTTAGAAAGACATTATGAGATATATTATTACATCGCTAATACTTGTAATTATTACAATGGTACTAGCTTTCCCTACAAAAGCGCAGGCTGAGGTTAAAACTCCATCAGCTACGTTTGGATATCTTGCTTCAAATACTCGAGTAACGAGTGTAAAAGAGCGACGTATCAAAATTCTCCAAAAATACCTTGAAGATCATGACTCATCTATGAGTACGTCAGCACGAACATTCGTGGAAACGGCTGAAGCAAACGATCTTGACTGGAGATTCGTCGCATCTATTTCAGGTGTGGAATCATATTTTGGTAAACATATTCCTTACAACTCATATAATGGATGGGGTTGGGGAGTCTATGGAACGAATGTAATCCGGTTCTCGTCATGGGATGAAGCTATTACGACTATTTCTCAAACACTTAAAACGCGCTATATAGATCGTGGTGCAACAGATGTACCATCTATTGGACGTATGTATGCAGCTGACCCTAATTGGTCAAGTAAAGTACAGCACTTTATGACTGATATCGCGAAATACGAAAGTACCTTCACGGACACAAAGCTTTCCATTTCTATCTAAGTCGATTATAATAATCACGTTCATGCGGATGTGGTGAAATGGTATACACGCAAGTTTTAGGAACTTGTGCCGTAAGGCATGGAGGTTCAAGTCCTCTCATCCGCACAGTTAGTTAGGAGTGACTGATCATTCTTTTTTGTCCAATCACAAATAACCAATCACTAATAACTAGATGTCTTGAAGAGGATTGGCTAAATTGATAGAATTAGGGTATAATCCCAGTCACGGATTACAAAACTATGAATAAAGCAGCGAAAACACCATCCTCAACGATACAAAGAGAAACAGACGGAACTATTACGCTTTCAATCAGTATTCCAAAAGAACAAATCGCTAAAGTTCGTGAAGAAGTTATCGATCAGACTGTAGCCACTGCTGATCTTCCAGGTTTTCGAAAAGGAAAAGCTCCTCGAAAAATCGTTGAAGAAAGTATTAGTGTTGAAAAGCTCAATGAAGAAATATTAAAAAAACTTCTTCCTGATTCATATATCGCCACAGTTCAAGAAAACAACCTCAAGCCAATTATCAATCCAAAAATTCATGTAAATTCAGTAGTTCCTGGAGAAGATTGGACCTATACAGCACTTACATGTGAAGTGCCAGACATCGAACTTGGAAACTATAAAGAAGCTATCGGAAAAATCACAGCGAAAAGTAAAATTGCGATTCCTGGAAAAGAAAAAATAGAACCAAATTTTGACGATATTATGAAAGCCCTCACAGACACGGTTAAAGTTCAGGTTCCAAGTATTTTAGTTGAACAGGAAGTAGATAGACTTCTTTCTCAAATGTTAGGAGAAATCAAAACACTCGGACTGACACTTGATCAATACCTCGCTTCAACGAAGAAAACTCCCGACGATTTAAGAAAAGATTATGGGACTAAAGCTGAGAATGATATAAAGATCGAATTTACTCTTCAAAAAATTGCAGACACTGAAAAGATTTCAGTCGAAGAAAAAGAAATTGAAGAGGCAATCACGAAAGCGACTTCAGTCGAAGAACGAAATCATCTGCAATCAAACCGCTATTTATTAACAAGTATTATAAGACAGCAGAAGACGCTTGATTTCCTAAAGACTCTATGATACATTCCAAACTAAGATTATGGCCAGTAACATTGCATCACACCCTAAAGTAGGTTCAGCGAACACACATGAGACAGAATCCGTCTCAGGTGCGCTGCGTAGTGCTGCAAATGATATAAAAGACCAGATAACCCCTTTTGGTAGTGACTTCTTTAAACAACTCCTAGGCCTTGAAGAAAAAACCGCTTCTGCACATAAAAAAGGTGAAGTAGTTGACATGAAACCTGGTGAAGCAATCGACTTCAAAGCACTTAAGAAGCAAAAATCGGCTGAAACGATGCATAATCCAAATATTCTTCCCGGCATCGATTACAGACGAGAGATCGTTCATGGATCAGAAACTATTAATGCCAAAGAGAAAAATGAAATCGCACAGACTATCAACGAAATTAAAAACGAACTTCAACGACTCGTCAGTTCATCAGCACTCCTCCAGGAAGAATTTAAAGGTGTATATATGAACCAAGCACCAGCTACTCCTGGAAAATATCATCAGAATTTCTTCGAATGGGTACTTATCGTTCTTAAACAAGCTCGCATGAAAGTTGAAGATTCTGGGGCATGGATTCAAGCTATGAAAGGAAAAGGCAAAAAAGGAAAAGCAGACTACTGGGGCATGTTCAAAAAACATGGTACAACATTCGGTCAATCAAATGAACGAAGTGTCGCTACACAAACAGGATAACTATGAGTGCTGAAAATCCACTCCCACCAGGACGAGCTCGTCGAGAACAACGAAAAGCAGCGAGAGAAGCTATCCGAGAACAAATACGTGACCCCCATCAAATTGATAAGATCGCCCATGAAGTTAGTGGCTCAGAGTACACTCCACCTCCACGTCAGGATAACTCAGTACAAGCTATCCTAGAACGTGCAGCACAAAGAGAAAAAGAAGAGAAAGAAGAGAATGTAAAATTAATTGATTTATTCGTTGATTCAAGGTTTTCAGAATAGTTGACAACGCCAAGCTAAAAATTTATAATTCTCTCAATGTTAAGAAATATCGTGCTCCTACCAGTCGTGATTAATAACCTCCTAATTGGGGGCTTTCATACTGGGGAGAATTCGATATAAGGTAAATAAAATACAAAAGACCGATAAAGACCACCTCCCCCAAAGGGAGGTTTTTTTATGGCTAGAAAAGGAATATATGTTAGACAAATATCAACAAACAGGGTATGACGCAGAAGCATTTAGATCACCTAAACCAGGTATCTTTACCGCACGTCAAGAAATAACACCAATATTACGCCCTAATTTTAAAGATCGTCAGCAAGCTAAACCACTTGGAAGACAAAGAGATAATGAAAATGAACAGATGATTGAACAAACATTTCGTTCGGAAGGAGGGGTAAGAGTCATGGTTCCTATTAAAATTCTTTCAGGAACTCAAAATGGCGAAGCGTATTCTCAAAGTAGACGAAGATATGTAGAAAATCAAATGCGAACTAACGGTGTGCAGTTTTTACAGGAAAATCCAATACAAGCATGTTTTATTCCATCTGATGGAGATCAGAACGGAAATCAATTTGGAAGATTAGCAATCTTAGAAGGACATCATAGGGCCAGATATGCACCAAAATACGGTATTTCTAAAGTTCCAACTGCAATATTTACACTCGAACAAACAGCAAGAGTATTAAACAAAATTGGTGAGACGTTTAATGGTGATCCGTTTACACCAGAGACAGCAAAAGACTGGCTTGATTTTGGAATTATTAAAGCTGAATATGACTTTACGACATATCCTGATAACCTCGCTGCACAAAGACGTCTTACAGGGGTAGCCTCTATAAATGAACTTGTCGATAGCTATAAACTCACCCCCATAGAGCAACCTCATCACTTTCACCCAGCAGCTAATTACACTGCTATTGGCACGCATGCATATTATGACTATGCAGCAGGAGATAAATAGCTATTATTGACAAATAAATTGAAGAATTCTATACTCAGATTATGTTCATAACAAGCGCTAACAACTCAATTATTATTATTAACTCCCTCCGGGAGGTTCTTTTCGTGTAATAAGTAAACTTACACGAAAATGAATAACCTCCCAAATTGGGAGGTTTTTTTATGGGAAAAATAATTACTTAAATAAGAGGGGGTCGTAATGCTGATTTAAATCAGCATGAAGATCTCGAGGCTTAAATAAGCCGAAGATCCTGGAATCATAAAGATTCTAGGGCATACGAACGAATGAAATGAGGAAAGGGGCCACGAGTCTTACGACATCGCGGCATCATATACGATTTATAGGTTACTAACCTAGGAATAAGAGGTGAATATATATGACAAGAGAAGAAAATTTACAGTACAGAGCAGCACATGGGTATATCGGTGATAATGAAATCGGTGTAAATGTTACGCCTACTACAAATAGATCACCATTCAGAGAAACAGGTAGATTACTCAGACTTGCAGAAGCAGCGGGCCGAGGACTAAATGGTTGGGAAGCGCAATACGAACAAACACGCGTATCAGATCCTATGCCAGAAATAAACGTACCAGAGGCAGACAATCATGTAGCTGAGGCACTTACAACTGTATTTGGAGGAGAGCCTACTATGTATAAAGCTGATGCAGCTACCCTTGCAGTAAAAGACCAAGCATATCAAGCAACAGAACTTCCTCGAATTCGAGCAGCACTAGCTGATCTTAGTAATGGAAATAGAGAATAAATAGGATTGATTCATTGCCAGGCGGAGACTCTTTCTACGCCTGGCAATAGGACTTGTCACATATCCATACTCATGCTAGACTGCCAGGTTAATGGTAACTGTTGAGCAACGGACACATACTGAGAGAACATATGCACAGGCTCCTATGGCTGTTGCGGATGCAATGATGGTCGGAACGACTGAATTAGTAACGAGTTATGCAGCTAGGCATCCAGTACAAACACCAGATGGAAGACCTCCTTCTCTCACTGACATAGCACAGACATTTCCTAAGAATACGTTTATGTACAACATGGAGGTTGTCATGAAAAATGCGACAGAAAAAATGTGCCAAACAGGTTCTGAGGTTGCAGTACGATTTCTTCTCGATAACCATTCCTCGCTTTTCGATAGGATTGGCCTCATACAGGCAGAAGGGAAACTTAATAATGGAAGTTGGAGACTGCATGAGCTATTTTTAGTTCGTGATACGCGGAAGATATGGTACGCGGGAAGTCCGGCAAATTACGAACCAGAAGTAGCTGATAGGAAGTTAGCCTCTAGAAAGAACCAATCTGGTACTCTCGAATTATTTCAACATCCCGATCTAGATATGCTTCTGAGTCACATTAAACAATCTGTAGGCGGACAATGGCCTGATCCATCATTTATTGAAGAAACCATTAACACAGGACCATTTCCAGGTAATCGGGAATGGTCATCGAATTATGCTATTCCTTTTAAACGATTAAAACGTGTTTACTCGTCTGATCAAGAAACCTATGACAAAGAAGAAAAAATCCTTCTTCAACCATATCGACGAGGAGGAAGAGTACTCTAATTGTGAGAAATGAATAAATTTGTTAGAATAGGCACTACACGGAGCTATAGCTCAGTTGGCTAGAGCGTTTCATTGACATTGAAAAGGTCACTGGTTCGAGTCCAGTTAGCTCCACCAGGCACAATTCTGCGCCTGGCTTCGCCGGATTTAGTCTTGTATATCCTCATTAAACAACCGTATACTAATCATATGATTACAGTAGCATCACCATCTTCATCTTTTACCCGTGAACAGGCAAATGAAATTCTCCATAAGTATTTAAAAAATATAAATCTTTTGAAACATTCATTTGCGGCTGAGGCGGCGATGAAGGCAATTTATGAGAAGTTCTATCTTAACGATATTAATTACTCACTCGCCGAGAAAGAAAAGTGGGGGATAACTGGGCTTCTTCATGATGCAGATTATGAGTTATCTAAAAATAATCCTGAAGTTCATGGGTTACTGCTGTTTGAAAAAGAAGTAGGTGTCGTACCTGAGGACATTGCCCACGCAATTAAAGCACATAATTGGGAATACACGAAAATCATGCCAGAGTCACTCATGGATTGGGCGATCGCATGTTCCGATCAACTAACGGGTTTAATCGTCGCTGCAACGCTAATTCATCCGGACAAGAAAATAAAGAATATTACCGCAGATTTCGTCCAGAAGCGTATGAATGAAAAAACATTTGCAAAAGGTGCTAAAAGAGAATCAATTCTACTATGTGAAGAAAAACTAGGTATCCCACTTCCAGAATTTATCGAAATAGTTTTACGTGCTATGCAAGGAATAAATACAGAGTTGGGGTTATAATTCTCTTGACGTCACAGTTATTACATTTGTTATACTGCTATTATGAACCATCAGACTCCACAATTAACAAAGTCAGATCTTCAGGAAACATTGAAGGACTACCCTACGAAACAGGATCTCCATAATGCGTTGAAAGATTACCCGACCAAACAAGACCTTCATAACGAAATAGCAATTACTCATGAAGTTATGGAGATAAAATTAAAAGAACAAAGTAATAGTATTTTTGAGAAATTAGACTATCTTATTAAACAATTTGAGGAAATGAGAGAAGATAGAGAATTAAAAACATATCATGATGCAAATACGGCAAAAACACTTCAAAATCATGATAAAAGAATAAAAAAACTTGAACAAACAATCCAGAAAGCATAATAATGCAAAAATACGAACAGGCAGTTGAAACAAATCGTAAGAAGATTTTCATCAATAACGTTATTGGTGGATTTGGATGGGCACTAGGAAGTACTATTGGATTAGCGATCTTTGCGACACTTCTAACATTTTTACTAAGTAAAATTGATTTGATTCCACTACTAGGAACCTATCTCGCTAAGCTTAATGCATTTATCGCTACACACCCGCACCAATAATTCTTGACGATTATAAATAACCATGATACAGTAAAAAAAATGAGTAACTTTTCTAAGATTATTACAACAACTACAACTCCCTAGCGGAGGTTGTTTTGTTATAGAGACAGACACCTCCCACATGGGAGGTTTTTTTTATGATTGAATCACAAATACAAACCCTCGAACAAGCAAGTAATGAGCCTAAAAATAGAGAAGGATTTGATCCAACCATACGAGGTCCTATTGCGACACTTTACTTACCACTAGAGAAAAAAGTAATAGCACATGCAATTCAATTTGAAAAATGGCAAAAAGAAACTATTGACTCAGGGAAGCCTCTCAATGGGATTACGAGAGAAAGCGAAGTAACAACTCAGCCAACCCGACAAGAAGAAATTATTCTCTTTGAAACTAGTGAAAGTAAATAAATCTTTAAAAGCATATCTGTATCTGCTATAGTCGAGATCAGAGGAGATAAATTATGGAAAACGACAAAAGACAACATATGAGACATTCTGCAGCACATTTACTCGCTGCTGCGATGATGAAACTGTATCCTAAAACCAAACTTACTATTGGTCCTGCGATTGAAAACGGGTTTTATTATGATTTCGATTTGGAAAATCCTATTAACGAGGAAGACTTTTCTAACATTGAAGCAACTATGAGAGAACTACTTCCTTCATGGAAAGCATTTACTCACCGTGAAGTATCAGAGCATGATGCGAAAGAATTTTATAAGCATAATGAGTATAAGCTAGAACTGATCGATGAAATTATCGCTAAAGGCGAGAAGATTACATTTTATACGTCTGGTGACTTTGAAGATCTTTGTCGTGGCGGACATAGTGAGAATCCATCTAAAGATATTGGCGCTGTAAAACTTCTTTCGATTGCAGGAGCGTATTGGCGAGGGAGTGAGAAAAATAAAATGCTTACTCGTATCTATGGAACGGCATTTGCCACTCAAGAAGAACTTGACGAGTATTTAGGGATGTTAGAGGAAGCAAAAAAGCGTGATCATAAGAAGTTAGGTCGAGAACTTGATCTCTTCTTCTTTACAGAAACCTCTCCTGGCATGGCATACTGGCTTCCAAAAGGACTTACCGTGTATAACACACTTTATGGGTATGTACGAGAAATGTATAAAAAGTATGGATATCAAGAAGTCGCTACCCCACAACTAAATAAAAAAGAACTATACGAAATATCTGGTCATTGGCAGCACTACCGTGGGGACATGTTTATTTCTCCGATGAGCTATATAACCGAAGACTCGTCTGAACTTCTAGAGGGAAGTGAGGTGTTTGGTATTAAGCCGATGAATTGCCCAAATGCCATGACAATTTTCGATTTGAGAACGAGATCATACACAGAATTACCACTTCGACTTGCCGAGACATCCATTCTCCATCGATTTGAACTATCCGGGACACTTAATGGTCTTTTCAGAATTCGACAATTCCGACAAGATGACGCTCACGTATTTATGACAGTTACTCAAATAAAACAAGAGTTTGAAGCTCTCATGGACATGATTGCTGATATGTATGCTCCATTTGATTTATCATACAAGCTTCGTTTTGGAACCCGGCCAGAAAAATTTATGGGAGAAAGTAGCGATTGGGATGTGGCAGAACGAGAACTCAAACAAGTATTAGTTGATTCAGGCCAAGAATTCTTTGAGGCAGCAGGTGAAGGAGCTTTTTATGGTCCTAAAATTGATATCTTAATGCGTGATTCAATCGGGAGAGAATGGCAGACAGGAACGATTCAACTAGACTTCCAACAGCCAAAGAATTTTACATTGAAATATACCGATAATGACGGTTCTGAGAAAACTCCGGTTGTCCTTCATCGTGCTATTTATGGTTCGTTCGAAAGATTTCTTGGAATTCTCGTTGAACACTATGGAGGAAAATTCCCATTATGGCTTGCTCCTATACAATTAACGCTTCTTCCAATTGCTGACAGACATGTCGAGTTCGCTGAAAAAATAGCCTCAGAATATAAAGAATTAGGAATTCGAGTCGAAGTTGACAGTACGTCAGAGCGCTTACAAGCTAAGATTAGGAACGCTACTTTACAAAAAGTGCCGTTTATGGGTATAATAGGGGACGCGGAAATTGCTGAGAACGTAATTTCGGTTCGTGTAAGAAGCGGCGAAGATCTCGGTAAAATCGAAACTTCCAAGTTTCTGACCCAACTTAAAGAAAACATTGATAAAAAAGTATAAAACAAAACAAGATCAAAAGTTCTATAGAATAAACGAGCGTATCTTTGCCCAGACGCTTCGAGTGATTGATCTAGAAGGAAAACAAATCGGGGTTATCTCAAAAAGCGAAGCCATAAGCCTCGCCCGAGAGCAAGGGTTAGACGTAGTTGAAATTGCACCACTCGCTACACCGCCTGTTGCTAAGATTATCGATTATAATAAATTCCTTTACCAAGAAGAAAAGAAAAAAAGAGAAGAAAAGAGAAACGCAAAGGTATCCGAGACGAAGGAAGTTCGACTAGGTCCGTTTATGTCTGACAATGATTTAGCAACCATGGTCAAGCGAACACGAGATTTTCTAGAAGACGGAGACAAGGTTCGACTGGTCGTTAAATATAAAGGAAGACAAATAACCCATCCAGAATTTGGACAGGTTATAATGCAAAAAGTAATACTAGCAGTTGACGATATATCGAAAGTAGATCGTGAGCCTAAATTTGAAGGTAAACAACTGATTACATTACTCTCACCTGAAAGGAAGAAAAAGAATGCCGAAGAAAAAAATTAAAAAATCAGTATCTAGACGCTTTAAAGTTACAAAAACTGGAAAAGTGATGTTTAGCCATCAATATGCTGGTCATCATAAAATCCATAAATCAAAAAAACGTCTTCGCAGACTGAAAGAACCAGCAGAAATGACTGGAAGATTCGCAAGAAACATTAAAAAATTATTAGGAGCACTATAATATGGCAAGAGTAAAACGAGGTATTGTTTCAAGACGCAAACACAATAAACTACTTGGATTAACCAAGGGTTTTCGTGGTACAAAAAGCAGTCTTATTAAAACAGCACATGAAGCTGCACTTCACGCTGGAGCATATGCATTCCATGGACGAAAATTACGAAAACGAGATATTCGATCTCTATGGATTATTAGAATTGGTGAAGCAGTTAAAAAAGAAAGTCTTTCATACAGTAAATTTATTGATATGCTTAAAAAAGCAAATGTTGAACTTGATAGAAAGATTCTAAGTGATCTTATCGTAAACCATCCTGAAACATTTAAAAAAGTTCTTGACAGTGTTAAAACTGCTTGATAAGCTAATACCCATGATCACAACACGACAATCATATTTCTATTTTTACTTTACTTCCTTAACCGGGAGGTCTTTTGCTGTCTAAGCAAGAAAAGTAAAACATAGACACAAAAGAGTACACCTCCCACACGGGAGGTTTTTTTATGGGAAAAATAAGAAAGGAATCACTATGCCAGGAATAGAAATGCGACATCATTCAGTTGAAATTATTGCAGGACCATGCTCAATGGATGAGAAAAACAGAGGAGAAATAGATACCATTGCAGGGATTAGTTTACCTGACGGCCGTCCTGCCATTTATGGAACACGTGTGGTCGGATATAAATCACGAACAGAGTTAGATCCTTCAGGGAAAGGAATGGGGGTCGATTATCATGCAGTCGAACATGCGTTAGATACGAATGAACTAGGAGATGATCCACAAAGTGTAATGTGGGCACGGGAAATCGTAAAAGATACTGGCCTTCAAATTGCAACTGAAATTATGGTTCCTCATATTCAATTAGGATATTTTCAACGAGACCCGCTATTTCAAGGCAAACTATTACCATGGAATCCATCAGTTGATCAATTAGGACCTCATATGAGGCAAATGGGGAAATTTGCAATTAAAAATGAGTGGAGACTAGGTATAAAAAATGGAAAAGATTTAGGAGTAACCCCAAGTGTTGCAAATGATAAGAATGGCCGAGCACCTACCCCTCTTGAAAAAACATGGGGAGGACTTGCCACATGGGCACATGGATTAGATGAAAGTAATTTGGTTTTCATACAACGTGGAGTAAATATTCCTGAGAGAGGAGATCATAGAAACCTTCCAATACATGAAGCGACACGGCGAATTAAAGAAAGGTTTCCACATGCTATTACATTATTTGATCCAAGTCATAGCTTTGGACCGAAGATGCGAGATCAAATTGTAGAAGGAAGTATAGATGCATTACGAATGACAGCAGGGAGTAGACCACTATATGATGGACTACTTATTGAAGCAGGGAGCTCAGATACTGATACAGACCAACATATTACCATTCAAGAACTTACCGAACTTGTTGATACCGTTCAACGGATTAGAGATGTTCGCACACGAGAACCACACAACTTCTATCAAAGAAGGGCGTAGTAGTACATAAAACATATTCAATTGTGTCGGTCACACAGTTGCAGTATAATGAGCTAGTTATGAAAAATGAAATGATTTTTATCGATGGCAAATTTGTTTTAGAAACTGATGCGAGAATATCGCTTAAAACACATGCACTCCAGTATGGAACTGGCTGCTTTGAAGGAATTAGAGCGTACTATTCAGAAGAAGACGATGCGCTCTATGCATTTAGAGTAGAAGATCATTTTAGGAGATTTCTTAAATCATGTCATATACTGTTTATGAAACTTCCATATTCTGTTGAGGAATTAACGACATTTACTATCGAACTCTTAAAAAAGAACTATGACAAAACAGATATTTATATTAGGCCATTCGCTTTTAAATCTGAACCGACAGTCAGTAGTTTTAATCTTCAAACTCTTAAAACAAGTGTAGCGATCTATACAATCGCGATGGGAAGATATCTCGATACAAAAGGTCTGAAAGCAAATATCTCTACCTGGAAAAGAGTCAATGACAATGCAATTCCACCTCGTGCAAAGATTACTGGCTCATATATAAATACAGCACTTGCTAAAACAGAATCTCAGCTGAACGGATATGACGAAGCATTATTTTTAGATGAATCTGGCCATGTCGTCGAAGGAAGTGCAGAGAATATTTTCATTATTAAAGGAAATACTTTGATTACTCCATCTATCTCTGAAGATATTCTTCAGGGAATCACGAGGGAAACTATTATGATGTTAGCTCGTGATCATACTAATCTCACACTTGTCGAAAGAAGTATCGGGCGAACAGAACTATATCAAGCTGATGAAGTATTTTTAGTAGGAACGGGAGCCGAAGTAGCACCAGTTATCGAAATTGATAAACGTGAAATTGGTACAGGTAAAACAGGACCACATACAGAAAAGATAAAAGATCTTTATTTTAAACTCGTTCATGGACAGTTACCAGAATATAAACAGTTATTTACCAAAATAACGTCTGACTAAACGTCATTCTGGAGCGCAGCGATAGAATCTCACATATTTTGAGATCCTATCAAAGTCGTTGCTTTTCCAGGATGACAGAGTAATAAAATATGGAAGATAAACTTAATTCTATTAAAAACGCAGCGCTTCCTCTTGTTTTGGATGCGAAATCTGCCAAAGAACTTGAAGATATTAAACTACAATTTTTAGGCAGAAGTGGACTCTTAACCGTAGCTCTTAAAGAACTCTCAAGTGTTCCAGCAGAAAAAAGGCCAGAAATCGGACGAGTTGCCAATGAAGTAAAACAGACGATAGAAAATGCGATAGAGTCGGTTGCAGAATCATTTATTAAACAAAAAAGACAACATAAAACGAAACTTGACGTAACCGAGCCTGGAATAAGACCTTCTCTTGGGAATCTTCATCTGGTAACACAGGCGATAGAAGAAATTACTGCTATTTTTAATTCAATTGGATTTACACGAGTTCGATATCCAGAAGTAGAATGGGATTGGTATGCTTTTGAGGCTCTTAATTTTCCTGAAAACCATCCAGCACGTGATGACTGGGAAACGTTTTTTATTAAACAGTCACCTGATGCTAAAAAAGGACCTGTCATTTTAACTCCGCATACCTCAAGTGGACAAATTCGTGAAATGGAAAAAGGAATACTTCCAATTAAAATGCTTAACATCGCTAAATGTTATCGAAGACAATCAGATGTTTCTCACTCATCGATGTTTCATCAATTTGAAACATTATGTGTCGGTGAAAATGTCTCTATTGCAGATCTTAAAGGAGCACTTGATTACTTTGCCAAATCGTATTTCGGAGAAAAAAGAAAAACGAGAATCAGGCCATATCATTTCCAATTCACCGAACCGTCTTTTGAGGTAGATATCTCATGTGGAATTTGTAATGGTACTGCTAAACTTGAGAATGGTGAGCCATGCAAACTATGTAAATCAGGATGGCTGGAGTTAGGTGGAGCAGGAATGGTTCATCCAAATGTATTAAAATATTGTGGTATCGATTCAACCAAATATACAGGATTTGCATCAGGATTTGGTGTTGAGCGAGTACTGATGATGAAAGATGGAATAGAACTCGATGATTTACGGCTCATTTACAGCCCTAAACTTGAGTTTTTACAACAGTTCTAATTTTAGCAAAAAGCATAGAGCAAAGGGCTAAGAGAAATACCCTATGCACTATGCTCAAAGCTCTAAGCAATTTATGGATATAAAATTACTTGATAGTCACGTACGTGAATTTTTAAAAACAAATGCGACAGCGAAAGAAATCGCTGAGAAGCTAACATTAACCAGTCTTTCTGTCGAAAAGGTAGAGAAATGGAAAGAAGACTATATTTATCATGCGGAAGTTATGACGAACAGACCGGATCTTGCATCAGTGGTCGGATTTGCGAGAGAGGCAAGTGCGGTCCTTCCACAACATGGAATTAAGGCTAACTTTGTACGTCCTGAGATTGAAAAAGCCACAACGGTAAAACAGCCAGTATCAATCACAATTAAAAGTAACGATAAACTTATTTATCGAATTTGTGCAGTTGTCATGGAAGTCGAAATAGGGGAGTCGCCAGACTTTATAAAAAAACGTCTTGAAGCAGCAGATATAAGAAGCCTCAATAATGTAATCGACATTACAAATTACGTCATGCGAACGATTGGACATCCAGCACATGTTTTTGATTATGATAGACTCCCAAATCACACAGTCAACATTAGAGAATCTAAAAAAGGAGAACAGCTCACGACGCTTGATCATAAGACGCATACGCTTCTGGGTGGAGATATCGTAGCTGACGATGGAAACGGGAATATTATCGATCTTATCGGCATTATGGGGCTTGAGAATAGCGTTGTTACAAAAGAAACGAAACGAATTCTTTTCTTTATCGATAATAATGATGTAAACAAAATTAGAAATACGTCTATGAACCTAGGGATTCGTACGGACGCAGCACAGTTAAATGAAAAAGAATTAGATCCAGAGCTAGCTATGGAAGCACTTCTTTATGGGATATCTCTATATAAAGAGCTAGCTCACGCAAAAGAGTTATCAGACATTATCGATATCTATCCGCATCCTAAAAAAATATCTTCAGTAACTGTCAGTGAAGAAAAAATTCAACAAGTCATCGGTGTACCTATTACGCTTAAACAATCAAAGGAGATTCTTGAAAACCTCGGTTTTCAAGTTGAACTAAAAGGAGAATCGATCACTGTTACTCCATCATCTTTGCGAAGTAAAGATATTCTTATTCCAGAAGATGTTATTGAAGAAATTGCTCGAATTTACGGATATCATTTGATTCCAAACAAATTACCATCATTTGTTGAACAACAGATTAAAAATCCCGAAAATAACGAATTCTTCTGGGAATCACACATTAAACACGCGATGAAGTATTGGGGATTTACTGAAGTTTTCACGTATTCAATGGTTAGTGAAAATCTCTACGAAGGTCCATTAGAAGATGCAGTTACTATTTCAAATCCACTGAGTGAAGATATGATGTATTTACGTTGCACACTCGTTCCAAGCTTACTCCAAGTGCTTTCAGAAAATAAAACGACAGAGCAAATAAACATATTTGAAATAGCAAATGTGTACCATAAAAAAGAAAAGAGTTTACCACAAGAAATACTGACATTTGCTGGAGTTATTAAAAAACCTAAAATCTCTTTCTTTGAAATAAAAGGCATCGTCGAACAACTCGCAAAAGATTTAGGGATCAGAGACATCTCGTTTAAAAATAATGAGGATGCAAATGAAGTCGAGATCTATAGTCAAAAAACACATATCGGAAATATCGAAATATTAGGTGACGATCTTATTAACTTCGAACTAAATGCAAAACTACTAATCGATATGGCAACGACAAAGAAAGTATACACGCCACTTTCCAAATATCCCTCTGCTTCAGAAGATATAACAGTAATTTCAACTCCTGAAACATTGGCAGATGAGATCATCCATCTGATAAAAAGACAAAGTACTCTTATTAAAGAAATAACACTTTTTGATAAATACCAAGACGCACGAACTTTTAGAATTACCTATCAAAGTAATCAGAAAAATTTAACAACAGAAGATATAAAACCAATTCGCGAAAAAATAGTTTCATCACTCAAATCAGAACTCCACGCCAAGATAAAAGAATAGTTAGCACGTCATCTCCCAGAGGGAGTCTGTGACCTGGAGCAAAGCGATAGGATCTCATACAATGTGGGATTCTATCATGGTCGCTGCCATTCCAGAATGACAAGAACAAAAATAACTATGAGAAACAATTTTACTTAGTATCAATTGCATGTGTATTACGGCGTCGCTGTTGGAGTAGGAGTTGCATCTACTTGTTGTGCTTGACCGCTATTCGCATTCTTTAATTCATCTGGTGGATTCCAGAGCTCTTCACCTTTATGGTTTTGCTCAATCCACGCTGTAATTCCTTCTTGCCAGCGATTTTTTCCATCTGTTGAAACTGGATCATCTTCTTGAAATACGACAAATTGTTTTCCGTCTTTAGACTTGTACGCTGGTGATTCTGTGGTTGGTTCTGTTCCTTTAATAAAATATTCAGAACGAGTTGACTGGCCACCATGAGGAAGACCACCAGCTAATGCATCAATTTGTAAAGCATTTACCGAGTCGGGTTTGTATGGTTGTTCATCAGGTTTTCCTTTAAGAACTGCAGTCATGATTTTATTCCAAATAGGACTTGCACCTGTAATACCAGAGGCGATTTTTTGATTCATGGGTGAGTTATCATTATTTCCAACCCATACACCCACAACATACGAAGGAGTATATCCAAGTGTCCAGTTATCTCGTTTTTCATCGGTAGTTCCTGTTTTAACTGATACAGTTTTACCCGACACGACAAGAGCTGAATTTGTTCCAAATTCAAGTGCGCGCGCACTATTATCTAAGAGGATATGTGAGATAAGAAAAGAAATTTCAGCAGAAAGTACTTGAGGCCCATCTTTTTTCTTATATTCATAAAGGACATGACCATTTCCATCTTCTACTTTAAGAATGCCTACTAAGTCTTGTTTTACTCCACGATTGGCAAATACACCATATGCTTCCATCTCGTCCATTAATGTCGTTTCACGCCCTCCTAAAACCAGAGACAGACCAACATTTGCCATGTTGGCTGTAGTTGGCTCCCACTGAGAAATTCCCATATCATATGCTTTTTGCATCGCAGATTTAATACCAACTTTCGCAAGCATTTTAACTGCTGGAATATTCATAGAATTAGCAAGAGCATATCTGACTTGAACTGGTCCATGAAATTTTCCATCATAATTTACAGGTGAGTAGGGAGGTTGTGTGTCTGACGGATCCCCAGTCGTAAAATCTGTTTTAACGTCCATGAGAACCGTTGCAGGTGTATATCCTTTTTCAAAAGCCGTTGCATAGATAATCGGTTTTAGCGAAGAACCAGGTTGTCTATTTCCTTTAACAGCTACATTAAAATTTCCATCATTATTCTCATCAAAATAATCTTTACTGCCAACCATAGTTAGAATCTCTCCAGTCTTTGGATCAGTAACCATTGCAGCACCATTACCCACTCGATATGATTTCAAATCATCAATTTCATTTTTAACAATTTCTTCAGCTTTTTCCTGAAGTTTGTAATCAAGTGACGTAGTTATTTTAAGCCCTCCTGCTTCAAGTGCTTGCTCACCAAATTGTTCAGCTATTTTTTCTTTAATATACATGACAAAATGTGGCGCTTTAATCCCTGTAGCGTGTTGGGAGAATGTCATTTTTTGGATTGATACAAGAGCGGCATCACTTTGTTTTTGGGAAATGAATTTATCTTCAACCATTTGCTTAAGTACAGCTTTAGCTCTATCAATGTAATATTTGTTTCCGGTAAATGGAGAATAGACACTAGGACTCTGTGGTAATCCAGCTAGGAGCGCTGATTCGGCAAGCGTTAATTCCTTTGCTTTTTTTCCAAAATACGTTTCAGATGCTGCTTCAATACCAACAGCTGCGCCACCGTAAGGAATATTATTTAAATACATCTCAAGAATCTGATCCTTACTATATCTCTTATTAACTTGAATCGCTAAAATAAATTCTTTAATCTTTCGAGAAGGTGTGCGCCTGGCATCTTGAAGTAGCGCAATTTTTACTAACTGCTGAGTTATCGTTGATGCACCTGCAAGTCCTTTTCCAGTTAAGAAATTTTTAAGTACTCGTACATATCCAATCGGTGAGAAACCATTGTTCTTATAAAAGTCTTTATCTTCAATTGCGATGGTTGCTTCTTGGAGAGTTTTTGGAATATCTGAGAGTTTTATATATGTACGGTTCTGGTCCGTATATACTGAATAGAGAAGCGTACCATTTCGATCATAGATACCTGATGAGTTTTTTGTATTTGATGCTACAAGTTTTCCAGGAGTTGGAAGATCTCGACTAAACCACAAGAACATCAGAGGGATAATCACGATTAGAGAAAGAAGCCCAAAGAAAATATATTTTGTTATACGACTAACGAGAAAAATAGTTTTTGGATCACGGAGGTTAAATTCAGTAACACTACTGTTTTTTACTCTACGCCGACTACGCTGACTGTAATCAACCATATAGTTTAGTATAGCAAAAATAGAAAGAAAACTCGAATATCGAAGCACGAAATACGAAACGCACATTACCATCTCGGTAAATGGTATCGAAACTCGTATCGTTAAGCGTAAAACGTTATTCCTAACCAAACATCGATACAAGCATCCATACCGACAAACAAAAAAATCGCATTCTTTCGTTTCGGATTTCGAAATTTGGTATTCGAGTTTTATCATGTCTATGATATACTTTTGCTATGGACCAGACTGAGGAATTATTAACACGAGGTGTTGCAAATATTATTCCAAACAAAGAAGAATTGAGGAAAACACTTGAAAGTGGACGAAAACTTAACATTTATATTGGAATTGATCCAACTGCGACAAAAATTCACGTCGGCCATGCTGTTCCTCTTCGAAAACTCCAAAAGTTTGCAGATATGGGACACAATGTAACCTTTTTAATAGGTGACTTCACCTCTCTCATTGGTGATACATCAGATAAAGATACAGAGCGCCCAGTATTAACGACAGAAAAAATAGAAGAGAACTTTCAGACATACAAAAAACAAGCTGAAAAAGTACTCGATTTTTCAAAAGTAAACGTAAGACATAACAGTGAATGGCTTAAAAAGCTTACCTTTGAAGAAATCGTCAAGTTATGCCAACACTTCTCAATGAACGACTTTATTAGTCGGGAACTCATTCGTCGTCGACTTGATGCTGGAACGAAAGTGGCATTACACGAAGTACTTTACCCAGTCATGCAAGGATATGATAGTTACTTTATGGATACGGATGTTCAACTTGGAGGAACAGATCAGACGTTTAATATGCAGGCAGGACGTATGCTTCAAAAAGATTTACGAGGCAAAGAATCATTTGTTATGTCGAATGTTTTCCTAGAGGGAACAGATGGACGAAAAATGAGTAAATCATGGGGGAATGCGATCTGGCTTGATGATTCACCAGTTGATATGTACGCCAAAGTTATGGCAGTTCATGATGATTTCGTGATTAATTATTTTACACTCGCGACAGCACTTCCACTATCTGAAATTGAAGTCATAAAAAAACAACTTGAAGATGGAGAGCACCCGATGGAAATTAAGAAAAAACTAGCTGAACAAATTGTTACCGAACTTTATTCTAAGGAAGAAGCTCAGGAAGCTCGTGAACATTTCAAAAAGACTGTGCAAGAAAAAGAAATTAACTCAGAAACGATCGAAATACTTTCTCTTCAAAGTGATAGTCAGACAATAGTTGATTTTTTAGTTGAGAAGAAACTCGTTGAGAGTAAATCTGAGGCTAAAAGACTCATCGAGCAAAAAGCTATTGAAATTGATAACGTCACGATAGAGTCAAATAAGCTCCTTGCTGAAATTCCAGGGTTTAAACATAATATTCTTCTTAAAGTTGGGAAAAGAACCCTTGTCAGATTACAGTAATACGCTACAATAACAGTATGGAATTCATTCGAAAACACGAAAAATTCTTTAGAATCATAATGGCAATCTCTATTGCTGCGCTTATTCTTTCATCATTCTTGCCATTTCTTCCCTACCTTTCACAGTAACTATGACACTTGATACTCCTGTTGAGAAATTGCCACGCGCTGGCAAAGCTTACGCCGAAAAATTAGAAAAACTAAATATTTTTACGTTTGGTGATTTGCTTTTACATATTCCCTCACGCTATGAAAACTATTCCATTATTTCACCCATTGATAACCTTCAAGAAGGAGAAACAGTGACAGTCATCGGAACTATTACAGAACTGAAGAATACGCATATATCAAAATTTAAAACTATTCAACGAGGAGTTATAACAGATGAGACAGGTTCTATGAATATTAGTTGGTTCAATCAGCCATTTCTCACGAAAAATATTCAAGTAGGAGACAATGTGGCAGTTGCAGGAAGAGTAGAGATATTTGCACATAAACTTTCAATGCAGTCACCAGACTACGAAAAAGTAGTTGAAGGCCAGGAACTCATCCATACAGGAAGGCTTGTTCCTGTTTATCCAGAAACCAGAGGTGTAACATCCAAATGGATTCGTAAGCAAATCCACACACTTCTTACAGTAAACGGTGACATCATAGAGGAGTTTATGCCAGAAGATATAAAGAAGAAATATGATCTTATTGATTTACTAGATGCGTATAAGAAAATTCATTTTCCAAAAGACTTTGAAGAAGTATCTGTTGCCCGAAAAAGGCTTGCGTTTGATGAACTACTAACATTACAGCTAAAAAGTATGCATAAACGTGAAGAATGGAAAGCATTATCGCTACGAAAACCCTTTGAGGTAACCAAATATGAAAATAAGGTTATAACGCTTAAAGAAAAACTGCCATTTACTCTAACAGATGCACAAGAATCAGCTGTAAAAGATATTTTTCACGATATGGCTTCTACAACTCCCATGAATAGATTACTCCAAGGAGATGTGGGAAGTGGAAAAACGATTGTAGCATGCATTTCAATGTATCTATCCTATCTTAATGGTTACCAAAGTGTCCTCATGGCGCCGACAGAAATCTTAGCCCAGCAGCATTATGCATCGATTTCAAAACTTTTGACGCCACTTGGAGTAACTGTTGGACTTGCCACTGGGAGTAATAAACTTAAAGCAAAGAGCATAGAGCAAAGTGAAGAAAAAATTAATAAATCTTTTGCCCTTAGCTCAACGCCGCATGCTGAAGATATCCTTATTGGCACTCATGCAGTGTTATCAGAAAAAATTACGTTTACGAACTTAGGACTCGTCGTTATCGATGAGCAGCAACGGTTTGGTGTTGAGCAGCGAGGATTAATACGCCAAAAAGGAGAAAACCCACATCTTCTCACTATGACAGCGACACCTATCCCGCGAACTGTTGCACTAACTCTTTATGGAAATTTAGATCTTTCATTTTTAAATGAACTTCCAAAAGGAAGAAAAATTATTAAAACATGGCTCGTTCCGCCAACGAAAAGAGATAGCGCGTATGCATGGATACAAAAAGAAATAGAAGTAAATGATTCCCAGGCATTTATTATTTGTCCCTTAATTGATGAGTCAGAAAATATGACGACTGTCAAAGCTGCAAATAAAGAACACGAATATTTACAGAAAGAAGTATTTACCGAGTTTAATCTCGGACTTCTTCATGGAAGAGTAAAGGCAAAAGAAAAAGATGCTATCTTGCAAGATTTTCGAGATAAAAAATATGACATCCTCGTTGCTACACCAGTAGTTGAAGTTGGGATAGATATCCCA
This sequence comes from uncultured Gammaproteobacteria bacterium, assembly GCA_964503265.1. GTDB lineage: Bacteria > Patescibacteriota > Microgenomatia > Levybacterales > UBA12049 > CAZCYO01. Next base: position 94,107 of record CAZCYO010000002.1, read on the forward strand.
AACGCCACAATTATCATGATTGAAGCATCAGAACGATTTGGGTTATCACAACTTCATCAACTACGAGGACGAGTTGGCAGGGGAGACAAACAATCATATTGTCTTCTTTTTACTGAAGCGACAAACGACGTAACTCTCACGAGACTTAAAGCAATGGAACGAATTCATATTGGTGGAGAGCTTGCTGAGCTAGATTTAAAACTTCGTGGGGCAGGGGATATGTATGGAACAACACAACATGGAAGAACATTTCTTCGAATTGCGTCGTTTTCAGATAGTAAATTAATTGCAGATGTCCAGATTGCTGCAAAAGAACTATTTGCAAAACGTGAAGTTCTTTCATTCGTTAAAGATAAAATTGCGACAGTCACATCGAGACTCGTTACTCCTGATTAATTCTTCTTGCAAATCTCTTACCACGTATTTGTCTATTTCTCATGAACTGCATGTATTGTAGATGTGAGAAGAAAGGAGGGAAATATATGGCTAATAAAAACGCAGCAGCTAACTTAACCAGAGAAGCAAGAAGTAAAGGAGGCAGTATGAGCAGTGGAAATTTTAAATATGATCGTAAAAGAGCAAGTATTGCTGGGCAAAAAGGTGGGAAAAGTGTTCATAAAAGATCAGCTTAATTCATCAATACTCATATATTTAAATTAGGTATCATGACAGATATCTAATTTAGTTTTGAAACTGATGTGCCTGAAGTAATAATATAATTGAATAATTCAATGCTTTTGATTACTGCAGATGACATACGCTCTTTATCTTGAATCCCAGCATCAATAGTAATGTGAAATGTTCCAAACGGGTCATCAACCCAATTCCATGATGTTAGTCCGTTATATTCAGAATCAATTCCTTCAACTGATTTCTCTAGACAGAGATACTCAAGAAGAATGTGTTCAAATAAATGTCCAATTTCTGTTTTTTTTGCTTCTTTATGAAATGGCAAAGAGAATTCATTAAAACAAACAGAGAGTAGTACACCTGGTAACATTTTTTTTAAAATTTTCACTGTTTGGGGGAAATATGTTGTATTAACCTGGGAAATTGATAACGACATAATAATTTTAGTTTCATGATCAAAATGATCAAGAAATAAGTTACAGTAGTTAGCTGAAATCGTTTGTGAGTAATGGGCTTCACGAGAAGTATTCATAAGCGAGCTCTTACATATTCCTTACAAATAGCGTATCGTACCTTCCTTTGTTCGTCAAGCTGAACGATACACTGTTCACTTATTGCAAGAAAACGATAAATACAGTAAAATAAGAGATACCTAAAAGAAAGGAAATATATGCCACACGAACCAAAGAAAAGACATTCTCGAGCACGACAGGGAAAAAGACGAGCAAGTATCTCACTTACAGTCACTAATCTTTCTCATCGTTTAGCTAAGTATCTTACTATTGAAAAAGATGCTGCTATTAAAAAATAATACATCCGTAACGCATGAAAACTTCTGAAGATCCACGACACAAGAGGCGACAAGAGACTGTTCAGGAGTTATTCAAAATTCAGTTTCATAATCAACATGTTTCTTCTCGTGCCCAGGAAGTTGTGGATAACTTCGAAACCATAAATAGTATTATTCAAAAAGCTGCTCCAGAGTTCACCATTGATAAGATTCATAAAGTCGATCTCGCAATATTACAATTAGCGATTTTTGAACTAGTGATTGAAAAAAAAGAACCACCACACGTTATTATCGATGAAGCGATTGAACTTGCTAAAGAATTTGCTGGAGAAAATAGCCCAGCATTTGTAAATGGTGCACTAGGTAACGTAATAAATAATGAAAAATCTTCCTAATTTCGTCAACAAACAATTACTTGAACAAGCTTTTGTCCATAGATCGTATCTCAACGAGACACGAGATCATATGGAATCAAACGAACGTCTTGAATTTTTAGGTGATAGTATCCTCTCGTATATTATTTCAAACCACTTATATCGCACGTATCCAGAATTTAATGAAGGTATTTTAACTAATTTACGATCACTCGTTGTTAACACCAAAAGTCTCGCTGAAGCAGCACGTTCTTTGGAATTTGGTAGTTTATTAAAGCTTTCCCATGGAGAAGAAGAATCAAAAGGCCGAGAAAATGAATCATTACTCGCAAATTCTTTTGAAGCCTTCCTCGGCGCACTTTTTATCGATCAAGGTATCGAACCTGTTGCATTGTTTCTTGAAGAAGTATTATTCCCTAAAATTGATATGCATGTCCAGACAAAAACGTTTAAAGATCCTAAAAGTTTACTCCAGGAATATGTCCAGTCTAAAAAGCAACCATCTCCACTCTATAAAGTAATTGGAGAGGATGGTCCACCACATGCAAAACATTTCACCATAGGAGTTTTTGTCCAAGATAAGCTGCTTGGTGAGGGAGAAGGAAAATCAAAACAAGAAGGTGAAGAGAATGCAGCAAAGCAGGCGCTTGAGAAGCTGCGCAATTTTTGATACAATACACACACGAGCGTATAGAAAAAAGCGTATAGCGTATAGTTGCTCTAAAACTATTTGCCATAAGCCACAACCTATATGCCAATACATATGGCAGTTGTAATTAGATTAACTAAAACAGGCAAACGTGGAGAACGAAAGTTCCGTATCGTTGTTAAAGAAAAAAGAAGTCGTCGTGATGGCGGCTATATTGAGGAACTTGGTTGGATCGAAAAAGGTCCTACAGGGAAAAAACAAGTCAATATGGATAGATATGCTTATTGGACATCACAAGGTGCACAGCCAAGTCCAACAGTTCAGGAAATTGTTAAATAATGAAAGATACGCTTAATTTTATTATCGTAAGTATTGTCGATAATCCAGATGCTGTTTCTATCGATGAGTCAGAAACAGATGGATATATTACCTTCACGGTTACTGCTGCTAAAGAAGATATGGGGAAAATCATAGGAAAAGAAGGAAAAATTATCCGTAGTATTCGAAATATTATGAAAATTAAAGCAATGAAAGAAAATAAAAGAATAAACATTACCCTTGCAGAGAATGTCTAAGCAGATTTCTTCTTCGTACTTCAACAATCCAACACATATCAGTTATCTAATTTACAAGTTAAAATTTTTAACCAAATCCTAATGTTTTAACCATTTAATTTTAAAAATTGATTGTAAATTAAAAATTTCAAATTAAAAATTATAATGAAAATAACCATTCTCACTCTTTTTCCAGAAATGTTTCGCGGTCCATTTGATGAATCAATCATTAAACATGCACAAACCAAAGGTCTTGTTGAAATACAATTAGTTAATATCCGAGATTTTGGGATAGGAACCCATAAAACAGTCGATGATACTCCGTACGGTGGGGGAATAGGCATGGTAATGAGAGTTGATGTGATCCATAGCGCAATTAAACAGATTCGCGATAAGAACTATACAAAAGATGAAGAAAAAGTATATTTACTTAGTGCAGGTGGCAAAATATTTAATCAGGAGACAGCAGTCTTTTTATCAAATCTTAAACATCTTATTCTTATTTGTGGTCATTATGAAGGAATAGATGGACGGATTGAAGCATTCATTGATGGAGAGCTTTCAATTGGAGACTATGTACTGACCGGAGGAGAGATTCCAGCAATGGTTATCACCGATAGTGTTACTCGGCTGATTAGCGGTGTACTAAAAGATGATGCTACAAAACTGGAATCATTTTCAACAAATACTGATTCTAACAAAAAAAGAGTGGAACATAGGCATTTCACACGACCTCAAAGCTATGAAGATCATATTGTCCCTGAAGTACTATTATCAGGCAATCACAAAGAAATTGAAAATTGGAGACAAAAAGATTCACTCGAGAAAACAAAACAAAATCGCCCAGATCTTCTTACCGATTTCCAGGAATAGTTGGAATTACAGGTATATTTGATACATTATCCGAGTTGACTTCCCACCCAGATAAAATTGCATAAATATCATTAAATTTTCCAGATATTTTCTGAATTGGGTCCGCATCATTCACTTTAAAAACCGGCAACGTTTTATAATAAATATTCAGTGTTAACTCGGCATTCTGTCCATTTAATTCAATGTTAGCAATATCAACCAATGGCAGACGTGATTGCAGATTAGCAATAAATTTTCGCTGAAGAGTTGGAACGCCCTTCGCACTAACGGTCAACTTTAACGATGATAAGTTAGATTTTGCTCCTTTTGGCGATAACTCTCCAATGGTGAGTGAAAAATCATCAAGTTCTACTGATGCATTTAGTGCTGAAGAAGAAATAATCGTCAATAATCCTTGGACATCTTTTTCAAGAGGAAGTGCACGAACAAATAACGTACGTTTTTGGGCTAAATCTTGCTCCTCAAGGGAATTAATATATGCTATATTTGCATCAATTACATCAATTTTTTTCCTGGTCGCTATAACTTCATTATTAATTGAAAACCAATTATACATTTGTGGTAGCACTACTTTTAGTAATAACAATCCCGCAATAAGTAGCAATACGAAAAATATACTAAGAGAGAAGTATGTTGAGTCTTTATATTTATAGTAATAGAGCATTAAATGCCTTCGCGAATACATAATTACAGTGTAAAAACGATATGAACCTGTGCTTTGTTACTATTTGGAGTTATAGAAAAAGCTGACTGTGTAATTGTAGAAAAAAGTTTTTTATCAGTATTCTCTTTTACAAGAGCATCAACATATGTTTGCAAACTAAGAAGTGATGTACTTGAAGCATCAAGAAGTATATCTGTATCAATTGATTTTAACGCATCAACAGTGACACCAGATGGTACATTGTCTAAAATTCCCCCTACAATTGCATCATAATTAACTCTCTTATCCAATACTTCAGACACTCCTTTCATTCGGTCGTTAAGAATATATAAATCTGTAATTTTTCCATACAGAGAACGTAGAGCAAGTCGTTTTGCATTTTCTTCTCTTCTAAGAGAGGGAAGTGGGGAAACTAATACTAAAAAGAAAAATGTGACTGAAAGAAATGCAACCAGAAAAAGCAAAAATACAGCGATAGTACGCAAAATATCAACTTTATTTGCAAGTGAATTAAGTGGTGATTTAGTTTTGGAGTGAAGTAAGTTAATATCATTTTTCATACTCTTTAAGTGCAAGTCCAATCGCAATGGTATATTCCGAAACTGTATCTACAATTTCTTGGGGTACATTTTGAATGTTTAATGTCTGCCATGGATTTACAATCGATGTTTCAAGGCCAGCATTCTTCACAAAGAATTTTTCAATTCCAGGCAATCGTGCAGTTCCTCCTGAAAGGAGAATCTGAGTAATTGGAGAGTCATTTTTATATTTTTCGGTATAAAAAGACACTGCTTTTTTAACTTCAGTCACAACAGCCATAAGAATGGGGCTAATTGCGTGATTAATTTTAGTTCCTACACTATCTTCATTGATACCATATATTTTTTTATATTCTTCAGCCTGTTCAATACTGAAACCGAAATCGGTAGAAATAGCACGATTAATAGCGACTCCTCCAAGAGGAACAGTATAGGTAAAAATAATATTTCCACCTCTAATAATTGCAATTGATGTGCTCATCGCTCCGAGGTGGATAATACATGATGTAGGAAATGCATCTTGCGTAACAATTGATCGAATAACTGAAAGAATCTCTGTTTCAAGTGATGCAATAGTAAGACCAGCAAGCCCTAAAATGTTTTGATATTTCTTAATCAGAAGCGTTGGTGCACCGACCAATAAGACTTGCATACGGGGTTCTGCTTGCGTTTTATCATCTCGAGATAACACCTGGTGATCAATTGTAAGCGTATTTAATGGAGCAGGAATATATTGTTCTGCTTCCCAATAAATAGCACTTGATAACTCACGATCAGAAAGTAACGGCATTTCTATAACTTTCATATACACTTGATTCTCGGCTAAGGCAATATTGACTGAACGAGTAGCTACCTTCGAATCAATAACCAGTTGATGAATTGCATCTGCCATGTCTTCTTGATCAAAAGGGGAGTCAGAAATAATTCCTTTTTCAGGTGTAACCCCAGTTGCAGCCATCTCAAAGGAAAGTACCTCCTTATCACGACTTAAGGAAACTGCCTTCATTGTGGTTGTACCAATATCTAATCCAAATGTATTACTTTTCATAATTTATTGTGGCCAAAATAACATGTGCGGGAAAACTTCTGATGGAAGTTTAGAATACCCTTTAAAGGTCACTATTTTGCGTGTAGCATCTCCTGATGAACCAACTGACTCTATGATAGTTCCTTGTGCTGGAAGAGCGACACTTCCTTCAACACCAATTTTCGTATCTGCGTAGAGTGGAATTATCCGAAGGAGCAGGCCATTCGTGATACCTGAAATGGTTGATTTGAATCGGAATGTACCCCATCCAGAAGGAGTAGTTACGACACCATCAAATTTATTCGATGCAGCTCTGGAAGGACTACCACTCGTACATGGATCAAAGAGATAATGATGACTCGAAGGAGCAGTATCAGTTCCTGTTATTGTAACTACTTCAAGTGCAGCCATTGTGTTATTTGCAAGAGTTGATGAACAGGTATCTGATGCACTGCCCCAATAAACAGACAGATTACCATTCCATGAAGACGAATAATTTGGTGTCCCATCTGCATTGTGAGGAACAAACCAAACATCAACTCCATCATCACGGCTCACAATCGAACCATTATTGACCAATAGTTGATTTCCAGAGAGTTGTGCAACAGTCAACGTTTTTATTTGTGCTTTACTATCTAATTGAATTGGAGATGCAATTGTTCCACTATTTGAACTATTCAATGCCCGCTCTATACCAGCTTCAGCAGCAGAAAAAGCACGTTGAGAATCTTGTTCTTCACTTGAAGTTCGTAGATTTGTGATACTCCGGGTTGCCACGGATAGACCAATTGTCATAGAGATAACGAGAACAATAACCACAAGCAACAGTGCTTGTCCTTGTTGAGCGAAAAACAATACGTTTTTTTGGTTCATAAACAAAATCCCTAAAAAAGGGGCTCTATTTAGAGTACATTGCAAGCATTAGTACTGTCAATCATACTACTCTGACACTGGATTCCTAAATGTAACCGCTGTCTGAAAAGGAATAGTCGTGTTCTTCTCTGTAATACCAGGTATCCCTACTTCTGAAAGTGTGAGATTTATGAGAATTGTCGGAGAATCACCTTTATTTGCTTGTGAACAACTAAACGAACATGCATCTACTCGTTTAACAATATTTGTATCTAGAAGCGACGCACTATTCGATGCAATATTTCCATTATCACCAGTCGTACACTGAAAAACAGTGGGCTGCCCATCAAACGACTGTATTTTAAGATAGGGATATGCAGTATCTTTAACTGGCGCGACATCACATGCTGGAGAATATGTGACACCATCTGCACTAACTCCTTCAAAGACAACCGCATATCGAATCATTTTTGTCATCTGACTTAATGCATAGTTACCGTTTTCACGAAGTGATGCAATTGAATTTGATTTATTAACTACACGAAGAGAGGTAAAAAATATAGCTGCAGCAATAGATCCAATAACAATAAAAACGATAATAACTGCTAGTATTTCAACAATTGTAAAACCCTGCTGACAAGCCGCGAGCTTTACGTGCAAAGCTCTAAAAGACGCCCTCTTTTTGTGATTTATTTTTTGTGATTTATTATTTTTTCTCATAATCCTGATACCACGTTTGTAACAGCGATGCACGAAGAAATAGTTGCATTGTGACAAAATGATGAGCTTGTACACTTCCCATCATTCCACGTAACAATTACAGTTGTTTTTGTTCCTCCAGCACATATCGCTGCATTATTTTTTTCAATTGTTACAGATCGTTTAAATAACGTTCCAATGTTAACTGTACACGCGTTTGACTGGGTTAAGACATCGCTATCCTCAGCAAGACAATATGATCCATTAAGTGCACTAAATGTTGAAAGTTGGGAATTTCGTATGCTTCTTATGGTTTCCATTCCTTCTTGTGCATATTGTGTCGCTTGATTCTGTGTTTTACTAAATTCCATATTCGAAAGGGAAGTAGCCGTTGAAATTGTTATTGTTGAAACCACAACAACAATCACGCTTAGCGCCACAAGCACTTCGATAAGAATTTGTCCTGATGCAATGTTAGTTTTCAGTAAGAGTAATTTGTCCATACGACGAAACGGAAACAGTACGACTGCCAGCAGAATTCGTAATTTTAAATAATCCAGTCATTGCGCCTCCCGTTAACACATCAAACGAAAGTGTTGTAGCACTTGAGTTATCAAACGACACATTGGGGGAGAGTGATTTCTCCTCCACCAAAAATGTCCCATTACTACACACAGACTGAAGTTCAAATGTCGTAGCTGTTGCACCAGTCGTTTTACAGACAGGACCAGCAGAACAACGCATGAGTTGGTAGCTTTTAAGCGATGTGCATGATGATGATGCTGTTTGTGCTTGGGCTTTTGCTTTAGCTGTATGAAGCAGTACGAGTATGTCTTGTGCGGAGTTATTAAGTTGTTGTTTTGTATTATAAGAAGAATAAGCTACCACACTCGCAACTGATAAAATAGCTATAACGGAAAATACGAGAAGAATTTCAATTAAGGTGAACCCTCGTTGTAATGATTCATGTCTCAAGCTACAAGCTCGAGAATAATTTTTAACAACATATTTTTTATAAACATTTGACATTTGAGTTAGACATTTCTTAAGGATTATTCACCCAGTAATTAAACGTAGCACTACATCCCGTCGTGGTCGAATACTGTTTGCATTTACCCGCAACACTTCCGTTCAGACAGTTAGAAACAAGCCCTGCATTGGAAAGAGGAGCTTTTTTATCGACAGTAGCATCAGCGTCGTTACTATTTTCAAGAATTGTATAAATAGTGTAGCTTGAGCCAGTAGACGAGACTAAATAATTTGCACATGAACTAGATGGCAATGGATCTGTAATATCATCGTTAAGGTATCCGACCAGTGTCGCAGATAAATTATCGACAATATTTGCTTTACTTTCAGTACAATCTGCAGGATACGATCCAATGCATGGATAATGACCATTATCTGATCTATACACTTCAAACGCAGATTGCAGTTGCTTGAGATGCGTTTTACGTTGAGCATCACGAGCACGTTGTCTAACTCCGATGAAATTAACCATTAGTACCGAAGATAAGATACCAATTATTGCAATGACGACAAGTAATTCAATAAGAGTAAAACCTTTCTGCTTAGCTTCAAAAATTGTATTTTTTTTGTTGTTCATATGTTTCTCAACACCACGTTCATGGTTCAATAGATACATTTGGACTAGTTACACCAAAATTACAAAAAACACCATTCCCGCACATGTTATTTGCCGGTGTACTTGTACAGTTAACTCCATTATTACATACTGCAGGATCACTTGCACCACGTTCAAGAGACACAAAAAGATAATAGGACTGTCCTTTAGATGCAACAGGTGAATAATAAGCAAATTTTCTCGCTGGAGATTTAGGATCAGTAGGAAGAACATCCATGTACGGTTGCCATGTGTCACCCCATGAAAGAGTTGTAGTTATGCTATTTACAATACTAACAATTCTATAACTATTATCAGAGGCAGGATATTGGCCGTGATCTTGATAGTATGATTCTAACGCTCGCTGGATTTGGCCGATAGATGACTTGCGCTGTGTATCACGTGATTTTTTAAATTGCTCAAGTGGGTTAACTGTCGTCAATAATGCAGTAAACAGAACTCCCAATACGGCAATAACGATAATAAGTTCAATAAGCGTAAACCCATTTGTGAAACCAGTATTATTACTGAGAAATAGTGCTTTATTCTTAAAGTAATACATAGATCTTTTCATAGTTAATTTTGTGGACACTCTTCTATACAGAAGATCCCTTGTCCTGCAGGAGCTATGTTACATGTTCCATTACTGTCTTTAATATAGTTTTTAGGACTGTTCACCGGACAGCTACCTGAACCTAGATTATTTATCGGATTATTTGAGATATAATTACAGTCCACGGCTCCCGAAATTGAACATGCCATTTGCCCTGAATAATTACAGGTAGTCATGGCAGTTAATGGGCAATCTTCATCAGTAAACGGACGAGACGTGTATGTAGAATAAAGGACATTCCATTGTGGGCATGAATCAGTTGCATCTATTTGATAACCATATCCGCTGTTGGTGGATGTTCCAATATCAGGATCTTTAGGGACTTTTATCATATAAACTACTCCGTTTTCGATCCATGTATCTGTCGGGATTGCATCAGGATAACACTTATGATCATCATAGTAGAGATCGAGTGCTGCTTTTAGTTGTCTGATGTCGCTGATACGTTCTGCATCTTTCGCTTTGGAAGATTGAAGACTCGGGTTACCAAAGATTAGATAGACTGTGACAAGTGTCGCTGCTATGCCTACAACTATCACAAGTTCTATCAGGGTAAATCCATTTAATGGATGAGTACATGAAGGAAAAAGGTTGTAATAGAATTTCCGTAAAGAAGACATACATATGTCCCGAAAACTAAAAAGGGTCCAAATGGAATCGTACCATTTTTTAGCTTCTTTATTCTCCATAGAATTAGTATGAGTGAAACAAAAGCCCCAGTCAAGAATGCGATGTAGAAGGCAGTTATAATGTTTGGAAATCCTAAAAGTAATCCCATTAATAATGCAAAAATACAATCTCCAAATCCCATACCTCGTCCCCTCGTTCCTAAAAATATCAAAAATAAAAATAAGAAAGCGCCTATGCCAGATTGAAGAAAAAAGAGTGGAGCATCAAGAGGAAACATAGTATTTGAACTAAGAAGAATGACTATACACGGAATAACTACAAAAAACGGAATAATTCCAGATTTTATATCTATAAAAAAAGTGAGAATAAACGTGCATAAGACAAATAGTGTGCTTATAATCGAAAGTATATGAACAGCGTCGAGTGAAAAAGTATTAACAACAGAGAGTTGTTGGAAGGAATATAAGAAAAAGAGTGCAGTACCAAATTCAGATAATGGAAAAAGTAACGATAGTTTTCTATGACAATATCTACATTTTCCACTAAGACTTAAAAAGGAAATAATTGGAAGTAGATCATACCAAGCCAGAGTATGGTGACAGTAGTCACATTTCGATCTTCCTCGAATAAATGATTCGCCTGCACAATAACGGTTAATAACAACGAGAAGAAAAGATCCAATAAATAATCCTACTAGAAATATATAAAGTAAAAAGAGCATTGTATTAATGGTACAGAAGGGTGAAGCAAAAAAAAAGAGTCAATTTCTTGACTCTTTTATGGGAGACAGTAGAATTTATTTACTGTCGAGCAGGCTTCAGTTGGAAAGTCTGAAGGTGGTGTTCCATTACATCGTGTTGCTGCTTTCTGTTCGATCGATCCAGACTGTGGAAGGAAACAAACATAGACACTGCTTCCAGCTGCTGCATCTTTATACACATAGAGTGGATTAGATGTACTATCATTCAAACGTGTGATGTATGCTGGAAGTAATTCACCTGTTCCTCCAAGAGCTGTATCAGTTCCAAGCAAATCGAGAACTAATGGATTACCTGATACATTACTTTCCCAGCCAGAAGCAAATACTGTTCCTTGTTTATCTGTATATGCAGCATTTTTAACTACTTGCCAATCCTGTGTATCAACTGATCCTTCTCCATCTTGCCATGGGAGAAATCCTTGAGCAGCATTATAACGATCGATAGCACTATGAAGTTGTTCTGCATCAGAAAGAGAACCTGTATCACGACCACGATTTATTTGTTCAACTGGATTGATAGCGGAAAGGACTGCTGCAGCAAGTACACCAAGAATAGCGATTACGATAAGTAATTCGATAAGGGTAAAACCTTTTTGAATTTTTTGAAATGTAGATTGGGCAGTCATACTTTTTAGATAACGTTTTTATTTATCTGTATTCATTATTCACATGTTTGCTAATCTGTGTCAATAGAGCAAAATAGATCAATATCTTTTCTTACTGAATAGATGAAATAAGACTATAAATAGGCGTAATAATTGAAATAATAAGGAACCCCACGCCTCCAGCTAAGAAAATCATAATAAATGGCTCTAGTGCAGATGTTAATGTCTTAACACGCTGATCTACCTCTCGTTCAAAGTAATCAGACACACGCAGCAGTGATTCGTCAAGCTTTCCAGTTTGTTCACCAATTTTCACAGTTTCAACAACGATAGAAGGGAATAACGGACTAAAACTCATCGCATCGCCAATCGCTACTCCTTTTTCAACACGTTTTGCCACCGATTCAATAGCACGTTGATAAGGAAGATTCCCGACAACTCCTCCACTTTTCTCAAGTGAATCAACGACAAGTGATCCCGTACCAACAAGTAATCCAAACGTTCGTGTAAATTCTGCCATAATTGTTTCAGAAAGTAATCTTCCAAAAACAGGTATTTTTAGTACCATTCCATCAACACGCATTCTCCCAGGTTCAGTCGCGTACCATTTTTTAAAATAATAAACAGCTCCAACGCAAGTACCTAACACAAATGGCCAGGTATAAATAAAGGTATTTCCAATACCTACAATTATTTGTGTAGACATAGGCAATTCAACATTAAGACCTTTATAAAATTTAGTTAAATTAGGAATAACAAACACTAACATTAGAATCACTACTAATATCATCATGATCACAACAATTGCAGGATAGGTTAGTGCACCACGAATAGTAGATTTCAACTTCATTTGCTTCTCAAGAGTATCTGCCAATCGTTCAAGCACTTTATCAAGTAATCCTGACTCTTCAGCTGCTTTTACAAGTGCTATATAAATAGGGGTAAAAGCAGCTGGGTATTTAACAATCGAATTAGAAAATGAGTTTCCTTCTTCAATATTTGTAATAATGCCATTTACTATGTCTTTCATTTGTGCATTTTGGACTTGTTTTTTTAGAATTGAGAGAGCTTGCATTAAGGTCAAGCCTGAATTAAGCATTGATGCCAACTGTCGGGTAAAAAAAACAATTTCTTTTCGGTTTACTTTCTTCCCAAATGTGAGAAAGCGCATAAGATTAGCTTCGTCTTGGGGAACAATTTTAATCGGATGGTAGTCGTGATTACGAAGATACGTCGCAACCTCAGCTGGAGTTTTCGCTTCGATAAGCCCTTGAATAATTTTTCCTTCTTTGGTTGCTGCTTTATAAACAAGTTTCATATGAATAAAATACCAAGGGTATCAAGAGTATCAAAGGTATCAAGGGTTTAACATACTTCAGAAAAAAAGCTCTTGATACTCCTGATACTCTTTTTATACTTCATGTCTTACCCCTGATACAGGGTATTTAGATGATCATTTTCTGAAAATCTTCTGGATGTAATGCGTAGCCTTTGGCGTCATCGACTGTTACCATACCTGCTTTAACTAAATCTGCAAGTGATTCTTCAATCGTCATCATGCCAATATCTTTAGATGTTTGCATCGCTGATTCAATAAGATGTGTTTTACCATCTCTAATATTACTCGCAATAGCAGGTGTACCGAGAAGTATCTCAACTGCAGGTATTCTTCCGCCACCAATTTTAGGAAGAAGACGCTGGGAAATAATTCCTTTGAGCGTAGTTGAGAGTTGTACACGTATTTGTGACCTTTGATGGTCTGGAAAAGAGTCGACGATACGATCAATACTTTGTGAAGCAGAATTCGTATGCAGCGTTGCAAATACGACGTGTCCTGTTTCTGCCACGGTAAGTGCAGCCTGCATAGTTTCTGGATCTCGCATTTCTCCAACAAGTACAACATCTGGATCTTCACGAAGAGCCGATTTAAGTGCCATCGCCCATGAATGAGTATCATTCCCAAGTTCTCGCTGAGAGATGATACTCATACCTTTTGGATAAACATATTCGATCGGATCTTCAATCGTTAAGATATGGACAGGTTTGTTTTTATTAATCTCATTTATAATTGCAGCCAGTGTGCTTGATTTTCCATGTCCAGTCGGACCTGTTACCAGAACAAATCCTTGTACTAACTGTGCAAAATCATTGCAAATTTTCGGGAGTTCTAATTCTTCAATTGTTTTAATATTTGGAGGCAAGAAACGAAGTGCAGCGGACATATACGAACGCTGAAAATACGCGTTCACTCGGAATCGTCCTAAATCACCATACGTACCACCACCATAGCCAAATGAGAAATCAAGTTCTTTGTTTGTTAATAAAAGCTCCTTCTGTTCAGGGGTAATGAGTGCAAACACCATTCGCTGAATATCCTCGCCAGTTATTGGAGGGAGATCCGCAACTGGACGAAGTGTGCCGTCAATTCTCAGAGATGGTGGAAGCCCTGCTAATAAATGCAAATCTGATGCTTTTGATTGAATCGTTACTGCTAATAATTCTTGTATTTCCATAATATTAGTTAAAAATGTAACATTCAAAATTAAAAGTTATTTTTTTTGAAATTACAATTTTGAACTTTTCACTTTTAATTTTGAACTAGATTATTCCTGTGCAACTCTTAGTACTTCTTCTATTGTGGTCAGTCCGGCTAATACTTTCAAGTATCCATCTTGCATCATCGTGATCATTCCATCTGCAATTGCTTGTTTTTGAATTTCTTCACTTGCTGCATGCTCCAAAACGAGTTTGCCTAATTTCTCAGTCGCTGAGAGTACTTCGTAAATACCGATTCGTCCGTTATATCCAGATCCACCACATTCATTACATCCTTTTCCTTTATATACTTTCACTTCAGCATCCTGAACAGTGTAAAAACGCCCAAGAACTGTTTTCATTTCATTGAGTTCCTGGGGAATTGGGGGAGAGCTTACTTTACAGTATTCACAAATACGTCTGACGATACGTTGTCCAACAATCGCATTAATTGTCGATACGAGAAGAAATGTTTCAGCACCTAAATCTAAAAGTCGCGGAAGTGCGCCAGCTGCATCTGAGGTATGAAGCGTTGAAAACACCAAATGCCCAGTCAGTGCTGCTTGCATCGCCAGATCAGTCGTTTCTTTATCTCGGATTTCTCCGACCAGAATGATATTTGGATCTTGACGTAAAAAAGAACGAAGTCCAGACGCGAATGTTAATCCAACTCCTGTATTAATCTGCACTTGATTAACACCCGGCATTTGATACTCGACTGGATCCTCAAGTGACATAATATTTACTTTTGGCGTATTTAATTTTGAGAGAAGAGAGTAGAGTGTCGTGGTTTTACCAGAACCTGTCGGACCACACACTAAAATAATTCCATGAGGTCGCGAAATGGCGGTCTCTAAACTTTTAAGTGATGTCCCGTCTAGGCCCAATTCGTGAAGTGTCGGAATTCCGCCTGATTTTCGAAGCAAACGCATAACGATTTTTTCACCATCAACTGTCGGTACAACTGAAATACGAAGATCAACCTCATCATCTCGAACTTTAAAATTAAACCTTCCATCCTGAGGGCTTCGATGTTCATCAATCTTCATTTCAGAAAGAATTTTAATACGAGACACAAGTGCTTCCTGAACGTTTTTAGGTAGACTTAATTTATCGTAGAGAATACCATCAATTCGGTACCGAACACGCACACGATCTTCTTGGGGTTCGATATGTACATCAGATGATCGGCTCGTTACAGCATACTCAAGGATGGTCGAAACGATTTTTGCAATTGGTGCTTCCTTAATGATCTGACCGATTTGGGTACTATCAACGGTTCGTCTTGCAAATTGTTCTGTTTCTTTAACAGCTGCACCGACTTCACCTACTAATTCTTGACGATATTGTTGATCTATCGCGTTTTTAACATCTTTGGGTGAAGCGGCCAAAGATTTAATTGAAAGGCCTGTTTTTTGCCTGACGAAGTCAATCGCATCTAAATCGACTGGATTAGACATCGCAATTGAGAGCGTTTTCGATTTATCATCGAAAAAGATAGGAATTAACTGAAACCGTTCTACAACAGCACGTGGAAGAAGACTTAGCGCTTCTGGAGAAAAAGACATGGAAGCAAGTGAGACATAGGGAACATTTAATAATTTCGCCTTTGCTTCAGCAAATGCATCTTCTGAGACAATTTGAAGTGATTTTAAAATTTCATCCCCATTCGCACCATCTAAAGCAGCTTTTACTTTTACTTCATCATACTGTTCTTTTGTAATTTTGTGCTCCATCAAGAGAATATCGAGAACTGTTTTCTCGTCATTTATTCCAGCCGTTCCAGTCGCATCGATCGATTGTGCAGTGACATTATCAGCACGCGGAGTTAACGTCGACTCATCTGTTAACATTTCTTCTTGAACTGGCTCCTGAGGAGGTAGGGTAGCAGGATTATTCGTCTGTTGAGCAGGTGATGGGGTACTAAGCGTATGTTGAATATCTTTTAAGGCTGAGAGTGATGCATCAAGTGATTTTTCATCAAGTGGCGTTTCACCTAACTCATTTGCATGAGTATGTAGTGTAGGTGAGGACGTAGCAGTCTCATTAGTCGGTATAGGATGAGAATTATCAGTAGATGGCACTGATGGATTTGTTTTAACAATAAGTGAATCCCCAGATACGAGAGGAGCTGGCATCGACGGAAGAGATGATGGGATTGTCGTATCCGTATTTTGAGATGGGAGCAGTGAGTTTACATCAGGCATTACTTTTATAGTACTCAAAGGTGACTTCGTGTGTCAATGTTCACTGGTATAATAGAATACATGACAAGTTTTCTGATAACTGCAAGCGACAAAGAAAAGAGAGAAGCGTATGCATTTACGTTCTGTCAGGAGAAACAGATAGACCAATTCGACACCACCGTTCTCGGACTTGAAGTTGAAGAAAAAGGTAAAAAAACCGCTCCAAAACAAAGTATCGGCATCGAGGAGATAAAAGTCATTCAACAAAAACTGTTTTTAAAACCTATGCACAGCCCTCAAAAAGCAATCATTATCCATGATGCACATACACTCACCACAGAAGCCCAAAACGCAATGTTAAAAGTCTTAGAGGAACCACCTGAACAGACTATTATAGTTCTCGTCGCAGAGTCAACTGAAAGCTTACTTCCAACCATCATCTCACGATGTTTCGTTATATCGCTTGAAGAAGAGATAAGAGAAGTACTATCTGAAGATACGGCAGAAATCGCTGAATTTTATCAGTCACTTGGAAGCTTTACGATTAATGACGCACTAGGACACGCCGAGCGAATAGGCAAGTCAAAAGTAATTGCACTAAGTTGGCTTGAAAAAGCGATTACTATAATAAGAGAAGATCAGTTATTACAAAGTTATAACCAAGCTTCAATCGCCGCAAAGGTAATTCGAGACCTCCAAAAAACCCACACGCTCATCAAAACAACGAACGTAAACGTCCGCATGGCACTAGAAGCAGTCTTCCTCTCTTTTGTCTCATCACACTGAGTGCTACAATGACGCCATGAACCTCGCGTATAACCTCCGTCCAGGCACACTTGCAGAATTCTTTGGCCAGGAACACCTCGTCGGGGAGGGAAAGATCCTTCGTAAAATGATCGAGTCGGGCAACCTATTCTCGATTCTCTTCTGGGGACCTCCAGGGAGTGGGAAGACGACACTCGCATATCTGATCGCGAAAGAAGCTAAAGCCGACTTCCACGAACTCTCAGGTGTGACCAGTGGGAAAGAAGACTTACGAAAAGTCATCGAAGCAGCCAAAAAAAGTAAAGAAGAGGGGAGACCCACCATTCTTTTTATCGATGAAATCCACAGATGGAATAAAGCCCAGCAGGATGCACTCCTTCCACAAGTCGAAAGTGGACTCCTGACCCTCATCGGTGCGACGACAGAAAACCCGTCATTCGAAGTCATCAGTGCACTCTTATCAAGGAGTAGAGTCTTCGTCCTCCAGGGATTATCGTATGAAGACTTACAAAAAGTCATTAAACGAGCACTCACTGATAAAGAAAAAGGACTCGGGGAGTATAAAAGAACGATAGCAGACTCAGCTGAGGAACTCCTGATAAGATTTTCAGGCGGAGACGCCAGAATCATGCTCAACGCTCTTCAAATCGCTGTCACGAATTATCAAGAGAAGAAAATCACTGATGAAATCATCAAAGAGGTTTTCCAGACGAGAAGTGCTGGCATTTACGATAAAAAAGCCGATGAACACTATAATATAATAAGCGCCTTTATCAAAAGCATGCGCGGTTCAGACGTCGATGCATCACTATATTACTTAGCAAGGATGCTAGAGAATGGAGAAGACCCTAAATTCATCGCTAGACGAATGATCATCTTCGCTTCAGAAGACATAGGACTCGCCGACCGCGGAGCGCTCATCCAAGCCAACGCAGGATTTGAAGCCATCACGAAAATCGGCATGCCCGAATCTCAGCTCATCCTCGCACAAATAGTATGCTATCTCGCAAGTGCAAAGAAATCACGCGCCACCACAAACGCACTAGGAAAGGCTAAAGCCGCAGTCTACGAATTTCCAAACGAACCAATTCCGCTCCATCTGAGAAATGCACCGACGAAGTTAATGAAGAATCTAGACTATGGAAAAGGCTACGCCTGGTCAGAAACCAACGTTGGACCAACAGATGGACAATCATTTCTCCCTGAGAAAATAAAAAACAAACGATTCTACGAATAATAGAATCCCTATCAATTAATCCCATAGTTTGACAGCGTGAGGATAATCTAGTATAATTTTACCTATGAAAGATCTTGATGGTATTTACCAACCTGACATCCTTACTGCATCATTTCAACCTGATGAGCAGCTACTTCGTGATATACGAGAAGAATTAGAAACGGGTACGTTCGACTTTCATGAGGGATATGAAGAAAATCAGGGTAACGCGGCTGCTGTTGAAAAATATCTCGATGAAGAAGTTACAAGTAATAGTGGAATTTTAGGTGAAGCATATCAATATGGTGGACGAATTATGAATGTGATTGTCCAAAGAACGTATGAAAGAAATGGCAAACGTCTCCCACAAATCCGTAGGGAACACTTTTCATTAAATAGACAGATCGATCTTGAACTAGCAGCTAGACTTGATACGGATCAGACCATTTTAGACGGCAGAATGATTGAATGGAAAGTGATGCAACAAGAAATGCCAGCCTTTGGAAAAGCTCCAATTGTTCCTGATGAATCTACACATCTAGGAAGACAGGTATGTGCAGGATTTGTTGATATAGCAAACCTCTATGATATTGCTGCAAAAAAACCAGTAAGAACATTTCCCACTTCAAAATAGGAATGTATTGTGCATGTTGATCTCCCTTGACACTATATGTATAATAGATTGACATGGCCGATAAAAAGACTAAAACGCAAGCTAACCCCGAAGAATATACAGCACAGAACATCCAAGTACTCGAAGGTCTAGAACCTGTAAGAAAAAGACCTGGTATGTATATCGGTTCGACAGATATCGTCGGACTGCATGAATCACTTCGTGAAATTATCGATAACTGTGTGGATGAAGCTCTCGCAGGCTTTGCTCATAATGTATGGATTATTCTCAATAAAGACGGTTCTGCTACTGTAGTCGATGATGGGCGAGGAATCCCAGTTGACGATGTTCCAGGGTATGGCAAATCTGCACTTGAAATGGTATTCACGAAACTCCACGCTGGAGGAAAATTCGGAGGAAGTGCCTATAAAATTTCTGGAGGACTTCACGGAGTCGGATCATCTGTCGTAAATGCGCTTTCAGAGTGGCTGTGGGTAGAAGTCAGACGCGAAGGAAAAATGTATCGACAGGAATATGCCCGTGGTATCACGACTACTGAAGTTAAGAAAACTACCTCATCGAAATTAACTGACCAAGCGACACGTATTAACAGATATAACGGAACGACAGTTACATTCTTGCCTGATACTCAGATATTCCCAATTATCGAATTTGATTTCGACATGATTAAAAAAATGATTCGAGAGCGTGCATACCTCGTTCCGAAACTTTATTTTCATTTCATCGATAATAGGGGAGAAGAAGTAAAAGAAGTGAACTACTACTTCGAAAGCGGTATTAAAGCACTCGTCGAGAAGATTAATGAGAATAAAAACCCACTCCATCGAGTTATTTATTTTAAGAAAAACCAGGGCGACGTCGAGATGGAAGTATCACTTCAGTATAATAACACCTACACCGAAAACGTCGAATCGTACGTAAACGTTATTAATACAGTAAACGGGGGAACACATTTAACTGGATTTAGAATGGCGCTGACCCGCGCGATTAATGATTACGGAAAGAAAATCGGTGCATTTAAATCAGATGATGACGCGATCACAGGAGATGATACCCGTGAAGGATTAACTGCAGTCATTTTCGCGAAGATGCCACAGGACATGATCCAGTTCGAAGGCCAAACAAAAGGAAAACTCGGTAATTCAGAAATTCAACCGATCGCTAATGCAATCGTTAAAGAAGGGCTCACGACATTTTTCGAAGAAAATCCAGCTGAAGGAAAAAGAATTTTAGAAAAAGTTAACTTAGCTGCAAAGGCTCGACTTGCTGCAAAAGCTGCGAAAGAAGCGGTTATTCGTAAAGGTGCACTTGAGGGATCCACACTTCCTGGAAAACTCGCTGATTGCCAAGAAAAAAATCCTGCAGTATCAGAAATTTATCTCGTTGAGGGAGATTCAGCAGGGGGAAGTGCAAAAAGTGGACGCGATCGCAAATTCCAAGCTATTTTACCTCTTAAGGGTAAAATTCTTAATACCGAGCGCTCTCGACTTGATAAAATGATTGAACACGAGGAAGTAAAAAATATCATCGTCGCACTTGGTGCTGGAATCGGTGACACGATTAATATGGAAAAACTTCGTTATCACCGAGTTATCATCATGACCGATGCTGACGTCGATGGAGAACATATCGAAACACTTATTTTGACATTCTTTTATCGACACCTTCCTGAAATCGTTCGACTGGGCTATCTCTATGTCGCGATGCCACCACTATTTAAACTCTCAAAAGGAAAAGACCAACGATATGCGTACACTGATGAAGAACGTGATACCGCGATGAAAGATATGCAAAAAGGTGGAACAGGAAATATTTCAATCCAGCGGTATAAAGGTTTAGGAGAAATGAACGCAGATCAACTCTGGGAAACTACCATGAACCCAGCAAATCGAATGCTTAAGCAAGTCACAATTGACGATGCTGAAGAAGCTGATGAAGTCTTTACTATGCTTATGGGAGACGAAGTACCACCACGAAAACATTTTATTCAGACAAATGCGATAACAGCAACACTAGATATTTAAAAGTAAATTCGAAGTACGAATATCGAAATACGAAGAAAATATCTTGTTTCGAATTTCGTACTTCGATATTCGAATTTATTTATATATGGCTAAAAGACTAATAGATCACACAAATACCTGGGAAGTGTCATTCTTTCAAAAGAAAGACACGATTAAGACTGAAAAATACGGGAATAGTGAGACGTTTGAAAGTCCAAAACGACAAATCGAACAGATTGGACAAGCATCACTTCTGTTTACTAGATTTGATAAAAAAGATATTCCGAGCATGTATAAGGAAGACGAAAAAGCATACGCTCTGGATAGCTTTGGAAACTTCATGCTTGCAAATGCACGAGAGCTGGCTCTATCAAATATGTTTGAAGTGATGGTAATGCTTCGAACAAAAAAAAGAAAAATCGATGAACAAATGATTTGTAATCTATGGATTAAAGACCAAACAAATGTATTCTCAACACACATGGAGAGTAAAAGTACTGCTAAACAGCCGACGACACTCTATATCGGAGGATTTACCTGGTGGTCAAGTGAAGAAGTAAATATACAAGTAAAAAAATTACTTCTCCCTAAGAATATGAATATATTAAGTACAATTTGCATGAGTGTCGCAACAATTCCATCACAATTGCATAAACATGACAGTGATGATATAGATGATATGTTCTTTTGGTAAATAAAAAGTTAAAACTCAAAAAGCAAAAATACAAGTCAAAAATCAAAAGTTTTTACTTTTTACTTGTAATTTTGAATTTTCACTTTTACATTTTGAGTTTATTAAAAGTAAGAGAACATGATAAAATGCAAATTACGTTAAAAACGAAAGTGAGGTGAAATATAATTTATGGATGTAACTAAATTACCAACGGGTAAAAACCCGACAAATGGCGAAGTAAATGTCTTTATCGAAATTCCTAAAGACAGTACGATTAAGTACGAACTCGATAAGGATTCAGGAGTCGTCATGGTCGATCGCTTTTTATATGGAGCGATGGCATTTCCATTTAATTATGGATTTGTACCAAACACACTCGCTGAAGATGGAGACCCACTTGACGTGATGCTTATCGCTGATAAAACTCTCGTTCCTGGAGTAATGGTCCCATCAGTGATTATCGGAATGCTTGAAATGGAAGATGAAGCTGGAATCGATACAAAAATTATCGCTGTTCCAACTGCTAAAATCGATCCTTTCTCTGCTCACTACAAAGATATCTCAGACGTGCCACAAGCACTAAAAGATAAAATGAAGCATTTTTATGAGAACTATAAAACACTTGAACCTGGAAAATGGGTCAAGTTAAAGGAATGGAAAGGGAAAGAAGAAGCACTCAAGGCAGTACAAAAAGCTTTGAAATAAAACAACTGTCATTCTGAGGCGACGCCGAAGAATCTTGAAGGAAAAGATCCAACAAGACCCTCAGGATGACATTGTTCGTTTAGAAAAATAACACTATGGATATAGGAAGACTACAAAAAACAAATATTAGTACGGAGATGAAGAAAGCGTATCTTAATTACGCTATGTCTGTTATCGTCGCACGTGCACTTCCAGATATTAGAGACGGGCTTAAACCAGTTCATCGCCGCATTCTTTTTGCTATGCATGAGATCGGACTTACACATAGCGCGAAATATAAGAAAAGTGCGACGGTCGTCGGAGAAGTGCTCGGTAAATATCATCCACATGGTGATGTTCCAGTCTATGATGCGATGGTACGTCTGGCTCAGGATTTCGCGATGCGCTATCCACTTATTCAAGGTCAAGGAAATTTCGGATCAATTGATGGCGATCCACCAGCTGCTATGCGTTATACCGAAGCTCGAATGGCTGCTATTGCAAGTGAATTACTCGCAGATATTGATAAAGAAACGGTAAACTTCTCACCTAACTTTGATTCTAGCTATAGTGAACCAGACTATTTACCAGCAAAACTTCCAAATTTACTTCTCATGGGATCAGAAGGAATTGCTGTTGGTATGGCGACTAAGATTCCACCACATAATTTAGGTGAAGTAATTGATGCAATTATTTACACGATTAGTAAAACAACCATAGTAGGCGGTTCAGCAGCGATTCAAGAAACGAAAACCCCAGCTATACCTACACCAACAGATGAAAAAGCACAATCAACTGAAGTCGTATTTAATCTAACCAGTGAAGCAACTATCGAAGAATTACTTGAATTCGTTAAAGGACCTGATTTCCCAACTGCTGGAAATATATACGACATAACTGAAATTCGCCAAGCATATATGACAGGACGTGGAAAAATTATGATTAGAGGAAAAGCAGATATTGAGGAAATTGGACAAGGAAAATCAGCGATCATTATTACTGAACTTCCATATCAGGTAAATAAAGCACTGCTCGTCGCGAAGATCGCTGACCTTGTTAAAGAAAAGAAATTAGAAGGCATTTCAGATCTTAGAGACGAATCAGACAGACGAGGCCTCAGAGTATATGTCGAATTAAAACGTGATGCTACACCGAAAAAAGTATTAAATAATCTCTTTAAACATACGTCACTACAGACATCATTCCCAGTTAATATGGTTGCACTCGTTAATGGTACGCCTCAAACAGTAAATCTTAAACTTATTCTTGAGGAATATCTTAAGCATCGCTACATCGTTATCAGAAAGCGTTCAGAATTCGAACTTCGACAAGCAAGAGCAAGAGAACATATTTTGGAAGGACTCAAGATTGCAGTTGATCATATCGATGCAGTTATCAAAACTATTCGTGAATCAGCTGACCAAGAAGAAGCCAAGAAAAACCTTATTGAGCGATTTAAACTATCTGAAATACAAGCCACAGCAATTCTCGATATGCAACTTCGTCGTCTTGCTGCACTTGAAAGACAGAAGATTGAAGATGAATTAAAAGCTATTCGTGAGACAATTGCGTTTCTTGAAGATTTACTTGCTCATCCTGAAAAAATACTTTCAGTCGTTAAAGAAGAGTTACTCTCGATCAAACAAAAA
Source organism: uncultured Gammaproteobacteria bacterium (assembly GCA_964503265.1). Lineage (GTDB taxonomy): Bacteria > Patescibacteriota > Microgenomatia > Levybacterales > UBA12049 > CAZCYO01. The sequence goes on from CAZCYO010000002.1 coordinate 118,335, forward strand.
TATGCCGATCCTCGACGAACGAAAGTCTTTAAGAGTAAAGTAGGGGAGTTCTCAGAGGAAGATCTTATTCCAAATGAACCAACTGTTATCACAATGACAGAAACAGGATATATTAAACGCCAAAGTGTGAATAGTTTCCAGGTCCAGCACAGAGGAGGAAAAGGAATTAGTGGTATGAAGATGAAAGACGAAGATGCAATTTCACATATTCGCTACGCACAGACACACGATAATATTATTTTCTTTACCAATAAAGGGAAAGCATATCAGATAAAAGCATATGAGATAGGGGAGAGTAGTCGAATTAGTAAAGGAACAGCTGTCGTCAACCTCCTTAATATTGAAGCTGGAGAAGAAGTTGAATCATTTATCGTGTATAGCAATAAAGAGAAAAATGGCTACGTCTTTCTTACCACACGAAGTGGAACTGTGAAGAAAAGTAATATTTCAGAATTCGAAAATATTAGAAAAAATGGCATGATCGCGATTAAACTTGACGCTGGTGATGAGCTCGTATGGAGTAACCTCACCAATGGTGATAATCAAGTCTTACTTGTAACGAAAATGGGGAAATCAATTAAATTTGCTGAAAAGTCAGTGCGACCTATGGGAAGAGCTACTATGGGAGTTCGTGGAATTTTAATTGGAAAAGATGACCAAGTCATCGGGATGGAAGTAATCGGAAAGGACGATAATTCACTTGTCCTTTCAGTTATGGAAAACGGACTAGGCAAGAAAACCCCAGTAAGTCAATTTCCGCTCCAAAACAGAGGTGGACAAGGTGTTAAAGTCGCTAAAGTAAGTGATAAAACAGGACAGGTAGTCGTCGCTCAAATTATCCCACCTAAAGCTGGAGAAGTTATTCTGACATCTAAACGTGGTCAAATTGTTCGACTCGGACTGGCTTCAGTTCCAAAACTTGGACGTGATACACAAGGAGTAATCCTCATGCGTTTCTCAAACGGAGCAGATAAGATTTCAGCAGCTACCTGTGTTGAATCAGAGCCAGAAGGCAAGCAGGAAAGTAGCAAAGAGCTTAGAGCTTAGAGTTCGTCACTTTTGCGCCTACGCTTTCCTTTCCATCCTCTTACACACCTCACATATCCTTCTCATAAAGCGGTGTTAAAGTAGTTATATGATTGCATTAATAATATTATTACTTTTCGGAATTGGAGTAAGTATTTTCGCCCTTCAAAACACGCTTGTGACCACAGTATCATTTTTCGGAAATAGCTTTACTGGAGTTCCACTATATACCGTAATACTCGGCTCAATGCTCTTTGGTGTGATAGCTGCAAGTATTATCGGGCTTATAGATTCTGTGGGAAATGCATTTACTCTTTCACGAAAAAATCGCCAAATTGCATCAGTCAGTAACGATGTAGAAGCACTACAAAAAAAGATAGGAGAACTTGAGGATGAAAACGCACTGCTGCGTCAAGATAAAAAAGAAATAATAGTCGAAAAAAATGCTGAACTCTATAAAAAAGATGAAGAAGTTAGAGCTGCAAAACCAACGTTCATGGAGAACCTCAGACAAACCTTCAGATAAATCATTGTACTACTTCCTTATTTACACGCAATTGATAGCGGCGCATAGATACACCACCACGGCTTTGAAGAGATAGTAGGTGTAGGGGTTATTGTAGGTACAGCTGTTGGAGCGAGTGTTGGTTTGGGAGTAGGGGAAACTGTCGGCGTAGGGGAAGAGATAGGTGTAATAGTCGGTGCTTGAGTAATAGTCGGAGTAACTGTTGGAGTGATAGTTGGTGTCGTTGTTGGAGTAGGGTTGATCGGAACACAATCTACAGCTTTACAAGCATTAATACGACCATATTTCCAAAACATTCCCGTTCCACTGATGGAATCTGCAGTAGTTTCAATTTTATTTATTACCTCCGATGCTGACCAGTCAGGATGGAGCCCTCGAATAAGACTTGCTAACCCAGAAACAAAAGGAGAAGCCATCGAGGTCCCAGACAGATACGCATAGCCACCTTTGTATGTTGAATAAATCGAAACACCTGGAGCAGCGAGTGTTACCCAATTCCCATAGGTTGAAAACGATGCCTTTTTATCACTAGAATCTGTGGCTGCAACACTTATGACTTGTGGATAATTCGCTGGATAGGTAGGTGCGATTCCGTATCCATTCCCGGCTGAGGCAATAATAATGACACCTTTATTTGCTGCATATTCAACAGCATTCTGTAATGTAGATGATGGAGCAGAACCCCCAAGGCTCAGATTAATAATTTTCACTCCATTATCAGCAGCCCAGATAATCCCATTTGCAATCCAAGAATAATAACCACTACCTGTACTATCTAATACCTTAACTGAAATGAGTGAAGAATTATAGCCAACTCCAGCAATTCCCATACTATTATTCGTAACTCCACTCGCAATTCCTGCCACATGTGATCCATGGCCATTAGTATCGATATCTGAATCTGTCGTGAAATTTACTCGCTGAATAATATGACCAGCTAAGTCTGGATGAGCTGCATCAATTCCAGAGTCAATGATCGCAATCGCAGATTGCGATGAGCTGTGTGTCATATCCCATGCACCAGGTGCTTGGATTTTTTGTAGTCCCCACTGAATAGAATAACTTGGATCATTGGGTACATCAAAGGCCTGAGCAATTTGATCCATTTCTGCATATTGTACATGTGGAAGCTTTCCAAGCTGTTTAATCATATTCTGTGCTACTCCACGCGGAATAGTAATAGCAAGTGCATTATGCAATTTCAGCTTTTCTTTTTTAATAATGGCAAATTTATTTACAATATCATTTTGAACATCCTCGGAAGCTGACGAGGTAAAGCGAACAAGAATTCGTTCATTGAGCTGTGTCTGGGATGAAACTGCAAATACTTTTTGAGAAAGTGAAACAATACTTAAAACTACAGAAAACAAAAAGAAGATAGCAACTATTTTTCTCATATACTATAAGAAAATATAGCATGAAAAATCATTTATGAATAGTATATTTAGCATAATAAGGTACACACTGCTATAATAGGAGCATGGAAATTAACGGAAAAGAAATCGCATCGAACATGTATACTGACCTCAAGGCAAAAGTCACACGACTACATTCAGAAGGAATAGTTCCACATCTGGTTGTTCTCCTCGTCGGACAAAATCCAAGCTCAATCGCCTACGTTAATCAGAAAAAAATATGGGCAGAATTTATTGGAGCAAAGATAACAGTCGATACCTATCCAGAACACACATCTCAAGAACTATTAGAGAATAGAATCAGAGACTTAAACGCTGATAACTCTGTTCACGCAGTACTCGTCCAGATTCCACTTCCACCACACTTAGATGCACAGAAACTCACAGAACTCGTTAGTCCAGAAAAAGACATCGACGGATTTCATCCTGATTCACCCTTTACTCCACCTCTTGCAGCAGCAGTGATGACAATTCTTGAGGAAATAAAAACAAGAGAAGGAGAAGGAAGTGAACTATATGCGTGGTTACGAAGTAAACGTATTGTTCTATTAGGAAAAGGAAAAGCTGGTGGTATGCCAGTTCACAATTTGCTAACTGCAAAGGGCATAGAGCATAGTGTTATAGATAGTAAGACTGAAAACCGAGAAGAGTTGATGAAAGCTGCAGATATCATCATCACGGCTGTCGGGAAAAAGCATATAGTAACAAGTGATGCGATTAAAGAAGGAGTCATTCTGATTGGGGTGGGGATGAACTTAGATGAAAACAATAAACTTTATGGAGACTATGACGTAGATGATATTCAAGAAAAAACATCTTATTACACACGAACACCTGGGGGAGTTGGTCCTGTTAATGTTGCTTGTTTACTCAGGAACCTTATCTCAGCGGTAACCAAATAGTAGTCGCTTTCTATAATTATTGATATCGTATTGCAATTGTAAAATGTATCTTGTACAGTAATATGCAATGAACGCTGGAAAGAAACAAAATCTCTTTCACAACCTCGATATTTTATCTCTCGACCAATTTACCTCGTCAATGATCACAATACTCTTCAACGAGACTGCTCACATGGCAACAATAGCTAAACACTCAATACCTTCAGATCTGTTAAAAGGGAAAAACCTAACGCTGTTATTCTATGAACCCTCTAGTCGTACATATGGTAGTTTTGCGTCTGCGATTAATAGATTAGGGGGAACTGTCGTGAGTATTCTCAACCCTCAACAATTTTCATCTGTCGCTAAGGGAGAGACACTTGAAGATACAATCAGAACATTCCAATCATACAGTGAAGCAATTATCATGAGACATCACCAAGCAGGTGCTGCAAAGATAGCGGCAAATGTTTCGACTATTCCTATTATTAACGCAGGAGATGGGGTAGGTGAGCATCCTTCCCAAGCACTTCTTGATCTATATACGATTTATGAACATACAGGAAGACTCGATAACTTAACCATACTAATTGCAGGAGATATTCTTAACGGTCGTACTGTTCATTCGCTTATTCGAGGATTGTCGTTATATAAAAATAATACGATATACCTTCTTTCACCCAAAAATCTTACCTTGTCATCTGAAGAAAAGACATTGTTAACAGCGCGTGGGATAACACTTATTGAAATTACTAGTGAAAAAGATATTCCTAAAAATGCTCATGTCTGGTATTGGACACGTGTTCAAAAAGAACGGTTTAATAGCCTTGAGGAATACGAAAAAGTAAAACATTCATTTGTCGTGACGCCTGAATTAATGAAAAAATATGCAAGTAACGAAATGATTCTTATGCATCCACTTCCACGAGTGGGTGAGATAGACGAGCGAGTAGATTCAGATCCACGTGCCGTATATTTAACGCAACAAATGAGAAATGGCATGTATGTACGAATGGCTCTATTACACCTCGTTTTGAATAAATAAGCTCGCTTTCTTACGTACCTCTTACCATTACTTCACTTAGCCTTTACTGACGAGCTATAGTATAGATACAGAAAGGAGGAAAACAATATATGACAAACGATAAAAAACCAGGTTCATCAGTTGCAGCAGGCGTAGCAGGAGCAATCGTCGGAGTAGCAGCTGGAGCAGCAGCAGTATTTCTTAGTGAAAAGAAAAACCGCGACCTTGCAAAAAAGAAAATCGAGCATTTAAAAAAACAGGGTAATAAAATGCTTGGATCAATGAATGATAAAACACAAGAAATGACAGACTCTGCAAAAGAATCTGTTAAATCTATGGCTGATAAAATGCAGTCGAAATCTGCTGAGACAGCAGAAGAAGTTAAAAAGGCAGCAGATAAAGCATCTGGTGCAGTTAAAAAAACCACAGAGAGAATTGCTAACTAGCATTCTCTCTGTCACAAGAAAGGAGGAATATGGAATTCTCATACATGCTAATATATATGGTACCACTAGCTTTTTTACTACTCACATGGGTAGTTAAAGAAAACTATAAATAATTATGGACGCACAAACAATTTTCTATACACTTGGAAGTGTATTTATGACACTTGGAATAATTACCCTCATTGGAGTTATTGTGGGAGTAATAATAGTTATAAATATTGCTAAACAAACCCAAAAACAAATAATCGAAAAAATAGACTCTTTCAAAGAGACTATTCTTGAACCCACAAAATACGTAAAAGGAATGGGAGCACTTACAGCAGGAATGCTATCTTTTGGAATGAAACAGTTCTTCAACCGCTTCACAAAAGAATAAGCAATTTTCTGCCTACTAAACACCTCTTTCAATCCGTGATAAACTATTAGTATGTCTAAGGAAAACAATCCAATTATTTCTGTTTCTAACCTGATTAAGAAATATGCTGATTTTACTGCAGTAGATGATATTACATTTCACGTAAATGAAGGGGAGATTTTTGGTATATTGGGTCCAAATGGGGCAGGGAAGACCACTACTCTTGAAATCATGGAGACGCTTAAAGAACAGACAAGTGGAACAGTCTTGATTGACGGAGTAGACACAAAAGAAGCACCAGAAGAAGTAAAGCGTCGTATTGGGGTTCAGCTCCAGTCATCGAATTTCTATCCAGAACTAACACTCGTTGAGCTCCTTCAAATGTTTGCTGCTATGTATGATGTTCCAGTTAATCCAATGGCGATGCTTAAAAAAGTACAGCTTGAAGATAAAGCGAAAAGTTTTGTTAACAAGTTATCTGGTGGTCAAAAACAGCGTTTTTCTATCGCGACAACACTTATTAATAAACCTCGGGTAATTTTTCTCGATGAGCCAACCACTGGACTTGACCCACAAGCGAGAATTAACTTATGGGAGATGATTCGTGAAGTCCGTAAAGAAGGTGTCACACTCGTTCTTACCACACACTACATGGATGAAGCACAGGAACTGTGTGATAGACTCGCAATCATGGACAGTGGAAAGATCATAACCATCGGATCTCCACGGGAACTTATCGATAAGCTTCTTAAAACAGGCTTTAAAAAAGAAGTAAAACCACAACCTGCTACACTTGAAGATGTCTTTTTACATATGACAGGAAAGGCACTACGAGATGAGTAAAACATATAAAAAACCAAGTCAATTTAAAGCGTTTGTCGCAATCGCCTGGTTTGCTCTTAAAGCGCAGACGAGAAATCCTGCTACATTCGCATTTGGATTTATTTTTCCTATCGTTTTTATTAGTGTATTTGGCCTCATCGGAACCTCAACTCCAAAACTTTCTGTAGGAATTCCCACAGAAAGTCCTAGCCATAATTTTTTTATGGAAACTCTTCAAAAGCAGCCTATTCTTACAATTCAACGTGGAAGTAAAGAAGAGCTTGAAAAAAAATTGACACAAGGGAAATTAGCTGGAATTGTTTCTTCTGATAACCAAGGAAATTCTAATGAAGCTATAATTTCGGTAACATACTCGTCAGCAACACCCCAAGAATCAGGAAGTCTCAAAGCACTCATTACAGGAATAGTAGATAAAACAAATCTCATGTCTGCTGGGGTAATAGATCCTCCAGTGAAACTTCAAGAACAAAAAATAGAAGGGAGACAAGCTCGTTATATAGATTTTGCTCTTCCTGGTCAAATAGGTTTCTCTCTTCTCTCAACTGCAATATTTGGTACTGTTTTTGGTCTTATTTATCTTAAAAAGGCAGGGGTACTTAAGAGAATGTTTGCCACTCCAACAAAAGCGTTAACTATCCTGCTCGCACAAGGATTAAGTCGACTCGTCGTAGCACTCATGCAAACGATGCTTATTCTCGTGATCGGAGTACTCGTGTTTAAATTCTATCTTCCGCATGGATTTATCACCCTTCTCGAACTTATCTTACTCTCAACCATCGGACTAATCGCATTTCTTGGCTTTGGCTATTTCTTCGCTGGACTTGCTAATGATGAGAACTCAGCTGGGCCACTGGTCAACCTGGTTACCCTTCCACAATTCTTACTTAGTGGTACATTCTTCTCAACAGATAGTTTACCGACATGGCTTCAACCAATTGCAAATAATCTTCCACTGTCATACTTTAACATGGCTGTTCGTAAGATAACGACTGAAGGGGGATCACTGTCAGAAACTACCCCATACATCATTGGCCTTCTTATTTGGGGAGCTGTGATGTATATACTCGCCGCACGAACATTTAAGTGGGAATAAGATACAATTCGTAATTTAAAATTTCAAATTTGACATTTTTTCTCTCAGTCTCTAGTATAAATACATGCCTTCACTCTTTGATCAAGTAAAAGTTCCATTTCTGACTGTATTATTTGCGTTAATTTCATTTTTTCTTCTTGGTAAACTCTTTGGCGTTATTCCATTTACTGTGACAAATATTAGTCCTAATTACTTCACTGCAACTGGAGTAGGGGAGGTATCTGGTGTCGCTGGAAAAGCATCTGCATCACTGGGTATTACTGTTACTGATAAAACAGCAGAAGCAGCAAAGGATAAAGCAAATCAAATGATAAATAAACTAACTACTGACTTGAAAAATACCGGAGTCGAAGCGAAAGATATTAAGACATCTAACTTCTCTTCTTATCCAGAAAGAGACTTTTCAGGGAAAAACGAAATTACGGGATATACAGTTAGCGAACAACTTGACGTAACATTTGCGTCTATTGAACTGGCAAATAAAGGGATTGATCTCGCAACAGCAGCTGGTGCCAATCAAATTGGAAGTCTTTCATTTAATCTCGATGATAAGGATAAAGAAACATTCCAAGACAAAGCACGCGACATAGCAATTAAAGATGCAAAAGAAAAAGCTATTCGAACCGCAAAAGCAGCTGGGATTAAACTCGGTCGAGTGGTAAATATTTACGAAGATAGTGGTAGTCAACCTATGCCAATGTATGACCTGAAATCAGCCAATCAAGCTGCACCAGCATCAGAAACCACACAACTTAATCCAGGTGAAAATAAAGTTACCCTCAACGTCACCCTCACTTACGAAGTATTGTAAAGTAATTCTTCTTGCTTCCTTCTTACAGAATCTTTATTTCTTTCACACCGGTAAGCTCTAATATAAGGTAACGTCAACCTTAATCCTTCTCGTAAAAGACGAAGGAGAGACGAGACAAAAATTTATTGAAAGGAGGAATATGGGATTACTTGAAATCGTCGCAATTATTTTAGTTATTGCATGGCTTGGTGGATTCTCACTGCACATCGCAGGGGGACTTATTCACATTTTACTCGTAGTAGCAGTAGTATTATTTCTATTACGTTTTTTCAGAAGTAACACAGTATAAGTTACTTGTTACCACTGTGGAATGATTTATGAACCTCACGGAGCTGTTTATTTGTTACGTGTGTATAGATTTGGGTAGTCGCAATGTTTTTATGACCTAACATCTCCTGCACCGAGCGAATATCAGCTCCATTCGTTAATAAATCAGTCGCGAATGAGTGTCTAAGAGTATGGACTGTCGCATCGACAGGAAGCCGTGTCGCCAGCACATATTTCTTCACAATTCTTTCAATAGTGCGCACAGTTAACCGCATTTTCTCTCCTTCATCTATTTCGATTTGTGCTCCCGAATACCGGATAAACAGTGGTTTATACTCATCTTTTCTCGTTTCTGTATAAAGCTGTACCCATTGTGCAGCATGATCAGAGACGAAAACAATTCGAGATTTTCTCCCTTTCCCGATGATTCCAAATTCTCGTCGCTCAAAATTAATTTGATTACGATTAAGACTTACTAACTCTGACACACGAAGCCCTGTGGAGAAGAGAAGTTCGAGTATTGCTCTATCACGAAGTCCTTCTTCTTTCGTCACGTCTGGAGCTGCTACAAGCCGTTCTACCTGTTCTCGTTCAAGGAATTTAAGACTTCGACTTTCAGTCTTTGGAAGATCTATCTTTGAAGGCTCTATCGTCTTTACATCGTTTTTCAGAAGGAAACGGAGAAACGAACGAAGTGCAATAACATAATAATTCTGTGTAACTTTTTTCATCGTCTGACCATGTTGGTCAACTCTGTTAGAGAGGAATACACGGTATTTCCGTATCGAAGGAAGATCTAAATCTGCTACCGTTTTTCCTTGCATATGGATTTCAAACCACCGATTAAACACGACGAGATAGTGCTTATAATCACGAATCGTAAGTTTGCTACAATTTTTTTCAATCTCCAAATATTCAAGAAATTGATCAATCAGACTAGTAAGTGAGGCGTTCTGCATACATCTACTCTATACCACTTCATCATTGTCTTGCAAATCATAATGATTTTCTTATGCTATTAGTATTTCATAGATTAAAACCAATGCGCTTATAATCGATGAAATACATGAGATAATAATGACCCCCGTTAATAATTGAAGCAATTTAGGTGGAGTTTGAATACTGGTTTCTTTTTGTGCTTCTTTAACTTTCTGTCTATATAATGCGCAATATATTCCAAGGTACAATCCGACTAGAATAAACGTCGAAAGAATGACAATGCTAATAAGCTTCATATCGCGTGTTTCGGAATGATTGTATCGATCATATAGAATTTATGATCTTTATTATCTTTATACCACTGTGCTGAATCCACCTGTGAACTCGAATTCATGAGAAGCTGAGTCAAAAGCGATCCAACTTGACGCGCATGGGTCATATTGCTTAAAACAAACTCTTCACGATGAGTAGGACGATCAAAGGTCATCGCGATATCACCAATCCCGAGCATTTCACGTAAAAAACCGCTCATACGTATGTCAATCTCCGTACATTTTACCTGCTCGAGAAATACATCGTTTACTGTATAAGAGGAGAGTGGGATATAGACGATCTCAAGTATTTTTTTATTCGTAACAATGAACATATGGAAGTACCATTCTATGATGACTTTAAGACATAACAAAAGCCCGATATCAACCATTATCACTATACCAATTGCTGAAACATAAAAAGGAACAAGTCCGTAAAAAGAAATCGTATAGAACGCTATAATAAAAAAAAAGCATAGCATTGTAATAAGTGTAATTAATGGAACGAGTGTCAGGAGAGATGTACGTTTAATGAAGTGAATTTTTTCCCCAGAAAAAGTTAAATAATGCTTTAGAATTTCATTAGTATCCTGATTCATACTTGGAAATTTTTTCCTCTATCAAGCTACCTTATATAGTCATATTGATCGATTTGTATAAGAGATATATGAAACTTTCGTAAGAGATATGTAGTAAGAAAAATTAACAGGTAGTATCTGGAATAGTAATTATAACTGTCGTAAAGCCAAGTGATTTAAAAAGCGCTGTGAGCTGTGAACGTGCATTTTTGGACGCTTCCGTAAGAATATTTCCAGTACATGCAGCCTGTGAAATGATTTTCTCAGCTTCAGCTCTAGCGTTGGCTTCTAAATTTTTATCTCCCTTTGAAAGGAGGCCTGTTCGTCTATCATAAACTCGAGTTTGCGTATTATCTAACTTCGTCACCAGTATAGAAGGAGAGGGGAGTGTAAGACGAAGTGTCGACTGATCAATCGCTATACTATTTGCTGGAAGCTGTGAAAGATCAAAACCAGCGATTACTTCCCCATGGGCGATCAGCAGTAGCCGATCACCAAAAAGAAATTGAGAAAGAGCATTTCCAGACGTCCCAGCGTCAATTATTTTTTCAATCGTGAATGTCGCAGTTTCAAGACGATTAAGTGAGCGCATTTCTTTAATTACGGTTTCTGAACTCGTCGTAAAAGTATATGGCGCTTTCGCTGAAAAAAGGTGGCGGAATGTAAAAATAAAAGCAAAGATACATACTATGATAACGATAAACACCACAGAAATAAGACGTAATGATTTCATATATAAAAGTATACCACTTTTCTTAGCTATGTATTGACAAACAAACCATGGAAGATTAGTATCGTTTTATGACGAAATTTATCCTCGATAGCGGCAATCCACAAGAATATCGAGAAATAAGTCACCTCGCTAAGGAGCATAACAGCATGATCTGGGGAAGTACGACTAATCCTAGTCTGGTTGCCAAACAGCTCTCAGGCAAGCATCTCACACTCGAACAAGCATTTGCACTTCAGAAAGAACTTGTGATGGAAATTCTAACTATTGTACCAGGTGCTGTATCAGCTGAAGTGTATGCTGATGCAGAAACAAAAGCTGAGGCGATGATAGAACAGGGGAGAGATATCGCTTCATGGCATGAAAGAGTAGTCGTCAAACTCCCGACCACGCTCGAAGGATTTAAAGCAAGAACTGCACTACGATCTGAAGATATTTTAACTAATAATACACTTGTATTTAGCCAACAACAAATTTTCGCAATTTGTCTGCATGAAAAAATAATCCTCACCAATAATTCGTTAACACCGAAAGCATATCCATCATTTATTTCACCCTTTGTCGGTAGACTTGATGATATCGGAGAAAACGGCATGGACCTCATCGCAAATGGCATGAAAATTAAATCTCTTTTCCCATCAGTCACTCTCTGGATGCTAGAGGCATCAGTCAGAAGTACATACCATATCACACGGGGCATAGAAGTAGAGACAGAACTCATTACTGCACCAGCAAAAGCGTACCAAGAATATTTCTCTAATAACTCAGCTCAAGCTGAAGAGAAAGAGCTAAAAACAATCTCTTACTGGGAACCATCACCTGAACTACTTGCTATTGAAACCATGGACGAATTTATGCAAGCGATAGAAAGTGATATGCTTGATATTACTCATCCCTTAACTGAAAAAGGAATAGTTCGCTTCGCCGAAGATTGGAAAGCCATCCTCACATAATCCTTCTAGTAGCAAAGATTCACCAATTCAGAGACGCAAAGAGAACCTGATATCATCTATGACAAACGCAGAAACATACAAAGACTGTTTACAATTTATTGATTCATACTGGGATAAGATTATCCATGATTCTAAAGACAGCCAAGGAGATCCACATATCATTCCGCTTCCAAATACATTTATTACGCCTAATGCAACATCTCACTGGAGAAACGCAATGTTTTATTGGGACAACTTTTTTATGTTCCGTGGACTCATCGGAACAGAGCGTGAATGGGTAATCACAGAAGCAGTAGATAACCTTATTTATTTGTATAATACGTTCGGAATAATCCCAAATGCAAGTGTATGGGCCTTTTTAGGTCACTCTCAGCCACCACTATTGACATCAATGATCTTCGATGCATACTACTCTATTCAACGAGCTAGTGGTGTTTCTGAACTTGGGAAAAATGCTTTTATTAAGAGATGGTTACAAAGTAGAATTGACGTCGCAAAAAAAGAATATGAGCACGTATGGATGGATGATACACGATATACACATCGTGTTGAAAAATATGATCTAAGTAGATATGGAGACCGCGACGTCGGGTATGCTCTCACATCCGAACGAGAATCTGGCTGGGATTTTACGACTCGTTTTTATAATCGTTGTAATGATTTTTTACCTGTCGATCTTAATTCATATCTCCATAAATATGAAAAGGACTTTGCAAAAGCTGCTAATATTCTCGGTCAAAAAGATGAAGAAAAAATGTGGGATGACAAAGCTGAAAAACGACGGAAAACAATTAGTACATATATGTGGAACGAAGAAAAAGGCTTTTTCTTTGATTACGATTACCAGTATGGTCAACAAAGTGAATTTTATTCACTCGCTGGCTTTGTCCCATTATGGGGGAAGGTAGCGACATATGAACAGGCAAAAAAGGCGAGAGAAAAACTTCCTCTTTTTGAAACAGATTATGGACTAACTATTACTGCTCGAGACTCAATGCCACCAGCGCTTCATTTCGAACATATCCCTGAAGCGTATCGATATTCGATTGAAGAAATGATGGAACCGAAACAATGGGATTATCCGCATATCTGGGCTCCGCTTGAATACCTTACAGTCATAGGTCTTCTTAGGTATGGCTTTACTGACGACGCAGCAAGAATTATGAAAAAATCTATAAAAGCTAACTATGCAGTATTTAAAAAATATGGCATGCTCCTTGAAAAACTAGATGCAACGACGGGGGAGAAACCAAAAGATTTTTGGTACCCCTCTCAATTGGGCTTTGGATGGACAAACGGAGTATTTCACCGATATGTCTCTTTACTCGATCTCATTACAGATAAAAAAGGGAAGATCCTAAGTGACGAACGATTAAAAAAAGGTCCACCATATAGCCTTACAGATATTATTCATTAATAGTACGCTAGAGGAGGAAATTACATTCTGCGACATGACAGAGATCTTGACTCTCCCCTATTTTAGGCATATACTCGCAGCCAGATATGTCACGAGAGGAGTTTTCTATCTCTGTAGACCATGAACCGAAAGAACCGTTACAAGTTTTTAGCTATTTAAATGTGCAATTTGAACCTCGACGTGCATTTATACACGCACTTCATCATAAAGGATATCCGTTAGATTTTCAGGAAGACACGAACGAGCCAGGTCAAATGAATGTACACACTGACACGCATGCAGCAAGCAAAGTAACACAACTTATGGGCATGTACGAGCAAAGCACCATTTATAGACTGCTAGGTGACGTATATGAAGGCTATCCAGAGTCACTGGAGAAATATCTACGCTTAATACCAATCGAACAGATTCACCCACAAGATGAACCCTATCGTCAGGCTGATTTTCAGCATAGTGTGGTTGAAAATTTTTTCGTTCGTGCTTATGAAAGGAACAAAGAGAAATTACAAGATTTTGGTAACCGTCCACCTGATAGTCCACGTACAATGCAAGATTACATCGAATATACATACAGAACTAAACTAGTAGCCACACAACGCGCTACATATGATTATGCTCGTAATCGTGGGGTCTACGGATCAACAAGTAATGATCTTCCATATATTCTTTATCCATTCATTGATCAATTAACTCGAGCAAACACACAGTTATTACCAAGAAATTCAATTTAGCCTCAAAAAACAGAGAAAAATGGTCATTTCTGAGGCTAATACGTCACCAGATGCTCCAGGACACGTCAAATATATTAAAATGAATAAGTAGTCGTCTAAGTTGCGTGGATTTACCCTTACTTGTCTACAAACTCTTAAAAAACCCTTAATCAACCCCTGAAAATAGTTATATCTGCAATGTTAACAAATCGCAAGAAATAATGTACATCTACAGATCGAATTATCATTCTATCCAACACTTGTGCAGTCAGTAGTAGCTATAAGGTCCTTCTCTCCGCATAGATTGTCAAGGGAAGGGCTATTTACTCACTATTTAGCCTTGGATTTTGAGAAAAAAACGTTGTGAAAAATGCGTCAGTCCCATAGTGGGGAAGTCTGACAAATAAAGAATTAAGAGAAAGTTACGGAGAAATAAGCACGAACAATATAAATAGGTACATTATTGACACCAAATATGTACAAATTGAGGCTAAAGAAAACAAGTCCTCTCCACGGTTTTCTCGATCATCATGTCGTAAAAGTATTATTGTGCGACATGATGATATTCTCTTCTCTGGGCTTTGGGTTAGTACCAGACCAACATGTGTACATAAGCAGTACCATAAGAAGCATACTATCGATAACTAATTGTTAACTTGTGCCTATTCTAGCCCTTCCCCAGAGATGTCATTTTACGCGTTTTTAGCCTCTTTCTAATCTGTGAAAAGTGTAGTTATTTTCCATGAAAAGTGTGCATAAACAGACATATTTACCTTGATAAATCAACCCATTCTCTATTATTTAGCTTCATATTGTTATAAAATATGTTATAGTATTTCGTATTTTTTTCGATTGATATCTGACTTGTTTGCTTCAATGCACTAGTCAACCCACATCCCTCTCCTCCACCCATATATATCAAACTATATCACTATTATCCTATAATTATATTATGGGACTCTCCTGCTTGTAGCCTATTCCCACTTCTCTCTCTTCACCACTCTTCTTCTCTACCAATTTCAAACATCCTGCAAATTACCCTTTTATTGCACACATTTATTACAGAGAGAAATTGCTAATTTAGCAATTTAGCATTATAAATATAATAATTACTATAGGACGTTATAATGCATTGAAAGAAGCTTTTGAAGACCGCTATTTCCCCCACTGGGTGAAAAGAACTAACATAAAGAAAACAATAACGCATACCCAGGCATACTCCCATAGCACATTTCTAAAAAGTCGCTTTTCAAGCCATACGTGTGATAATCCTGCGAAGACATAGAAAATCCCTGTTAAAAAAATGGCGATGATAGTAGGACTTGTCGGCCAAAACCACACAGCAATAGCAATCTCAGCTAAACACGTCGTCATGCCAAGTATCCATAGAGGTGTTGAGTATCCTGTTTTTTGCAGTGAGTATGTCCAGATCGAGTGAAATGATAAAAGATAGGTATAGATAGCTACGAGGAGTACTTCATAGAGAACGAAGATGTGGAGTGAAAAAACGATATTAGAAAAGAAGAAATATGACAGTAATGTAATTACAAAAGAAACAATTCGTGCACCAGATAATAATTGAATTGTACGAATGGACGAAACAACAAAAATATTTTGACTTAAAAATAACGAATATAATCCAAAGGCATACAACAGTGTTAGTAATAATCTAAAAATAATCCTTCCTGGAATTAAAAAATAGAACGATCCAAATGCGAGTGAGTAAAAGAATGGAAGAATAAATACAACAAACCCATTCGTCTCATTTAGATCATCTTTAATCGCCCAAAAGAGACAAATATCTGTAAGGATTGATAGAACGAGACCCGTCAGCAGCCCTGATTTTCCAAACTGAAATTCACTAATAAAAAGGAGAATGGAAAGCAGTGTCACTGAAATAATAAATTTTTGTCTTTTCTCAATCGTAAATTGGATTATTTTTTTTGTACTTTTCCCTTTCGGTTTTGTTTTTGCGGTAAAACGACCGGGGAAAAGTGATGAGAAAGAAAATCGGTGTAAAAGTTGCATAATGAGGAGTCTAAATAGTATACCGCATTAGCTTAGTTGTTTCATTACTTCGTCTGGAATATCAAAGTTAGCATATACTTTTTGTACATCTCCCAGTGATTCAAGCCGCTCAAGGAGCGAGAGAATTTTTTGTGCTTTTTCAATCTCTTCAATTGAAACAATAATAGTTGGCTTTCGCGTAAATTCCGCACCAGTAATGGTAAGTCCTGCATTCGCAAGTGTTTCTCGCACAGCATTTAACTCCTCTGGTTTCGTATAAACCGTAACTTCTTCTTCTCCATCTTCCACATCTTCTGCCCCAGCCTCTGCAGCAGTTAAAAACAACTCGTCCAGTGTCTGACCATTTTTTTGCACAGAAATAAGGCCTTTTTGTTCGAATTGATATGAAACAGCTCCAGGAACTCCGAGACTACCCCCATTTTTATCAAATGTACTTTTTACCTCGCTTACTGTTCGCTGATTATTGTCAGTTGCGGTTTCGACGATAATACTGACTCCACCAGGGCCAAACCCTTCATAAACTGCTTCATCCATATCCCCTGCCATTTTCCCAGATGCACGAGAAATTGCCCGGTCAATATTATCTTTTGGCATATTTGCGGCACGCGCTGCATCAACTGCTAAACGGAGCTTGAAGTTAAAACTAGGATCTGCCGATCCACCACTTCTAACTGCAATAGTAATCGCATTTGAAAGCTTCGTGAAAGCTTGCCCTCTTTTCGAGTCGTTTAATCCTTTTTGTCTTTTAATTGTTGACCACTTAGAATGTCCACTCATAAATTAGCGTTTAGAAATTAGTAATAAGCGTTTAGATCAATTCAAACAAATTTTATCTATACGCTAACAGCTTTTATCTAACCGCTGTATTATACCCTCTCATTATTGACTTTTGCAACAAAACAACGTAAAATTTCTTCTTAACGTGCTGGATGATATTTTCTCTCTTTAAAGCACATAAAAGAATGAATTCTCTAAAAAACCAAGCAATTCAAGCAGCGCTACACGGAGATTGGAACAACGCAATTACCCTTAACAAGGAGATTCTTCAAGAAGAGCCAGAAAATATTGACGCACTTAATCGATTAGGTTTTGCTCATGCAAGTCTTGGTACTATCGATTCTGCAAAAGAGTTTTACCAAAAAGTGCTTGAACTTGATATACAAAATCCGATTGCTACAAAAAACCTCAAGAGATTAAACAGTATGAATGGGAAAACACCCGCTCCTGTTATTTATAAGATGAATAATATTTTCATCGAGGAACCAGGTAAAACAAAAGTTATTGAACTTCTTAACATCGCTGATCAAAAAGCGACATCTCACCTCCATTGTGGTGAAGAGCTCCAGCTTTCTGTGAAAAGAATGAAAATATTTGTGCTCGATAACGAAAAACAATATATTGGTATGCTTCCAGATGATACGAGTAAGCGCCTGATTGATTTCATCCAAGGAGGCAATATTTATGAAGCATATGTAAAAACAGTCGATGAACACAAAGTAACAGTATTTGTCAAAGAAACATTCAGATCTCCTAAATATAAAAACCAACAATCATTTATCAATACTGAAAAATCAAAATTATCATTTGAGACAAAGGGTTCAGGAGATGATGAAGATAACGATGATTCGGTTAACGATCAAAGCGACGAATGACCTCGATGAAATACCACACGTTCTTTCTTAAGTGATTTTCGTGCTTGAGAAATCTCTTTTATTTTACGTAAATTCCATAGTGAAAATAACGATAACAAAAAAGACAGCACCGCAATTCCTAACACGATAACCAAAAATGGAATATTCATTTTACTATTCCTTTCTGAAAGTCTTCTCCAAGAGTTACTACGATATCAGATAGTCCTTTGTTTTCTTGTGATTGTGCTGTGACGTGAAGAATTCTTTCTAGTTTTTTGACCGTGTATGTTTTATTTCCATAATACATTAGTTTAGATTTTACAGAAGTGTTAGGTGCTGAAGTAACGGAGATTACTGTACCTCCTGATTTTTCTATAATATCACCAAATCGAGATCCTAATCCTGATGTATCAGATGCGTTAATAATAGAAAGTGTCTTGTTATCGTTCGTAATACCACTATCGATCATAAGATCTTTTGTCTCTGTAGTAAACTTTTCTTGTGGTAGTGGAAATTCATATGATTGACGTATTATATCTTCTTCAGGTATCGCTTTACTCGCTGTAATGAGTCTAAGCATGTCATAGGCATTAACATGTAAGTTTATAAGAAGATCAGATAGGTCGGCTGTTACTGAACGCTCAGGCGAAGTATTGTGGTTGACTACAGTGTCAATCGGTAACCCAAGAAATATATCTAAGGGAGGCAAGTCGTCTTTTCCTTTTAGAAAAAGTACAAGCATTTTCTTAGAAGTCGGATCTAAGGAAATAATTTTTGCTTCTTTTGCATTTTTTTTAATTTCAATGGTATATCTGTGATCTCCGTCAAAAGTACTTGAGCGAATAAGAGTAAAAAGTCGTATTCCAAGAGAAATAGCTATGAGAAGTAATACAAAAATACAAAAGAAAATAACTTTCTGAATACTGTTTGGTTCACGAGCTTTCGTATGTTTCATGGGCAGAAATCACATGGTATCAAGAGTATCAGATGTATCAAAAGCTTATGCTTGATTTAAAGCTCCTGGTACCTTTGATACCCCTGATACTTTTTAACCCTTTTATTTATTGGTTTGGTTTTTTCTTTTCAATTACTTTTGGTAAAACAAAAGTAGGTGCGTTTGATGGATATTGAGAAATATTTTTGTTTTCTTGTTGTTTTTTTTTCTTTTTTTCACCTTTATAAAAATCTCCAGCCATAAATACTCAACCCCCTTTCTCGTAATGATTAGTTATTTGTGATTGGTAATTAGACAATAAGGATTTTGTCCAATAACTAATAACCCATCACCGATATAATTATTTTACCTACTCTTCCAGATTTTCACAACTGGAGAGTACTTTTTCTAGTTCATCTGGCAAGGCAGCAGTAAAAGAGATAGGTTCACCTGTAGTAGGGTTACTAAAGGAAATTGAATATGCATGAAGAAAGACTCTTTCGAGAAGTTGTCTGTCATCTCGTGACGTTTTACGCCCTGCATAGAGAAAATCCGCAAAAACTGGATGATTAAGGTATTTCATATGAACTCGGATTTGATGCGTACGGCCTGTTTCAGGACTTACTTCAAGAAGTGAAAGTGTTTCTTTTTTCTTATTCATTTTAAGAACCACGTGCTTTGTTACATGATAGCGCGTGAGCGCTTCTCGACCACCTGCAACAACACCAAACTGCCGTCTATTCCAGGGAAGCCTTCCAACAGGAATGTTTATTTCTCCATCAATTGGAACAACTTTTCCATGGACAAGTGTCAAATATGTTTTTTTAACTGATCGTTCTTTAAATTGTTTTTGAAGTGCCTCGAATGACTCTTTGGTTTTTGCGATAAGCAGTATTCCTGATGTTTCTTTATCAATTCTGTGAACAATGCCTCCCCGTTCTAAAAAAAGTTGATTATAATCATACATTTTTTCTCCTGTTTCATCGTCAACTTCTTCAACTCTCGCTGGAGCTGGAGGAAGATGTAAGTACTCTTCTGACCAATCTTGGATCGTCGCTTCATGAATCGTGGTATCTGATTTATTAACTGTTACACCCGCTGGTTTGTTAATAACCAGAAGTGCTTCGTCTTCGTAAATAATTGTGGGTATCATACTCGTATTGTAACAGAAAAAAGGATCAAATCCTATAGCAATTACCTGGGGCGTTTCTTAATAAATTCATGTCGAATAATATATCCCAGCGAAAAGACAAACAGTATAAATGACAGAATTTCACTTCCGTTCATAAAGAAATGTTCGGGACGACGAAATGGAATCATGTTTGCTAAAAACGATACAAGCGAAATCGACATGATAATAAGAAAAGTGCTGGTTCCATCTCTCACTTCTCCGCGTACGACAGCTGGTTGTACAAGCTTCATCATGATGGTGTACAGAATTGGATAAAAAAGTATCTCACCAATAATAACCATAATATATGGATGTGCTGGCAAAAAAAGAGTTCCGAGTAATCCAACTGGGAATGCGATAAGTAATACGATACTGAGTAAATCTGCTACTCTATCAAAAGGAAATTTCTTGAGTTTTGAATAATACAGCAGAAATAATAATGCCCCAATAATACCTCCAGATAATGATAATCCCGGAAAGTAAGGAACAAGAAAAAATACGAGTAGGTTAAGATACTTCCAGCTTGGATTAAACGCTACATAAAATATACGTGCAAATAACAGCCCAGAGAAACATGTTAATATCGCAATATTAAATAATTGCTCGAGCGTAACATTTTTTCTCATGAGCACCCAATCTTCTCGTGAAAGAATATGAAGAACAAACAGAAACGTGAGAAAACTAAGCGTAAGAAATAAAAGTGAAAACTGCATATTACAATAATTTAATTCTACTAACCGAGACCATGAGTAAACTTAGTCCAATTCCAATTAATACAGGTGTTATACCTAACCAGTCTGATAAACTTCCAACGAGTAACACGGGAAGGAAGGAAAATAATCCGACTAGTGTATTCATAACTCCATATACTTTCCCACGAACCTCATCTGAAGTTTGTTCTTGAAGGATTGTATTTGAAGGGACAAAGACAAGAGCATTAGCGATTCCGACAATAAATGCGAGGATAATAACAATGTGAATATTTGTGATCATAAGTATCTTTGGAAGAAACGGATTAAGGAGCTGAACAAATCCTTTTGCTGCAATTTTAGAACAGAATGGTAAAATGATCATCGCACTGCCTGTTAATGTAATTCCCATAGTTACCATACGATTTTTGTTCATATGCTGCATAAAATTTCCGATGAGAATTGCGCCAACAATCGTCCCGACAGCTGCAGGGGCAATAAAAATAATTGGAAATTCTGCGATATCCATATTGAGGACATTTGCTGCATATCCTGGTGCTATAGCAGCGATCAGTAAGATGAAAACCTGAGCAAGCGCGAGCATCATTACTGAGTGAAAAATAGCTTTCGTGCGAGCAACAAGCGAGAAGACGTGACGAATTTCGTGCATGAAGGATCTATTTGTTATATCTATTTCGATTTTTTTCTCTTCATCAGGCTTCTTAAGTTTAATAAGCCAAATGAATGCTGCGCCGATTAATAACAGTGCCGTAATAAAAAGAAGGGTATTTGTTTTCCCAAGAGCTAAAAATACTGGCCCAGTTGAAATATATGCTAATAAAATAGAGCCTAAAATTCCCATTCCAAAAAGCGCATTTGCTGAAAATAAATACTTTTCAGAGACAACAAGTGGGATCAGTGGTGATTCAGCTGGGATAAAAAACTGCGTCGTTACAGCCACTGAAAATGAGATCAGATAAACGACCGTCAAATTTGACTGCGTGAATACAAGTAAGAAAACAAGCACTGCACGGATAATATTCGTGGTATATAAGACATTTTTCTTATTCCACCTATCGACATAGACTCCAGCGACAATCCCAAATAGAATTGCTGGGACTGTATAGGAAATAACAACACCAGATACGGCAGTATTTGAATGAGTAAGTGCGTACACTGCGAAGATAAGATAGAAATTAAAGAGGTTACTTGCAATTTGAGTAAAAATTTCACCCAACCACAAATAAAGGAATGACCTTTCGGAAAATGCACGAAAAATATGATCTTTCATTACTGGGCTTTTTCACTATATTCCCCTGTTCGAGTATCAACTTTTATCTTTTCTCCAATATTGATGAAAAGAGGAACTTTAGTAGTTAGGCCATTTTCTAGTGTAGCATCTTTAAACACGTTTGTGGCAGAGTTACCTTTAACTCCTGGAGTGGTTTCGACAACTTCAAACACCATTTTCGGGGGGAAAAGGACACTGAGTGCCTCTCCATCGAGGAAACTTCCGACAAATTCTTCCCCTTCTTTGAGATATGCGTGTTCTGGAATTTTTTTAAGAGGAATTGTGATCTGTTCATAGGTATGAGGATTCATAAAGTATGCGTTATCCTCATCTTTATAGAGAAATTGAATTTCACTTTTTAGTACCATCACGTCCTGTACTTTCGCGCCGTTAATATAACTTTTTTCGACCACTCCACCACTGGTTAAATTACGAACCTTTACTTTAATATTCGCACTTCCCCGCCCCATTTTAATATGTTCGTAGGAAATTACCTGAAGGAGTGCTCCATCTTCATTATAGGTGGTACCTGCTTTGAGATCTGTTACGCCTATCATAATTTGCTTAGTGCAAAGGGCTAAGGGCATAGAGTAGTTTTCTCTACGCTCTAAGCACTATGCTATTTGCTACGCTTGTATCTGAATAAACCAGACACTGGAATAACTTCTACTCCTTTCTTTTCAAGTGCATCTAAGAAAATATTCGCACCTATCGAATCTGCTGCCATATGACCACAGTCAATAACATTTACATGATGTTTCTTAAGCTCTGTCAATGCATCTTCTGCCACATGCATTTCAACAATAGTTCCGACACCAGCTTTCGCCATTTCAACATAAAGTTCCTTCGATGGATTAGTTCCACCGGTGAAACTGACAACTACTTTACCTGCTCGACGATTTTTCGATCCAGAAACAATCTCAGGTCCAGCTTTCTGACGATGTGCTTCTGTGAATTCTGGAATATCATTAATCACATCGAGAACATCTCCTGCTGTTTCGAAAGTATTTTTCGCAAATAAATCCTTCATGAATTTATCTCCTAAGTTATCCCAGATCGTATGAAGCGCCATATATGGCATTTCAAGAGCTCGTGCGATATCAACAGCCTGGCCATGATTAATCGGTCCAAAGCGACGTTTCACTAGTCCCATTCTTTCTTCAAATAGTGCCTGTGCGACGTTTTCAGGAACTCCAGCTTTAGCGAACATATCGATTTGAAGATCCATCACTTCATGAAGTGCAGCGAGTGCATGACCACTTGGATGATGCGAAATGACCAATCCGATATCGCGCCCTTTTTCATTTAGTCTATCTGCTAGAAGTACTTCGGCACCATCGGTATCTATCCCAGCTAACACTTGTTTTACCTGTTTTTTAGGATCACCAAACAGAAGTCGTGAATCAGAATAGGGATTCGTGAGGGATTCAGTATCGTAGAGTTTTTTCTTTTTTTCTGGGAGTTCATCGTAGGCTTTTTTCGCCTTTTTCATGACTTCTTTCAGTCGAGCCGTGCCGCGTGGATCTGCAGCCATACCCATTTCAAGTGCTAAGTCATATATTTGTTGTATAGTCATGCTTCTGAGTATATAATAGAGAGGCTCAAAAATCAATGAAAACTGATGATGAGATCCTATGATTCCCGATCAAGTCGGGAATGACAACTATCGTTAAGATAATAGGAATTAGCCGAGGTGGCGGAATGGTATACGCGGCAGTCTCAAAAACTGCTGGCCTTAACGGCCTTGAGGGTTCGAGTCCCTCCCCCGGTACAAATTATGATATTCTAAAGTTACTGTTTATGTCAGAATTAACTGGTTCAAATAATCCCTCAACTATAGAGATAAATCCTCCATTAGAAGTAGAGGGTGAAAAAAGGAGAAAAATTGCAGAAATAACAACTGCTGATCAGACAGCATTTGAGGAGTGGACAAAAGATAAAGATCATGCCCGTAGACTGGGCATGCCCAAAGAAGTACTACGGTATTTACTTATTCCACAACGAACTCTTGAATTAGCAGATGACCCAACGAATGTAGATTTATTGATCATTAATCAAGATCCACAAAAGGTAAAGTCTTTCGTAATCGAACATAAGACACACCCTATTTCAAATCATACTAGCCTACTGACATATTGGAAAAATGAGGAACGTTTAAGAAGCGAAGGAGAAGCACGCGCTCAAGCAACCGGTGGACTGTTTATATTCGTTTCCTCCGAGCCTCCACCAGACGTAGATCTATATCATGCACGAAATAGGGATCTCATTGAAAATGGACAATTAGGATTAAATGATTATGTCACCAACGATATTTCTTTATCTATATCCAATGGTGATCAGATAAATGTAGGAAATTATCAAGATCGAGAAGAGTTTAGGGGAAAAGGTATAGCTACCTCATTTTATTCAAGATTACATAACGCCGCAGGAGAAATGGGAATTAGGTTTATTACAGGATTAAATAATCGACGTAATATTAGTTACTTTACTGATAAACTCGGCAGGAGCACACTTGCAGAAATAAAGCCAGAATTAAGAACAACCTTTAATAGTAATCCAAGTGGAGAAATTTTGGAAAATCTCACAATTGATTTTATCAAACCCGAAGATCAAGCAGCTTTCGTCTCCTCTGAAAAATAAATGGAATGATGGATTTGACTAAGTATCAAGAAATCTACTCAAAATAGTCCGCTCATGTTATTCCTCCCTTTAAACGCAAAAACCCCTCCAGACAGAGTGTCGGGAGGGGTTTTGCACGGTACAATTTTTTTTGCGGAATTGGAGTACTGCTACTCCTCAGAGGTGAGATTGAATGGAGCGATCCAGAAATCGTATTCCCGATTACGGCGCTCGCGCTGTTCTCGTTCGTACAGACATTCTGGACACTCATCACTCGACACCGGTAAAGCATCCCGGTAACCTTTGTTAAACCGGGTGATGCATTCCTGCTCAAGATTGCTACCACGTGGAGCAGTAAAAACGTGGCGACCGTATTGGCACTGGACGTTGTAGGGTGTGTAATCCTCGTCTGTGCCACTGAGAATCCGCGCAATGATGTTGCCGCCTCCTTTTCCCCATTGGGAATCGGAGAGCATCTGGACCAATTCCATGGTCTCTTGGACCTCAGGGGAAATCTCGACTGGCGGTGCTGGCAATGTGCCGTAAAGCGCATTGACTCGCCGGCGGGTCGAGTTCGATAGAAGTTCGAACATGGTTGCCATTATGGAGTACTCCTTGCCGCTGGAAGCGGCCTATACACGAGCAGCACGCCGAGCTTGGCGCGCTGCAGCTTTGTGGCTAACCCTTGGGGTTGCCACGACGGGAATCATGGGCGTGGAGGGGACCTTAGTTAATTCCCTCCAATTCCTGGGAGTAGCCATATTCCAGCCATCCCGTTCGATTTGCGATGTCCCTTCGGACGTCTTAACAGTAAGGATGGCTTTGGGATACGTCGGCGGACCATTCGGTCCATCCACATACTTGAAATAGAGATGTTCTCCATGATTCGTGATTTCCTCAAAGCTGAGGCGTTCGTGTGAGAATTTGGAACGTCCGACTTCTTCACCATTGACGGTGAGTGTGAGTTCGTAGCGCATGAATCCTCCTTATACGATAGCCATCAATCCACGGAACCATTTTAGCGAGTATAGTTACTCACCAAAACGGTTCCATAGATGTATATTCCGCAAATCCCGATTAAATCGGGACAAATTGTAAACGTGCAAAGAAAATATATATGAAGATTATGATAGACAGAAAATGAGTCTAGGTAAACGTCAAATATAGCCGTGAATATAGCATAAAATGGAAAGAAAGTCAAACTATGGGCTTATTTATTATTGATAATAACTTACTTCGCTTGAAGAGCTAACTGAATAAGTTCGTCAATTAATTCACTGTATACTACACCGCTTGCTTCCCATAATTTCGGGTACATACTAATTTTCGTAAATCCTGGCATCGTATTAATTTCATTAACATAGAGCATTCCTTCTTCTGTGAGAAAGAAATCCACTCGAGATAGTCCTCGTGCTTCAAGAACTTGGAAGGTTTTAATGGCTAAACGCTGTACTTCTTTAAGTGTTTCCTCTGAAATGTCTGCTGGGATTTGTAATTTCGCTCCATTTTCATCGAGATATTTCGCATCGTAATCATAAAATTCATGTGTCGGGATGATTTCTCCAGCGATTGATGCTTTTGGATCATCGTTCCCAAGTACTGCACACTCAATTTCTCGACCTTTTATAAATTCCTCGATAATAATTTTCCGGTCATGAGTAAATGCTTCAGTGATTGCTTGTTCGAGTTCTGCTCTATCATGTGCTTTACTGACTCCAACTGATGAGCCTAGATTAGCGGGCTTTACGAAGAGAGGTAACCCAAAGTCTTCAATGATTTGATCAATAGTTAATTTGTCATCCCCGACCCGATCGGGGATCCATTCAACCATCTCCTTAGCCTGGATTCCCGTTTTCACGGGAATGACAGATGAGCGGCGTAAAACCAAGAATTTCCCGATAGGAATCCCTGCATCTCGAAGAAGGCGCTTCATCACATCTTTATCCATTCCGACGGCGGATCCTAATACATCTGACCCGACGAATGGAATTCCAAGTGTTTTAAGCATTCCCTGGATGGTTCCGTCCTCACCCATAGGGCCGTGAAGAAGTGGAAACACTACCATGTCATGTTGAGCTGAATTGGACATCTCACTAGTACCTTGACGGTGATCCTGAACCAAGTTCAGGATGACATTATTTTTTGTATTCTCGGTTATGAGAGATTTCTCGCTGTCACTCGAAATGACAAGTGTAGGCGAAGATAGTTGACTAATTGAAATATCATGCCAGGTTCCTTTTTTTGAAATATAAATTGGAGTGACTTCATATTTTTCTTTATCGAGAGCCGCATAGACGTTTTTCGCAGATTGAATCGATACATCATGTTCTGCTGACTGTCCGCCAAATAATAATACTACTCGTATTTTCTTCATAAACCTGCCTGTTTCCGTTTTCTCTCCCAAAATGCATCCTGCCGACACAATTTCTCTTTATCTTTCTGATTTTCAAGGAGTTTTGCGATTACCCCTTCAAGTAGTCTTCCACCTTTGAATAGTACTGTCTCTCCCCCATTCAAATGCTTCTCAAGGTATGAAAGGACCTCAGTAGGTTCATTTATAACGATAACAGAATTACCATATGTACTATCTACTATAGGATGTATGTATTTTCCCCCATTCTTCCCGTATAGAATAAGTTTTTCAAAGGGCATAGGAAGTAACACTTCTGCTAACTTTTCATGCTCCGCTTCAGATTGTTCTCCCTGTTCCATCAGATCACCAATAACAGCCCATTTATGTTTTCCAGGCATTTGCGCATACATGTCTAAAATCGTCTGCATGGAGGCTACATTTGCGTTATAGCAGCTATCAACAATCGTTATGTCTTTCTTCCCTTTAAAGACTGAACTTCGACCAGGTGGTAAGTGAAAGGTAGCAAATGAATCATCAACGGTAATGTCCATATACTGACAAAGCTCAATCGTCATCATAATCCCATAGGCTACTTCTTCTGGAAGAAGATACGGAAAGGTAAACTTCTTATTTTCAATCGCAAAACTAGCTCCTTTTTCAGACACATGATATCCATTCAGGAATTGTTTTTTCTTGAGATTAACCACTTTTGATTTCGCGTGCTTTGCTTGGTCAACCATATCTGAGTTATCCCCATCTATAAAAGAAATTTCTGAAGTGTTCTTAAGAAATTGCCCAAATTCATATGCGATCGCTTCCTCAGTCGACTTAAATTTCTTCGATTTAAGTACGTCATCGAAATTCATACTGTGTGTCTTTCCTGAACTAACCCAAAGTGTTATCGCTGGTTTAAGGAGTTCTGCTAAAAATGCCCCTTCACCAGGACGATCACAATCTGCTTCAACGATATAGAGATTTTCTCGTGGAACTGGCGTAAATACTTTAAAAGGGGTTACTAAAAATAGTTTTATCCATTCGCCATATGTATATGATTCTCGGTGCAGTCCTAAAATATCAAAAGGAATCCCGAATGAACTATTCGCATGATGCGAGTATTTCGCTATATTTCCGATCTGAGATTCGACTAAATGAAGGAGTGTTGTTTTCCCACTTGATCCTGTAATGACAATGATTCGTGGATGCCAAAGCATAAGACGAATCTGAGCAAATATCCGAAAGTACCATGCAATAGGGAAAAAAAGTTTTTCTTTAAGAATATCAATCATATTAGGACATTTTACCCGTTAACCGTAGAAAAAACTAGTAAAGTAATACAACTATTATTTTCTCACACCACAACACCTGCCTACCCAGGCGTCACTTCCCCATTTGGTGGAATACTGGTCAACACATGAATTTACTTTTCCACAGCCACATTCTTCAAATACACACGTGTAATTTCCTTTTTTACAGCTCCCACTAAATCCTCTATTTGGAGACTCCCCACATGCATTTACTGGAGGTTGTGGTTGTGTTACTACTTGTACTGGTGATACAACAGCTGGGTCGGTAGACGGAATCTTCGTGTCAACTTTTGGTGTTGCTGGTTGAGATGGTGAGTCTTGTGGAGGAAAATCTCGCCACGGATTAGGTTTGGTAGTCCATTCAGCTGCGGCATTTAACGCACAAACCCAATCTCCCTCAGTACATGTTGAGCGAATACAATTTTCCCCAGTTCCTGCATCTTCAATACCTGATGTAACAGATGGATTTGGACATTTATTCGTACCACCTTGTGTCGTATACACAGGTGTTATCTGTGGTATAGGTTTTTTATTAGATTGTGGACTTCCACCATCAATGGGTACACTTTGAGAAGTCCCAACCAATGAATCAAGTTTGTCATTTATAGCTTTTTGGGAAACAAGATTATAATCAGTATACGGATATGTATCGGGGTTATATCCATGTTTTCCACCTCTTCCCATCGCACTTCCTTCTGCTGATCTGAACCAATTCGCATAATGACAGCCTTGGAAATATGTTATATCTCCAATAGTTGTTGCCCAACGTTCATCCTTTTGAGCTACATTACTACAATTTGGCCCAAGTGTTATATCATCTTCACTAAACCTATCTGACCCATCAGGCTTGGTATATACATACTCATCATATAATCCCATTATATGCCCAAATTCATGTACAAAATTTTTTTCATTTTTAGGATGATTCTGTAAAAAAGCTAGTGTTCCATCAATAAATGCACTTCCATCACGCTTCTCTCCATTATATTTATTACTAATAATGACAATTTTATCGTAGGATATTCCAGCATCAGCTAGTACCGTTTCTGGATTCACGTCACTATTGCACCAAAAAGTCCCTTGATCGTAGTCACAACCCAGATCATCATTGGTGTACCAAAATTTTTTAAAGTTAATTTGGTCTTGTCGATAAGAAAATGGAGCTTTTTGGAGTAAGAAATTAGCAAATCGCTGAGCATCAGACTCAAATGCTTGCTTTCCAGAATCACTTTTTTCATAGTGGTCACTAATAAAAACAATCTGAAGTTTATTATTCTCAGCAGCAAATGCATGATGTACCCATGAGAAAGAATGCAAAAGGGTTGTGCGTACAGAATCAATCAAACCCGTAGGTAATAACGATAGCTCTTTTCTTTCAGTTTCAGATAAATGATATACATTACTTACGACGTTGTTATTAGTTACAATTTGGATACTAGCAATACTCTGAAGATATGGAGTTACAAGTACCATATTTCTTTTAGATAGTAACAAGGTTCCGCTATTTGCATCAGATTCTGCAGAAAGCATGGTATACACATTAAATGGTTGTTTGTACAAAAGTGTTCCTTGTACATCTCTATATTCAACCGTATACAACACAGTCGTTTTTGCATATTTAGGAACAGTACCTTTCGATAATGAAACATTTTGAATCAAAAAAAGAGGTGTTTGTTTTTTGTCGTACGTTAGTGAAAGATGCAGGGTTTTATTAGGATACATGGTGATAAGAGATTGTTGCTGAGACACCTGAGGAATTGCTGTGACAGATTTTTTCGTTGGTGATGAGAACGATGACAGTAATACAATCCCTACACATAGGAAAATACCGATAGTAAGTATCAGCCATTTGAATGTACGGAGTTTCGTAAAAAATAGTTGGCTTCTCGTTTCGTTTTCTTGAGAAAAATTTTCGTATGTATAACGTTGTTCCATAATTAGTTAAATACAAACTGCATCATGTGACACATATTTAGCTGCGTGACTGTTGCTTTTATTCCTGGAATAAATGTTCCAACTTGCAAAGCACTATTTGCTGCAAGTACTTTTTTAGATGTCTGCATATTAGCTATAGCTATCTTTGGGAAGTTATTTTCCCTGTTACTTTGTTTACGTGTACATGTTGCATCTGCACGAATTGTATAAATATCTCCATGTTTAACTACGCTTCTTTTTGGTGTTGTATACGTCCATTGCGATTCAAAAAGGCTTCCTGTCTGGTCACTAGGAGATTTCGTGCTGATAATTTCAGGAGACACTGATAACTCTTCAATTGTATTATTCCGCTCTCTAAGCTCGTGAAACCTAACAGCTATGACATCGACCCCTGATAACCCTGAAGTTACTTTTATGCGATACGAAAATGTCGTAGTACTATCAGTAGCAATCTCTGTCGCATTCAAACTTTCACAGCTACAATGTGGTTCTTCCGTAACGACATTCTCTGAGGCATGTTGCCTATTATCTTGTGAATAAGAGAGGGTAAAAAGAGTAGTAGGTATTGCCAGTAGAATCACAATTATCCCAAACAAACGTATGTTCTTTTGTAGAGTAAATCGACTAAAAAAAGGTACATTTTTCACAAAAAAGTAGTTGCATTTTTATTGTATGGAAAAAGCGGTCAAAATAAAAGTGGCTAGGTTACTTCGTGTCCTCGATCAACGCTATAAAATTTAATTCTGTCACCACGGAATAAGAGATCTATCTCTCCTGTCGCGCCATTTCGATGTTTGGCGATGAGAAGTTTCGCTGGAATGTTCGGGCCTGCTGCTTCAGCATCAGGACGATAGATAAACATAACGACGTCAGCATCCTGCTCGATCGCTCCTGATTCTCGAAGATCTGAAAGTTGTGGTTTACGCTCACCGCGCTGTTCAACGGCACGAGACAGCTGAGAAGCAGACAATACAGGGACATTAAGTTCACGGGCTAAATTTTTAAGCGATTTAGAGATTTCAGAAACTTCGACTGTTCTACTTTCTAAATTTCGTCCTGGATGAATAAGCTGAAGATAGTCAACCATAAAAATTCCGATGTTATGCTCAAGCTGGAGTCGTCTGGCTTTACTTCGCATCTCACTAATAGAGATACCTGGTGTATCATCGATAAAAATTGGTGCGTCAGCGAGCTGTCCCATCGCTTCTGATAATTTCGTAAAATCATCTTCAGATAATTTACCAGTTTTGAGTCTCCATGCATCCACATCTGCTTGTCCAACAAGCATACGGTCCACCAATTCTTCCTTACTCATTTCCAGTGAGAAAATACCAAGTGGTATCTTATCTTTAACCGCCATAGAAAGTGCCATATTAAGCATAAGTGCTGTTTTTCCCTGTCCTGGACGTGCAGCAAGAATAAGAAGATTTGATTTCTGCATTCCAGAAAGCGTATTATCGAGATCAACAAATCCTGACGGAACACCACGGAGTCCGGCTCCACTTTTATGAAGCTCGTCGATTCGATCAAAACTTTCAGCGAGGGTATCTTTAATTGCTAAAAATCCTCTTGTGATATTTCCTTGGGAGATTGCGAAAATTGATGATTCTGCCTGGTCGATAATTTCTTTTACTTCTTTATCTTCCTGAAATCCAAGTTCTGCGATTTCACCACCAGCTCGAATAAATGAACGCTTTGTGCCAGCATCGCGAACAATTTTCGCATAATGCTCCACATTTGCAGCAGTCGGAACGACATTCACGAGATCTGTTAGATATGATGAAGTAACTTTCTTTCCGTCTTTATGCTTTTTAAGTTCATCAGCAATGGTCAGTAGATCGATCGGCCTTCTATCATCGATTAGTGTTAACATCGCTTCGTAGATAAGTCCATTCAAATCGTTATAGAAGTGAGACGGAAGTAAAAATGCTGAAACGAGGTTGATCGCTTCTTTATCAATAAGAACAGCACCTAATACACTTTGTTCAGCTTCGTCGCTATGTGGGAGAGTGCGGATAATGGCCATAGATAAGTAAAGTCAAAAAATGAAAAGTAAAAAACCAAAAACACAACTTAAAATACAAAAAGTTTTAACTTTTGATCTGTATTTTTGAATTTTGCATTTTGACTTTTAACTTATTGCAGGAGTACTGTTTCTACTTCGACTGGCAGTTTGTCCATAGTTACTACGTATTTTGGTACTTCTTGGAGTGCGCCTTTAGCCACTTTTTCTGCAACTTCTTTTCCTTTATCACCGTAGAACACAAGAGTATTTGTCACAAGTGTTGAGGCAAAACTTGGATCACTTACTGTATCTGCAAAAATAACAACTATTTGGTGCTCACCAAGTTTACTTTGCATTCGTTCAAGTGCTGTTATTTTTCCAATTACTACGTCAATCCCATCCATCGAAAAACTATGTGCAAGATCAGGTCCGTTTCTGTATGTTGAGATTTTTATGCTACTTACTTCAAAATCTCCAGGTCCATCAATCACAAGTACATCTTCTTTAATAGACTCGCCTGTTTCATCATAGGTATACAGTAATAATGCATTCACTCCTACTGAGACATCTGAAGATCCGACAACGAGCGTTGCTTGTTTCCCTTTGATTCGAATACCACCTTTTGGTAAGACTGCAAATTCCATGTATACTATACTAACATAGCGACCTATTCCTTGACAAGGAAAATCAATGAATGTATTATAGGCATGGTTACATTTTGAGCCTCAACCCTCCTACCCGACAGGCTTAAAAAGTGCATAAATTCTTGCCTTGTACACAGGCACACTATATATGAAATCTGAGCGTTTTATCCTGTCCATCATCGCCATTATTATTGGACTTCTGGTCGCAGGGGGAGGATTTTATATTTTTCAAATGACTAAGTCTATTCCAGGTCCGAGTAACGTTACTGTTAAAACGACAACTCCATCTCCGACGCCTGATTTAAGCGGATACTATATAACAGTCGATACTCCCGCAGATGAGTCTGTAACAGATAAACGAACAGTTACTATTTCTGGAAAAACGCTTCCGGATGCGACGATAACAATTGCGAGTGAAAGCGATATAGAAGTCGTAAAGCCTTCAGGAACAGGAGCTTACACAGTGACACAAACTATTGATACTGGTACAACTACATTTCGAATTTCAGCCATATTTAGTAATGGCTATGAGAAAAGTATCACAAGAACGATAACGTACTCGACAGAAACATTTTAATAACTTTTAATTTGAAATTACAAATTTGAAATCAAATTAAAATGTTTTAAAACGTAATTATTTATAATTCAATGAAAATTAAAAATTTAAAATTAAAAATTATCTTTATTCTTACTATTATCTTCTACCTTCTATCTCCTATCTCAATAGATGCTGCTACTCCATCAACAACTCCCCCGCCAACTGCGATACAAGATAAGCTTATTAATCAAATTAACGATCTAAAAGAAAAAATTGCTTCAAAAGTAGCACAATTAAAACTAGTCGATAAACGTGCAATTATCGGAACAGTCGTCGATAAAACAAATACGCAAATTACCATCGATGATTTAAATAATCAAACTCGGTTCATCGACGTTGATGAAATTACGAAATTTTCAGGTCCTGATGCTTCATCCTCTTTTGGCATTTCTGATATAACCAAGGGGACAAACATTACCATTTTAGGGTTATATAACAAAGAATCACGCAGAATTACAGCACGATTCATAAATACTATTACGCTCACACGTTTTATTAGTGGCGCAGTTGTTTCACTAAATAAAGATGAAGGAACATTTAAAGTAATTGATGAAGATGGTAGACAGTCAACAATTGACGTAGAAAATGTTACCAAAACATCAGCTTATCTCAAAGACGGAACACTTGAAAAAAGTGGATTTTCTAAAATAACTGTTGGTTCGAGAGTTACACTTGCTGGATATACAGATAAAAAAGATACATCGATGATTATCGCAACAAGAGTCATTTTATTTCCAGATCTTCCCAAAAATCCTAAAATAATTATTCCCGATGGTGGAGTTCTTGATAACGGTCAAGAACCTGTAACATCAAGTGGTAGTGGGAAAAAATTAACTCCAATTAAATAATTTTTCTATGAATCTTGAAACACGTTTTCGTGCACTTCAAACATTTTTAAACACATCTGAACTTGATGCTGTGTTTATTTCCTCTGTTTCAAATATCGTGTATTTAACTGGTTACGAAGGATTCTCCAAAGAAGAACGAGAAGCGTATCTACTGATTACAAAACGAAAAAAATATATCTTCACAGATGGAAGATATAGTACTGCAGTAAGAGATGAGATAGATGACTTTCAACTCGTTGAATCATCAAGTACGTCACCTTTTTTAAGTAATTTAGAAAAAATCGTGCAAAAAGCAAAAATAGAGTCAATTGGTATTGAAGTTGATGACCTGAGAGTGAGTGAATATAAAGCTATTTCTCCGCTATTTCCCAAAAAGAAAAGCATTTCTTTAAGTAAACTCCGAGAAAAAAAAGATGATGAAGAAACAATGCGAATTAAAAAAGCATGTCAGATTGGAGACAAGACCTATGCATATATACTCTCTCGTCTCAAAGCTGATCAAACTGAAAAACAAGTAGCTGCCGAAATGGAATACGTCATGAAGAGACAAAACGCAGCTCCTTCGTTTCGAACCATTGTCGCCAGTGGGAAAAACTCATCAATCCCTCACCATATGACAAGTGAAAAAAAACTCCAAAAGAATGCTTTTCTGCTTTTTGACTTTGGGGTAACCTATGATATGTATTGTTCTGATATGACCAGAACTGTTGTGTTTGGAAAAGCGACAAACGAACATAGAAAAATATACGCTACTGTCTTATTAGCACAACAAAAAGCAATTGATTATATCGAACATTCTCTTAGTACAAATAAGCCATGCTCAGCTCATCAAGCAGATAGTGTCGCTCGATCAACAATAGAGAGCGCTGGATATCCGACAATTCCCCATTCACTCGGGCACGGAATTGGTGTCGAAGTTCACGAACTCCCTCGTCTTTCTCCACATTCAAAAAGTATCCTAACTGAAGGAATGGTATTCTCAATCGAACCGGGAATTTATCTCCCAGACCTAGGCGGTGTACGTATCGAAGATCTGTTTACGATTCAAGGAAATAAACTCATTCAACTTACTAAAGCACCTAAAAAAGAGTTATTAGAAATTGAGATTTGAGCTTATAATTTGACAACATAATCATTCTTGGATATAATTTGGTTACAATTTAGAAAAAGCGTTACTACTGGAGTCACGATCCAGGACCCACTTCGCTAATCCCGATATATTCGAGACTAAAGATACGAAGGTGGGACGATGATCTTCAAAATAAGATACGGAAGTTTAACCGTTAAATTGAACAGACGATGTCGCGTAAGCGGAGTCGCCACTAAGAGCTTTTTGGAGTAATCCGAAAAGAAAAAGGATGGGACCGCGAGAGGTCCTTTTTTATTACCTCTCGTTCCTTTTTCATTACAGTATGTGTAGTGGAAAAAGAACGTGAGGTTTTTTTATGGAAAAATTAAATAGTAATAATATAAAAATTGCAGTTCAAAAAGATGGTCGACTCACTGAGAAAACCTTCAGTTTTTTGCGCAGTGCGGGGCTTGAGTTTGAAACGTATAAGAAAAAACTCTTCGCAGTCTGTCGGAATTTTCCACTTGAGATTCTCTATGTTCGTGATGATGATATCCCCTATTATGTCGAAACAGGAATCGCTGATTTAGGAATTGTCGGACAAAATTTATTAACAGAACTTGACTCGGATGTGACAGAACTTCTTCCACTGGAATTTGGTTACTGTTCACTTGGTGTAGCAGTTCTTAAAGAATCAGATATTACGTCACTTTCAGATTTAGAAGGATGTAAAATCGCGACATCGTATCCAAATAGTACAAAAAAGTTTTTTGATGACAAAAATATTTCTGTTGAAACAGTGATGATTAGTGGATCTGTCGAGATCGCACCGACACTCGGTGTCGCATCAGCGATCGTCGATATCGTCGCAACAGGTAGTACACTCGCACTGAACGATTTAAAACTCTTAACTAAACTCTATGACTGCGAAGCGGTACTTATCGCAACAAAAAATATCAAAAGTAAACAAAAGAAAGAACTTATCAACTCACTAGTCACACGCTTTAACGGCGTACTTGCGGCTAAAAATTATAAATATATTATGATGAATGCTCCCAAAAGTATTTTACCGAAACTTAAAAAATACGTTCCTGGTCTTACTTCCCCTACTATCTCACCACTCGCAGATAGTAATTTTATTTCGATTCAATCAGTCGTTAAAGAAGATGTGTTCTGGGAAACAATGGAAACACTTAAAAAACTTGGCGCAAGTGGTATCATCGTATTACCAATTGAAAAAATGATTATATAAATACTATGACACTTGAAAATCTCTATCAACTCATCGTTACACGGAAAGAAGAAATGCCTGAAAATTCCTACCTTACTTCCCTTTTTACAGAGGGCGACGATAGAATTATTCAAAAAGTTGGCGAGGAAGCAGTTGAGGTAGTAATCGCTGCAAAAGGAACTGATAAAGAACGAGTTATTTCTGAAATGGCTGATTTATGGTTTCACTCCCTCGTTCTTCTTGCTAACAAGGGTATTACGCCAGAAGATATTTTAGTAGAACTTGAAAAGCGAGATAAAAAGAAATAATTTCTGATATTATACAAATACTATGATTACACAAACACTTAAAGGGTTTCGAGATTTTCTGCCGAAAGAAGCACTTAAACGCAAGTTCGTTATCGATACGATAACCTCAGTGTTCCAAAAATTTGGCTTTGACCCACTTGAAACACCAGCACTTGAATATGGTGAGGTCTTAACTGGAAAATATGGTGAAGAAGCAGATAAACTATTATATATGTTTACTGATCGTGGCGGACGAAACATAGGACTTCGATACGACCAAACAGTTCCACTCGCTCGTGTCGTCGCTGAATACCAAGATATTCCAAAACCATTTAAGAGATATCAGATACAACCTGTTTGGCGTGCTGAGAACACCCAAAAAGGACGATATCGTGAATTCCTCCAGTGTGATGCAGATATTATCGGCGATTCATATTCCCCGACGGCTGATGCTGAAATTTTATCTCTTCTTTATAGCGTTTATAACGCACTTGGTTTTAAAAAAATTACCATTGTCGTAAATAGTCGACAAATACTACGTAAACTTATTAATGACTCACTTATGACTCCCCCATCTGAGGAGATATTCCTCTCTATCGTCCGCTCAATTGATAAACTTGATAAAATTGCAGAAGAAGGTGTAAAAGCTGAATTACTCACCAAAGAAATTCCTGAAGCTGCAATAAACGAATTATTTACTAAGATTTCAAAGTGGTCTTCACTCACCTATAAAGAACTTGAATCAGTGGATAGTAATTTATACTCAAGTTTAA
This sequence comes from uncultured Gammaproteobacteria bacterium, assembly GCA_964503265.1. Lineage (GTDB taxonomy): Bacteria > Patescibacteriota > Microgenomatia > Levybacterales > UBA12049 > CAZCYO01. The sequence goes on from CAZCYO010000002.1 coordinate 156,070, forward strand.
AAATGGCAATTGAGAATTTTCAAATTCCAGAAACTGCGTTACTATTTAATCCTACGCTCGCTCGTGGACTAGATTACTACACAGGTATCATTTTTGAAGCTGTTGATGCTTCATATCCTGGATCTCTTGGTGGCGGAGGCAGATATGATAAGTTAATTGGAACATTTATTGGAAAAGATGTAACAGCTGTGGGATTTGCGATCGGTTTTGATCGCACTCTAGAAGTAGCGGAAATGAATAACCTTATTTCGACTAACACTTCTGTCACAAAAGTACTGATCGCATATGAAGATGATACTGATACTATTTTTCCTCAAGCACTAAATCTAACTTCTACACTACGCGAGGAAAATATCAATACAGAAATGTACTTAAATCCTAAAGATAAACTCGATAAACAACTGAAATATGCTGATAAAAAAGGGATTCCCTATGTAGTAATCGTCGAAAGCGAAAAGCTTACGCTCAAAGATATGACTACGGGAGAAAGAAAAGAAGTTAGTCTTGAAGCTGTGGTTAATACACTGAGACAAACATAACTTGTCATTCTGGAGAAGCAACGACTTCGATAGAATCCCAAACCATATGAGATCCTATCGCTTCGCTCCAGGACGACAGAATGAACTCCTGCCATGTCTAATACTAAAAAAGCAATTATTGCACTCATTATCGCCAATACTATTTGGGGTGCGGCGTCCCCAGTCTTTAAATGGTCACTTGAGAATATTCATCCTTTCACCTTAGCTTTTTTACGCTTTGCAGGCTCTGCTGTACTATTATTTCCGCTATCGATCGGACACTTGAAAATGACTCGTCGGGATTTCATTAAGCTCTCGACGATGTCTTTAATAGGACTCTCACTTTCAATTCCAATCTTTTTTCTAGGCCTCCAACTCACTTCAAGCATTAACGCTCCTGTTATATCCTCATCTGGTCCAGTAATTCTTCTTATTGGAGCGATGATATTTTTAAAAGAACGGCCTAAGAAAAAAGTTATCATGGGAACGCTCATTAGTTTGGCTGGCGTGCTACTTATTATCCTGCAACCAATCCTTAAAGAAGGGCTTGATGGCGGACTTACAGGCAATTTACTATTCGTTGCATCCACTATCGGAGGTGTCATTTATACCCTACTTTTAAAAGAGTTGTTAAAAAAATATGAGGTAATACCTGTTCTTTTCTGGACGTTTACGATTGCTGCCATAACTACGATGCCATTTTTTTTAAACGAAGTACATACGTATGGCTTCCTCCCACAATTAAATATACAAGGAATTGTAGGAATTTATTTTGGTGTGTTTTTCGCAGCAACTCTCGCATATCTTCTTTTCACATACTCACTGAAGATCCTTGTCGCGAATGAGGTTGGCCTGTTCACCTATATTGACCCAGTCATAGCGGTGATTATCGCCATCCCGCTTCTCGGAGAAAAAGTAAACAGTATTTTTCTACTCGGGTCAGTCTTAGTATTTGGAGGTATTTTTATCTCAGAGAATCGTCTTCACTGGCACCCATTTTATTTACTCAGAAGAACTTTCTCTAAAGAAAACTGAGCGCACTTTTCTCAGTCCACGAGACACTCGAGATTTAACAGTGCCCTTGGGCACTTCTAACTGCTCTGCCATTTCTTCATAGGATAACCCTTTTGCAAAAAGCGTCACTGCTTCTAGTTGTCCATCGTCTTCTAAACAGTTAATTGACTCATGAATACGAATCCAATCATCAGAGTGTAAGACTAATTCTTCTGCAGATGGTGATATCGCAGGAGATTCTTTGTTTTTTTGAATTCGAGCAGCAAGTAATTCATCTTCACCGGTAACTTCGCGTTCTCTTCTCACCCTTCCTCCTCTAAAATAATCTATTCGAGCATTATATTGTGTTACAGAGTACCAATGTTCAAGAGGAGCTGCACCAGTATAGGTACCAAGCCCGACAATCGCCCGAATCGCACCTTCTTGAGTCGCATCTTCAGCGTCTTCAACTGTCATACCACGATTAACTCCAGCTGTTACCGTCTCTTTCCAGTTTTTTTCATATATAACAGCTACGTCTTCAGGCGTTGGACGCCACTGCGAAAAGTGAGAAATTGTTTCATTATTTTTTGCCATAGCGGATATTATAGGATGGTATTTTGATAGCGTCAAGCAGCGTTATCGTCACTCTTGCCTCTGTTTGACAAATACGCTATAATAGTTCGAGTATGAAAGTCGGAATTCACCCACATTATAATTCAGCAGCACAAGTAACTTGTGTTTGTGGTAACAAGTTCACTGTAGGTTCAACTCAAGATGTTATTCACGTTGAGCTTTGTAGTAAATGTCATCCATTCTATACAGGCGAACAGCGATTCGTTGACACAGCATCACGTATTCAGAAATTCCAAAAGAAACAAGAAGTTGCAGCACAATTCAAAGTTACGATTAAAGCGAAAGTTGACGAAAAGAAACGAGCAGAAGACGCACCTAAATCTCTTCGAGAGATGCTTATGGGCACGAAATAGTTATCCCCTTCTCTTTGTGTTAACAATAACTCCATTTATGCACACACATCTTTTAGTTTTCAACGAAGTATCAAGTATAATGTATTACGTATCATGTATATAATACATGCTTTAAATTTTGCTTTATACTTAATACATACTACTTGATACCTAATACAAAATCATGAATGACTATCGCTACACACAAATCGCTGAACTTGAGGCTAAAATTGAGGAAACTCGAGCACTTCTTGAAGATCCGACTCTTACAGAACTTGCTGAAGCTGAAATTGCGGAGCTTGAAGCTCAGAAGAAAGCTATCGAAGATACGATGATTCCTGATCCAGCCGAAGAAGCAGCTGATCTGGACAATCGAAATATTATTCTTGAAGTAAAAGGTGCAGCAGGTGGAGATGAAGCGACATTATTCGCACAGGAACTACTTCGCATGTATGTACGATACTGTGAACTTAATGGCTTCAAATTTGAACAGGTTGACGATCTCGTTATCAAAATCGCTGGAAAAGAACCATTTAAAACATTTAAATATGAATCTGGAGTTCACCGTGTTCAGAGAGTTCCTAAAACTGAGAAAAAAGGACGAGTTCACACTTCCACAGCCACAGTGTCAGTTCTTCCAGAACTTGAAGATATTGATTTACATATCAGCCCAGATGATATCGAATTTGCAGCGTTTCGTTCAGGCGGACATGGCGGACAGAACGTAAATAAAGTATCGACCGCCGTTCGAATCGTTCACAAACCATCAGGAATTGCTGTGGTATCTTCATCTGAACGATCTCAAATCCAAAATCGCGAAATCGCTATGGCGCTACTTCGTGCGAAGTTATGGGAAATTAAAGTGACTGAGCAAAACGAAGAAATCGCATCACTCAGATCCACACAAGTTGGACGAGGAAATCGCTCTGAAAAAATTAAAACATATAACTTCCCCCAGGACCGCCTCACTGATCACAGACTTGGCAAATCATGGGGAAATCTCCCAGTCATTATGGACGGATATATTCCAGAAGCTGATTACTCACAACTTGAAGAAGGTGCACCGTTAGTAGACTCTGAAGAAGAGTAATCGTTAATCGGTGTCGATACTCGTATCGTGAGGTGGTTAAGAAGTTGGTCTTTTAAATGATGTTCAAGACATACTGAGTTTATATAATTGCCTGCTTGATTTGTCATATACATCTATTAATTCATTTATTAACTTTTCGTTAATATTATAAATATCTTTACACTGTTCTAAACTTACGATTGACTCATTACTCTCACCCATTGCATCGTCTAAATATTTTTGAAAACCCATCTTTTGATGCCTTTTTGCATACCCTTCTGCAATAAGCCGTGGGATTGCTTTACACGATCTACTTAGTTGATCAGTCAAGTCAAACTTTTCCGATTTAGAAAGAAGAAGGATAATATCTTTCACAATAATAAGCATTGATTTATATGTGTTTTGGTAGACCTCTAAATCACGAAAGCTAGTAATTGGTTTTCTTACCGTTTCCATAAAACGCTAATCGATACGAGTATCGATACCGACAAACATAAGAGCTTGCACCGACTTCCCCACTTTGCTACTATATTCCCCCATGCTGCCTCGTAAACTTTGCTTTGTTGACTTAGAAACCACTGGTGGATCATCTAGCCATGATCGTGTGATTGAAATTGGGATGGTTCGAGTAGAAGACGGAATTATTACGAAAGAGTACCAGTCCCTCATCAATCCCGAAAAACATATTCCTCCAGAAATTGAAAGACTAACAGGAATCACTGAACGAGATGTAGAAAAAGCTCCTCTTTTTTATGAGATTAAGGATGAAATTTTAGAGACACTTGAAGATTGTTTCTTCGTCGCACATAATGTGCGCTTTGACTATGGATTCTTAAAAAGTGAATTCGCTCGGCTTCACATGCCATTTTCACCAAAACATTTCTGTACGGTAAAACTGTCCCGCCTCCTCTATCCAACAGAAAGACATCATAATCTCGATGCTGTTATGACACGTACGGGAATCTCATGTGAGAATCGCCATCGTGCATTTGATGATGCGAAGGTGCTGCATGAATTTTTCCAACATTCACTCAAACAATTCCCTCTCACTGTTTTAGAAAAAGCCGTAAGTATCGCGATGAAAAAACCATCTCTCCCGACCAAACTTAATCAAATTGATCTCGACAAACTTCCAGAAGCACCCGGGGTTTATATTTTTTATGGAAAATCCGAATCTCAAAGTTCGAAATTCGAACTTAAGGAACCACTGGTTCCTTTATATATCGGTAAAAGTATTAACCTTCGGGAACGTGTACTTTCACATTTCGCAGCAGACATCCGAAATAGTACGGAGATGAAAATAACTCAACAAATAGAACATATCGACACCATTCAGACAGCGGGTGAACTGGGAGCGCTCTTCACTGAATCTGCCATGATTAAAAAAATGCTTCCTCTCTATAATAAAATGCTTCGCCGAAAACAAGAATTAGTTGCGATAAAACATACCGTAGATGAGCATGGGTATGAAACAACGTATTTAGAGCCAATACATACAGTAGATCCGCAAGAGTTTTCAACGTTTCTTGGTTTTTTTCGCTCACGAAAACAGGCAAAAGACTATTTAACAACGGTAGCAAAAGAGCATACTCTTTGTGAAAAATTGCTTGGACTAGAAAATACGAAGACTGAGTGCTTTAACTACCGTCTAGAACGCTGTAGAGGCGCTTGTATGGCACGTGAACTTCCTATCGCATACAATATGCGGTTTGTCTTGGCATTCTCTGGTATGAAAGTGAAACCATGGCCATTTACTGGACCCATTATGATTGAGGAAAAAAATGATTGGTCAGGGAAAAGCGAGTATTTCTTAATAAAAGATTGGTGTTATTTAGGCAGTATTATATATGATGAGGATGGAACAGAGAAAAAAACGATGACTAATACTTTGGAATTTGATGTAGATATATATAAAATCCTTCTTAGATTTATGCAATCTCCGAAAAATCTAAAAACAATCAAACATCTTTCCAAAGAACAGGCATCAGATTTAGAATCACAACTGTCATCTAAGAGGTTACTTCCTTCTTAACGAGCACTTCCAGAAGCGCTTACTTGTGTGACAGCAGAACCACCATTTGATACAACCATTTGACCAGTTAAGAGAACGACCACAATCATAACGATAAATGCTCCACTTGCTAAGATAATCATTGTTAAATCATCTGTTCCATGTCCCATGTGTTTTAAATGTCCTCCACTAGTAGTAGCTTTTTTTACAACTTTCTTTTTCATATCTATTCACCTCCCTTCACCTTGATTATTTCTTAAATTACTATTTCAAGGGATGTCGCAACGTCTTTAGATTTGCGACGCTTTCACCTTAATTATTTAATCTATAAATAGTAAGTGATGCCGAAATAGTACGAAAGTACTTTTTGGCGCCTCTTCCTACAGTAATAATAATCTATATATTTAGCATACAATACTGACTGAGGAGGTTGTCAAGAATTAATTGAATATGTTACCTTTTCAATCTCGTCGAAGAAGATAAATGTATGAAGGAAACTAAACGCTCATTTCTAAATGCTAGCTTAATAGGAGACCCATTTGCTCACGCGAGCTTCTGATTGTAGTTTTTGTACAAATGGTTGAATCTTATCATTCAATTTTTGCTGACGAAGACTTTCTTTAATTTGGGTAGAAAGTGTTGCTGGATCTGTTCCTTCAGGAAGAGATGCTTTGTTTTTCTCCATGTAGTCTTTTACTTCTGCATCAGAAATAGTAACAGGTCCTACCATTTTCTCGAGAAGTTTTTGGTATCTGACCTGATCTTTAAGATCGTTCATTGACATATTTGCACTAGTTAATGCATCAGTAAGTTTTTGACCTTGAGTACTGAGTCTTTTTTCGATGTTTTTAATTTCTGCATCTACATCAGCATTTGAAACTGTCACATGTTTTTTGCGTGCTTCTTGAGCGATGAGTGTTTTTGTAACGAGTGTGTTAAGTGCATTTGCTCCACCTGATTTTTCAAGTTCTTTAATAACTGCTAATCGACTAATAGGCTGTCCATTAACTGTAGCAGCAACAAACCAACTACGTGTAAGATAGAGCGCAGCAAGGACGACAAATACTACACCAGCAATAACAATATATGATCTTTTTATTTGTAATGCTCGTCGAGCTTTTGGAGTTTTTGCTGATTCTGTCATAACTGGAGTTTCTACTGTTTCTGACATTGTTTCTTTTGTACGAGACGCTGTTCTACTTCGAGAAGGTGTAGTCGATCTAGTAGCTGGTGCTTTTCTGGTAGCAGTTGCTGGAACTGTTCTTTTTGTAGTAGATGTGGAAGATTTCGTATTTGCCATTATTTAGCTATTATAGGGCGGGATTTTTTTAATTGCAATAAGTAATTTTACTATGTCGTTATTGCGATGGAGCCGCGTCAAGTACAGCACTAACCTCTACTGTCTTTCCATCTCGATATAGGGTTAATTTGACAGTATCTCCGACTTTTTTACGAGCAATAAATTTCGAGAGTTCACCACTATCTGCTACGACTTTTTGCCCATCAAATTGTGTAATCACATCTCCACGTTCTACTCCAGCTTTATCAGCAGAAGAAGAAGGAACAACTGATTCGACGTACGCTCCAACTGCTAAATCATAACGAATCGCCATGTCTTTAGTAAGCATTCGATATGATACACCAAGGAACGGTCGATTAAACTGTCCATTATCATTAAAGTTTTTAATGGACTCTTTAACAGTATTAATTGGCATGGCAAATCCGATATTCTGACCACTTTGAGAAACAGCAGTGTTTACGCCAATTACTTGTCCACTTGAGTTAATCAGTGGTCCCCCACTATTTCCAGGGCTGATAGCAGCATCCGTTTGAATAACATTATCGAGTTGTTCCACAAAACCTTCAAATGGAGATCCTGCTGTGATTCCACGACCAAGTCCTGAGATAATCCCACTGGTAACTGATCCATTAAATTCTCCAAGCGGCGTGCCGATAGCAACTGCCAATTGCCCGACTTGAAGCTTTCCTGAGTCCCCCAGATCAACTGGTGGAAGTGAATCACCACTACCAGGTGTGATTTTTAAAATCGCGATGTCGTTAGTTGGATCCCTATAGATTTTCTCTACATCATATTTTTTATTTGCACTCGTTATGACTTGGTACTTAGACGATGTGTCAGCAACCACGTGTTTATTGGTGACGATGATACCATCTTTTGTAATGATAAAGCCTGAGCCGATATTTTGTGGTTCAGTTGGATTAGGCTCAGTTTGTTGCTGCTGTGGTGGGACGGAAAAACCGAAGAATGAGAACGGATCGTTGGTACTATTCTGACTAATAAGACTTGTCGCTGCGATAGTCACGACAGATGGACTAACTTTCTTTACCACATTAATTACGACTGATTCTTCAGAAACGACTTTTACGTTTTGGGTATTTCCGCCACCTGCGAAGAATGATGATTCTGATGCAGTTTTACGAAGTTGAGGAATATACCGCTGCGCAGCACTAAGGCCAGCTAAAACGATAAGTAATGCGATAATAAGAAGAACTAGTTTACGCATAAAAACAGTATAGCATAGGTATACAACCCTAATCTGAAAAAATGCTTAAAAAATAAAAAGGTCGTAAGAGCTATTTGTTATTGGACGAGGGAGGAATTATGCGGCACGGGTTAGACCAAGTGCAGCTCCTAACTTTCTCCAAAGAGACATTGGTTTTGCTTGTAGAACTTCAACTTGTGGAGCAGTTTTATCTGCGTTGTGGATAGATATATATGCTGCAGTATCTGGAGCTGAGACTTCTTGAGGTTCTGTTTGGACGGCTCTTCCAGCGAGTGAAACAATTGGTTGCAGACGCCCTGCCTCGCTTTGAAATGATAGTATTTCGTCTGCAGCTAGGTCTGTTTCAGTCGGCAGTACGGGAGGGTTTTCTCCATCTGTCACGTGAGATTCTCCTTCAGTTACTGGAGTACTCGGTTCTCTAAGGAGTAGATCATTTCCAGGTTCTGTAATATCAGGTTCTATAGATACTGTATCTGGGTACATTCCGGCAAGTTCAATTGGATCTAGATTATCAATGTGAAAAGAGTCATCAACCTCCTCAGGAATTTGTGAAGTGGGCTGTTCTGAAAGAGTGGTTACTGGTTGTGGACTCCCCAAGACGGGTTCAAGCGTGATTGGGTTATTCATCGGGTCGTCCATGGTTTGTTCTTCAGAAGGTAATGGTACTACATTACGAGAACCCCCAATTAAACCATCAAGCATACCTCGCACAAGATCGCTTCTCCTTTGTGCTGCTGCAACATAATCAATGGGAGGAGCTGATTCTCTTACTTGAGCCACGGGGCTTGGTACATGTACTTCTGGAACAGCCACAGATAAATCGGGCTGCATAGCATCTCTGCGTGCTGATTCTCTCATTGCGGCTACATATGGTTTGCCAGAAGATCTAATAGATCTAGCAGTTGATCCAGGTCTTGTTCTTCCAAGCGTTAATGTATCTACTGGTTGAACTTTTTCATCTACCTTATCAAGTACACCTTGAATTGTCTTTTCAGGAATTGTCAGATCCGCAATATCTGCTCTGACAAGTGGATTTGGCACTACTAATTCTCGCTCGTTCATAAGAGCAAGCTTTGCCTGATCCATAAATTTATAGGCATCACTATCTGCATTTTCTGACATCGCACGAGCAAAAAGAGTAGCCATTCTCTTCGCCTCATGATCGACAAGACCTTCTCTGTTCTTGTTACGAAGAAGGGGTTTACTATTTTCCCACAGATAGTCTCTATCCGTCTGTAGTTCACTTCTTAAGGCTTCATTACCTCCCTGAGTCGCTGCTGTAATATCTTCATCAAGCTGTCTAAGAATATAATTGAGTGGAACATTACGTCTGATACTTTTTCTGTTTCCTTCTGCATCTTTAAATGAGTAATATCTGGGTTTCTCTCCCCAATTTGAAGCTTCGAGTTCTGTATGTGTCGCTACAAATCCCATTCGATCCTCATCGCTGAGGTTTCCTTCCGCTCTTTTTATATCGTAGGCTTCTTCATATCGTTTGGCGGCTTTTTGGAAAATTCGAATGATTTTAGGTTTCTCACCTATTTCGGGTTGAGGAAGATTTTCTGCAACAGGCATGAGAAGAGGTGCTTCAACGGGAGATGGGACAGGAGATATTTCTTGCATACATTTACTGTACCAAGAGTTGAACTGCTTTTTCAAGCTGTGTATCGTGACTTGGGTCTTTTGGATCAAGTGTCACAGGATAATCTGGAATTAAGCCGGCTCCATCTTTACCATTTCCAACCCATGTACCGTTCGGGGTAAGCCATTTTGCGATCGTGACGTGAATCCCTGCTCCCCCACCCAAATCCTCAGCTTGCTGTACAGTTCCTTTTCCAAATGATTTTTCACCGACCAGTTTTGCTCGATTGTGATCTCTAAGCGAGCCAGATAAAATCTCACTTGCTGATGCAGACCCACCATTAATAAGAACAACAACTGGCATATCTGTGAGTAATCCCTGGCGAGATACAGGAAGAATCGTGCGTTGACCTTGGCCGTCTTCCTGCATAACGATTGTACCGTTTGTAATAAATTCTGACGCGATATATACGGCATCAGTTAAATAGCCTCCAGGATTATTGCGGACATCGACGATCACACCTTTTAGATTTGGGTTCTGCTTTCGTTCAAGTTCAATTTTATTTGTTAATCCTACCCATTCCTGATTTGTGTTATCGCCGAATTGTCCGATGTGAATATACGCTATTTCATCATTTTCATTTCCTTTTACAGAATCTTTATTAATCTCTGAAATATCTTTCGTTTTTTTAATCCAACTTACAACACTTTTAACAGTAATATCATCTCGAATAATGTCGATTTGGGAGACTTTCTGTTCATTCTTATGGACAACCGTGAGAGATACTTTTGTTCCTTTTTCACCACGGATTTTCTCAACCGTCTGATTTAAATTCCATCCACTCGTCATAACGTTATTTACTTTAACGATTGAATCCCCTGCTTTTATCCCGGCCTTTTGTGCTGGACTGCCTTCAAGTGGAGCGACCACAATGATTTGATTTCCTTTCATACCAAGTTCAGCACCAATTCCTTGGAACTTCCCTGATAAGCCTTGTTTGAAATCACTATTTTGTGCTGGAGGAAGATACATCGTATATGGATCATCAAGTGAGGAAACCATACCTGAGATAGCACCATTTAACAGCTTCTGAGCGTCGATTTTCGTTTTATCATAATAACCATCCTGAATTTTCTGGAGAACAGACCAGAACATGGTTAAATCGAGGTTGGTTACTCCAGGAGGTGGGTCTTTACTAACGACATTAACACTTGGATGATAGTTTTTCCAACTATAATTAATTTTTGTGACTCCGACATAATAGCCAAGTAATGCCGCGATAATCACGATAACAATCGTTCGAAGTGTCTGTGGTTTTATCATCTTAATAATACTACTACTTTTTCACTACCATTTACAAACACTTTTTTTTCTTTGTGTTTTTTTACCTTATCGAACAATTCTTTTTCAAGCATAACAAGTGGTACTGTTTTCTCTTTATCAGCAAAATAGACAAGATCAGGCTCAGTAATTTCTTCAACTATCATTCCAACAACTCCAATACCAAGTGCTTTCATCAGGAGTTCTCGTGTTACTTTCTCACTCACCACAATCTTTCCTATCGCATCTGCATCGAGTCGATACAGTAAGTCTTCATCTTTTTTCCCTTCAAGGATATACATGTCACCCGAGACAGCTTTCCCTGAGCCTCTACTCGCAGCTAAGACATTCTTATCAGTTTTAAGAATAATTTGCGAATCATCGACAGAAAGTACTGTCCCTTCAACTGGCGCTACTATGGTATCGCCAATTTTCTCAGCCTCTTCACTTTTCGTCGGTGCGATAATGAGCTTCCCTGTATTTCGCTCGTAGCGAATAATCGTTCCAGCTACTTTACTTTGGACTTGAATGCTTGAGAAAAAGCCAGATTTTACCGCAAGTGCCTCCCCTACTTCGACCGTCTCACCAGGATTTTTCTTCAACATTTTCGCCACTTTAAGGGGATTTGTTTCGAGCTTTTCTGCCAGATTGATCGCTTCTTCACTAACAGCATCATACGTAGCAAGCGTATCACCAACAGTTACAGTAGTACCGGGAGTAATTGTCGTCGTAAAACCAGTTGGAATAAGGACAGGCAGTTCAGTCATACATGAGTTATTCGTTATTAGCTAAGAATAAACAATATATCAAGGATAATATATTTTGAAGGAGAATACAAATTACCTAAGAAAAAAAGACTGACAAGAGGAAATTACTCTGTAACCACAAAAGGCATGAGCGCTAAGTGACGAGCATATTTAATCGCTGTCGTCATTCGTCGCTGATGAAGCGCGCAAATACCATTTCGACTTCGTGGAATGATTCTGCCACGATCGTTTGTAAATCGCTGAAGAGCTGCTACATCTGTGTACCAAGGTGTTTTTTTCTCAGTACAAAAATAGCAGTCTTTAGGGACCTGTATTTTTCTAATTGTTCGCATCGGTTTTTTATTCATAATTCTAACTCCTAGAAGGGAATATCATCTGGCATCACTTCTTCAGTTGGTGCTTGAGTATGCATTTCCTCTTCTTCTTTCTTTGGCGCTGCTTTTTTAGCTGGTGCTGAAGATGTTACTTCTTCATGCATTTCTGCTTTCTCGCCTGCTCCTTTATTATCAAGAAGAATCATATCATCAATCACTACTTCTGTGCGTGATCGCTGTTGATTATCTTGAGTCGTCCAGTTTCGGGTTGAAAGTCGTCCTTCGACATAGACTTTTCTTCCTTTCACTAAGAACTGACTACAAAGTTCAGCCAATTTATTCCAAGCAACTATATTATGGAACTCAGTTTCATCGTGTTTTTCACCGGTATCTGTCGTCCAAGAACGATTGGTCGCAAGACCGAATGAACATACTGCTGCACCGGTAGGTGTGTAGCGAAGTTCAGGATCTCGCGTGAGATTTCCGATAAGTTGAACTCGATTAAGACTTCGTGCCATATCTATATAAACTCTAATTTCGAATATCGAAATCCGAAATAATATTTAAATAATAATTCTCAAAACAGTTTTATTTTGATCGTTTTTATTTGTTTCGTATTTCGAGTTTCGTGCTTCGAATTTATTTTACTCTAACGAGTAAATGTCGTAACACATTTTCGTTTCGTAATAATCGTGCTTCAAAATCAGATGGAACTGCATTTTCACCCTCAAGACGAAGCATGTGATACACACCTGCTACTTCTTTTTTAATTTTATAAGAAAGTGGCTTCTGGCCCCAATCTTCTTCTTTTGCGACGGTTAAATCCTTCACTAATGCTTTAATAGCATCAAGTGCTGTTTTTCGATCAGCATCTGTTAGTGATGTTTTTAACACTAATACTAGTTCATAGAGTCTCATACGTGCTCATAATTTTACAATATCTGCGTGTTTGAAGCAAGTGGGAATATATTTGGATAAAATCGCCATCTTCCGTCCTGAAATGCAGCTCGTTTAAATCCGATCGGGTTTTCAGGATAGATTTGACCATACTGAGGTTTGATAAGCCGTTTCTCAAGTGGCTCGATGCGTACAGTACCGAGTTTGGGTCGAGCGTGAATAAAATGCTCCTCATCGATCATAATTCCCACATGTGTCGGAAATGCCCCACTCCAACTAAAAAAGACGAGATCACCTTTTTGCTTAAACTCTGGATGGATGGCAATCCCCCATTTATCCATATATTCATTTGCGTGCCTAATATCTGGTTCTGGAGCAAATCCGATATCTGTTAGAACTCTGGTGACGAGCCCTGAGCAATCAAATCCATCTTCACGAGTCATACCACGCTCAGGAGTCGTATATTTTTTCGTGGGAGCATCGAGGTAGGTGAGCGCTTGTCCTACAAAAAGATCTGCAAAGGTACGAGCATCTGTTTCATATCCTGGAGGATGGATATCTATTTTTCGTTCTGGGTGAGGCATATATTAGGCTCCGATCTTAAACTCGACCACATCTCCATCTTTCATAATATAGTCTCTCCCCTCAAGTCTCGCCTTACCAGCAGTTCGAGCAGCTTTCACTCCATTTAGTGACACGTAGTCATCATATGAAATAACTTCAGCTTTAATAAATTTCTTCGTGAAATCCGTGTGGATTTCACCTGCTGCTTCTGGAGCACTGACTCCCTTTCGAGTCGTCCAGGCTCTGACTTCCTTCTCCCCTGCTGTAAGGAAAGAGATAAGGCCAAGTCTGTCATATGCCTTCGTGATGAGACGCTCAAGGCCAGAGGTCGGGAAACCGAGATCATGGAGATACATTTTCTGCTCATCCTCATCAAGTGCTGCCAGTTCTGATTCGATCTTCGCACAGATCACGACGAAGTTCTGTTCTGAGAGCTGGAGTAAATTCGCATAACGCTCGATCATCACCTGATTATTCACCAGTGAATAATCATCTTCTGAGACATTTAACACGATTACTTCAGGTTTAGAGGTAAGTAAAAAGAGCTGATCGAAGAGTATTTTCTCTTCTTCATCGACCTTCGTCTGTCGTGCTGGGATCCCCGCTTCGAGGTTTTCGAGTACTTTTTTATAGAAATTAATGGTGAGTGGTGGAAGTTTCCGATTCTCCAGTGCCTTCTGCATCGTCTGCATGTCAGCGATCATGAGCTCCGTCTGAATCGTCGCATAGTCACTCTCAGGGTCACTACTTCCCTCCCTGATCACATTCTCATCGATGAATGCGCGAACTACATGTGCAATAACTCGAACTTCACGAATGTGAGAAAGAAATTTATTCCCCAGCCCCGCCCCCTCTGATGCACCTTTGACGAGCCCAGCGATGTCGACGAATTCCACAGTCGCAGCCTTAATCGGTGGAAGTGACGACATTTTTTCCTCCTCCATCGTAATCTCAGCCAATTTCGTGAGTCGTGCATCCGGCACCGGAACGATCCCGACATTCGGTTCGATAGTAGCAAAAGGATAATTAGCCGCAAGAGCCTGCTGCTTCTTAAGCAGAGCATTAAAGAGAGTGGACTTCCCCACATTTGGTAAACCAACAATTCCTACAGATATGTTCATATGAGGGTAATTATAACAGTTTACGTTCTAAAACAGAACAAAATAATTGCAGCATCATGACCACCCAAGAATTACTCATATTAATCTTGAGCCTAATTTACTAAAACTGTAACATTGGTTAAACAATTGTGAGTTATAATCAAACTTTTGACTCAATTCAAGCTCAATTGTGATGCAATTCTGTTAAGAATTAATATTACTTGAATATTAAACGGCTGTGTGTAGCCTCTAGCACTATTCTTCTTCAAGCAACTGTACCTTCGTGACTTTCGATTATTACAATCTCCTTCGTTGGGCAATTTTCTTATCCTATTCAATGGTGCATATGGTTTTTATAGATCGAAGATTACAGGTTGGGCACTTATTTTTGGAGAAATCGTATTTCTATTTAATCCCATATATCTATTTAGCTTTCTCGTCAGACATGGAGTCCTATTGACTTTACAAGTGCAGTCTTATTTTTTATTGTGGGATATTCAAATGAAAAATCAACAGGTAAAATTGCAGATTGTATATCTCACAAGCATAGCTGTACAATTAACTTAAATTAATATTAAAATGAAATGTATAAAATGCGACCAACGCATAGACGAAGATTGTAAATATTGCCCCTCCTGTGGAAATAAGGTTGAGATAACTGATAAACCTGCTGTCGTAGAGGTTGAACATGAAATATTTGAACACCTCGAATTTCTAGGCTACGAGACTAACAAACTTGAAGTAAATGCTGGAAACGCACAACGATACTCCGCAATTCATAAAGGAAGTAAACCAAACTTACTTTTCAATGCAATAACTGACATTGGAACTTCCTTTGTAACTCTTTACAACATAAATGAAGATAAAGTTAAGAAGAACCACAAAGAGGCTCTTGAAACCGTTAATAGAATGAACTATCAAACGCTATTTTGTTCTTTCTCAATATCTCCTGAGTTAAATAGCTTCGTATGTAGTGCCTTGTATTTAGGAAAATATAGCAAAAAACAATTTGCCGATTTTCTAGACTTATTTGAAAACGATATTCAAAGAAGACTCAGAGAAGAAGATTACTTAAAAGACATTTCATAACTATGTATTGTCATAAATGTAGTAAACAAATTCTTGAAAATAGTAAATTTTGCAAGCATTGTGGTGTTCAGTTAGAGGGAGTAAGGAAAGACATTGAATCTAAACAAATTGAACAACCTAGTCTCCCACATAAATCAGAAAAAAAGAAGTCTTGGGGAGGAATCATTAAAATTCTGGTTCTTCTTGCAATATTTGGTTTTGGAACATATAGTGCTGTAGATAAAGAACAAATAAAAACGAACAACGAAGCAATTATAACGTTTGACGCTGGAGATAAAAAAACTGCTATTGAACAATTTCGTAAAGCAGCAAATGAAGCTACATCAAATGAAGTAAAAGTTTCAGCACTTAAAAATCTTGCCTATGTATATTCGACTGATACGCAAACAACCGAAGCATTGGGTGCGTTCAACGAAGCTCTTCCCTTAACAACACAAAACACATTCGACTATTATCTGATTTCAGGAGAAATTGCTCTACTTAATCGAGATATTAATAAAGCCTTAACTAATTACAATAGTGCTTACAGGCTTAATCCCGAAAATTTTCAAATTAATAATGCGCTAGCATTATTCCATTTAGATTTAGAAGGGATTGCGCCAAAATATACTGACTACAGCAAAGCACTTCTCTATGCTAAAAAAGCAAATGAACTAAGCCCTTCAGAAACATCGAAGCAAAACCTCGCGATAGCTTATTATTACAATAAAAACTACAGTGAAACTATAACTTTACTATCTTCATCCAACTTTACTCAACATCCTTATGCAGCGTATTGGCTTGGTCTTGCGTATCTAGGAAACAAAGATGATGCAAATGCAAAAATCTATTTACAAAAGTCTATTGATAATGGAGCCGAAGCCTCTCAAGAAGTTCACGATTATTTAAACTCAAATTAATATGTATTGTAAGCACTGTGGAAAGAAAAACCCTGAAGGTAGTAAATTTTGTCAGCATTGCGGTCAGGAAATTGATAACATAGCGAAGACCGACAATACCCAATATGAAGAAAAGCATTCTATAGATAAACATATAGACCAGAATACCGCTCCATACCCCTATGTAATCTCAACTTGGAAGCTAATAATTATGTGTTTAGCAACTTTTGGAATTTTTGAGATTTATTGGTTCTATAAACAATGGAAATCTCTTAATACGGAGAATAACCTCAAGCATGGATGGTTTATGCTTTGGATATTCGCACTTTTTTCTCCTCTAACGTCTTACTCACTATTCAAGTATATCTCACGAGATGTAAAAACTGTGAATGATGGAAAAGGCTTAGAAGCAGGAGCTCTAGCAGTAGTGTATTTTTTCTTAACCAGGTTCTTACTTGGATTTTTACCTTTAATTTCAGTTCAAAACAATATAAATCTATATTGGGAGAAAAAGTACAAAGATAGACTTGTGAGGTCAAATTTCGGGGCTTGGAATTGGATTATTGTTATTGGTGTTGCACTTATTTTTATAACAGCCTTTTATTCGGAAGACACAACTACCACCAAAACCACATCAAACATCCCAGAAACTGCCGTAATTGAGAAAGATAGTCGAGAAGAAATTGCATCTTCAGTTGTAAACATTCTTTGCCCTAGTACAAGTAATGCCAAAAACGAATCATCGAGTGGGGGCTCTGGTATCATATTAACCAAAGATGGAATAATATTAACTAATTCTCATATTATTCCGCAAAATAAGACAAATATACTAGTAGACGAAACAGGATGCTTAGTTGTTTTACCAGACTCACTAACAGGACAGCCATCAGAAGTTTACCTAGCGCATCCTATTGTTATTCCAGGTATAAGCGATGATTACGACCTAGCATACATGCAAATATACAATGCTTATTACGACAAGGAAGAAGGGAAATACAAGGGAACCTATCCTAAGACATTCCCTGCTTTTGATGACACAAACCGATGCAAGAATGAAAATATTAAACTAGGTGAACCAGTAAGAATTTATGGCTATCCTGCTATTAGTGGAGGATATTCACTAACTGTAACTGATGGAGTTGTTAGTAGTTTTCCTGGGAATGGTTTAATAGTTACATCAGCTAAAATTAGCCATGGAAACTCTGGTGGCTTAGCAGTTGATAAAGATGGCTGTATGCTTGGTGTACCATCACTAGTAAGCTCTGATGATAGCGAGAGTTTGGGTGTAATATATTCAATGTCTTTAATTAATGAATTTGAATCTGAAGTCACGAAATATTTGAATAAAAACCATTCAAAATAATAAATCATTACTGGTTGAATAATTTTAAGCTAACAATCTTCCCCAGATCATCTCTCGCAACTATTTTCCTTAATTTTCGTGGCTTGGGAAGTTTAATTTTTACTACAAAGGGGAAACTGTTATGTCGGGTTATGTTCTGACTATCCCTACAGATATGTTCATATGAGGGTAATTATAACAGATCTAATCTTGTGAAATCTCCCAGGGTAATTTACTCTTGTCTAAAAACTTACAAGGGATCTTCTTATTAAACTCGCTCCATAGATTACGAGTAACTGCGATATGAAGCCTCGCGTACTGCCCAGCTGATCCAGCATTACCAAACTCTTTTTCCCTATCAACCACTTTTCCTAAATGAGGAATCATGACGCTCTCGTAAGGAAAATCTGGCGGAAATTGAGATCTCGTAAAATCAACTCGCTGTCCATCTGGCAAAACATTTAAGTAATGACTTCCCCTTACATATACTCCCCATTGCTGTGCAAGATCACCGAACCAATATCCTTGAATATCTCCTCCAAAAAGATCATTGGTTACTTGGGCTGCTGCACTGCAGTGTCCAAATGATGGATATTCCGGTCGCCATCCCTCAGGATTAGCTAGGATATTCGACGAGAAGGATAGTTGAAATGCTTTTCCAAGCTCTTCAAGCGTAACTCCTGTTTCTTTGTTTACAAGTTGTTCAGGATTATATCCCAATCTTTCACCCATAATTGAGGGCGATTATAGCAGTGCTTAAAGGAAAACAGTAGATCCTTAATCCCAGCTTCATTAAAACTACGCTGTGTAAACGAGTTCAGTATGATATATGTGTGGGATCATTTTACTTCTTGGATGATTTCTTGATAGAATTCCCCTCTTCCTCATATCAAGAAGGTTATAGAACGTCCAGATACTTTCGATGATTAAGAAGTTCTGTTAGTTGAAATTAATTGAAGATAAGAATGAATCAACTTCATTTCTATGGCTGGTTCCATCAAAAACGATAAACGAGAAATCCCACTGTATATCATCGTCTATAAGCGTTATATGAGGATACTGTACATCATAGGCCATATCATTCCACACCATATATTTATACCCAGTTAATCCGCCTATTTCTACTGCATAGATCGTTCTATCAATAGATGGAATGTATTTGCTTGAATCCTGAATTATAGTAGGAATTACTTCTTTTGGAGATGTTGTAGATTTATTTCGCGTTATCACGATTCGCATACCATCATCTTTACGAGTAGTATTATAGGAATAATCTGGAGAGTAAACAGTGAGATAGTCTTCCCCCCCAGCCTTACTAACTTTCTTTGTCCATTCTTTAGGAAGCGAAAATGAAATATATTTTTCGATTGAATCATGTACTGCAGGTGAAGTATCTGCAGCAGTCTTGCTGACTTGGTCCACATCTTTTGCTACCTCAGGCTGCCTCGTCTTATTAGCATTTTGGATAAATACAACTGCAATTAGCAATACACCTACGCAAGTAGTTCCTATGATTAGTTTTTTATTAATTTTCATTTATTTAATCCAGAGTATATCAGTTTTATGCGACAAAAGCCTCGAAATGAGGCTTTTGTGTAAAAACGTTTGCTAGTATTATGCCTTCTTACATCCCTTTTGGCTGAAGCATAGCGATACGATTTCCTTCTGTATCGATAATACCTGAGAAGAGACCTACTCCTGGAATATCGTCAGGTTTTTCAGGTCCGCCCATTCCCCCAAGTACTTTTCCACCTGCTGCTGTCACAGCTTTCATCGCTTCATAAATGTCATCAACTGCGACGACGACTGATGGATGCTGAGCTTCCCCACCTCTTTTATAAAACCCACCATTAATCGCACCTGGTGTAGTAGAACGATTATCTGTACTTGTCTCTGTGGTCATCACTGTTACGTAATTCCCCATCTCAGGACCCAACTGGTGCATCCCCCATCCGAAAACTGTCTCGTAGAATTTCTTAATCCGATCCATATCATCAGCTGGTATTTCAAAATGAACTACTGGATTTTTTTTATTCATATATGATTCACCCCCCTTCACCTTGATTATTTCTTAAACTACTATTTCAAGGGATGTCGCAATATCTTTAGATTTGCGCCCCTTTCACCTTGATTATTTAATCTATAAATAGTAAGTGATGCCGAAATTGTACGAAAGTACTTTTTGGCGCCTCTTCCTACATTAGTTATATATTGTAATAGAAATATTATTTTTTTTGTAGCTCTTATAGAAATAAGCTACAAAAATAAGCCAGGGCTCTTTTTAAAAGAGTGGCCTGGCTTATCATAAAGACTTAGAGAGCTCTTCGTCCTGCGATCGCTTTCCAAACGAAAATAGCGATACATGCTCCGATTACTCCGACGATAATCCCTGGAACACTTAGTCCGTTATCGGTAGGTGTTGCTGGAGAGATGAAACCAAGAAGTGTCGTTCCTAAGAATCCTCCTATGATTCCAGCTACAACGTTAGCGACCCATCCCATCTCACCGTCAGTTTTCATGACCATGGATGCGATCCATCCGACTAACCCTGCTAATACTAATGTAATAATTAAACTCATAATTTTATATACCTCCTTTCATTTAAATTTTTTAGGTGTTTTTACTTTGTTCCACCTTGAACATTCACATCAATTTTTCCTGGTACATTTATTTGCGGAGAAACAGATTGACGCATCATTGGTAACCCGTACACGAAGAAAAAGAATGCGATTAGTAGTACAACGATAACGCCGAGTATCATTCCCATGCCGTTACTTGATTCAGTTGTCCCTGGATTATTTACTATTGTTGCCATATATCTATCACCATCCTTTCTTAAGAAACACTTAATAATCATATTGTAATAACACCGAGCTAAAAAAACGTAAGCTGCGGGTAAGGAACGTGTAATAGATGAGCTTAGAGGAAGATGAGATTAAAACGCTAGGCACGAACTGTAACGACGACTTTTCCCTTAGGGTGGGATGTTTCGAGGTGTGTGTATGCGGCTGCTGTCTCATCAAGAGTAAATGATTTGTCAATTTGTGGCCTTATAACTCCTGAATCGACGAGTTCTGCAAGTCGTTTTAGACGAATAGTGTTCGTATCGGTAAATTGCCCTACTCCAGTAATTTCATGCTCACTAGCTTTCGCTTGATCTACCTGGCCTGTCATCGAGACGAGTACTCCACCTTTTTTAAGAACTCCAAATGATCTTTCAAGCGTCTCTCCCCCGACAGTATCAAATACTGCATCATAGTCTGAGATTTTTTCTTCAAATTTTTCTGTTTTATAATCGATCACTTCATCAGCACCAAGTGACTTCACGAGCTCTTCATCTCCCATACTCACGGTCGTCGCCACATATGCACCTAAGTGTTTAGCCAGCTGGATCGCGATCGATCCTATTCCCCCAGCTCCACCATGAATAAGAATCTTCTGACCAGTGGTTAGTTTCATCGAATCTTCAAGAGCCTGGATACTACTTACTCCCACAAGAACGAGAGATGCAGCTTCTGAGAAGTCGACAGATGTTGGTTTCTTTGCAGTATTCTTCGTATTCGCAGCTGCAAATTCAGCAATCGCTCCTGAACCCCCGTTTACGACGACAGCCTGTCCATAGACTTCATCCCCCACAGAAAATTCAGTCACACCAGGCGCAACCTCAGTCACGACCCCTGAAAAATCTCCCCCGATCGTCACAGGGAAAGTAAGTGGGATCATTTCTTTCATATACCCCATGCGTACTTTATAGTCAAAAGGATTTAACGCTGCTGCATGAACCTCGACCATAATCTGTGAGTCTTTAAGCACAGGAGTTGGTGCATTTTCGTTTATTTCAATAACTGAGGAATCACCGTAAGAATTATATTGTGCTGCTTTCATCTAAATACCATAGTACTCTTAATACTTTACTTTGTGAAGTAGTTACTTTTTGGAAAGTGTTGTTTTCTATCATCACCCTCCACATTTATTCTGAGTTCGACTGTTTACAGTTTTTTCTGAAGTTTATACCCTAAAATCGCGAGGGGTTCTTTGAGGAAATACTTTGAAAGATACGTATGGTGAGTCCAGCAAGGACTATCGATAGCTGGTGAGACAGTGAAAGAAAGTGCTGCTTTTTTCGCGACAAGAGAGGCCCTGGGGATATGGAATGGTTCAGTAACGATGATTACTGATTGAAGATTTTTTGCCTCAAATAGTTTCTTTGAAAACATAATATTCTCATATGTCGAGCTCGATTTCTTTTCAAGGAGTATATCTTCTGGCTTTACCCCTTCTTCGATCGCAATTTTCTTCATCGTCTCCGCTTCATTCGCATTATCTTCCTTATCATTCCCTCCACTCATGAGGATTTTCGGCGCAAATTTATGCTTATAAAGAGTAACAGCATGATCGACACGAGCTTTAAGACATGGATTATATGCTCCCGAAATGTAGACCCTTGCTCCGAGTACGAGTATCACATCAGATGGTACTTTCGAGTCTTTTTCAGCATTATTTCTGATATAAATTGCGAGTGAAACATACACGATAAGTGAACATAGTACTATGACTGAGAAGATAGAGATGAAAGATCGAGCAAGTTTTCCCAACGCAGCTATGAGTATAGCAAAATAATTGAAATTAAAAGTAAAAAAATACTTTTTTTGCAATGATTTATTCTATCGATTTATTGAAGTATCCCTGTAGACTATTTATATGTGGCAACAACTCGCAAATCCATTACATAACATCACACTCTCAGCAGTAGTTGCAGTCATCCCGATACTCTTTCTCTTTATTCTCCTCATTAGCCGCAAAGTTCCTGGCTACATCGCCACGATATGTACACTCATCGTGGCGCTTATCATCGCAACCACAATCTATACTATGCCTGTTAGCCTGGCACTGATGGCTGCGCTTTATGGGATACTCAACGGCTTATTCCCAATAGGTTGGATCGTCCTTAATGCTGTATTTCTCTATAACATCAGTGTTAAAAGTGGCGGGTTTGCCATCGTTCGAGATAGTATCGAATCTGTGACTGCGGATCGACGTCTTCAGGCGTTGTTAATCGCGTTTTGTTTTGGAGCATTTCTTGAGGGTTCGGCAGGATTTGGGGCACCCGTCGCGATCACTGCTGGAATGCTGGTGGGACTTGGATTTGTACCATTATATGCTGCTGGAATTTGTCTAATCGCCAATACCGCACCTGTCGCGTTCGGAGGTGTCGGAATCGCAGTGATTACGGCCGGACATTTGACAAATATCGATCCAGCTATCCTCAGTCGTATGATCGGTCATCAGCTTCCGTTTATCGCATTTATCATCCCCTTTTGGCTTGTCATTATCATCGCAGGGTGGAAAGATACGAAAGCTATCTGGCCTGCAATTCTCGTCACCAGTACATCATATGCACTAACGATGTTTCTCACAGCGAGTTACCTCGGACCGACACTTCCTGATGTTCTTTCCGCTATCGTCTCAATCATTTGTTTGATTGGTTTTCTCAGAATTTGGCACCCCAAAGAAATCTGGCGTTTTCCGAAAGAACGATCCGAAGCACTTATGCATCCTGTGAGACATATGCATAGTCGAACAGAACTCGTTAGGGCGTGGACTCCATTTCTGTTACTTATTATTTTTATCGGTAATTGGGGAAGTTCAGGCATCCAGCAGATACTCAGTAAGGTAACACTTCATATTCCTTTTGGAGTTCTTAACCATGCGGTTGTCGCAAATGGGAACATACTCACTGTTAACTATTCCTTTGCATGGCTTGGAGCAGCAGGGACAGCGATTCTGTTAGCGACAATCGTAACCGCACTTCTTCTCAGACTTCCCGCTCGTATATTCTGGCAAGTAGCTAGCCAAACCGTCACAGAACTCTACAAACCCCTCATCACAATTGGCTCGATCGTTGGATTCGCATATGTCGCTAATTATTCTGGCATGTCCACTACGATCGGAAACGCACTTACCATAACAGGACACTTTTTCCCGTTACTTTCTCCCCTTCTCGGCTGGCTTGGTGTATTCATCACTGGCAGTGATACCTCTTCAAACGCGCTTTTTAGTAATATTCAGTCCCAAACAGCCCAGTCACTCGGAATTAGTCCGGTCCTAAGTGTCGCAGCGAATAGTAGCGGTGGGGTCGCAGCGAAAATGATCTCTCCCCAAAGCATCGCAGTAGCCACTGCGTCGACCAAACTAAGCGGACAAGAAGGAACATTATTTAGATTTACGATCCTTCACAGTCTCGGCCTGATTGGAATCATTTGTATCCTCACCTATATCCAGGCTTACTACGCGACATGGATGATCCCAAGTATCGTAAGTACAAATATCACAAACGCAGCATCAAGTGTATCAATCGGAGAGATATGCATTATCGGTGTTTCACTATCAGTACTAGTAGCATTTGCGGTGGGGTCATTTCGATATACGGAAGATACACATCCTGCGGAGTGATACAACCCTCTAATTTCTTCCCCAGCTCAGTCGTGCCCAGATTCGTTCATGGAAATAGTAAAGAAGCGCACTTGCGATATTGGTAAATACCACAAAGCCGATGGTTATGTCATATCGATGGGTTAAGGCGAAGGTAATAATCGCATCGGAAATAATCACAATAGTCCGAAACGTCAGTGACTTTACGGCCGATCGTTTTACCTGTTCAACTGAAGATTTTTTTACTGCCATATCTTACATACCATTTCTCTCTTTTAATGGTAATGAAAATAGCTAACGAATACAATCTCACAAGGCTAATAACAGTACATACTCCCAGTTGTTGGAATGAACATTTCTTGCTACGCTTATTGTAGAGTTACCCATATGAAACTGCTCACATTACTCTTTTTCACCTTCACACTTCCTCTCGTTATTTTCTTAACAGTATTACTGTATGGTCCACTCACTCCTGTATCGATAAAGAGTGAATTAAATAATGCAAGTGTATACGAAAAACTGAGTCAAACACTTGCAGATATAAGTTCAAACGATAGTGAAAATACTGAACTAGCAGGTATTATTACTTCTCGTTTTACTTCGGAATATATAAAAATTAAAACAGAAGGAGTGATCGATGATACTAGTAACTGGATCACAGGAAAATCGACGACTCCACCAATGTTATCTTTTAAAGAACTAAAAGAAGATATTGTAAAAGAAAATCCACAACTTCTAACACAGCTTACCGATATGGCTGACGAGATGAAGAATGAATCGGCAGCATATGCTGACTCTTCAGAAAACACAGATGAGACAATGAATCAGCAAGCAGACATGATGAATGTTAGTACGAGTATTTCACAGCTTGTAAACAGTGATTTTTCTTTTAACCTCGAGAAAGAACTCAATGGGATAAAAAATGGCTACGCAACTACCCGAATCGTGCATCCAATCCTTATCGTACTTCTCTTTGGAAGTATCCTCCTTCTTGGAGTATTATCTTCTTCATGGCCAGCACGCTTACGCTGGATTGGAAGCACACTTATTAGTAGTAGTGTCGTAGGGTTTGGAATACTATTTGTTGCGACTCATGGGATACTGGCACTAACAACTGCTCTTTCAGACCAATCAAACGAATTTGTGAGATTGTTCTCCCCTATTATTCTTCATATAACTACTTCGTTCGTTTCTTCGTACTCGCTCTATGAAAAAAGTGTCAGTATTGTACTGCTCGTGATAGGTATTGCTTGTATTATCGGATCTACAGTTATCAAACCAACATCTATCCTCCCAGTAAAAGAACTCCCGAAGAAACGATCGAAGTAATTGAGAAAGTCGATATAAGAAGATTATTCCTCTGACTGCTGCACATCAGAATCTGAAGAAGAAGTATCAGAACCATCACTACTTGAATCCATCATGCGTTCATCTCCTGTGTTGTTCGTGTCATCCTGTATTTGTGTATCTTCCGTTGATTCTTCAGGAGTCGGAGTTGCTTCTTCCTCAAAGTAAAGACTGACATCACCACTGTTCTCTAAATACTCTGGATCCTCATCAGGTCGAGACTGTAAATTTCCGATTTCATTTTCGACACGATAACTTTCCGCTTCAGCTTCACGAATCATGCCTTCGGCTTCACTGTGTTTAGAATCACAATCGTCTCCACCCATTTCCAGACACATCGCGTATACCGCCTCATTTAATTCAGATGTTTGTGAGATCATTTCATCGAATTTCTTTTTTAGAGATTCCTGATCGAGCTCTTCAAAACCGAATGCTTTGAGTAATTCGACTCCGAGAGTAGACATAGCAGCGTTATAGAGAATTTCTTCGTTATCTATCGTCGGTTCAACATCATATGGGTCATCTATTGGTTCATCATATTTTTCAGTAGAAGTCTTGAGGGTATTTTGAAGCGACTCATAGGTCGGTCCCGATTCAACTCCAAGGGCTTCTAGGCGCTGTAGCTGCTTGGCAGCATCAACTGCGGTTGAGTTCGGATCCTGTGCTACTTTTGATGCATCTTTGACAGCTACTTCTTTCGCTTTTTCAGTAAGCTGCTCATCAAGATTTGTATCATCATCAAGCCCAATGAGTTGAACATTTTGCAAAGCAATCATAATAGTTTTAACATCAGAGTTTGGATTCGAAAGTATTTTTTTCGTATCGTCAGCGATGATGTTTTTTGCTTTACGAAGACAATTCTCACCAATCGAATCATATCCCATTAACTGTGCAGCCTGTGCAAGCCCTAAGTATTCCTCAACCCCAAGTCCTTCTCTTCGACACGTTGCCTCATAAAATCCCTGACCTGTTTCGTAAGCATATGCTTGTTTAATAAATGAGAATCGAGGATTCTTTATTTTTTTCTGCAGAACAAGTGCTGCATAGAGTTCAAGCGCAGGTGGTTGTTTTTTAGATAGAATTTTTGTAACAGCGTTCTTCGCCTTCGTCAGCTCATCTGGCGAAAGTGATTTATTATTAAATAAGAGACTCGTTGCTGCTTCAATCACAGTAAGTGATGGCATAGATGTTACAGCTAAAGCTTCAGTTGCGATTTGGGTTTGATTATCACCGTCTAATGAAAACACATACGCTCCACCTGTTAGGATTCGAGCCGGAAGATACGTTTCTGTCTCAAGTCCACGTGCAATCAGAGCTGGTGTATACGATGTCGCTTTTGCATCAATTTCTAGCACTTGTGCTGTTCCAGTAGACCGAAGTGTCATAGACTTAATATTTTTAGGGGCGTGGTTTCTAAATGAACTATCTGTAAGATTAAATGATAACGTTACAGGACGCGAAAAACGTAGTTTTCCTGGACTAAGTAGTACACCTGCAGTAGGTGATGTCGCTTTTTTATCATAATAAAACGGAATCATTTTAACGAGGGTTTTTTCATTTAGCGCACCTTTGGGAACTTCAAGTGTGACACGAACGTTCTCCCTGGTTACAATCTGCATAACAGTATCACGCGACGGATCGATCGTTAGTTGACGTGCTCTGGCAAAATCAAGATCAGGCTTTATAACAGTGAGTGGTTTCTGAGTCCCGATAAATGGTAATGCTTTCCAAGGCTTAAAAAAGAATGCTAATCCGATTATGAGACCAAGCACAATAATTCCGAAAAGATATGTAAAACGCGAAAATCCCCGCTCAGATGTGACGACTTGTTTTTGTCTTCTTTTATGAACTTTGGCAGATTTTTTTTGAGGCATAGTCAAAAAAGGTATTAGTAATCGGATGATGTATCACTTACTGGCTGCTCTGTGGAAGTGTCATCAGATGAAGATTGCTGATATTGCTTCATCATTTCTTGCACATCAGCTGGCATATTCTCTGAATTTCCAGGAGCAGACGGCTCTCCCTCTTTAACTGGAGATGGAACTGAAATGCTAACTCTGTTATATGAATAGATTGATTCACTTGAACCGTCTTTACTTTCCATAGTCATTTTTCTAACAAGATATTCATAATTATCAAACCAAATAAACTGTTTTCCGTCCATCGCTTCTTCACTTAGGATTTCATATTTAAAACAAGTCAAATCACCACATGTTTCTTTAGTGATAAATGTATATTTCGTTTTATCCTCTGCTTCACCATCTTTTTCATCAAAAGGAACGTTATCTTTCATTTCTTCTTCTGTTGTATTTTTCTCATCTAGTTTAAATGTCGTTTTCCACCACTTATTATCGGTATAATCTAACGTATATGTCGTATCTCCAATCGTAATACTATTTGAGTCTTCTTTTCCGTTTTGTTTAGAAACCATGTGAAATTTATCTGTTCCGGACATTTCTGTCAGTGATTCAATCTTCATTCCAGCGTAAGTAGATGTCGTCGTTGTGGAATAATCTCGCTGTGTCTGCCAATTATTTAAAAATTTACAGAGATCTGGATCGTTATGCTTACAGTTGGGATTGAGTGCTATTTTCGTCAGTGGGCCAAGCTTCATGCCACTATTTAGCACATATACTCCTCCTCCAACGATACCAAGTATGACAACAACAGCAATCAGGAGAAATGTTTTGGAGACCCCTCTTTCTGACTTAGGAAAAGATATTCGAGACGCTTTCTTTGTGGGTTTTTTAATAACTTTTTTCACCTTAAAAATAGCTTAATCCTATTTCTAATCGTCTGTCAATAGATGAGTTTACCATGATGAAAACTGCTTAGTTGCATACTACAGAAATACTCCATATACTGATTAGAGACTATTATGGATCAAGCACTTCTCGACGAACTGAAAACAAACATTAAAGGCGATGTCGTCACTGATGAAGAAACCCTTATGCTCCATAGTCACGATGCAAGTCTATTTGAAGTAAAACCCCAAGTCGTCGTATTTCCAAAAGACGAAGAAGATGTCGCTTCCCTCGTCAAATTCGTGTCCGAACATAAAAAAGATAGCGCTACTCTCTCACTCACTGGTAGATCTGCTGGAACAGATATGAGTGGCGGATCAATTAATGAATCAATCATCGTCGCTTTTCAAAAATACTTTACAAAAATCGGCGAACTCCGTGGTGATGTCGCGACCGTCCAACCTGGTGTCTTCTATCGTGACTTTGAAAAAGAAACACTAAAAAGTAATATGATTTTCGCATCGTACCCTGCTTCACGTGAACTCTGCGGCATTGGTGGAATCGTTAATAACAATTCAGGTGGTGAAAAATCTCTTGAGTACGGTAAAACAGAAAATTTCGTAAAAAGGGTGAAAGTAGTACTGGCTGATGGGAGTATTTGTGAACTTAAACCATTAAACGAGGAAGAATTAAAAAAGAAAATGGAACTGGATACATTTGAAGGGAAACTATATAAGAATATGTATACGCTTATTACGGATAACTATGATGTTATTAAAGCAGCCAAACCTCAAGTGACGAAAAATTCTGCTGGATACTTCCTCTGGAATGTGTACGATAAAGAAAAAGGGATCTTTGATCTAACCAAACTCTGGGTTGGCGCTCAAGGAACGCTTGGCATGTTACTCGAGGCAGATTTGCAGGTAGTTCCAGTTCGTAAACATCACGAAATGGAAGTAATTTTTCTCCACGATTTAACCCATTTAGGTGAAATTATTGACGCGGTTCTTCCTCTTGGCCCTGAAAGTTTTGAGAGTTATGATGACAACACACTTAAACTCGCTCTTCGCTATTTCCCAGAATTTATTAAACAGCTTGGAATTTCGGGCATGATACAGGCAGGACTCGCATTTATGCCAGCATTTATGCAGATGGCGATCGGGAGACTGCCGAAACTTATTTTACAAGTCGACTTCGCTGGAGATGATCTAGAAGAACTCAAGAAAAAGATCGAAACCCTCCGCGAAAAACTAAAACCACTTCATCCTCAGACACGAATCGCGATTGATGATCAGGAGAAGAAATATTGGTTGGTGCGTCGTGAGAGCTTTAATCTTCTTCGCCATAAAATTCGAGATAAACACACTGCACCATTTATTGATGACTTTGTCATTGATCCACACCAAATTGCTGAAGTTATCCCACAAGTAACAGCAGTCCTCAAACGATATCCTGATTTTATTTTTACTGTTGCAGGACACGTCGGAAATGGAAATTTCCATATTATTCCACTGGTCGATATCACTAAACCAGCAGTGAGAGATGCAATTCCAGTAATTTCTAAAGATGTCTATGATATTATCGCGAAGTATAAAGGCTCAATTACTGGTGAGCATAATGATGGACTCGTTCGCTCCCCATTCTTAAAACAAATGTATGGTGAAAAGATTTATTCACTCTTTGAGGAAACGAAAAAGATCTGGGATCCAGAAAATATTTTTAATCCAGGGAAGAAAGTGAACAGTTCATTTGATTACGCGATGAAACATGTGCGAACAAACTGGTAAATAATACTGCTATGGGAGGAGACCCGTTAGCAAAAGTAAAATTGAAAAAACGGTGAGACTTTTGAGTGATACAAAAAATGTTTTTTTCGCCCACTTTTCTGAATCGTTTGTAAAAAAACCTTCTGAACAAATCCACAACCAATATCCATTCATCAGTAGCATAACAATAAAATAAACATATCCTGTTAGGCCAATAATTGTTAGAAGTAATGTCGTTATAACATAGCCAATCAAATAGATAAATATATGTGTTTTGGTGAGTGCTAGTCCTTTTTTAATTGGAAAAGTTGGGATTGCTGCGGCTGCATAATCCTTCATTCGATAGATTGCGATCGCATAAAAGTGAGGCATTTGCCAAAATGAAAGAATAAGAAAGAGCACTAATGCACCGATATCAAAGCTATTCGTAACTGCTGTGTATCCAGCGACAATCGGCATCGCGCCTGAAACACCACCAATAAGCGTACCATGCACTGAGCGACGTTTGGAAAAGCCATATAATAATACATAATCAATAAACCCAATGACACCCACAGCGAGTGTTAAAACATTTGTATACGTTATCAGAAGAACAACACCAAAAATCCCAAGTACTGTGGCAAAAATAAATGCATTTCGTCCACTCACTATACCTGTCACCAATGCGCGCTTCTTGGTCCTCTCCATCTTTGCATCAATCTCACGATCCATGTAATTATTACAAACACATGCAGCTGCAATAATACACGCAGTACCCAGCATTACAGCAAAAAAAAGGAGTACATCAATGTGCGTTTTTGAAGCGACGAAGAATCCGGCAGCAGTGGTAAGCAAATTTCCGTAGATTATTCCAGGTTTTGTTAATTGATAATACGTTTTTATGCGGTCAGACACTAGTGATGAATCCCTTCGTCGTTAATGATGTGTCTCTCCATGCCAGCTGAGGTCATATTATAATTTAAATGAGTCATTATCCAAATCGATCCAATTACAACGATCAAGATCATGCCTGTAATATAAAAAAGAAACAGTGCATTAAAATACGGTTTTTCCTCACGACCAAAATGCAAGAAGAAGACGAGTTGTACGACAAGTTGGATCAGTGCCAACACGATTAGATATGGAATAAGCAGTTCATGAGGAAAAGACATATGACTGGTATTTGTATGGATAAATACCGGAATAAATGCAGCAAAAGTTAAGACAAGTGATAAAATAAATCCAATGATATATGATCGTATTACTCCAATTTTCATAGCTTTATAAGGCACCTAATAAATAAACAACTGTAAAAATAAATATCCAAACAATATCAAGAAAATGCCAGAATAAACTGAGTAGCGTTAGTTTTCTGATAGCACTTTCTGTTACACCTTTGCGCCAAATATAAATAAGCAAAATAAGAATCCATACTAACCCAGACAAAATATGTACACCATGAGTTCCTACTAACGTAAAAAATGCTGAGAGAAATGCACTTTTCTGTGGAGTATTCCCTTCGTGAATAAGCGTTGAAAATTCAGAAAGCTCGAGTCCTAAAAATACGACACCGAGTATAAATGTACTTATGAAATAGAGTAACGTTTTTTTCTTGTCTTTCAATCGCACATAGAGCATACCTATTCCACAGGTGAAACTACTCGTTAATAAAATAAGCGTTTCTGTAAGTGCGAGTGGCAGACTAAATAACTTCTCACTTCCCTCTCCTCCAAATGTATTATTATGGAGTACTGCGTACGCTGCAAAAAATACGGCAAACATTAAAAGATCAGTCAAAATATAGAGCCAAAAACCAAAATATGATTTATCATCTGTAGCAGATTCCATACTAATATCGTCTTTTCTACGTTCGATCATGATGTTAAATATCCTCCACTTCTTTCTTTTTCCATTTTTTCAACTTCTGCTGCCGTCACAAGATATTCTGTATCTTCATCAAATGCTCGAATAGTAAAACATGTTAGAGCACCGATCAGACTGACCACAGCAAGCCAGATAATATGCCAAACAAACGCAAACCCAATAAGAAAGACAAAACACGAAATATAGATACCAATTGGTGTATTTTTAGGCATATGGAAATCTGTATACACTGGTGGATTTACTCCTTTTGATTTCTTCATATCCCAGAACGGCTCATTACTAGTTACTTCTGGAATAACTGCGAAGTTATAAAACGGTGGCGGAGACGATGTCGCCCATTCAAGCGTGCGGCCATTCCAGGGATCTCCTGTGCTATCGCGAAGTGCTTTTCTATTTCGGATACTTACGATGATTTGTACTACTTGAAGAGTTGCACCAAGCATAATAATAACACTTCCTATCGCTGCAATAATAAATAACGGTTGCCATGACGGATCTGTGTAGTGATCAAGTCTTCTCGTCGCGCCCATCATCCCAAGTATGTAGAGTGGAATAAACGAGACAAAAAATCCAATTAACCAACACCAAAATGCATATTTCCCAAGCTGTTCATCGAGGGTAAATCCCGCAATTTTAGGGAACCAGTAACTAAATCCGGCAAAGATACCAAATAATGCACCACCTATCACCATCGTATGAAAATGTGCGACTAAAAATAACGAATTATGTACTTGAAAATCAATACCGGGAATCCCCATCATCACACCAGTCATACCACCTAAGGTAAATGTCCCGATAAAGCCAAGGAACCAATAAATCGGAGTTTTTAAGATAATCTTCCCTCTAAAAAGAGTTGATACCCAGTTAAATACCTGTACTCCTGTCGGGATTGCAATAAATTCAGTCATAATTCCAAAGAATGCATTTACATTCGCCCCTGCTCCCATGGTAAAGAAATGATGAAGCCATACAAAAACAGATAGCAACATCACAGATCCTGACGCAAGAATAGATGAAAGGTAGCCAAAGAACTTCTTCTGAGAAAACGCTGTAACCACTTCTGACCAAATCCCAAATACCGGTAGAATGAGGACGTAAATCTCAGGATGTCCCCATGTCCAGATAAGATTTACATACATCATTGGGTTTCCCCCATGACTCGTGGTAAAAAAATGCATCCCAAAGTAGCGATCTAAAAATAGAAGAATAGTCGTCGCAGTGAGTACCGGAAAAATCGAGATTACTAAAATCATGCTAAATAATGATGTCCACACAAAAATCGGCATTCGCATAAGTGTCATGCCTGGTGCACGCATTTTAATAATCGTTGCAATCAGATTAATACCACCAAGCAGTGTTCCAAGCCCTGAAACCTGCAGACTCCAAATCCAGTAATCGACGCCAACCCCTGGACTATACTGAATTTCAGATAACGGCGCGATAGCAAGCCATCCTGCAGCAGAAAATTCTCCTCCTACTGCAAAAAAGAGATTTATAAGAATAGCACCTGCTACATATAACCAAAACCCAAGTGTATTAAGAAGTGGAAATGCCACATCACGAGCACCAATTTGAAGCGGAACGATTATATTTAAAAAGCCAGATAAAAATCCCATGGTCACAAAAAATACCATGATATTTCCATGAGCGGTAAAAATTTGTTGAAAATGATCCGCATTCAAATAGCCACTAGATGAACCTACGGCAACTGCTTGTTGGAGCCATATCATAACCGCATCAAGTCCACCACGTGCAAACATGAGAAAAGCGACGATCATATACATGAGGCCTATTTTCTTCGGATCGACAGAGGTTAACCAGTCATTCCATAGCCATTTCCATAACTTTTTTTTAGTTATGAAAACAGCGAGTGCGATACCCATCAATGTTATAAAAATTGTTCCACCAATAGTAAACCATTCATGAGGAAGTGCAGCGAGTGTTAGTTTTCCAAAAATAAATTCTTGCATATTACATATTCATATCTGAAGAATGCATATATTTCGTGACAATATCATTATACAGATTCTGACTCACAGGTGCATAAAAAGCAGCTTTATTTTTCTCACTTGGTTTGGCTAATATGTCATATGTTTCGTGATCAAGCGTAAATGAAGATTGCTTCACTTTTTCAACCCAGCGAGCAAATTCTTCATCAGACAGGGAGTGAGCAGTAAATTTCATATCAGCAAATCCTATCCCGCTAATTTCGGCTGTCGATCCGGCAAATTCGCCTGTTTTATCTGCCATAAGATGTAACTTCGTTACCATCCCTGACATCGCGTACATTTGTCCACCCAGACGAGGAATCCAAAATGAGTTCATCGGCGCATCGGCCGTCAATTCAAATGTGACTGGTGTTTTTTCTGGAAATGCGACAACATTTACTGTCGCGATATGTTGTTCAGGGTAAATAAATAACCATTTCCATTGCAAGGCAACGACTTGGATACGAATTGGTGTTACGGCTGAGGAAAGTGGTTTATATGGATCAAGCGCATGAGTGCTTTGCCAAGTAATGATGGCCAAGATAAAAATAATCATACTTGGCAGTACCCACCATAATAAAAGCATGGAGCGACTCCCTACATGATCTGGTTTATAGACTGCTTTCGTGTTTGATTCTCTATATCTCCATACTATAATGAATGTCGTCACGATAACTGTTCCAATAACAGTTATACCAAGTGCAAATACGAGTACGAGCAGTGCATATTCTTTTTGGGCGACGATACCAGCAGGATTGAGGAGTGGAAAACTAAACGTGTGAGCGGTAATCCAAGCTAACGCACAAAGATCAATAATAACTAAGGAAATAATAAGTGGCAGTGCTAGTTTCCTCATGTTTTTCTTTCTAATCTAAGTATACAAGTAAACGAACGCTATTTCTATGAGAAAATAGAACTGCCTTATCGTACTCACCTCATTCTGTGTGTTTTCAGTAACATAATCTCCTTTATAAGGTGCACTCATCGATACCATTCCACTGTTACTCGCATGTGTCTCTTACATCTCAGCTTTTTCTGCATCTTCTTTAGTGACATGAATCGTACCATCTGGATGTGCTGGTGGAGCATAAACGGTGAAGAGTTTGACTGCATCTGATCCAATATTACGAATATTGTGCAGCGTTCCTGCTGGAATAAAAACTAAATGGTGTTCGTCGACTACTTTTTTTTCACCATTTTGAACCGCTTCGACTTCTCCTTCAACGATAAAAATGAGCTGATCTGTCACTGGATGAACTTCTTCACCAATATCTTCACCTACTGGAATACTCATAGCGACTACCTGACTATGCGCTCCTGTATAAAGAACAGTTCGAAAATTAGTATTACTTTTGGTTAGTTTTTTGATGTCTTCTGCATACATAGTTCCTCCTTTCTATCTTAGACCTGGACTCATCAAAACATTTTCCCAGGCTTCAACAAATAACTTAATATGATTGATGACATCTCTAATAAAATTTTTCATATGTTTATTTTGAGTCGTCGAGGAGTTGGACCTCGGTCTGCCTTTTTTTTCTACATCCTAAGGCAATTCTGCTAGTTAAACTAACGACTCTTTGACGCCCGGGAGGATTCACAATACCTCAATTCATCTCTTATCTGAGTGTGCTCTAACATTTGACCCCGATTACATCTGGGTTGAGTTACGGGCGTGTGTTGGTAAAGTACACTGTGAGGATATACCTTTACCTAAACTTATGCAGTGATTTCTATCATCATTGCTACG
This sequence comes from uncultured Gammaproteobacteria bacterium, assembly GCA_964503265.1. Taxonomy (GTDB): domain Bacteria; phylum Patescibacteriota; class Microgenomatia; order Levybacterales; family UBA12049; genus CAZCYO01. Next base: position 191,894 of record CAZCYO010000002.1, read on the forward strand.
TGACACGTATCACATATCAACATAGCTCAGTGGATAATGACTAAACAGAAGTAATTAATAGAAATTGTATTTTTTATTCATACCACTGACGATTATGAATATGTTCTTTATCATCTATGTGAGGAAAATAGGTAATAAGTATAAATACTAATACTAAAGAAATAATACCTAATCCAAAATAGATGCTCTGTAACCATAACGTTTTTAGAATGATAGAAAGTTCAACAAAAATCCAAATAAGTAACCCAAAGCTTGCAATTGCGGACGCCTCGTATTTATGTGATTTTTTCATCACCATCAAATAACTTGCAAATAGTTGTGTTCCCCCAACAATACAGATAAGAATAACTGCTGGAACAAAAAAAGAAGGAAACGGAGAATTATGTAAAAATGCACTCGACATCCCGAGGCCATTTGTTAACAGTAATTGTAGCCCGCCAAAAATAGCTGTACTCGCGATAAAACCATGAATTAGTAACAAAAGTGAGTGAGTTGTATGTGCAAGAAGTTTGGATTGTTCCATAAGGTAGTTACGCTCCTTGTAGACTACACGTTATGAAATGGTAACTCAGTGATATTACTCACACATAGCCTAAACCCCATCACTTAATTCTGCTTCTAATTTCTTAAGATCTGGAATAACTAATGTATTTCTACTAAATAGTAATATTCCTTTTTCTTTTAAGATTTTCATTTCTCGACTAACTGTCTCTCTCGTCATACCTGCTTGAGCTGCAAGTTCTTTTTCAGAGACTGTCACTTCAATTTCTTTATCACCAGTGCCAAATCGTTTCGCATAAATAAGAAGCTCAGCGAGTAATCTTCCATATGCATCACCAGACATGAGATACGACATTCTCGTGAGCATTCCTTCTGTTCCACGATATACTCTACTTAATAAGTTGTATAATACATCTGGATTATTTTTAATAAACCGTACAACATCAGCAGGTGGTGCTTTATATACATCCACTTCATCTACTGCCTCAAAGAAAAATTTATTAGGAGTCGTATTTATCGCCCACGACATAGGGAAAAATGATACGGGCTTATAGATATTAAGGACAAGCTCATCACCTTTTTTGGAAATCACATACTGTTTAACATATCCTTTTTTCAAATAAAATACTCCCCCGGGAGCATCCTCTGCACGTATCAAAAGATCTCCTTTTTTATAGTGTTGCTTTTTATACTTCGCGAAAAAATCATCAACCTTTTTAGCAATTACATCATCCATAGCGAGATTATACTCTTAAGTGTGATCGTAATCAAAGTTACATTAGTATGTCTATGCTACACTAGGTATATGAAAACTCACGATACTCAGGAACCACATCTTCCAAGCACTACTGCGAAGCTTAATTGGCTTCGTGCGTCAGTACTCGGTGCCAATGATGGCATCGTATCAATTGCTGGACTTGTCGTCGGAGTCGCTGGTGCGACAAATTCATCTGGGATTATTGTCGCAACTGGAATTGCTGGTATTATCGCTGGGGCAATTTCGATGGCTGCTGGTGAATATGTATCTGTGAGTAGTTCTCGAGATACGGAAAAAGCATTACTTCGTAAAGAAAAGTTTGAACTTGATAATTTCCCTGAGGCGGAACTGGCTGAGCTCATCATGATTTATGAGCGAAAAGGGTTATCTGAAAAAACCGCAACCATAGTCGCAAAAGAATTAACAGAAAAAGACGCATTTAAAGCACACGTCGACGCAGAACTTAATATCGACCCAGATAATTTAACGAACCCCTGGCACGCTGCTATGGCATCAGCAATCGCATTCTTTCTGGGGGCACTGATCCCTATGGTAGCAATTGTTCTTCCCCCTGATTCAGTTCGCGTACCATTCACATTCGGAGCAGTCATCGTAGCACTCATGATAACAGGATATGTCAGTGCGAAAATCGGTGGAGCGCATGTGACACAAGCAGTAATCAGAGTAGTAGCAGGAGGAGCACTCGCCATGGCGATTACCTATGGAGTTGGGAAACTTTTTGGCGTTTCGGGATTATAGAAAAATTACTTTTTCTTCCCTGTATAAACTACCTCAAAAAGAATTTCGTCTGGTGTGTGGAACATGACTTGGTAGTATGTGTTTTCTCCATCTGAAAATTCCGCACGGTGACGAGGTGTTTCAAAAAGAGCAGGAATGTTTCGTTCTTTTAGATATGCAACAACTGCATCGACGTCTTCTTGTTCAGTGACTCCAATTCCCACATGATTCATCCCGATTAAATCATAATTCTGCTTTTCTTTATGTTCAGTATGAGAAAACCAAATACTTCCTTCAGTCTCCCCACCACCAAATCCAAACCCTGCGAACTTATCATCACTATAGATTTCTTTCCATCCTAAAAACCCAAGAAATTCTTTATAAAATGAAATATTTTTAAAATCAATAACAATCTGAATATGTGAAAGAGAAGATTTCATAGTATGAGTATACAAAACAGACTAGTTTGGTACAATGATATTCTGTGGATGGGATTACTACAATTATTTTTGATTTCGGAGGCGTGATCGGATCGGATGCAAATAGCTGGACGAAGGATAACGATGTCGTTAATACAACTGGCTTAAGTATCGAAGAGATTGACACAGTATACTTCCAGCATTGGGATAAATTAAAAATAGGAAAAGAAGATTTACAGGAATTCTTTGAAGACATACAAAAGAAAAGTAAACATGCGGTAACAATAGATGAACTACGAGAACTCTATCATCATAAGATCTTACTTAATAACGATCTCTTTTCACTAGCAAAGAACCTACAAAAGGAATATCCTCTATATATCCTTGCGAACGAATCATTTGAAGGACTTCGTGTAAAAAAAATAAATTTCAATTAGATGATTACTTTACTCAGATCTTTAACTCTGCCGAACTCGGACTTTCAAAACCAGACCCTAACATATTTGAAACAGTTCTTGAAAGAATACAAACTCCTGCAGAACATGTTCTATTTATCGATGATCAAGAGCGCAATGTGAAAGCAGCAGCAAAGTTAGGAATAAAGAGTATTCATTACACGGATTTTGAGAAACTTATTGAAGAATTACCGTTTCTTTCACTGTAGATATTTATATAATTGGATGGTTATATTTAGCAACTAATGGCGCTAAATCTGGGAGACCAAAGAGTTCTGCCAAGGCATTAAAATTTCTCACTTTATCTTCCCCATACTTACTCACAAATGCTACGTAGGTATCAAACGTATTAAAGTTCGGATCTTTTGAGTGGAATTTATCTGCATACATAATGAGTTTTTCCTCCATCGTCTCTGCCAGATAATCGGCCACTGGAAGCGGTAAGTTCTGTCTCACCACATCATCTTTCGTGATCCCTGCTCCTGTATGATGAATCGCAATACGACACAGTGCTTCTGGATAATTTTCCTCTTTTAATATCGCGTAGCCCTCAACGCCATGTCGAATATAATTCGGCCCGTCAAATACGCCATCACTACTAATTAATTTATATGCGCCAATGTCATGAAGCAGCGCCCCAGCGATCGCCAACTCTTTATCAATTGATAAATCCTTCTTTTCCATAATCCCCTCGGCAATTTCTTTCACGATAAGACTATGAGTGAAGACAAGATCAAACACCTTCTCACTCGGTGCATGTTTATGATGAAGAGCTGTTATTTCAGATAGTGACGGTATCATAGATTAGTTCGACTTGATTGAGAGGCTCCTTGATAGATTATTTTTCCCTGTTCCATATACGCAGTATAACAAAGATTAGTCTGTGTTTGTTTATCTAAGAAAACATGTTACTCAAAGAATTTATTCTGTATACTAGATAAAATGACTACTGAAGATGAAGATATTCTAAAGGATGCGAAGCTTCGATTTTCGTCTGATCAAAAACCTGGATTTACGAGAAAAGTAGTTGGTGAACACTTCGAATATTTTAACCTGAGTGGTGAGAAAATTACAGACGAAAAAGTAATTGAGCGAATAAATAAACTCGTTATTCCTCCTGCATATAAAAATGTCTGGATCTGTCCATATGCTAATGGTTACCTCCAGGCAACCGGTCATGATGATCGAGGACGTAAGCAATATCGCTATCACCCGCAGTGGATAGAAGCAATGCAGGAAGAAAAATTCTCACATCTATTACAGTTCGCACATCTGCTGCCTAAAATCCGTCGTCGTGTAAATCATGATCTCAAACTACGTGGCATGCCAAAAGAAAAAGTTATGGCGACAGTCGTCTGGCTTCTCGAAAATACTCTTATTCGAATCGGGAACGAAGAGTATGAAAAAGAAAATAAATCGTACGGCCTAACCACACTTAAAAATAGGCATGTGAAATTTACGAGAAAACATAATACTCTTTTTGAATTTAAAGGGAAAAGTGGTGTGTATCATTCGGTGAGTATTTACAGTAAAAAAGTAGCAGCAATTGTTCGCAAATGTAAAGAACTTCCCGGCCAGGACTTATTCGAATATAAAGATGAAGATGGTGAGATTAAAAATATCTCATCATATGAAGTAAATGAATATTTAAAAGAGATCACAGGAGCTGAAACCACTGCCAAAGATTTTCGAACTTGGGGTGGAACGGTTATGGCTGCAACTAATTTCGATAACTGCGGGATCTGTGATGAAGAGAATATATCAAAGAAAAATATCGTCGAAACAGTGAAAAAAGTTTCAGGTCATTTGCGAAATCGTCCAGCAACATGCAAAAAATACTACATTCACCCATCGATCATTAGTGCCTATGAAGACGGCAAAATAATTTCTAATATCGAACAAATGCTCAAAAAAAAGAAATACGAGAAAATTCGCGGACTAGATGAATGTGAAAATAAAGTCGTAGCACTTCTCACTGCAATGGGATAAGTTGTCATCCTCAAAATTAGTGGAATGTCTTTCCTTTTTCGAGCATGTTAATAAATTCATTCATTAATCGTTCTTTCGTTTCTGTCTTTTTCGCATTCTGTAGTCGATAGCTCATCACATAGAGATTCACTCGTTTTAGCGTGTCAAAAAATAGTTTGGCTTTTTTATTTTTTTCAAGTAATTGTAAAAATTCATCAGGAAATGTGGAGTTACTAAATGAATCGTATGCAGCATCCCATCTTCCATCTGCCTTTGCAGCGATAACTGCCGCAAGCCCACTTGGTTTCATTTTTTTCTCCATTACAAGTCGTTCTATATGTTCGGTGTTTACTTTAGACCATTTAGATCGCGGCCCACGAGGAGTAAATCGCTGCATATAGGAGTCTTCATCATATGTTTTCGTGAGCCCATCAATCCAACCATAACAAAGTGCCACGTCAAGTGCCTGATCGTAGTTAATAGATGTTTTCCCAGATGCTTTTTTATACATCTTAATCCACAGCTCAGTTGTGTCAGCATGATGACTTTCAAGCCATGCTTCAAAGTCCTTAGGAGTTACAAAAAGAGTTGGGATTACATGTAGGGTATTCATACGCTAAAATAAATATTCTGTCATCCCAAATCAAGTTTGGGATGACAGAATATAAGAGATTACTATTTTCTAGAAATAACTTTTTTAACGGCTTCTTTGATCGCGGGGGCGTCCATGTGGTATTTCGCGAGGAGTTCTTTGGGTGTTCCTGATTCGGCGAACGTGTCTTGGAGGCCGATAAATTCCTGAGGGGTGGGATGATGTTTTGCGAGTGTTTCAGCAATCAGACTGCCTAATCCCCCCATTACTTGATGATCTTCAACAGAGACGATTGCTCCAGTTCGTTTCGCAAGTTCGACGACGGTGTCGGAATCAAGTGGTTTAATCATCGCGACATTCGCAACTAGCACCTGGATTCCCTCTTCTTCAAGCTCTTTTGCGGCAAGTAAGGCATAGTAGAGCATGTAGCCAGTGGCAAAGATTGTCGCAACTGGATTCTCGTTCACCCAGAAGGTTTGGATTTTATGAGCGTCAAATGGTGTCTCTTCTGTCGTGATGAGTGGCGTTTTATCTCTGGTATAGCGAAGATATGCTGGTCCATAGTGACTTCCGACATATTCTGTGGCTTTTTTCGACTCAATTGCATCACAGGGAACTGCAATTTCAATGCCTGGCCATGCGCGAACTGAGGCAATATCTTCTGTCGCTTGGTGTGTCGCTCCATCTGGTCCAGTCATGATTCCAGCATGATGTCCAGCTACTTTGACGTTTGACTCGTTATATACGATCGTTGTTCTGATCTGCTCCCAGTTGCGGCCTGGATTAAATGTCGCATATGAGGAGATAAAGGCTGTTTTCCCACTGACTCCCATACCAGCTGCAATCGTCGCCATATTTTGCTCTGCAACTCCCACATCAAAGAACCGTTCTGGAAATTTTTTCTCAAACGCATCACATCGAGTCGATTCTGAAAGGTCTGCAGTGAGGACGACAACGTTTGGATCTTTTTCTCCAAGTGCGACGATACCTGTGCCAAATCCATCACGAGTTGCTTTCTGTTCGACATCAGCATCAAAGAGTTTTTCGTTAAGTTTTAAATCTTTATTTAACATATTTTTCTTATAATTGTCATCCTCGACTTGATCGAGGATCTATTAGATAAATTCCTAATATAAGGATAGATCTAAAAGATTCCCGTTTTCACGGGAATGACAGATTATACTGTCGCCATTCTCATATGTAGCTCGTCTTCGATTTTTTTAAGTTCTGTTAAGGCTTTTTCTGCTTCTTCTGCATTTGGTGGTTTACCATGCCAGGTGTAGTCTCGCTCCATGAAACTCACTCCCTTACCAGGATTCGTATGCGCCATAATAAGTGTCGGTTTCCCATGTAACTGCTTCGCTTCTTCAACAGCTTTAATAACTGCAGCCATATCATTTCCATCGACTTCAATCACATGCCAGTTAAATGCTTCGTATTTCGCTCGAAATGGTTCAAGCGGCATAACCTTACTCACTGGTCCATCAATCTGAATATCATTATAGTCAATTATTTGAATCAGATGGTCAAGTCCCCATTTGCCAGCACTCATCGCTGCTTCCCAGGTACTTCCCTCCTGATGCTCGCCATCAGATGTTAAGACATAGACATAATGAGATTTCTGATCAAGTCTGGCTGCGAGTGCAATACCAACTCCCTGAGAAAGTCCTTCACCTAGTGGTCCTGATGTCGTCTCTAAACCCGGAAGCACAGTTCTATGTGGATGCCCCTGGAGTCGGGAGTTAATTTTGCGAAGTGTTTTAAGTTCTTCAATCGGGAAATATCCAGCTGTCGCCATCGTGACGTAGCGCACAGGACAGATATGACCATTTGAGAGAAGTAATCGATCTCGATCTGGCATATCTGAATTCGTCGGATCATGGTGAAGCAGATGAAAATAGAGTGCTGTAAAAATATCGGCCATACCAAGTGGACCAGCAGAGTGCCCGGATTTGGCTTCAAGAAGCGTCGTCATGAGAAGCTGGCGAACAGTGTTCGCCTTCAGTTGTAGTTCGATGAGTTGTTTTTCAGATAGTTGTTCCATATAGTTAATTGTCATCCTCGATCAAGTCGAGAATGACATGTATAATATCTCACTTCTTATAAATAATCATCAAGTCTGAGACGTTCGATTCTAGTTTTCCAGTGTCGATTCCGTCTCCTATTTTTGAAAAGAATTCGTAACTATTATCATCTGCCAAAAAACTCTGAGGGTCAAGATGCATTTCCTGCGCTTTTTTAACAGTACTGCTATCAGCGATCGCTCCAGCAAAGAAGTAAAAATCCATTCCATCACTATCAAATGATGCAAAGGTAGTCTTTTCATCAAGATGTGGTAAGCTTCCTAGAACTAATGTTTGGTTCCGCCCACCTTTACCTGTACCTGTTACATGTAACGTCGTTTCTCCACCAAGTAACGTTAAACCAGGTTGCGCATCAGCAAGTAATTGTTTTGCGAGAGTTTTCGCATCTCCCTGTGTTTTATCAGATCCGATGGTGACAGAAATTCCTAACGATTCAGCTTTTTTCTTCATCGCTTCCATGGCTGTTCTGTTACTCACAATGAGAAGATTTGAGACGTTAGAAAAGTATTTATCATCTGTCGCTATTTCTGAAAAGTCGCTATCTGCAAGAGTCAAATCTTCAGGAAGTGGATATTTCGTGAGAAGTTCACGCACTGTTTCCATGGTTGATTCTTCTTTTACCGTCGGTCCTGAAGCGATCACTGATAGTACACTTCCTGGAACATCTGAGAACATCAAACTCATCACACGAGAAGGATACAAATGCTTGGCCAGTCCCCCACCTTTTACTTTTGAAAGATGTTTACGAATGACATTCATTTCTGAGATCGTCGCACCACTTTTCAGCATGGAGTCAAATACTTTTTTCAATTTTTCAAACTCTAATGCATATGGTGCTTCAAACATAGCCGATCCACCACCGCAAATCACAACTAATACTAAATCTTCTTCTGTTAGATCATGGATATTCTCAAGAACCTGTTTTGTAAATGCGATATTTGTTTCAGATGGTAGTGGATGTGTACCGAGTGTAAAGTGAATTTTTGAAAATGTTTGTTCGACATTATCGATCACATAACCGTCTGTTAACCTGTCTCCAAGTGTCTTTTCAATAATTTGCGCAATCCCGGCTGAACCTTTTCCAAACCCAATCACGAACACACGCTTGTAGTGATTCAGATCTACTGATTCATTCATGATCGTGAGCATCGAATCGTTAAGTGAAACATGCGTATTCATCGCGTTTGCCGGCTGGATTGAAGTGAAGGCTGTTTCAATAAGATCGAGGATAACTTTTCGTTCTGGAGTCGTAGCTAATGTGTCGTAATTTTTAATAACGCTCATTAAGATAAATATACAGTGTGTCCTGAGGGAAAGCAACTCGGTATTTACTCAAACAAGCTATAGTATCATCCATTTCGAGAACCATGACGTGCCGGAACCGATTCTGGTAAAGCTTTCAGCTTTCTAGAATGACAATAATATAGGTGTCATCCCAGACCCCGCCAATGTTTTAAAAGAGCGAGTTGGGGGTGACAAGCATACTACATGAATATATAATTACCATGTGATCCACTATTCATTTACTACATCATTCGTTATTAACTCGTCACTCCCAGCTGTTTGGAAAACACTTCTGGATTTTCCGCAATGGAAAAGCTGGTGGCCAGGTGTGAAATCTCTGAGTGTTTCTGCTAAAAAACTTTCGCCAATACTCCACCTGAGAATTGGATTTCCGTTTTATTCCCTCGCACTTAATCTTCAAATCACCCATATTGATACAAAAAAAGTCATAGCATTTACGACAAGTGGAGATCTTATCGGAAATGGCATGTTCATTCTCAACACAAAAGGCGAATCTACAGAAGTCATATTCGATTGGAATGTCGCCACACCAAAATTATGGATGAATATCGTTGGAGCACTAGCCAAGCCTATTTTTGAATTCTCGCATAATGTAGTGATGCGATGGTTTGTAGAAGGTCTTGCAAAACAGCTGCGAACAAGTGCGTCAGATGTGTCCTATACAGTAAACAAAACACCACCTGTAAGAGAAGAATTTACAATCTAACTTAGATATTACGTAAGAAGACGTGTCATCGTGTGGACTGTACAAAACAATGACTAACGTTTAGTTTCGACTTGAATCAACGATAGATTGTACGCTTTTACTACCACGAAAAAGATGTTTTGCACGATGCAGTCGCATTCGAACAGTTGACATAGGAACATCTAGTTCTCGGGCGATATCGCTATAGCTTAGGTCACCAAAATATCTCAACTCTACGATTCGTCGATAATCATCAGGTAAGGTACCTATAACCCGTAAAATTTCATTCGAAGTTTCATCGCGTAATGTATATTCTTCAGTTCGTTCACCTGAAACCAGCGTTCCTAGATCCTGATCACCAAAACCCGCATGTTTAGTTCTACTCCTTTGCTTTCTCAGTTCATCAAATGCTTTATTCCGAGCGATCTTGGCTCCCCACGGACCTAATCCTCCCCGATCTTCGACAAAACTATCCCGGTGTATCCACATTGCGAGGTGTGCTTCTTGAACTACCTGCTCTGCAATTCCACGATCACCAACTATTCTCTGTACAGACACAACTGTCTTTTCCCTATCATCTTCAAAGTAACGCTTCAATTTTTCTTCTAATTCATGTAAATCTTTGGGTTCTCGTTTTGTACTAATGGGCTCTGGAAGATGGTGTTCTCCATGTTCTGGTAAGGAAACGTCTTCAGCACGTAGTGTGCCTGAAGTATCATACATATCGTGATCAGACACATACCCATTTCCATTCGTACTATCTTCCAATCCATTACTGGATATATGGTCAATAGAATTGATAGGTACATCAAATGGTAAGGTGAGATCCGCGGGAACCTGATATTCTCCCATATCTTCTGCAACTTCTAGTGGTGTAGTACGTTTAAATTCCATAAGCACAAGTGCGGATTATAGGATATTTTATATGTTTGGTCAACCGTTGTTATCACATAACAGTAAGAACAGTTAACTATTGACAATTATAAAATCAGGAGTATAGTTAGTGTATGAAAGACACTAAGATAATTGCTTTACCAAACGAGACGCAACCAAGAAATCTTCAGGAGTTAAAAAAGCCTGCTGTTTCAATCCAAGTACTTATTTTTTCAATCCAACATAATAAACTCACAGTAGCTCTCATTAACCGTCCACGAGAACCATTTCTTAATTTCTGGAGTATTCCGGGAGACATGATCGAGGAACATGATCCACTTGAAACTGCTGCACGATCTATTTTATTTCGAAAAACAGGTATTCGAGACGTCTATCTCGAGCAGTTATATACATTTGGAGATATAGATCGAGACCCAAGAGGAAGAGTTATCACCATCGCCTATTTCGCGCTTATCCCTCATACAAGTATCGATTTAACGAAAGCGCCACTAACACTTAAAGCAAAATGGGTAAATGTGAATGCTCTACCAGAATTAGCCTTCGATCACGCAAAAATTATTCAGTATGCAGTAGAACGGATCAAAGCAAAGCTTCTCTATAGTGACATCGCTAAAGCGCTCCTCCCTGAAAAATTTAGATTATCCGAACTCCAGCAGGTGTATGAAGTCATTCTCGGAAATTCACTTGATAAACGAAATTTCAGAAAGAAAATGCTCTCACTGCATATTATCGAACCGACGCTAGAAACATATAAAGAAGGCAGTCATAGACCTGCCAAATTATTTCGATTTTGCACGAAAGAGCTAGTCATTTTTGATTGATTTTTTTTGAACAAGAGTTAGTGTATTTAATACATTAACTAAATTACTGATTATTGCTATATATTTTACCTTATAGTAAAATCTCTTAGCAAAACTTATAGGCTGAATATATGCGTCAGGCGCATCTATTTGTCTAGAAGTACTAGGCAATTGTACTCCAAGTGAGACAGGCGAACGCTCGCCTATCCTCTCGCAAGGAGTGCTCTTTGACAAGTGAAGAGTGTTACATAATAAGAAGGAGGTACTATTGCGTCAATCTGCTAGTGAGCTGCTTCTGGGAGTTATCCTAGGCGCAGCAGACACATCGCTTGTTCATGTAGGAAACCATGAAGGAACTACGGGCACGTTTGAGATCTTTGGAAATGGCATATATGGTGGGTACACCCCACTCGCCAGCACCGATGATTTCAACATCTTCGCCACACGTTTCCCGAGTGGACAGATGGGGCTGATGAAAATCAGTAAAACCCCTGAGGCCGTTACTCTCCTCCTCAAAGAGGAGAAAACGCTCCGCACACTACAAGCGATCTCAGCACAGATCGATGAGGACTCAATTCGGAAAGGAGGCAATGCCTTCTACTACGGATCGATGTTTCCCCGAGTGCATGACTCATTCCATGAGACAGACGTCACGGTACTATTCCTGGGTTTCGACCCTAATACAATCGCATCGTATCGACAGTTCGTCCCGCTCTCCGTTCTAACGCACGAACGCCGAGTAGATATCCAGACCTCGGTCTGGATTCTCGGCAAAGCACTGAAATTGCTCGACTTCCTGCACTCCAACGGTTACACCTTGGGATTCATCGATGGCACAAACATGTTCTTGGAGACAAGTCTCCATGGAGTGTTCATGCTCGATTTCTCAAGCGCTGATGCCGTGACTTCGCAAGAAGCCCAGCGTGCAGAAGTCATCACGCTCGCTCATATCGTTTGGGAAGCTGTCGGAGGAACTGATTCCTCAGATCCTCCCTTTGCTAACCAGCAGATGACGAGTACTGACTTTACAGATTTCATAGCCTTCTTCAAGCATCTGACCAATGGGGTCAGTGCTATCGAAGCTCACAAAGCTCTCTACGAGCTGGCTGAGCGTATTTGGGGAAAGGGGGAAAAGAAAGCCTCAGGCAACTATGGCCGACCATTCCATCCGTACATAAGCTACCCTCGGTAGCGAAAGAAGGAGAACATGGGAGATAAAAGTAAGGTAGCAGGGTATAACTCTGCTGTCTACCACGAAACCGTCGAACGAATCACGAGGCGAGGAGGAGACCTCCACGACGAAGGGCGTCAGCAGTATTCCCAAACTGGGCGACTGCATCCGTACGTTGACCTCAGCACAGGAGGCCCAAGGCGGTCAATCAATGCGCTGATTCAGCGCGAAGACAGTCTCTGGGTTCTCTCAAGTGGTGTGAAGCTCCACGTCATCTATTGGACAGATGGCACGGGATCGTTCAGGACCTTCATGCGAGGTGTCTTCCGAAGCATGGAAGAAATCTTCGGCTATCTCGAAGGACTACGCAGTCAGTATCACATCGATATCGCGTTCGGCGTCATCCAGGATGATGAAGATCCACATCCCCCTGCACAACTCAGCGAAGCTGAAGGAAACGAAACTATCGTGCAACATATCCCCAAACTCGTCGCAGACGGCGGCGGGGGTGATGATCCCGAAGAATACGATCTGGGCCTGGCGGCGCTAGCATGGCGAACGCAATCAGACATCAATCTTTTCTACGGCCTGCGCGGACTCTCCGTAATGGTCGGCGATCAGATTGGACGAGGATGGGTATCCGGACCCGGACAATCCTTCAGGGGAAACACCATTCCAAGCGTCTACAGGCGACTTGGTATCCGTCCAACGGAACTCGAAGGCGTCGGGTCACTTCCCACGCGTGAACTCATGCAACTGGTGCTGCAGAAGTGGCATTTCTATATGTTGCTCCTGCGGCATGACTACGACCGGTACATCACCAACTGGTGGAAGCAGATCGTCGGCCCCAGCCGCGTCATCGAAATCTTCGATGGAAGCCTCGTCACACCGACTTGGGCAGGGCTTGCGTACATCACAGAAACGGCTCAACCGAGCCGCGATGGGCTCGATCATTTCCTCAATAGCCAGCAGAATAAACTGGTCGACAAGAGGACGGTCAGCCTCGTCTGGGATGCGCTGCAAGCCGCCGAAGAGAACTTCGGCGCTCAGACTCGTCTCCCGGGATATGCTGAACTTCCCAAGCCTGGCGATTTGTTTATCGATCGTCGTGACCCGTGGCCGATCGGTCACCGTCGCTTCAGCGAAAACCCTTCCCAGGTAGCCCTCCAGCCGAACGTTCAGCCAGTTGCCGCAAAACGGCGAAGTGGCATCGACTGGAAGAAGTTGAGCTAATACTCTTCACTTCACTCCGCGGGGCGGCAGAGAAATTCTCTGTCGTCCCGCTACCTATTCCGATCACATCGGAACTGATGAGTTCTAGAAAATATAACGCATTTTCACAGAACGAAAGGTAAATAGACTTATAATATGTCTTAATGATATAATATAGGCTGTTAATTGCACATTAATAATGAGCGAAATAGTAATAGCTGTTCAATGCGAACAATCCTGTCACTATTTTTCTCTTCATACTATCGATATTTACTAGTATGACTGGTAGCTTCATGTCCCGAAATATTTTCGAGATAGCAAGCTATCAGTCATGACCTTATGACTGATTTTTCCCGTGGCTGGGAATGGTTCTCTCTCTATGAAAGGAGCATGCCTTCTATGGATGATGCATTGAAAGCCCGTCTAGTGGAACTCGGACTCAACGAGGAACAAGTCGGCAAGATGGCTGAGGCTGGCGCACAATCCGCACCGGATATGGCGCTCACCTCGGCCGAGGACATCGTCGCAATTACCGGCATCGGCATTATCGCCGCCCGCCGCATTGCGCACGCATTCGCTCCGACGATCGAACCTACTCCGGCCCCACCCGCTGCCGTCGCTGCTACTCCGCTGCCAGCGGTCAACGTCACCGTCACGAACAACGACCCCGGCACCATGCGGGTTTCGGAGCTTTTGACAGCTGTTGCCCAAGGCGAGCGCGATCGCGATTTCGTCCAAGCGCTCACCAAGAAGGTCGGCGCACGAAGGCGTGTCTATGTCCGCGACGAAAATGGTCGCCTCGACGTCGATGCAACGATGGATCTCATCAATGAGGACATCCACATCGGCGAAGAACCGGCATTCTGGGGCAATCAGCCCACAGAAACACTCACTGAAGTGCTTGATGTTCAGCGGTTCAACGACCCGCTGACCGGCGAACCCATCACCCGCGGCAATCCGTGGTTGAAGCTTCCCATCGACGACATGGCAGCCGTTGCCTATGCGAAGATGAAGAACTTCCTCCGCGGCACGGAAGATCCCTATACCATCGTCAACGAGGCCCAGTCGGGTAATTCCGAGCGGTGGACGCGCGTCCAGAATCTCTGGAAGCGCGGTCTGCGTAGCACCGATCCCATGACACTCCAAGCTCGGGCGGCCATCTATCGCCGTTCCGGCGAAGGGATCACCACTCCACGCGAGGAGGTGTCGGCTACGGCCGGCCCGCGGTTTCGCTACGACAAGGAGTAGTTTCTTCTCGGACTACCTTCGGGTAGCACGAGAATCTTCCAACGCAACACAGTTCGGAATCTGGCTCAGGGATCATGCGAGGGAAATGACGAGTGCGATTTTTTCTCCAGAGAATATCTGGGAAGATCTCGCACCTGTACATGTCCTCGCACTTAGGGCCCTTGCACCTGAACGTGTGTTCACCCCGGGAAACCGGGAAGAATATCTCAAGCGAGTAACTGACGATCAGACGTTACAACAGATCGCAGACGCGATCTTCAGTGACGATTTTGGATTCGTCCGTTCCCTTCCAAAGGAATTCCAGGACTTGGAAAATCTGCTGATCCAGCTCGTACAAATCGCGTACCGCGAAGGTATCCGCCCTGCGGATGCTCGCGTTAAGGCGATGTGAGCTGAGAGCGTATCGATAGTATTACCGGGGAGCGGGGTCTCATCATGAGACGTCGCTCTCCACCCTATTCTGATGTGTATCAGGACTGATGATTCCGAAAGGATGAAAGGGAATTTATGAATAGAGAACTTGTCTCATTCGTCGGAATAGGAATCGGCGAAGAAGCAAAAGGTGCTGCTACAGAATGGGCCACAGGCGAAACACAAGCGCATACGGTTTGGCGGTCTGGTGGTTCCCAAGCAGGCCACAATATAGTCCGTTCAGATGGACGCGAACATACATTTAGCCACTTTAGTACTGGCACATTTGACGGCGCCCGTACATACCTCAAACATATGGTGATAAACCCCGTCGACCTTTTTACTGAAGGAATTGCTCTGGAAGAAAAAGGCATTGATAATCCCTTTAAACGAATCGTTATCAGTAGTGACTGTCTCACCACCACTCCGTATCATAGTGCAATGAGTCGATTCCGTGAAATAATGCGTGGACCAGATAAAAAAGGAACCATTGGCACAGGTGTCGGCGAAGCAGTCATTGATGCACAAGAACATCCAGATCTCGCAATCCGTGCGGGAGAATTTACCGGTGATAGAGAGGCACTGCTTAAAAAACTTGAGGCAACTCGAAGATATAAAATAGATCAGGTTACGAGATTTATTAGCCAAGAAGGTTTTAGTGAGCTTCCACCTGAAGCGATTGCAGAACTGAGAGTATTAGGGAATGAAACACTTAAAGAAAAAATCGCTGACTCTTTTCAAGGTATTGGCCAAATAGTCAGAATCGTTGATGATTCGTACCTGGATGAAATGCTTGAGACAGAAGGAACAATCGTTCACGAACCTTCACATGGAGCACTTCTCCATCCAAGAGATGGCTTCGTCCCACACGTTACGCAAATAGATCCACTCGGAAAAGACGTTTTTCGTTCTTTAGGAGAACGATTTTATCGCGGCAATGTTCTTCGCATCGGAGTATCGAGGTGCTATATGACCAGACATGGTGCTGGACCTCTGGTTTCTTATGACCAAACAATGACACGAAATATTCAAGATGTCCGTAATAATGCAAATCAAAACGCAAATGAATGGTTAGGCGAAGTAAGAAACGGGCCATATGATATCGTCGCGACAAAATATGCTATAGACATCGCAGGTGGACCAGAGATGTTTACGGGATTAAAAATAAGCCATCTCGATGAACTAGCAAAACAACAACAGTGGGAGGTTTGTGAAGGATACAACTATACAGGCACTGAAGAAGATCTTAGTGATTTTTTTGAAACAAATAATACTGGCGACATCATCCGAATCAAACGCCATCCAGATGATGGAAGCGATAGGCATTATGACCATCAACGCAAACTCACAAAGCTCTTAAAAGAGTGTAAGCCTATTCTAAATACACTAAAACCGACAGAGGAAAAATCACTTGAAGATGTATTCATTGATTATGTCGAAGAACAGTTGGATGTTCCTGTGGTGGCTGTAGCAAGAGGTCCACGAAAAGAAGATCGAGAACTAAGACCTGGATGGGAAGAATTATTTATGAACGGAAAACATACGAGAAAAGAAGTAAGACTCGGATAAGAATATTATTTCACACCAAGATCTAGATCTGGTAAAAATACTCTACTGACAAATGTTTGTGTAGCCACTCTTCTATATCCTGGATCATAAAAAGATCCTTGATGATCAATCAGTTCTCCCTCCTGTATTTTTTCATTGTTATCTGGATAAAACCGGGCATACCCTTTATGAAGTAACCGTGACTGTAACAGATCATTTTCGAGCTGACGGAGAAGGTGTCTTCGTACGTCATCTTTTTGATCACCCGAACGAGAAAGATCTACATATCGTACTAACAGATCATCTCGTACCTGCTGTAATTTCGCTAAGTCCCCTATCCATGCACCACCTAAAAACGAATGGATTTCTGTAAAACTAATAACAGGAATTCGATCCTTACTTTCAATTGGTTGACGGAAAACGAGCTGACCATCCTTTTTGTCTAACCAGAATTCTTTAACTAACCCAAGATTCTTAATTTCTGGCAATTCATAGAGGGGTGTAATCACTTTATGTCTATCTTCCGCTTTTACTTCTGGTCTCACAAAGACTACCGTATCAAGGTCTGATGTAAGACCTGCGTATCCTTTCATTTGTGATCCACAGAGTAAAAATCCGGGATAAAATGTGTGCGAAAGCGCTGGAGTATCTGTTAGTTTTGTCGCAGCTACGCTAAGAAGACTCGCTTGATTACTTTCAAGTGTAGTAAGATCAACAGGAAAAACCTGTTGGAGATCTGGAATAGGAATACCTAAGACTTCTCCCTTTTCTTGTTCTAACATCCCTTCACGAACAAAATAGTTAATACATCTACTTACCTCTTCTTTAATTTCGCTATCTCCCTCAGCAAAAAATGACACAAGTGTATCCCATGCAGCATCCGCAAAGGCAACACCCTGACCTTTATCAATTCGAGCATAGTCTTCCCCGAGCTTAAGAATCGTTCTAACGGCTAGTCTATTTACATCCTTACCAGCAAATAAACTCTCAAGGGCAAGTAATGTATCTAGACCCCCATCCGCGTTCATCATACATGATGCAATGTCTTGTGCTGTTTTATCAATCACATCATTGATTCGTACATCTTTTTCCCAACGAACTCGAGCTTCACTCATACTTTTTGCATACGAAGAGGTAATAGGATCATATGTTTCTTCAATCGTTCGCATAGTTTCATTGAACTGAGAAGTAACGTCACTGATCGAATGTGCTTGGAGCTCATATTTGGAGGCTATACTACTATGCAGTACCGTATCAATTACCTGATTATTCCGGCCCAATATTCCGACAAACTTCCAATCTTCCTCTTTTACATCACCATTCGCATACGCAACTCTGGTTCCTTCTGTTACTGCTTCTGCTAGTTCATCGTCATTACTAAGCCGCAGGACCTCAAGAATATCTTCCGAACGAAGTAATCCTTTCCGTAACGCAAACGGGATTACATGCCCAGCTTTTACTACCCATTTTGGTTCTCCCATCCCTGGTTCAAGAACATCTCCATCAACAAAATTTGCGCGCACATCGGTCTCACAGAGTAATCTAACCCATGCATCTTTATATTTCTCGGCAAATTTCTGTTCGCTTTCCTCAAGTTCCTCTGAATCTTTTTTAACTCTTCGATCTGGGAGGATTTGGGATGGGAGATATAAAATGAGGCGGGCGTTATTTTCATCTGTTTCAAGAAAATTAGTGAGTTGAGAGTAGACGGCTCTCGCACTGTCAGCGGAAACGAGCCCTGTATTCATCGCCTCAGATATATCCATTCTCGGATCTGGAATCGCTGCGAAAAGAGTGCCGAGTGAATCATATAATTCTCGTCTCTCTGCCGCCTCTTTGAGAAGTCGTGGGTGTTCTAGTACTGACTGAGGTAAATTATTTTCACTGCCATCTCCCGCATAAAAAAGATCCACCCCTATAGGGCGCTGAAATGTAATATGTGGTTCTGTTTCTTTTCTTTCAGAAATAGGCTGATTTTCGCGTAACATATGCCTGAATTGTAGCAAAAAATGAAGATAAAAACAAACTATAGGTTTATTTTACTTTTTATCTGGAACGAAGTAGAGAGCTTCTGAGTTCATACAATATCTTTTATATGTCGGGGATGGGCCGTCGTCAAAGACGTGACCTAAGTGTCCCCCACATTTGTCTAAAACTTCAATTCTTTCCTGTCCAGGTACGCTGTCATCTTTTCTAAGGACGAGTGCTTCTTTAGAAATTGGGTCCCAGAAGCTCGGCCAGCCGGTTCCTGAATCGTACTTCTGCTCGGACCTAAACACTGGTTCGTCACAGCCCACACTATAGAATGTTCCTTTTCGATGTTCATCCAGGAGCGCCCCGGTAAATGGAATTTCTGTTCCCGCTTCACGCAGGATATGGTATTGGTCAGCTGTTAAGAGTGTTTTCCACTGCTCATCTGTTTTTACTTTCGCTTTATCGAAGCTTCCTGAGATGATAGAGGAAGAATCTGATGTAATAGTCGAAGGAGTGACGAGTTTCGTAGTATGAATCATCATCCAACCAAAGACGATTATGGCGATGACTAAGAAAGTAAAGAAAAGTTTTATGTTCATAATGTAGTTACATTGTCATTCCCGCGAAAGTCGCGATCCTTCGAAGGGGGACGGGAATCTTTTAAATAGATCCCCGATCTGGTCGGGGATGACATATTACTTTTTAGCTTAAATCACCCAAACGTATAGGCGAATGCTTCTAGTCCGGGGGATTCGAAGATGAGTAATAATTTGTGTTGTTCTGTTTTTCCTCTCAAATCCACGATGTCGTAGAGGCGGTCAGAGTCGATAGTAATCATGCCATCTGTGACATCGGCGCCAGACATGCTGCTATCGATCGTTTTCCCATCGAGTATTACTTTTACTTTACCCGTAGTAGCTGAACCTTTTTTAATCACTAAATAGACATGTCCTGCATTAAACGTATAACTAATTGATGCGTTTTTTTTCGCTTCTGCATATTCTGGAGTTATATTCCATGTTCCGCCAAAAGCAAATGAGTTAACAGGGATAGCTGAGGGAGTTTCAAATGCTTGCTCGCCCTCATCTACTTTACCGTTTGGAAAAAGATAAAGCATTCTTTTGGCACCGAGATATGTTTCTGGTGAGATTCGTGACACTGGTGTCTCGTCCGGCATGGACTGAATCTTCGTATCGACGTTCTGTCCTGCTTCTTTAAGAAGGTTTTGGATGGCGAGTTCCATCTGATCATACTCCCCTTCTCCGAAATGTGTTCGACGGACAATTCCTTTCGCATCGATCAAGTATTCCGCAGGCCAGTACTGATTCGTATAAGCATTCCATGTCGCGTAATCGTTATCCTGTGCTACTGGATAGTGAATGTTGAATTTACTGATGGCAGACAGCACATTTGCAGTTTCTTTTTCGAACGCAAATTCTGGCGTGTGAACACCAATCACAACGAATCCTGAGTCTTTATATTTGTCATACCAACTCGTCACGTGTGGGAGTGTTCGCACACAGTTAATACACGTATACGTCCAGAAATCGACCAACACTACTTTCCCTTTTAAACTTTCAAGAGTGATAGGTTTACTTTCTGTCCCTGTTCCTGAGGGATTATTTAACCACTGAGTAATACCAGTAAATTCTGGTGCAGGGACGTTCGCGTTAAATAGATCACGCGGATCTGTCGTGACGGTAAAGAGGCTTTCTGCGCCACCTTTAAGATTGGTAAGTTGTTTCGTCACCACGTCACTCGTTTCAAAACCATTGAAAACTGCATCGAGTGCTGGGAAACGGTTAGCAAGTGCGAGCTGAAAATCCTGGACTTTATTTGTGTAAATAAGTACAGCAGTTAGAATCATCACGACGCCAAATGCTTGCTGGATTCGTCCTGTATAGGGAGAAAGTCTGCGTGAGTTTTTAAGGAATCTCTGTCCTGCATAGGCAAATACAAAGAGTGGAATACCTACTCCTGTCACGTACGCGAGTGTCACGAGAATTACTTGGAACGAAACCTGCCCTGTCGCAGCGAGTGTCGCGATAGCAGCTAATATAGGTCCAGCACACGGGCTCCAGACGAGTCCGAGTGAAAGACCTGTTACAAATCCAGCACCAAACCCACTTCCCTGCTCCTGACCTGATGTGCCGAAACGACTCGTGAGTCTACTAATTCCAATCTCCATAATTTTCGTAAATCCTGGCACGATCATCGCGACACCTAAGAGTGAAATAACGACCACAGCAAAAATACGAAGGATGTTCGGGTCTAAGTGAAGAAATTTGACAAGATACGAAACAGAAAGCGTGAAGATAGTAAAACTCGCCATGATACCAAGCGTTATGCCAAGTGGACGACGATGGCCGCCATTTCCGGCAATACTACTTGAAAGGATTATTGGCAATAAAGGCCAAATACATGGGGCGAGAATAGTGACAAGTCCTGATAAGAATGCGAACCCAAGTAGTAAAATCATATATTGTTTTAATTATTATTCTATACTAAATATTTCAGCCTGGATCCCAAATCAAGTTTGGGATGACAGTATGTATATATACTAGCAGTTATTAGTTATTAGTTATTAGTTATTAGTTATTAGTTATTAGTTATTAGTTATTAGTTAACTTGCAATTGCTGAGACTGGTTGATGTGAATAGAACAAAAATTAGCTTACTACCAGCTGATACTTTTTCAAAAAACTAAAAACAGCTCCCAGAGGTAACTGAGAGCTGTAGTGAGAATACGCTATATCCTCTATTAAGCGGACTTATTATCAAGAAAAAGATAACAGCATCATTGTTCGGTTTATAAACATATCCATATACTTGTTAGATACCCTAAGAGAAGCAGTATTTCGATCTAGTAGCAATCTCATATAGACACTATACTGCCCCTGACTGAATAATCGCTGAATGCAACAGAGTAATGTTCTAGCCAGTAATAACTATTCATACTGATGACTTGCTACAGAATATATTTCGACGTACTATAGTTATGTGACATGGTAGAAGGATACTCTCCCGCTCCACATTCTTCAGAGTCATATGACTCTGATACTCTTCGCGAAATTAAAGATCATTGTGCTGTCGCCGGAATTATCGGCCCTGATATTCAGTATGCAGGAAGATATGCATTTACCATGGCAAAAGCACTCCAGCACCGCGGACAAGAAAGTTCTGGAATGGTGCTCACAAATGGTGATTGGTTTTATGCTCATAAGAAACTAGGACTGGTAAACGATGTGTATCGTGAAGGAGATGAACTCGATGGCATCCCAGCAGATCAAGCGCTCGTTCAGAATAGATATTCGACCTTTTCTCCTGGATCAGCCGAAGACCATATGCAACCAGTTCTTGATGAAGATAAGGATTTTACACTGGCTCACAATGGCAATATCGCCAATACAAAAAAACTGGATGACGCACTAACTAACTTCGGCATTTCCTATGAACATCTGAATGACACTGAGCGAATTCATGCTGTCATGGCACATTTCATCAAACACGGCGCATCACTTGAGGATGCGATGGCTCGAGTTCTGCCACTTGCTGATGGTGCAGCGTCACTCATCGCAATGGATCGAAATAAAATGGTCGCTGCGAGGGATGAACATGGGATTCGGCCATTGGCATTTGGGAAACTCGGGGAAAATGTCGTCTTCGCATCTGAAACACATGCTCTAGATGAAATCGGAGCAGAATATCTCCGTGAGGTCAGACCTGGAGAAATGATCGTCGCAGATAGACGTGGAATCGGAAGTGTAAAAGAATATCAAGTCATCACTGACGAATCGAATAATGTCCCCAGAGAGAGGCTAGACATCATGGAGTTCTTTTATTTCGCTCATCCTGATAGTCAGCTTTATGGAAGATGTGTACGAGATGTACGAGCAGCACTGGGAAGGCAACTTTTTTCAGAAATGCCCCGTGAAGGAGATCTCGTAACTGGAGTTCCCAATTCTGCAATTCCAGCAGCGAGAGCATTTGCAGAAGCTGCGGGTCTCGAATATATCGAGGCAATCACTAAGAATAAGAGAAAGAAAAGTACGAATGAGCAAATTCTTCGCACATTCATCTCATCAGACCCACTGGAAGCGGCACGAGAAGCATATAATATAAATGCCGATCTAATTCGAGGAAGAGATCTCGTCGTCCCAGATGATTCACTGGTGCGAGGAACAACACAACGTGTGTTAAATGAGTTGCTCTGGCAAGCTAAACCAAAAAGTATTCATAATAGAATTGTCTCTCCCCCTTTTCGCTATGTCGAAGTTCATGGACTGGATGTTCCAGACCAGAGACCACTTATCGCGTATGGGAACTCAGTCGAATCAATTCGAGAGATGGTCGGTGCGACCTCACTCGGATTTCTCTCGATAGAGGGATCAGTTAACGCAATCGGGAGAACACTGGCAGACTTTTCAACTGGCCCATTTACCGGTGAGTATCCCACAGATATCGGTGAGGAGAAAAGACGTAACATAGATTTTAATCATTATTACTTTTATAACGATCTGTATGCCGGACCACAAAAGCGTCGTCGATAAGTAATCAATCTGAATTCTGGTTTTGAATGTTTCTCACCTTTTCTTCAATCTCTGCAAACATCTTTCTTCCCTCTAAAAATCGTGCTTGATCGCGATTTGCAGTCGCTGGAACTGTCATAGATTCACGAAGTTGGGCGTCAAGGAGATTATATTCGTTCATGAGTTTAGCTTTTTGAGGACTTCCCATGATCGCTTGGTATGAATCAAGAGACGTATAGCCCTCATCGAGTCTGTGTCTGGAATTTAAGCGCTGAATAGCAAGTGTCTCGTACCGTTCTTCATTCCAGTCCTGAATCCCTAATATATCAGTATCTGAATGTCCCCCGTCATACCAAGGAGGAATGCGAGAATAGACAACGCTCGTGGTAATTTCAGAATCAGGAAACGCAGTAGCAAATGTCTCCTGCATCGACTTTATCGTCTCACCCGATTGACTAAAGTCATCAATGCACAGAATACGTTTATAAGGAACAGCGAAATACTGATCTGAAGTCTCGTCTTTTACTTTTCTCACGTAGGTTCGGCGTACTTGCTCTGCATCCTGAGTGGCAACTTCCGATTTTTCAATCGTAAAAGAAGATATGTCACTTGGATCACCTCCATCACTTCCAAAAGAACCTCGCTGTTTCGTTCCGATATCGATATAACGAACAACAGGTCGCACAGCATCTGGATAGTAATCATTCCACAGATCCTTAAACATAAGACCGATGGGTAGCCCGGCTTTCAGCGCCACTATAAGGACTTCTGGGGCTGTGCCATTCTCAATTGCAGGGCGAAAAGATTCCATAAATGCGTGTGTTTCTTCTGCTGTCTCATCAATACTCAGCGGTAGTTCTCTTTTACGAAACTCAACTAATCCAGATAAATTTGTCGTTCCAACTATCCCAACACGCGTAGCAGGGTCAAACAGACTTGCTCTCATGCCTTCCTTTCTCGCCTGCCGCCGCTCATTTTTCGCAGCAGCCTTCTGTTCTTTTTTAGACATCGCATCGTGTCCCGATACTTGTTCAGACATATATGTATGGTATGAGACAGACAGATGATTTGCAATATTAATTTATAAACCTGTCTTGACAGGTACTGTATACTAGAAGTATGAATAAGCTCACTTTTGATGAGACACGAGTGATTGTCGGGAAAGGGACTGAGGAGCCGTTTACGGGTGAGTATGATAATTTTTATAAAGACGGGACATATATTTGTCGGCGATGTAATAATCCCCTCTACTCTGCGAAAACGAAATTTGATGCGCACTGTGGATGGCCAGCATTTGATGATCATTTCGAAGGTGCGGTAAAGAGAAATCCTGATCCCGATGGCAGACGAGTTGAGATAGTATGCGCCAACTGTGATGCACATTTGGGGCATGTATTTACCGGTGAACAATTGACAGAGACGAATACGAGGCACTGTGTGAATTCACTTTCGATCAAATTCATTCCTGAAGGGACAGAGCTGCCGGAGGTGTTAGACAAAGAGGAGGAATAGTTGTCATCCTGGAATGGCAAAGACCATGATAGGATCTCACTTATTGTCATTCCGGACTTGATCCGGAATCCAGGCTCCTACTGTTACTGAAATAAAAGCAACTGGATCCTGAATCGAGTTCGTGGCCGCAGGCTCCCTTCGGGAGATGACTTATATTATGAATAACAATACTACTACTGAAATTGCAACATTGGCTGGAGGATGTTTCTGGTGTACGGAGGCGATATTTAAACGACTTAAGGGAGTGATGTCTGTTCTTCCTGGGTATGCTGGTGGGCATGTGGAGAATCCAAGCTATGCTGAAGTTTCGGAAGGAACGACGGGACATGCTGAGGCGATCCAGATCGAGTTCGACCCGACTGAAATTCCTTTTGAGAAGATCCTTGATATTTTCTGGCATACGCATAACCCGACGACGATCAACCAGCAAGGAAATGATGTCGGACCACAGTATCGATCGGTCATTTTCTATCACGATGAGCAACAAAAAGAAATAGCTGAGAAATCAAAAGAAGAACTTGAAAAAGATAATCCCTATCATGCGCCGATCGTGACAGAAATTACTGAGTTTACGAATTTTTATGAAGCTGAGGATTATCATAAAAATTATTTCGACCGCAACCAAAACCAAGCCTACTGCAACTTCGTCATCGATCCAAAGATTCACAAGTTATTAACGATGTATAAAAAAGATGTGAAGGATGAATATATAGAGGAATAATATACTCTGTGTCATTCTGGAAAACAGATCCTGGACAAGCCAGGATGACAACTAATTTTTTTACCGTAAATCCAGGGTGTCGACTTTTAAAGAAACAAGTTGTGAAATTCTATACTGTATTAACGAGTGAGAGAAGTGCATCGGTGTTAAACGGTTTAGGTAAAAATGCGTTCGCACCACACTGAATCACTGTTTCTTTCGCAGATGGGTGAGCTGAAATCATGATGACTGGAATTTGTTTTGTATCGTCTTGTTTTTTAAGTTGTGTACAAATCGTTCGTCCGTCTATTCCTGACATGAGTACATCAAGAATAATTACATCTGGACTAAATTCTGCAATTTTCGAGTATGTTTCGTCGCCTTTCAAACTTGTCGCGACAGTAAAACTTGCATCTTCTAAAATAAAAGAAATTGCTTCTAAAATACTTTCATCATCATCGATAACAAGAACTTTTTTTCTCATATTCATTTTAGTGTAGTTCGGCGTAATCAAATTGTCTATGGATTGGATGTATGATTCTCGTAAGCATGGCGGTGAGGATGTTATCTTTTCTCGACAGGGAGAGAGAAAAAGAAGGTTGAGCCACTTCCCTTTTCACTTTCGACCCAAATTTTCCCGTGATGACGTCTGATAATTTCTTTAGAAATGTAGAGTCCCATGCCAAAACCTGGAAATGTTTTTTCTTTATCGTCAGCGACTTGGTACAATCTATCGAAAATCTTATTCTGTTGTTCTTTCGCAATCCCAATCCCATGATCTGCCACGCTGACAATAACTTCGTCTTTATGTTTCGTTAAACGAATTGTTATCGCACCCGTCCCGACAGAATATTTGATCGCATTAGTAATCAAGTTTGTTACTACTTGATAGATTCTGAATCTATCTGCCTTCACGTCTGTCGGTACTGTTTTGACAAGCACCAGTCTATTTCCAGCTGACGCTTGGAGCTCGTCTACTGTCTCACTGAGTAGTTCGTCAAAGCGAAATTTTTCCATTGAAAACGTTAACTTTCCTGTTTGAATTCGTGAAACATCAAGTAAATCATTGACCAGTTCTTGTAAGCGCTCAGTTTGGGTTTTGATACGTGTGACAATCGTAGTAACTCGAGCATCCTTCATGGATGCTGTTCGTAGCTGTAAAGAATCTATGTAGAGTTTCATACTCGTTATTGGAGTTTTAAGTTCATGTGATGCCATATTTACGAAATCATCTTTGCGTTTTTCGAGTTCTTTTTGGGCGGTGATATCTGTGATGATCGAAGCTGCAGCGACGATCTCTCCTCGCCTGTTTTGAATAGGTGTCGCATTAACCGTAACATATATTTTTTTCTTATCTTTTCGTTCAATCGTGAACTCTTTACGAAGCACAGGCTTGCCACTTGTTACTGCTTGAAAGACTGGAGATTGAGATGGAGAAACAACTTTCTCATCGATAGTACTTTTTATGTCATACTGCTGTCTCCCCATTAAAAATCCGATCGGAATTTTCGATCCAATGATCTCCTCAAGTCTTTTATTTGCCTGTACTACTTTCCCCTCATTATCTGTGATAATCACACCCACAGGCAGCTGCTGAATGATGGCTTCAAGGCGGCGGCGACCATTTGACTCGCGCTCAATTAATCCGTCAATCGTCTGTTTTAGCCATCCGATGATCAGTGCTAAGAAAAAATAAATCGCACTTAAGATAACAGTCGTATCGATCCCACTCGCAAGCTGATTTCCTTCGTACTTCCGGCTGTAAATAATATAAAAATAATATGCAATCGTAATCGCGACTGTCACAAATCCACCGAGTATTCCTGCACGAAATGCAAAATACATAATCTGTGGAATAAAAAAGAAAATTGCAGCCAGTCCAATACTATTTGGGTCATGTGCGACTGAATAGGAGTACCACTCAAGCAGAACAATCGTTATCCCAGGTAAAAGAACTGCAAACCAATATGGATAGCGTTTATCCCCTAAGTGAGCGATAGGGTTAAGAAAAATATATACTTTTTTTATCATGGGTAATGGGCATTTTAACACAGAATAATTAACTACTAGTAAGAGTAGTTATCAAAGTATCCCTGTTGGAAGAAAGAAAATAAAAAGAACATCATCCTATAGCTTTAATTTCTCTCTCTGAACAGGTATAATGCATTCACATTTTCAACTCTTAAGCATTCGCGCTTTTATGAGTTAAAAACGTATTATAATTTTCGCACATTTACAAAATTCTCCGATGTAATCGGAGTTAGTTACGAAGATCTCCATCCCTGGTGGCATAGTGTGTATTACGCTTAGTACACAGTGTGCCACCCAAGAGGGATGGAACGAAGAAGAAAGGAGGCCATAGTGAAAATGCCGAACGGCTACGAAGCGTTTCTCGCTGTCATGGAAGTCTTAATCGCATTCAATCATGAATTGAGGCGACGGAACATTCCGCCAGAGAACACTCTTCCACATCTTAATCCACGTGGATCGCAGAATGAATCAGGGATACTCCTTGAGGTGCTTGATGACGGTAACACCGTTCTCATAACCGAGTGGGGATCTGTACGCATTCTTGAACACCCGGAACTCACACTGACTCAGAAAATCCAGATACGTGAGATCGTGATGAATCGTCTTGGTGCGAATCCGCATCACACAGATGACTCATCTCGAGCAGCTCTCTACCGTCTCTCCCAACTGGAAGACGGCAGGCCTCTGCCACAATACCTGAAACGGTACGAGAAGCGTAACCCATCAGTCCTGAGCGAGGAATGGGAACGGCTTCTCACGTTCTACTTATTACTACCATAAGGAAACCTACTACGTGAGCATGCGCTCACGTATCGTGTTCCATATACAGGAGAACGTAACATGACTGGCGGACAGATCACGCCCCCTCATCGTCCGGATGTTCACATCGTTGGCCCGAATAACACGATACTGCAAGTAGTTCGGCCTCTCCGTCCCGTCACGGGTCAGGAGATCATGAACGCTCTACGCAGTATCCGGATGCAGGGCACACGCTACATCGCACGGCAAGTCTCCCCGCGAAACGGCATACCGTATTTTCAGATCGGCCGCCAAGGTGAACAGGTGCAGCAGCACTGCATCGTTCGGGCCGGAGAAGATTTCACCGAAACCGCAATCGCCGCGACTGAAACATACACGACGTTCGCCCTGGGCGAACACGTCTGGGGTAACACCCAGGTCCGCAAGCGGGATGCCTATCGAGGGTGGATTAGCGCCACCTGCGAACAGTTGTATCTCCATCTTCCGAAGTAGGAAGACGAGACTAAAAAGGAGTAACGTCATGCCTGGAGTTCAAATCCGCACGAATACATCACAGTACCAGGAGCTGAGTGAGCGAGAACGACTCGATATAGCCACTGACATCTGTGGCACGATTGTAGGCGAACTCGATCTCTTGGAGGAGAGCGAAAGTGTAGCCGTATCCTGGACAGCCCCTTTTGAGGGAGCCAGTTCGATGAACGAAGTCGACTTCACTGTCGAAATTGAGTTCTCGAAACGCTACAAAAAGAAGCACATCAAGAGCCTAGCTCGTACAGTCGCTCAAGAGCTCAGCCGCTACACCTGTGTTCCAGCTGGATCGTCGATCGGAGTCTGGATCAAGACTCCCTACCGGTACTACTGGTATCAAACCCAGAAATCTACCGAGGACCCTTCGTAACAACTGACACGTGCGAAATCGGCACTGTGTGCTTCATGAAATTGAGAGTAAATCTCTTCTTCATGAGGTCACAGTGCCTTTTTTGTGGTAAAAAAATGTATTCCTAAGGTCAATTTGTCATTCTCACGAAAGTGAGAATCTATTAGACTATTCCTATGACAATTACTTATATGAGAGTCTGTTATATGTTAAGGAATTCTCTAAGAGATTCTCAGTCAAGCTGAGAATGACAATAGTGAATATCTAATCCTTCTTTTTCTCAAAAATTCCCCCAGAGTACCTGATTTGTGACTTCGTGATGATAGAGAATTTCTGATGATTTAATCACTGTCCCAAGCTCTCTGGGTGATCTATCGGCGGCTGCTTGCTTATAGGCAGCATATTTTTCTTTATTCTGAGAACCGAGTAGCTTCTCGATGAAGTCACTGGATTTAAATAATTTAATGGCATCATACAGCGTCCCTGGAAGAAACCTGATGCGATCTCGTTTTTCTTCATTTTTCGTCAGTGGAGTTCCCTCGATGCCAGTTTTTAAAATCGTATACATCACGAGGTATGGATTCGCATCTGGAGCGACCGATCTGACTTCGATTCTGGCACTTCGTTCATTTGCGACCGGAATTCTGATCATCGAACCACGGTCAATCGCTGAGACTTTAATTTGATTCGGCGCCTCAAAGTGTGGATCGAGTCGACGATACGCATTTACACTACTATTAAGAATGAGACAAATTTCAGGCGCGTGATTAAGCAGTCGTGTAATCATATCCCAGGCGGATTTAGAGAGGCCATCCTGCCCTTTCGCGTCATAAAACATATTTTTGCCGTTTTTTGAAAGTGAAACATTCGTGTGCATGCCAGAACCGTTAATACCGCTCACTGGTTTGGGCAGAAATGTCGCTGTCATACCCATGGAGTTCGCGACTTGGCGACAGACGAGTTTATACAGCTGAATTTTATCGGCTGCACGCTTCATATCTGCATAAGTGAAGTTCATCTCGAACTGTGAGGGCGCGACCTCTGGGTGATCTTTTTCATTACCAAACCCCATGGCACGCTGCGCTTCGGCCGAGGCATCGATAAAGCGGCGAAGTTTATCTAGTGGAAGTGAATGATAGTAGCCACCCGTCGAGATCAGTTCAAATCCCTTCCCCTCTGTAAAGATCTGCTCCGCATTCACTCCGTCGACTAAAAATCCCTCAATTTCAGCCGAAGCATACGCTGTAATACCTGACTTCTTTTTCAACGCTGCTGAATACTCCATGAGTTGACCTCGAAAATCTGACATATAGGCTGTGCGGTCACGATTTAGCACGTTCGCAAAAAGAATGACTTTTCCGGGTCCGAAGATATCTGAAGGGAGCCAGTAAATACTCGTCCAGTCTAGATCAAGACGAAGATCTGATTCTGACTGCTGGGTAAAGCCACGAATCGATGAACCGTCAAAGGTCAGATTTTCGAGGTTATCGAGGAGAAATTTCTTATCATAATCAAGCATGTGAAACCTGCCTTCGATATCTGTGAAGCACACAGTGACCGCTTTAATACGCTTTTCCAAAATGAGGTAATCAGTATATTCTTTCTGAAGTTGTATTGGATCTTCCGTCTCTGCCCGCAGTCGAGCCTTTGTGTTCATTATTTCGAGTGTATCGTACGGAATTTCCAGGAATGTTTTTAATTTATTTTCTTCCATATTTATATTAATTTAATAATTATTTAATATAAAAATAATATAAATTAATTTATACATTGTTGCAATAGATCAAACTGGAGCAAGATTGGGGATGGTTGAGAAATACATTCTCAACCATCCCCGAGAAAGATACAAATGAATGCTATTGGACAGGTGCCTGTGGACTCTGCCGTTCAGCTTCGAGTAGCATGAATTTGCGACGAAGATCGTCCAGCTCCTGAGCGCGAGTGCGAGTGCCAAATGACACTTGCTCATGACGCAGGAGATATCGTATCTCCACTTCGAGGTATTGGATCGCCAGCACGTACTCACCTCGCTCGAGTGCCGAGATGACAGATTCGTAATAGTCGATCCGCTGCTGCCAGATATCTACATCCTTTTGAGAGTTACTCACAGCACCTCGAACGACCCAACGTTCGATACGCCATCCGAGAGTCCACCAATGGAATACTTCAGCAATCTCCGTTAGGAGACCTTGGTTGTACCTCAGTTTTCGAGTGGCCTCCTCGAGTTCCAACTCTCCCTGGTGCTTTTCGTTCCGCAAGAGTTCAAGCGTCCGACTAACGACATCCGATGACATCTCGCCCTCTCCTTTCTGAGAGATACTCCGTGTTTTCCTACGATTCTAGGGTAGATGATTTCAGCTGGATAAGCTTTTTGCTCCTCCTTTGGTTAGTTTCACATCATCACAGGTGATGACTTCCTAGGTATTTTGAAAAAATACACACGAAGCCATCACCTATTACCCAGTACATTCATTCTGTATCAATGTGCTAAAAATCTCTCGACGACTAGAGACAGCGTTCTAGTCTAAAGCGTCAAAAAGAATGAGGGAAGTTTAGCACAAACTGAAGGAAATTAGGGAAAAAGACTGCTAAAACGCGAAACGCCCCGGGGTAAGCCGGGGCGTATTTCGCACGAAATGTTAGTTACGGAATTTGTACGCCATTTTGTCTGCCTCTTCTGCGGGCAGAGTAGCGGAGCTGATGTACTCCCTCCTGGTGACGATCCAGCCGTCCAGAATCTCAGTGACCCTGTAGACAATGATTCGCCAAGAAGTCGAACCTTTCTCTGCAAGCAAGAGACTGTTACCCGTGAAGATGATATCTCCTACTTTCACAGGAACGAGCGTGTGGTGCAAGAAGAGATCATAGCGATCTCGTTGCGTGCGATACACATAGGGCGAGACTCGCTCGCCTGACAAGTCGCTGCTGAGCAGATAGATATTCCCCGCAGACGGAGGAAACTCATCGACTGTCCAGAGGGCATTATGCCCACCTGAAGTCTTCTTGATCTGGAAGAACAGTTCCCGAGGGAACTGTTCCTGCGGAACGATCTCCGAATCGCGGAGGGCTGCGATAGCATCCGCCACGACGCGGTTCCTGTCTGAGTGAGTTGTAAATCGACGAATATAGCTCAGTTTATGCACCATATCCTCGATACTGCAGAGATGCGTCGCCCACCATGCACACGTGTAGCGACCACTCACGCGAGTCTTCTCATGCCCAGCTGACAAACCATCTGTCGAATATTCGGGAAGCCCGATATCCTTCAGAACGGTGTTGAGAGCCTGGACCGATTCGAGCTGCGAATAGCCAAAACCCGTTATGGTCATCGTACCAGTCAAGTTTTGGCCGAGTGTGCGCTCGACACCCTCAAGGTACGCCTTTTCACTGGCCCCGCGCAACACTCCAACAAAAAGATTGCCGTCCCGAAAGGACTCAGGCGTCATGTGTTCGAACCGTGATGGCATAATGGTCGTAGTCATGCCTTCCTCCACATGTAAGTGAAACAACAATCAGGGCAACCATACAGGAAAGAAATCTTTCTTTCATCTATGGCAACCCCGATATAAATCCGTAACTTATTAACGTGCCTGCCCGCCTATAATCGCTCTTTAAGCCGCTCCCTGATATACATCGGGAAAAGGCGAAAAGGAAGATATAGTGGGCTATAAAAAATGACTATGTTCCCTTAGAAAGCTTTCAAATGAAGCTAAAAAGAGAATATATTCGAGGAAAGTATAACAAAAAATCGCACTGAAGTCAAACTATAGGATTATTTACGTGGGTTGTCTAGCCCTAAAACGCGAAACGCCCCGGGGTAAGCCGGGGCGTGATTCGCACGAAATGATAGTTACGGAAATAGTACTTGCTTTGCCAGACGTCCTGGCAAGACCGAGACCGGTACATGGATCGGGACCAGAGCGACCCAGCCAATCTTCTTGAACAATCCCACGACTATGTAGCCGGGGATTTCGTAGGTGTTATTCCGCCTCCTGGCACGAGTACTTTCAGCGGTGAAAACAACAAAGTTCTTCCGAAGTGGCACTAGGTGGATACTACGTGACACGTCAGATAGATCCCGCTTTGTGCGAAGATGTGGGGGATCGATAAAAATCCCCTTCGAATAGTCGAGGATGAGCAACTTTGTGCCTATGACTTCGCTGGGAAAATCATCATCCGTCCAGAGGAGCGGTTGACCTTTCCAACTGACGAGTGTCTGGAGGTAGCGATTGTTTACGAGATAGTCTTGAAACGCCATGGTATTCCTCCTCTTAGGCCAAACAAACCTGCTCTACCAGATAGTCTGGCAAGGCAGAGAGTTTGACATGAGACGCAGCCAGAGCAATCCAGCCACGCGCTTTAGTAACGTACTTCACATAGTGACATGTGACGAAGTATTCCCCGTTCCGAAGGATCGCTTTACGACTCACTGTAGTGAGGATGATGTGTCCTCCACGAACGCGAACGAGTGAAAGGGTGCGTGAAACATCATAGGGATCGACTTCGGTACGAAGTGGTCGCGGACGAACCAGCTTGCCCTCATCATACGCGAATATCTGCAAGCCGGTTTCCGGGAGTAGCGAGTCAGGAAAGTCTTCAATCGTCCAGAGGACAGGTAATCCTGAATCACTAACTAGCGTCTGGAAGTATCGTTTGTCAACGAGCTGATCTACGAGAGACATGGTGCCTCCTCCACAATCTATTGGTCTCCTATCAGAGACCACCAGAGAAAAAATAACTAATTACGCTCTCTCTGGTGGCCCTGATAAAAATTCCGTAACTTATTAACGTGCTTGCCCGCCTATAATCACTCTTTAAGCCGCTCTCCGAAAATACATCGGGAAAAGGCGAAAAGGAAGATATGGTGGGCGAGAAAAGAACTATATCCCTTTTATCGTTATCACATAAAACGAGAAAGAATATATAATTCAGAGTGAAGTATAGCAAAATGAAGGTAAATTATACAACTATGGGGTTATCTTTGGATAACTTTTCGAAGTTTCTCTACTTCCTCACCCGTCAATTCCCTATGCTCCCCTTCTGGAAGGTCGCCAAGTTCGACTGGGCCGAATTTCACTCTCGCTAAATTAATGAGTTTGATCCCTGTCACCAGACACATTCGTCTGACCTGTCTATTTCTTCCTTCATGAATCGTCAGTTTAAGAACCGTCTCATCTTTTGATGCAGTAACTACGCTCACTTCGGCCGGGAGCGTCTTTCCATCATTCAGATCTACTCCATCTCGTAGTGTCTCAAGTTGGTCTTTTGAAACCATGCCTGCGATCGTCAATCGGTATACTTTCGGCACATGGTATTTCGGATGCGTCAGCTGGTGAGTGAGTTCTCCATCATCTGTCAGAAGAATGATCCCCGTCGTATCTTTATCAAGTCTTCCCACAGGATAAATCGCTCGTGTGGTCTGGATATTCGATGTCACATCTTCTCTCCCCAGTTCATCAGAGGTCGTCGAGATAACATTTTTGGGTTTATGCAGCAAATAGTAGACAAATAGTCCCTCTGTTCGTGCTTCGCCGTTAAGCGTTATCGTATCAATTGCCGGATCAATTTTCGTTTCAGGCGTAGTTACATTCGTCCCGTTAATGGTCAGAGCATTTTCTTTAAGAAATCTTCTGGCGTTACGCCTAGAACTCAGACCAGTCTCTGAAAGATATTTATCGACCCGTATGCTGCTGTTCTTTTTCATGTCGCTATTATAGCAAGCACGCAACGTAAATCCCATAGTCAAAGATTGTGCTATAATTTAGCGCGTAACACAGTCGATTTGTACGTTTGTTCTTTAACATTACCTCCTTGTTAGGCCTTTGGATATGACGTGTGTCATATCTAAAAACCCTGATCGTTAAAGGAGGTTCTCGATGCTCCGTAAGATTCAGCCGAGGCATGTGACGACTGTGGCAGTACTGGTATTCATCCTCTTCGTCATCAACGTTGGAATTGCGTATCGCGAAGATCAGCAGGCGAAGAAAGCCTTCTGTCCTCGCCCACCAATTCTGTCGATGAACGGATCAAGCGTATATGTCGTCCCAGAAGTCGATGTGGTCCATAACCCACAGCAGACAAATACGCTCTATCTCAAGGACGAGAAGAACAACCAGAGGACGCTTGCTCGGTTTACCGGCATCCGCTTCTCCGCTCCAAGTTGGTCACCGACTGGAAAGTTCATCGTCTTCGTGGCTACGTATGTCGGAGAGAATACTCGCAGTGAAATCTGGCGAGTTAATCCCGATGGCACAGGCTTACAATCCTTAGTCGGCTTCGAAGACACGTTCCAAAATCCCAACCACCCTCAGGTCTCGCCTGACGGAAGGTATGTGATTCTTGATGCCTATTCAGGCATTATGGAACTTGATGTCGAGACGCTTGCAGTAGCATGGGTGGTCGTATCCAAAACCGAGCAACTCGATGCCTCTGACTGGTACTACTTCACCAACCCGACATACATCGGCACTGACGGTGCAATCTCGTACACATATTCTGGAGCCCACGAATCTGGCTTCGGCTATACCGACGAAAAAGGCGAGAACTACAACGTAACACCGTGGTGTAAATAACCACGACTATCAGGACGGGAGATGTGAAGAATATGGGTAACCTATCTTCACATCTCCCACCCCCTCACCACATAAGCAACTAATCTTTTCCTGACAAATTCCAGACGAAATAGTCCTATAGCTTTACTTTTGTGGCTATTTTTGATACCATCACAGTATACTGATTATCAGTATGAACATTAACAATTTTTGAAAGTGACTATTTGGCCGTGCCAGAAGAGACATAACACACGTTATTTCCCTCCTGGCAACTGTGCCAAATAGATCTCATACAGGAGTAAGACCGCATGAAGGCGCTCGTGACGATCCTTTCTTCCGATTTCTACTTCGAAAAAACAGGACAGCAAGGTCGCCATGACTTAGCATATGCGCTAAGTGAGCGAATCGATTCGGAAATTAACCGACGGACACGAACAGGACATGATGTCCTTGTATCCTGGGCCAGTCCATTCGACGAAGAGTCGTCTCATAATATGCCTTCGTTCTACATCACCGTCAAACTGGTCGTCGAAATCAATGGCGATCAGATCCTGAGCATCGTTTCAGAGATCAAGCGTGCCTTCGAGATCTCTCCTGCGATTCAGTACGGATCTATCTTCATCATCGAGATCATGCCCCATGGCTCGATCGACTCAAGTACCTTCGAGCTCGTGAAGGAGTATATGGAGGTTCGATGAACGAACTCGCGAGGGATCTCATTCTGATCTTCGGCCCGATGGCCGCATCTGCTCTCGTAGCAGTCGTCTACTGGAGGTGGCCGAGTCTGGATACGGACGATTCATTCCCTTACATCGCTCTTTGCTTCATCGCAGCGTCGTTCGTCCTTCCATGGCTTGGCTTCATGTGGCTGTCTAATCTCCACTGGATCATAAGATTTATGTTAAGCGTAACATGCGCTTGTATAAGTTTTGTGATTCTCTTGGTGCTAACAGTGCGCCTCCCGGCCAGAAGTCCGACCGAGTAACACTTTCAAAAATTGAACACCACAAGCCCTGAAGGGCATAAAGGAGCGTGTGCGCTATCGTTGCATGAAAGCGCAACGAACTGAGCCCACTCTCCCACTCTTCAGGGCTCTTTTCGTTACCCCCAAAAAAAATTACAAAGTAATAGTTCCTTAGTATATACAAGAAAGCACCGGTTGGTAGCGACGTACCAACAGTATGCTTCTTGTCCCGCAAGTGGGAAGCCGAAGTCGTACTACAACACGCCGCACCAAGTTCCGGTGCTTAAAGATTATGTTCGAGAGAGTATGTTCAGGATGAGATCCATAGCCTCACGATGAAACTGAATAGCTTGGCTTCGCCAAGCCAGGCCAGCCGATGAATGACTAAGAAGTCCCTCTGACTTCTCTAGTAGTCCACGTTCGCTGATAGCCCTGCGCATATCGGGATGTAACTCCCTCATCATCCTGAGCGTACTGGTGTCTGCCCTGAGCGTTTTGAGCAGCCACTGATCGAGTTTCGACCACCAGGTCTCCAGATCATACGAAGGCTGCGTATCGATCCAGGCAGCAAGCTCGGTTCCGGTTAGTTCCCAGTCGTCAAACTGTCCCCAACCGGAAACATACTCCCTGGCAAATGCCTCTGCATAGTATTCCCACGGGAATACAAAATAGAGAGGCACATCGCTACGCCGTTTCAAGTCACCTCCCACGAAGAAATGATACAAGATGCTTTGTGCGAGAGTGAACGATCCAGTTCCAGTAGAGCCCCATTCGAATTGGAAGGCCCATGTAGGGATCTTCGTAAGTGGGGCGTGATTGACAGTAACCACCCGTGAGTTATCACGTAAGACAAACCTACCTCGATAGACTACCGTGAGATCAAATTCAGACACGGGATCCTCCTTATGAGTATCTGGTACTACCTCCATATGGGCAGCTTGTAATAGACTGATATCTACTAAAAGCTACCAATGTGAATCACTGTGAAAAGAGCGACATGCGAACCGATGAGATTATATCGTATCTGCGAGCACGAATTCAACTATGGGATATGATTTAGTACGTAACTAATGTCGAAGTCCACATGTGGAGTATCTCAACCGCGATTTTTAGCTTATCCAGTTTCATTATTTCCCGACAGATTCGATGGTGAGGATACCGATGGTCGGATATTTGTCATCAGTTTTAGGTTGAAATGTACCAGTAATAGAGACGTTTTCATTCATCGGAAGTTGACTCATATGCGCATAGGTCGGGTCAGAATCAACGACAGCATAGTATTTCCCGTCTACTCCTTTAAGCCCAATCGCACATTCCATACTGATAGGTCCACTCGTATTTTTATGGGGCAGACACATAACTTTTCCTTTTATGGTTACTTTTTCACCAGGCGGCAGTGTCGCAGTCGCATCAATAGGCTGGTCACTTGGAACCATTCGATCAGAATATGCTGACGGAGCTTTTTTTTGCAGTGAGAAAAATGCGAGGCCACCGATGAAAGCGAAGAGCAGAATAACAAACAGTAGAAGTAACCGAGATTTAGTATTACTCATATCCACATCTAGCATAACACAAGTGAAATATGCGAATAAATACCCGTACCTATTGTTTTTCGTAGCTTGTATGGTAGTTTTGACCTCACCCATAGCACTAGTAGAGTAAATTGCTTTCTCTATGAAACACGATTGATTAATCCCCGAAAAGTTACTACACTACCCATACTATGTATTATTCATACAAATGTCCCTACTGCGGACGAGTTTTTTACACATACGATACAAATAAAGAACGGGCATCACGCACACTTTATTTCACGATCAAACAGCACCTCATCGACTATAACGAAGATCATAAAGAGTATGTCTTAGATGACGGAGAAGAAGCAGATAGTGATCAGATTTATGAAGAAATGGTAGAAAGCAACATCGCACCCCCAGGAGGATATAAAGCCACGCTGACCAGTCTCAATCAACCTGAAACACACTCTTCACCTTCATCCTACTCAAGTGTAGGAGCGATCATTTTTCTCGTCGTCCTCATCGGTCTACTCATCGCCATATTCGTCTTTTTCCCAAATCTCGTTACCTCATTCATAGCATCTCTCTCAGCTCCGTTTCAAAACTAATCCCTTTTGAAAATCCCTCCTTAAAGAATTTTTATCTTGAGAACATACTACATTCTAAGTAAATCGGGGTTCTCCAGTTTTATATACTGAAGAACCCCGTACGTTTTTTTGTTACTCTGCTGACCACGAGTTCACGAACTGGGCAAGCGATTTCGCCCGTCGATTCCTCTCTTCAGCACACTCGCGGCCATCCCCACAGTGAATACCATGCCGATCCTTTAACGACAAATGAAGGCAGACACGAGTATCGGCTGAAATCACGTCTGCCATGCGTTTGGCATCAGCAAGTGATTCGAGTAGATAGAACCTACGAGAGGGAGAGTACTTAGAGTTTTTGCACCGCTCCCCTTCTGTGTTTTCGTGTTCAGGCAGCGAGTAATCATTCAATCGCAAATCCTGACCACACTCTCGACAATGTCCCATGACGACGAATGCAAGTTCTTCCATGCTCATCCTCCTGTTGAAATGACTACTCCGAAACTTTCGGATTTCACGGATTATAGCAAATATGATGGAATATAAACTATGAAGAATTTACCCGAGGAAATAAATGATTGCGGCGGCGATTTGGAGACATACGAAGATGGATCCGGCTTGGATTGCGATTTTTTGTACCATCCATTTTTTCTCAGTTCCACCGAAAATCACTGAACTTACCTCTGTTGGGAAAACGAATCCCATCCAGCAGAATGCAGCCAGTGCAAACGGATTCCAGCTTGTATTGGCGACGAAAATCGCTAGAACTGTCGTAGTGATCAGTGTCATGAGGATTTGAAGACCATAGAATGGTCCCATTTCTTTCTGCATTTTCTGCTGAACTTCTTTAGAAAGCTTATCAAATCCATGCATTTCCCCCCACTGCTTCCCAAAAAGCAAACCGAACCAAAGAGCACCGGTTATAAACTGGAGTACTGTAGCGATGATAATTGCGAGGTAATTTATTTGCATAGGCGTACTCTCTACATAATAAAATCTTTCTGCCCGTTTTGCAAGAGAAAAAATACTTGAGGTAATTACACAGTTCGACGTTATTTGAAGATTTCCAGTGTGGAGAGTATTTTATCGACTTCTGATTGGAATCCTACACTCGCTGGATCATTGACTGAGGTTGAGATGAGGACAGCAGTGTCTGAGCTACTATCTTTTTGGAAGACATAATTTTTCGATTCCCCGAGCCCACGTATTGTATAGGTGTATCCAGTATAGTTATTCAACTTCACTTCTTTTTTCGGTATCGTTATTTCAGATGTTCCATCAGCGGTACTTTCTGTTATATGCGTATCGACCCAGTCACTGAGGTTCTTTCTAGCAAGTGGTACCACTTCGAAGACGACGAGTACTCCGTCATACATTTCTGTCTGCCCCCTCTGTGTCGCGCCTATTTTATAGATACGGATATGTTTGGGATCTTTTGTATCGAGGATGAAATCTGCTGGATAAAGGAATGTATACGCTCCACTTGCTTCACGATAACTACTTCCCCCAGCTTTTAGTTCCCTCGTATCCACACTCGGCACGACCTCTGTCATTTTCTCAGTAGGAGTTACAACAGCGTTATTAGAAGGTAGATTACTTTTTTTAGTCAAAAGAAACACTGCGCCAATTCCGACGATAACGATAAGAAGAACTAACACCCCACTTTTTTTCATAACCCTCTTTCACTAGTAGTGTAAGCTATTGCACGAGAACATTCAAACTCAGCCGTGACTAAATAACACCAGAAATAAGCAGCAGTAACACGAGTACCGTAAAAATCGCGAAGACACCCACAGTACGAGCAAATAGCCGGAGTGCTTCTTTTTTCTTTCCATCGATAAACAGTTGCAGTGGTTGATAAAAGAATAGATACGCCATGACGGTCACAGAGAGCGTGAGCAGTGATAAAAATACGAGTGGAGCATATGCAGTATCTGGTTTATTCATTTGCATCTGAGAGATGAAATTAATCACACTGACCACCAGAGCGATATATGAAGCAGCCCCGAGCGCATTAATAATAGGATTCTTACTCATAAATATAGTATATCAAATGTAGATCATCTCTATGAAGAGTTCTCTTAGAACAATTCTTCTTCATTTGGTGTATGTGGCATCTCTGAAACGATCATTTTATAATACACTTCCCGTGTGAGCACCACATCTTTCATACAATACGTCGCGATCTCCTCTATCCGTCCCTCCTGAAAATACTTCCACACATCTCCCCCATTCATTTCATCCTTTGACGTCTGAAGACCGAAGACTTTAGACAGCAGATCCAGTTTTACAGCCTTTCGACTATCTCCCCACAGATCCCATTCTTTCATCGTGTCATAAATCGGCACATTTCTGTACCGTGCGAACGAGATATCCATCCTCGGCATGACTCCCAGAATTCGTGACCGTTTATAGATAAATGGGAAATCGAACTCATATATATTATGCCCGACGAACTGATGCACTCCCTGTGCGATCTCCCAGAACTTCGTCAGCATGTCTTTTTCCTCACCCGTAAGCACTCCCTCCTCGATTACTCCCGCATCATTATCCTTTATATACCCGATAGCACAAACCCGCCCGAAAGCCCCATCAAAAGACATAGATTCATACAGCTCCCTTTCTTCTTTCTCCGCATTCCCATTCTTAGCCCGCATAATCTCCACGAATTTTTCGCGGTTATCTTCATCACAAGGAATTGTTTCAATATCAAAAAATAATCTGATCATATAGTGACATTATAGTACACGGTAACTACTAATATTAATATGTCATTCCGGTCTTGCTTGCCGGTCGTAGCATAGGCGAAGTCTGGATCCGGAACCCAGCAACTAATTATCTTATCTATTGTTTTTTCTCTTTATTCTCGGTAGAATCTCCTCAGTTATGGCCGATAATCCCAGAAGAACTGAAGTAA
The DNA here is from genome assembly GCA_964503265.1 of uncultured Gammaproteobacteria bacterium. Classification (GTDB taxonomy): domain Bacteria; phylum Patescibacteriota; class Microgenomatia; order Levybacterales; family UBA12049; genus CAZCYO01. Next base: position 233,596 of record CAZCYO010000002.1, read on the forward strand.
TAAGAAATCCACATACAGGAAGCGTCGGGCCTCGCCCACAGCCAGATAGAGCTCCCGCACAACCAGCATCACAGCCGCCTGCCAACCCTAAACCAAATGAGTCAAGCAAATAAGTACGAAGAAGCAAGAATTCGAAATAAAGAAGTCGGAGAACGCAGAGAAGAGCTCTGGATTACAGAAGCGAACAATCGTCTCATCGAACTATCTCGGCTATTTTTGACCGTAACCTTTCTGATTTTTACTCTTTCTTTTGCTCTTCTATCAGACAAATTACCTATTATACGAGATGAAACACTCAGAACGCTCCTGATACTGAGCTGGGTTTCAAATATCTTTTCACTGATCAGTGGGGTCATATTTATTATTTCCGAAATATTTTACTTTCTAAAGCTATCGCGAATATACGGGAAGTATGTGAGTGCGTGGAGTGAAATAGAGGGTGACTACGAGAAAATGTCAGAAAAAGCACATGACGCATTGAAAAATTTTTCAGAATCCTCATCACTTATCCCACTAGTCCTCCAAATAGTGTTTGCCTCCATTTCTCTCTTCCTATTATTCTCTCTAGGTATAATCACCATTGTTACGAAATAGAGATTTACTACGTAGTTTTTATGGGAAATTATTACGATTGTTCCACCTGATGGAATCTTTTAAAACCCATCATTGAAATACTCTCTGGGGAGATACGTAATGTATCTAGAAGAACCCTATGATAAGTCCCATTAGAGAAAGAAGAAGTATATTATACCCAGCATTTATGAAATACAGTTTCAACGGTCGATGTTCGAATAAATAATTACTTCCAAAGGCCATCGCCACCCAGCCAAACCCTGCTGCGAGACCTGCAAAAAGTCCAAAAAAAGGAGACTGACCAGGCCCAATAAATGCGGCGAGGTTCAAAGCCATAACGAGAGTCAGCAAGTACGAACCTAAAGCGCGCTTAGGCATACCGTTTTTCATTTGGTTTTCACTAACTCCTGACAATTTTTGCCAAGATTTAGCAAAAAATACAGAATACCAAAGATACCCTAAGATAAGACCAGTGAAAGATGCAATAAAAGCTGCTAGAAAATTAATTTCCATATCGACTATTATTGTAGCAAATTAAAAAAAATTTATATATGTGAGATAAAATCTTGGCTGCACCTTATGGACTCGTTTAGAATCTATTTGGTATACTCATACTTATGAATAATGCATTAAAAGATGGCGATACATGTAAAGTTATTGCTGGTACACATAAAGGAAAGACTGGTAAGGCAGTAGACATCAATACAAGTAAAACTGGAGTAATTACTATTACGGTCGTGCAAGGCAATGGGGAAAGATTTAAGACACTTGCCAAAAACGTTACTATTGTTCACTAAAGACTTCTGCTCTACCAGAAGATAAATAAATCTATCTTTTTATTTCTAGAACTAGAGTAACTTTTTCATCTGCAGATATTTTTTCGTTTTTTCTCACGTCTTTTTTTATGGGAAGCAGGTATCCTTTTGATTTTTTATCAGGGAATATTGATGTTTCCCATATTGTTTTTCCGATGCGCGCTTTGACAGAGAGCGACCCCCATCCTCGTTTCAAATCTCCAAATTGGCGATTTATATCATCTGATATTTCTTCAGGTATAGTTACAAAATGCCATCCTGCCATACCAGGGTACAACCAAACAACCGTATCTATTTTATATTCGTTATATTTCACAGATGAGATGATTATAACAAAAGGTTCGAATATCTACCTTTGGGTAAAGAAAATTTTCTGTGAAATAGGCGTCTTTGGGGGTGAAACCGCAGACGCCTGGAAATAGTGTTGAAAAAACGGTGAGATTAGGCTGGGACTAGACTAGGGTTAGGTACGTGGTGTTTGCGCTGGACATCCGCCTGTTTTTGCTTGGGTTTACCCCGAAGTTTGTACAGAACGGCGATCTTGTAGATAGATGTTGGGTCGTCGACGACCATCAGTGCGACTACGTTAGCTGCGACGAGATCTAAGAGATAGATACTCATCGCAAGTGGTGGTATGTTGATGTGACTTCGACTGAGATAGGATACTTCAGCGATTACCTCCTTCTTAGTCAGTGGACCATACTTCAGAGATGTGACGATGAGATCGTTTACCTCCTCCTTCTCATGTCCACCGAGATGGACCATGATCATTCCCATAGCTTTCACGATGTGAACGATCAGCCACGTAAATAGATCCATAGCTCCCTCCTCCGTTTACTTCAATTGACAATGTGCGAGCGTCACGAGCCAGCAATGAGGCTAGCGATACTCTGGGGGAATTATACGAAGAGAAAATAGAAAAAGCAAAGTTGAAGACTTATGTAATTATCTTCTCCCACGGAAACTCTTCTCTCCCGAAGTGGCCGTAGGAGGCGGTTTTTAGGTACAGGGGTTGGCGCAGATTCAGGCCAGTGAGGATTCCGGATACTGAGACGTCGAGTAACTCTTTTATAAATTCTTTGATCTCTGCATCACTCACAGTTCCAGTTCCGAATGTATCGATTTCCTGGGCTACTGGGTATTTCTCACCGATGCAGTAGGCTAGTTCTATTTCTATTTTCTCGGCCAAGCCTTTCGCGACGATGTTTTTAGCTAAATATCTCGCAGCGTAGGCGCCAGATCTGTCGACTTTCGTCGGGTCTTTTCCTGAGAATGCGCCGCCTCCGACTCTGGCGAAACCGCCGTAGGAGTCCACGATGATTTTTCTCCCTGTGAGACCAGTGTCACTCGCTGGGCCGCCGATATGCCAGACACCGGTACCATTCACGATGATGTCTTTCATGGCGATAGTGAAGCCATATTCACTCAGGACTGGGACGACGACGGTTTCGTAGAGATCGTTTTTGACATTTGTGAGTTTCTTTTCTTCTGCGTGGGGTACTGCGAGGACGACTGATGGTATCTTGACTGGTATATTATTTTTATACAGCACACTGACCTGGGTTTTCCCATCTGGACGAAGATACGGGAGGGTTTTTGAGGTACGGACGTGATCCATTTTTTCAGCCAGCTTATGTGCGAGGGTGATCGGCATTGGCATGTATTCAGTCGTGTCCAGACAGGCGAAGCCGAACATCATTCCCTGATCCCCTGCTCCCTCTGTGTCGACTCCTGTCGCGATTTCTGGGGATTGTTCATGAATGTAAATATTAATTGGTGATTCAAAGGTAAATCGAAATCGAGGATCTGTATAGTCGAGGTTTTTGATCGTATCCCGGGCGATCTTTTCGAAATTCACTTTCGCAGTCGTCGTCACTTCCCCTGCCAGGACAATTCTATTTTCTGTGACGAGAGTCTCCACAGCCACACGGCCGTTGGGATCTTTTTTGAGAACAGCATCCAGAATTGCATCACTGACTTGGTCACAGATTTTATCGGGATGTCCTGCACAGACAGATTCAGAGGTAAATAAAAAGTCTTTCATAGTTTGTTAGGTAATAACCGCATTTCAGATCGATTTAGCACCCATACTAGTCAGGGTTGCCGGATAAGTAGTAACGAGTCGAAACTCTCCTTATCACTCAAAATGCTATAACCATTTAACCAGACCGAAACTACATTTACAATATCCTTTTTTGCTAAATCCCTATAGTTTTATGCTATAATCCCTAAATGCGTGCCATTCATTTGCCAGAGAATAAATTTTTGAAGATTTTTGTCCTGTTTTGGGGACTGGCTCTGGGGATGTATGTTCTCCCCTTTATTCTCGGCGGATTTTTACTTTACTTCGTGTATAAGAATCTCGATAATCTCATCATTCGAAATTCGATCTTAGTCGCGATCGTACTTCCGACGCTCCTTTTCGGCTCGATTTGGGTAGCTGGGATTACACAGGGTATCACTTCCCCGACTCCAGCCACCGTCAGTACTCCGGCACCTACTATTCTCCCTAGCAGTACTCCCGTTCTAACGATTACTCCGACTACGACCGTAGTTCCAACAGCTACACCGAGCACGAAAGTAATCCTTTCCCCTACACCTGCTGTACAGTCAGTCAAAAAATCTATTCCGACACCGACCTATCATATAGTCATCCCAGATAAAGCGAAACTAACCCCGACTCCGATTCCGATCTATGATCCCCCAGCCTCGACATCGTCGAATAACTCAGTACCTATAACAAATAACCAATCTAGCGGATTTACCTGTAATTGCGCGAAAACATGTCCGAATATGATCTCCTGTGCCGAAGCACAATTCCAACTAAATTCGTGTGGATGCTCAGCTCGTGACTCAGATCACGACGGAGTCGCCTGCGACGCCCAGTGTCAGTAAACTCTGTGTAACTGGGGCACCTTTATCGGTAATTATTCGTACTAAGTAATTCTCTTTTTGTTTAGAATAGATATATGACGGTGAAAAAGGGGTGGTTGTATGTGGGGATGTTTTTTCTGGCGTTTTTCGTCCAGATGATTGGGCTAAATCAAATCGGGCGGACGTGGGATGAACAGTATAAGGCAGATAATGGCTTTGTCGCGTTGGATAGGATGTTTGCCGGAGATGTTTCACTTTCTTCGTGGAATGTCGGAACAGAACATCCGATGGTCGCTAAATATATCTACGGACTATTCCTTCGTCCAGAAGCGATTCCGATACGCGGAAAAGACGTCACGATCTCAGATGACGAGATTACGAGGATTAAAAATGGCACATATCTGCGGACGATTTTATGGGATAAAGAATACGCAGTTCCCTATGATTTTACATTCCCACGAGTTATCTCTGCATTCGCACTCGCACTTGCTGTAGTACTTACTACAGTACTTGCTGGATTTGTGATCGAAAGTATGTGGTGGAGTATGTTGCCTGGAGTATTTCTACTACTTACTCCTCGATTCGTCTATCTAGGTCAGCTGATGACATTTGAATCTCTCTCTGTCTTTTTCTTCTGCACGATTCTCCTTCTTTTTTCGAAATTATTTACAAACCCCGTCAAGCTTCGAAAATTCATCACACTTGGTATTCTCTGCGGACTTTTTTTCTGGACTCGGTATAATAACATCATTATTTTCCCCCTCCTGATAGGCTGGCTCGCTGTTCATTATTACTTTTTTAAAGATAAAAAAATCTTCGATCCTCGACTCCTTCTTATTCCCGTTATCGCATTTTTCTTAGGCGTTCTGATCTGGCCACTGCTCTGGTATGAATTTCCGAAATACTTACTCCAAAGTTTCTCGTTTCATGAGCACCGGTTTGTGGGGATTTCACTGTACTACTGGAAATATTTCTTCATCACGACACCTATACCTGTACTTATTGGTGCATGTATCGGGATCTATTATTACGTGAAAGAACGAACGTATTGGAACATGAGTATGCTGTGGTTGATCATATGCATTGTAGGTATCTATAGCCTTCTCGTGATCGAAACAGGCGGAACGAGATATGTGATTATTCTCTACCCCCTTCTGGCTATTACAGCCTCTTACGGATATTTTCGAATACTCAAGCATAAGTACGCTCTCATCCTTATCCCATTTGTAACCTATATGCTTATCGAACAAATGCGTTTTTTCCCGTACTATTTAGATTATTATAATGTGTTTACAGGCGGTGCGACCGGTGCGATTCATCAGGGGTATGAATTTTCCTGGTGGGGAGAGGGACAGAGAGAGGCAAATGACTGGATCACGAAAAACGCTCCTGCTGGTTCCACAGTTGGCCTTATCACCTCCCCAAAATACGTTTTTCCCTCGATGCGGCGAGATCTAAAAAATAAAGAAAACGTCGATGAAAAGACAGACGCAGACTTCGTCGTTATCTCTCGGACCATGATCCCCAGCCTTTCAAAAACCTTCTTTAAAACCCACGAAGTAACCTACCGAGCATCGATAGATAATGAGTGGTTAGTTGAGGTCGTAAAGAAAAAATAAGTAGTTTTACCCTTTTAGTCCCATAATGATCGACTTCAGGCATGGGTTTTGCTATACTCCATTCGTAATTTAGTAATCGAACATATTTGCTTGTTTCTTTACTACCTACACAATCTACTCTTTTGCACATTTATAATTTGTCCCGATTACATCGGGAATTGCGGATACTAGTACGTGGATAGCACTCTGAACAGGAATAGTTCATGTGTAGGGTGCTATCCATGAGGATAGTCAGTGAGTCCTCTGACACGATTCAGAGAGAAAGGATATTCCCATGCCGATCGTTCCACTCGAACATTCAGGACAAGACTTCGCTGTTGACCCACGGGCCATCACGTTATTTGATCTCCAAGCCAGGCGCGAGGGAGATAAAGTGGTCATGGGTCACTATCTGTCCGATCCGAACGCGCCGTATCTCTTGAAACTCTTCCAGCTCGGACCAAACTACCTGGAAGCGGTCATTTCATCAATCCAGGACGATGAGCGAGCTGGGAAAGGTAATCTGACGAAACGAGTTATCGTAGATAACCGCACGGCGATATTACTGTACCTCCAGGGGGCGCTTACACTTATCGATTTCAGCGATGTCCAACACCGGGAAATCGACCTGGGTAAGATTACCGGAAATCCGGCAGTTCACGTCCCCACCCTGCTCTTGAGGCCGATCAAATGGGGCATCTACAGTTTCCCACTCTTGATCATCAGCGAGCGCTGGTTCGGTAACTTCCGCGCAACGCTCGATGAGAATGACGACGTCGTCTAGACTATCCTAACTACTCACACTCCGCGCAAAAGAGAAGCGCTTGGAAGAACGATAAATATTTTTTATCAATCCTACAAGCGCTTTTTTTATGTCTCTTATTTATCATCGGCCGCATCATAAAATCGTGCAGGCTCTCTAGGAATAAGTGGTCGAATACTGGGAAGAGGCAACCCTTCTGGTACTTTCGCCCCAGGATATATCCTCCCTTGTTCTTCCATAATATCATCGAAATACAAATTAAATCCCAAAGCTAACGCATCAAAGGTCTCATGACAATTCCCTTCTCCAGCACAAAGTCCCACAGCATTGTTTCTCGATCGTATTTGCGCCCTACTCCATCCCAGACTATCAGCCTGAATTTCAGGTACGATATGGTGAATTTCTAAACATCCATCACTTCCGCAATATGCACAACAATTATTTTGTTGCATACGCACCTTTTCTCTGGTTTTCTGGGAGAAATTAACTCGTTTCTCCAATGACATTTAGCTCTTCACTCCTTTGCAAAAAGTAAGGATAAGAATTTTTAGGGGTGGCTGACACTGAGGGGTTGTTAAAGAAGAAACACTATACGTATAGAATCGTTTTTGTTCTATCATCAGCTATCTGTAATTAGTATAGATAATTATTGTTTAAAAATATAGGAGTCGGCCTGGTATAATCTAGATATGAATAAAGTAAAAAAGATTGCAAAGAAAAAAAATGGTTCATTCCTGGGACTATATAAAACACAATGGATAATTCTCATAGGTGGCGTCAGTATCATCTGTGTATTACGTTTTATTTCAGTAAAACTCCATGAAAGAGATGTTAATTCCTATGGCTATAATTCTACTTCTATTCCCCCTCTCACTCGAGTATCTCCAAGACCGACTGAAATTATAGAACCCGACGCAGCAGAAGTAAAACAATCATCAGCAAGTGTGACTCCTAGCGGTTGCGAAAAAATATATAATAGTACTTATGCTGACCTTTCATTTCCATATAATAGCTGCGCATGGACGATAAATGAAATACAAGAAAATGCAGATAGTGAATCAGCACCAGACACTATTATCGCGACTCATTCGATTTCCCAAGCGGAAGCCATTATTGATTTTGTCCCAACAGGTTTTGATGGCGGCTTCCCTTTTTGTCGGAATATCAACTCAGCAACGATAATCACCAGCGATATAATTCGAGTAAATATCAAGCCTACAAATCCTTATCAGACCAATAACTTGATTAGATATCTCACCTCAAAACATAACGTGGGTATCAAGGGATATAGCGGACCAAACGGTCAAAGTAAGTTTGCAGAATTTTCATTTCTTAATAAACAAGACTACCTTCCTTATAACATCTGTTTTAATGATGGAGGTATGGTACCTATTCCGATGATTGATTTCTCTCAAAAAGTTGATGTCCGCATGAGTCTTCCTTTTATCGAGGAATCGGCTAGCTCTAAAATGTATTTTTCAGATGCAGACACACTTGCTAGAGATGTTTACTCTGTAGCATTACACAAATAATTTTTTTGTACATGTTGCTATACTTTCTTTATGGTCATCTATCAGAAGCCAAATAAAGAGCTTATGTTTGCTGGATCTGGATTTCTTGTATCTCTTATAACCCACGGTATACTTCACTTCTGTGCACTCATCGTATTTACACTTTTTGGACTTATTTGGGCGTATGAAGAAATCACCTCGGGGGTCAACTGGTTTCGTCGCATGCTTGGAGTACTAGCACTACTGTTTATTCTGTTTTATCTCTATCATCAGTTCCGCTCATAAGTGATCTATACGAAAAGCTCCGCTGCCAAAACCAAAGTGGTCTGACAGCGGAGCGAGAAACGAAAAAAGAAGACAAGTCCTCCACAGAATGTGCTTGCGCACAAATTCTGGTTTAAGACATAGTCTCTTCAGTCGTCTCAGATGGGAGAGGAAGTGTTCCGGAGACGTATCCCGCGATCGTTTTTTTCCACGGTTCGTCTGGCCACCTAAGTTCACTGCCAAGAGTGGCAGCAAACGTTCCCCAGATGTGGGGCCAAGCATCAGGAGAACAGCTTTGTGCTGTGAGTAACCGAGCAGCGAGAATTTTCTCAAGCTCAGGATACCTTCCTTTAGGAAGTTCTCCCAAGACTGCTTCGATCACCGGAGCTGGATTGCGAGCCATGCGATGTCTCCCTATCCTATCCAAACCATAGTTGCCATAGAGCAACCAGCGCTTATTTGCGCGGAGTGTAGTATACATCTATTGTATTTCCATGTCAAACTATAGGTCTCATATAACTATACTATAGTTTTCAGCTCCCTCTTTCGCCATACTTACACGATTATCATCCCAGCATTACACAAATCCTGTTAACTAGTTATCTAAGTTAATTAATTTTCAATTGGCTTATATCCAAATACTTTCAAGGAAGGGGGTGAAATAAATGACACAACTTAAAACAAGACTATCTACAGCTATCGTAACCGGCGCAGTAATGCTCAGTGCTTTCGCACCAGCAGCGTTCGCATCAGACATCACTGTCTGGGGTAATGGAGCTGGTTCACAAACTTCAGTAAACATGAATTCAAATGAACAACATTCAGTAACGCAGAGTAACACTACTCGTGTTTCGAACAATGTTCAAACGAATACTACAACAGGTGGAAATACTTCTGGTGGAAACACTGGAGGAAATACTTCTGTTACTTCAGGAAGTGCTAACACTACCGTTGGCATTATCAATGAAGGTAGTAGTAACATGCTTACTATGCCAAACTGTGGCTGCAATACAACATCTGGAACAACTATAAGCGTTTCCGGAAACGGTGCAGGTTCACATACAGCTGTTAGTACAAACATGAATCATGCTATGAACACGTCTCAAATGAGTAATTCACAAACACAGAATGCTGTGATGACGAATACTACAACAGGAGGAAATGCTTCTTCTGGAAATACTGGCGGTTCAAGTATGCACTGGAATCCTTTTATGAATAATTCTAATTGGATGACGACCCAGAACTCTGCCATGAATTGGTGGATGACTCACAATGGTTGGACATGGAGTAATGGTATGTGGAACTATTCTGGTAACACAGGAAACGGTTCATCTACCACTATGAGTGGAAACGCATCAACAATCGTTGGCATCTTTAACGGTGGCAACTCGAATATGATGCACTAATCATGTTTCTTCAAATCCTGCCCCTTCATAGGGGTAGGATTATTGAAGATACCCTCCCCTACTACTTTTTTCTTCTTAAGAAAATACCCATACACAAATCTCAATCTTCTCTTACTAAATCATCATACTTCCCCGCTAAGATAAATAAATAGTTTGAGGCGCCACATTTCTAAAAAAATGCGGCATCTCGAGGCTTAGACAAGCCGAGATCCTGGGATCATACAGATCCAGGGCCATACTATTATAGATAACTAATCTAGGAGTGAGGGGGTGAATAATATATGACACATACAATACTTGGAATTTTTGCTGACAGAGCAAATGCTGAAGAAGCGATTAATCATCTTGAAGAAGATGGATACAATCCGAAGAATATCTCAATCGTCATGAAAGATTCAGGCGAGAGAACAGAACTCGAAAATAATACTGGTGCAAATGTTGCAGGAGGAGCACTATCAGGTGCTACGACAGGCGCAGTTGTGGGAGGGATTGCGGGATTACTCGCAGGAACTGTTATGCCAGTACTTGGTGGACTTCTTATTGCAGGGCCTATCGGTGCAGCACTCGGATTCACAGGAGCTGCCGCGACAACTGTTTCTGGTGCCGCAACTGGCGCAGTCGCAGGAGGATTACTCGGAGCGTTGATGGGACTTGGAGTTCCAGAAGAAACAGCCAGAGTATACGAGGATCGAGTTAATGAAGGCGGAATCTTGATTGCTGTTCCAGCAAATGAAGATAGAGTTGAGGATGTTAAAGATATCTTAGAAGAATTTGATGCCGAAGATGTACAAGTGGTCTCCACAAAAGAAGAACACAAATCACATTTTACGTCACATAATCATTCAGATGATGTAACAATTCATACTCGTGGACAACATAGAGTAGAATAATATATTTTTTTCTACAACAAAAACACGAAAGCCCCAGTTGGGGCTTTTTTGTTGAGGAGAACTTTCCACGGACAAAGCACCATGAAGGCTTCGAGTATCGAAGCAATCTAGTGCATCTGTCCGTCTACGCATGTGTAGCCGTTAACGCATATGATCGCTCCTTTCTCACCGTTATGGTGCTTATTGTGCCGACTTGGCTTGAGCGATGAGTTCATGAAGCTTTGATTCAGCTTCCATGAAGTCATCAGCATCAATTCCGAAGTCTGGCGAATAGTTCATGGGCAGACCTGCCAGATTTTCATACGCAGGTGTGCCCTCAGGTGTTAGTACTTCGAGTTTCCACTCCTGGACCATTCGTGAATGAGCAGGCAGCAGAGCGCGCCCGACCCATCCATCATCTTCGACGGTAATCCCATCAACCCAGCGTGGCGCTGGCGGCTCGGAATAGTCACGAACGACAGCTCCCTCCAGCGTGATCTTCTTCTCGCTTTCAAGCTTTTCAGCTATATCCCAGATCTCCCGCGTAGGAATTCCGAGAATCGCTGCAAGCGATTGCAGATAGAAGTATCCGCCCCAGAATGAAGCCCCGTTTCCATCCTCGATGAACTCTCCATCTCGAGCCTTCTTTTTGAGATCATCGACGATCTCACTCACATGCTCGATTAGAGATTCACCATGAACCTGAACATATTCAGCGTGGAGCTCCTGGTAGCGAAGCTCCTGGACGTGCTTTCGAACCGGACAGTTATCCTTCCCTTGCAGGGTATATCGCTGTCCGTTTTCTACCTTCCAACCGACATTTTCAGTGAAAGTACACTCACAGTAGAGTGCATGTCCATCGTATGACTGGCCCTCGCGGCCTTGTCCCATGATGTCAAATGTCACAGTCCCTGAGAACTTCATCCAGGCCACTTCGTGACCGTCGATCACGAATGAACGGATGATTTCATACGTCGGATTCGTGCCGTTTGCCTCGTAGTAACGAGCCATGTGCGAATCGATCATGACGTCCTCTCTTTCGTACTAACTCACCTGTCAAAGAACTCCACTTCGCTAAAGCTTCGCGGAGCAAGCCCAGCGAGCCTATCGAAACGGTGTATTGATCTCGCCCTCCTTAGCGTTATGCGAAAGAGAGAAAGAACAAATTCATCATACTGTGGTTCAGGCTTTCACGCTTGATCTAAAAATGATATAATAATGACGTAATTAGCTTTATTTATGAAATATAATTTTAAAGAGAAAGAATTATCTGCAGACTTTAGCGTAAATTTGACATCAGAAGTCACCCGTCAGCTTACTCCTGCTGGTCTTTTTACGCTTTCTGGAATGTCAGGTGTGGGTATTTCTTTTTTCATTCGCTTTTTAGTAAGTCAAAAATTAGATAAAAGTATTTATATCGATATTCTGTCTTTATCTACTCCTACCAAAGCAGCTGTTTATGAAGCGCTTCTGAAAGAACTCGGAGGAAATGTAGCAGGTAACACAGATGTTCTCGAAGCATGTAAAAAACGACTAGAAATAGTTCTTAAAGAAGAAAACCACATAACAATTATCTTTAATCGCTTTGATGAACTAGGAAAAGAAATTGATAAGCAGTTTTTAGGTAGTCTTCGAACGCTTAGACACGGGGCGGCAGATAAAGTCTCGATGATTTTCGTGACACACTCGTCGATGGTAAAACTTTTTCCAGAAGCAGTTGCAAATGCAAATCTCGATTTATTTTCAAATATTGTCTGGTTCTCCCCTTTTTCTAAAGATGATTTACTCGCCCTCATAACACTTCATTCACCTGAACTTGTCACTGATCCGGAGGTTTTTACGTCAGCATACATAGCATCGGGTGGACATTACCAATTATGTAAATTGTTCTTAAAATCTTCATATAAAACTTCCCCACTTCAGGACCCAACAATTCTCTATTCCCTCCAATCTCTCTACGAAGGCTTTAGCTATTCTCAGAAAAAACAGTTACAACGAATTGTGCAAAAAAAAGGTATTAAAAACATCGATCCTGATCTTCTTAATCTAAAAGCCGTTATCTTTACAAATGATTCATACACACTCTTCTCCCCTCTTCTTGAAGAGTATATTAAAAAATTCTCACGGCTTAAATTACCTGTTAAAGAAGCGATAATATTTAAACTGTTAAAACAAGCCAGAGGAAAAGTCGTTTCGAAAGAAGAACTCTTTAGATCTCTCTGGTCAGAAGATGCAGAAGAATTTGGTTCTGACTGGGCGCTTAATTCACTTATCTATCGCCTCAGAAAAAACCCGACCTTTATCTCACAGGGATATGTGATCGAAAATTATAAAAAAGTAGGGTACACCCTACTTAAAGATTAGTAAGTCCCCTGTTTTTTCCATTGCGATAGTGAATTAGTAATAGAAGTCTGGTTCGAAATAGTCGTAAGTGGCCCCTGCTGTCATTCCCGAAGGATGACAGCAGGGATGGAATTCAGATAAAGGATATCCTCTGCTAAAAGATGCACGCATCTTTTAGGGTAAGACATGCTTATCTTGCTTTCCGTTAGGAGACATTGTTTTGCATAATGGCTGAAATCTGCCGCGCCCAGGGAGTATCTACACCCTTAAGTTCATTGGTCAGAATCGCTGCCATTTTCTGCCAATCCAACGACATGTTCTCAAGTGGCGTATATGGCACATCATCACGAAGACTAATAAGCCGCTGGCGGAGGTTATGGTATCCTTGTTTTGGAATTTGTTCCAGAACCTGATTAATGACAGCCTGAATATCACGCACGTTGCACCTCCAAAGTCCTAAAAAAGCTACCAAATAGTAGCTTTACGCAGTAGCGCGCTCAAATTTTACTATAAAAATAATTATTAGTCAAACTATGGGATATCATCTTTGTCTATTTGAGGTATTTTTTATAAAATTCCACAGTTCGCTCCATCGCAGTGCCGAAACTCGGATCAGTGATATTGTGTCCACCTGTCGAGTATTCATAATATTCGTGAGGAATCGAAGTTTTATCCAGGAGCGCCACGAGATCTCGACTATAGCCGATATTCACCACATCATCATCCTGTGCATGATGAATTTCTATCGCTCCTTTGATATCTGATAAATAGTTAGTCGGTGCGACCTGTGACCAGAACGGACTACTCGCACTTGGGCTGCCTACTTTTTCAAGTAATTGCCGTCTCAGGTTTGTTCGCTGTGTTACCTCAACTGGTGGACGATAACTCGTATCATTAAGTCCATATTTGAGTTGATCTTCATACGAATACACTGCACCCGCCCAGATGACAATAGCAGGAATTGTTTGTTTAATCACAGCTGAGCGAAGTAATGTATTTCCAGCCATCGAGTGTCCCCACATTCCCACTGCATCTTTATTGACGAAGTCAGCTGACTGCATCGCAGCATAGGCATTAAGCGTATCGACTACATAATCAGATCCGTAGTAGCCCCCACCTGCTTTTCCTTCTGATTTTCCATGACCTCGCAGATCAATTTTAAATACCACAAATCCATTTCTTGCGAGTGAGTCCACATACGCGATATATTTTTCAGTTGTTACATACTGTGTCGGTGGAATATATCCATGAACGAAAATAACTGCCGGCCAGCCCCCGTTAGGCTTCTCTCCGGTAGGTTTTGTTACCAGCGCATTAATGTTTAATCCATCTGACTGATAGCTCGTTAGATACGAGGTGTAACTCCCGTTATCTGAAATTTGTTCAAGTGCTCCTAATTTGCTTGTATAACTACGCGAACGAAGATATGGGATTGTCATGTGCTGATATATTTCCGGGAATGCAGAAAGTAACAATTGAGATGTAGCATTCATAGTAGTACGTGCTTTCTTAGAAATACCAAAGTAACTCAGTACAACTACAAATAGAACAAGTAACACGGAGATTATACCGATAAGTAGTATTCGAGACATATCGAAGAGAAGGTATACTATAACACATCGTAATGAAAATGAGAAAACTATCCACTACCCCTTCCTTCCCCGTAATAGGGGAAGGAAGGTCTAACAAACAATGCTTAGTGAACAAAAACAACACCGTTCACTACGTTAAAAGGGCCATCAGCCGGCGAAGTCATCGCACTTACTCCAGCCTCTGCTAGAGTTTTCGTGGTAAAGCTTCCCCAAATCTGATCCGGACTACCATCTTTTACTTTCGCAAAAAGCCACTGGCCAACCCATGATGGATTGCTTGCCTGTGCAACTTTTCCAGCGAAGTACGCATACTGTCCCGAGACGCTAACACTCGAAATTAAGAGCCGATACCACGAACCATTTGCGTCTTTATACGTAAATGCTCCGTTCTGATCAGCAGTATTCGCGACGAACTGTGCAGTTCGAGTTAATCCATTAGCCGAGTACGTAGCGTTTCCTAAAATTGAGTGTGAATTCGCTCGCACGTATGCGACACACTGACCTTGGTTTGGAAATGTAGGAGAATTAAACGTACTCCATCCTCCATTTTTACACTGATCCACAGTCGTCGGTGGACCGATAACTGGAACTACCGTAATGTGATACGGATTTTCTACACCGTTAGTCCATGCTGAGGTAACTAACGCTCCGTCTCGTGCACGAACCCTGAGATAGTACTCTCCTGGAGGTGTTCCAGCTGTTGGAATTTCAGACACTGTTAACCACCCACTCGAATAAATATTCGACGTATATAACGCATCAGAAAATGCTTCGTACTGATATTCATACGGTGGATTTGTACTTCCAGATGAGTCTGTCCAATCAACTTTCACCAGTGCACTACTTAAAACACTTACCCCATTTGTGGGAATTGTTATTACTGGAGTTGAGGGAGCGACATTTGGTTCGAAATCAAATGTCTTAGTACCAGATGCTGTACCTAGTTTAAACGCATCAATATTTTCTGTATAACCATCAGCATAGGGTTCACCTACACGAATCCCCATCCATGAATCTGTTACTCGAACTCGAATTCCTGGAAACGCTGTTAGTAGTGAACTCCATGTTCGGTATTCACTAGTATTATTATCTGGCCATTTATTACCATTGCTAGCATATCCTGACCATGTCCATAATCCGTTTCCTCCATTGACCCCGTCCCATTCTTTCCACGTATTTTGTGGAATAGTTCCGACAGTATTTGCTGCAGGAACATATACTAATCTCTTTTGCCAACTATCTACTGGGTAATACGCAACATTATTAAAGTCGACATTAAAATTTAAGTATCCTGAACGATTCGCACTTGCGGCTGCTCCATTTCCACTCGATGGATTATAGGTACTAAACGTAAGCGTTGTAATATTCGCAAGTGGTGTTCCACTAAATTGGTATGTTGCAAGATTGCGGCGCTGTGACCCAGTGACACTAATCTGTGCACTCCCAGTTCCAAGCGGTGCGACCACTGGTCCATTCACAAATGAACCAAGCGCATTATCGATAACATCAGTTTCATCGTTATAGAAAAACCATTTTTCAGGATGAGCGATAACATCTGAAATATTTGTTGCAAGACTAGGCGCTGTCACGACAGTAGTCGTATTTACTGCAAAAGCAGGCAAAACTGTTGCAAAAAGAAGTGAAAGTGTGGCAAGAAAAGAAATTGCTAATTTTCTTATATTCATAATAATTCACCTCCTCTCTCCCTGATTATTTCTTATATATAGATTAGTTATCTACAATTGAATATGATTGTGCAAGGCAAATTTTAAGCATGAGTATATTCTTAGATAAGAATATCGTATATCTTCTAGTAAATGTGTGCAAGTAAGAAATTATACCAATCCGGGGAAAAAATCGGTGACGATATGAGGTGGTTTGACTCCCATTTGTTTGAGCGTTGACTCATATGAATGTACCATTCCGTGCGGTCCTGAGAGATAAAAAATTCGTTCTTTCCAATCTGGCACCTCTGTTTGAATTAATCCTGAATCTAATCTTCCAACTCGCCCAGTCCACTGATCGTACTGTCTCTCTGTATCGGTAATCGTGTAGATAGTTTTTATCCCTAATCGCATTTCTGCTTCATCAAAAATATCTTTATATACTATGTCCTGTGGATATTTATTCGCAAAGAAATGTACGATATCTCTTTTTTCATCTATGTATGATACTGCACATTTCTAATTCTAGCTTAACTTTAGTTGTACATTACTGTGCTGAAGATGAAGCAGAAGGAGTACTTGTCACAGCTGATCCCTTATAGGTAAAATTTCGTGTTAACGATTTACTATCACTCGATACGGTACTTGTGACACGCAGTTGAAATGACACGTTTCCACTTGGCAGATTATAGAGACACGGTGCATTCGTATTATATTCTGACCATGATCCCCCATTTATTCGATACGACCAGACGACAGAACAGTAATTCTCATCTGGATAACTGATCGTAAAACAGACTGGATTATCGCTAATCGTTTCCCCTTCAGCTGGTGAACTAATACTAATTGGGCCTACGGTTTTTTTACAAACATTTGAGTTCGTTGGCTGCACGATGATATTCGGAGCAGTAGTGGTCTTTTCGGGAACTACTATGACTTGTGGTGTAGGTGTAGCAGTATTTGTAGACGGTTTTTTAGCGATATTACTAAAGTTAACGATTAATCCCATGATAAGTAGCGGAATCGATAAAATCCCTGCCACATAATCCAAATGCATCTTCTGTGGTCTAAGTTTTTTAATCTTCCGAACCAGCCTCAAATTCTTTTCTTTCAAATCTTCAATCGCACTCATATCTTTATTGTACAAAAATTCCCCTCATCAGTCCAGGAACCATTACAGCTAAGTCGTCCGTGTGAACTTTGCGTTAAAAAAAATTATCGGAATGAGCGTTAAAAAACTGTAAGGCGAAGCCCTATATAACTAAAGCTGAGTCCGGAGTTTTAGCCCCGATTTAATCGGGGTTAGCGAATGGAGAAGGATTTTTAGTATTGTGGAACTTTAGGACGAGACCCGCCTTCATCGCTATGCGAAGCATTGCGGGCAGGGTTTTGGTACTTTTTCGGCAAAAAGTACGATAAAAAATAAAAGATTGCTATTTCACTACCGCCGTACAAAACTTGCATCTCTTAGCCTTAAGAGGGATGAGGCTTAAACATTCAGGACACGTTTTATCTGTAGGATCAACTTTTTCTTTTCTTTTAATTCGATCTGTCAGTTTATTCATCGGAAGAACGATAAAGAAGTAAATAACCCCAGCGATGATAAGAAATGAAATTAACGCGTTAAGAAAGTCCCCGACTAAAAATTTACTTTTATTAATCGTAAAATAAATTCCTGAAAAGTTAGGTTCTCCCCCAAATGCTCCGATAAATGGCGTAATCACATCTTTAACCAACGCATCTACGATCTTTCCAAATGCCCCACCGATCACGACCGCGACAGCCAAATCAACGACATTCCCACGAAGTATAAAATCTCTAAATCCTTTTAACATAAAATACTGTCATTCCCGACCTGATCGGGAATCCATATAGTAATTTCTATTATTACAAATCATTCACATATTGTACATATGCTTTTATATCAAACTTTCCTTTTGCTCCGTTATAACTCATATATCTGATCTTTCCAAATATCTCCCGTTCAAACCATGCCCGGTCATGCACCCCACCCATCGACCATGCAATTCCTGTATATCCGTTTGGATCTCTTCCATCGAGAAAATACTTATCGTTAAGATAGATCGCGTGCTTCATCGCGTCTTCTGGTGTAGCACTCCATTCAAATATTTTTTTTGCCCAATACATCCGTAAATACCCATGCATTTTCCCTCGTTTTACCATTTCGAGTTGTGCAGCATTCCATAAGTCATCATGAGTCTGACCCTGTTCTAACTCAATGAGTGAATAAACATACTCCCTTTTATCTCTTCTATGTTCATCAAGCGTTTTTTGAGCCCATGCAGGAAATCCTTTCGTCGTATCATAGTGAGGATTATAGAAACAAAAGTTATCAGATAATTCTTTTCGAACAATGAGTTCTTCCAAAAATGCTTTTTTAGAAGCTGAGTTAGTCGTTGCTCTCTCTACTTCAAGGGCAATTCGTTGTGATGCGACATGACCGAAGTGAATATATGGCGATAATTCAGATTGTGCATGTTTAGTTGGATCATTTCTTTCTCCATCATATGCATATAGTCGATTTTCAATAAATTCACTGAGCGCTTTTTCTGCCGCAATTTCTCCAGGAGTAATCCAATCAACTACTGAGACAGTTATATCTTCTCTAATGTTCTTTCGAACCTTTTCCCAATCAACAGGTGTTGTTTTTTCAAACCATGGTTTCTCTTGTTTCTTAACAGATGGAAATTCTGTTAAATAGTCTGGTAGTAATCGCTGAATTTTGGGACGAATAGTATATGCGCCGAATTCTTGTTTTTGAGATGCTATCCATACTGGAACAATATTATGGGTATCTACTTCATAAAAGGGAATCTCAATTGTTTGACGAATACTCTCCTTCCACGCTCTATTATATCGAAGTGGCGAGAAGTCAGTGACAAGTGCACCAATTTTCTTTTTCGCAACAAACTTTTCTATTTCTTTTACTGGAGTTCCCTGCAAAAAATAAAATGGAATATTTTTTTCATTCAGAATCTTCTCTACTTCTTGTATTCCATCTAACATGAATTCTATTAGCCGAGATGTAGCATGTTCAAATTCTGTTCGTAAACAAAATACGACAGCAAATGGAACATTATGTTCTAAGGCCAATTTCTGTGCAAAAATAAGTGCCCAGTTATCATTCACGCGTTGATCCCGACTCATCCAGTAAATAATTGGACCTGAAGAATATGATGCATCATTTAGTTGTCGAACACGATCGAGATTGTGACTCATATATCTATTATACTCTCACTTTTAACTACACGAGGTGTAACCAAAAGAGAGAGGCCGAACTGTTTTTTCGTTCGGCCTCGCCTCCTCTCACATCTGTGAGAAACTACTTATGCGACTACGAGCCGCCATTGAAAATCGGCCATTCCCGCACGCGCTGCCACCACGGGCGACGCTGCGGCTTCAACCGCGCAAGCACATACTCACGAAACTCCGAAACCCGCTGTTCAGAGTTATCGTCACCTGAGGTGACATACGCACCTCGTGCGGCGAGAAACTCAATCGCAGCCTTGAGTGCTGGCCCAGTCTTGGAGAACTCCACGTAGCTCACTTCATCCATGAAGTTGAAGTGAGTTTGCGTGATCAACTCGTCTTGCGTCAGCAGCTGCCTGAATACCCGCAAACCGGACTCTACAGATAGACCTGATAAGTCTGGCAGGATCACGAAGTTAACACTCCCAGCCTTCCGTTCTGTAGGCGAAGAGAGAGTGATTGCCCGCTCGATCAGGGTATTTGAGAGCTGGTGTGTTCCATCAGGTGGGATCCGAAGGGTCGTCACGACCATTTGATCGAACTGAACCTCTACAATGAGAGGCATCTGGGTGACGTTATGAACACCGACGAACGGCGCTCGCCCATCTAGAGTAAGAAACGTGTGATATCCACCACACGCACATAGCTTGGGAGAAAGCCTCGACCCATTTTCAGGATCGTAGACTTCCAGATCAACGAACTGCATCTGTTAGTCCTTTCGGTAACATTCATTGAACGAAAATCATTCGTCACCAGTTACGGCTTGTGCATTTCCTCTTGCGCATGAAGACGAATGATAAACCACATCATAAACAGAATATCTGCTGTTTATAATACGGCTTACCATAGTCCATGAACAAGGAATATAAGTAGTTCATAGGGAGGCGATCTAAAAATAAATAATTTTCAAAAAGTAGCTTTCCATTTTCTGCAAATAGAGAATGGAGTACCGTCTGTTACTAGTTATTTATTTCCAGATTACTCCCTACAATTTTTTTTAAGGTGCAATTTTTAGATTATAGGATATTATTCGAGGCTAGTCAACGGATAAAATGAAGTATAACAGTGATAGTTATTATAAATCCAGTCACGAGATTGAAGTACATAAATTTTCTAAATAATCCAGAAATCATAGTGCGATCAAGTAAGGACCAAATTGGAAAAACAGTGTATCCACCTATAACTGATCCGATGAGAAAGTAATCCTTTCCCTGAAGTAAAAGTAATACGGCTGATATCGCATAAAAGCAAAAGATAGCAAATGAAGTTTTCGTTTCACCCAGCACTGTCGCGATGGTTTTCATCCCTGCTTTTTTATCTGGAATTATATCTGGCAATGCACCGAGCATATGTGATGCAATTCCCCAGAAAAAGAAACTCAAAAATTCTATCCTGATTATCCCCTCTCCTCCTCCCCAGAGAAATCCGATCATAGCTGGTAACACAAAGTGAAGTGATGATGTAATTGAATCAAGGCCGGGTTTAATTTTCGTGCGAATCGGAGGAACTGAGTATGCGATTGCTAGAAATATCGCAGAAAGATAACTTAAAAAAAGAACATTACTTCTTAGAAACCCTGGAAAGAATATCAAAGCACATCCGGTACTTACCCACAGCATTAGTTTATGAAGTTTCTTGGGTAAAATAGCACCTTCTATTGAGGCTTTACGCGGATTTTTTATATCTGTTTCATAATCATAGATGTCATTTATTCCGTAAACGAGTAAGTTATACGGAAGTAAAAAAAACACAACACAAAGTATATCTTCTAAAATGAATGTTCCCCGCGCAAGAAATATAGCAAGTCCCGCAGGATATGCAGTATTAACCCACGAAAATGGACGAGAAGAAAACATAACCATTCGCCAATCTTTCCAGGAAAACTTCATTAATGAAGGAATAGAAAAAACAGTAAGAATAAGAGCAAATCCATAGAAAAAATCTTCAATCGGAATCGTTCCAATCATAATCCCACTAATAGCGTGTGCATTATAGACCACTATAGGAAGTCCTGTTAAATATGAATCAAAAAGCACCATACATACCATAAATATGCCAACCACTTCCCAAAACCCCTTTTTAAACATATATTTTTCTCCAATAAATACATCAAATGAAAGGATAATAAGCAGTGGAATAATCGTGAGTAATATATATGTCATATAACCTTTCTCCATCTCCCAAGTAGTAGCGTTATATAACTTACAAGTACTAGAAAACATACCTCTTCAAACGGTATACCCGGCAAAATCCAAATACCGATAACATATGCCGAATTTGTGGCGAAAACTCCAAGCAGTACACCGAGTACATCAATTCCTAAAAACAGCAGTACCGTATATCCTATCGCGCGAACCCATGTCTGATACTGTTTTTGAAATAATACTATGCTATATCGTTTATCAAGGATTACAAGTCCGATGAGTGAAAATAATAGAACACTAACATAAAGAATCTGCATAAATTATAGATAAGCGTATACTGCTTATTTTTCTCTTTTTGTGACAAAAGCTACGAGTTCTAGTAATACATGTTTATCTGCTTCTTCAAGTTTTATATTGTTAATACTCATCGTTGCTTCTTCTTCAAGTTTTTTTTGAATTTGTGCAATTTGTTCAGTAATCGCATAGCGTGAAATGAGTTGTTTTACAAAGAGTATGTGGGATTCTGTTATATCCTTCCCCTTAAGATCTAAGAGTGTTTCTCTCTCCTCGTTTGTCACGTGTTGTAATAACAAATACCAGTAGAGCGTTTGCTTTCCTTCTTTGATATCAGATCCAACTGGTTTACCAATTTTTTGCGCGTCCCCATACAATCCTAGTGAATCATCGGTCAGCTGATATAGTTGTCCGATTGCTTCACCGAAATGAGTAACATCTTTCATAAACTGAACATCTTCCCCTCCAAATAAACTTCCAAGTATCATAGGAAGTGAAAACGAATATCTTCCTGTTTTATACATGTACAATTCTAGAATTTTTTCTTGCGTTATTTCCTCCGGCCACACATCTTGCATTTGTCCAAAACCTACAGTAATCAGCTCATGTGATAATACTTGAAGCATCACATGTTTATGTGAAGTCTCAAGCTGTGACAGCACTTCAAATACCATGAAGAACATAATATCTCCGACACATATTCCCATGGAACTACCCATCTGGGCAGTGTTTACAAGATGTTTTTCTTTTGCTAGATTTCCATATTGTTGATGAATACTTACCTCTCCTCGTCGTAATCCATCCCCATCAATAATATCATCATGAATGAGTAGTGCAGAATGAATAAGCTCCATCAAAGATGCCAGCACCAATACTTCACGAGTTACGCTAACACCTTTTATCTGTGCTCCAAAAATTACTAATCCTCCTCGTAATAATTTACCTTTTTTACTATATGGAAATATTCTCGCAAAAACATCGGCAGCCCAAGGAAGATGATGATATTTTTTTTCAAATTCTATCTGTAATTCTGTCAGAATCTGATCAATTTCTTTTCGATGATGAGTAAGAATATCCATAACTAAAACAATATTTTTTTCATAACTGTCATACCTATCTTAACTCGTGATGGTTTTACTTTTCGTTCAAAAATAACCTGTGGGTTTTTATCAATTTCTTTAATAACATTCTCGTAAAGTTCAGCACAAACGACAATAGGTAGACGATATTTTTTAGGGATTAACCTAAATCCTTTTTTCGATTCTGAAATCATACGTAGTATTCTCTCTGTTTGGAAATGTATAAAATTACCAAATTCTTTTTTCTGATTTTTGACGACAGTTGCTGCTACTTCGTTAGGTAATCCAAACTTTTTTAGTTCTTCTTGTGGAAGATACACATATCCATTTTTTTGATCTTCATCTATGTCTCGAATAATATTCACTAACTGCATAGCACGACCAAGTAACTGAGCACTCGAATATGCTTTTTTAGGAATTTCGAGAACATAACACATCATAATTCCTATGACTTCCGCAACACCATAGATAAATTCCTGCAGTTCTGCATAGCTTAAAAAAGTTTTTTTCTTGATTGCAACTTCTTGCCCCAAAAAATACTCTTCGATAACTCTTCGTGGAATATGTTTTCTTTTAGCAAGACCTATGAAAGCTGCAATTATGACATGTTCACTTTCTTGTTTTCCATCAAATGCACGAAGTGTTTCACGTTTATATTTTTTATATTCTTCAAGTTCTGGTGGAATAGCATCTACGAAATCATCCGCAATTCTCACAAAACTATAGAGAATAAAAACATCATTTCGCACAGGTTTTGGAAATAACAGTGATGCAGTATAAAATGTTTTACTCGCTTTTTTTGTTATTTCTGCAAATTGATTATTCATATGTTTTCCTTATTACTTCTTCAGTTGCTTTTGCAGATAACATCACTCCAGGAACACCAGCACCCGGATGTGTACTCGCGCCAACTAAAAATAACTGTTCAAATTCTTCACTTTTATTGTGTGGTCGAAAACTTGCACTTTGGAGAAGCGTTGGTTCCAAACTCCAGCATGCTCCCAGATAATTGTTTCGTTCTTTTTCAAAATCATTTGGAGTAAATACTTCACACACTTCTATATTTTTCTTTAAGTCTTTCATTCCAAAATCATGTTCTAGATACGTAAGTATTTTTTCTTTATAGTCATGTTTCGTTTCATCCCAATTGATATTTCTTTTTTTCATATTTGTAACTGGCACAAGAACATACATACTCTCACTTCCGTTTGGTGCCATTGATGGATCAGTTCTGGTTGGGATATGTAAATACATTGAAAAATCGTCTGGGAGAATCTTTTTATCAAAAATGTCATGTATGAGTTCTTTATATCGTGGAGAAAGAATGAGCGTATGATGGAGTAACTGTGGATACTTTTTTTTAACACCCAAATACAATAAAAAACAACTCATCGAATAACGTTTTGATTGTATTTTTTTATTTGTCCATCTATTTCTTTTTTTAGCAGGAATAAGATCCATATATGTATGTGCTACGTGTGCATTTGAAACTACACCATCTGAGAGGATTTTTTTTCCCTTAACTTTGACCCCTACAACTTTTTTATCCTGAATAAGAATTTCTTCGACTGGACTATTCGTATATACTTTCCCACCAAGTTCTGTAAATAATTTTTCAAGTGCAGTAACCAAACTATACATTCCGCCTTTTGAGAAAAATACACCATCTTGTTTTTCTAAGTATGGAATCATCAAATAGACACTTGGTGCTGTAAAGGGATTTCCACCGATAAAAAGTGGATGAAACGAAAAAGCAAATCGTGCACGAAAATCATGAAAAAAAGTGGAGACTCGCATATAGACTGGGAGAAGTGATTGAAGTTTTATCGCAGTTGGAACAAATGAAAGAAAATCTTTCAGATAAAACGGTCTTCCTCCGACACCATCTAAAAGGACAAATTTATACAATTGTTTTGTATAGTGAATAAATCTGTCATATCCCGCTCCATCTCCCTTGTGAAATTTTTCAAGTTGTTGTTTCATTTTCTTAGAATCACCTGAATAATCTAGATATGTCTTATCATGAAAATATATTCGATAATATGGATTAAGTGATGTAAGGGTTACATAATCGCTCAATTTTTTCCCAGCATTTGTAAATAATTCTTCGATAATTTCAGGTGCTGTAATAATTGATGGACCCATATCAAATGTATATCCATTTTTTTTAAGTTGCGATGCATGCCCTCCAACCATGTTATTTTTCTCGTAGATTGTCACCTGATATCCTTTTAGCTGTAGCCGACAAGCCAAAGTTAGCCCCCCAAATCCACTTCCGATAATCGTTATTGTTTTTTTATTCATTTGCGTTCGCTCTTATATTAAGTAATCCAATCAAAAAAGGAAAGTGCTTCCACTTTCCTTTTTTTGTTGAGAAAAAGTAATAATTACTCTGTAACAGTAATTTTCCCAACTTGTCCCTGCTTTCGATGTTGTCCGACTGAACAATAATATTCAAATGTTCCTACTTTACCAGCAGTAAATTCTATACTATTTGTTTCACCTGATTTGGTAATCGGTAATTTAACTCCTAGTTCATCGATATTTAAATCGTGCATCATGTCACGACTTGTCATGATGATTTTCACTTTCTCACCTTTCTTAACAGTAATTGTTTTGACAGAATAGTAAAAACTTCCTGCATCCATCGTAATTACTTTTGCTGTTGAAGATTCAGCTGCCATAGCATTGCTTGGTGCAGCAGACGGAGCTACAGATGTCTCAGCTGTCATTTTTTGGTTTTCCATCGCTTCGTCAGATGTAGGCTGAGTATTGTTATTAAGGAGTTTCATGCCAGCAAAACCGACGACCGCAAGTATAATAACCACACCAATAATCATCATCGACATCTTACTTCCTCCAGTTGACTGCACTTCTTGTTGTGTTTCTTCCATATATATTCACCTCTCATTCCTAGATTAATAATCTATAAATAGTATGTGATGCCGCATTTCTAAAAGAAATGTGGCGCCTCACTTCCTTCGTATGCCCTGGAATCTTTATGATTCCAGGATCTTCGACTTATCTAAGTCTTGAGATCTCCGTTCGCCACCTGGCAAACTACGACCTCCCATTATGTTACGTTTTTATCTACCAATTCTACTAGTAACGAATATGTATATATTGAATTATTTGTAGTATTTGATATTGGTAGTATTCGAACTTATCCTCATTCTATACTTCATAAAGTAAAGTATCAAGAGTCAACTAATGCTAAGGAACTTTCCTGAAATAATGCTGAAAGCGGATTGAATAAAGCTCTCTCTTTACAGCATGTAAACAAACCCCACTTACTCTAAACCTCAACAATTATCTCAAGTTCGTGAAGAACTATTCTTTGAAAGAGGTAGATGGATGATGAATGTCGTACCTTCATCAGTCTTACTTTTTACAGAAATTGTTCCTTTATGCAAATCTACAACTTTTTTCGCAATAGATAATCCAAGCCCAAATCCTTCTGTTGTTTTCGAACGAGATTGATCTGCCCGATAAAATCTATCAAAAATATGCGGTAAGTCTTCTTTATCAATTCCTATCCCTTCATCTTTTACTTCAATCACTGCCATATTCCCGGTAGTTTTCCCAGTCACGAGTACAGTACTTTTCTCAGGACTATATTTAATCGCATTATCAAGTAAAATGGTAAATAATTCTCGTAAATGTGTTCTACTTCCAAATAGTGATAATGCAACTACCTCTGATGAGATAGTTATTTTCTTCTGTTTAGCAATCGGTTGAACCATTTTAACTGTTTCTTCAAGCACCTCAGTTAAAGAAAATGTCGTAAATTTCGATCTATTTTGAGACTTTTCATATTGTGTTAATTCAAGTAAATTATCTGAAAGAGACTGTAACTTCACTACCTCTTCTAAATTACTTTCTATTACTTTTTTGGCATCCGTTAACTGAAGATTTTTATTCGCGAGACTCACTTCTATTTCTGATCGAAGTGCAGTAAGTGGTGTCCGCAATTCATGAGATGCATCGGATACGAAACGACTTAATTCATCTACCATTTCACTAATCGGACGCAGCGTTCTCCCTGCTAAAAAATATCCAGCGCCACCTGAGATAACAAGAATCATCATATTAAGCACGCCAAGAGTAGTAATAACTCTTGTCCTTGCTTCTGTTATCATCTCTGGTTCGACATGAGAATTAAATAGTGAACGAGGAATGGGAAGACCTTGATCCATGCGAGATTGAATGAAGTCATCAATTTGCTCAAGTCGTTGAAACTCACTATTCACACTTGTATAAATAAACCCACTAAAAAGAAGTGAGATCGCCATAATGATGAGCAGATACCAAGTAGTTAACGTAATTCGAGCGGATTGAAACATAGTTTTAAGACAAAGAGCCAAGTACAAAGAACATAGAATAATATTATATTATTATCATAGTATAAATCATTTCTTTGCCCTAGGCTCTATGCCCTTCGCTGATTTTATATCCGAACCCTCTGACTGTGTGGATAAGCGGATGTTTCTTATCAAGAGAATCCACTTTATCCCGCAAATGTTTTATGTATACTTCGACAGAATTAGGGAGTACATTCGCATCATAGTTCCAGACATTATTAATAATTTGTTCTTTGGTGACAACCTGGTTTGAGTGACGCATGAGATATTCAAGTAATGTATATTCTTTACTCGAAAGTGGAATAACTGTTTTTCCACGTTTTACTTCAAATGTTTTTGTATCGAGTGTAACATCACTAACAGTTAACAGCGTTTGAATCGTAACTTTTGGTCGTCGACTAATAGCTCGAATGCGTGCTATCAACTCTGAAAAAGCAAACGGTTTAACCATATAATCATCAGCTCCAGAATCCAGACCTTCTACCCTATCTTCAATTTGCCCTTTTGCAGTAAGCATAAGAATAGGTGTATGAATTTGTTTCTTTCGAAGATTTTGAGCAACAGTTACCCCGTCCATTCCAGGAAGTAGTCTATCTAAAATAATCAAATCATACTCTTCACTTGAAGCCATGTCATACCCACTCGTCCCGTCATACATAACATCAACAGTGAAATTCTCCTGCTCAAGCCCCTGTTTGAGTGCATTGGCAATCTTATGCTCATCCTCCACCACTAATACTTTCATAAGGATGATTATACTCCTAGACCTTAATTCCAGCTGAAAATACTTATTAAGTAACTTTTATATTCAAAATACGTAGCTAAATCGTTCGTTTGAGCATTGTGTTAAGAAAATCTTGTGGAATGAGCGTTAAAAAACTGTAAGGCGAAGCGTAGCGTAGTCCGGAGTTTTAGCCCCGATTTAATCGGGGTTAGCGAATGAAAGTAACTTTTTAGCAAAGTGGAACCTAGAACGAGACCCGCCTGCATCGCTATGCGAAGCATTGCGGGCAGGGTTTTGGTTCTTTGTCGGCACAAAGAACAGAGTAAGAAATAATTAATTCTTAAAACTCAGAAGCTTTGTGTGCTGGAGAGGCAGTAATCTTAAATGATAAGAAGTAACAGAGAAACGCGATAATTCCCCCTGCTAGAAAAGGAAATGGAACACCTGCCATCGCGATAGCTCCCCCAGCAATTGGTCCTGCGATTTGACCGATACTTTGATAGGACGAATTGATTCCCATAATAGATCCCTGTGATTTCGCATCTGTTTCTTGGGAAAGAATGGTCTGAATAACAGGCGGAACAAATGCATTTGCAAAACTAAGAAGTACTGATACTACGATAAAAAAGAATAAAGACGTCGATAAGAACATAAGTACAAATGCAACCGCTGTACCTAGAAGCGCATAGGACAGTAACTGTTTTACTCCTAACCATTTCACAACTCGCTCAATAAGAAATGTTTGTGCCAGAAGTCCAACTAATCCAAATAACACGAAGGTGAGTGCAATCTCTGCTGGTGTTAAGTGAAGTACTTTTACACAAAACGGTGAATATGCATAAACGAATAAGAAAAATGCGAAGAAATAAATAAGTGAAATAAGAAGCGATATATTTACTGCTTTATCAAAAAGCACATGATACAGTTTTCCAAAGTCAAATATTTTACCAGTTTGCACTTCTCCCATATGTTTATTCGTTTCAGGAAGAAACATCGCGGTGATAATAACTGAAATAACGGTAATAACTCCTGCGATAATAAAGGGATATTCAGGTCTAAGTCCGACTGTGAGCCCTGCAATAGCTGGCCCGAAAACAAATCCGAAATTAAATGATGCCATGATGATGCCAAATCCACGAGCTCTTTCAGCCCCAGTTGTGGAATCAGAAATTACTGCTGATGCGACAGAAAAATTCCCCGCGGTAATTCCATCAAGCGCACGTGCTGCAAAAAGCCAGTATGCATTCTGCGCAAAAGCCATCATGAAAAATGATATTGCTGTGCCGATTAAAGAAATAATGAGAAGTGGCCGTCTTCCATATTTATCAGACATGCGACCAATAAGAGGTGTTGAGAAAAACTGACAGAGTGAAAACATCGCAAAGAGTAATCCATTTTGAAAATCAGATAATCCAAAACGTTGAGAATACGTATATAGAATCGGAAAAACAATTCCATACCCGATCGCACCTACAATCGCGACCAGTGCAATAATAAGAATATTTTTATTTTTAAGCATCCCACCATTTTCCCACACTGTAGCCACGAAAAGCAAGTCATTCAAGAATCAAGAAATTATGTTTGAAGCTTGAAGATTACATTTATTCAAAAAATCTCCTGTTGTTTTTTTAAAAACTTTGCGCTAGTATGATTACTATGGCAGAAGTAATCGATCAATCTCCGAAACATTCAGATAACTATATCCGTATTCCGCTCCCTAGTAAAAATACCACAACCCCGGTTCTTATTATCTTACTTGCAATTGCTGCATTTTATAGTGGCTATGCAACATCAGAAATTAAAAATTTACGTGCAGGAACGACGACTAAACCGACCACTGCTGCTGCAAATATAAGCGGAGCTCCTGCAGCTGCTCCAACAGAAGACACTAGTCCGAAGAAAGTTGCTCTTAGTGATGCACCAATACTTGGAGATAAAAACGCGCCAGTTACAATTATTGAATTCTCAGATTACGAGTGTCCATTCTGTAAACAATACTTTACTCAGACATATTCTCAAATTCTTAAAGACTATGTCGATACAGGAAAAGTCAAAATTGCTTTTAGAAATCTTCCTCTCTCATTCCATCAGAATGCTCACAAAGAAGCCGAAGCTGCTCTTTGTGCAAGAGATCAAGGTGGAGATGAAGCATACTGGAAATTTCATGATGAGATGTTCACAAAAACTACTTCTAATGGCCTTGGGTTAGCACTTACTGAACTTCCAAATATCGCAAATAATCTTGGATATAACGGAGATACATTACAGAAATGCTTAGATGATGGTAAATACACGAAAACAGTTGACGATGATTTAGCATATTCATCGACAGTCGGTGCAAGTGCAACTCCTACCTTCTTCATTGGTAAATCAGACAGTAGTGGAACGATCACAGGCACACCACTCATCGGAGCACAGCCTTATTCCACCTTCAAATCCACCATCGACTCCTTGCTATAATCTAGCGGTTAGAAACATAAAATTAATGTCATTCTGGAGCGTAGCGATAGAATCTCACACAAATACCTTTTTTACAGTTATTTCTAAACGCTAAACGCTTATTTCTAAACGCTCTCCCTACTTTCCTTTCAAAAACAGTAAAAATCCTTCCTGCATATTTTTTCTCTTCTCCTCATCCATACTCTTCAACTTACTCGTAGCATCAAAAGACTGCTGAATAAATTCTGAATCCATCTCTGATACCTCAGGATTTACCTGAAGTGCTATCTGATTCATCCCCATAAGTTTAAGCCCCGCAAGGCTTCGAACTCGTGATAACGCCACATACCCCTGTCCTGGAACAAAAGAACGAGAGAGATCTATCTCTGCAGCATCAAGCGTCATTCCCTGACTTTTATGAACCGTGATCGCCCATGCGAGTCGAAGTGGCAACTGACTGATCGCTGCCTTCACTTGTCCTTCCGAAGATTCATGCGAAGGAGAATCTTCCTTCACTTCCCAACTTGCTTGTTTAACCGTTATCTCAGCCCCATCAAACGTCCGGACTATTGGAGAGTCTTCCCCGATATCATTTTTAAAAAATCCGATAACTTCACCCAGCGTCCCGTTTACATACCCTTCATCGTAATTATTTTTGACGAACATCACTTGTGCACCAATCTTGAGATATAATTTTTCAGGAGCGAGACAACTCTTCTTAAGCGTTTCTGTAAGTGCGAGACTTCCTCGCCAATTCATGAAATATTCTTTCTGTTCACCAAGAAGTGCGTCTAAATGTGCTTTATTTATCGCATCGACATCTGCGTTATGAGTAAAGAGTCTTGTGGCTCTGGCATATCCTTTTATCTCTTTATTTAATCGTTCAGATAAATATTCGACAGTCATTTCTGTTACCTCATTATTTCGAATATCGTTAAGAACACGAAGAAACGACCTATCATCTTGTCTGAACTGTTCATCCAAATAACAAATTTGAATATTCATCTGCTCCCACGCATCTGATTTAACGACAAAATCCGATGACTCATCTTTCTTAGCTACTGGAGGAAGTTGAAAAAAATCCCCACAAAGAATAACTTGTAGTCCCCCAAACGGGAGATCGTTTCCTTTAAATGTTTTAAGAATCTTATTAACGATATCCAGTTGATGTGCATGTAACATTGATATCTCGTCGATGATCAGTACTTTTGTATGAAGAAATCGATTGCGAAGATACTGCCTTTTAAAAAGCTCTCCCATATCGCGAGGAGTCATCTCATCACGAATCCCCATCCCACTCCAACTATGAATCGTCGTTCCACCCATATGTGTGGCAGCAATTCCAGTTGATGCCGTAATACCGACCGGAATGTTATGTGATTTAAGATACGCGATGTACTGATTAAGCAGATATGTCTTTCCACTCCCAGCAGGCCCAGTTAAAAAAACATTATGTCCAAGTTTGAGAATTTCAAGCGCTTCTTTTTGTGTCATGTCGAGGTGATTTATCTTATGTGTTATATAACACAAATGCAAGATGACGTAAGAAAAATTATGTCATTGCGAAGCTTAAATATCTCTAACATAATATCTAATCTCTTCGTTCTCTGGGTCAAGGAGCTGAAAAAGCATCGTAATATCTGCATCTGTATGCCGAATACAGCCAGAACTCCCTGCATTATCCGTTCCTAATCTCGCTAAGTCTCCATTCACCCCGTGTAACCCAAAGCTACCTGGCAGAACCCAATTACATTGTCCGTTACATTCAGTATATGGACTCGGGCCATATGGCTCTTGCTCAATGCCTGGCACGTTTAACTCGAGAAAGTATGGAGCTGTCTCAGGATTATCGCTACTATATTTTTTCGTTAGTAACCAGTACTCTCGATGGACAAACTGCGGCAGTGGTGTGGGTCTCTCTTTAGGAATTCCTGATTTAACCAAAAACGTTTTAATTAATTTACTCATAGTTTTATCCCCAGGATTCCCAATATATAAATATTCAATATTGCTCGAGCGCTGTAATAAAAACCAATACAACTGTTTTTCAGAACGATATGATACATGTTCTTTCCCGTAAAGCATGGCGGACATAACACCCCCGCCAGTAATACTGCCAAGAAAAAAAATAAGTAACAGTATACTTTTCTCTTGCCAGCTCGTGGTAAAATAAGAACCCATGAAATCTAAGAAACTACGAAAACGATATGGTCTTATTCGCATTGGAGTAGTTATGGTTATTTTTTCTCTTCTTTTCTTTTTCATACTAGTTCTCCGCGATAGGAGTAAGCTTACCGATAATAACACATCAATTCTAACTCAACCAAAAACCATACCTACTCCTCAATCAATTCTTCCTTCACTACCTACGAGCAAAATACTTCAGACGTCGTATCACATTTTTCAAACATTTAACAATTGTGGTCCTGCATCACTTTCTATGACACTCGCATTTTACGGCATTTCTGTTTCACAAGAAGAATTAGGAAAAGCTATCAGACCATACCAAGTAGTAAATGGCGACAACGACGATAAATCAGTAACACTTGATGAATTAGCTGATAAAGCAAAAGAATATGGATTTATCCCATATCACAGACCTAATGGATCGGTAACACTCATGAAACAATTTATTGCAAACGATATTCCAGTTATTACGAGAACATGGCTCCATAAAGATGATGATATCGGACATTTCAGGGTAGTAAAAGGATATGATGAAAATACTAAGCAACTTATCCAAGATGACTCATTTCAAAATAAAAACCTCTGGTATTCATATGACGACTTTACTGATATTTGGAAGAAATTTAACAACGAGTATCTCGTACTTATTCCAAAAAACAAAGAAGAAGTTGCCAAACAAATTTTAGGAGATAATTTTGATGAAAAAAGTTCTTGGGATCATGCTGTCACAACAATTACATCTGAAATAGAAAAAGATCCAAATGATATCTATAATCATTTCAACCTTTCGGTAGCCTACTATCACACAGAGAATTTTAGAGAAGCAATCGTAGAGTATGAAAAAGTGGCTGATAAACTTCCCTTTCGAACACTCTGGTATCAAATAGAACCTATCCAAGCATATTACGAAGTCGGGAATTATAAAAAAGTATTTGAGATTACGGATACTATTCTAAATAATCAAAACCGAGCATTTTCTGAGCTCTATATAATTCGAGGAGATATTTATAAGAAACAAGGAAATATGACGGCCTCAAAAGCAGAGTATGAAAAAGCAGTCTATTATAATCAAAACCTCAAAGAAGCTAAGAATGCACTTAACTCACTGTAAATTCCATTAATTCTCCTTCCGACTGGTTGCACCAACAACCCCATTTGGCAACACCACAAGAAGGAAAATATAATTAACTGGATTATATGTGCACCGAGTTAGTTAGTGCAAGGAGAATTTTTCGTAGTGAATGCTGGTTTGGTCGACTCCCACAGATAATAATACTTGTTTCAACCCTTCCATCATAGGAACCGGTCCACAAATATAGATTTCTCTTTTTTTAACATCTGGAACCAACCGTTTGATTTTTGCTTCATCGATTCGTCCAATTTCACCTTTATATGTAGGTTCTTGTGTCACGATATAGGTCACAGGAAAAGCGAATTGTTTAGATAGCAGGTCAATTTCTTTTTGTAACGTAAACTCATTTGATAATTTACTACTATAAAGGAGTACGACGTTATTATGTGGTGCGAGTTGTTCGATCAGAGATCTGATGGGAGTAATCCCTATTCCTCCTGCGATAAAAAGATACATCTTTTTCTCTGTAGGTAAAACAGTAAATGTCCCATACGGTCCATCTATCAAAACTGGCGTTCCCTTTTTAATACTGCTAATATCACCGGTAAAATCTCCTGAGTTTTTAACAGTAATTCTGAGCATGTTATTTTTCGGAATATATGAAGCAGAAAATGGATGATGCTGCCACCAGTATGTTTTATTTAAAAATCTAAAGATAAGAAATTGTCCGGGCTTTACCTGAAAGTTCATGAGATTGCGTCCAGTAATATATACAGAAATTGCATCGCCTGATTCCTTCTCCATGTGATCGATTCGAAATTGAAAACGCACAAAGTTGAATACAATTCTCCCAAATCGAAATATCAATGTATGACCAAAAACAAATGTATAGATAAAGTACCAGTAATAGACAAAGAGTGTATTAACTGCGAAATCGCCGCCATACGTTAGTTGGTGCCCAAAAGCAAACAGTACAGCGATATATGTGAGCAGGTGAATCCCATACCACCATTCATATTTCAAATGTTTCCGCGCAACGTAAATAGATGAAAAAACGACAAACACAAAAAGCCCAACAGCAATTTGAGCTTTTAACATATCATCATAGGTAAATGCGAAATCTAGTTCTTGTTTAAGAAGTGAAACCTGAGCTGTCATCGCATATGAGATCAAAACAAGTGTCGGATGAATGAGAATACATGTTAAGACTGCATAGCCATTCCAATGATGAAATTGTGATAATTTATCGAGTCCAAATACTTTCTCAATCCATGGAGCTCTTCCCATGAGCATAAACTGTAACAGGACAAATACAACCGCTAAGATACCAAAAAGTCTTCCAAATGCAAGTAATGTTCCATCTACACCGTTTCCAATTAATGCATGTGAGCCACTCCACCAAAAAAAGAGAACGACGCAAACATGTACACCAAAAAATCCATAGATTGTAGCCTTTTGCGTAGTCATCATGATGTAGTTAGTATACCACTGTAGCAGTACAAAAAAGAGAAGACTTATGTATTAAGTAGTACTATCGAAATATTTAAGACTGTCGCAAAACTTACCCATAATAGATATGGAATTTGTAGTAGTCCTGAAAATTTACGAATTGAATAAAATTTTATAATCATCGATAAAATACTTGCCCATAACAATAAAATGATGACGAGTGCTAATAGTGGATATTTAAAACCAAAAAATACAATTGACCATACCGTATTCAGAAGTAGTTGCACTATAAAAAGTAAGACAGCATTCTTTTTCTTTTTTTTCTCTCCTTTACTAATCCAAATAGAATAAAACGAAATCGCCATTAGAAAATATAATGTCGTCCACACCGGACCAAAAATCCAATTAGGAGGATTAAAAAACGGTTTATTTAGTGCAGCATACCATGTCGGAATTGATGATGCAGTAAAAACCGATCCAATTCCTCCAGCGAGAAAACATACTACGATCGATATGAGTAACTTCTTCAAATCAATAGTTTTCATATAAAAAGTATAGCAAGTTAGGCAGACTAATACTAATCATCATACAAATCTTACACTACTCATAAGTTGTTCTTGCTTTTAACTAGTATAGTTAGAAGCTCGTGGTAACCCTACCATGAATAGATTTTAAAATAACGGGAGGTCGTAGTCCGCCAGGTGGCGAACGAAGATCCCCGAACGAAGTGAGGGGGTGAAATATATGAATAAAGTAATAACAACAGGTATGGTTATTGGAGGATTAGTTTCTGCTATCGGATTTACGTCTGTGGCATTTGGACAAACTGCTACCCCTTCTCCAACCCCAACAGTTACGACTACTGTTACGCCAACAGTAACACCGACTACGACAGTCACAGTTCCGACAGGAGCACCTAAAACGGGATACGGGAGTAACTAACGAATGAATTTTCCATATCCTGGGGTACTGTTCGTACCCCAGGATATCGTTATCTTATGAAAAAACTCTTTTTCTTATTTGTAATAATCCTTTTAGCAGTTGGAGTAGTAATGTATAGGAAACCTCTCGTTTCAACTGCAATCCCCACTGGTGTCGCTGTACAAAAATCACTTATTTCACCAACTATTGGGGTCCAAGCAGTTACTATCCAAGAATCTAAGTCAGTCACCCCCAGACGACTTATTATTTCGAAACTACATGTTGACGCAGCAATCGAATCAGTAGGAATGGATTCCAAGGGTAATATGGATGTTCCGAAAGATTCAGATAACGCAGCCTGGTATAACCTTGGGTATAAACCAGGAGAAAACGGTAGTGCTGTCATTGACGGACATTTTGATAAACAGTCAGGCGCACCAGCAGTCTTTTATGAATTAGGATCGCTTAACAGTGGAGATACTATTCAGATCGAACAAAGTGATGGTAAACGGCTTACCTTTGAAGTAACCAAGTCTGACATGTATGCATATGATAAACTTCCACTTCAAGAAATATTTAATACGTCAGGTAAACCAGTTCTAAATCTTATAACTTGTAACGGTACATTTGATACATCAGCAAAAAATTATTCAAAACGATTAGTAGTTCAAGCTGTCTTGCAGTAATGGTACATGATTATAAAGCGAGGTTCTTATCTGACCAGTTCCACCATTTCAACTTTTCTGGATCTGGATTTTGTGTCGTGGCGAAGTAGACAGCACACCGGAATGTATAAAGAACACATCGATCAATATGCATCCCCCGAAGTTCACAGTGTTTATCATACAGTTGTTGCGGATCTTTCCCTACTAAATCACGAACTGACCGAATCCCTAACTCATACAAATCCAAAGCAAGTGATTTCCCAATCCCAGGAATAACCTGTAATCCTTTTAGTATCTCCTTCTCTATTTTCATACTATTTATATAGCATAACTCATAAAGATTGTAACTATTATGTCTTCTATAATATAAATAACTCCTTATATTTTGTAATTGAAACAAAGAACGTTAAGTTTTTGCGGAGTGAATGTTCAGGGGGAATCCGGCGTACTGCCGAAGGGGGCGGACAATCCCCCGATAAATGAACGAAGCAAAAATAGTCCGCAGGTGCCCTTTGGGTATCGACTTTCACTTACAAAAGAGTTTTGGTACTTTTTCGGCAAAAAGTACGATAATGAAAACTACTAATAGGATTTATCTAATAGATCCTCAATCTAGTTGAGGATGACAAGTAATAGATAGTCACAAATAACAGAGTGAAAGAGATTATGCTATCGATACTACCTTATACTCCACATTCCCTTTAGGTGTCTCAATCACAATTGAATCTCCAACACTTTTTTTAAGTAACGCTTTTCCGATTGGAGATTCAACAGATATTTTTGCATCTGCTGGATTTGCTTCAAATTTACTGACAATCATCACCGTACGTGTAACATCTGCATTCGCAAAAGTCACAGTATTTCCCACTTGAACGACATCACTTTGTACAGACTCAATTACTTTTCCATATTTGAGTAGTTCATTAATTCGATAGAGTAAACTATCGATATGGTTGAGTCGAGCCTTTGACGCTTTGTATAATCCATTTTCAGATAAATCACCCATCTCGCGAGCTTTTTGGACTTGTGCAATCGTCTCAACTCGTTCTGCGAGTAAGTCATCTTTCTCTTTTTGAAGAGAAATGAATTTTTCTTTGGTTAGTGGAACACTTGGAATAGTTGCCATCCGCCTATTATACACGATAATTGCGAACTCTTATCAAACTCTACAGTAATTCACACATATTTCTTATATAGCGGTGTAATAATAGTCGTAGAAAGGCGTCGCGAATCTAACGACATCGCGATATCCCCTGATATGTTTAATTAAATAATAATCAGGGAAAGAGGAGGTGAAAACGTATGAACTTAAGCATTACAGCATTTAATCCACTTGTTTCACTTATTTTTGGAGTACTTATACTAGTATTCCCAAAATTTCTCAATTACCTTATCGCATTTTATCTCATTCTGAACGGAATTCTTGGATTGGGATTAATTAAATAATTTGTAATGTATGGTGTACTTTAGTTACCACCTCAAGTACACCTAGATCGCATCTATTTTTCTTGCTTGACAGACTATTTTATTTTTATATATAGTGTCTCTTAATGCTCATATCCACTACATACCTTGTGTTTGTACTAGCGCTTATTTCTTGGTCAACTATTATTCCTTCGCAATTTCAAATCCCACAATTCATCTGGCCGACACCTATGCAAATACAGTCACCTATCCCTAGTACAACAATCCCTCCACAACAATCTCCCTCCCCAACTCCAACGATAAAACCAACAAGTACGCCAACACCAACTCTACGCCCCACAAATACCCCCTCACCTACACCTAAAATTACAAGCCTTCTTAATGCAAAACAGCAATACATTCTTTCCCAAATAAATGACTATAGAATAAGTCTCGGTCTATCCCAAGTCACTGCAAATAAAGCTACCTGCAGTTTCGCACAAACACGAGCAACTGAGATTAGTACAAATTTTACACATGACGGATTCACATCACGAATAAACGCGCATACGCTCCCCTATGCTTCGTACCATAATGTAACAGAAAACATTGCAATGACCAGTGATTATAAACAGGTCGTACAGATGTGGAAAAATTCTAGTGGACATGCCGCAAATATGAGATCAGATACTACATATGTCTGTGTCGCATATTCGGGAAGTTATTATGCATATGAAGGTTGGAAACCATAGGTTTTTGAGTCCTATAGTTTGCGTTTTACTGTTATTTATTATATAATCCCCTCTAGCTATAGCCTCTAACCTTCTTCTTTTTTAGACATGCGTTAGCTCTATAGTTTTTTTGCACTTTTACAACACGACGAAATAATTTACGAATGTGTCCTATTAGGAAGCGATTGTTCGCTTTCTTATTGGGCACATTCAATGAATTGAAAGAACTGGAGGATAGGATGATTCGCACAGTCGGGATTGCTCTACTCGTTGGTGGCTTGCTTAATAGCATTATCACACACGGTGAAGGAGTTGCTGCATTTGGAGGACTCATCGTCTTCCTGCCAAAAATTCTTGAAGCGCTAGTTGCCCTTGGTATCGAAACCGAGGCACAATTTAGTGGGTTTCACACGGCACGACATCACTGGCGACAGTACTGGAAGAGGCTTGTACTCTTTCTAACAGTCGCCCTCGCCATGAGGGGAGTTGCGATCTACATCGCCACTCGTATCATGGACATCCCTAATGGACATTTAATCGCCACTGGCTTAACAGCCACGGACCCAGCTGCTATCGGCATCGCACTTGCGATGGTCCGAGCTCGGCGGTTAGAGGGACTTTTCTGGCTTCTGACAGTCGAATCGCTTCTCAACGATGCGATCGGCTTGGTTGCATTCTCAACAGCTCGCGGAGAAGATATCTGGTCAATCGTTGCAACGATTTTCCTAACGATTCTCGCAGCTATCCTACTTGCGATCGCAGACGCAGGCGTCCGGTGGATGATCCGTCTTCGGTTCTTCCGCAATCACCGCTATGAAGCTCGGGCAGAAGTCCTAGCTGCCTTTTGTGTCTATGTAGCGTTCGTGTTACTAGGCGTTAAGGCAGGACTATCACTCATTGGCTTAACAGCTGTGGGTGCAATTCTGGGAGATATCATTCTCCCCCAGATTCCTCACGAACGTGATCACCACGTCGAACTTGAGCGCACGCACTTACACGAACTGTGGAGTATGATTGGCTTAGGGACGGTACTCGGAGTTGTAACTCTGATTATGCCGTTTCGAGCTATCTTCGCATCAGTGTATGTACTGTATGCAGCGGCAGGTATTCTGGCAGCGATCATAATCGCTCGGACATTGCACGATATCGCCTTCGCGGTGATCGCAGAGTTCCGAGCGACAAGAGAAGTGTCAGAGTTAAAGCCGGCAACAGTCTCAATTTTGGCCGCAACGTGCTTACTGGGTGTGCCGTCGATCGTAGCTACCGAGATGTTTCACGAAGGACGTAGCGAGGCGATCATCGTTTATGCGGCAGTACTTCTATCGTGGTCCACAGTCGTGCCGACAGTACTACTGATTCGGCGTGTGGAACGAAGCTTGAGCCGACCTAAGCGAACCAATCCATAAGTAAATTGAGGAGGGGGCACAGTGCCTCCTCCTCTTCTCTCTTTTTACAAAAGTTAAACATATGCGTTTGAACTAACAAAAAAAGAAGAAATCTTCGTCGTGTTGAATACTCAATATAGAAATTACTTCAGTCCGTAGCGAAGATAGAGGATACCAAATGTGACAAGTCCATTAATAACGACGAGAGGTACCCCAACCGCTAAATATTTCATGAAGTTCACATGGATATGTTCCTTTTCAGCTTGTCCCAGTGCCACTACATTACATGCCGCTCCAATTGGTGATCCAGCACCACCAAGTGATGTTCCTAGATTTAACGCCCACCATAATGGATATACCACAATACCTGCTTTTTCCATCGCTTGAATAGCGCCCACCATAGTAATGTTATACGGAACATTATCAATAAATACTGAAAGAAGCCCAGAACCAAGGGTGATCAAAAACTGTAATACAGTACCATTTCCACCAGAAAGAGATACTAACCCTTGTCCAAGAGCTTGTACCACATGAGTATGTTCAAGTGCCCCTACTACGACAAATAATCCCATAAAGAAAAAGATAATTTCCCAGTCAACTAATGTAATAAAAATATCTCTCGGATTTTTCTTAAATAAGAAAAGAGCTAGAAATGAGGCAGAAAGAGTAATTGTCGCGTTATCAAGGGTAATTCCAAGAAGCTGTGTCACATATTCTTTTCCAACCATAAGAAGAATTGTAATAACAAGTAACGGCATACCGATATATAATATTCTTCGATTTTGAATCGCCGCTGCTGGTTTAAATGCTGCTACATCTTTTTCTTTCACGATAACTGTAGAAAGTTCTTTTCTAAACAATACATATATATAGATCATTGAAACAACTGAAAGTACAAGTACAATTAGGCCTGAATTGCTGATAACTTCTAAAAATGAAAGTCCGACTGTTTTTGCTTGATAGTATGTTGTTGGATCGGAAATTGGAGTTGTAGCTCCTCCGATATTTGCCATAACAATGACAGAAAAAAGATAAGGAAAATAAGGAAGCTTTAATTCTTTAATAAGCACGAGCAGTACGGGTAGCATAATGAGCACTGTCGGAATATTTGAAAGAAACATCGTCATAATAAGCGTCATATAACTAATCGCTATTAAAAGTTTCACGGGGTTTCCTTTTACTTTTTTAACCAGCCAAATCGCTATTGCTTCAAAAAAACCAGATTCTTTAACGATACCTACCAGAATCATCATGCCAATAATAAAAAAAAGAACATCGAGATTGTGTCCAATAAAATGAAAGGCTTCTTCTTGTGATGAGGTATCTGCAGTACGAAATACTTGCACAATGATTAAAAACATCGCTCCAAGTATCGCTACGATGACTTTATTTACTTTTTCAGTAATTAGAAAGAAGTACACGACGGCCAAAACCGCGATAGAAATAAATGAATAGAGTGTTAACATAGAAAATGATAATTTATTTAACGGAGATATCTAGGGCCAAGGCGAGAGCTTTTTTTATCTCAGATCGAGTAATAATTCCGACAATATCTCCTTTTTCAACCACTGGAACTATATATAAATCATTATGGAGAAAATCTGCAGCAATTTCCATCAAGCTATCGTCAAGATCTGCTACGATAAACTCACGGCGCATAATTTGTTTCACGAGTTTATCACCAACTTCAACACATTGCTCTTTAAAAAAGCCAGGAATATACATTGAACTTGCTAGGTTCGAATGTTCCTGCATTTCTTTAGGGACAATGTGACCAACAATATCTTGCAGTGAAAGAACTCCAACAAGCTTCTCTTTTTCGTTTGTTACCAGTAACCCATTATAATCATTTGAAATAAGCCGCTCGATAACATCACGGATGGTAAGATTTTCCGCAATGACATTCGGATTACTAGTGTAAATATCTCGTACTAACACAACTATAGTAAGTATAATATAACTTTTTGTAAAAAACCATCCTCAGCTTTACGTAGTAAACAGGTCGAACATATAGAAAACTTGACAGATTTAATTATCATGTGTAGGCTAATTATATGATGCAAAAATTACCTGTCATTATTGTTTCATTGTCTCTTCTTGCAACATCACTCACTCCAGCTTTCGCACAAGAAGCTACTCCAACCACATACGTTACACCTACAGCTACCGTAACCTCCCCTCCTTCTTTGAAAACGAATGCTAAAGCCACAGCAACTGCACTTCGTGAAACGATGCAAACAGCAAAAATGGAATTAAAAGATAAAATCCAAGCAGCACGCGACGCGATGAAAGATAAAATAGCAGCTGAAAAAGCAGCATTCCAGACGAAAGTAGCAACCATTAAAGATACACAAAAACAAACAGTCGTATCTGATATCGACACGAAGATCTCAACAATGAACCAAACACGAACTGACGAAATGGTTGCAAATCTCACTCGTCTTTCACAAATTTTAGATTCTATCTCAACGAGGTCTGC
Organism: uncultured Gammaproteobacteria bacterium; assembly: GCA_964503265.1. Lineage (GTDB taxonomy): Bacteria > Patescibacteriota > Microgenomatia > Levybacterales > UBA12049 > CAZCYO01. The sequence continues at coordinate 276,472 of CAZCYO010000002.1, forward strand.
TGCAGCTAAAGCAGCTGGTCAAAATACAGCCACAGTAGATAGTGACGTCACCTCCGCACGTTCTGCAATTGCACTTGCACAAACTGCAGTTACAACTCAAGCAGCAAAATCATATACGATTACTATAACTACAGACACAAAACTTCGAACAAATGTGATGACGACTCTCGCACAGTTTAGAAAAGATATTAATGCTACACATAAGACTGTTGTAACAGCAAGAGATGGTGTTCGAGTAGCGGCTATTGATCTGGAAAAATTAACAAGTGTAAATGTAACGACGACACCAGCTCCAACAGCATCAGGAGCAGCAGCTAACCAATAACTATATGGATCCAAATAAACCAATCTCACCACCTAGCCAACCACTAACACCACCAGATCCTATGGCTACAGTTCCTGTGCCTCAGGCACCAACAATGCCGGTTGCACCAACTCCTCCTGCAGACATAGCACAACCATCTGTGTCTGAACCACAAATGACTCCTCCACCGATTAACATACCTCCTATAACACCAGAGGAAATTAAACCAGAAGAACCTACCATTGAAGAAACGAAGCCTGTTGAAGAAATAAAAGAAGAACAACCAGTAGAATCAGTATCACAACCAGTTGCTCCATCATCAGAACCTACAGCACCAGAGGCTCCAGCTACTATGCCGACGATGGAAGCATCTATTCCCGGTGCACCTGTGACACCAAGCGTTGATGCGCCTGTGTACCCACCTCCTACTGAACCAGCAGGTGGAAAAAAGATGTTGACAGTTGTCTTAAGTATTCTTCTTTTAGCGGTAATTGGTGGTGGTGGTGTTTATCTGTACGGAATGATGATGAAATCAGTAACTCCTGTAGACACGACGACGACAGCAGACTCAAAACTCACACCTACTGCATATGAAACACCTGCCATTTCTGTCACTCCGACACCAATTAGTGCAGTAGATGAAGTCAATTCAGTGACCGTTACCGACCCTGCTTCAGAGCTTGATCAAATGGACCAAAGTGCTTCCTCACTATAAGAGAACAACACAAGACTAATTTTTATCTATTTTCTTCTTTTCCTCTGTCGTAATTGCGAGTAAATTTGCGAGTTCTTCGACAAATTTCTTAGCATGTGTTCGACTCATTCCAATTCGTGAGACAACTCTGAGCTGATCCCCGACTTTCTGTCCTACATCAAGCGTAACTCCATCATCATTTGCTACCATCATGATAGAATCCGTATAAAGTATCGGAGTCGTATCGAGGTTTATTGTAACCGAAACATCCTTTTTCTTATCCATAACAATACTCCTTTCGCAGTATATACTACCAATTGCATATATTGAATGCAATAATGCTTAATCAAATCTGTCATCCTCGACCTGATCGAGGATATATACAATAGATTCCTACATTATAACTGCTATAATACTCAAATGAAAAAAATAAAAAAGTTCCCCAACGATGATCTCATCAAAAACACCCGTATTTTCCATGAATACATAAACGACCTCGGCATGGATAATGGCTGGGATGATGGCAACCAAATTGAGAATTTCCAATATCTCAGTCGCATTGAAGAATTAACAGAAAAGCCATTTAATGGAGCATCGATCCTTGATGTGGGATGTGGTACAGGAGATCTCTCAGCATTTTTACGAGAAAAAGGGATTTCAGATTATGTCGGAATCGATATTTATGAGCCATCTCTTGAAAGAGCCAGGGAGAGATACCCTCAAGAAACATTTATTAATGGAGATTTACTCACCATGAAATTTGAAAAAGAATTTGACTACGCTTTCTGTTCAGGAGGATTCACCCTTAACCTCACCATTGATAACTATGATTTCCTTTACTCGATGATTAGTGCTATGTGGGAATTAACGACAGTAGGCATAGCATTTAACTTCTTATCAGATGATGACCCAGACCCCGATCACGATTTATTTTTCTATGACCCAGAAAAGGTAATTGAAATATGCCAGAATATTGCACCTGAAGCTGTAATTAGCGCTGTAGTATCTCCCAATGAATATCAAGTACATGTCTATATGTACCAGCCTTAAGCTGCATCTCTTTTGATAGGAGTAAATGTTAACTTTGGCCCTTTCGGCACTATCGGAATTACTTCTGGTTTTTTATCTGTGTTTATATAATCTGAACCTTCTTTTACTGGTAACCGTTTTACTAGACTATCCCACTGGGACACCGGACAAAATGTTAAAAGTCCGAGGATTTCTTGTTTACTATACTTCTTCACTTGTAGATCCCAGATCGCTGTCGTCCAGTGGAGCAAATCTTGCTTATACCCTGTTTTAAACACATCAGACAACTTTCCATGTAACTCTTCTTGAGACATTGTATGTTGACCAATTCCTCGTGTTTTTAATTCATCGAATGCATCAGTAGTCATTAGCGCCATATATTCCTCAAAATCATCTAAAAACGCTTGTGGAACCTTATCAATTTCCTCAGCAAATATGGTAAAAAAATCATAAAGAGAACTTTGATCCATTTTCTGCCATATGGCAGAAGGAACACTTCCATCCATATAACTCGCTAAGATTTCATCCCTAGCGTGAGCGTCAATTCCTATTTCTTTTCTTTGTAGCTTCATGTAGCGCCGATATAACGCATTCATAACCTGTTCTGTTGATCCTTGTTCATGAAGTGTTGCAAATACTCCTTCGTGTGTTAACTGATATTCGACAGGGGTGAATAGTTTATTAAATTGATGTCTTGCTTCATGCATTTGCAGTGATTTCCTCCACTCTGCATTCTGAGACGTCACTAATCCTTTTTCAAGAACCACAGCTGCCTCAAGTGTTGGAATTTGCACTTTTCTTAGTGCAACACCTCCACTATCCATAGCTCGAATTTTCATATCGAGTGGGATGCCTTTTTCTGTTTTTAAGTACGTCCAGTTATGAGCGTTCATATAATCTGCAGTATTCTCACATTCAAAATGGAGCGAAAATGGTGTTTTTTTGACAACTACCGTTCCCGTAGGTTCAACTCCGAAACAATCACGGAAAAAATCTGCTGGTCTTCCTTCATAGTGAACCACGTGTGCAGTTATCAAGTCTCTTTTTGTCTGGAATTTTAAAAGTGATTCGTCTATCGCAATCAATTGCTCCATCGTAAATCTTCCTTTTGGAGCTTTCGCCATGACTAACCGATTGAGTTCTTCTCGTCCTACTGCTGGGTGAGCCTCAATATGAGAACAAAGATCTTCTATGACATTACCGAGGACACGTTGTTGATTAAGAAGATTTTCTTTATACCACTTTGTTCGTGTGTCACGAACTACCCTATCTTCTGAAGTAGTCCCTTTTCGAAGAGCTTTGAGAGCTTCTGTAGGGTTAAAAGGCTCATATCCTAACTCTTTTGCTTCATCTATAGCATCGTTACGTAAATATGGTCTGCCAGGCTCAAGCACAGACAGGTCCCAATCATCCCAATTACTAACTATTTCCTCGTAAACATCTTTTTCATCTTCATAGTCTTCAAGCCCCATTCGAATTTCCTGTTTATAAAAATAGGTAGTATCTTTTTCTTCATCCGCTACTTCTTTGCTCTTGTCTCCTTTAGTATTATCTATTTGTCGTACTGCCGGATGACGTATTTCTTTTTTTTGTACGCGTGAGTTACGTTCATCGACAGAAGGTTGAGTTGTCCTCTGAATATGTTCAATATCACTGATCGTTTTTTCTAAAGAGAATTCTGGATCCCCACCACTTCCCTCATTGTTCATTTATCTATCGTAACATATAAAGATTTGCTATTTCGATATGTATATCAAAGACTATTTGCATGGAGAAAAAAATATAACACGCACTCTGCCTTGCGCTGTTACCGTGGATTCCAATTACGTTTTTAGTGGGTATATTGTTACTTACGAAATAGAAGCAAATCGTTCTGGGTGTTCTGCCTTATAATCCCGACATCCCATGGGGCATAACATCGTTTCTTCACCTTTTAGACAATCCTTACACGCGATAAAGTGGCGGTGACAGAAATTGAAGCTACAATTTATATAATTTTCACTTGGTTTATGACATACAACACATGTTCCAATTATTTTTCGATTCGGATCATCCATATTAAATGACATCACGAGACGACTATCAAACACATAGAGCGATCCCTGAAAATCTTCACCAGGATATTTTTCCATATATGTCACAATTCCGCCATAGAGTTGATACACATCGTTAAAACCATGTTTTACTAAAAATCCTGATGCTTTCTCACACCGCACGCCACCAGTACAGACAGTTACAATTGTTTTATCTTTTAAATTATCGAGAACTGATACTTTTTCTTTCAAATCGCGAAAATTATTAAAATCAGGAAAAATCGAATTCTCAAATTTCCCGACATTAAATTCATAATCGTTTCGCATATCGACGATCACGAACTCCTTTTCTGAATGAATCCATTCGTGTAGTTCTTCTGCTTGAATATATTTCCCTGTCGTCTTCGTCGGATCGACATCATCTTCACCCAGATGTGTCGCAACGATTTCAGGGCGAACTTTAATCGAAAGTTTTGGAAACGCATTTCCCGTTCCTTCACTTCTTTTTATATGCACATCTGAAAACCTTGGATCTTTCAGTAGCTTCTCGACATACAGTTCGACTTGCTTCGCTGTTCCTTCAAATGTCCCATTAATTCCTTCATGTGCGATAATCATTCGCCCCTTGAGATTTAGTTTTTCCGCCAAGACACGCTGAGAAATCCGAAGCAATTCTGGATTATCAATCTGGATATATTTATAAAATAAAATAATAGTATATTTCTCCTGTTTCATACAGTTTCGTCATTCTGGAAAGTAAGCAGAACCAGGTATAGGCTTGTACTTGGCGAAGCGCTCTTTACCAGAATCATTGTATTTTACTATGGAATGCGATCCTGAGCAATGATCTAGACCTTGTCATTCTGGAGCAAGTATTAACGCAGCTATAGAATCCCAATTTAGTGTAAGATCCTATCGTGATAGTTTCCACTCCAGGATGACATTAAATCTACTTCTTTGCAGTCATACTAACAGCTACTGCTTTTTCTACCCACTCACCTATTTCTTCTCTATTTTCTAGGATCTCTGATGGAAGAATATAGTAATTAAGGGAAACTTGTTTTTTATTTTTCCCTTCATACATAAATGGTGTACTTCCCCTATCAATATATTCTTTTCGTGTTGAATCATTCACTTTAAAATATAGTTGATCTTCAATAATCATCCCGAAAATGATTCCATCTTTATATAACCCAAACCCGCCAAACATCCCCCGACTTGTTATTCCAGGTACATCTGTCAGCACTTCTTCAAGAATATATTGTAAAAATCCAGTATCTCGACTCATCTATAGAGTATAGCAAAGTAGCTTTGTCTGTCTTCTATGCAGCAATCTGTCGGAAGGCAGCTGCATGATGACCGCGGAGTCTGAGATGTGGGGAGATCGTAGATATAAATCTCTGTGATTCTCGCCCGTAAACCCGCCACTGAAATGAATCATGCTGTGTACGACGCACCTGACCATCGATGACAATTTCAGAACCACTTGGTTTTGTCATCTCGACAGTTCCACCAAACCGATTTGCCATAACACGAAGCAGGTCTTCTTTCGTCGATGAAATTCCATTCCCAAGTCCGGAAGGGTGATTTGGATTAGTTGGATTATGGATTGAACCACGAGCATCGTAAATACCTGCTACCCATGTATCGAGTAACACTAATCGCTCATAGTCGCTACTCCCTGAAACTTCTTCTTCATATTCTCCATTTTTATAGGCATGATATATCTCCATTTTTTCTTCATTTGAATTAGCATCACGTATATCTCTATATGCTCTAAGTATTCCTTTTCTTCCAGGTGTGAAGTTATCAATACCTTCGACAAATACACCCGCACGTTTCCCTTGCACTTCAATTCGCACTGACTCTCCTCTTCTTCTCATGCTGATTTCGTTTCCACCTTGTTGAAACATGGGCATGAGGTTGGCAATAACGAGTGGGTCATCATCTGAATATCGCACCGCTAATGAAGGATATGTATAGATATTCCCGTAGTCGAGTTTGGATTTTTGCACTAAACTAAGTTCTCCAGCAATTGATAACATTCCCCCACGGTGTTCGGAGGGAGAAAGTCTTAGCGTTTCTTTCGTTTCAGGGATAATTACTTCATGTGGTATTGGAAGTGGTCCATGTTCACGAGGCATACACTCACACTATAGTTCTGTTACAGATAAATTTCAAGTCGATATTCCGGAGTCACAGTATAACGGTGATCTGAGCATGCTTTAATCTCGATTACTATCCTAATAACAACGAATTAAATGCGGAGAGGGCGAGATTCGGACTCGCGAAACCTTGCGGTTCGGCGGTTTAGTAAACCGCTGCACTCGACCACTATGCGACCTCTCCTTAATAAATTGTTCTAACGTTCTTATTATTCTGTTTTCCGTGATGTTGCCTCCGGCTCGACCAACCCTAAAGGGTCTCGCTTCGCTCGATATGCGACCTCTCCATAATTTACTTAAGTTTTAGGTCGTCCTGTTGAGGGCGACCTCTCCGAGTCACGATATTGTAGCAGAAAATCTATATTTGACCAAGAAGATATGCCTTTCGTTCTTCCTTTGTGAATCGTTCAATAGCATAACGAAGCATGGTTCTTGGCATAGTTTTATAATATTTATTTAGAAATTCTTTTTCTGCTTTTTCTGAAACTCTTTTTCCAACTTCTCGAAGCAACCATCCTACTGCTTTATGGATAAGGTCATGCGTATCATGAAGAAGGATCTCAGCGATTGTAAATGTAATATCTGATTCTCCATTCATAATAAAGGGAAAGGTAGCGATAATGGAAATTCTTCTCTCCCAAAGATTTTCTGAATAAGCAAGTTTCGTTAATACCTCTGTATGTTTGTCATTCCCGTGAAAATCACGATCCTCCGAAGGGGGACGGGAATCTATTTGAAGAGATCCCGTGTCTCGTCGAGGATGACATTGAGTGTAGAGATATCCTCCCACAATATACCCAGCTGAGCTGTCGATTAAATCCCAGTTATTAATATAGACAGTATTTGCTAGATATAGATCGTATATCTCTTTTTTAACTGTCTCATCTCCTTTTTGGAATTGATGAATAAGAATAAAAAGCGCGATAAGACGTTCTTCGTGATATTTCGACTGGAGCAATGATAGAACATCTGTGCGCGAAAGCTCGAAATAGCGTTTAGCAACCGCTCGAGATTGTGGAACAGTAAGTCCTACAAAAACATCTCCATATCCGTACTCTCCTTCTTTTGTTTTAAAAAACCTCTGTGAAGCTTTCGCTTTTTCAAGACTTCCAAGTGTATGAATTTCTTCTTTAATATTTTCTAATGTGTTCATAGATGATGTCATTCTGGAAAGTAAGCGGAGCGCTCTTTACCAGAATCGATTCCGGACCACGATTTAATCGGTGCGGATGAGCCGGAATGACATTACACATTATAACCCATTTCTTACTCGACAAAGTCTGTTTTGTCTGATAAGGTATGTCTATATTCTTCGAGCAAAGAGAGAAGTAGTTCTCATTTCATTCGAACGATAATCATACATGGATAAATTAAAAATTGAAGAAATAAAAATAGGAAAAGGCGAAGTGGTCAAAGAAGGCGACCATGTCATCATGCACTATACAGGCTGGCTTGAGGATGGCACGAAATTTGATTCATCATATGATCGTGATCAAGCATTTGAAACAGCTATCGGTGTCGGATACGTTATTAAAGGCTGGGATATGGGAGTACCTGGAATGAAAGTTGGAGGGAAAAGAAAACTTACTATTCCCCATCATTTAGGATACGGTAAATATGGCGTTGAACCTTCCATTCCTCCCCTAGCAACGCTCATTTTTGAAGTAGAACTCCTCGGAAAGAAATAAGTATTCTCTGTAGGTTTCCGAGAGGCAGAAAAGCGTTCGCTTCTCCACCCCTCGGTATTGTCGTCTTCTGTAAGCTACGGCATCACCCTTCGTACATGGCTCAAAGATCCAAACATGCCAGTGCGAACAAGGTGTGCCGGAATAACGAAGTCACCGTTCATAAGTTTGCCTGTAACTTCCATGCCGAGCACTTGCGTAGGCAAGAAAGCCCGCAGTTGAGGACTCAGCGAGTCCTCATACCAGACTGGACAGCCAGCGTCTTCAGGAAGCTGGAACGAGCTGAAGAAGATCCAGTGATCCACGTCAACGAGTCCCCTCTGCGGGATGCCACCAGTATGAGCATCGATCCCCGGCAGCCGGAAGACGTTAGGTTCGGATGTGCGATACCACACCATGATCGGTGTAGCTTTCATCGCCTCGTAGTTGTCAAAGCAACACAGTGCGAACGAAAACCCCGGATAGCTCTCCGCGTAGAACGAGACGAGCTCTGGGCTAATCTTCGGCCGCTGGTTCTCAGGGACCTGCAGAAGCGCTGCCGGGATGAGAGTCGGATCAGAGGTCAGAAGCACGGTATAGATACCATGCCTGAAGACCTCAACAGATTTCGCCCCACTCGAACGAGTCGAGAACCCAAGTGACCTCAAAGGAGGAGAGATGGCATACCGCATATCACGCATGATACGTGGACAACTTTCCGTCGGGATGAAGTTCGCCTGCGTCACCGGCTCACCACCCGGGATATGCAGAAGCATACAGTTGGGACCGTAGGGAGAGAGATTCTTGGCAGAGTTCTCATACACCATAACACGGATCTCTCCGAGTGTGGGATGATTGACTTCACCGAGAAATACGGATGTTCCGCTCAATTGTGCTGGAGCACTCGTAACACACATGGGATAGTTCTCCTTCTTGCGTTCGAGGCCATCTATCTCGAGTCATTCATCAGTCTCTCGGCGTTGCAGTAACTGGCATTCCTCCTTATGCCTGTACTACGTATAAGACTGATTGATGGCTTTCTATTTCGATCATGTCGAAACAGAAAATCACCAACCAATCGTTGGTATACAGACAAAGGATAGCTATTAAAGAGCGACGCGAGAATTTTATCAAACCAAGAAGTAAATATCAACTATAGGGTTATTTTCCCGCGAATGGATTATGAATGATTTCGAAGTCCTTTGTCGGCCAGAAACGAACCATTGATCGTCCCACAATGTTTATTTTTCTAAGCGGTCCCCATTCTCTTGAATCAGAACTATTTGGTCTATTATCTCCCATCACAAAAAACGTATCTTCTGGAACACTGACAGTATCTCCATCACGCATAAACGATTCACCATATGTCATAACTTCAGGTTTTAAATAGGAACTTTCATCAAAGAGCACTCCATTTACAAACACATGACCATCTGCTATCTGCACTGTTTCTCCAGGAAGTGCAATAATTCGTTTAATATATAACTTATCTTGTTCAACTGGCGAATGGAATACGATGACATCTCCCCTCACTAATTTATTCTGTTTTACTGCAAATAAATTACTGAGCAGTAAATCCTGATCATGAAATGTTGGATACATCGATAACCCACTGACTTGATGCGGTTGTATAATAAAAACATAGAGAAAAAGAAAAAAAGAAATAACAAGTAACACTGCTTGAAACGAATCGAGAAAAAATAAAAAAATTCTGCGTGCAACACTCATAGGTATAGTCTATTTTGAGCTAAATACAAACACCTTGTCAAATTAAAATAATCACTATTCCCAAGTAACACTTACGGAGTGGAGCAATTGAACAATGTATTAATAATTCCTGCTACAATAATTTCCATGGCAGAAAAAACCTCTCGTTATCCCGCATTTAACTATCATGATTTTCGCTTGCTCTGGACTGGTCAACTAGTATCAAATATGGGTACTCAGATGCAGTTCACGGCGTTAAATTGGCATATCTATTTACTCACACACTCCGCATTCGCACTCGGCTTAATCGGACTCGCAAGATTTGTTCCGATCCTTATATTTTCACTTTTCGGCGGCGTAACTGCTGATGCATTTAATAGAAAGAAAACACTTTTGATAACACAAATTATTTTAACATTTCTCGCAAGTATTCTCGCGTTGACTACACTGAGTGGCCATATCACCCCAACACTTATTTATGTCATCACGCTACTTTCAACTGTTGTCTTTGCTTTTGATGGACCGACGAGACAAGCATTTTTCCCTAGTCTTGTTGATCGAGAACATTTACCAAATGCTGTAAGTCTTAACTCTGTGATGTTTCAAACCTCTACAATTGTCGGACCAGGACTTGCTGGATTTATTATTGCGAGTATGGGTATTGGAAGTGTCTATGCGATTAACGCGATTTCTTATCTCGCAGTGATCACAGCACTTCTCATGATGTTTGCGACTGGTGAGATAGCTGGTGAAAAAACGAAAATTGCTTTTTCTTCAATTATTGAAGGATTTGTGTTCGTTAAATCCCAAACACTGATTTGGTCAACGATGCTCCTTGATTTCTTTAGTACATTTTTTGCATCTGCGACTGCGCTCCTTCCTGTTTTTGCGAAAGATGTGCTCAATGTCGGACCTGAAGGATTTGGTATTTTGTCAGCAGCTCCAGCCATTGGAGCAGTCTTAGCTGGATTTGCGATAGCACATATGAAACAAATGAAAAAACAGGGATATATATTACTAACTGCTGTTACTTGTTATGCTTTAGGGACTATTTTATTTGGCGTATCACATATTTTTATTCTTTCTTTTATCGGACTTTTTATCGTCGGTGCTGGAGATAGTGTCAGTACAATTATTCGTAACACAATTCGCCAGCTAGCAACTCCTGATTACATACGTGGTCGAATGACTGGGATTAACATGATTTTCTTTATGGGAGGACCGCAACTCGGCGAATTTGAAGCTGGTGTACTTGCATCTGCTATCGGTGGACCACTTTCTGTCGTTATTGGTGGTATCGGAACACTATTCGCCATTGGGGCGATGGCGGTGCTAGTCCCAACACTGAGAAAATTTGATTTCCACGAAGAATTCAAATAGTAACATTTTCTGTCATCCTGGAGACCCGATGAACATCGGGACGATAGGATCTCACAACAAATGGGATGTTACCACTTCATGTTCATGTTAGAATGACAACATCTTAGAACGTCGAGAAATAATTATAAAAATTTTTTGAAAGTATCGCAGTATTCTCGGCAGCAGATTGAGGATTTGCTGAATCAGTCATCACGACAAAAATATAATCACCAGTCGGAGCATAGACTATCCCTGCATCATGCTTCACACGATCAAGCTCACCTGTTTTATGTGCTACAGGAATTCCAAGGGGAAGATATTTGGGAATTCTGTCATTTAGTTGTTGTTTTTTAAGAAGCGAAATCATTTCATCAGAATAAAATTTATTTACAATTTCTCCCCGATATAATTTTTCATAAAAAACCATGACATCATGCGGAGTTGTTTGAGGGAGGCTCGTCCCGACTTTTGATTCTGTAAGACCATATTTGCGTAAAAACCGCTGAAGACCTGAGATTTTTATCTTTGAAGTAAGTAACAATGCAGAATAATTATCTGAAACAGTAATCATCCGTTCCAGGGCGCGCTGAACAGGAACATCAAGTGCACCGTCAGTCAGCTCTGCTTCTTCACTCGCTATATTAAATGAGTCATTTAAGCGAGCGATATTTCCGGTTAACTGATCGGTTAGATTCATCTTCCCATCATTTATGAGTTCATATACCTCTCCCATAACCCAGAGTTTATATAAACTCGCACTATTAAATACACGATGACTATCGAGTTCGTATGCTTTTCCATCTTTAAAACGCTTAACAGCTATTCCATATAACCCACTTGTTCCCTGCAAATCATTTTCAACAATTCTATTAAGCTCTGAATATGATGTTGTCGAAACTCCCATGACAGAAGTTGAGGACATTTGAAGAGGAGAAAGTATTTTTTTAGGTGTCTGAGTGTTATGAATGTTATTAAATATATATAACAATAAAAAAAATACGACCACAAGAAATATAAATGGCCGAACAGGTGATTTTCTTTTGAGACGTGTTCTTTTGTAATAGATCGGCATATACGTGAAATTAAACTAAGAATGCGAGCGTTAAGCAGGAGTTATGGCTCTAAGTATGAAATAGTGTTCTTGGTTTTCTCTTACACTAAAACCACGAATTTCATACTGTATATCATATATAGTTAACAAGTGAAAAGTAAACAGTTATCTTCACCTAGTGCCGAAGAATTTCTTAAACTCTATCTATTCTCCACAAATACATGCGTATGCCAAATCTCAGGCATTGATTTAATTTCACTCTCTACAGCAATCCATCTTTGATGTGGGAATTTTTCTGAAACGATTTTTTTGATCTCTTCATCAGAAAGTACTGATGTTTTACTCCAGAGTGACCAATGTTTAACATAAGGCAAATTACTTAACAGTCGTGAATAAGGATATCGATTTACAAGTATTGCATGATCAAGCTCCCCTATTTGTTTGAGTATAAGTTCTATTTGAAGCTCTCGTGGAATTACCTGACGAAAAATAGTATAGTCATCAGCTTCTTCATTAAAACGGAGAAAATCACGATCTGCAGTTTTTAAATAATCTTTAATGGCTTCTAGTTCTTCCCAGGTTTGTGGTATGGTAATGGTATCACTCATCGCTTATGACATCTTCTGCTCTCATAATTTCAGTACCATGAATTGTATCTTTAATTTCATATCCAAATTTTCTGATCTTATTTCGATAGTGATCAGCTGCTGAGAAATGCTTTGCTTTGCGTAGTCGTTCTCGCTCTGCGACTAATTCATGAACTTCTGCTGGAATTTTTTCAGCCGGTCGATGTCGCTGTTCTTCATAATACGCTTTTAAATTAAGTCCAAGTACTTCGTCCATCATAAAAAGTGTTGCTAGTTTTCGTCCATTATCTTCATGTGAATTCATCATTTCCCACACTACAGCCAGTGCTTGTGCAGTATTCAAGTCATCTGTTAAAGAATCGACAAATTTTTTATAAAAGAACTCACTTTTACCTTGTGCATCTTTTAATTTCAGCATTTCTTTGCGTAAATTAGTGAGAGCATTCTGTGCTGCATCTAGCCCACCAAATGTAAAGTTCATTTCTTGTCGGTAATGTGTTTGGAGATAGAGATATCGAAGCGCTAATGGGTCATACCCTTCTTTAATGAGATCATAAACCCGGTACACATTATCTTTTGATTTACTCATTTTCTCACCATTAACGAGTAAAAATGTCACGTGCATCCAGTAGTTAACAAATTTCTTTCCCGTAACTGCTTCTGATTGCGCGATTTCATTTGGATGGTGTGTTTCTTTTAAGTCCATACCACCAGTATGAATATCAAATGTTTCACCTAAATATTTCATACTCATCGCCGAACATTCGATATGCCATCCTGGAAATCCGACACCCCATGGACTCTTCCACTCCATTTGGCGACGTGTAACGGAGCCATCCTCAGCATTAGCGTAGGATGACGCATTTTTTTTCTCTGAAAATTTCCATAAGGCAAAATCTCGTGGATTTCTTTTTTCCGGATTAATTTCTACTCGTGCGCCCTCTTTAATTTGATCAAGCGATGATAATTCTCCATATGTCGCAAATCGAGATGTGTCAAAATAGATACCATCTGATGTTTCGTACGTAAATCCTTTTTGTTCAAGTTTTTTGACAAGTTCAATTTGTTCTGCGATATGATCTGTCGCTTTTGCGAATTTTTCAGGCTTAGTTAAATTAAGTTTTTCAAAATCTGATATAAATGCATCGGTATAAAACTCAGCCACTTCCCATGCGGTTCTTCCTTCTTTTGTAGCCGTTTTTTCCATGCGATCCTCGCCAGTATCAGCATCTCCGAGATTGTCCCCTGTTAAATGTCCGACATCAGTAATATTCATGAGGTAGTCGACGTTATATCCCTGGATTTTTAGTGTTCGAAGTAAGAAATCTACAGCTGTATATGTGCGAAAATTACCAATAGTAGCAAAACTATAAACGGTCGGTCCACACGTATACATGCGAACTGTATAAGGATCGATTGAATTAAAATCTTCAATTTTTTTAGTAAGAGAATTAAATAAACGTAACATATGAGTGGATTATAGCTTACTCTGCTGAAAATTCAAAATATTTGCAGGAAATACGAAATAAGAATATCGAAATTCGAAACAATTCGAACTCCTTGGACTTCGTCAGGAAAAATTGGTGATCTTGTTATAACGAAGTAAAGAATGTCAAAGCATTTCGCATTTCGTGCTTCGATATTCTTATTTTCACTACTTAGCCAGATGCTCCTGGGCTTCCTTCTGTTTTAGTCTGTGCACGTTGCAGCGCAAAGTCTGGTTTTTTCTTTTGTTTTTCAAATTCCTCAAACTTTTTCTCCTGTTCTTCCCGTTCATTTTTATCTACTACAGATTCTTCTCCCTGGTGCTGACTACGATTAAATGTGGGGTTAAAATAACTATCCATGTGTTGTTGTTTCATCAGTGCATCAAGTTGGTGACGAGTTGAAGCGAGTTTATGCTGATCTTCCTGCATAACTAGACTTGGTTGTGGAGACATCTGTTGAGGAGGGGCACTAGCATGAGCGGCATTGGGCTGTGTTTGTTGGTTATGTTCCGCTCCATAGAGTTCACGAACAAACTCGTCATTGTCAGTTGGAGGTGGAGTAAATGCGGCACTGTCATGTGATACCATCGAGATTGCAGCGTCGGTAACTTTCCCAAAACTTGCCCCAGTCAACTGTGCCGCAGCAGTTTGAGCAGTAACCTTAACTCCTTGAGCAGCAGTGTCTCCTACTTTTTTAACGACACTAACTCCCTGCTCAAGTAACGATTCCCCAGTAAACGACCCAAGTGGATTCATAGATTAATAATACTACAAAGTATCACGGGTATCACGGGTATCACAAGTATCACTGGCTTAAAGGTGATATTGTAATACTATATGGATAAATCCACAAAGAGCTATCATAAATTGATTCTCTGGCATAAAATGAAAGACTTGATCACTCTTACATATACCTTAACAGATAAGCTGCCTAAATCAGAAATATTTGGATTAACATCTCAAATGAGGAGAGCGATGGTTTCTGTCCTGTCAAACTTTGTGGAAGGGTATCTTAAAAAAAGTACTAAAGAAAAGCTGCATTTTATGGAAATTGCTGAGACATCATTGCTAGAATTAGAGGCACAGAGCGAAATTTGCCAAATTCTAGAATACTGGGGAGAGGAAGAATATCAATTGTTCGATAAAAAACGATCTGAAGTTGGATATTTTTTACACCAATATATTAGTAAAATCTCCTCGTGATACTTGTGGTACCCATGCTACCCGTGGTACTTTCCTAATAGTTGCTTCTTCCCTCCATCGCTCGATCAAGGGTCGTGCTGTCTGCATATTCCAGGTCTGCTCCTATTGGAAGTCCCCGTCCAATGCGAGTAATTTTGAGATCAGGATGTTGTAGTTTAAGCTGTTTCGCAATATACATCGCCGTTCCCTCCCCTTCCATCGTCGGATTTGTCGCTAAAATTACTTCCATAATTCTTGATTCATTATTCTTGATTCTATTAAAAAGTTGTGCGATATAAATTTCATCTGGTCCGATGTTATTAAGTGGGTCAATTTTTCCGTGAAGAACGTGATATACGCCGTGGTATTTTCCACTTTTTTCAAGTGCCAGCACGTCAAGTGCCTGCTCGACGACACAGACGACTTCTTGATCTCGTTTCGTGTCACTACAAATACTACACGGATCAATTTCATCAATTGAAAGACAGATCGAACAAAGTTTCGTGCCTTTTTTAAGTTGTTCAAAAGAAGCTGCCATACGATCGAGTTCGCTCTGTGGGACATGGAGTAAATAAAATGTTAACCGCTGAGCACTTTTCGGACCGATACCAGGAAGTTTTTCAAACGTTTCAATGACATCTTGGATAGCTTTAGGAATTCTCATAATAAAAATTAGTCATCCTGGAAGGAGGCGAAGACGACTGATAAGATCTCATAAAAGTGGGATTCTATCGCTCTGCTCCAGAATGACAATAATCAAGTTATTGTAACTCTTTTATGCTAAGTGGTGCAAATATAATTATATGATTACTTTCTTATTTGTAATATGTGATCTGTGTAAAATTGGTATGTATTTGTAGTATTTGAGGTTGGTAGTATTGGATATTTGTAATATTGGTACGTATTTAATATGGTATGTTTGTGAGAGAGGGATACACTTTTTCGTTTACATTCTTTTTTATCCTTATCGCAATTGATAAGGTAAAGCAGAATCTACACGAGTAGTGTTTGAGCCGGAAGCGCACTGTGCGCTCCCGGCCCGGGTGGTCTAGCTTTCCAGGGACGATCCCCAGGAAGTGACCGTTTGCTCCATCTCGGCCGCGCGTGTCGCGAACTGCGTCACTGCAACGAGATTGAGAACCTGCTTGCCAGGCTTCTTGCCATGCAGCTCTTCGCCCGCAGATGCGAGCTTCAGCCGAGCGACGGCTTCCTTCAGCTGCTTGTAGAAGTGTGGCAAATCCTTGCCAAGGGTGGTTTGCACCGATCCCTGGCCGCCACGGGCAATTTTGACTTCCTGCCACCCATCCGGGTAGACAGCCGTCAACGCGTCAAGCAGGTTGGCCTCGGGCTGATGCCCATTGCCGAACTGCTTACTCAGGACGAGATTAGCCAGCCAGTAGACACCGTATGTGTCACGTGGTGGCTGCTTCGCCTTGCGCTTCGCTTTGCCTTTCCCGTTAGACGGGACGGCAACCGGAGCCGGTGGGGGGAGCACAGCGTTGGGCTGACTCGGTGTAGTCGGAACAGCGTCCTGCTGTGCCTGACGACGAGTAGTCCGAGGCTTGGTTGCCACAACCGCCGTCTCGACCTTGTTGCGAGCCTTCTTAGGCTCGGTAGAAGGCGCAAGCGGATGTAGTTCCGCGAGCTGCGCACGCAGGAAGCGGCGCAGTGGTTCGGGGACTTCCATGTTGTTCATCGTTTTCCGGACGAAGTCCGGATCATCGCGCACCAACTTGGAAAATCCGTGAACCAGACGAAGGAGCTTCGATGAGCTCCCCACCAGTTGGCCAAAAACCTTGTCGGTCTGCTCAGAGATTGTAGCCATTGCTTCTCCCCTCTGACAGTAGTCCACAATTCCCAAGTCCAACTTGAACTCAGGGTGGTTGTCGACATGCTCGTATACAGAGCATCTAGTCCTCCTTACTATACTCGCTTCTTGGCGAGTGATGTTCGGCGCTTACGATTCTTCTTCTTCTGAAGGTAGTTCGCGTGCAGCCGATCAAAGAGTAGTTCTTCTTGTTCCTCACGGTAGTCTTCCGACGCATGTGAGAAACAGAAGCGAGTAACAGCCCGCGCAACGATATGCGCGATATTTGCTTCGAAACGTGCTTCGTCCCCTGCCGCATACGATTCTGCAATCGTTGGAAACAGCGTATTGACGACGAGACGTCCGATGTGAAGCCGCTCTTCATACGGCCGATCCGGCCGCCGATAAAGCGGCGATGGTGTGATGTCCAGGCGTGTTAGCCTGTGACTCTCGTGTGGTGGTCGGCCTGTCAAGATACGAAACTCGATCTGCTGAGTGGGTTGCCCCTCTCGCAGTTGGAATTCTTCCTCGAGAATCGTTTCTTTCTTGAACTGAACTTTCGGAGTTATCATCACCTTTAGCGACACGCCGTGAGGCGCTTGCTGCCGGGTGAAACTTACCCGTCCACTCAGACCAGTGTTTCGACTGACCAGCACTTGATGAATATCCATGAGATCCACATTGACATCTACCATGCCTTGGCCGTATTCGTTAACGACCTTGACTGAGATTGCCTGTGGATCACGAGGCGAACGAGATTGATCCGTCGATCGCTTGGTGGATGTTTGCCGAGACGGCCGCGCAGTCGTGAGATCATGCTCATTATAAGCAGGAATCTCACTAATCGCTTCCATTGCCGCACTCGACATGTCAGTCATCGTAGCACGAAGGCTCGCATTTTCCAGACGCTCTTCAGCATCTTGGATAGCCTGCACGACGAGAGGTGTGAGCTTATCGTTAATCACCTTTACCCAGTCGAGCATGTACTTGGTTGGCCTCAGCGCAGTTTTCGGTGCATTCCAGATAGTATTATCCGAGACGCCGACGAACGATGGGAAGACTATGTATCCGCGGATCTTTCCAAGATTCCACGGCTCCTTATTCAACCCAGTGATCGTTGTGATCTCGAACTTGTCGGAACCCTTGAAACGCAGTTGGGGAGCCAGATTGACTCCCTTTACGTCGTAGAAGAGTTCGACAGAAATACTATCTGGTTCTGTATCGTATTCACCCCAGATCAACTCACCCCGGTAAAGCGGGATCCCTAGGTTGGCCGGAGCCTGAACAGGGATCTCGATCTGCTTTGCAGTAGACCGTTTCGCTTCGGGGGAGATCCGATCGAAGATGCTTATCTTGAATCCGATCCGAAGATCTTCAGCGAACATGCTAGTGAGCATAGACGCCAGAGCCTTCGGACGTAGCTGGTCTTTCTCGCCTGGATCCAGATCGGAGACAGTGACACACGTGCCATGCTCCATAACCTTTCCCCAGGCATCGTGGAGCGATTCTCCACGACCCGCGATGTCGTACTCGTAAGTTAGATCACCACGCGAGATGCTAGTGCGCGTAGGTGGCAGTAGAACGATAGTCGGATTTTCCGACTCAGTCATCGTTTCATCTTGCCATGCTTGGCGCATGCGATCCAGGTGAGCTCGCGTCAAAAGCGTCAGGCGATCAGCGTACTGACAGTATGCCAGAAAACCGATACCTTTCACTCCACGCTGGCTAGAAGACTTGCCACTGATCCCAATTCGTCGCATAACCCATTCGATGGAGTAGCGACTAATCGAGTCCAGAGGCACAGCCTTTTCCAGGCTTGTTTCGTAGTCAGCGTCCAGATTACCTTGCGCGATGCTCTCTGCGAACTGTGTCAACCGTTGCCGGTCGACCTCGAGCATCTCAGGTACCATACCGTGACCGTTGCCGATCACGATCAATTTATTCTCCTCGATAACGATATGAAGCCAGGTTGCCCCGGCATCACGCTCGTTTTCGATGAGTTGTGCGAACGCTTGGACAGTCGATGCATAGATAGTGGCCAAGTGCAGGATTGCCTGATTGGCAAAGACCCGCATTACGCCACTCTTTGAGTGCTGTGGCTGCGAAGTCATGCTAGATAGCTCCTTTCATCCTTATGATGTTCTCCCTGTCTCCCGGGCTTTTGGTCAACGTATCGACGAGATCGAACAGCTCGCTCAGAGCATGTCCATACTTGATGACCAACGTATTTCGTCCTTCCGCATTCCCATCGAAATAGGGTTGCAGCAGGATAGTCAGTTGGCCAATCAGAGTCCCGATGTCGATAGGCATCTCAGTAGTCACTGTTTCCTGTCGCTCAGGTGTAACCCTAAGCAGCAGGACGAACAGCTGATGGAGTTGATCGAAGTTCGGGCTCAGCGATTGCTGATCCTCCATCTCGATCTTCTTTTTCAACTGATCGATGACGAAGCTGAGTGCTTCCTCGAGAGTCGGTTCAGCGGGTTGCAGCTTTGTAGCTGCATTCCTCTGTCCCTCATCTACTTTGAAAGAAAGCGCCCCAACCAGATCGGTGAGGTGTCGGACTTGATTCTGTGTCTCACTCAGTTGTGCGTTGAGTTCTGCCACAATGCCATTACTGGCTTGCGTCAGTGACGCTAACAGCGGAGCAGCAACGGTATTGGCAACTTGCGAAGCCATCGATGCTGCCCAGTTATCCATCCATCCATTGATGTAATCTCCGGGTGTCGGGAATGGAGACGCGGGAATCCGTCCAGCAGTAGCCGGTGAAGGCTGTGACTGAATGGGCGGCGTTGGCTGTGTTGGAGCCGTAGAAAGACGATGGTCTGGCCGACTTGCCGGCTCTTGCGGAACCTGTTGCGGTTGTGCCGTAGCATGGCCATTTCGCGTAAAGATCTCCGGTAGTGGTTGCTGCCTTGTGAGCCACTGGGTGTACTTCTGCGGAGTCCATGCACGGATAATTTCCTTGCGAACTCCACGAGTCTCAGTGATCCGTGGCGGAATCTTGGTAGGATCTGCAGACACGATGCCGATACGAAAAAGTTTCGCATAGGCTTCGACATCAGACGAGATCGCTTCGGCGATCGAGATCCCATTGAAAGATTTACCGATTCCTAGCAACTCGCCAATCTCAGACTTGAACTTCAAGCCGAGCTGCTGGCGTTTTGCTTGGATCTCATCCCGAATTGGGTGAGTCCACCACTCGTAGGGTGACTTGGCGCGCACCATGATGTACCTCCTGATATATATGAAACGTTCAGTAACCGCGGTACCTAAGTACCTCCTTTTTCCCCTTACGGGGAACTTGTAGTAACTCCCAAAGAATGGGAGTTTTCCCTCTCTCACTTGTCAATGATCCTAACCCCCTGACAGTACTTTTCAGTACGCCAAACGTTATTTGTCTAGCTAAGAGGGAAAGTGCGGAAATTATAGCAGATTTTTAACTTATAGTAAACAAATGCGAGGCTATTTAAGTTCTTGAGCGATAAGTGAGGAAAGAGTGAGTATTTCTAATTTTTCAAATCGCTTTTCTTCAGGGACATAGACGCTGTCTGTAACATAGACTTTTTTAACTAGAGATTCTTGGAGAATTTTCGGTGCTTCGGCCGAAAATACTGGATGTGTAGCAAATACGTATATCTCCTCTGCCCCATTTTTATGCAGTAATTCTGCAGCTTTTGCGATAGTTCCACCACTTGAAATCATATCATCGACGATAAGCGCACGTTTTTGTATCGTTCCTTCAAAACTTGCAGCCTCAACAAATCCCGTCGCGAGATCACGTTTTTTTGTAATAGTTACATATGGCATGTCCCCAAGTAAATGTGAGAGTATTTCAATTCTTCGAATACCACCGACATCTGGGGTGATAAGTACTGTATCTTTCTGAGTCCAACCTTCTTTTCTAATCGTCTGGGCAAAAAGAGAAAGTGCAGATAAATGAAGTACCGGGATATGGAAAAGTTCGGGGATACGAATCGTATGTAAATCACATGCAATAATACACTCAATTCCAAGTGACTCGAGCGTGGTAATGATTACTTGCATCGAGACTGCTTCTCCATCTCGGAATACATGATCTTGTCGTTGGTAGCCGACATATGGCATCACGACTTTTACACTTCTGGCGCCACTTCGTTTTGCAGCATCAATAAGAAAAAATAATTCGAGATAATTCTGATCGACAGGCGTAGATGTCGATTGCACGATTATTACGTCTTCATCTAACACTGGTTCTTGGATTTGTATGCGTCGTTCCCCATCTGGGAAAATAAATATTTCACGAGAAGAAAGAG
Organism: uncultured Gammaproteobacteria bacterium; assembly: GCA_964503265.1. Lineage (GTDB taxonomy): Bacteria > Patescibacteriota > Microgenomatia > Levybacterales > UBA12049 > CAZCYO01. The sequence continues at coordinate 297,833 of CAZCYO010000002.1, forward strand.
TCGTACTCAGTGCTGAAGCAATTTTTTTAGCAAGCGGTTGATTTGAAGAGCCACTAAAGATTTTCACTACGATAAATTTACACTATTCCCAGTGTTTTGTACATCATAATTGTTGAGTTTCTTCACTAGTGAAACTCTGAATCTTTGCATTTTGAAACTTTCTACTTTCCCCCAAGTAAGCCACCGAGGCCTCCCATTCCACCACTCATTGATTGCAACTTTTTCGCCGCAACTTCTTGTGATTTCTTGATCGCTTCATTGATAGCATCCTTGATATCATTATCTGATCGACCTTGTGCTGAAATAGATTTGATTTTCTGATCTCCAGTAATAACTACTTTAATACCATACTTATCAACTTCTATTTCTTCAGCTGCCAATTGTCGCTGAATCATCAGCGCCTGATCACGCATTTTTTTAAGCTCACCTAATTGTCCAAATGGATTATTCATTTTATTTCACCACCTTTCACATCTGTCATTGCGAGGAACGAAGTCGAAGATCCTCGAACGGGGCAATCTCTTATTATTTTCTATAAGATCGCCGCGCTTCGCTCGCGATGACAAAGATTTCTAATTTTCAAACCCATACTCCGAAAAGTATATGTTTTCTTGATAATTCTTGAGTGCTTGTCTTACAGACGGCGTCATATTATCAGGCAGTTCATTTAGAGAGAACCACTGCAAATCATCACATTTATCTGCTTCCATAACCCGTGGTATCCCAATCCACTTTGTCGCTTGGAAAAATATTTCCATACATTCAATATTTGATCGTGTATGCATGACATGGACCACTGTTAAATCTTTTTCAGCAATCGTAATATCTGCTTCTTCTTTTGCTTCACGAATGATTGAGTCGATTAAGCTCACATCTCCATCGTGATGTCCAGCAATTAGGCCATAATTGCCATCTTCATACCCAGTGTTATATCTACGAGAAAGAAGCACTTCGTTATTTTTAACGAGAATCAAATGAACACCAATTCTAAATGTAACACGTTCTTGAGTCGGCATACTTCAGCTATAATACCAAATCTTACTAACTTTTCAAAACGATTGAAATAGCCACAGGACTTCCCGTTAATTCGCGACACACTTTTTCAAGTGATTCCATAGTCGCACCATGGTCTAATTTTTCTTTATGGAATTTATATGCAGTCTCAATGATAAGTGTTTTTCTATCAAAACTTTTAATAAAACAGCCACGGAGTACTCCTGCAATCGTATGATTATGTGCTTTCATTTCAGAGATAATACATTTCCAAAACGTATCCATCCATTCTTTTGTAATTTCCCCATCGTTACCTAAGTGTGCCAATTGCAAATCAGTCGTTCGAATCGGTTCGACCACTTCTTCGGGCTCTTTCGATTCACCATACAGCGCTTTAATTTTCGCGATATTTCCCACCTGTTTTCGCATTGAGGAAATCGTCACCCCTTCATCTTTTATCATATTCCCATGTTCTACAACTTTTTTTTCAACAACGTCAATCTCCTTATTTGAAGCTTGAGGCTTTGAGCTTGCAACTTCACCATGCCCACACCATTCAAATAACGCGAGCTCAAGCGGTAACTGTACTAATACCGTATTCTTCATTTCCCCATGTGCTTTTGAAAGTATCATTAAGATCTGAGATAACTCTTGTTTCGATAATAATGCGTCTTGAGTCTTGGGGCTTGAAACTTGTGAAAGCAGCAGGTCATGGAATGCTTCTGTGAGCTGCAGCATAAAAAATCGCATCTCAATCCCCTGACTAATAACTGTCTGAATAGCTTGTAATCCTTTTTGAATATCCTTTGTTTCAAATGAAGCAATCAAATCCAGAATAAGTCGTCCAGTATGTTGTGTATGATATTTCTCCTCAACTAACTCTTTCGTAATTTTTTTCCCTGCAGTCAGTGAAACGATCTCTTCAAGTAATTTTGCTCCATCTCGAAATCCTCCATCTGACATCTTCGCAATTTCAAAAAGTGCATCATCATCTGCCTCTAATTTCTCTCCAATTATAATGCGCTTAAATGAACGCACAAGCTCTTCTGGTGTCGCTTTGGTAAATGACACATGAAAGCATCGTGAAAAAATAGTTGCAGGGACTTTATGCGTTTCTGTCGTACAGAGAATAAACATCGCATGTGTTGGTGGCTCTTCAAGCGTTTTGAGAAGTGCGTTAAACGCTTCTGTCGTTAACATGTGGACTTCATCAATAATGTAAATTTTCTTTTTTGCGTTAACTGGGGAAAGTTTAATTTTTTCTTTTAGGTCACGAATCTCATCAATACCTCGATTAGAAGCAGCATCGATTTCCATAACATCTAAATTATTTCCACTTGTAATCGAAATACACTGTTCACAGACATTACACGGCTCGATTGAATTGCCTAGAGCATAGGGCATAGAGCTAAGAGTCTCCTCTTCATTTTTACCCTTTGCTCTTTGCGCTTCGCTTTTTTCCTTTCCCGTACAATTAACCACCTTCGCAACAATTCTTGCACTAGATGTTTTACCAAGTCCCTTAGGTCCAGTAAATAAAAATGCATGAGGAATTGATTCGGGCGTAGCTAAAATAGCAGTAAGACTTTCACGAACCTGAGCGTTATCAAGTTCGCCGATTGTTTGATTACGATATTTTCGATAAAAAACCATAATTGAAAGTTAAAAGTGAGAAGCAAAAAGGCAAAAGCACAATTAAAAATTACGAACTAGATCCTGAATCAAGTTCAAGATGACAAGTCAGTTTTTACTTTTGAACTGTATTTTTGAGTTTTGACTTTTACTTTTTGCATTCCTCTATCTGTGGTGAATCCCCATGAGGTGGAGTAATCCATGGCGAACTAATTCATCCACTTTGTCATCAACCAGCATTTCATCCCGAGCAGCATCACGAATAACCTGAGGATACGCTAATATAATATCTCCAAGGCGAATAATGTCTTGAGGTAAATGGGTATCTTCTCCTTCAGCGAGCGGAAATGACAGTACATTGGTCGTACCTTCTTTATTACGATATTTCTTATTTAGTACTGCCATTTTCCTATCTCCGACAATAGCGACAGAAACTTCTGTATCACTTTGAACCTTATGTTCTCCAAGCACTTCGGCAATACTTTTTTTAATTCGCTTTCTGTCTACTTTATATCTACTTTCGACGAAAATAAGCACATCTAACTTTCCCATTACATGGTTCGTCTCCTTGCTTTTCGTAATTCTTGTAGTTCTGCTTTTCGGCGTTGTGATGGTTTAAGATAGAATTGTCGCTGTTTTGCTTGCTGAATAATTCCAGCATCCATTACTTTACGAGAAAACTTTCGAATAATCGAATCATCACTATCTCCTGGCATCTTCTTAACATGTACCATAAAAAACACCCCCCTTCAGGATAACTAAGTACTTATTTTACTCTAAATGAGCCCGTAAGTAAACAGCACCCGTGCCTGATCAGTTACAGAAGCCCAAACGTAGTAGCATCACTATAATTGACACAAAAATAACTAATTGATATACTACAGGCTATTATTATGCCTGGGCAAGAAACTGATCACCGTAGAGAAAAATCGCCTATTCTTTTTCATCCAGATACTGGATATGTTTTTGTCGACGATAGAATGGGACAACTTCCATCAGGACCTAAAAAAGATGTTACCCATACCTTCGCATTAACCGGAAGAGTTACAGGAAAAGACATAAAACAAATTATTGCAGAAAGCGGTTCAACAAGGAGTACAGGCACTGTTATGCGCGAATTAAATATATGGTATGCTGGCAAAACTCCCGACGAATACGAACCTGCAGATGCTACCTTTGTTCACGATAGACATACTGCTTCAGATGGTATCGAATACCAAACCACAAGAGAAATACAAATTATTACAGACGATCAATTAGACGGATTAGCAAACGTGAGAGGTGCTAACCGTATTAAAACACCCCGAGGTGGTGCACAAATACGAAATAGCGAACAGACAAATAATAAAGAGACGTCGGCTGAGAAAAAAATTAAAATACTCAGTGAAAATTTTGGTATTTATGAATATAAGGGAAGAAAAATCAAAATTCCAAATGGAATACAGCTAGCTCAACTTATGCTGTTATCTACGAATCCGATGCTTTGGCTGCCAGAAGACGTACTCCTCTCAATTACTCCAGGTGAAACTGATGAACAAAAAGGGAAAACACTCGCATATGCACTAAATAATATTCGGGAACAATTTCGTGGAGGACCCGCGACCACTGATCCTGATAAGCAACTCATTCAAAGTAGACGTGCAGATATCCCTGGAGAGCGAAAGTATGAATATAGATTAGGCATACCAATCGAGAAAGAAAAACCAAAACACCCATCTATGATTTCAGCGTATCAAGCATCTGTAGTGAGTAACTTATTAGTGCTTCGCAACGGTATAGATATCAAGATCGGAAATGATCAGGGGACATTTTCTGTAAATGGTCTTGGAGAAATTAAGAAAAAACTAGATGATGATCTAGCAACCCCAGTTCAAACCATTTCAATTGAAAAACAACGGCAAGACGCATTTATGAACATTGAATTATTTTTAAAAGTTGGTTCAGTTGAACAAGAACAATTTATTAGACGACATGATAACCCTGAAGTAAGAGAACTACTACGATGGATTCGTGACGAAAACGAACGGGGAAGTTTACAGGGGACAGTTTACTACTTTCTAACAATCGAACCAAGTACGATTACCAGAACAGAACTCTATCAAAATCCTCAAACTAACAGAAAATGGGTTGCACCACCTGAAGCAATCGCTGCACAATATATTAAAAGAAAACAAAGAGAACAAAAATCTGACGACAGTCAACAACTGTTAGTTGCATTTACCTAACGCTATTTCATAGGTCCTAAGAGGTGAATATGTAAATGGTCAACGTCTTGAAATCCCCCACCATTTATTTGAATTCGATAACCCTTATTTTCTAGTGCTTTTTCTGTAATCATTTTTTGAATTACAATACTTATTTCTTTCATAAGATGCATATCTTCGATAGCGACAAATTCTGATACATGTTTTTTAGGAACGATGAGTAAGTGTACTGGTTTTTGTGGATGAATATCAGGAAATACCATTACAGCTTCGTCCTGATAAACGAAATCTGCTGGAATTTTCCCGTCTCTGATTTTACAAAATAAACAATCTGACATAAATTAAAAGTTAGAAGTCAAAATCACAAGTAAAATGTGAAAACTTTTGCTTTTTTAGATGTGCTTTTGACTTTTCAGTTTTTACTTCTCAATCTTAGTATAACTCTTTCAAAACCTCAATAATTCTCTGCAAACTAAGATTGGTTGGAACTTGATTGGGATTTTTCGATCCTCCATTTAGTAACATTTTCTTTGAAACATGAAGAAACCACGTCGCATCGGGATCCATTTTCGAAAATCGTTCATATGCGAGAGTCAGATCAATATCAGTAGTTTTGTTTTCTGGAGGACGGACTTTAATACGGACAAATCCACCTTTAGGATCTTTTCGAACAACCAAATGATACCCCATTTTTTGTGCAAGTTTTAATACTGAGTCATTTGCGGTATCGAACCCTACCCCTTTTCCCCTCTTCGTTTCAAAGACTATTCCTTTACCATCAATCTCTTCTTCAGCAGATATTCTATTTTCAAATGTATGAAAAAGCGAATCAAGCACCTCGCGTCCAAATTCCACATAATAATCATGCTCTTCAGGTTTAAGTAATTTTAGTCCTTCAAGAACTCCCAGTATGGTAAACTCATACCGATCGGCAGCGGCTTCGGGCCAAAATACTTCTTTAAAATGATCTGTTTCAACAATAAATTGTACAACACGTGATACCGCCTTTTTATGAACATCTGTCATAGAAGATCCATGTGCTTCAATGGTAGTTTTTACATAATCCCATGCACGACTAGTCCCCGATACACTCGAATCAGATGTTTCATGATGATCAAGTGGTCCAAGTCCTGTATCTACATGAATTACTTCATCTTTTCCTTGTACTTCAATCGTTTCAGTATTCTCACCTAGTTTCGCCATTTGATATTTGCCAGGTCCTGTTCTTCTCCCACCTGCCGGAACAAATTCGACAGCAGCATCTCCCCACCCAGAAAGAAACTTTTTAATAACCCAAACTCCGCCAATTGCATCCCAATCGGGGGAAATATGTGTAACAATAATTTTCATTATGGCAAGTATAGCGAATTATGACTCAGTTGCAAAGCTGCAAGCCTCAAGTTGCAAGATCTTATGAAGCTTGAATCTTGCGACTTGAGGCTAGTATGGCTTGACAAACTTTTCTGAATCTACCATCATGGTAGTAGCTACTAAAGTATTTATGGATCCAAAAACCTTCGCTAAATTAGATCCGAAATTAAGAGAAACATATGAACGTGTGATGGGAACATCTGTGCCACAAAAACCAACTATTATTCCAGCTCCTCAAACAAATACGACACCTCCACCTGCTACCACCCAGGCTACACCAGTAGAAACTGCAACAAACGCTGTTGAACATACATCATCACCTCCACCAGTAACCGTTCCAGTAGTAACCAAAGAAACAACCGAAGGTCAATCTACTACTCCCACTCGAACGCATAACACAATTGCAGTTCATACTGCTGTATCAACACCCTCACATCACGACGAAAAAACTGAAATATATGAACCAACAACAGGAGTTCCTGCATGGAAAAAAATTCTCTTTATCGTTTTGGGGATTATCTTTTTCGGCACCTACGCGACTTTTTGGCTACTCTTCTTTAAAGTAAAACTCCCGTTCTAGAAGTTAGTAGATAATAGTTAGAAGATAGAATGAATAAGATTAATTCATTTAAAGATCTTTATGCTTGGCAAAAAGGACACGCTCTTGTACTCCTTGTCTATCAAATCACTAACCATTTACCTCAACGAGAACAATTTGCACTTATCAGCCAAATGCAACGCGGAGCAATTTCAATAATAAGTAATTTAGCTGAAGGATTCTCAAGAAGAGGAATCAAAGATAAAATGCATTTCTATTATATAGCTCTTGGATCTACTACAGAAATTGAAAACCAATTGTTAGTTTGTAAAGATCTAGGTTATATTAATGAAATTATATTCAACGATGCAGATTTATTAATAACCGAGGTAAAAAAATTAATAAATGGACTAGTTAAAAGCACCAAAAATCGTAGTTAACCACTATCTCCTAACTCCTATCTTTTAACTACTCTTCCTATCACTTCGTCTAAACTAACTAATTCTATCTTTTCTTCGACTCTTTTCTTCCATTCTATCTGCTCGCCGGTTTTATTACTTACAACAAGGCGAACTGGTATTCCTAGTAAATCTGCGTCTGCAAATTTCTCACCAGCGCCTATATCTCGATCATCAAAAAGCACTTCTATACCCGCTTTTTGTAACTGATCATATACTTCATTTGCCTTCTCATTAAGACCAACTAAATGAACTTGAAAAGGCGCGACACTTTCAGGCCAGATAATTCCTTTTTCGTCATGTGATGCCTCTACAATCGCTCCGACTAGTCTCGTCATGCCAATACCATAACTTCCAAACCACACAGGCTTTTTGCTTCCTCCGGAATCTGTGTAGTATGCTCCCATTTTCTCAGCGTACGTTGTACCAAGTGGGAAAATGTTTCCAACCTCAATTGATTTAACTGATTCAAGTGTTGGATTATTCATGTCTTCATCGGTCATAATTTCTTTATTTTTCCAGAACTTCCATCCATCAGCGTAATAAATCACGTCTTCTCCCGCATCAGTTTTGAGTTGATATTCATGAGTATGATTTTTAGTAAAGACACCACCATCTGCTTCTGCTATTACAACATCAAGTCCCATTCGTTTAAATGAAGCCATATATGCATCAGATACCTCCCAATAATATTTCATGAGATCTTCTTCAGTTGCGTGAGCACTATATAGATCTTTCATGAGAAATTCTCGACCACGTAAAATTCCAGATTTTGCTCGAAGTTCTTGACGAAATTTTGTTGAGAAATGATAGAGTTTTATTGGAAGATCTTTATAACTATTTAAATGTTTACGAATTAAATCCATGACGATTTCTTCATGAGTAAATGACAGGGCATATTCTCTCTCCTCTTTTTTAAATTGATACATTACTTCAGCAGCACTGTCCCATCGCCCTGTTTCATTCCAGATCTCTTTAGGATGCAGTAATGGCATGAGAACTTCCTGTGCTCCAGTCAGATCCATTTCTTCACGAACAATTTGTTCGATTTTTCGCTCCACACGGCGCCCAAGTGGAAGCAGGGTGAATGAACCCGCCATTAATTTATCAATATATCCCCCTCGCATGAGAAGTTGTGCATTAATCGCGACTTCTTCAGCAGGTGCACTTCTTACTGTTTTTGCAAATGATTGTGAATATTTCATAAAAAAACCTCGTCACTGCATTCCACAATTACTATGTGAAATACAAGGACGAGGCAATCTCGTGGTACCACCTTGTTTTTCCGCCAGTTGGCGGACTCATTACTCTTTTACGGTTTTTGCTCCGTACTGCTTCTCGCAGTCAGCCCCGATGTAAATTCGGGATCCCGTATGAAAACTATCATCGAGACTCATCTGGTAGGATGCCAGACTATAACGCTTTATAAATTTATTATACAGTCAATTCATTGTTTGTCAATCTACGCTTTACATTTATATTATTACCGCTATAATTCGTTCCATGTCAGAGAAAGTAAAATTTAATTTTCTTGAATTTGAAAGTGCAGAAGATGGCGAAGGCAGAAATGGCTATAGCCTGCAAGCCACTCCAGGTTTAATGAAAGATATTCCTCTCATGACAGAGTATTTAAAATATGGTGTTGGCAATGGAAGAGAAATAACAGTAAAGCAAGGTCCTGAATTAACGACTCTTCTTAAGGTCGAAGAACTAGATGTTTATGGTGATGCTCCATCTAATACGAAGATAGATATCGCAAGACAAATCGCAGAAGGACTTATCAAATATCATAACCAAAATCCTTTTGACGAAATTCGAATTGAATATCCTCACCGTTCGATTACACCTCAGAAATAACTAAAATGCGATGTGAAAGCATAGGAGAAACGCTACTCGTTTTTTTTCTTAACTGCATGCCCACCAAACTCTCTTCGTAGTGCAGCCACCATTTTCGCGGCAAATGAATCTCGAATGTTTGGGTCTATCTTTGATCTTCGTCTAAAATCAAGTGATTGCTCGATATTCTCAATCGGAACTCCTTCTTTTTTCGCTTCTTGAATCGTCCACTCACCTTCCCCTGTCGCATCAATCTCACCTATAATATCTGACAATGTATTATCTTTTTCAAGAGCATCTCGTGCACGATCAATGAGAAAGCTATCGACGATCGTTCCGTGCTGCCAGAGCTTTGATACTTCGAGTAAGTCTATATCATATGGAGCTTTCTCAAGTACACCAAACCCCTCTCCGATCGCTTGCATCATGCCATACTCAATGCCATTATGCACCATCTTTACGAAATGTCCTGCTCCACCAGTTCCGAGATATGCATGCCCACCGTTTGGTTTCGCTAAACTATCAAGAAGAGAACTAATCTCTTCATAAGCACTTTTATCCCCACCAACCATCATCGGATATCCTTCTTTCTCTGCAATTACTCCACCCGATACGCCAATTCCTAAAAATCGAACGTGTTTTTCTTTAAAAAGATTCGCGCGTCTTTCTGTATCATGAAAATTTGCATTCGCACCATCGATCACAATAGCTTCGTTATTTGTCATTCCGGTCCCGCCTGACGGGATCAAGACTTCTCCGGAATCTTTTTCCGATGTAAGAATGCCAAGTGCTTCCTGAAGAATTTGCTCACTTGCATCACCTGATGGCAGCATGGACCAAATAACTTTTGGTGACTCAAGACATGAAACAGCATCTACAACTGTATCCTTCGCAGATAGCTTACCATCTAATTTCTTATCAGTCATACTCTTAAAAAATTCTTCGACCACATCTTTTGAACGATTCCACACTACTACCTCATGTCCATCACGAAGTAACTTCTCAACCATCCGCGTTCCCATTTTTCCAAGCCCCAAAAATCCTAGTTTCATATTACTTATTCTGAACTTGTTTTACCGCATTTTCAAGTCCTACTAACGCGTTTGCAACTGTAGCTATTTCCTTATTTCGTTTAAATAGTTCTTGAACTACACCAATTCCTTGTCTAATATGTGCTGTTTGATACGAATTCTGAGGAGTATGAGTAGTTTGGCCATATGCAAAATATGTGATGGCCATAATAACTTGTTGTATAGGAAGTGGAATATCGTTGGCAGATACAATATCAAAGCGACTGTTTCCAGCAATAATCTTGTTTGCTATTCCTAATGCATCTGCTCCCCATTCTTCTAAAAGTTGGACATCTTCAGTCTTTACTTTTGGAATTTTAAATTGATTGGGATCTTCTTTCAAACTAAGTGGAATTTCGTCAGGATTTTTGTCTTGATCCTCTAATACTGTTTCCTCATCAGTTTCTGTTTGTTCGGGCCAAACCTGTTGATACGATTCTTTCTTAATTTTTCTCAATGGTTTTACATCAATTTCTGTTGCGATACGAAGTGCTATTTCATGACCTGCTCCAAGCGCAAGAGAGGTAGTTCTTGCAATATCTCCCCATTCGTTTTTCTTACTTGGACTTTTATCTGCAATAGATGCTCCCCAAAATAACGCAGTAATTGCTTCAAGCTCGTCAGGGCCTACAACTCTAGTATTATTACTATTTTGTTCAAGTTCAACTAACTTAAGTTTATATATATCTCCAACTAATCTTCTGCCATCAAATGGTGGCAACGATCCATATTCACCAATTAAATCACCAACTGCAATTCTGTCGGCTATAGGAAATATAGTATTTCTTTCATTAACAAATTCACCAAGAGGAGATAAATATTGTTTTAATCTCGGATCTACAATTGAATCATATCGTTCAGAAGAAAATGGTTTAGACTCTCGAGGTTGTGTTATTCCCAGTTCTGAATTTCTCGCACTCATTCGCGACCATTATACATTTTATAGCCATTTTTTGCCATCTTTTTTAAGTAACTCTTCGGCACTTTTGGGCCCCCATTCTGAATCTTTATAGATCTGCATCTTTGCACCATTTTTCTCCCATCCTTTGAGAATATTCGTGATAAATGTCCATGAGCTTTCTAATTCATCAGATCTATTAAATAACATTTGATCTTGAGCCAAAATATCGAGTAGTAATTTTTCGTATGCATCTGCCCCTTTTTCTCCAAATTCTTCTGCATATGAAAATTTCATGTCGACAGTTCCAAGTGCTAGTTTCGTCCCAGGTTTTTTCGCAATCACTTGCAGTCCAATACCTTCATCTGGTTGAATCCGAATCGTCAAAACATTTCCAATTTCTGGACAGCCATACTCTTTAAATAGTAAATGACATGTTTGAATAAATACTATTTTTATCTCAACGACGTCTGCTGGCATTTTCTTTCCTGCTCGCAGGTAAAATGGAACATGTTCAAAACGCTTCGTATCGACAAATAACTTCATAGCCATAAACGTCTCTGTATCAGAGTCTTTCGAAACATCCTCTTCCTCAGTATAGCCATCGTATTGTCCGCGAACGACAGATTCATCCACTTTTTCAGGATCGATACAGCGAATCGATTGAATCGCTTTGACCCGCGCATCACGGACACTTTCTTTCGAAAAGCCTTTGGGCTGCTCCATCGCAACTGCAGCAACAAGTTGAAGTAAATGATTCTGTGCAACATCACGTAGTATTCCCACACCATCAAAAAACATTCCCCGTCCACTAACCCCTCGTTTCTCACCAAAGGTTATTTGTACTTGCTCAATATACGTATTATTCCACACTGGTTCAAAAATCCCATTTGCGAAACGGAATGCGATCATGTTCTGGACTGTTTCCTTCCCTAAATAGTGATCGACACGATAAATTTGTTTTTCTTCAAATATTTCAGCGAGCATTCGGTCAAGTGATCTGGCAGTCTCTAAATCTTTTCCAAATGGTTTTTCAATTGCTACCCGTGTCCACTTAGAAATATCTTGTTTGCCCTGCGTGGCTTGGTCGAAGAGGGGTCCACATCCTTCTGAAAGTTTGGTCTTTTTTAAATGATCCAGAATGAAGGTATAGTTATCCGGAGGAGTAGCAAGATAAAAGAGTCGAGTGATACATGCGCCAATTTGCATATCAAATCCAGTTAATTTTTCAATAAGCTTTTCGTATCCTCCAACTTCATTGAACATTCCTTGTTGGTAATAAACATTTTGCATGAATTTTTCCCATAATTCTTTTTGAGTAGCAGATACAGGAATTTCTTTCGTTAAATATGCACGAAATGCTTCATAACTGAGATCACGACGAGAAAATCCAATAATAAAAAATGTTTCTGGAAGGAGTTTTTTAACGTAGAGTGAAAATAATGCAGGAAATAATTTGTGACGAGCCAGATCGCCAGTCGCACCGAAGATGACCATAACAAATGGTGACATAGAGATGATTATAGACTCCTTATACCCTAAACGCTAGACGCTAGTTTCTAATCAGTTGTTACGTTACTTTTTTGTACTTAAATATGCGGCAGGAAGAAGTCCGAGTAATGCACCACCACCGATGGCGAGTACTCCTGATAGAACGACAAGGAGAATAGGCCCGAAGTTATTCATAATGTTTTTTTTCTTAATTAACAGATATGAAACAGTAATACATGAAATAATTGAGACCAGCGAACCGACACGAACTCCCCCTTCATATCCTTGGATTGAACTAATTATCGAACCTAAAATCCCAGCAGCTAACGCTCCAGCAAGTACTATCAGAATAAGATACGCAATGTAAAAGCCAAATGCTTCTTTAGAAGTACGTTTATATTTAAAATCAGTTAATTTCTTGAACATAGAATTATTGTAATTTTTTTTTGAAAAACAAACAAGAGAGAAAAATCATGTACATACTAACTATAGTATGTTCTGGTCAGTTATTAACACTGTTTTTTTTGCAATTTCTGGTCTTTTTAAAAAGCGTGAAGGGATATCTTCCTCAGGTCCATCAGAAAACATCATTCGTATCGCATCTTTTTTATCCTGACCAAAAACGAGTACAACGATAATATCCATCATTGATAGTCCAAGGAAAGTCATACTTATTCGCTCTCTAAATGTCCCAGATTCATCATTATATTCAGAAACTAATACATCCTTTTGTTCTGCATCGAACATCGGATTATGAAAAGCTTGTCCCGAACTTAATGAGGTATCACTTCTATTCCCAGCGATCCCAGCAGTGTGGCCATCAAGACCAATCCCAAGAGTCGCAATACTTTTTTGATATGTCGTATTTAAACTTCGCAACTGTTCATCGTAGGAGTTAGCAGAATCACTACGACTCTTATTTTCCTGAAGTATCGGATAAAACGGTATCCCTCTCATTTCCGTATAGCGAAGAAGTCCTGTCTCTTTAAGCATTTTCTCATTACTTTTATCGTGAAACCTATCACCAAATCGTTCATCAACGAGTCCGATTGCTCCAGGCCTAAGTACTTCTTCGTGTGCAAGATCTTTATATAACTCTTTTGGTGTTCTTCCTCCAGATAAATATAAAACAGTTTTACTGTCAACGAGTGTATACAGAAGTTCTTTTGCGAGGGTAAATCCTTTCGTCACAGTGGGGACAACTGAAATAATCATTCCAGATTGCTCATAAGTGTTTCGCTCTTTGTCTTTTACGATACTAAATAAAGATTTCTGCATGGATTAGCCATAAGTATACAGCATTTGAGGGATAATTTGTGAAGATTAGTTAGGTGCGTGAACAGTATTCCCACCGTTATCGAAATCTCGCTGGAGAGCTCGATCATTAAGGAAATTTGATGCACCATATAACTGTTGAATACGATATTGAACTGTTTGGATATCTGCTTCTACTGTAGATATTCGCTGTTTCAATCCTGATGTAAATGGAGTTGTTACAGCATTACTTCCAAGTGGGTCTGTCCACCAAATCTCTGAGCCGCCATTATTAGAAACACGATTTCGGCCAAAATATGCTGTTCGATGAAGTCCTTTAAACGCTGCTTGAGGTGAATTCCATGCAGCGCCTTTCACTCCTTTGGCGCAGTTTCCTGAATATGGAAGACCTTGGTTGCATCGATCTTGATTATAGCCAATTCCGTTTGTTCCAGCTGGGTCTACGTATCGTACAGGATCGAGCACATCCCACTGTCTCCCGTGTTCTGCAATCATCTTTCCAGCCGGAGTCTGTATTCTTAGATCGCCTTCCCACAGTTCGTACGGATTAAAATAATTCACACCAGGATTTAAGGTAGCAAAATTATCTAAACAATACTTGTCGACCATATTTCGTCCAAGTGAATCACTGTGAACTGCATTTGGTAATTTACTTATGAGAGGATCGGTAACGACACATGAGCCATTAGCATTTTTCCCATCAGGACAAACGTTTGTCGATCGATCACTAAAGCAAAAGCGTTTAAATCCACCTGGTTCACCAAATGCCATCATTCCTGTCAGAAGTACTGTGTTCGTTGGATAATACGCTGGAGCATTAATATTGTTTACGTTCACACTTTCACAAGTCGAGTGGAAAATAACTTCATGTAAATTATTTCTGACAGCATCAGCTGAATTGGTTCCTTGATGAAATTTATGAAGATGAGTACATACAACTCCCGTTGGTAAGTACGTATTAGAGTTAGCGGCACTATTATAGTAAGGAACGTTAACACCATTAGTTCCAGAAAGCTGCGCCATCGTATGAGTACTATTACCAGCCATTTCAGCTTCTGAATTTACAAACTCAATTTTATGTCCAACGTGATCTTCGTGTCTTACAAATAATGAGTCCCGGCCTTCTTGATTGTAGTATTGATCCATATGCTCATTCGCCATTCCAAATGGAATCCCAGCTCTGTCTCCCGGAGTGATTTTCCCATCAGCAGCGATTGCTAATGGAGAGATAACACCATCACCATTGATATCTTTACCAAAGAATTTATAAATTTCATCCCAGTGCATATATGATTGTGGGTTCGAACCATGTTCATGGCCAAAGTAACATTTACCAACACCAGTAACAGGGTTTGTTACAACTGCTGGATGCCATGTCGGATATTTTATGCCATCGTATGCGATTACATAATATTGATTATGTGCAGTAACGACATCTGTACCATCATCACATTTGTCATAGAGAGGATTAGGTGCATTTTTACCTCCCACTTTCCATGCCATCATAGACATACTTTCACCGTTCATAGTCATGCTTGGAACTGGAGTTGAATTACTAACTAGTGAAATCGTGCTAGAAAATACTTTTTCAGTTCCATTTGTTGATCTAAATTTGACGTATAACGTTTTCATCCCAACAGTCGTATTACTAAATGTATATGATGCATAGGTAGGATTAGCTGTTATTGGAGCAATTGTGATAACGTTTTTTGTAAATCCAGCATCTTCAGCTAGAACTATATCTTTGGTGTATTCAGGCAGTGGAGTTGGTGTACTGGTTGCAGTTGGAATAAGTGTGGGTTTTATCGTGGGGATAGCTGTGGGTGGAACTGAAGTTATCGCTGTTGTAGGTGTTGCTGCAACTGTTACAGTAGGAGTAGTCGATCCTGTTTCAAACGTTACCAGTAACTTTGGCGCGTTAGCAAGCCCGTTATCAATACTACTGACAAACTTACGGCCATATCCTGTCCCTTTACCTTTTAGAATAAGAGATAAATTATTTCCAGACTGCCAGGACGCCCCGTTAACAATCTCTTGAATGATTGGAGTAATAGAATCTAATTTATACGCAGTATTTGCTTTCCATTTCACATTTGAAGAATGATTTACCCGAGCCGTTGTTAACACCCGACTTGAAGGAAGAGAGGTCGAGGTAAACGAAGCACTCGTCCCGCTTTTTTCTCCAGCATATTGAAATTGCATGGATATCCATGCATCTTGAATAGAATAGACTTGCAGCGTTGCACTAATTATTTTCGCCCCTTTAGGAATTAATACTCCAGTAAAACGAAGCCCAGTATAACTTGCACCAGTCGGTCCTCCTGTTCCAAGCCAGACACTCTTACTTGAATCATCCAGTATTCCTTTTACTTCATTTACATCATCCGAAGAAGCATCACCTTGAATACTAGCAGCTAATTGTCCAAGCACATTAGTAGTAGGGACTTTACTCATAGAAATATTTGGTTGGACAGCCCATGGAGATGTAAGAGCAACACGAACCATTGATTGTGTGGTTTGTGTTATCAGATTATTTGCATCATCAATAAATGCTACTTCTTGACTAGCTGACGCATGTTGTCTGATATCCTGAGATGTTTTGGCTAAAATGAGAAAAAGAGGGAGAATTAGGATGAGAGAGAGTGTTATAAAAAGACTTACCGATTTTTTTCTTCGTAACAATTGATTAACAAAAGTTGCTGAAGAACGTATATATTCTTTCATATTATATGATATAAGCATAACTCATCTGTACTATCTGTCAACAGATAATTTAAGTTTACTTAAATTTAAATTAATTATCCCTTAATGATAATTTAAATAAATATATACTCGTTTTTATCATATAGCAGATTAAAATTTAAAAAAAACTAATGTAGGCATCGACTCATATCATAACAGCTTACAATAACAATGTAAAAAATAACACAAAGATAAACGAAAATAGTTTATTTGAAACTGTGGAAAACGTCTTTGAGGGTGATTAGTACAATAAGCGCAAGCAGGACAGTCATACCTATTTGATGGATATATCCTTCTATTCGAGGATTCATTTTCTTTCTGGTAATACCTTCAATCACGATAAAAAATAATCGTCCACCATCAAGAGCTGGAATAGGAAGAACATTAAAAATAGCCAGAGACATAGAAAGTAGCCCAGTTAAATTCAACAACTGGATTAATGCCTCTTTTGGAGGAAGGTGAAGAAGGCCACCAACAACCTGAAAAATCATCACTGGCCCACCTACTGCTTCACCTGCGATACTCGGATTTTTCTCTTTTACCGATACACTAATCAGGCTTTTTAACACATCGAAATTGTACGCAACTAAGTTCAATGGATGTGTTATACCTGAGAAAACTTTCTGTAATGGTGTTTCATACGTCAGTACCACGACAGGAATGCCGAAAGCAACTCCGAGCGCCCCCTGACCTACCGGTGGATTAGTACGAGGTGTAACATGAACAGTATACATAGTATTAGTCTGCATATTTTGTAACGTAACATCTAGTTTTTTCCCTTTATTGAGTAAAATAATTTTTTGGAATGTTTCTACTGTTTTTATTTCTTTACCATCAACACTGATAACCTTTGAGAATTTTTTAATCCCTGACTGCTCTGCTGGAGATTTAGGTGCAACATCAGCAATTGTGGTATCTATTTTTTTAGTTTGATTAACACCAAAAAAATGGTAATTAGTTAAGAGTGGTAATTCTGTTTTAAATCCAGAAAGCCCCATAAAGAGATAGTAAACAAAAAATGCGAGAAATAAATTCATCACAACGCCAGCTACAACCACCAGTAATCGCTGATAGACAGGACGTGTGAAAAATGCCCGTTCTAAATCTTTTTTATTGGTGGTTTGTGATTTGTTTTTTCCAGATGAAATACTTCCTCCACCGGCTTCGTCTTCTCCATATAATTTTACAAACCCACCAAATGGAAGCCAATTAATGGAATAAATTGTCTCACCAAACTTTTTCCCAAATGCTCGTGGTGGAATTCCCCATCCAAATTCTTCAACTTTAATCCCGTAAAATTTCGCAACAAAAAAATGTCCAGCTTCATGGATAAGCACGAGAATAGAAAGAATGAAAACAAAAACAAGAATATTAATTATGATATCCATAGAGGAAGTTTATTATAACAAAGCAAAGGGCATAGAGCAAAGGGCTAAGAGTTTCTTACAAGAGAATTTCTAAATGCTCTTATTTTGCGTGAAAGTATATCTGCTTTGTCGTATAACTCTTTAAGTTGCGTCGAAGAAATGTAATCTTGTTCTTTTGCTAATTGTAAGTGAGAAACAGACCGTATAAGGATTTAATTGCTATTTCGAGGTAATGAGCAAAGTCTTTCTTTGAGCTACTCCCCGATCCTTCGGCTATGTTTGCAGCAATAGAGGCAGCACATCTTCTTAATTGATCTGTTAACGAAAAAAGCTCTCTAGAGGGAAATCGTTCTGTTAATTTATAAATAAGTTTTGCAAATAGGATTGCATCTCTCCAAATTTCTAGTTCTTCAAACCGAAAAGCCATATTGAATACTCTATGCTCTAAGCCCTTTGCTCTATGCAATGACTCGCTAGATCGCGAGTAATTCCTCTTCTTTTTGCTTTCCCATTCCGTCAATCGTACTCATCATCGCATCAACTGTTTTCTGTACTTCTTTTTCAATTCGTTCTACTTCATCTTCTGAAATACCTTCAAGTTTTTTAATATGATCCATCGCATCGTGTCGAGCTTGACGCGTCATGACTCTTCCATTTTCCAGTTTATGATGCATGAGTTTGATCAGTTCCTCGCGACGTTCCTGAGAAAGAGGCTGGATACTGATTCGAACGACACCGCTATCTACCACTGGAGTAAGTCCAGTATTTGCATCTTGGATCCCTTTTTGAACTTCGTTAATAATTGATTGGTCAAAAGGTGTAATGACGATAGTCTGAGCATCGAGTGTGCCGATCGTCGCCAGTTCCATAATACGCATTTTCGCTGAACCACCATACACAGAAATCGTGAGATTTTCGACAAGTGACGGAGCCGCACGACCAGTACGAATAGTGCCTAAATCTGTTTTAAGAACTTCCATTACTCTTTGGATTTGTTGGGTAAGGTTTTGTAAAATTTGATTATCCATAACAATGTTTATTTATTCGATTTTACCACAATTGGAAGACCTGTGTCAGGAACTTCTTGGACGATTCTGGTTTGCTTATCTGATCCTTCAGTAAGACCTGAAAGTGTACTTAGTGACTCTCCCACTCGATTATCATGATAAAATGAACTTACCCTCATCGCCTGAGTTAGTTGACCTTCAAGAGTAATTGAGCCTTCATTTGCTTTAGCCCACTCTTGATAAGCTTCATTATCACCCAAATATTTCCACCCACCTCGTTCACGTTGTCCATTATCGTCGTATGTTGGTTCTCCGGCTGCAGTATATTCAATATGCATCTTGTTCGCTTCATCTCGGATTACTCGTATTCCGTTTGATACCATTGGTCCCATCGATCCAAGCATGGTGTCATTCCATTCTCGTGACGGTCGAGCATGATATCTGATAGTTAGTGCACTTCCACCATTACTTAATAACGCTAGTTCCATTTGAGTAGTCGGGTCACTCGCATTTCTATTCCCTGCCCCAGTACGAAGTCGTCGTGCAATATCATTCATCGGTTGATAAATACCCGCTTCAACATATTCGTGAAGTTCAGCCCTGAGGTTACTTGTTACTTCTGTTTCTCTTCTGAGCGTATCTATTTGTTGCTGTTTGTGTGGGGATAATTTAGGAGTTTCAATAGGTTTCTTTACCAAAGCAAGAATGTCCTTAAAATAATCTGAAGAAGATTCAACCATTGTAATACTACTCGCCTAGTTCAAATCGTGTAAATCGTTTGACAGTGATGTTTTCACCGAGTGTTCCGATAACTCCTTTGATAAGTTGTTCGATCGTGTGTGATGCATCACGGATATATTCTTGTTTTAATAGGTCTTCCACATTTTCAGGATTCATTGCAGAAATTTGCATAGAGATCTCTCGTGCTAATTTCTTAAAGTCTTCAGTTCGTGCGACGAAATCTGTTTCACAAAGCATCTCAACGAGTACTCCAATACGATTATTATGAACATAACTATCGATCATTCCCTGTGATGTTTCACGATCTGACTTTTTCTCAGCTTTCATGATCGCGTTTTTCTTGATCCACTCTGCTGCTTTATCGTAGTTATTATCGTTCTCTTCAAGTGCACGTCGACAATCAGCTATCGATGCTGCTGTTTCGTTTCGGAGTTTTTTAAGTAATGTGATGTCTACTTGTGCCATGGTTATTTATATTGTATCAAGTATTTAGTAGTAAGTATTATGAATTCAAATACATAATACTTGATACCTACTACTTACTACTTGCCTTGGTTGCTTTTTCTTTCGCTGCTTTATTTTCTGCTTTAAGAGATGCGAGTTTATCCTGGGTATCTTTTTCTTTCTTTGCTACTGCTGCTTTTTCTGCTGCTACTTTTTCAGCTTCTGCTTTTGCGACTACTGCTGCTGCTGCTTTTGCGACTTTTTCTACTTCATCTTGAACTTTCTTCGCTTGATCAGCTACTTCTTTTCCTGCTTGTGTTCGTCCTTCGATCCATGCGTCTACGATATGACTTAAAATAAGTTTGATTGAACCAAGTGCGTCATCGTTTGCTGGAATAGCATAGTTAATAACTGTAGGATCAGCGTTTGTATCTGTAATTCCAACTGTTTTAATACCTGTCGTAAGTGATTCTCGAACAGCGATATCTTCCTGGTGTGTATCGATAATAAATACTGCATCTGGAACCTTGGTCATATCAGCAACTCCACCATAGAAAATTTCTAGTTTTGAGATCTCACGCTCAAAAAGTGCAATTTCTTTTTTTGTATATTTTGCTTTTTCTTCTTTACTTTCAAGGGTTTTTTTCAGCGTATGGAGTTTTTTGAAATTCTTCATAACTTCTGGGAAATTAGTTAAAAGCCCACCAATCCAACGATTCGTTACATGAAACATACCTGCAGCTCCAGCGTCTGTAGCTCTCTTCATTTCTTCTCGAACTGCTCCTTGAGCCTGTTTTTTTGATCCGAGAACGATCATTGTGCCGCCTTTTTTAGCGATATCACGCACGAAAACAGCAGCTTCTTCTAAGCCTTCTTTCGTTTTTGCTAAATCGATGATATGAACGTTATCGCGAGCTTCGAAAATATAGTCGCGTGCTTTGGGGTTGGAACGAGTAACCTGATGCCCAAAATGGCATCCTGCTTCAAGTAATTCTTCAAGTGTAATTGTTCGCATATGGTTGTGTCCTTTATTCCTCCATCTAACAGTTCCCAATTATTGGGCAAGGACATCAATTAGATGTGTGAGATAGTGAGTATTATAGCTAATTTATTAACGAAACGCAATCTATCGTTTTCTCTTAAATTGAGCACCTGAATCAGCATACATCGTATCGTATTCTTTATGATTATAAAATCCGCGATTATCCAACACTACGAGATCTTTTCCTTTCTCTCTTACAAGAGAATAAACCATTCTCATATTTCCCACAATATTTGGATTGGCTAAATGCAGTCCGGGCCTATTTGCAGGACGAACGCTTAGCAATGAGACCTTAACTGGTTTATTATCACTTCCTCTGAGTAATCGTTCACTATTCAGTTTTTTTATTCCAGGATTATCTGGGCCTGGATATGGATTATCCCGAACACTCTGAGCAATATTAGTAAAATCATCGAATAGTCTCCCACCTTTTCCTCCTAGCGCATCTGCTCTGTCTCTAATGAACTTTTCTTTTTGTGCTTCAGTTAATTCTTTTACTTTAAAAATTCTTCCTTTAAGGGTAAGTTCGTCATATATAACACCAAAGCCAGAAGGGCCATTTGGATCTTTCTCTTTTGCTGAGTCTTCTTTACTCCCTGTTTCAACTGGAGAATAAGCAGGTACGAGTAAAGCACTCTCAGTAGTATTATCTTCAGCCGAATCAATACCTATTTCTTCTTCTCTTCCTACGTAATTAAAATAATCAACAGCATCCGCAACTTCTTGACCAAATTCTTGTCTAAACTCATCTGTTACTGGAATCGCATCTTCCTGCTGGTGAGCTATCCGTTGAGCAGCAAGTCTTTCAGCAGCTTTTTCACGGTCTGCTTCTTCATGTTTCTGCCGGGTTTCTCTAAATTGCCTTTCAAGTAATGCATCTCGTTCTACTTTAAGTTCTTCTAGTTCTTCTGCCGCATCAAGTGCTTTTGTTTGAGCAGCATCAACGCCATTCCACCATCTAACAGCTTTATTACCAAGTGCAAAATCAAAGACAATACCTTTCATTCCCTTACCCCACTTAGCTCTCAGTTCTTCAAGTTTTCCCTCTTTAGAAAAGTATTCTGCATGAAGTTTGTTTGCTCTTTGTCGTTGTTCAGCTATCTGTCTTTTTAGCTCAGCAATTTTGTCTTCGACTGACTCTGTGGGTTGTGTTATTTCAAGGTTTTGAATAAGTTCAGATGAAGCTGCTTGGACAGGTATTGCTTCACGTGGGAGAGCGTTTTCTTCCTCTCCATGAGATAGAGATGGATTTAATAACTCTGAACGGACCGTACTAAGTGTTTGTTCGTCATGTAACGCTGCTGGTGTACTACCAATAAAACTATCTGCACCAGATAATGGTTCTGTGACAGGTGATGGTCTTGTCGCCGCATCTAATCGTCGAAGATATTGAGCATGTTTTTGCTCTTTAATTTTTTGGTCTACAATTTTGCGCTGCTCTGGAGAAAGTCGTTCTTTTAATGCTCCAATCTCACCATGACCACGAGGGTGGCGGTGTGGTTGTTCATCGTGGTTGATGCTCATACTAGTTGGTTAGTTGAGTATATCGTTAGAATTACTATACGTCAATTTATGGGAGTGGATACTGTGACATGAATATTTTTACTTCTTTTCCAAGAATAGCGAGTTTTTTATTTTTTCTGATTTTCTCTCTATATTCTTTCATTAATACTGTTCGTTGTTCTTTATCATCTGCTGGAATCATGCATCCATTTACTTCTTCAATCGCTTTATTAATCCAGTCAGCTACTTTTTTCATATCTTTTTCCTTAAGTCCACGTGTGGTGATCGCGGGTGTTCCAAGTCTAATTCCTGAAGCAAATAATGGTGGCATATCATCATATGGCACACCGTTATAATTTAATACCACTCCAGCTTTCTCCAGCGCAATCGCAGCCACTCTTCCATTCACTTGTTTATTCTTCAGATCAATAAGAAGTAAATGATTCTCAGTTCCCCCACTAATAAGATTAAACCCATATTCATTTAAATGCTTTGCTAGTGCCACAGCATTCTTGACTATCTGCTCACTATATTTTTTAAAACTCGCTGTATCTGCTTCTTTAAGAGCCACAGCGATCGCTGCTGTCTGATTATCATGAGGTCCACCCTGAAGCCCTGGGATGATCGCACTATCTACTTTCTTCCCTAAATCTGGATCTTTGGCGAGTCCCTTTTCAGTTACCATGATGAGTGCACCGCGAGGTCCACGAAGTGTTTTATGTGTCGTCGTCGTCACTATATGGGCATATGGTACTGGGCTTGGATGGACTCCAGTTGCGACGAGGCCTGCGATATGTGAAATATCTGCCATGAGGAACGCTCCGACTTTATCTGCAATGTTACCGAACTTTTCAAAGTCAACAATTCGAGGATATGCAGTAAATCCACAAATAATGAGCTGTGGCTTTTCGCGCATAGCTTGTTCTTCAATCGCTTTAAAATCGAGTTTTCCATCTTTTCCAAGCGTATACTGAACAGCTTTAAAAAAAGTACTGGAGAATGTCTTCGCTGCACCATGTGTTAAATGTCCTCCAAATGAGATAGCAAGTCCCATGAGTTTATCTCCAGGTTTTAACATAGCGAGCTGTGCAGCACTGTTAGCTGGAGCTCCTGACAATGCCTGAACATTTACATAGGGCACACCAAACAATTTCTTCGCGCGCTCTTGCGCAAGTATCTCTACCGCATCAGCAAATTCGTTTCCCTGGTAGTATCTTTTTTTCGGATATCCTTCTGAGTATTTATTATTGAGCACACTGCCAAGTGCCTCAAGCACTGAGGAAGAAGTGTAGTTCTCTGACGGAATCATCTCAAGCACTTCTTTTTGCCGCTTCGTCTCTCCCTTTATAATGTCAAAAACTTCTTTATCTGTTTGTTTTAAATGTCGCATGTTGGGATTACTATAATAGCTATTAATGCTATTTGCAACTACTCTTTTTCAAGCGTTAGAAAGGTGTACTGTTTCTCGCTAGACTGACCAGCTGTTTCAGCAATTTTTTTTGTGAATTTGTGATACTCCGGGAAAAATACGGAACTGTTGTGTGTTCCTTTCACCAGTGTCAGATATAAACGATCAACGATATCTACTGCTTCAGTAAAAATCTGTCCTCCTCCAATAATAAAAATTTCTTCTTGATCATGTTTGGACGCAAGAGCTATAGCATCAGAAAGTGAATGTACTATTTCTGCTCCTTCAAGCACATATGATTCATCGCGCGTAATAATAATATTTACTCGCTTTGGAAGGAGTCGTCCGATTGATTCATATGTTTTTCTCCCCATAATAACTGGATGACCGGAGGTTATCTCTTTAAAATGTTTCAAATCTTCAGGGATATGCCAAGGAAGTGTATTTTCACGCCCAATTCCCCGCTCATCATCTATCGCGACAATAATACTAATTCTTGGTTTGTTCATATATTTATATTATATTTTAAAATATGTCATTCCCGCGAAGGTGACTATCCTCCGAAGGGGGACGGGAATCTATTGATAAGATCCCCGATCAAGCCGGGGATGACAATGAAAGCAAAATGCTTATACAGCAATCGGAGCTTTTATTGATGGATGCGCTTCGTAGTTTTCAAGTGTAAAATCTTCAAACGTAAATTTGAAAATATCTTTCACCGTAGGATTTAATTTCATCGTTGGCATCGGTTTTGGCTCTCGTGAAAGCTGTTCATGTACCTGTTCTTTATGATTACGATAAATATGAGCATCACCAAATGTATGGACAAATTCGCCAAGTCCCAAATCACATACTTGTGCGATCATCATGGTTAAGAGTGCATATGAGGCGATATTAAATGGTACACCGAGGAATGTATCTGCACTTCGCTGGTAGAGCTGACACGAGAGTTTCCCATCAACGACATAGAACTGGAATAAACAGTGACAGGGCGGAAGCCCAGACTTCGTCATTTCTTGAATATCAGCCACATTCCATGCACTCACAATAAGTCGTCGACTCGTTGGCGTTTTTTTAATTTGATTAATGAGTTCCGTGATCTGATCAATCTCTTTTCCTTCTGGCGTTTTCCAGCGACGCCACTGAACACCATACACAGGACCGAGCTCTCCCCATTTAGAAGCAAACAATTCATCTTCTTTAATTTTTGTCACAAACTCTTCTTGTGTTAACGGCTCCTCTTTATACGTGCTACTTGATACATAATACTTATATGGCCAGTCGTCCCAAATGTGGACATTGTTATCGACCAGATATTTAATATTCGAACTGCCTTTTAGAAACCAAAGAAGTTCATGAATAATAGCTTTCATGAACATTTTTTTCGTCGTTAACAGTGGAAATCCTTCTGCTAAATCAAATCTGATCTGTCGACCAAAGACACTTGTGGTACCTGTACCAGTACGATCATCTTTACCACTTCCATTTTCTAAAATATCTCGGAGTAAACTTAAGTACTGTTCTTCTGATCTATTCATAATCATCACTACTTTACGTCAATTATTCCTTTGTTTGCAAGGACTTTCTTTACTTTTTCATGAATATCTTCACGAGAGAGTAAATTGCCTTCAGTATCAACGCAATCAACTTTCACCCAGTGAGGAAATTTTTTAACAAGTGATAAATATGCTTCTTCAGAATTTTTTAAATACGTGACGTCTTTTTCAACCATATCTTTTTTTCCTTTCATATATTCTCGTGACTTGCGGTCATTATTCTTCATGAGTTTTAGACTAATCTCAACTGGTACATAGAGAAAAATTACGAGATCTTCTTTGGGGATATTATTCACTTCATACTCAAGTTCCAAATCCCATGTGATAAATGATTTACGCTTGATTGCGGCCATACGTCCAGATTGATGTGCGAGATTAGATGTGGCGTAACGATTAGAAAGAATAATTTTCCCTTCTTTAAGCCACTGATGCATCTCAGGTGCGGCACTCCCTCGATCAGCTGCATAAATCACTGAGATAAGATATGGATTAACTGTATCTAGAGGACCATATTCACCACGAAGGAAATTTGCGATCATTTTTCCGTAAAATGAATCATAGTAGCGTGGAAAATCGACCGATTCAACAGGGTGCCCCATCGAATCAAGATACGCTTTAAGCAGCCCAAGCTGCGTGGTCTTCCCAGCCCCATCACTTCCTTCGATAACGATAAGTTTACCCTTCATATTTGTATTATGTATTACGTAGTATGTATTATGTATATTACTTTTGCATATGTGATCATGCGTAATACATGATACATACTACGTAATACTACTTATTATCCAGTACTTCCAAATCCTCCACGGTTTTTATTTTTCTCCATTGAATCGACCTCTACCCACTCAGGAATCATGATAGGTACAAAAGCCGCTTGCCCCAAGCGTTCTCCTTTTTCAACATTAACAGATTTATCCTGAAAATTGTAAAACTGCAGAAGGATTTCATCTTCTTCTCCACAAAAGTCCTGATCGATAAACCCAGTCGTACAGAGAAGTCCTTTTTTCTTAGCAGTACTTGATCGATCCTTCAAAAGTAACATATATCCTTTAGGAATCTCGACAATAATATTCGTCGGCACGCGTCCGATACTGTGGGGAAGTATTTCAATTTGTTCCCTCGCAAGTACGTCAAACGCAACCGCTCCCGCAGTATGATATTCCGGCAGTGGAAGACTTCTATCAATTCGTTTTACGTTTACTTTCATAACCCCTAATAATTAAACTAATAAAGAAATATGTCATCCCCGACTAGATCGGGAATCTATTTAAAGAGATTCCCTTTTTCAAGGGAATGACAAAACTAACTCCTAACTCCTAACTCCTAACTCCTAACTCCTAACTCCTTAATTATCTCA
>CAZCYO010000002.1:324865-341436 GCA_964503265.1 uncultured Gammaproteobacteria bacterium
CTAACTCCTAACTCCTAACTCCTAACTCCTAACTCCTAACTCCTTAATTATCTCACTCTGTATACTATCAATATCCTGTGTTGCATCAACTGCCATAATTTCTTTAGGAAATTCCTTAAGTAACCATTCGTATCCCTTAAGTATCTTCTCAACTTTTTGTTTTTTTTCATAGAGTTCAATTTCACGCTTTCTTGAGATAAGTCGCTCCATGGCCGTATCTACTGGTACGTGTAAATAAAACGTGATATTTGGCGCGATAAACTGATGATACATCGAGAGAATTCCTTGCGCGGCAAGTATTACTTTCGCGTGAGTATAATCGTAATCTTCTTTAGATGCGTCTAAAATTCCATACGGAATAGCAGACCAAAAACTTCTATGTGAAATTACTACTTCACCTCTCTCAAGCGCTGGATATACGTTTGCTTCATTATGAAGAAGTCGACTTGCTGAATACAAATATTGGAGCAGTTCTGAAGGAAGAGTAACTTTTGAGGTAAGAACTTCCTGAATCATTTTGCCAACCACATTATCGTAATTGGGTTCATAGGTCTTAAAAACCGTTTTTCCTTGTGATTCAAAGTATTTCTGAAGTAGATCAATTTGTGTTGATTTTCCACTCCCGTCAACTCCTTCTATTGCGATATATAACCCGTGATGAGGATTTTTTTTAAGTTCTAGGTCAAATTCGATGTGATAGGTCATAGGTGTATTAGGTATCAAGTAGTACGTATCATGTATTAACTATAATGTTTTTGCACTTTTAATTAACCCGTTAATTAATTTACTTACAATAACTGTTTGCTCTGATGTCGAATGGAATAATTCTTTTGGTATATATCCAATATCTCTTCCAATAAGCAGTTGGTTTTGTAATTCTGTAATAGAACCTAACGCAATATATAGAAACTGTGCTTTCTCTTTATTTCCCTTTCGAGAAAAGCCCTCTGCAATATTACTAGTAATAGATATGGAACATCTCCGCATTTGATCAATTAAACTGAATTGTTCTTTCGAGGGAAAAGTATCTGTAATCTGATATATAGCTAGTACGAGCTGATGTCCTTCTTGCCAAGCATGAAGATCAGTAAACGATTTTATGTTACTCATTATTCATGATACGTAATACTTGCTACTTGTCAGGTTCTTCCAATACTGACTCGCAATTGGTTTGGGATTTTGACTATATGGGTTTTTATATTTTTTCGTCCCGAGTACAGTATCACCATATAAATTTTCAGCAGCGCTACTGAGCATTGAGAAACGGACTTGGCCGATAGGCATGTTAGGATAAATGATCATCGGTTGTTCTGTCAGATTCGTAATTTCAAGAGTGATATGTCCAGCCCACCCAGGATCGACAAATCCAGCCGTCGCATGAATAACGAGCCCAAGTCGTCCAAGTGATGATTTCCCTTCTACATTTGCCAGAAGCTGATCACCTAGTTCAAACCATTCAGAGGTAACACCCAATATAAATTCTCGTGGGTGAATCACAGCACCTTTTTCTTCGTCCATTACTTCATATTCCATATACTCTTCAACTGGTTTTTTAAGATCGATAACAGCGTTATGGATCCGTCGACGCGAGAAAATAAGAATTGTTGGAGCGATATGAACATCGATTGACGAGGGCTGAAGTTTCAGGTCAAATGGAGATTTGATGGAGAGAGATTTTTCTTTAATTGCTTTTTTAATATCTCGGTCTGAAAGTACCATATCAGGCAGTATAAAGTATCATGTATAAAGTATCAAGAGATATAATCTCTAGGAAGACATAATACTTAATACAATATACGTAATACCCGTTATCCTCCCTTGCAGCCTTATCTGACAGTTGCTATTCTGATTGTATGAAATCATTTTTCTACAAATGTAATTTTGTAGTAGCGTTCTTTTTGGTGTTATCTGCTATCTTTCCTCACCACTCTTTAGCTAATCAGTACGGTGTGATGTGCGACTCTCCATTTATCTGGGCATCAACAGATCAACTTAATTATTGTAATACAAATACTGCCTATTCAGATCTGGGCGGTATTGCAGATCCAGACACTGTTACTGCTATTCAAACTCTTAGTCGAATGAATATCTTTTTTGGTTATGGAGCATCTGAATGTGCAGCAGCGGGAGTTGGATATCCATGTTTTCAGCCAAACAATCATATTACTCGATGGGAAGTTGCAGCTGCAATCACGAGATACCACATCTATATAAAACGAGATTGGTATGCATGGGATCCAGCTTTTGCGCCTACTGCAGAGTTACTCAGCGAATTACCAACTAAAAATGCAGATGGAACATACTTGGCTGATGTCTTCGTCGGAGATCCTGGCTACTTAGAAACGCATAATGCCCTTCTCCACAGATGGTTCTATGGTGGCGATTGCTCAACATACTACCCATACGATTCAGGTACTGGAAAATATTATGATGCAGCGCATGATAATTATGTTGATGGTGATGCACGATGTTTTGGACGGCAAGGAGATTGGATTTTTGGCTTTCATGGAGTTGAGAGAGCCAGCGCTGCATATTTGTACTACACAGATTTTCCGGTAAATACCCCCCCGGATAATCACAAATTTTATTATTGTAACTATTATAGTCCAGTCCAATCAGGACCTGGATCCTGTGAAGAAGCATGGCAAGGAGATTGGTATAAATTTGCAACTGGTGGAGATACAACTCCTGGAAGAAATCCTAATTATATGACCCGTGCAGAATTCGCAAAAGCCATGTATGACTACTATGTCGACGTCGATAACAATAATTACTGTGGGAGCTCTCAAACAGCTACTTTTACCGGAACTGCGTTACTAGATGACCCAGATGCACCGTCTCAGAAAGTCTGTCCAATACATGCTGGTGAAACACAATGCAGTACGCCAATTACCTGGTCTACAACACACATGATGAACAATGTATGTAATAAACCACGTGTATATAACTATGTTAACTACACCCAGACGTTTATTCCTGGCGCAGAAGGACTTTCTGGAAGTTTCACGTCTGATGCAAGCACCGGAGAATATGACATAAAAACATATTATCTTAACTATTATTTTCAAATGAACCAAGACTACCATATTGCTGGCCAATTTAATACACCACTTGGAACAGTATCATTTTATGGAAAACCGACAAGCGCTTCTATCACTTTCCCGAGTGGTGTTTGTACGATTCCCTCTAACTCAAATACCTGTAACCAAACAATCAGCTGGTCTAGTAAGCTAACAGACGGTTCGACAGTCGAATTACGAGACGTGACATGGGGTGGATCAACAGTTATCGGAACGGGTCTTACAGGAACGGTTAACAACTATTCAATCCAAGGATTTCGGCAGTTTCAAGTATTTGAGAACGGATTACCATTAAGTTCGATATTTACTATTATCCCAAATAAACTCCATAACATCACTGGGACCATCTATGAAGATTACAATAATAATGCGGCTGTGGACGTATCTCAAGGAGACAAAGCGTATACGGGAGGAGCATTAGTTACTCTATTATCCAGTTCAAACGCAGTGGTAGCGACTACCACAACAGATGCTTCAGGGAATTACAATTTTGCAGATGTAGATAATATTACCTATAAAATACTTCTTCCATCAACAATTGGCTCATTCCGCCCCACGTCAGTCAAACTTAACCCACATGATGTAACAGTGAATTTCTCCGACACCCAAGATGATTTATACATCACACCGAACTATTCGATAACAGGGGGAGTATTCATAGACACAGATAAAAATGGTAGTAAAGATGGGGGTGAAAGCTTTTATACAGGAGGTGCAATTACTATCACTAATAGTAGTGGTGGAACGATAACATATCCAGCCAGTGGAACATTTGCGATAAATGACCTCGCATATGGAACATATACAGTAACCTATACCTCGTCCATTCCAAGTGGCTATCAAGTGACAATCCCCAAAGGTGGTGCGGGGTCTCCTGCATATACCGTCAATATCGGAACACCATGTTCATCCCCTGCTGTTTCACCTACTGGTGGCGATGGAACATGTGACGCCTCAGGAAACATTACGAACCTTAACTTCGGAATCACGACCAGCATACCGTGGATTCAAGGGTTTGGAATGGATATGCGCTTTGATGGAGGATTCACAAACGCTATTCCAAGTCTTAATAACGCATGTGGAGGGATATATACGATGATGCCAACCACTGCTTCCGATTCCACATCACAAGGGTTAGTTGCAATCGGTAACAGTTCTGCAACAAGTTCCTTTGGAGTACGCCAAACCCCATCGAGTAGTGGGTGGATTATGGATACGTTATATCCAGAGACATATCAACCCGTCGTTGCAGGAACGGTACGGACATCATATGGATACGTTCTAGGTGCAATAAACAGAGCTGGCCTTACTCAAACTGAAATTAGTACAAATAATGGGTGCACTGACCCTACCATTAGCTGTAGTCTGGCTAATCTAACAAATGGTGTTTATACCCATACTGGTGACGTCGTCCTATCAGCACTCACTATTCCTGCAAATAGGAACATATTTTTATTAATCAAAGGGAATTTATCCATAACTGGTGCTATCACTGTACCGACAACCTCTACGCTTACTGTAGCAGTTGGAGATAATGATGCAGGAACCGCTGGGAACATCACTGTAGCAAGCGGACTTGGCAGTGTCCCAGCATGTGTTCCCCCAACTGGCCAACTCCAAGGATTCTTCACAGCTGATAAAACTATGACTATTGACGGAATAAATGACTGCGCGGTAAGTGCAGATCAAATGCTAACAGTAGAAGGTGCAATCGTCGTAAACGCATCTCTTACCTCTGGTTCACTTACAGTAAATCGCGATTTATGTGCGGGAGACACGAGCTATCCGGCACTTATGATAAAAGAACGCCCAGACTTTATTCTCCACGCTCCAGATGTTCTTAAACAGCAAAACTACCTCTTCCAGGAGCTAGCTCCGTAAGTTAGGAGTTAGTCAGTATGTAATTGCGAGGAACAACGTGACGCGGCAATCTATGTTCCCTATATTTTCTAACCTTCTAACAATGAAGCAATAGAACAATCCTTTCTCCCTTCAGCTTCTTTTCATCTTGACAGGTATCTTCACCATACTCTACTGTAAAGAGAGGCACTTTCATGAATAAAAAAACGATAGTAGTCCGAAGCAAAAAACCAAAACAATCATTTTTTCAAAAATGTATTTCATTTATTACGAAAAGAAAAACGTTTACATTCCTCTCCATAGCTATCCTCCTCATCGCTATCCCACTCACCGTCGTCCAAAGTTTACATATACAAGACCTTAGACAACAGGCAAAGGAATCTGATGGAGGAAATTGTCAAGCAACCTGTCAGCAGTACTGTACTCCTGAAAAAACTACTTGTACGGAGGGATACCAGCCGTGTCTTGATTACGGCCATGAAGTCGAGAAAAAAGCATTAGATGCCTGCGATCCACATAACGGTGCAACATTTCAATCTTGTTTGACAGCTGCTAACTCAACATATTCTGCATGGGCAGCAAGTTGTAGTACGAAATACTGTAAAACCACTCCAGCTTCATGTAATAATTCGTCTTATTCCTATTGTGTTAACGCATGTAAGAGTCCTTCAACATGCGAACAACAGTGTGAACAAAAAGGTTCAGATAACGCAGTAGCAGCCTGCCTCAAAGCAAATTGTCAAACGACTACTACACGCACACCATTACAGTGCTATGAAGCATGTGTCGCTAATGAGACATCTAGTAGTACTTGCCAATCACAATGTGGATATACCGTCCCTAATTCAGCCGGATCAGCCCCAAATGAAGGCACAAAACCAAAATCAGGTGGGTCTTCTTGTTATGAGGATTGTATTGATCGAGGTGGTTCAGGAACTTCTTGTCAAATTGACTGTTCAACTCCCTCATATAATAATACCGTGTGTGTAAAACATGAAAATGCATATTGCACTAATGACGCAGATTGTGATGATGCATATGTAAGGAATACAAGCTATTCTTGTTCTGATAAAGGTACTAATTTCGGATCCTGTTGTGTCAAAAGAACTTCTCCTCCAGTTGTAACACCTGGTAAAAAAACGACAGTAACCCCTGCTGGTAGTGGAAGCAAACCTGGATCGACAGGTGGTAAAGGCATATGTTTACCGAGTGGATTTTACTCTGTCGGTGGAGAGCCTTGCCCTACTCCAACTCCGGTGAAGAAAACAGGAGTTACTCCAGGCAGTGGAACAACTTCAAATGGTGGGACGAAGCCGCAAACAGGATCTACCACTCCAGGTGCATCGTCTCCAAATATTACTTCAGCTCCAACACTACAGACGGCGTGTGCGAATAATCCTATTCAGCCACCAGTTAATAAAATCTGGAAAGCATATTGTTCTAGTGGCTATAAATGTGTCACGAATGATGATTGTAAAAAAGTTCTTTCAGCTTCTGGTGGAGAGACACAGTGTTATGTATTCACGAATGGCTCATACTGCATGCAGCTTCAATTTGATAACATTGCTGGAACATGTCGTGATAATCCAGAAACACCTCCTGGTGCAAATCAAGTATGGAAAGCTGATTGTGGTGGAAAGACATGTAAAGAACATAGTGATTGTCCACAAAACCCTGCCTATGCGTCCAACCCAAATGATAAAAGTAATTGGTGTTATGGATTTGATGACGGTGCGAGATGCATGATGCTTCAGGAAAAAAATGGTAATACCACAGCTAGTACTCCTACTACTTCATCATCAAGTGCTACTTCTAAGTCAGTTACGTCTACTGTCATAGATACGATTACATCTCCATTTGTCAGTGCCTGGGATGCAATAACAGGCTTTGTAACTGGTTTCTTTAAATAAGTAGATACCCAATTGACAAGATAATAGGTATTCCGTACGCTATAAGGAGTACTCTATAAAATAAAGGTATATGCTGTACAATCGCAAACTTATCGCAATTATCGTAACGGGTGTTTTAATTATCGTATTACCTATTTTTATTTTTCTCGTACAAAGATCCCAAGAAAATAGAAGCCGAGCAACTGCAGCGACGACATTAGCATTAGCTGTACTGCCAAATAATCAACCAATTACCGTTGATGACCCAATTTCAGTAACCCTAACAGCAAATCCTGGCACGACAAATCTCCTTTCAGTTATTAGTTTTACCATCACCTATGATAAGACAAAAGTCGCCCCTACCGCTTCCCCCTTTACGATTAACCCCGCACTCACAAGCTGGAAAGTAGTTGCACCAGTACAAGTAAACCCCACAAATGGAACAATTACCGGAACATATTCTATCGGAGCTGATCCGACCCAAGCAATCCAACGAACAACACAATTTGGAACATTTGGCTTTACTGCAATTTCAGGTACAGAAGGGCAGCAAACTGCCATTGCCCTAGCCAACAATTCAGCGGTCTATTCAATTGGCTCGACAGATACAGCAAATGAAAACGTTTTGACTTCCACTACCCCAGCCCAATTCTCGATTGCAAGCAGCGCAGTACCAACACTCACCCCAACTCCATCAGGACAAGCATGTCTTTCAGTCATCACATACGCTGTGAACGATACGACGAACGAATGTAAGCAATATGGCAGTTCATGTATCCCCACAGGCTGGCATACAGTTGATGAATGTCCTGCTATACAAACACATTCCATTAACTGGTCGACAAATGATGTATCGGTACAAGCTGATGATTTTTATATCTCCATTAGCGGAGAGAAATATGTTACAACCCAAACAGTACAAGTTGCAGCTGTCCCATCGACTATCGATCCCAAACGCGTCGCTCTTGAAGCAAAGTGGACTGAGAGCGGACGCGAGATGAGGGTAAAAATGGAATTTGCATATCCAACGGAAAACAACTTCTGGAGACTTGCTGAAATATGGTCATATAAACCACAAAATGGTAATAGTTATATGTCGTATAATCCATATGACGCAGGAAATAACACTATTCAGCATGCACTCGGTGAAACATACCAAACAAGCGATATTTATTTCACACAGAACCAATATCCTTATGCTACAGGAACGACAAATACGACACTTAGCTCAGCAAATTCTCGAATTTACTTTAAGAATCTTAAAATACAAGCATTTAAAGCAGCATCGCCTACTGTTAAAATTCAGGGGAATGTCGTAGATGAAGGAGGAAGCCCAAGCACAACTCAAGGTGTAACTGTTCGACTTTTTAAATATGATAACGGTAGCTTAGCTACTGCCACACAGATTGCAAGTTCAAATACTGCAACATGGTCATTTGATAACTTGCCTCGCGCAGTATATCGAGTAGCAATCAATGCACCAACTGGCTTCTCAGTTAAGAGTAACGTCTGTAACGACTGTACATTCCATCCCAATTATAGTGGAACAGGTACAGAAATTCTTGACTTCCAAAGCAACCTACAAAGCAACATGTCTGATATCTCTTTCCAGATAATTGATAATACGCCACCTGTTATTATTGATGACACTGCATATCTCGCTATCAATGTGGGGCTCCACGGGATTGGATATGCTGGAGATAATGCGAGTCCAGGACGACAAGTATCATTTAGCCCTACAAATCCTGCTCCTACAGGTCCTGATGATCCAAAACCACCACTTAATTTAAGTCGAGACGCTTCAATTCAGTTCTATAATGAGCAGAATCAACTTCTCTACACTATTCCTAAAGCATTGCAATTTAGTCCAGATACATATGCGTTTGGTAGTATTTTCCCACTCAGCTCTGAAGCAGTATCAGTACTAGGAGGAAAAACAGTTAGTGTTCGAATAAGTGTTCCAAAGTACTTAACAATCATTTACCCACTCGTAGCGATTAAATCTGTAGGAACGACAAATCTACCATATAAACCACTGATTACAGGAAATGTCTATAGTGATGCGACTAATCAAAACCAATTAGATATTTTAGATTACAACGCCATTATGGATTGCCGTGAAGACGTAGATACAGTAAACAAGTCAGGCACATGTAGTGTTGATGCTGATCTCAACGACGATGGTCGTGTCGATGTTTTTGACTACCAATTATTTATTCGAGAACTGTCAGTACAAGCCGGTCTATAAGAGACTGGTACTTGCAAATGAAAAAAAATATGTTCTACAATGGATTGAGAGGCTAAGTATGAATACGATATCTAGAAAAACATTAGGACTTATTATTGGACTATTTATCGTGACCGGGATTCTGCTGTATATGGCGATCGCGCCTACGCTTAAAACAAATAAACCAAGCAGCAATCAAGCAATTGTTCCGACTCCCACCTCGGCAGCTCAATCAATACTTTCTTTCACTCCCACTACAATAACAGCAATTACGGGGGTTCCTACAACCGTTTCTATCGATCTTTCGACTGGAGATAATAATGTTCGCGCTGTACAAGTTGAACTTTCCTATGACCCAGCTGTACTTTCTAACGTCAGTATTAAAGGTGGATCATTTTTCTCAAATCCAGCAGAACTTATCCCCGCTAGTGTTAATGCAAAAACTGGACGCGTTTCATACGCTGTAGGAGTACCTACACCTAAAAAAGGAACTGGAACAGTCGCTATGCTCACATTCACACCTCGGCTAACAAATCTTCCAACAAGTCCAACGCCAACTGTTGGAAATACTACTGAAATTAAATTTGTCGCTCTTTCTAAAGTAGCAGCATCTGGAGTTGGCCCATCTGTACTAAAAACCAGTTCGAACCTCATGGTAACGATTACAAAGCCTGGTACGACTACTAACACAGCTCCTTCAACTATACCTGCTCGATAAGCTCTTGCTTCATTTCTCCGACTAGATACAAAGATCCTGTGACAATTATTTTCATATTATTCTGTTTGCATGTTTCGGTTGCAATCACAAAAGCATCGTGAATTGTTTCAGCTGATAACACGTGATTAAAAACTTCTGTTTCTGCTACTTGGGATAACACGTCAGAAACAGTCATTGAGGAATTCTTGGCAGCATCTGTCGTCGTGTAATACCGCGTCACGATAAGCGTATCGACAACTGGTGCAAGGATAGTTAACATTTGCGTAATATCTTTGTGCTTCTTACATCCAAAAATGACGATATATTTTTCTTGAGGATATATTTTTTGCAAGCTACGTACGAATGCATCAATCTTCGCTGGATTATGTGCCCCATCTAGAATAAGCGTATAGGTATTAGCGTTTAGGGTATAGTTGTTTTTCTCAAATCTTCCTGAGAAGTGAGCTGTTTTTAACGCGTTACGAACTATTTCATCAGACACGCTAAATCCATACTCTTTGAGAGCACATACTGCCTCTAGCGCTAGTGTTGCGTTGCTTGCTTGATATTCGCCCGTCAGTGAAAGAGATAGGTCATCCATATGAACCTCATCTGATCGAAAATCAAAAATAACCTCGCCATCAGTTACTTTTTTAACCCTGTATAAAAACTCATGTCCAAGCATTCGAACTCGTAATGTTTCGTTATCACAAACATCTCTCACAATCTGCTGTACCGATGGCTGTGTAACTCCAGTAATCACAACTGGGACATTTTTTTCGAGAAGCTTGAGGCTTGAGGTTTGAACCTTCCCTTCTACCGCTCCTATCGCTTCTCTGGCAATCTTTTCTTCTGTGTCTCCCAGAAATTCGACATGATCAAGTGAGATATTTGTGAGAATAAATACTAATGGATCAAGTGTGTTTGTGCCATCAAATCTCCCTTCAAGTCCTACTTCAATAACTGCAATATCAACCTGTTCGTGCGCAAAATGGAGAAAAGTAAGCGCCATTAAAGCTTCAAAGTATGTGGGTTCTCCAACTTCCATTTTCTTCATCTTCATAACGACAGGAACAAGCTCATTAACCAATGAAATAAATACCTTCTCAGGGATATTCTGCTCGTTAATTTGGAATCTTTCAGTAATACTGAGTAAATGTGGAGAAAGCGTAAATCCTGTTTTATATCCAGCTGCGGTTAACATGTGAGACAGAAGATACGCTGTTGAACCCTTCCCACTAGTACCACTTACTTGCACTGATGTAAACTTTTTCTCTGGGTTGTTAAAAAGCGCAAGAAGCGTCCGCATTCGATCAAGCGGATTGTATGAAGTCAACGTATCCTCTACTTTCTTATACGGAATTGGTTTTATGAGCTCTTCAAGATATGCTCTCGCTTCTGAATATGTTTGTATACCCATAATTACCTCTTTTAGGATCACATCATAGCAAGTAATAAATGCACAAACAAGTCAAGTAACATAGGATGCCGTAGTCAAAAAATGATATAATTTCATGTAGAATTAATTATTATAGATCTGTACATGAACTTATTATTATCAAGAATTGCTACTAATTGGCGCTCAGGACTAACTGTCGCACTCGTATCTATCCCACTATCTGTATCATTATCACTTGCTGCAGGAGCAACTCCACAGATGGGTATCATTACAGCCATATGGGCAGGACTATTCGCAGCAATTCTTGGAGGAAGCAACTACAATGTTGTTGGTCCAACTGGTGCGCTCTCAGGGATCTTAGCCACGTATGCACTTCTTCATGGAGTACAGTCATTACCCTTTCTTGCTATCTGTAGTGGGATTTTAATTGTCTTTGTTTTTTTACTCCGACTTGAGAAATATATAGTGTTAATTCCAGCGAGCGTACTACACGGATTTACTCTTGGAGTTGCATTCGTGATTGGGCTTGGACAGGTAAATGCAGCACTCGGAATTGTTCCCCTGATCAAACATGAGACATTGATTGCAAATCTTTTTGAATCAATAAAACTCTTCCCAACGATCAATAGTACAGCCGCTTTTATTACACTCGCTGGAGTTATTTTCTTATTTAGTATCACTAAGAAATTACCAAAAGTCCCATCAGTAATCGTTCTCTCAATTATTGGAATTATTGTAGGTCTAGTTACAAGTCATCATTTGATCCCTTTAACGCTTGCTACAATCCAATCACGATACGGAACAATCCCAAGTAGTATTATCATATTTCCTCCTCAATTAGAGCATTTTGTATTCAATAAAGAACTGATAACTGCGTCAATAACCGTTGCAATTGTTGCAATACTTGAAACGCTTTTATCAGGGAAAATTGCTGATGGAATGACAAAAACCAGATTCAATCCCCGAAAAGAAATGATTGGACTAGGTGTTGCAAATATTGCATCAGGTGTATTTGGTGGTATTCCAGCTACCGCAGCGCTTGCTCGCACCTCGCTGAATATTAAAACAGGTGCGAACGACAAAACTTCTTCTCTGATAAGTAGCATCTCGATAGCAGTAATCTCAATTATCTTCCTTCCGTATTTCCAATACTTACCACTCAGTATCGTTGCGGCAATACTTATATTTGTCGCAATTAATATGGTTAAACGCGAACATTTCGTAAATCTCTACAAATTTGATAAGCGCTCTTTCTTTCTCAGTCTTCTCGTAGCTGTACTCACCGTGGGAATTGAACCATTAACAGCGATTGGTGTGGGGACTGTTATCGCATTACTTCTCTTTATCAACGAACTATCTCAAGCTAACGGAGAGGTGAATGTTAACTCTTCAGGTCATGAGCTCATAACACGAACACACGTTTCACAACTAGACACCCTTGATACGGAAGGAACCACTATTGTGTATAGATTTGCCGGCGAACTTATTTACATCAATGCCCAAGCACATAGGTCAGCAATTGCAGAAGTACACGAAAAAGCAGATCTTATTATCCTGAGCTTACGCAACCTGTACTACATTGACTTAGACGGGGCGGAAGCACTAGCTGAGATCATTGATGACATAACACATCGTAAAAAACGTATTGCGATATCTAGTGTAAACGAAATAACTGCTCCTATTCTCAACAAAACACATTGGTACCAATCTCTTAAAAGAAAAGGGTTAGTATTTAACTCGACCGCAGAAGCTCTTCACGCACTAAAGCCATAATCTGACCAAGAATAGATCATTCAACGTGCACATTCTTACGGTAATCTTACTTTACTCCTCTTGCTCTTAACAGTTCAGCTTTATTATGATTACATTGGTTAATAAAAGAAGCAAGTTTTAATTCTACTAGTACGTCAATAAAGAGCAAGATATATGAGAGGGGGTGAAACATATGAATAAAAGAATGATAATACAAGTTTTTGGAATTGTGTTGGTTCTTGTAGGCGTGCTTGGTTTTATTCCAGCACTTACTCCAGGCGGAAATCTTCTTGGACTTTTCGAAGTTGACCTCCTCCATAACATCGTTCACCTCGTGACCGGAGCATCAGCTCTCTATCTCACCATGACGATGGGTGAAAAAGGCGCTGTCTTATTTGGAAAAGTATTTGGTATCGTGTATGCACTCGTCACAGTGCTTGGACTACTGACTGGGAATGCGCTTGGACTACCAGGGCTTATCGCTGTAAACATGGCAGATAATCTACTACATGTAGCTCTTACTGCAGTATTTCTCTATGTCGGCTTTACCGCATAAGAAACAGTTCAACAATAAAACAATTGCTAGTGCACAGGTATGTGCACTAGCTTGTTTTTTATAGCCACACATAGCATACTATCTTGGTGGAAAATAAAAAAAGAGATACAACTATCGACTTTCTTCGTGGCATTGCTGTGTTTGCAATGATCTTAATCCACACGAGTTATTATTTTTTGTCTGATAAAGCAGGATTATTTTTTTGGAATTATGCACAATTTGCAGTTCAAGTGTTTGTGTACTGCTCGGCTTATCTTTTCTTCCTTAAGCCATTTGTTTATACAAAAGAGTCGATTATATCGTTTATCAAAAAACGGTTTGTGCGTCTTTTCCTTCCGTACTATATATTTTTAGGTGTCTATATTCTCCTTAATTACTTTCTCCATAATTCACCTATTAGACCAAAGTACGTCTTAGAAAGTATTTTTGTATACGGCGGAGTAGAAATCGATTGGTTGGTGTTACTCTTTGTACAGTTTACATTTATTATGCCGCTTCTTTCATTTCTCTGGGAGAAATATAAATTATTATTTTGGGCATATGCGTCCATTAGTTTACTAAGTTCTCTTTATTTATATTTCTCTCCTATTACATTTAATTATAGATATATTATGTGGCTTCCGTGGTCTATCCTGTGTGTTCTTGCACTGCTCGTGATACAGTACGGTAAACATCGTTTTTTTTATCCAGTATTATTTGTCAGCTCAGTTGCAGTATACATAGCAGGATATTTCTATAAATTATCCCTTGGATTATCTCCCTCTCTTTTTGATAATAAGTACCCACCAAATTTGTATTATTTGGTTTATGGAATTGCTGGGATTGTTATTTTGACCTATTGTAATAAAATTACAGTAATTCCAAATGCAGTTCGTGTATGCATCAACTTTTTAAGTACCTATTCATATTCCCTCTATTTCATTCATTACTCACTTCTTAGTATTGCAACGTACTTGCTTACTAAATATCATTTTACTTGGTACACTTTTTTTGCCATAGTATTCTTTCCTTCTATTTTCATTCAGTGGACGTACATAAAAGTACGTGAGTTAAGAGTTAAGAGTTAAGAGTTAAGAGT
Source organism: uncultured Gammaproteobacteria bacterium (assembly GCA_964503265.1). GTDB lineage: Bacteria > Patescibacteriota > Microgenomatia > Levybacterales > UBA12049 > CAZCYO01. Next base: position 339,404 of record CAZCYO010000002.1, read on the forward strand.
TAGGAGTTAGTTTCCGTTATCATCTTCATGACCGACTAGCCATACAAGGAAAACCCCTGCAATAAGTGAACCAAAGGGTGTTGAGATAATTGGAATCCACTGAACTATCTGGGATAACCCATGCCAAACAAAGAAAATTCCTCCTGTTAATAAAATTGTTGAGATAACCGTATGATGTGAGAGACGATAGCGCAAAAACTGATGCATATAGTGAAGTTTGCGTTTGGGGTTTTTCGATTTGAGGACATCAGCTGCTGAATCAGAATTGAGATTCTCGATAATAATTTTTTCAGCTTTAAATATCTGCTCTTCTTCTTTCTCAATCCGTTCCTGAGCCTCTTCAATCTTCTCTTCAGCTTCTAAGATCTTTTTTTCCTGCTTAATTACCCCTTCAGCATTTTTATCACTAAGACCTTCACTCATATATGTATCGTAGGAAAATAAACAGAAGAAGTCAAATAGAAGAACTAGGAGTTAGATGATTGGTGGGTGCACATGGAGTCGGACCATGCACCTCTTTCTTATCAGGAAAGCGTTCTACCGCTGAACTATGCACCCAAATCTTTGTTATTATACCAAATTGAGCTGCATTTGAACAAGAATAGAAGTGTATTAGATAAATCCCAAAATCATCAATGATCAAGCAAGTAATCCAACTCTTTTATACTCATCTTTCCACATGGTATTACGCATAGCTTTGGTGTAGGGTTCAAGTCGTTTAAGACCTTCAAAGTGAGATATAAGACCATCTAGTCCCCATGTAAACACTTTAAGAAATGCATGAGCAAGTGGAGCTGCAATATATCCTGCAGCTTCAGTAGATTTTCGCATGGTATCTATAGAATTAAGCACAAGGTGTTCGGGTGTAAATTTGTTTTCCATAGTATTTTATGGATATTTTTTCTAAAAGAAGTCTATGAAGAGGCGCGAACGGGGATCGAACCCGTGCATGGAGGTTTTGCAGACCCCTGCGTTACCGCTTCGCCACCGCGCCAGGTACCAGTCGGCACCTGGCTGTCAGGCGCAGTCTTGTGCCTGACGCCTTGCAAAGTGTTACCGATACGTTGATAATCTTACCACAGCCAGGCTCAAAAAGCCATGATAATAACATAACAGGATGATTACGAGTTATCGAGAAACAGGCTTCGTATTTGGAATGGGAAGAGGTTGTGGTTTAGGTGTTGTGGTTGCGAAATAGTTAGGTGATGTATATAAATCGTTTCTTCTTTCGCGGATGGTGACTTGTTTTTCGACACAATCCGTATACGCAGTCGGTTTACTCGTTGCTGTGGCCTCTGAAGCACAGAATAGTTCAGAAGCATCTCTAATTGATTGCATATCACCACTTCTCATAGTTGGCGTGTTAGGAGTAGTCGTTGCGGACGCATCATATACACCCCCAACAGATTCTTTTCGTGTTAATAGATATCCCATCATCGCAATAGCTACCAAACCACCTATAAAACTTTTTATCTGCTGCTCTCCGCTATGCAACTGGCTATATGATTTAACAAACTTTCGATCTCGTTCATCTTGCGTTAAACGATGATTATTAACAATATAATGCGCAGCATCTATCGCCTTTATTTCTGTTCCATAAGGAAGTATTCCTCTGGGTCTTTCTTGTTCATGTTTCATAGTTATCCTTTATTAAACCAAAAAAACCGCCTTTTAGAGCGGTTTTATTGACCCGATTTGATCGGGTTTGACTAATCACGAAGTGGTAGGAAAAGCGAGAATAGATTATATCTGTCTCTCAGTACGTCTAGTATTTATCAATAAAGAAGAATACCATCCGTTCAGCTTGCGCTGATAACGAGACTGATCAGGTTCTATTCACTCAACCTGTTGCCATACACTCTCTCCCAAGTAACATACCTCTAAACTCTTTGCTATTCGCTCTAAGCTCTTTGCTATTTACTATGGTTATGTGTCTTCCCCAATCCAACCTTATATTTCCCGATGTAATAAAACACCTGGATGATTTTTAATTAGAAAGGAGGTGATCCATCCCCACCTTCGGGTAGGGATAC
>CAZCYO010000003.1:0-320559 GCA_964503265.1 uncultured Gammaproteobacteria bacterium
TTATTGATTCCACCAGTGATAGAAGCACCACCAGCTGTAACGGTTAAGCCATTTGCAGCGGTGATAGTTCCAGTACCAGTAGTACTGATATTGCCACTGGTTGTGAGAACGCCGTTCTCGTTAATAGTTAATGCATCAACACCACCGGATTGAATAGAAAGAGCATTATTCGTGCCAGCATTTGTATCGTTAATGATGAACGCTTTCGCAGTGCCAGCGTTTGTAAGAGTGAATGATGTAGCAGTACCAGCATTCGAAGATTCATCATACAGAGTAAATGCGACATTACGACCAGTGGTTGTGGTAATAGTATTTCCCGTATTGTACGCAGCCTGAAGACCGAACGGAGCACCGTTACATTTGGTCACGTGATCTGAACCATCAAGACAGATAGCCGTACCAGAGGCTGTACTAAGACCAGTGATCGTTAAGAAAGAATCTGAATCAGTGGTAACGGTTACTCCGTTGGTGCCACTTGGAGTAAAGGTAGCAGCACCTGAAGCATCGAAGGATTGTCCAGAAGAGACAATCGCACCACCATTGAAGGTAGCTAAACCTGAAGCAGATAATGTTGAGAGAGATGTGTTTCCTGTAACGCCAAGAGTACCAGCGATAAGTGTGTTACCAGTCGTAGCATCGACAGTGAATTTGTTTGTGTTCACAGCAAGATTACCAGTGACATCAAGAGAAGCACCGACAGTTGCGTAGGTTGTAACAAAGAGGGAGTTGAGGGTAGCAAGGCCAGCACTTGAGAGAGTACCACCAAGGGTAGTAGCGCCAGTGCCAACAGTAAAGGTATTTGTTCCAGTAACAGAAGTTGCACCATTGAGCGAAATAGCACCAGTGCCAGTCGAGAATGTACCAGTACCTGTTTGAGTAAGATTGCCAGAGAGAGCGATATCAGTCGCACCAGAAATAGCACCAGTGTTCGTAATACCACCAGTATTGTTGTTAATGCCACCTGTAATTGAAGCACCATCTGCTGAAACTGTGAGTCCACCTGTTGAAATAGTAGTTAGCCCAGCGATAGATTGACCGACAGTGAAGTTATTATTTTGGCCTTTGTATGCAACGTTACTCAAAGTTCCTGTGGTATTAATATCTGTTCCATTCAGTTGTAATGCACTCGTTGCATTGATGTTAGCGACAGTGAGTGTGCCACTCGTACCGTTATCTGTAAGAGTAAATAATGTATTCGGAGATGCTTCTGCGTCTTTTATTGTCAATGTTCCATTGTTGCCAAGAGTTGCAAGTGTGATAGTTGGAGTGGTACTTGAAAGCGTAAGTGGTGCAGCATTTGAAAATGTGTTCGTCGCTGAGAAGCTATTTGCTTGATCGAGGTATGCGACATTTGAAAGTGTGCCACCGACGTTAATATTAGTACCGTTTAACTGAATCGCTGTTGTTGCATTGAGTGTCGCTCCTTGGATAGTGCCATTAGCAGTGATACTTGTCGCGCCAGTAATAGCACCAGTATTTGTAATGCCGCCGGCGTTGTTGTTAATCCCGCCAAAGACTGATGCACCACCGTTGAATGTAGCCAGATTTGTGACATCAAGAGATGCACCGACAGTAGCATATGTAGTAACAGAGAGAGAGTTAAGTGTTGCAAGACTTGAGGTAGAGAGTGTGGAGAGTGATGAGTTACCGGTCACCCCAAGAGTTCCACCAAGTGTTGTAGCACCAGTACCAACAGTAAGCGTGTTTGTTCCCGTGATAGAGGTAGCTCCATTAAGTGAAATCGCACCAGTTCCTGTCGAGAACGTACCTGTTCCAGTTTGTGTTAAGTTACCAGAAAGAGCGATATCAGTAGCACCAGCAATACTACCAGTATTCGTGATGCCACCGTTGTTGTTATTAATACCACCAGTGATTGAAGCACCACCAGCAGTAACAGTTAACCCATTTGCTGCGGTAATAGATCCAGTACCAGTAGTTGAGATATTACCAGAGGTTGAGAGGACACCATTTTCGTTGATGGTTAAGGTAGGTGTACCGTTTGATTGAATAGAGAGAGATGTATTTGTAGCAGCATTCGTGTCGTTGATCACAAATGCATTTGCAGTGCCAGCGTTAGTAAGAGTGAAAGAGGTAGCAGTACCAGCGTTAGAAGATTCATCATAGAGAGTGAAAGCAATGTTTCTACCAGTAGTGGTCGTAATAGTGTTACCAGTGTTGTACGCAGCCTGAAGACCGAACGGAGCACCGTTACATTTGGTCACGTGATCTGAACCATCAAGACAGATAGCAGTACCAGAGGCTGTAGCAAGACCAGTTAAGGTGATGAATGAGTCAGAATCAGTCGTGAAGGTGATGCCATTGGTGCCACTTGGAGTAAACGTTGCTGAACCTGAAGCATCGAAGGACTGTCCAGAAGAGATAAGTGCTCCTCCGTTAAAGGTCGCAAGTCCTGAAGCTGAGAGTGTTGAGAGTGATGTGTTTCCTGTAACGCCAAGAGTACCAGCAATTGTGGTGTTACCAGTTAATGCGTCGATGATGAATTTATTTGTATTAACTGCAACATTTCCAATAACATCAAGTGAGCCACCAACGGTTGCAGTATTGGTAACCATAAGTGAATTAAGAGTCGCTAAGCCTGAAGTAGAGAGAGTTGAGAGTGATGAGTTGCCAGTCACACCAAGTGTACCACCAAGTGTTGTAGCGCCGGTGCCAACTGAGAAGGTGTTCGTTCCAGTAACACTTGTAGCACCATTGAGAGAAACTGCGCCTGTTCCAGTACTAAATGTACCAGAGCCACTCTGTGTGAAGTTACCGTTAAGAGAGATGTCTGTAGCCCCACTGATAGCTCCAGTATTAGTAATACCACCGTTGTTGTTATTAATACCGCCAAAGACTGAAGCACCACCGTTAAATGTTGCGAGACTTGTGATATCAAGTGTGCCTCCAACAGTTGCAGTGTTTGTAACAAGAAGGGAGTTGAGTGTTGCTAAGCCAGATGATGTGACTGTAGAGAGAGAAGTATTGCCAGTAACACCGAGTGTTCCACCAAGGGTGGTAGCACCGGTGCCAACAGTAAACGTATTCGTGCCAGTAACTGAAGTAGCACCATTAAGAGAGATAGCACCAGTCCCAGTCGAGAATGTACCTGTTCCAGTTTGAGTTAAATTACCAGAAAGAGAGATGTCAGTCGCACCAGCGATTGATCCAGTGTTGGTGATGCCACCATTGTTGTTGTTAATACCACCAGTGATAGAAGCGCCACCATTGAGTCGAGCAAGCCCAGTGACATCAAGAGAAGCACCGATAGTAGCGTAGTTAGTAACAGACAAAGATTCGAGTGTCGCTAAAGAAGAAGTAGAGAGGGTAGAGAGTGATGAGTTGCCAGTCACACCAAGTGTACCACCAAGTGTTGTAGCGCCGGTGCCAACTGAGAAGGTGTTCGTTCCAGTAACACTTGTAGCACCATTGAGAGAGATCGCACCAGTTCCCGTACTAAATGTACCTGCTCCTGTTTGTGTGAAGTTACCATTAAGAGAAATATCTGTTGCACCACTAATAGCGCCAGTGTTGGTAATGCCACCATTGTTGTTATTGATTCCGCCAGTAATTGATGCTCCGTTAGCTGAAACTGTTAATCCATTTGAACCAGTAATGAGGCCAGCTGAAGTGATGGTTCCAGTTCCTGTAGTGCTAATGTTACCAGCTGTTGTGAGTGTTCCTGTCTCATCGATAGTTAAGTTCGTTGTTCCGTTTGATTGAACGAGAAGTGCGTTATTCACTGCACCATTTGTGTCGTTAATAAGAATTGCACTACCAGTTCCTGTATTGGTTAATGCAAAACCAGTTGCGTCGCCGTTGTTAGCGATAGTAAATGAGGTAGCAGTCGCAAGACCTGAAGGGAGTGTAAACGCAATATTACGACCAGTGGTGGTCGTAACGGTGTTGCCAGCGTCATACGCTTGCTGGAGTGTTACCGTATCTGGATTTGGTCCGCAGGATGAGAGTTGGTTTGAAGAGTTTCGGCAAATTCCAACAGCGCCTGTGTTATTTCCAAGGACTGGGATTTGAACCTGGTCATTAAGAACAATTTGTCCTGTGCCATCAGCGATAACTGTTAAATCTTCATTAGATCCAGTTGTAATATCTGTAGCAGCTGCTGAAAAGATAAGGCCTGTTGAACCGATAGATTTATTAGAAAGTGTTTGTGCCTGATTAGCGAAAATAAATGTATCATCAGCGGTTAAGCCTGGGATAGTTGCGAATCGTGAAGCAGATGGAGCAATTGAGTTAATAGTCGTGGTATTCGTATTGCCCAGAATGATTTGGTTCGTTGTTGCTTGTGATGCGATGGTTCCAGCAGTAATGACATTGCCAAGTTCATCAATCGTGAGGTTATTTATACCAGCTGATTGAATTGCAAAGGAAACATTCGTACTTGCATTCGTATCGTTAAGAATAAACGCATCAGCAGTACCAGCGTTAGTAAGAGTGAAAGAGGTAGCAGTACCAGCGTTAGAAGATTCATCATAGAGAGTGAAAGCAATGTTTCTACCAGTAGTGGTCGTAATAGTGTTACCAGTGTTGTACGCAGCCTGAAGACCGAACGGAGCACCGTTACATTTGGTCACGTGATCTGAACCATCAAGACAGATAGCAGTACCAGAGGCTGTAGCAAGACCAGTTAAGGTGATGAATGAGTCAGAATCAGTCGTGAAGGTGATGCCATTCGTTGAAAGAGGTGCAAAGGTTGTTTGACCGTTAAAGGTGGCAGTGTTTGCTACCGTAAGAGCAGCACCAACCGTAGCATAGTTTGTAACAGAGAGAGATTCTAAGGTAGCGAGTCCTGAGGTAGAGAGTGTTGAGAGAGAAGAATTGCCTGTAACACCAAGTGTGCCACCCAGGGTTGTAGCGCCGGTTCCAACAGCGAAGGTGTTCGTGCCAGTAACAGAGGTAGCACCGTTAAGAGAGATAGCGCCAGTACCGGTTGAGAATGTGCCAGTTCCTGTCTGCGTTAAGTTCCCAGAGAGTGAGATATCAGTCGCACCACTAATAGCACCAGTGTTCGTAATTCCACCGTTGTTGTTGTTAACGCCACCAGTGATTGAAGCAGCGCCGTTAAGTCGAGCTAAGCCCGTGACATCAAGTGTTGCACCGACTGTCGCATAGTTCGTGACAGAGAGAGATTCAAGAGTAGCAAGACCTGAGGTAGAGAGGGTAGAAAGGGAAGAGTTACCAGTTACACCAAGAGTACCACCCAGAGTGGTAGCACCTGTACCAACAGAGAATGTATTCGTACCAGTAATACTTGTTGCACCGTTGAGTGAGATCGCACCAGTGCCAGTACTAAATGTTCCAGCTCCTGTTTGTGTGAAGTTGCCATTAAGAGAAATATCTGTCGCACCAGAGATAGCACCAGTATTCGTAATACCACCAGTGTTGTTGTTAATACCACCAGTGATAGAAGCACCACCCAGAGCAATCGTTAAGCCATTTGAACCAGTGAGGAGGCCAGCTGAGGTGATTGTTCCTGTGCCTGTGGTTGAAATGTTACCTGAGGTAGAAATAGTGCCAATTTCTGAGATTGTTAACGTATCGACGCCGTTTGATTGAATGGTTAAGGCATTATTTGAAGCGCCGTTCGTATCGTTAAGGACAAAAGCAGATGAAGCTGTGCCTGCATTGGTGAGGGTAAGCATTCGTGCACTGGTGGTTGCAAGAGTGATATCGATGTTTCCGTACACATCTGTTGCGGTAATGGTATTACCAGCTTGATAAGCAAGTTGGAGGGAAACACCAGCAGCATTCGCTGAACACTCAATGATTTCATTGGTAACTGAATCACGACAAAGCGTTTTAACAGGATTAGCTGATGGACCTGGGAGAGAACTAAGTTGTGTCGTACTGCCAAGAATAATTTGACCAGTGCCATTAGGAGCGAGTGTTAAGTCTTCGTTCGTACCAGTCGTGATATCTGTAGCAACTCCAGAGAACGTGAGTGAACCAGTCGTTGTGATGGCGCCACTTGAAATAGTTGTCGCACCAGAAATTGCGCCAGTATTCGTGATTCCGCCAGTATTATTGTTAATTCCACCGGTGATAGATGCGCCATTTGCTGAGACGGTTAAGCCATTAGCTGAAGTGATACTGCCAGTACCTGTGGTTACAATGTTGCCAGTTGTTGAGAGAACACCAAGTTCGTTAATGGTTAACGAAGTTACGCCATTTGATTGAATCGCAAGGGCATTATTAGTAGCGCCGTTTATATCGTTGATAACAAATGCAGATGCTGCACTTCCAGCATTGGTAAGAGAGAATAATCGAGCACTTGATGTAGCGAGGGTGAAATCGATGTTGCCATATGAGTCAGTAGCATCGATGGTATTACCAGCTTGATAAGCAAGTTGAAGTGATACGCCAGCAGCATTCGCTGAACATTCGATGATTTCATTGGTAACTGAATCACGACAAAGCGTTTTAACAGGATTAGCTGATGGACCTGGAAGAGAACTAAGTTGAGTTGTGTTCCCAAGGATGATCTGTCCTGTTCCATTAGGCGCGAGTGTTAAGTTTTCGTTAGAGACTGTTGTGATATCTGTAGCTGCGCCTGAGAACGTTAATCCTGTTGCGCCAATGGTTTTATTTGTTAATGTTTGTGATTGTGCTGCGAAAACGAATGTATCATCTCCCGTGAGTGCTGGAATAGTAGCGATACGAGAAGCAGATGGAGTAGCTGAGTTGATAGTTGTTGTATTTCCAGCACCTAAAATGAGCTGATCATTTCCTCTTGTTAAGGTAAGTGCTGCGAAGGTCGGAGTTGAAGTAGTTGCAATATCTTGTGGGAGAGAAAGACCAATCGTGCCAGCGCCATTTGTAACAGTAATTTGATTAGCAGTTCCGGAAATTGTTGATAGTGCAAATCCTGTGCCATTGCCGATCAAAAGTGCTCCATTTGCAGCAGCTGATCCATCCACGCCTGTTCCACCTCGAATTGGGCCGAGTTGTGCTTCTGAGTTAAGTACGCCGCCAGCTGTTGTGTATACAACGCCATTAGTTGAAAGACCAGAGAAGGTGATTGTACCGCTTGAAGTTACGCCAGTTGCACTTGCAATCGCACCTGAAAGACTTAAGTCTCCTGCGTTTGTTAAGGTAGCAACTTCAGTGCCAGAGTTGTTTTGGAAAGAAAGTTCATAGGAAGGACCGGTCGTGAGTACTTTATTTTGGAGGCTAAATCCAACGTTTGTTGATGAGCTACCATTCCAATATGCACCTTGGAGTGTGAAGAGGTTTGAGTTCTTAATTGTTGAACCACCTGTTGCATCAGCAATTCGAAGCAGTGAGAGTGTGTCAGTTCCAGTTTGGTCTCCGATGTTGAAACTTGAAAGAGACGTGATACTCGTACCATCGTCTGAAAGATTAGAATCACCAATAGTTGAGCCTGTGACATTAAACTTAGCGATTCTATTCTGTGTGCCTGAACCACCAACGACACCACCACTACCAGCACAATTCCCAGTGGTTAAACAGATTGTGCCATCATAGTCTGGAATTGCAATAGTTCGGGTCGTACCAGTGGTGAGCTGTGAGAGATCGAATACAACTTGCTTTGTTGGGTCAGATGCATTTTGGAAGGTGGTCGTGTTATCAGTAAATGTTTTATTCGCGAGTGTTTGTGCTTGGTTCGCAAAAACAAAAGAATCATTTCCACTAAGTGCTGGAATGCTTGCGGTGTATGATCCAGATTGGGTAGCTGATGAGATTGTTAGTGGGTTTGAGGCGCCAAGCAATAATTGGTTTGTTCCATTCGTGAGTGCGAAACGAGAGAAGGAAGGAGAAGAAGACGTAGCGATATCTTGTGGAAGTGACAGGGTGATAGTGCCAGCGCCATTTGTGACAGTTACCTGATTAGCTGTTCCTGTGAGCCCAGCAAGAGAGAAACCAGTACCATTTCCGATAAGCAATGTTCCGTTACTTGCTGCTGAAGCGTCAACGCCTGTGCCTCCTCGAAGTGTTGAAAGCTGAGCAACTGACGAAAGAACGCCTGAACCATTATTAACGACCACGCCATCTGCATTAAATGCAGAAAGAGTGGTAACACCAGATGCAGTAAGTGTCGTGAATGCAGCTGTTGATGCAGTGGTAGCTCCAATTGCAGTGTTATTTATACCAGTAGCCGTGGTATTTAGGTTGCCTGCTGTTATGAGTACATTATTTACTCCAGAATCAACTGTTACGCCTGTTAACCCTGAAAGATTGATCACCCCAGATGTTGCTGTAAGATTAAGTGCTCCAGTTGTTTGCGTTAATCCATTTGATGCTGTTAATGTTCCAGCTGAGGTAATTGCACCGGTACCTGTAGTGACGATGTTTCCAGAAGTGGTAAGGTTACCAAGTTCATTAATGGTTAATGTTGCTGAACCGCTAGATTGAATTGAAAGTGATGTGTTCGTGCCAAGGTTTGTATCATTAATGACAAATGCGTTACCTGTTCCAGCGTTTGTGAGATTAAATGACGTTTGAGTTAAGAATCCTGAACCGAGTGTAAATGAGATATCTCGGCCAGTAGTGGTTGTGATAGTATTCCCAGAATCATATGCGAGTTGGAGTGATACTCCAGATGCGTTTGCTGGACACTGAGTGATTTGGTTTGTTGCATCGTCTCGGCAGAGTGTTTTTCCAGATGCACCTGCTGTTGGAAGACTGAGAAGTTGGACAGTATTACTTAAAATAATTTGTCCTGTTCCTGATGGAGAAAGCGTTAAGTCTTCGTTACTGCCGGTTGTGATATCTGTTGCAGCACCTGAAAAAATTAACCCTGTTGAGCCAATGGTTTTATTTGTCAGCGTATCTGCCTGATTAGCGAAAATGAAGGTGTCAGAACCAGTGAGTGTTGGGATGGTTGCTGTTCGAGATGCAGATTGTGCGTTAGCTGAAATGGTTAACGTGTTTGTACTACCAAGTGTCAGCTGATTATTTGCGTTAGTCAGAGAAAGAGAAGCAAATGATGGAGATGAACTTGCTGCGATATCTTGAGGAAGAGAAAGAGTAATTGAACCAGCACCATTTGTAACAGTTACTTGATTAGATGTTCCCGTGAGTCCGGAGAGGGTAAAGCCTGAACCGTTACCAATAAGAAGTGAGCCGTTTGTTGCAGTTGAAGCATCAACTCCAGTACCTCCACGAAGCGCTGAGAGCTGAGCAACTGATGAAAGAACGCCAGTATTACTATTTACGACAACTCCTGCTGTATTAAAGGCAGAGAGTGTTGTAGTGCCGCTAGCAGTGATGTCAGTCGCACCAGCGATTGAACCAGTATTCGTGATGCCACCAGTGTTGTTGTTAATACCACCAGTGATAGAAGCACCACCATTGAGTCGAGCAAGCCCAGTGACATCAAGAGAAGCACCGATAGTAGCGTAGTTAGTAACAGAGAGAGATTCGAGTGTAGCAAGACCTGAGGTTGAGAGAGTAGAAAGGGAAGAGTTGCCAGTGACACCAAGTGTGCCACCCAGAGTTGTAGCGCCAGTTCCGACAGCGAATGTATTCGTACCAGTAACACTTGTTGCACCATTGAGAGAGATTGCTCCTGTTCCAGTACTAAATGTTCCAGCTCCACTCTGAGTGAAGTTACCAGAGAGTGAGATGTCTGTCGCACCAGAGATAGCACCAGTGTTAGTAATCCCACCCGTATTGTTATTGATTCCACCAGTGATAGAAGCACCACCAGCTGTAACGGTTAAGCCATTTGAACCAGTAAGGAGGCCAGCTGAAGTGATTGTTCCAGTTCCTGTAGTTGAAATGTTACCACTTGTCGAGAGCGTACCATTTTCAGTGATAGCAAGTGTGCCCACTCCATTTGATTGAATAGTGAGAGCATTGTTGGTCGCACCATTTGTATCGTTGATGACAAATGCAGAAGAGCCAGTCCCAGCATTAGTGAGAGTAAGCTGTGCTGAACTCGTAGCATCAAGACTAAGAGCGATATTGCCGTATGCATCTGTCGCATTAATTGCATTGCCAGCTTCATACGCAAGCTGAAGAGAAACTCCTGCCGCATTTGCTGGACACTGAACGATTTGGTTAGTAGCGTTATCTCGACAAAGCGTAAGTGATGCACCACTAGCTGCTGGAAGTGAAGATAGTTGGACAGTATTACTGAGGACAATTTGACCAGTGCCATTAGGAGCGAGCGTTAGATTCTCATTAGAGACAGTTGTGATATCTGTAGCAACACCTGAAAAGGTGAGTGAACCAGTGGTTGTGATTGCACCAGCATCAATTGTGGTTGCACCACTAATAGCGCCAGTGTTTGTAATGCCGCTGTTGTTGTTATTGATGCCGCCAGTGATAGATGCGCCATTTGCTGAGACGGTTAAGCCATTAGCTGAAGTGATACTGCCAGTACCTGTGGTTGAAATACTACCACTTGTTGAGACGACGCCAGTGTTAGAAATTGTGAATTGACTTGAACTACCAATAGCGAGTGAATCGGTGTTGGTTGCAAGTGATACAGTTCCAGTTCCATTATTTCGACTAAAATAGCCCACTGTGCCGTTATTTGAGCCAGTGATATCTCCTGAACAAACCAAGTTGCCAGATGCATTTGTGATTGAGCACCCAGTACTCGCTGATCCTCCTGCTAAATCAATATCACCATTAGCGTTGATTTGTAGTCCAGTTGCGCCTGTTGTGGTATTTGATAACGTGAGTTGTGAGTTGTCGACTGCAAGAACATAGTCATCTTGTGCTGGATCTGTATCGATAAAGGAAACAAGTGGATTTGAATTAGAGATAGTAATACTTCCACCTGATGTTGTTTGGCCAGTGAGGTATAAATTTCGATATTGTTTGGTTGGAGAGCCAAGATCATATACACCGTTCTGGTCAGGTCCAATACTGCCTGCGACTTCAAGTCTAAATGGATTATTATCAGCATCAACATCAGTTGGGGCTACACCGATACCCACGTTTTTGTTAGGGATAAGGAGATCACCATTTGCATTGGTTGTCAGTGTTGCACTAGTCGTTGCGCCTGAGTTGTTGAAGGTAAGGGTGCCATTGGTTGTTCCGCTAGTTCCAAGTGATAAGTTAGCTGTCAGTGCATTAAAGAAGAGGGTAGAGTTAGCAATCGTACTACCACCAAGGACAAAATGGTTACTTGTTGTTGCTGGAGCGATGAAGTTACCAAGTAGCGCATCATTTGTGATGATAAACGGTGAAATACCTGCGCCACTAATTGCTGCATCTAAATCAGATAAGACTTGTTGAAGATTGTTTGAACTTGTGTTGGTTAAGTTGTCATAGACCCCAACGAGATTAGCACCTGAAGTAAGCGCGTCTGTGCCAGCTGCATTTAATCCGATAGTTCCAACTGTGAGCGTCTGAGAAGATGGAATAGTAATGCCACCTGCGACTGATACTTGTAAGCCTGTTGATGCGATACTGAGTGCTCCTGTTGCATTACCAAGTGTCGTTGTGGATCCTGCAGTTGCTGCAAGCGTCAGATTTCCAGGAGCAGTAAAGTTGCCAGCAACTCCTGTGACTGAGTTAAGGGTAGCGTCAAGTTGAATATCTACCTGCCCAGTAGTAGCTGATAAAGCAAAATCTCCACCAGTAAAGTTAAGTGTGTTTGTTGCGGTTGAAACATCAACGCCATCTTGTTTAACGACAGCAACGGCAAAAGAGCTAATGTTCTGCCATTGTGGGATACCACCAAGTCCAACTGAAAGGAATTGTCCATTTGTTCCAATTGGTAAACTATCAAGCTCGTTAGCAGCAGATGCATAGAGTAAGTCACCAGCAGCGTATTCTGTTAAGCCGGTACCACCAATACTTGTGGTTAGTGTTCCTTCAAGTGCGCCCACTGCTACTTGTCCACTTGAATCAATCGTTAAAGAATCAGCGACAGCTGCATCAGTCAAACAATCAGTACAACTTCCACGACTAACAACACTTGAAAGGGTAGAGGTGTCAGAGATAGAAAGCCCGTCAATAGCGATGTCTGTTCCAGGAGTTAAGACGACATCTCCAGTCTGGCCTTGGAATGTATTCACGGTCGTTGAAAGGTCCACGGAAATTGTAGGATTCTGACTTTTTGCATCGCTGATTGTGACATGGTTTCCAGCTTTGATGCCGTAGAGAACGTTTGGCGCTGTAATGTTGCTTTTAAATACACTCGTCCCATCTACCTGCAGATTTTTATTTACCGTTACATCAGCTTTCGTTGTAAGCGGGAGTGAAAATACAATTTTTCCGGCTAATTTTATTTTACTTGTCTGATCTCCAAGTACGGCTTTGTTACTCGTAGCTGTGCCATAGAAACTCTTAGTTTTAGTAGATGAGGACGCAAATTGTTCAATCGCATACTTGATGTGGGATTGTTGGGTGCCAACAAATACTGCAAGGATAGCAAGCGCAGCAGCTGTTGGATAAAGAATTTTTTTAGAAAGCTTAGGTGATTTGAACGTCAATGATTCATGAATTTGAGCTTTGAAGTATTCACGAGAGAAATCATCTTCATAAAATTCGCTTCCAAGCCATGCAAGCATTTTTTGTGATAGCTGAGAGCGTATCCCAAACGATGTACCACCAGCTCGCCCAGAGGGGTGGGTAGGAAGGGATATATTAGCTTCAGGAAGTGCAGCTGTAGCTTTGGTAAGGGCTAAAAATTGCTCGATTTGTTCCTCGGTGTATCCGACCTCGCCTGTTGGGGAAATGCTAGGCATGAGGATTTGTTGTTCGCTGAGTTTTCGAAGTACGTCAACAGAAACCGCAAGTTTTTGGGCAGTTTCTTGTAATGTTAGTCGTTTTTTCGGATTGCTTGGGCGAGCTAGATCCATGTTTTATCTTATAATAATTGCTGTAAGTGATAAGAAGATTCTCTTATACTTTTCAAACGTGATTTAAGTGTAAATGTTTTTAATAATAGTAGTCAATATACCTCTTTGGGTTTTCTGTAAGTAGTTTTTTACCCGCCCTGACAGGCTAAATAGTGCTTTGTGTATAGATAGAGATCGTACTAATACCGCAACTATAACAAAATAGATCAAATTTGGTGTCCAGATATGAGAGAACAGATCTTCAAATCAATTTATATTCTTACAAAAATTGTCTCAAAAAAACAAATAGTTATTTTTCACCGGTTGTGAAAAATTATTATTTATTTTGTTTCCCCGAATGTATATTTTCGCAAAAAGTTAAAAACAGCATTTAGACCCAGAAAAATAACAAATAAAAATATGGGACGCTAGAGAGCTCTACTATGAGACTAGTAATACAAATCGAAGCTGATTTTTCTCTATTTGCTTAAAGATGAAGTATATGTTTGAATTTTGCGAGAAAAATGATTGAATACAAAAAAGTTTTACTTTCTGAGGCTATTCACTCCATACGCTGTCGTTGGCAAGACGTTTATTTAGCCTTAGAACCCCGTAGAATGCGCTAGAGCGCGTGAAGAGTGAGAGATGCTAGCGGATGTAGTGGTTAGCACTTAGTACAAGCACGTATTTCTTACAAAGGTTTTTGAGATTGTGAAGATGGATGGTCAGCAACTGCTTTTTCTTCATCTATTTCAAGTGAATCGATTCCTAAAAATATGTTTGCAACGTCTTGCTTCACTTTCATGATAGCCTGCTCGATTTTGAAGTCTTTTACCTTCTGATGATCTTTGTAGAGTGTTATTTGTTTTTGGATAATTGAAATAAAGTTGCTGTGCATGGGATAAATATCAAATCGTCCAACCTCGTTAAATGATGTGATTCTATCAACTTCTCCGTCAAATAGCGTGTTCTCTGCATCGCGTACTAGTAGTTTCATTGTTTTGCTCATAGGATATGTTTTATTTCGTTGGTTGGTTTGCTGACGTTGTATGTAGAGGAGTTTTTTCTGTTTCAGGATTTGGTGGAGTTGTTGCTGCTTGTTCTATAGGAGCTGTTGCACTGGTGGAAGTTGGAGTTGGTTGAGCTACTTGATTTGTTGGAGTTTGCATAACAGTTTCATTTACTTTCTTAGCCTCTTCTGCTGTTTTTGCAGACAATTTGTCTGCAACATCTTTGAGCGTAGCTATATAGAGCAAGTCATCGGGTGCAAGTACGTCAACTTTCCCATCAAGGATAGCTTTTACGTCATTTACCGTATCTTTTATTTCTACGAAAACACCTTTCTTTTCTGTCTGTGTTTCAACAACAGTAAAGTTTTGTGTCATATAATTTTTAAGCATTTTCGCGCGTTTATAGATTTTTTGGTCATCAGCAGATAACTCGGACTCACCAATAAGTGAAACGATACGGTCAAGTGCAACTGCTTTTTTCAAAAGTGCCTGTGCATCGATGGCTGTTTGATAGTGAAGAAGATCGACAGTATCAGGATTAAGTGCTGAGGAATTAGAAGAAAGAATATCAATAGCAGGAAAACGCCCTTCCTGATATACACTACGGGAAAGAATGAGACTTGAATCAAGATATGGAAAAATAGCTTGTACGCCAGCATCCGTTAAGTCATCAGCTGGCACGTAGATCGCTTCAAAGGTTGTGATCGCGTTTTTATGCGTTGAGACGAGTCGCTCATGGAACGAGGCCATTTCAGAGGTTAAGGTAGATTGGTATCCGCCTTCTGATGGAATCGCATTCATGAGTGTGGATAACTCGTATCCAGACTGCGCAAAACGGAAAATGTTATCGATAAAAAAGAGAACATCTTTCCCCATGACGTCTCGAAAATATTCACCCAGTGTTACGCCAGTAAATGCGGTTCGAAATCTGAGAGCCGGATTCTCTCCCATACTTCCATAAATGAGACTAACTGATTGCATAACTTTACTCTCGATAAGGGTACTAAATAATTCTTCTCCTTCACGAGTACGTTCTCCAACTCCGGTAAAAACAGACACGTTTTTATCAGGACTTAAGATAACGAGATTATGAATAATTTCTGAAATAATAACTGTTTTGCCGACACCGGCTCCTCCAAATAATCCTGTTTTCCCGCCTTTAACGATTGGGGTAAAGAAATCGACAACTTTAATACCTGTTTGGAGGATCTCGTGGGGGATATTAACATTAGCAAATGTTACATCTGGACCAATAATTGGCCGTTCATCCTCTGCATTGATTGGACCTAATCCATCTTGTGGATAGCCAAGTGTGTTAACAACGCGACCAAGTAATGCTTTACCGACAGGGATTTTAATAGGTTGTCCGGTACTGATTAAAACAGACCCATAATGAAGTTGAGAAATATCCGTTAGTGCAAGACAGAAAAAACTCGTCGGAGATGCAGATGTATAAATCTCCATTTTGCATTCTGGGTCTTCTTCACCAACTAATACATGATTAATTGACGGTTTTTCCTCAATAAATTCAACTTCTATGATTTGTCCTTTAATACTAATGACTTTTCCTTTTACCATATTTTTATCTAAAATTATGCAAAGTTATTTCGCTTATATACCAATCTATTTATTAATTTATGAGTAAATAAAGCGAATCTTTTCTCATGTCTCTCCAAGGAGTGAAATTACTCCTGAAATTGTTTCTAATTGCTTTTTATTGGATGTTAAATGCTTAAGTCGATTGGTATACGCATTTAATTTTTTTGTTTCTTCTTCTATATGAACAAGTGCTTCTTCCATCGCGTTTACACGAGATCCGTGACGTGCTAATTGGTTTTCAAGCAGTGTCTGACTAAATAAATTTGCGATAATTTGCGTCTCAAAAAAATGAAAAATTTTCTCTAGATTTGGTTCGAAAATAAACTTATCTTCACGAGGTGTTGGGGATGGAATTTCTGTTTCGAAAATATCCTCACCAGTAATACTCGTTGAAATAGCACTTTGTTTAATAACGTTACCAAATTTTCCATAATAGACATAGACTTTTTCGTATTGGAGAAATTTTTGCATGATTACTTTTATATGTTCCATGTCAACATGTGTATCTGGAATCTCAAAGTATTCAAAAGGCCGTGCGTTTTCTGAACTTTCATACATTTCTTTTCCAGCACTGCCAATAATTGCTAAATCGCAATTTGCGAATTCTGGTTTTTGCAGATCTGCAATAAAAAGACGATAGGTTTTTTGTGTTACTGCACCATAGAGTCTCCCATTTGAAGAAAGATATACAAAAAGCGTTTTGCCATTTTTTTGTAAATTTGAGAGAAGTGTTTTCTCACCTTTTTTCATGCGAGCCATAAGATCTTGTACTTCTCGTTCATATGATGCTTTTAAATCGACGAATACATCTGAGATTCCTGCTAAAAATTCACGAGATTTTAAAACAGAATCTTTAATTTTTTGCATACGAATAACTGCGATCTCCTCGTAACTTTCAGCGAGATCTTTGATCGTATTAAGTGCTTCTAAATCATCTTTAACTAAGTTTTTTTGTCCCATATTTATTTTGTCGCGAATGCTAATAGTTTATCTTTGTTTTGTTTTACATTTTCGTTAAAAGTTTTTAGGTCTTTTGTGTCAGTTAAATCAAATAACACTTTCTGATTACCACGGTCGTACGATGCTTGCATCAGGCCATCTTTTACTTTATCTAATACCTCTTTTGTCAGGATAATATCTTGCATAATGAGTGAGATGATTATCAGTTGGACTGAGTGTGGAATAGTTATCTGATATGGTTGATTAAAGAATTTGTTAATAAGATCTCCTTGTGCTAATTTGCGTTTAACATCAGCGGTTAGTTCTTGACCGAAATGGGAAACGTTTAGGAGTTTCGTATAGGTGGAGAGAAAAGACGTAAGATCTTTATTAATTTCACGAGAAAGCTTATCGAGTGCTTGTCGTCCTACACGAGTAACAGAGAGTGGTACGTTAACTGCAGGACGTAGTCCTTGGTAGTAAATATTACTATCTAAGTAAATGTGACCATCTGTAATACCCATGACGTTTGTGGCGATGTAGCCTGTGAAGTCACCTTCGACGATTTCAATGACGGGAAGACATGTAATCGACACTTCACCCACCGTTTTATGTTTGAAGTTTCCTGCGCGTTCTAGGAGCCTTGAGTGGGTATAGAAAATATCTCCAGGATAAGAATCACGACCAGGGAACCGGCGGGCGAGGAGTGAAAGCTCCCTGTAGAATTTCGCATGTGTTGATAAATCATCTAAAATAACGATTGTGTGAAGACCTTGGTCACGAAAATATTCAGCAATACTCATTGCAGCGTATGGTGTTTGATAAATAAGACTTGGTGAATCATAAGAACTTGTGGCAACAATAACCATATTACTCATAATTTTTTCTTTTTCGAAAAATTCCTGAAGCTTTTTAATATCACTTTTTCTTTTTGCAACCGCTGCATAAATCGCGATAACTCCTTCAAAAACTTGTTTTTTAATTGTGGTCATGAGAATTGATGTTTTTCCTGTTTTTCGATCGCCAATAATCAGTTCTCGCTGTCCACGTCCAAGTGGAATAAGAAGGTCGATAAGTGCAATCCCAGTACTCAGTGGTGTCGCGATTTTTTGCCTTCCGGAAATATCTATTGGCTTTGATTCCAAATCTCGAAATTCTTTTGGCATCGTAAATGTCACTGATGGGTCAATTGGGTCACCAAGTGGTGTTATCGTATGACCGAGAAGCTCTTTTCCCACAGGGATGGACAAGAGTTGGCCCGTACGGGTTACTTTCGTGCCAACTTTAATTGGTTCGTGCGAAAAGGTACGAGCCTCAATTTTTCCACGATTTATACTAAATACTTCGGCTTTTTGTCCTGTTTCAAACATGATTACCTCGTGTGTCTTAACAAGGGGTAAGCCTTCAATAAACACGATAGGATGACTTACTTGGTACACGACACCATATTCGCCAGTTTTTTGTAGTAATTGGTTAAATGCGTCCATTATAGAATGTTATGTTCGGGTTGCGTTGGTGTAGTCGTTGGGATTGTAAGCGTACTTGGTGCTGTGATGCCCTGTGGAGGTGTCGCCACAAGTGCTGTATTCATAAGTTTTGTAAAAAGTGGCGTGACTGAATAATCTTTGAATTTACCATTACAAGTGATTCGTGCTCCAGCTAAGATGGTTATGTCGATTTCGAGTGCGAATACTACTTGTTTTTTAAGGGTGAAGAGGAACCATTCAGAAAATGATTTGAGTATTTCTTCTGTCGGTTCAAACGCAATAGAAAGGGTAATCACTGGAAGCGTTTTGATAGTATCCTGAATTTTTTTAAGAAACGCTTGTATGTCTGAGGGAGAAGTCTCTGAAATGTTATGTTCTCTAAAAAGCTTAAGCAGCAGATCTTTTTTTTGAATTCCAAATAGTTCAGCCAGTGTTTTTTCAAGAGTAAAATTTGTGGTAAAGACTTTATCAGAAACGCTTGCTATGCGAAGCATAACATCAGTTGCTTGTGCTTTTGTAATAAAGAACGCTGACAAATCGAGTGATTCCATTACTCAAACACTCCTTCTTTTTTGGCTTTCTCAAGAGCATTGATAACTAATTGCTGGTGTTCGGAGAGTGGGATTGCTTTATTAAAAATATCCTGAGCAGCTTTTTGGGTAATAGCAAGTACAGTTTTATCAATTTGTTCCATACGTGCTTGCTTATATCTCGAGAGTTCTTTTTCAACTTCAGGAAGCAGTGAATCATGAAACGTGTGAATTTGTTGTTTTAAATCTGTTTGCAGTGTTGTCATTGTGGTTTGAAACTCTGTTAGTGAATCAGTCGTTAGTTTTTTAAGTGAGGCTG
Organism: uncultured Gammaproteobacteria bacterium; assembly: GCA_964503265.1. GTDB lineage: Bacteria > Patescibacteriota > Microgenomatia > Levybacterales > UBA12049 > CAZCYO01. Next base: position 18,661 of record CAZCYO010000003.1, read on the forward strand.
AATATTCGGCAGTGAAGGCTTGCGCAATAGCTGTTCCTTCTTTCTGTATTTCAAGAACGACCGCTTTGACAGCCTGATTGACTGAATCTTTTGATGCATCGGTGAGAGACTGTGCGCCTGAAATTATTTGAGTGGCTTCGTGTGTTGCATCAGTTAAAATTTGCCGTTCTTTACTTAATGCATCATCAACAACGTGGTGATAATTTTCATCAATTGCATGCTCTTTTTTTTCTAAACGAGTTTCTTTTTGATGAAGCCGGGTGAGATAGTACGCAGCAGCAATAAAAATGAGAAAATCGGCAATATAAGTCGTGAATACAAACAATGTGGGCAGCATATCACTTTTATTGTATACAAGTTTCGTGGCAAAAACAATTTAACGAGCGTATAAAAGACAGATTTATAAGCGTAAAATAAGAAATGCGACACCCATTCCAGCGAGAATAATGCTTATTACGATAATTACGTTTAGGATAATCCCGAGGTGAATAACTGTGCTTGCAGCTGGATTTCTTCCAAGTGCTTCCACACCTTTTGCAGCTGTTCGACCAAAGCTTAAAAAACCAAGTAGGAATGAACCAAGTACGACAAGTGCTGCAACGATATATTTAAAAATAGGTGCAGGAGAGTCTTTCGTCGGAAGAAGTGCTACCTTTAAAATATCTGTGAGTGTTCCGCTAAAGGTAGATTTAGAATTGAAGTAATGGAGACTTAAGTTAACAGCAATTTTGCCGACTTTTGAATTACTTGTGCTGGTGTATTCCTCAAGTGCACTTCCTAAAATATACCCTGTGCTTTCTGCTTTAACTGCAATTCCTGGCATAGTTGACGTGGTGAGTTGGTCACCTTTTTTTATATTCCCATTTTTTGTGGACACAAGAACATATACGGTTCCTTCAGAGATAACAGGGACGCTATTTTCATCGTCGGTGGTACTTAAAATAATTCCAGCATCGCGTGAGACAATTCCGAGTACTTGTGAATCATACGGTATGGCAGACGGAATTGCTCCTCCTGGAGCGGCTGAGAGAATCGTGCCATCTTTAATGAGTTTATCTTTTATGGCTACCATATGGGCAACGCCAAGCGTTGCAGCTCCAGCGACTTCTTGTGCAGGCGGGGCAGCTGGGGTTTGGGCAAACGTGGGTGTTACGAGAAGCAAAAACACAGTGATACTCGTAAGAAATGAAGTAAAAAATCGTTTAAAAACTATCATATAGCCTCCATAGATGAAACTACATATCAAGAAGAATTGTTAGAATAGTTTCAAGCGGCATCGTCGCAACACCTAAGACTGAATCAGCACCACCGTAATAAAGATACACGACACGATCAATAATAACAGCACCACATGGGAAAACAACATTTGGGACTGCACCGACGAGTTCATATGGTTTTTCAGGTTCAAATAACGGCTCGTCTGTCCGAGCAAGTATCTTTCGAGGATCCTCAAAATCGAGTAACATCGCGCCGACTTTATACATAAATCCTGGTTGGCTGACAGCGTGATAAAACAGTAACCAGCCTCTTTCTGTTTCAAGTGGTGGTCCTGCAATACCAATTTTTACATTATCCCAAGAATTTTTTCTCGCTTGTGCGATAATCCCGCCAGTTAAGTATTTCTTCTCAGGGAAATTAAGATCTCGCAAAAAATCTATCCACATAGCATCACCTAGTCTGTGAAATGCGATAAATCCATCACCTTTGACTCTTCTGACAATACATGCGTCTTTATCATCAACGCCAGGCGGTGAGATGAGTTTAGGCGTTTCCCAGTTCCATTTCTTATCTAAAAAATCGCTAATAAGAATTGAGGTAAGAGCAACACGAGGGGGATTCTGCCCATCATAGGCAGTATAGGTCATATATATTCTGTCGCCAATTTTCGTGATGCGAGGATCTTCACATCCAGAATTTCCTGGTTTGGTCGATTTCTCAAAATCTTCTCGTGGCTCATAAATAGGCGTAGTTAGGTTCTCGTCGATATGAAGGCCATCTTTACTTGAGGCGTATCCAACACGTGAAACACCATCTGCACCTTGGGCTCGATATAAAATATGAACACGTCCATCCTCATAAATTGCTGCTGGATTAAAGGTGCCATTTTTTTGCCAATCTAAGCTTGGATTTGGAACAATAATGGGGTTGTCATCTGAGCGGATAAATCGCTTGAGAGCGTTAGGAGATGGGGGGAGTAGTTTTAGTTGATCGAGAAGTGAAGCCGAGTGCATCGTGGCTAATGCAACTTTTGTATCCGCTGCACCATAATATACATACAATAAGTCATCTTTTATGAGTGCGCCCGAAGGGAATACGACATTTGCAACAACACCGTCTAGTTCATATGAAGCTTCTGGTGTTAACATAGGAAGATTGGTTCGACCAATGATTTTTCGTGGATTGGTAAGATCTAATAATACAGCTTCAATACCAAAGACTTTATTATCAGAAAAATAATTTTTAATGTAGGAATAAATGAGGAGCCAGCCATTCTCCGTTTTAATTGGCGGAGCACCCAACTCAACTTGATCTCGTGCATCACGAAGTAAATGGAGTGAGTGCTCATTTGCTTCCTCATACCACTCTGCCCAGAAATGTGGTGACCAGATATCTTCTTCACGATTAAAAACAGCAAGCGCAATTCGTGCTGGTGGCATATCGGTGTTTAGTGTCAAAAGAGCTGCCATCTTCCCGTCAACAAGGTCCGGAAATAATGCCATCGCTTTTGAATTAAAGGTTGTAGCTGGATGTTTTTGAAATGACTGAAAATCTGTGGTTATCGCTACGGCAAGTTTGATGCCATACGCAGCAAATGGGTAGACAGACAGTGCGGTGTAGAAAATATAATATTTGCCATTCATGTAGGTGATACGAGGATCTTCACACCCGTATTTTTCCCACTCTTCTTGCGGTGTGATGAGCTGTCTATGTCCGGTAAAGTGCACGCCATCGTCACTTTCTGCATAGCCTACAGTTGAAACTTCCATCTCAATACCATTGAGTACCTTCTTTTCTGAAAGCGCTCGATATACCATGTGATATTTTCCTTCTGCGAAAACAACACATCCATTAAACGCGCCTGCATTTTCCCAGTCATGTTCAGGATTAGGAGATAAAATAGGATTTTCGGGGATACGTGTGAGTGTTGCCATAGAAATATTGTAATTGAATACTAATTCTTTAGATAGAGATGAAAGCATGCCCTTTCTCTCTTTTGTATCTATTAATTAATGGATCAATTCTGCATGGATACTTTTAAGTCTAGGTTCCTGGTGATGTTTCATCTCAGATAAGAATTCGTCAACATTTGCTGATGCTGCACAGAGATAGCTATCTGACCCACCATAATAAATATGAAGCTTATCGTCCATAACTACTGCACCACAAGGATAGACAACTCCTGCTTTAAATCCATTATTTTCATAGTGTTCTTCAGGTTCAATCAGTGGACTATGTGTCCTATAAAGCACTTTTGATGGATTATTGATATCAAGCATCATCGCACCAATTTTATATCGTCCTGGATCCTGATATCCAACCGACTGATAGATGAGTAACCAGCCATCTTTCGTTTCAATTGGGGGAGCACCCGCGCCAATTTTCTTACTATCCCAGAAATGTTTTCGAGGTGGAATAAAGTGATGACCTTGGAGGTAATTCGTAAATTCCAGATCATCAAGATAATCAATCAGGATATTTGGATACACTCTATGCATCACGACGTATTTCCCATTAACCTTTCGAGGGAAAACAACGGCACTTTTATTTACCATACCAGGAGCTGAAATAAGAATAGGTTTATCCCATCTCTCCCAGTTGTTCTTTAAGAAGTCATCAATACTAATACTCGACATCGCAGCACGTGGAGGAGTCGCACCATCAAAGGCAACATAGGTTAAATATACTTTATCTTCAACTCTCGTAATTCGTGGATCTTCAACACCTCCATATCCACCACCTGAGACGAAATGCTCGGCAAGTGTGTTAAAGGCATTGTTTCCTGGTGTTTCAAATGGTTCACGGGGAATATAGGCAGGCATGTCTGAGCGATGATCGATAGTGAGTCCGTCAGTGCTTGTGGCATAACCAAGTACAGATAAATCAGTATCTCCCAGTGCGCGGTACAGAAAATGAACTTTTCCATCCTCATAGAGTGCTGCCGAGTTAAATGTCGCACGAGATTCCCATGCAACTTCAGGACGAGGAGCGATAATAGGATTATCTTTAAATTTCTTAACGAGAATTGAAAAAAGTTTTTTGGTTGGGACTTCATGAATAACGGGAAGAGGGCAGGAAACGCTAAAAATCGTATTATCATTAACCGCCCAGTAAAGAATAAGTGCATCGTTTACAAATGCACAACCCAGTGGGCGAATCGTGTCTTTATAAAATTCGTCTGGAAGTGCATAAAGTGGTTCATCAGATCGCCAGAGTAATTTTGAAGGGTTATTCTTATCGAAGTAGGCAGCACCGACACTATAACGAGTCTCTCCGTTAACAACTTTCTTCACATAATATGCGAGAAGAATATTCTCGTTCTGCTCATATGCATTTGCCACTTCAAGATCACTATCATCAAAAAAACCTTCACGAGGAGAAAGGAGTGGCGTCTCTGTTTTATCCCATGCAATTAAATCATCTGAGTAGGCAATTGAAATATCGCGATCGCCATAATACATAACGAATTGTTCGTTATGAAGGTATTGGTCGACAACCGTCGCCGTCTCTGTAATCCCTTCGACTTGGCCGATTTGTTGCCAAACGGAGAAGTCTGTCGAGATAGCACTATAGAGCTTTCCAGCTGGATCTGACGTATTTTTATAAAGGAGAATGTATACATCGCCTTCCTTAGCAACTCTGATGTGTTCCCAGTTGTATTGTTGTTCTTCTTTTTGAGTGGTATCGAGAGCAAAAACGTATTTACTTCTATCCTCAAACGTAAAGCCGTCGTGGCTAACAGTAGCTTTGAAGAAAGAGTGATTTCCTTCCTTTTGAATAAAGTAGAGAAGAATTTCTTTATATTTTTGAGCTATACCTAAAATCTTAACAGTGGTCAGTTCTTTTTCCATTAGCAGAAAAGAGGAAGTTTTTTTCCTCTCTATATACTGAACTATATTTGGAGTTTTGTGTCAAGGTAGGGTGTCCTTGATTTCGATAATGATAAGAAGTAGAATTGTACACCTAATTTAAATTAGAAGAGTGTGAGGGTGTAAGAAAAGTTTGTACGCTTTATATAGATATGTGGCGGAGAGGGCGAGATTCGAACTCGCGGTGAGCGTGAACCCACAGATGTTTTCAAGACAACCGCACTAGACCACTATGCGACCTCTCCATGATTATTTTTTAAATCTAAATTCAGATCGTCCTGGTGAGGGCGACCTCTCCATATTGGCATATAGCGCTTGGCTAATAGCGAATAGTTGGAGTATTATAACAAATTTTTCTATGGTATGTTGCCTTGACTGACACTTCTTCCTCAAGTACACTAATAGTATGGCTGCCCCAGGTGAACATGATATAACATATCTTCCAAAAGTTGCTCTTGATCTTCCTCGTCCTGAACTCATGTTTCCAGAACCTGAAGAAGAAATTCCAGCGCACGCATCATCGCTTAATCAGCATACACAGCGAGATGAAGAACATGAATATCAGAATCAATCTTCAAATGACGTAAAGACATTACTCTCATGGCATGCTCCCGGTCGGCCATTTCAGAGAAAAGGGAAAGAGTATTACGTGAATATTCTGCTTATCATGCTGCTTCTTCAGGTAGTGCTTTTCCTCTTTCATGAATATTTGGCGATGTTCGTCGTGCTTTCATTTGTATTTGTCGCATTTGCTCTCGCTACTGTTCCACCGAAGGACTTTTTTTACCGAATCTCAACTGAAGGGATTATGATTGAAGACCATTTCTTTCTCTGGCAGGAGTTATATGATTTTTACTTTCGAAGGCTTCCAAATGGAGAAGACATACTACTCGTTCGAACGAAAGCATATATCCCAGGGGAGTTAACGATAGTACTCGGACAACTCCATAAAGAACAGGTGAGACAGATACTTATCCCATATCTACCATTTAGAGAATACGTCAAACCCACCTTTGTCGAAAAATCAGGAGACTGGTTATCCCACAATTTTCCACTTGAGAAAACGAAACAATAGTCCTCGATAGGGTTCATTTGCTTCAAAACTCAGAATCAGTTAAAATTACAAGCGTAATATGCTCTCGTAGCTCAGCTGGATAGAGCGCAACTTTGCGGAAGTTGAGGCCGTTGGTCCGAATCCAATCGAGAGCACACTGTCAAACGCGGTCTCGCGTGAAGCTATATTTGTAAGTATATCGGAGGTGGGACGATCTGAGACTAGATTTAAGAAATAATCAGGGAGGGATCGCATAGTGGTCTAGTGCGGCGGTTTCGAAAACCGCTGTCTCGAGTAATCGGGACCGGGAGTTCAAATCTCCCTCCCTCCGCAGTATTTAATCTCTTATGAAGTGAAAATTGTTAGTGTAGATCGAATGTTGATCCAAATGCTCCGGCAGCTCCCGTCGCTCCCATTGCTCCAGCTCCGATTGCAGCAGCTCCGGCTCCTGACGCGACAGCCAATCCGATTGGTGCTGCAACTACCATTCCTAATGCCGCAAGAATTGCTAAGATCCATTTCGCTTTTGGCGAATCTGGAACAATACCTTGTTCACGAAGTGCATTCATAACTTCAGATGATGAACCAGATTGTGCGGAAGCAAAAATTTTACTTAGATTCTCAACTCCACCAAAATTGTCATGGAGTTTTTTCCATTCATGTTCTTTAAGCGCAAGCTTTCCCATTGCTATTTCAGCTCCGAATACTCCAACAGTTCTATCTGCAGAGCCTCGTGCCATAAAGAAGTCTGTCATTAATTTCTTTGTATAGTCTTTCCCAAATTTATCATACGCTGCTGTTAATTGATTTTGTTGTTCTTCAGTTAGTTTATCCATAAAATCTGCTCCTTCCCAATCTTTGCTATTAGTAGGGAGGATATCAAGGTCTCGAAGAATAAGTTGTTTTACTCCGTCTTCACCATTATAAATAAGATAACTCATATCGTCTTTCATTTGATCTCTATTTTTCTTTCTATTCTCTCTTCTGGTTGTTCGATCGTAGGTGATCCAATTATTCTTCATTTTATCGGCTAATTTTTTAGCATCATCTGAACCTTCCTGTTCCATTCTGGCGAGGTCAGCTTCTAAGATATCATCATACTGTTCTTCCATAATCTCGGTAATTGATAATCCCATAATTTCTTGCATTTCTTGAATAAGCTTATTTTCCTCTCGAAGACGTGTTTGTCTTGCTTGCTCTTGAGCAGTTCCTGCTTTTGTTCCGTTTGCCGCAATCTCTCCTTCAGCAGTAGCTATCTTTCCATTACTTTCTGAGATAGCTGCTAGTGATTGTGCCATGCGACTTGTATATTTCCCGTCCACATTGGGAACTGTCATTGCATTAATTCTATCGGAAAGTGATTTTGCACTGGTAAATCGAGCAGTATCTGCTTGCATTGTTGCATAGTCAGTAAGTGTTGTAGCATGTGCTGCTTCGAGGTTAGTAATTTCGGCTGTTAAAGCTACTGCTTCGGGGGTGGTTTTATCAGTCATCGCATCAAGCTCAGCTTTTGCCCCTTCGATGTCACCTGAGGCTGTCATATAATTGTTATACAACTTCACATCAGGATTGCTATTTATAACTACGGTTCTTAGAGTATCAGAGAAGTTTTTAATATCAGCATCAGTCCCTGATGCCATATGATCTTTGACCATCTTTTTGAGTTCGTTTTCTTTCTTTTTAATTTCTCCTTTATCAGTAAGAGGAACACCTGCTCCATCAACCATAAAACCAAGTAGTTTGGCAGATTCGATAACTTGTTTTGTTGACTGGTCAATTCTCGCTTGTTCCTGGTCAATTGTTGCACGTGCTCCTTCTGTGGCTGGATCTTCTTTAATTTTAGGTAGTCCGTCTTTTTTCTGTGATACTTCAGAAAGTTTTTGTGAGATTTTTTTAGCCAGATCTGGTTTTGATAGAAGGGTTTGTTCAACGAATGCTCTTTTACTTTCAGCATCAGGAAACGCATTTAATGTATCACCGAATGTCTCTTGAAAATACGAAGAATTTATAAGTGAATCAAGTGTCGTTTGGCGAAATGTCGCTAGCGCTTTTCTATCGGGGATACCATGCTTGGTTAAAATATCTGGTATTTTTGCTCCAGGCTCATTTAATTCACTACGAATCTGAGAGTAACTAAGAAAACCTGTAAGCTCTGTAACAACTTTTCCTGCTTCATCTCGAGCGTCTTTAAACTCACCTCGAGGATTTTTTTCTCCATTTCCAAAAGCTTGTACGAGTGCATCTTTATTATCAGGGTCAAATTCAGGTACCTTTTTCCCTCTTTCTAAATTTTTACGAAATATTTCTCTTCCAGAAGCTTGAGGAGCGGTTTCTCGTATATCTTTTGCACGACGTTGACCAAAATCTATCCTTCGTGCTTGTTCGGGGTTTGTTGTATCATCAATTTTGTCACGCAAATTAGACTTTACTTCACCCATTGAAGAAAGTACTTCTCCTGCTTTATATTCTCGTGGTGCTGCTGATGGTGTTCCGTCTGCCATATTAGTTAGTTATATTAGTTAACTGATCTTGAATAGAATCAATTTTATTTTGGTCAGCATCTGTTGTAATGTATTTCATTCCGATAGTGTTATAGATAGGCCAGCGTTCGCCAAGTTCTTTTAGGAAATTGACGAGGTCGGCTTTCGTTTGGACGGAATCTAAATGATCGAGGACGAATTGGGAAGAAGCTTCTGAATCTTCAACCTCTATCTCTCCTTTATCGAGAGCTTCCATCATCGCATCAGCTAAGTCTTTATAGAGACTTTCTCTATCTTCCGAAGGTATCTCTCCTAGAACTGAAGCTGGGGCAGGGGAAGTGGTTGCCTGTTCAGTTGGAGCTGTCGTCACTGCAGGTTCAGGGGCTGGAGAGGTGGAAACGGGGTCGGAAACAGGAGATGGTTGCATAGGAGATGGTATATCTGTCTGGACTGGAGGAGCGAATGTGTCAGACACAGCAGGTGTCATCGGGTCTGGGATAGCTGGGATGACACTTGGAGCAGGTGGGGTGACTGGATCAGGAGACGTCTCAGGGATCGTCGGCATAGGAGATGGAACAGTTGGAGTAGGAGTAGACCATGATGATGTCGGAACGACAGGAGTGTCTGTCTGAGGTACAGGTGGAGTAGGTGTGATTGACGAATCAACAGAAACATCTGGAGCAGCATTAGAATCCATATATTAACAGTATGGGAAATCTGAAATGTTGTCAATACACGAGTCTTTTTAGCTTTGTTTTGCGACAGAAATCGCGCCTTCGACATTACCTGCTTTAATATGTGTCGCCATGGCTGATATTTTCCGTTGTCGTTCTTCTTCTTCTATCGGTCCGGCAAATTTTACGTACAGCGCTTTCGCCTCATCGTATCTAACACTCAGTGAATTAAGTTTTTGTACCAAATCATGTTTGTCCTTGAAGGGAAGGAGGGCAAGAAATTCTTGGGAAAGTTTTTGGGCTTCTTCAACGGTTAGCTTACTTGATTCTAAATTATCGATGATATGTGCTACCAAGTCTTTCTCAACCTCCTGAGTGAGTGGATCTGTGTATGTAGAATCGTCCTGTCCAGACGGTGGCGTTGATGAGTTTTGTGGATCCATAATCGATTCTATCATTGCCAAAAAAGCGAGAAAAGTCAAGAAAAAGGAAAGAGGGGAATGGTATAATCGTGAATGGTTATTAGTTATTGGTGATTAGTTATTAGACATTTTTTGTGAAGTGACTGTTACCTAATCGCTCAGGACTAATAAGGTGGGAAGGATTTGCCCTGCTTAGGCAGGACGATCCTACTATCTATAATCAAGAAATTAATCAAGGAAGGATCGCCCTCGACAGGACGAGTCCTAATTATAATTAAATAATTAATCAAGGAAGGATCGCATAGTGGTCTAGTGCGCACGCTTGGAAAGCGTGTGTCGCCGCAAGGTGACCGGGGGTTCGAATCCCCCTCCTTCCGCCGCGTCGGAGCTCAGCTTAACCGTTTCGTCAGCCTGTTGGCTGATTGCACTTTTCAGTTGGTTCCTCCTCTTTAACTTAGCGTAGCAAAGTTAGAAAGAACAACTAAAACAACAAAAAGACTCCATATTTCAGGAGTCTTTTTTATTTGAAAGCAGTCAGACTTATTTCGTCTTTACTGTGATCTTCTTGGGTTGTGTCACTGGAGATTTCGTGAAGGTTATTCGCATTACTCCATGGACACTTTCTGCCTCTGGTTCGCGGGTTAGATCTAACTCTCCGGGAACTGCAACACGGTATGAGAAAGAACTCGTTGCCTTGCGGTAGAATTTTTTTTCTTTTTCTTCCTCAGCTATTTCACCTTTAATCCAGAGTACGCCTTTATCAAATGTTATCTCAACATGTTTCGGATCGACTCCGGGAAGCGCTGCTTCAACATATACGTGTTCGTTATCTTCTGAAACAGTAAGCCCTGTCGGTGAGGTGAAACTCATCGTATCATCCTCATCAAGAAGGGTACGAAACTGTGGAAATGTGAAGAAAGATCGTGGAAGTATATCATTGTTCATCTATGTATCACCTCCTTTCCTAGATTAAATATCTACAATTTGTGATGTCACGATGGTAATCGGGACGCCGTTGTAACAATAATTAGCAATACTATACAACGACTGCTAATTTTTGTCAAGAGGGTGTGTCTTGAGGAGGGAGAATCAATTTCGCTATTATAACAATTGACGGGATACTATTTCTTTACTACTATCTATACAACATATGTCCGATCAATCAGGAAAAGAGGGAGAGCAAGGAGCACATAACTTAGCTAAACAGCCAGATAGTAAGATTCCAGAAGCGTCGCAACCAGGAGAAAAGCAAGTAGATAATCTTCATGGCAGTCAAGAAGGCGAGAGTACTAATGAAGCAAGTATCTTAGCTCATGCACTTGATCCACTTGAAGTACTCGCATCTCCATTAGAAAGAGAAAAATTACTGTATGTACTCTCAACTATTGGTCGTGCACAAGATGCTATAACAGCTGCCTTTCCACAGTTAGGAGGAGATTATCCGTATAAAGCCTTTATGAAGGTTGATCCAACTCTTAAAAAGCCTCACGCTAGTTTTCTAAATTACAGAGGAGTAAAAGTAATTGTTTTAGAAAGTCCTACAGATTACACATCGGATGGTTTTGGAGATGAGGTAGTAGCATCACCTTTTTCAGAAGAGACTCAGTATAAAAGGGATATAGTATCTCTTTATGCGATGCTTCACGAAGTGGGAGGACATCTGACGTATGACCATATCACAAATCCTGATAATCTTCCTACAACTCCAGACTATTACAATACTATTGATGCAGCAGTGAGTGAAGGATTTGCTGTTATGACAGAATTAGCAGTAGTAGATAAAATTATAAATGGAACAGTTCCAGGATTTACTGCAGAAGAAAGAGCTGCTTTGTCTCAACTACGAGCAGAAAGACTTAACAGTTCTTATCTAACCGGTCTTCATGCAAACGAAAACGCGTATGGAGAAGGGCATACTATCATGCAAAACGTGTATGAGAAAGGTGGTATGGATGGAGCGCTAGATTTTATAGGACAGTTAGATTCATACAAAACCAGAGGTGTTTCTCGTGGAGTACCTCACTATCGTCAATCACTTATTACTGGAGATTCAGAAGAATTTCTTGGCTTCTTTCAAAAACCTTCAGATGAAGAAGTATAAATACAAAGTGGCGGAGGAGACAGGATTTGAACCTGTGTGAGTCTTGCGACTTGGACGTATGTTAATCGAAGAATGATTCACTTTTTTTTAATAATTCTTCATACAATCCAATTAACTTTAACTGTAATTTAAAGTCATAATATCGTAAGCTGCATGTTCCCAGGTATGTTTTCCTGTGTTTTCCTCCTCTAATTTCTGTAATGGTAGGTTTGATAAATCTCTCGGGGGGAATAGAGAGAAGGTTACTCCAGTACTCTCTAATCTCAGAAAAATTATGTATATTGTGAATCTGCAAATGAACTCGTAACTTTGTTTCATTAATGGAAAATGCATTTCTTAACAATGTAAGAAATAACCTAATAAGATTGGGATCACTATTCGTAAAAATCATTTTATTGCTTGCCGGATATTTAGTTCCTTCGCACCAGTAGAGTATTGAAAGATAAATTTTTGCTTGTGTAGAAGATAAAGTAGTAATTGAATCTAGAGAAGATATTTCAGATTGTTTTATTTCAATGCGTTTTCTATCATTACTTAATAATAATGTGTCTTGTCTTGAGGTTATTGTTTCACCTTTACACCAATTGCGGATAGTAGTTGCTGGAATGCCAGTTATTTTTTGTAATTCGGCAAAAGAATATCCCTTCGCTTTTCGTAGGTCAACTGCTGAGATAATATCTGCATCTTGGTACTTCCTCATAAGCGGAGGGTACAGGATTCGGACCTGCGGACAGTTATTCACCGTCACGGCTTAGCAAGCCGCTCCATTACCACTCTGGCAACCCTCCGTAAACCTATTATATTTTAAACCCTCCTGTCGAGCAATAAGGATTTGCTACACTATCTCTATGCATCTTTTCGATTTGCTGTTTCCGAAAAAGTGTGTGAGTTGTGGTTCGTTTGGGTCATATATTTGTAGCAATTGCTTTGCCAAAATATCGTTTGAAGTGGAGTCTATTTGTGTAGAGTGTAACAGAGCTGCAATCGATGGGATAACCCATCCTGGATGTAAAAAACGATATTCACTTAACGGCGTATTATCGAGCGTGAAATATAATGGTGTGATGAAAAAAGCACTGTATAGATTTAAATACGCACCATATATAAAACAAATCGAGACAGTGTTAATTGAACTTTTTTATGAAGGACTCATCCAAAAAGAATTGTTTCATACGTTGCGCCTGAAGAACGCTGTATTTGTCCCTATTCCGCTTCATCCAGAAAAACTAAAAAGTCGAGGATATAACCAGGCAGAAATTTTAGCAAATGGTATCGCAAAAGAGATGGGAATGGAGAGTAAAAACGTATTATATCGACAGAAGAAAACGCAGTCGTCATTTACGTTGACCCGCGAACAAAGGCAGAAGAATATCGATGAGGCATTTGTTATAAAAACAGATGTGGTGCTGACTCCCGATATGACGATACTGTTAGTTGATGATATCGTGACGACAGGTGCGACGCTTAGTGAAGCGGCAAAACTACTTAAAAAGAATGGCGTAAAAAGTGTGTGGGGAGTGACGCTGGCTCATGGGAAGTAATTATTTCCCCTGGCATTCTGTTCTCACAACAGGAATAGTATCTTTGTGTATGGCTTTGGCTAGCTTGCATGTTTTTATGATATTTATTCGTACATCGGTATTTGATGGATTTAATTTTTTGGCTTTTTGGAACTCTGTGAGTGCTTTTTCTGGCTCAAAATATACGAAGTGAATAAGACCTAATTGATTATGTTTTTCTGCACTTTCGGGAAGAAGATGAAGCTCTGTCCAGAGGGTAGGAATGTAGTTTTTCCAACTCATAAGTGCTTTAGGTGTTATAAAGGCGTAGTAGCCAAGTAAGCAAACTATACAAGATAGTCCGAGTACCTGGAAGTACCGGGCAATATATCTTCGGGGAGTACTCTTTACTAGGTGGGAAAACACTGTAGAGATCGTCAGGCTTGCTCCAAAAGATGCGATAACTCCGTATCTTCCCCATAGCGGTTGGTTTTGGAATGCAATGCCCACAAGTGGCATGAGGCTTAGGAAAAACCAGATAATTCCAAATCCGATAAATGATCGCCTGCGATATAGCCATACGCCAATCACAAAAAACAACAGAATAATTAGACTGTAGACAATCATATCTGGCTGAAATGGCGAAAGAGTAGGGTTTTGTGATGTGGCAAGGGTTAGCTTTTTTTGAATAGCTTGAGCTGTGGGTTCTGAGGGGGGAAGGGGGAAAAAAGACGTCGTAATATATGATCCAGCGCCTTCAATAATGATTGCGAACTTCTCTAAGATATGACTAAAAAAATCTCCACGATTACTCATATGCACAATTCCTTCGCGAACGATTAAATAGAAAAATGGGATAGAAATAATAGAAGCGCCAACTCGTTTCGATATTTTTTCACTATGAAAATGAATATAGATGAAAAAAAGAAGAGGAAGACACAGTGTTATTTCGTACGTAAAGTATGCAAGGGAAGAAAAAAAAAGTGTAAGAGAGAGAAATACTTGTGTCTTTTTTTCAAGTAATAGTTGAAAACAAAAAAATGATATAAATGCGAAAAGAACACCCAGTGTGTCAAAGCTAGCAGTGAGATTGGCGACATTATCGACATGCAGAGGCAGAAGTCCGTATATGAGTGCAGTCATGGCTGCTAAGAGATACGTATCTGTAAGTTTTTTGGTGATGAAATAAACCAGAATAATACACAGAATATAGATGGATAAGGCTTGCATGTGATAAAGAAATAAATTGGTATGGAAGAGTTGGTAGCTTATAACGTATGCCAGTGCCCGCACCGGACGATACACGCCCTCATGAGTGTATGGCGCGTCACCCATGAGAAGTTGCGGAATATGGTGAACATCATGAATCGCGTCCCACGTAAACAGAAAATCAATTTCATCATACAGAAAGGGAGTGTTAAAAAGAGGGAGGAATATAACGATCACAAAAGCACAAATCGCAATAAGCGTGAGGATATCTTTCTTCATTCTACTATATTACTAGGAAAATGATTGTGGTGAGAAGGGAGACATACTTCGTCATAAAAAAGCCGCCGGGGTTAGCCGGCGGCGGGGTAGACACATGTGAGGCTGTGTCTCGTGCCTTTTTACGGTTGTGAAGGTGGTGGTTGGACCCATGAGACTCGTACGATTTCGTCGAGTGGGAACTCGCTCGTGTACGAGACGAAGGGAGACAACCGACCTTCTAGAGACGAGATGACGAGTAATCCTGTTTCTGCTTCAATGACTTTTCCGACGTGGATCACGTCGTCTTCGAGATTGAAGTAGAGAGCGATCGCTCCTGGAGCTGGTGTTTCCAGTTCTTCAAGTTCGCCACGTAAGAATAACCCCATGACGTGGTTATAGTAGTATGTGGATCCGAGAGCGTAGGAAGCAGCGTCTTTATCTGCTGATGCAGATCCGTCAGTCATCTTGAACCTCCTGGTGTTATGAGCGCTTCGGGAACGGGATATCGCGAAGATCAGCGACCTCGCCCTTTAGGGCAGACTGCGTGATGCGGCGAACCACACTGTAGTGGTAGCCCTTCATCTGCTCTTCAACGACTCCCACGCATTGTCAGGCGATACTGCCTGGAGGGCGCAGGGTTTGAAGACGTGGGGTAGTCATTGAATGGGAGTTCTTGTTGCCATGACTGCAGGTAGCCTTTCCGAACCAAACTCTCAAGCTCACTAGTCGCAAAGCGGCCGCGAATCTTCCAGTTAATGGTTCCTTCGGTGAAAGTGCCGCTATTGAAAGCAGCGTCTTGACATGCTCGGAGGACTTCTTGTTCGCCTGGTGTAAGATCATCCATCGACGCCTCCTTCGTACTATTGTTCGAGCAGCTTCACGGTGGAGTCTGCCCGAGCCATGATTTCTGCGTGGAAGGCTTTCGCCTCCTGCGCCGCATCGTGTTCGAGAAGAGCATCCAGCCAGAGGGGGACTGTAGCGTAGAGAATCTCACTCACTGAGAAGGGCATACGAAGTGTGGTTACATGATCGTCAATTGATTGCATCATGTGCAAGACGAAGCCGCCCACAATTCGTCCCTGTCCGGCGAGCTCTGCGAAGCGTGGGTAGAGATCATCTACCAGTTTCGTAGCAGAGATGACGCTGGTTAAGCGCCTGATCATCTCCTCCCGATCCGGAAGGATTACACGAATGTCACTTGGCATAGGGTATTTCTCCTTCTCTGATTCAGGCTTATGCGTATCCAAATGGATAGCATCTTAGGTAAGAATGAATTCCTGCCCAAAATGCTATCCACAAAGGATTTAATTATTTCCGCAAACTGTAAAAGTGCAAAAAAAAGATCTATAGTACAACAAATACGCATATGTATTGAAGTACTCTAGTTATAGCGGGATTATAGCATTATGAAAGACGCACGGTCAAACTATAGGGCTAAAGATTGCATGTTTATATGAAATGTTTATTTCTGAAGGCGAAGCCTGAGTTAGTTTTTAAGTAATCTTCAAATAAAACTGCTTTTTCTTTGGACTGAAAAGCAGCATAGAAAATTAAAATGAAAGGTCGTAAATTTTTTGTTGAAGCTACAGAACCTTCTGTATGAGCTTTTATGCGGTTCTTGAGATTAGAAGAATATCCATGATAAAACGTTTTATCTTTAAGTTGGAGTATGTATACATAATACATATTCTCAGTGTATCAAAATGAAAAATGCCCCACTTCGTCCGCCAGTTGGCGGACTACGTTAGGGGCACCCTTCGCTACTATTTTCAAGCCATTTTTTTAGGAGTGTGGCCTGCCACTCCGTAGCTCATCCCGTTAGGGTATGAGCGAAGGGTGGAGATGTCCGGGAGCGATCCGGAGTCCGAAATATATTTTTAAAAACATCTACAAGCGTAGTCACAATTTATAGTGTCGTCTGAAACGTGTTCGAGTGACGGAATTTTTCAGACCTAGATCTCTTAATACCACGAAAGTCGAAATCAGTCTCTCTCGCTGTTTTCCTAACTGTTTTTAGGTCGTTACTTCCACGTTAGGGAGGAAGTAGGACTGTTCAAAGAGCTCGGGTCTTAAGCAGCAAGTGCGAAAGATTGAGGTGCGAATGCACCGTCAAAAGCGGATTGAACTCCGTCAGCTGCCTTGAGGGCGAATTGACGGACGCTGCGCATTGAGTCAGCATTTATTTTTTGATAATGTTTTACGACAACTTATCAATGTCGGCTTGCAGTTTTTAAAGAACGTAAATCGTCGAATCAAATCATCCCCAAGCAAAAATCAACTATGATTGTTATTTGCGAACATTGATTTTTCAAATTCGAATATCGAAATCCTAAACTCGAAACTCCACTTCGTTCAAGAACTTCGCGGAGCAGGCTTTTTTGCTTGCCACTCCGTAGCTTTAGCGAAGGGTGGTTTCGTATTTCGTGCTTTGGTATTCGGATTTAATATTTTCCCTCAGTATATGCATCTTCTATCTCGCGTGCGATATCTCTATTTTTTATGGCTTCTTTCTTTTCAAAGGCTTTTTTCGATTTCGCGATACCGAGTTCTGCTTTAATGAGGAGACGTGTAGTATACACCGATATAGGCACGATTGTCAAGTTTGACCCGTCCATTTTAGCCTTGAGAGAGAGAATTTGTTTCTTATGAAGTAGCAGTTTTCGAGTCCGTTTCGGGTCGTAATTTTCCTGTCTGGAATTAACATACGGAAAGATACTCGCATTCATTAAATACGCTTCATTTCCACGAATTCTCGCAAAGCTTCCCGTCAAATCTGCATGACCATTACGGATAGATTTTACCTCAGCCCCTGTGAGCATAATCCCAGCCTCAAAGGTTTCAAGGATTTGATAGTCGTAGGTTGCCTTTTTATTCACAATTTTCATGAGAGTATGATACCTGAAAAAAGGCTAAGAGCAAAGAGGACAGCTAATGGCATAAGGCTCGCTTCTCTTTATGGCTTATGGGTATACATGAGAAGACCCCGCTCCGGCGAATGCCGAGGCGGGGTCTAGGGTGCGCGTTACTTGCGGAAAGTATTTAGCGACTTAGGAAGAAACAAACGAGCCCTGCGAGCTCGAATGGGATGGATAACACTACGAATGTTGATCCTCCAACGAGGAGGAAAAGAAACGAGAAGAGAATGCCTGCACAGACGCACATTGCGCCGGCAGCGGTCATGCTAGATTTCCAGGCCTTCATCGATGATCTCCTTGCCGCTTGAAAGCGGTGTTATCTATGATCTGTCGAGGATCGTCAGATGTACTCCTTCTCCCGCTATGCGGGCCAGTTAATGAAGTCATCGGTCCAGAGAGGGATTTTGTGTGTGAAGACCCTCCAGAAGTCCTCTTTGGTAGAATTCTCCATTTCCCTTTCCCTAGGCGTTCGAAGATCGATCCGCCTGATCAACATAGCGTTGCTACCCCAATTGATGAACTCGCCCTGCTTTGCGATATCGTCCAGCGCGTTTAGCGCATTATGACGGGTGATCTCAAAGAAGGTTCGGCCCTCGGTTGTGCCTGAGGATGTAGCCCAAGCAATCATGGTAGCAGGGTTGTGTAGTCGCAACATACCGTAGATCGAGATGTTGTTTACAGCTTCGCACTCCTGTGCAGTGATATATGATGTTGCCACGAGCAGAGATTTCCGCTCACGGTGGGCCGCGATCACGCTGCTGGGAAACGAAATGTATCGTGCTTCTTGGCGCATGTAGCGCTGATAGGTGAGGATATCGAATCCTCGATTCACCAGGTCTGCGATGAACTCATTCCAAGGAGTTGTCGACATCTTTGTGCTCCTTCCGTGATATAGGGGTTTAATAGACGACTTTCTAGCTTGAGTGATTATCAAGCCACAAAGTCGTCTATTAAACAATTAATTTCCGCAAATCCCGATTACATCGGGAAAAATTGTAAACGTGCAAAATACAAATGTGGCTTGGGGTAGGCAGTAAATGAGCCTATCCAGGCTGCAAATGTAGAAGGGAATTGTAGCAAAAAAGAAGAGAAAAGTCAAATGCTATAGGACTATTTAAATGATGGTTTTTTTACCAGATGATCTGGTGCATCTGGTGGCTTCTGGGTGTTTTGAGGCTAAACTGGGCTTTTTCACCAGTTCATCTGGGCATCTGGATTGATCTGGTGATTTAGCCTCGGGATCTGGTGGAGTTGTGGTCATAAAAAGGGTACCAGATGGGGTTTCTGGGTGTGATTTGGTGACTGGCTATGCATGTATGCGAGGATTCTTGGGAGGCTTGTCTGCTGAATCTTTGCGAAGAGGTGGAGTGGTAAAGGAGTAATCGTATAGATTCCCGATCAGGTCGGGAATGACAGTAAGTAAAGCATGAAACTAGAGGGCGATTTGATAGATTTTTTTATTGATGAGGAGGTAGATTTTTTTGTCTTTCTCAGAGACGATGAAGTCTGAGGCGGATTTGATTTGGTCGGCGGTGTAGGAGGAAATATATGCGCCGGTTTTATCGAGTTTTACAACTCTGCTATTTCCATTATCGAGGACATACAGATTTTCTGTGTCAGTTGAGGTAAAGAGTTTTTTGGGATTTGAGAGGTTCGATGGGAGACCTGAGAGCGTAAATGTTTCAGATTCGCCTTTTGAGAATTTGCGAATGGTTCCGTCACTGTCGAGTAAGTACACTGAACTGTCGATACTCATGGAGATTGTGCTTTTAAGGGACGGGACAGTGTCTTTAAAATAGGTGCTTTTGCCGTAGCCGTCACTGCCAGCGACGAATTTAAGGATATTTACTCCTTTATCTAAGACATAGATGTTACTCAGATATACAGATATCGCTTGCGGAGAAGTCCAATCAGAATCATTCGTGACGAGTATTTTCGCTTTATCATTTCCTTTATCGATTTGGCTAATTGTTTTATTCGTTATCGTATAGACATACGATGTATCTTCACTAACAGCAAGGGCATTTTCAGATAGTTCTTTTTGGAGAGCTGGTGCACTATCACTGCCTGCTTCTGTAATCTCAACTTTCTTGGTTGCTTCAGTAGGTGCGATTCCTTGTGAATCAATTTTTTCAGCTAATTCAGAATATTTCTTTTCATCATCAGTGCCAGATTTTACATATTGTTTGGCTTTATCAAGTGTTTCTTTGGCTTTCTTAAAGTCATCCATGGCGAGTGATTTATTGAGACTTACTAGGCCTTCTCCCTCAGCATATATTTTAGATGCTTCATCATACAGTTCCACAAAAGCAGAATGCGCTTTTGTGTCGCCTTGGTTTTGTTTGGTAGTGACGATCGTGAAGATGAGAATTGCTGCAATGCCAATCGCAATAGTTAAGAAAAAGAGATTTTTTTTGGGGAAGGAGAAAGAAAAAGAGGGAAGAGCGAAGCGACTTTTTTTAATGACTGCCTCCGCATCATCATCACGCTCAATAATGACGGGTTCTTGGATTCGATCTGCAAGTGTTTCTCCTTCTTCTTCCTCGACTGGAAGTGGTGTGCTCTTAAGGGGTTCTGATACTGGAAGTACTTCTTTCTCTTCCTCTAGTGCGTCATCAGAGGCCACCTCAGGAGAGTCCTGGTTAAGTGATGGGTGAATCTCGTGCGTTTGTTTTTCTGGAAGTTGTTTTTTTTCTTTTGGTAGTTCTTCTGTCTCATCCTCAGGCTCTGCAGGTTTTGGTGCCACACTTTCTGAGCTGGCGAAGGTGATAATCGTAGCAGCGGGTGTACCGTCTTCACTTTTGTGAAGCGTAGGAGTAAGAAGTTCTGCCATATCACTTGGAAGTTGGAGCGTGAAGCTTTCAGTTAAGAGAGTTTTTGGCACAGATGTGATAAACGATGCTGTGGCAAGAAGAATAATATCACCACTTTGAAGATATCCTGAAACAGTTGCCAGCTCTGGCGAGTCTTTTCCTTCTTTGAACAGTGTTGCGGTTGTTCCACCACGAGTTAGAAGTGCTTGACCACCACCAAAGGCATAGAGATAAATAATGGAATCTTTGAGAAAAGCTATACATCCGGATAATGTGACAGTTTCTGGAACTGATTCGAGACTTTTTTTAATGGCTTGTTCAATCGTACTGAGTGTTTTTTCCTCAAGGGTAAAGAATTCTGACTGAAGGACGTTGGTTATTTGTTTTCCTTGTGCGCTTAAGGTTTCTTCAGATTCCTCAGTTCTTTTTAACGAAAATGCAGCAAAGAGATTCCCAGCATTATATGAAAGCGACCATGTAGTCGGTGTTGGAGTTGCGGCAAGCTTGGCAAACGTGATGTGTGTCGTGGGCATTAACTATAGTATAGCAAGAGCAAGGAGAAAAAGTGAAATACTTATTAGTAAATGAAAGATAGTCAAAAATTGAATCAAAGAAGAACCAAATGAATCTCCTACATAAATAATTCGGTTAAATGCTCGAGCTTGTACAGAGATGATAATACTAAAAATAACGTATAAACCAAGCAGAATAAGCAGGCAAAATTTTAAAATGATAAGTGGAGAAATTGATAATAGTGTTGTTAAATCAAGCATTTGTTCTCCTTCCGGCTTTCGCGTCGAGAATAATATCAGTTAATAGTGCTGGTTGAGGAACTAAGAAAAATTCGAACACTTCTTTCTGACCTTCTGTCTGTGCCCGAATATTTCCGAAGTTATATAAACTTTGGAAAAACCCGTTTTGAGAGTATTTGACATCAACGATATCACGAAGATACGCAGACGCGACGTTTTGGCTAAGTACGTTTGGAGCTTCTACTTCAATAATGCGAAGATTGGTTACAATACCGATATTATAAAACCACGAGAAGAAATTTAAGAACGCATAGCCGAATACAATCTGATAATAAAAAAGGAGAAGCACAAGCACATAGAAGCTTGGAAAAGGGAAAAGAATCGTAAACTGTTGTGAGAGTGCTGTTATAAATGGCGGAATAAGCAGAAGGAGTGCGGAGATAATGACCCAGGTCAAATTAGTTGAAAAATGACGGCGAAATAAAACAAGAATTACCTCATCTGTTTCTTGATTTTCAATATGAACATTAAGAGGATTATGGATAAATGCTGAAAACAATCCCATTCCCGAATGAGAATGTGGCTTCATTGGAGGAGATGAAACAGACGAGGTCGGTGGTATAAATTCTTCAGGCATAAGCTAGCTTGATTATAGCAGAGACAAGAAAGTTTCAAAGAAACTATTTGTGTTCGATATTAAAAAAAGCAAAGCCGTTTTGAGGAATTGAAAGATATCCTGGTGCTCGGAGATTATACGCAGTTTTAAAGTTACTGCCACTTAGGCGTTTTTCACCTTTATCAGTTTGGAAGATGACTTCGTTGGTTGACCCATTTCCTTGGGAAACAGTCACACCACTGACACTTGAAATACCTCCACCGTATTTGCTCGAAACACTTCGTAAGTCATCACTACTATATGGGTTTCCTCCCCAACATGATGGTGGTGTGACTCTGCCTGTTTCATCACCTGAGCCGCCGTTATAGAGAATGTAATAGCCGTTAATAATATCTGCCATATCAGTACTTGTTAGCCATGGATTAGTGCGTCCACATTTCTCACTTGAGATGCTGTAGCCTTTTGTGAACCAGGCTTTATAAAACCACGGAGAACCAGCCATTTTTTCATATGCTCGATCTGAAAAATTAGATCCTCCTTGGCCATCTGTGGTATCCCAGCCAGAGGTCGATAAATAACCTCCAGAAGTTGATGAGAAATAGGTAACGACATCTTCAAGTACCTGGCCTTTTGTGTCATCAACTGCTTGCTTCCAAGCTGCTGGAGGGTTATCTGCTTTTGATGAGGAGTAGACTTGGCACGCTTCAGTGTTACAAATCTCCTTGCCATCTACTTTATATCGATACGCATATGTGCGAGCGGCGACTGCTTGTGCTTTTAGCGCTTCAGGATGCCAGGATGATGGCATCTCAGCAATGCCGTAGAGATATCTTCCTTCAAAATCGATATCACCAGCACCAGTTACTTTAATCGTTCCTCCAGTATCTTTCCCAACTGGTTCTTTACCATAGTATGCTTTCAGAATCGCTTTAAAGTCTTGGCCTGCTTTGGCTCTGGCATATGCACCATACTGGCTCATGCCTTTGCGATGTGTATAGGCGCCAAATGAGAATGCTGCAAACGATCCACTTGGTGCATTATCACGAAATCCTTTAATCGAGGCATTAATATCATCTGCTTCATCACTATCTCCAATAGATGCTGTAAAGCTTCCTGAACGAGCATTTAAAATTTCGTTTTGTTTGGCTGTTAGTGATGCGAGCTGGGTGGAGACATCTTTTTGATATGCTTTTGCACCAGTAATCACTGTTGCGAGCTTGTTTGATTGGGTGTCGAGATTTGCTCGAGCAGTAATCAGGCTGGCTTCTTCTTGTTTTAAAGCTTCACTTTTCGCCTCTAAACTAGTAATTGAAAGGGCAATGCTTGTGATAAGTGCTTTGTCTTGATCTGTTTTGGCTTTTTGGTATGCGAGTCCTTGTGTTACTTCAGAAGCGGTATCTGATGCAAGGAAAATAAGAAGTGGAGAGTTACTATATGAATCCATATAAAATTCGCGGACTGTTTTTTGGAAAAGGAGTTGTTTTTGGGCAAGATTTTTATAGCCTGAGTCAATTTCTTTTCTTTTTTTTGTAATGTCGAGTTCGACATTTGTAATGCGATTTTTGATACTCGTTACTTGGTTTTGAAGAGCAGTCAGTTCAGATTCAAGTGGTTTAGTTGCTGCAATAGATTTATTTAATGCATCAGAAAGTTGGCTAATTTGTTTATTTAAATCTTCTAGCTCATCTGCATGAGTGCTTGGAATGTGGGTTAGTAGTGGCGTAATTAAGAGAAGCACAGCCACGATAAAAGCAAGAACATATTTGGGCATAGATTCATTATAGCAAATAGACTGAAAAGATACGAAAAACGATTCATTCAACTCTTGCAAAACTAAAAACCTATGGTACACTCAATACACCTAAATTCCTATGGCTCTGAAGTTCTATCGTAAAGAATCTAATGTCTTCGATTCTGACACCACCATGGTAACTAGATCAGGCACGTCTCGTTCAAAACTTGTACTGCTTTTTCTCGTGTTACTCCTTGGTGCTGGTCTTATCTTTGCTGGTATCAGGTTTTTAAGTTTAAATAACGGAGCAAACTCATCTTCAACAACTACCGTAGGATTAACACCTACGCCTTTTGCGACGAGTGTGCCTGAAACACCTACTCCAACAGTAATCACAACCCCAACTCCAACCGGAAAGCCTGGCAAAACAACACCGACACCTACTATTTCTTCAAAAGTAACCCCAACTCCAACTGGCTCGACAAAACCGACAACAATGAGTATCGAGATATTAAATGGTAGTGGTCAGTCTGGAGTTGCTGGTACTGCTGCATCAGCTATGAAAAAACTTGGGTATAGTATTTCAGGAACAGGGAATGCTGACACTTTTAATTTTGTAGGGTATACTATTAAAATAAAGAAGAGTAAGAGTGCTCAACTGCCTGTACTGAAAAAAGACGTAGCAACATTAGGAACGGTAACAGACAGTCTGACTACTCTGCCCGAGTCATCTGACGCTGATGCACAGATCATCGTCGGAAAATAACTGTATGTCAGATATTATTACTATTGGTAATGCCCTCATCGATGCATTTTTGCACCTCCAGGATGCAAATTCCCATGTTCATATTAATAAAGAAGAGAAAACACTCTCTGTTGACTTCGGACAGAAGATTATGCTTGATTCCTCGGCCTTTTTACTGGGTGGAAATGCAGCTAATGTCGCTGTAGGGTTATCGCGGCTTGGGTTTGAAACATCTCTCATGGCAGAACTTGGGAATGATGAATTTGCGGATAAAATTATCCATATCTTACATAAAGAAAAAGTAAATACATCATTAATTCTTCATAGTGATTCTCAAAGTTCATTTGCGATGAACCTTACGTTTAACGGTGAGCGAACGATTTTTGTGCATCATCAGAAGCGTCCTCATCCATTTGATTTAGATCGACTTACGACTCCTTGGATATATGTCACATCAATGGGAGAGTCGTGGAAACATGTCTATCAGGGAATCATCGCACATGCCAAACAACATCCAGAACTCAAGATCGCTTTTAATCCGGGAACGAAGCAATTAGGCCAAGGAAAAGACTTAATATGCGAACTATTACCTTTCGCACACGTATTCATCGCGAATAAAGAAGAATATATCTCACTTATTCATGGAGAACATGCGAAAAGTGACGCACACACCCCGCGAGATCTTCTTCATAGTCTTCGTAAGATGGGTGGTAAATTACTCCTATTAACAGACGGCGATCGTGGATCGTATGTACTTGATGAAGAAGGAAAGGAATATCATGGAACGATAATTCCAACAGAAACGATTGGAAAAACAGGGGCAGGAGATGCCTTCTCGACTGGATTTATCGCGAGTCTTATGAAAAATGGCAGTATTCCTGACGCTCTTCGGCTCGGAACAGCAAACGCTGCTTCAGTCGTGAGTAGTATTGGAGCACAGACTGGACTACTCCATAAAAATGACGTACACCTCTGGCATGAAAAAATGCAACATGTTATAGTTCATGAATCATAATATGCAAGAAACTATTTATCTTGGTACAGATCACGCAGGGTTTTCGTTAAAGGAACACATAAAAGAAGTGCTTATTAAAAAAGGATATACCGTTGAAGATTGTGGGGCATTCTCGTTTAATCCCGAGGATGATTATCCAGACTTTATCGGTCTTGCAGCAGAAAAAGTAGCAGAAGATCCTGAACATCGCCGAGGTATTATTTTTGGAGGTTCGGGTCAAGCTGAAATGATGGTCGCAAATAAATACACCGGTGTTCGGTGTGCACTTTTTTATACACCAGCTATTCCTGTTAGCCCAGCAGACGTGACAGGACGAGAAAGTACTGATCCATTTGAAATTATTAAACTCACTCGTGAGCACAATAATGCAAATATGCTCTCACTGAGTGCACGATTTTTAACAGAAGAGGACGCAGTTAAAGCGATTTTGCTCTGGCTTGAGACTCCATTTCCTGGAGACGAACGACACATCAGAAGAATTCAGAAAATAGCTGAACTTGAATAACCTATGGAACATGACCCCTACGAAATCATCCCTGGTATTTTAGAACAATCATGGGAAAATATTGAGAAAAAGATTCTCCAGGTAAAACCCTTTGCCAAGACACTCCATATCGATCTTATTGATGGGAAATTTGCCGCCAACACGACATTCAGTGATCCAACTCCATTTAAAACATACAGTGAAGAATTCTTTTTAGAACTGCATATGATGGTTGATGAGCCGATCAATTACCTCGAGCAATTTGCAGGGGCAGGGTTTAAACGATTTTTAGGTCACGTAGAACGTATGTCAGATCAGGCAGCTTTTGTTACAAAAGCCCAAGAACTAGGAGAGGTAGGACTGGTGCTTGATGGACCCACGTCACTTGATGCAGTTCAAATTCCGCTTATTGATCTTGATTGTATGCTTTGTTACACCTCTGAAAAAGTGGGTTTCTCCGGACCACCATTTATGGAAAGCCGGCTTGAGAAGGTGTCTCAGATACGAGCGAGAACAGGAGATATCTTTCCAATTGAAGTTGATGGTGGAGTTACTGACGAGACGATCGTTATCGCAAGAAATGCAGGAGCTACGAGATTTATTTCAACGAGTTTTCTGTTTAACAATGACGATGTACTAGGACAATATAATCGTCTACTTCAAGCGCTTACCGCCTGAAAAAACTCGAGCCTGCACTTGATGGGAAAGATGACTGACATACAGAGTTTTCAGTCCCAATCACGAAGAATTCTTGCTTCCCGTTACAAAATTTTTGGACAATGTTGCTTGGCGTACTTCTTTTTGTCTCTGGTCTGTTAGCAACGAGGAGTTCCATAATCGAGTGCCAGATTGGGGCAGCTCCAGTAATTCCAGACGCCAAGCTTTGACTCATTGGATCGTTATTATTATTGCCAACCCACACTGCGACGACGAACTCTGGTGTGTATCCAATGGTCCAGTTATCACGTTTATAATCTGAGGTTCCTGTTTTGACTGAGACAAAGTGATTTGGAATAACGAGAGGGGAATTTGGACCAAATTCCATCATGCGGGCGTTATTATCAGCTAATATGTCAGACATAATATAACTCACGCTTTGATCAAGTACTCGCACTTTTTCAACGTCTTTTTTCTCCTCAAGAATCTCCCCATTACTACTTGTGACTTTTAAGATAGGGTTAGGTGTGACTCGTTCACCTTGATTTGCAAGTGTCCCAAAAACCGTCGCCATATCCATAACTGTTGTCTCAGCTCCTCCAAGGGTGATCGCAAGTCCGTATTCACTTGGATCTCCCCATGATGTTATTCCCATATTCTTTCCAAGTGTCACCATTGTCGGAATTCCAACTTGTTGGAGTAATTTAACAGCTGGAATATTAAATGAGTTTCCAAGTGCAGTGCGGAGTGTGACTCTTCCATGAAAGCGACCATCGTAATTCACTGGCACATATGGTGCACTTCCTTGAATCGGAAACGCTGTAGGAGTGTCATCGATAAGTGTAGCAGCTGTCAATCCATGCTCTAGTGCGGCGCTGTAGGTAACAACCTTAATGGATGAACCAGGTTGACGAAGACTCATTGTGGCATTTACATTACCACCATTTGGATCGGAGTAATCATGACCACCAATCATAGCGAAAATATCTCCATTTGCAGGATCTGTGACCAAGGCTGAGCCATTTGTAACATTTAAATATGCTGCATTTGTGATTTCATTTGTCACAATTTCTTGCGCTCTTTCCTGAAGCGGAAGATCAAGTGTGGTATAGACACGAAGTCCACCTTTCTCAACGGCAGCGAGTCCATAGTGTTTTATGAGCAATTCTTTTACATACATCACAAAATGTGGTGCGTGGAGGGGCGTTGCAGGCTTTGCAAAGTGAAGCTCTTCTTTTAGAGCATGATCTTGCTGTTTTTTCGTAATATATCCGAGTGTTACCATATTACGCAGCACTTCCGTCTGTCTTTTTTTCCAGTACACAGATGACTCACCATAGGGTGAATATGCTGATGGTGCTGAGGTAATTCCTGCTAAGAAAGCACTTTGTGCGAGGGTTAAGTCTTTTGCATGTTTATTAAAATAGACATCAGCCGCTGCCTCAACGCCCCATGCGGTTCCACCATAAGGGATTTGATTAAAGTACATGGCAAGAATTTCTTGTTTGGAATAGATACGCTCTGCCCAAAAAGAAAGAATAACTTCTTTGATTTTACGAACAATACTTTTCTCTGGACTAAAAAAAGATGACTTAATGAGTTGCTGGGTGATTGTTGATGCACCTTGAGTATCTCCACCATGAATATTTGAGTTAAACGCACGAATCATGGCGGGTACATCAAATCCAAGATGATGATAAAAATTCTTATCTTCAATCGCAAGTGTTGCTTCCTGAATGGTTAATGGGATGTCGCTCAGTGGGATAACAGTGCGGTTTTGATTCGCATATATTTGGTAGAGAAGTGTCCCATGTCTGTCATAAATATTCGTAGTTTGCGCAATTTCTCGTGTTTTAAGTGTTTCTGGATTTGGGAGATCTCTGATAAATAGGATGCTTGCAGTTATAAAACAGAGAAAAAGCGTAAGTACTATCCCAGAGCCGAGAACACGTTTTTTATAAAAAAATGGAGTTGGTTTTTGTTTTGTTGATTTTCTTTTTTTCTTTTTATGCTTAACAGTAATGAGTCGTTTGAGTAGAGAGCTTATTTTCCCAAAGAAACTACGTATATGCTCTTGAGTATTACTACTGATGTTTATTATAAATGCAATGATTACAGAAATAACCGTTGAAAGTCTGGTAATGATTTTTTTATGTTTTTTAGAAAAACGTTTTAAGCGCTTATTTATGACTTTACCAAGACGATAAAAAAACGCTACCAAACGAACACCCTGCAAAAACAGGTTAACAGGGAGCTGAAGGTAAAAAGGATATGAACTATACCTCCGCGCCAAACGAGAAACGAAACGACTTTTACTCATGAACAAAAAAGGGGGACAGACACTTTGGATTATACAAAATGAGCGTGCGTGAGGGAAGAAGGAAAAAATACTACGGAGTTGGTGCTGGACTTGGATGTGGACAGGTTACGCAATATTTATTTCCAAGTGGATCAGTAATAACTCTTTCCATTCGCTCTTCAACATTTTCTGTTTGGCCTGGCTTGGCAGGGACATTTGCTGTTTTATCCCAAAATATTTTTTGTTTTCCTGGATCAACTTGTTTTGGTTCCATGCCTTTAATGAAGTATTCAAATCGGGTTGGACATTTATCAGGCGTGCCATCAGCTTGGGGAATAAGGCCAGAATCTGAACAAATGATTCTACCCACAACGTTTTGTGGTTGTTTAGGTTGTTGTGCAGTTTTTCCTTCAAGTAAGTGACTCATGAGGTCATGCCAGATTGGTGCAGCACCTGTTATACCTGAAACAACACCATTCATCGGGGTCCTGTCATTGTTTCCAACCCAGGTGACTACAAGATATGATGGCCCATGTGTATACCCAATCGTCCAGTTATCTCGATAGTCATTTGTGGTGCCTGTTTTAACAGAGACTGGCTGATTTCCTAGTTTTAGTTCAGAATTTGGACCAAATGCTTGAAGTCGTGCTCCATTATCCATAAGAATTTGCGAAATAATATATGCAACCCCACTTGGAATAACTTTTTTACCAAAAATTGCATTTGGTGGCGGAATATATTCCTCAAGTGTTACTCCCTTTGCGTTAGTCACTTTTAGAATTGGGTGAAGATCAATGCGATAACCGCTATTTGCAAACACTCCAAATGCCGTTGCCATATCTACCATTTTTACCTCACCACCACCGAGTGTCAGTGATAGTCCGTATCTGTCAGGCTCAGTAAAGGTCGTAATTCCCATCGCTGATGCTGTTGCGATCATGGCCTCAATACCGTTAAGTTTTAACATTTCAACAGCTGGAATATTAAATGAATTTCCTAACGCAAATCGCATTTGGACTGCACCGTGAAATTTATTATCATAGTTTTTGGGGCAGTATGGTGGGTTTCCGCCAAAACATAATGCCTGATCGATAAATGGCGTCGCTGCTGTGTAGCCTTTAATCAGCCCCGTCGCAAAGTTAATTGGTTTAATCGATGATCCAGGTTGCAGTTTGGCTAGCGTAATATTTACGTTCCCGTTTTCACTGTCAAAGTAATCTTTACTTCCAACCATCGCTAATATTTCACCGGTACTTGGATTGGTGATGAGTGCTGCGCCATTTCCTACATGGTTATATTTAAGACGTTCAATTTCGGCAGCTACTGTTGCTTGTGCATAGTCTTGGAGTGAGAGATCGAGGCTTGTTTTGACGATTAAGCCACCCGTTTCAACTGTTGCTTGACCGTATTTTTGAGTGAGAAGGTCTTTTACATAAAACACGAAGTGAGGAGCTTTGATCTCGTTAGTAATTTTTTTGAATTGTAACTCTTCACTCGCTGCTTCTTTTTCTTGTGCTGAGGTAATATAGCCTTGTTTTCTCATTTCACTAAGCACACTTTTTTGCCTATCGAGTCCCTGTTCAGGATGGGTTCCGTATGGAGAAAATGAACTTGGAGATTGCGGGAGCCCTGCTAAAAATGCACTCTCGGCAAGTGATAACGCTGAAACATCTTTTCCAAAGTATGTCCGAGCAGCAGCCTGGATACCATACGCTGTTCCACCATAGGGAACTTGGTTGAGGTACATTTCTAGAATTGAGCGCTTACTATAGAGAACCTCTGTCGCAAAAGAGAGCAGTATCTCTTTAATTTTTCTCTGCCATGTTCGATCCTGAGTTAAAAGACTATTTTTAACGAGTTGTTGGGTGAGTGTGGAACCTCCTTGGAGTTGTTTGTTAAAAAAGGTTGAGTAAAATGCACGTACAATTCCACGGAAATCTACTGCTCCGTGTCTATAAAAATCTTTATCCTCGATCGCAATTGTGGCGTATTGTACTGATTTAGGGACTTTGGTGAGGGGTAGAAATGTTTGATTACGAGATGCATAAATAGTATAAAGGAGAGTATCATTCCTATCATAAATTCTGGTTGATTGAGGAAGTGAATTACTTTGTAAACGAGTAGGGGACGGAAGATCTCGAAGAATAAAATAATAAAATGCCCCAAGGGCAAGTACGAGTGGAATAAGTGCAATGTAATACACCCACTTATATTTTTTGATTCGTTTCCAGAATCGAGACATGATGTTATCATAGCAAAGAGATACGGGGCTTACAAATAAGCGGCACGTATATCGTATAATAACCCTATGGAAATCATTTATACTATTCGTGCTTTTTTCCTTCAATTATTAGCACCTTTTCAAATAGGAGTGAACCTTCTGGATATTATTATTGTGGGAATTTTTGGATTTTATGCATATGAAGGATATACGATTGGACTAGCGTTGGCGTTTATGGATTTAGTGAGTTTTATTCTCTCATTTTTGATTGCACTGAAGTTTTATGGCACTCTCGCAGCTCTTTTTACTCACTTTTTTTCAATGCCGCTTGGATTTGCAAATGCACTGGGATTTTTCTTTGCAGCTCTTATTTCAGAGATTATCTTAAACCTTCTGTTACGAAAAATTGTTTCGTTTATCCCTAAAATTCCAAGTGAAAACACATTTGAAGTGGTACTTAAAAAAACGAATCATATATTAGGTATTTTCCCAGGTATTGCCTCAGCTGCTATCATTCTTTCATTTTTATTAAGTGTCATCATTGCGCTTCCATCCTCACCAGTCCTTAAAGAATCTGTCTCGACCTCAAAAATTGGCTCGACGTTAATCGCGAATACGGCTTTTGCTGAGAAAAACTTAAATGATATTTTTGGTGGTGCGCTGCATGAATCACTGAACTTCTTTACGATTGAGCCCAAAAGTACTGAGTCAGTACAGCTGCATTTTTCGGTAGATAATGGTTCGATTGACCCGGTTGCTGAAGAGCAGATGATAACGATGGTAAATAATGAGCGCACCTCTCGTGGTCTCTCACCACTCACCACAGATGATTCTTTACGAAATCTTGCGAGAAGATATTCGGATGATATGTTTAAACGTGGCTATTTCTCTCACTATAATCCCGAAGGAGAATCACCCTTTGATCGTATGGAACACGCAGGCATAGCCTACTCATATGCCGGAGAGAATTTAGCACTTGCTCCAAGTACTGAGCTTGCCATGCAGGGACTTATGAACAGTCCAGGACATAAAGCGAACATTTTGAAGGCAGAATTTAAACAAATCGGGATAGGTGTCATCGATGGTGGGATTTACGGAAAAATGTTTACACAGGAGTTTACTGACTAACGTATCTCTTACTTGACTCTTCAATTTATTCCTCATACTATGGTTATATATGGTAAAAGTTGCAATCAATGGATATGGAAGAATTGGGCGTGTAGCGCATCGTATCATCACACAGTGGCATGATAGTGAGATGGAGGTCGTAGCGATTAATGCTGGCTCCTCAACTGATCTGAAGGGCTGGATGTACCTTTTAAAGTACGATACCACCTATGGTCCACTCGATATGGAAATGAGTGTGACAGAAAATACTGACGAATCTAAAAAAGATTTTCTGGGAACGATGAGTATTAATGGAAAAACTATTCAAGTCTATTCCCAAAGAGATCCGTCACTGCTTCCATGGAAAGATTTAGGCGTGGATGTCGTTATTGAATCGACGGGTGCTTTTTTAACCACTGAAAAGCTCCAACTTCATATTAATGCAGGCGCAAAAGCAGTTGTTCTCTCAGCTCCAGGAAAAGGCGATGAAGTCCCGACCTATGTTCTCTCGATTAACGATAATGAATATAAGGGAGAAAAAATTATTAGTAACGCGTCATGTACTACGAACTGCATAACTCCAGTCGCAAAGATTATTGATGAAGCATTTGGCATTGAAAAAGCGATGATGACCACAATTCACGCGTATACCTCTGATCAAAATATTCATGATGGGGGACATAAAGACTATCGTCGAGCACGTGCTGCGGCTCAGAATATAATCCCGACCTCAAGTGGCGCGACACATGCAGCAGCCCAAGCATATCCAGCACTGAAAGATAAATTTGATGGATTAGCAATTCGAGTTCCTGTTCCTGTTGGCTCCTTGTCAGACTTCACCTTTTTACTTAAGAGAGAGACAACTGTTGATGAGGTAAAGAAAGTGCTTAAAGATGCAGCAGCAACAGATGCATATAAGGGGATTGTTGAGATAAGTGAAGATCCGCTTGTTTCAAGTGACATCGTTGGTAACCCTCACTCATCCATTGTTGATTTGTCTTTGACACAGATTGTTGGTGGAAATATGCTTAAAGTTATTGCTTGGTACGATAATGAATACGGCTATGCAAATCGTCTTGTTGAACAGGTCCTCAGTATTTCAACCTCGTTATGAGCGATAAGGATATCTTCTCAGAGCTCGATGCTCAAAAATCACATAGCGTATTACTTGTTTTGACAGGTCCAAGTGGGTCTGGAAAAGACACAGTTATTAGTGAACTAACGCATCTTCGTGCTGATTTTGTCAAAATTATTACCACTACGAGTCGCCCCATGCGTGAAGGTGAGCAAGAAGGAAAACCATATCATTTTATTTCTCGAGAAGAATTTGAAACGCTTATTTCAGAAGATGCTTTTTTTGAATGGGTAGAATTTAGAGGTGAGCTCTATGGTACACAAAATAAAACACTCACTGAAGCATTTTCAAGTGGCAACGATGTTATTTGGAAAATTGAAGCAAAAGGAATTAAAAATACGAAAGAAAAAGTAAAACGAATGATGCCTCGATCAGTATTTGTCTATTTAGGTGCACCAGATATTGAGACATTAA
Organism: uncultured Gammaproteobacteria bacterium; assembly: GCA_964503265.1. GTDB lineage: Bacteria > Patescibacteriota > Microgenomatia > Levybacterales > UBA12049 > CAZCYO01. Next base: position 52,350 of record CAZCYO010000003.1, read on the forward strand.
AAAAACGTGTATTTATCGCTGAAGGAGAACACGCGAATATCAGGTGGAATGAAGCACTTGTTCTCTGGGAAATGAAACAGTTTGATGATTGCGAATATTTAGTTATGAATAAAGATGGAGAAATTGAAAAAACAGTTGCAGCAGTTGCATCGATTATAGAAGCAAAACGAGTAGAGATCTCAGTCTCACGGGAGAAGTCACTAATTGCAAACTCGCTATAGTTGTGCTAGCCTTCACCTAGTATGAAAGCGCTTATATTAGGGTTAGTATTATTACTTCTCCTAGGCCATGTCCCTGTTTTTGCTCAAGAAATGAGTTCAGACTCAGCTGGACTAACTACTATCGCCTCAATTGACTACACGCTTCCATATCCGGGTATTTTGCCAGATAACCCACTCTATCCACTAAAGGCATTTCGAGATAGAGTTGTAAGCCTCTTAATCGCTGACCCCGTCAAAAAATCTCTTTTTAATTTACTCCAAGCAGACAAGCGGCTTCAGAGCGCTGTCTACTTGTTATATTCGAACGATGAGAAACATATACAACTTGCTGAAACAACGATCTCAAAAGGACAAAACTACTTTGAAGAAGCTGTTTCCCAAATAGAAACTGCTCGTAAACGTGGAAGGCATGTATCGACAGAAATTCGAGAATTGACAGTAGCTGCACAAAAACATGAAGAAGTCTTAACTGGGCTTATCGGGCAGGTTCCAGAGAAAGAAAAACCAACTTTTATCGCATTTAAACAGCGGATACTACATCTTCAAGATATCCTCTCTCGTCTTCCTAAGACCAAATAAGCTTTTCAGCTAATTGTAAGAAAATTACTATAAGGAAACCCCTCACGCACGTTGATAATCTTTGATATAGATAGTGACAATTGACGCTAGACTAGTAGTGTCTTATGATTTTCTTATCACTACATACAGTGACTGCTCAGCAATCTTTGGCAGGAAGATGAGTACGACGGACTAAGAAGAAGGGAAGAGTTAGTAATCATGCACTGCCCATATTGTGGAAATAGAGAATCTGAAGTAGTTGAGACACGTGATAACGTTGATCTTAACACGATTAGAAGAAGAAGAGCATGTTTGCAGTGTATTAAACGGTTTACAACGTACGAGCGGGTAGAAAATGTTTACTTGCTAGTGATAAAAAAAGACGGACGACGCGAGCAGTTTAATAGAGAAAAATTAAAAACTGGACTCTTTAGAGCTTGTGAGAAGACTCGTGTGTCGCACGATATCATTGAAAAAATTGTCAGTGATATTGAACGCGAACTTAGATGTGCAGAGTCTATTGAAGTGAAAAGTGATGAAATCGGTGAGCGAGTCGCAAGTAAATTAAAACTTGTCGATAAAGTCGCCTATATTCGCTTCTCAAGTGTCTTTAAACACTTTGTTGCAGTTGAAGATTTTGAAAAAAAAGTAAAGGAATTACAATAATATGGCACAACAATTAGACGGACTGAGAAAAAAAGTATTTTTAGATCGATATGCGCTTAAAGGCGAAGATGGTGGCTTACTTGAAAGTACTCCTGAAGAGATGTGGAGACGCGTCGCGAAAGGAATTGCTGTCACAGAGAAAAAAGCCGATCGCAAGAAATGGGAAAAAGAATTCTACCGTGTCATGGAAGATTTCAAATTTGTTCCAGCAGGTCGTATCCTCTCTGGTGCGGGAACCGGATACCAGGTCACCTACTTTAATTGTTTCGTTATCCCATCTCCTCAAGATTCACGTCACGGAATTTTAGAAGCACTTGGTCAACTCGTTGAGATTCAGGCTCGCTCAGGTGGCGTTGGACTTAATCTTTCATCCCTTCGACCTAAAGGTGCGCGCGTTAAGAAAGTAAATGGTACGTCATCTGGGCCTGTGAACTGGGCGACGCTTTTCTCAGTTGCTACGCATGATATCGTTCAACAAGGTGGATCACGTCGTGGCGCAACCATGCTTATGCTCTGGGATTGGCATCCAGATATTGAAGAGTTTATTACCGTTAAACAGGATCTATCAAAAATTAATGGTGCTAATCTCTCTGTTTGTGTATCTGATGGCTTTATGGAAGCTGTTAAAAATGATCGTGATTGGGAACTTGTGTATCCAGATATTACTGATCCACGATACGACGATGAATGGAGAGGAGATCTGCCAAAGTGGAAAGAAATGGGTGGGCAAGTTATAGTCTATAAAACTGTTAAAGCTCGATATCTTTGGGATTTGATTTGTGAAGCTGCATGGAGATCTGCAGAACCTGGCCTTCATTTCATGGAGCGATCAAACAAAAGAAGTAACACTTGGTATTTTGAACGTCTCGTTGCGACAAATCCATGCGGCGAACAGCCACTTGGGCCATGGGCTGTGTGTAATCTTGGTGCCATGAATTTAAGTGCGTATGTTAAAGGCGGTGACCTTGCAAGTGAAAAACCAGGAGTGTTTGATTATGAAGAATTTGCAAAAGACACACGAACTGCGCTAAGACTTCTCGATAATGTCATTGATCAAACATATTACTTTTTTAAAGAAAATGAAAAATGTGCGAAAGATATTCGACGAACTGGCCTTGGGGTTATGGGCGTAGGTGATGCTTTAATAAAAATGAATATTAAATACGGATCTGAAGAATCTCTTCCCGTGCTTGATAAGATTTTTAAAACACTTCGTGATAATGCATACGAAGCATCGACAGAAATTGCCGTTGAAAAAGGCGCATTCCCGATGTTTGATAAAGAAAAATACATGCAGGGATATCATATTCAGAATCTCTCAGCTGAAACACGAAAGCATATTGAAGAGCGTGGTATTCGAAATGCAGTATTGTTAACAATTGCTCCGACAGGGACGACATCACTCGTCTCAGGTGTATCAAGTGGTATTGAGCCAGTCTACGAATTCTCCTTCCTTCGTCGCTGGAGAGGTGGAGAAGAGATTGTGTATCATCCATTATTTGAAGAGTGGAAAAAAGCACATCCTGACACAGAAGAACGACCAGAGTACTTTGTTGGCGCAAATGATTTAACTCCACTTGAGCATGTTAGTGTCCAGGCCGTAGCGCAGCAATACATTGATTCTTCTATCTCAAAAACGGTAAATGCTCCTAACGCTCATGCGATTGATGATGTTAAAACACTCTATATGATGGCATATGATATGGGTCTTAAAGGGGTTACGTATATGAGAGATGGTTCACGTGTGGGAGTACTCGAGCGTGTTGAAGAAAAGAAAGAAGTAAAAGTAGAGGAATCAAAACCAATTATTCCAGTGACGCCTCGCGTTTCACGTCCGATGATGCTTGAGGGAACGACATATAAATCTGAAAGCCCAAGTGGAAAAATGTATGTAACGATAAATCATGATGAGAACAACCAACCATTTGAAGTCTTTATTAATAATGGAAAATCAGGGTCAGACGTTATGGCGATGGCTGATGCGCTTGGCCGTATGATCTCATTTGTGCTTCGTATTCATAGTACTGTCCCACAGAGGGAGCGAATTCGAGAAATTGTGTCAGAACTCACAGGTCTTGGTGGCGCGCGAAGTATAGGATTTGGTGAAAACCGTGTTCGGTCACTTCCTGATGCTGTTGCAAAAGTACTTTCTCGTCATTTTGACTTTAGAGTAAATGGGAAAGTAGAAGATCGAGTTATTCTTCCAATCACAGCAGACGCTGTAGCTGCAGAAAGTGCTGCTCCGGTCGTTGAATCTACTACACACATAAATGGTAATGCAAATGGACATAGTAGTACTGCTGTAAATACTCCTGGACAAATGGCAATTTTGCATACAGATGTACCAGAAAAGTCAGCTTCCTATGCTTCTACAAGTCTTTTTGATATCTGCCCCGAATGCGGCTCTGCTACGCTTGCGTATGAAGAAGGTTGTCGAAAATGCTATAGCTGTGGACACTCAGAGTGCTAGAGGCATCCGAATTGCTACGAATTATATTCGAATACATTGATGTAATTAGTAGAAATTAGGATATCTTTAGTTATTCGAAATTATTCGTAGCTAGGTACTGTGTTGGAAAAGTATAGGAAATCACGATGAAATTTCGTGACTGTGCCGCAACTGTGAAAGTCAGAAAACTATACTTAAGTCGTTTCATTCCCGAGCAGGAGTATTCAAGTATAGTAATCTTGTAATCCTTCTTAGGAATTGTTTTTTCTAAAGAAGGATTTTTTGTAAGAATTCTCCTTTTCGAAAAAATCTCGTTAGTATACTGCCTCATACGTTATGCCAATTTATACAAAAACAGGAGATCGTGGCCAAACCTCACTTATGGGTGGAGTTCGCACGTCAAAATCAAGCTTACGTGTCGAGACATACGGTACTGTCGATGAACTGAATAGTATTGTTGGCGTGGTTATTGCACATTTACCCGCTAAAAACACACCATTTGAGGAAGCCCTTGAAGCGATTCAGCATGATTTACTTGAAATCGGTGCAAGCCTGGCAAATCCACAATCAGCTCCATTAACATATTTATTTGATCGAGTAACAGAGTTTGAAAAAATGATTGATGAATTTACGACAAATCTTCCTGAACTAACTCATTTTATTTTGCCAGGTGGAGGCGTGACAGGTGCATCGCTTCATCACGCACGTACGATTTGTCGCCGACTTGAACGAGTGCTTGTACGACTTCAAGACAAAGAGCCTATTGATGCAACGATTGTGATGTATGTTAATAGGTTATCTGACCTCTTTTTCACTATGGCGCGATTTACGAATCATCTGACAGGAGAAAAAGAAACAGTATGGATCTCACGAAAACAATCTATTACTAGTAAAAAAAGTAAATAACCTGGTGAATCTGGTGTAATTCCAGAACTGTGCCGCAACTGTGAAGTCCCGATCTCTATCGGGAATAAGTCAGATCCCGATGTGAATCTTCCGAGCAGAAGTAGATTTTTCTACACTCCTTGGAAGCAAGGAGTTTTTTTATGCCTGTAGAAGTATTACAACAATTATCCGAAGCAGAACGAGTAAGTCCATCAAAGATAAAAACAGATGAGGCACATGATTTTCTTGGAGAAAAAAAGCAGCAACCATATCTTCAAAAACAAGATATGTATGAATCTGAAGTTATAAAGGTGCAACCAAAGACACTTAAAGAATATGTTGCGTTTTTTGATAAAGAAATGCGGTCATCGGAGCTACCCTGGTATACGTTAGATAATAAAGTTGGATTTAGTATGAAATCACAAATGCAATTACTTGATATGAAAGATACGTCTTCTGTGGATAGATGGGCTGTTCAAACCAAACAAGATTTACTTGGGTTTTGTCTCGAATATTTATCAGATAAGTTAGTCTATCCGTATAAATATGAAGAGGTAACATTACCAAATGGCGAAGCATCTCTTCGTGATACAAAATATGGTAAAGACATTCTTGAAACGACATCAGCTAAAGAACGAAATGGAAGTGTACTTGATGCACTTAAAGAAGTAAAAACGTTTTTTGTTAGGGAGGCTGGAGATACAGAAAAGCCATCAGGGAAAGCTGAGCAATCTATTGCTGTTATGTGTAGTCCTCTTGGACCAAGTGGGCTTGAAACAGATAATGGAGAATCGATTCATTACCCTGATTCGTATTGGTTTATTTTTGAAAGAAAAGGAAAGGAAATTCGGGGTGTTACGATACGAACGGATTTTACGATAACAGAATGTCGTGAAGCTTTGCGTATGTTAACAGGAAAAGTTCTTCCCGAAGGTTCACTTCTTGAAGATTATGCGAGAGCTTTGACATGTATCCCTGGCGAAAAACAAAAAACCGCATTTGATATTGTTGATACATTACGACAAGCTCGGGCACATGTGACAGAAAATACGAAAACTGTATTTGGTGATAAAAAATGGGACGAAGTTATATCCGACATGAAACAAGGGCAATCACTCTATGAATTTAACGATAAGACTAAAGATGTCATAAAAGAATTTGAAGAGTATGTTACGACGAACCAGCTTTCACAGTTAGACATTCAAAAAGCACTTGCTGCCACATTCTTACGACTTTCAAAGCTGTTTATCCTGTCAGAAGAAGATCAGGAATCGCTTACTGAAAATGGCGAGTTATTTGAGGAAATTCTTACTCGAGTAGCATCAATTCCTGGATGTGCGGGTGGAGGCGGTGGAGTGACCGCTGTTGAATCTGCGGGTGGAATTCGGTTAGGAATGTTACAAGAAAAAACACTTAAATGTAAAGAATGCCCGTTATGTAAAGAGAAAGATATTGTTGCTACCATTTCAAATGGAAAAATAACCTGCCCAAAATGTGGCAAGTCTGCTCCGTATGATTGCTAGGAAGGAGGGATTCATTGTTTGAAGGCAGCGGCCGTGATAAGATAACATTATGGATAATACTGCTCAAAACCAAGCTCAAACAGTACCAGTTGCGTCTCAGCCCTCCCAACCGGTGACGCCTGTTGCTCAGCCACAAGCAGAATCAATTACTCAGCCAGTAGCGCTTGATCAACCCCAGACACAGGTTCAAGCGACTCCTATAGCTCCTGTTAGTCTTCCGCATCGTGAAGCAGGACCTGGACTTGGACGAATGAATGAACTTATGATGCCGAGTGAGGTTGCGCCTGTACTTTCAGCTGAAGTAAAAGCAGCAGGAGTTGAGGTGTCTGCAGACCGTGAGCAACCAGTTGTTCCAGCAGACGTGGCTCAGGCTGGTGTTCAGCCTGCTAAAGCTGCAGTCCCAATGCACACTGTAACAGGATCAAACGTACAATATATTACGAATGCACCATTTGGTCCTGAAGAAGCAATAAAATTCGAAAAATCGACACGAGCTTCTGATAGTATACGGTGGCTCGCAACTTTTTTATTGAGACAAGTAAAAAAAGTAGCGATTTTTGGAAAATAATATGGAAAGTGTCATTAGCTCATCTCAAACATTTATGTTGGCTCTTTTTATAGGAGTTATTGTGATTGGGATACTGCTGTTACTAGGGTATGGGTTAGGATATTTCTTGCTGTTATGGTTTCGTAATAGAAAACGCGAGTCGGACTCTCTTAATTCCACACTGTTACAAGTGGCAGTCTCACGCGATAATGAAGTTAAAATCGATGCCGCAGAGCAACTATTTACGAGCCTTGCATCGATTCGGAAAACAAATAAAATGGCATATTTTGGTGCTCAGCCACATATTTCATTTGAAATTGTCGGTACTCCTGGAGACATACGATTTTATGTCAATGTTCCAAATAAATTACGTGACTTTGTGGAAAAGCAGATTAATGGAGCCTACCCTGATGCCGATATCATGCCAGTCTCAGATCCAGCTGCAAAACAGCGAGCAAATAATATTTTAGGGAGTGAATATAATATTTTTTCTGAGAAGGGGAAAGTGGCGTTTGCCTCGCTTTATCTAAAAGGCGCACCGTATATGCCAATTAAGGTGTTTAAAGATTTTCCTGTTGATCCATTAGCATCTATTACGTCTATTTTGGCGAAAATGAGCGAGGGGGAGGGAGCTGCAATTCAAATCTTAATACGCCCTGCAGATCCTAAATGGAGAAGTATAGGTAAAAGTTATATTTCAAAAACAAAAAAAGGTGAAGCTAATCCTGAAACAGCTAAATACTCAACAGATGCAAAAGAAATGGAAGGGGTGGAAAATAAAACCAATAAAGCTGGGTTTGATTGTACCGTTCGACTTGTTGTCTCAAGTAGTTCTCACGAGGCAGCAGAAGCACATTTATCAAATATGGTGCAAGCGTACAGTCAATATAACGGAGCAAATTCATTTAAGAAAAATAAACACCGCTTTTTTAAAGGAAGTTTCATCACTGACTTTATTTATCGTTATTTTCCACTTTTTGGACATACGTCGCTTCTTAATAGTGAAGAGTTGGCGACACTGTTCCATTTTCCAAATAAAAGTATTACCACTCCTGGTATTTACTGGGTAACATCAAAACGTTCTCCTGCACCTGCGAATATTCCAACTGATGGTTTATATTTAGGAAAAAGTACCTACCGGGGTATTTCACGTCCAATTCATATTTCAGATGACGATAGACGTCGACACATGTACATCATCGGAAAGACTGGAACTGGTAAGTCAGAATTTCTGAAACAAATGATTATGCAGGATATTAAAAATGGAAAAGGACTAGCTGTGATTGATCCTCATGGAGATTTAGTCGAGGATGTTCTTCAGATGATGCCACCAGAACGTGCCGAAGACGTTATTCTTTTTGATCCAGCAGACACGTCTCGCCCGATGAGTTTAAACATGCTTGAGGCAGAGACAGAGGAACAGAAGCACTATGTTGTATCATCTCTGATTGGACTGATGTATAAATTATTTGATCCGAATAAAACTGGTATCATCGGTCCACGATTTGAGCATGCGATTCGAAATGCGATGTTAACAGTTATGTACGCAAAAGGCAGTACTCTTATTGAACTTGTCCGCGCCCTCACAGACCAAGCCTTTGTCCAAGAAATTTTGCCACTTGTCGATGATCCAATTATCAGACGTTACTGGACTGATCAAATCGCACAAACGTCAGATTTTCATAAATCAGAAGTACTTGATTACATTGTGTCCAAATTTGGCCGTTTTGTTACGAATAAAATGATTCGAAATATCATCGGGCAGTCAGATAGTTCATTTAACTTTAGAAAAGTAATGGATGAAGGAAAAATCATTCTCGTTAACTTATCAAAAGGAAAAATTGGAGAAGAGAACTCAAGTTTCTTAGGGTTAGTGCTTGTGCCAAAGATTTTAACTGCAGCGATGAGTCGACAGAATATCCCACAGTCAGAACGCCGGGATTTTTATCTCTATGTGGATGAGTTTCAGAATTTTGCGACACCTGATTTCGCACAGATTCTATCTGAGGCTCGAAAATATCGCTTGAATCTTATCGTTGCGAATCAGTTTATTGGACAAATGGATGAAGAAGTGAAAAATGCTATTTTTGGAAATGTAGGAACAATCGCGTCATTTCGTGTCGGCGTTACTGATGCAAATTATATTCAGCACGAATTCCAACCGACGTTTAGTGAAGCAGATTTAATTAATGTTGATCGTTTTAATTGCTACATGAAGACACTCGTGAACGGTGAACCAGCACCACCATTCTCACTTGATACGACCAAAAACATTGAAGAAGAGAAGAAATTGATGAATCCACGGGTCGCAGAACTCGTTAAAGAGCTTTCAAAATTAAAATATGGCCGTGATGTCCATCTCGTTGAAGCAGAGATTACTCAACGTGCGAAGCTCTAATTCCTTCTTTTTCGTTCTTTTTTTTGCTACAATCAAACTCATTCGGGTGTGTAGCTCAGTGGTAGAGCGCGACTCTTATAAAGTCGATGTCCTTGGTCCGATCCCAAGCACACCCACCTCATTATGAAAAAATCTTCAGATCACGTTTTACTTGCTGTTGGTGCACATCCAGACGATATGGACTTTGGGGCATCTGGGACAATTGCAAAATTTGCTTCAGAAGGATGGGACGTTTACTATGTTTTGTGCACTGATGGATCGCGAGGTTCTGATGAACCACAGATGACACATGCGAAACTTGCCGAGATTCGACGTCGTGAACAACTCAAAGCCGGAAAAATTCTTGGCGTGAAAGACATTTTCTTTTTAGATCACCCAGATACACAACTTGAAGCAAATCTTGAGTTAAAAGAGGAGATCGTACGGATTATTCGTCGTATAAAACCTAACATCGTGATTACGATGGATCCAACATTTTATTTTTCTAAAGAACCTCTTTTTTCAGGATTTCATTTTATCAATCATACTGATCATCGAGCTGCGGCTCTTGCGACGATGGATGCAGTTTTCCCACTTTCTCGTGATCGGCTTATTTTCCCAGAACACGAAAAAGAAGGACTTGGACTCCATGCAGTTGAAGAATTATGGATGACGTGTTTTGAGGAGAAACGGCATACTGTTGATATAACTGACTTTCTTCCTAAAAAACTTGAAGCAATTGCAGCGCATAAAAGTCAGTATGATGATTTCCCTTCAATCAAAGAGAGAATCACTGCTCGTGCCGCAGAATTTGCCAAAGAAGAGCACTATCACTTTGCTGAGAATTTTACTCGACTAGTGTTGCCTCCGCATAGAAATCGTTTTCAGAAAAAGTAATCTTGCAATTATTAGCGATGTAATGCATGATATGTACCATGTCAGATAAAATAAAAAAACTAGCATTAATCCATCCATTTTCACTTATTGACTTAGCTTGGCAAGATTATCTTAAGAAAACTTCCTTTTTTACGAGACTTGTACTTCCACCAACACTGTTTTATTTGCTTCTTGATACGCTTTCTTATGTGTCTCTTCATGGTGTATCGGGTCATCCTCTTGTCGTTTTTGCTCAAATAATTGAGCGTACCGTTCCACTGACAATTCTTTTATATAGCATAGCCCTTATCCTCCAAACTTTCACTACAGCAGCACTTCTCTCGGCGATAACTGATACAAAAATAACCACGGTACATGGTGCATATCAAGTTGGTTCGAAAAAAATACTATCACTTTGGTGGGTGACTATCCTCTCGTTCTTGATTGTTGGTGGTGGTTTTTTGCTTTTTGTTATTCCAGGGATACTCTTTAGTGTTTGGTTTACGTTTTCTCAATATGTTCTTTTTACTGAGAAAAAAAAGGGAATGGACGCGCTGCTTACCAGTCGAGAGTATGTGCGAGGATATTTTTGGCAAATTGCAATTCGAATTATTTTTATCGCATTAATTGCGGCAGCTTTATCCAGCATTGCAGGGTATATTTCACTTCTTTTCCAAAATGGGTTAGTCTCTCAGATAGCTCAAAGTATCGTTTCGTTAATTACTATTCCACTCGTGATGCTTTTTCAATATAAGCTATATGAAAATGTACGATCAGCCACCCCAGATATAACGATAAAACAGAAAACATGGTGGATGTATCTTATTGGTTCACTTATCCCATTTGTGCTAATTATTTGTGCGATTACTGCAGCTGTATTTATAAAACCCATGCGAGTATCAGGCGATGCAATGCTACCAGTCTACAAGAATAATGCGTTTATTCTCTGGGGCACGTTTCCAGTAAGTAATTTTCCATCAAGTGAGCCGCTTGTCTATAAAAAAAATAATGAACTGACTATTCGGAGAGTTTTTGCAGGCCCTGGGGATACGATTGAGAAAAAAGGAAATACACTTGTTCGTCACGGCAAGAATTCTCCTGTACCTCCTGCTATGCGCCCAGCTAATCCATTACTTGTAGAATTATCCTTGTCACGATTTTCTCCTCCTTTTTCGATACTGGGTGATAAAAATACCTATGTTCTTAAAAACGATGAGTATTTAATGGTTGCAGATACTATGCAAAGCGTAACACCCAACTGGGAGATGGTTAAGAAGGAACAGGTAGTAGGAGAGCCTTATTTTTGTCTGTGGAATTGTACTGGGAAGGAATAACGAAGAAAAAAAACGATAAAATTACAGTTCTGACAGGTGACTTGTGTCTTTTGCTCGGTCTTTTACAAATTCCAGATAGCGTTCAGTTGTTGAAATTCTTTTATGTCCTAAAATCTTTGAAAGAAGGACGAGTGAAACTCCATGTTTTAAATGATGTGCGACGAATGTATGTCGAAGATCGTTTACTTTTGCATTTTCGATTTCAGCAAGTCTAAAATATCGTTCAATTGCGGTTCTAATATTTCGAACGAGGAACGGTTTGCCTGATTTGGTAACGAAAATATGATTATCTGTTACTTGTGGACGACCTTTGAGATAGCGGCTAAGCGCTTCTTTAGCTGAACGATTAAGTGGAACGACTCGTTCTTCATGTTTTTCCATTGGGCGAATTCGAAGCGTTTCACCTTCGATATCTGTTAAACGAAGTTCGGCGAGTTCTCCAATTCTAATTCCTGTTTGAAGAAGTAGTTCGATAATAGCAAACATTCTTGGATCATTTCGTGCAGCGTCTCTAAGTGCTCGATATTCTGTCGGTTTAAGGATTCGTGGAGGAGCTAGTTCGTATTTTGGATGAGAAACAAGAAGCGATGGATCGTCAGTAATAATTTCATTTACTTTTAGATAACGATAAAAAGTACGTGTTGAGTTCAATTTACGAGAAACTGACTTAGGAGTATATCCTTTATCTGCCATTGTTGCTAAAAAGGCTTGAAGATCTTCCGTTTTAACATCATGAACATTATGCTTTTCAAGCTCAGAAAGAAAAGAACTTAACTGCTCTATATCTTTTCCATATGCTAGAATAGTAGCACTGGAGTGCTTCTTGCTTTTTAAAAAGTCAATAAATTTTGCGTGCGCGTCTCGAATTTTGATCGGTTCTGACATACTATATCCCATAATATCAATAAATTCATGATTCGTCAACCCTTTTTATTGAGCAAAATAGGGGATAATCGGGAGGAAAACGGAAAAAAATGAAGAAAATAGCGTTTTTTATTATACTTATTCTTTCACTATTAATTATAAATAATCTTGTGCGTTCTATTTATAACTTGTGGCAAAAGCAGGATTTGCTAACAAAAGCAAAGAATGAAGTTGTTCGTGAGAAACGTCAAAATGATGAATTGAAGAAGCAACTCTCAGTCGTCTCAGCGCCAGAGTATGTCGAAGAGGAAGCAAGAAATAAACTGTTACTCCGTCGAAATGGGGAGAAAATAGTACTTATTCCATCTATTTCACCAACTCAACAAAAAAATGAAAATCAGTTCAAAAAAGAACCTAACTGGAAACAGTGGATAGGATTGTTCTTCTAATTACATGTCGATTTGGGGAGTATCCCTCCAAGGCCAACCATAAGTAGTCTTTTGTATGAGAAAACAGCCATACATTTGTATTACGCTCTCTTTAAAAGACTTTCTCTGAAGAAATTGCACTACTTTTGTCGTAGCTACGAAAAGTAAGATGTGTGGGTCCGTGTTACAGGTATGATCTTTTTTTCGATGACTTATTTTTCTGAGTTGTAGTCTTCTAGTAGTAAGTCGTATTGATAGACACTGAAAAACATAGTCACTGGCAAAACATCTCTATCCTCGAGCTATAGCATATTTTCTTAGACGTGTGTATCTCCATTCAGCTGTATGTTGAGGAGATGCCTGCTGCCCAATCTAACTATACATGAAGTAAATAAAATCAATATCTTATAGTTCTAGATGAAGGAGTGCTCGAAGCTCTGGAATTAAGGTGATAAGGAGTTGTAGAACAATTGTACTTAAGATCATAAAAAGAAAAAGTGTACTATTCTTTAAGGAAAATTTCCCACGAAGGAGATAGGCAATGAGCATATGAGAGAAAATAAGGACATTAAAGACAATTGTTCGAGATACATTTTCAGAGAAATAATGCATACTTGTGACAAATGTCAAAAGAAAGACTGAACACAACCCAAATCCAATACTAATAATAAGTGTGGCTCTTCCTTTATCTAGAATAGGCGTACGTGGATCACGTGGTGGCTGTTTGATGATACGATGAGAGGTTCCTTCACTTGCAAGTGCGATAGCTGGCAAGCCATCAGTTATTAAATTTATCCACAAGATTTGAGTTGGGAGAAGGGGAGTTGGGAGATTAAGCATGGCTGCGAAAAAAACGAATAATAGCTCTGAAAAATTACTTGCCAGGAGATACGTTATCGCGGTGCGGATGTTATGGTAAATAGTTCTTCCCTCAATAATGGCTGTAATAATAGACGAGAAATTATCATCAGAAATGATCATATCACTAGCTTCCTTTGCAACCTCTGTTCCTGATTTACCCATCGCGACACCGACATCTGCTTTCTTAAGTGCTAGCGAATCATTTACTCCATCTCCAGTAACTCCTACGACAAATCCTTGATCTTTAAGAAGTGATACTAGTCGCAGTTTATCTTCAGGTTGTGATCTCGCAAAAATACGAATCTTTGGCAGGATATCTATGATCTCTTTATCTGTCATTGTTTTGAGTTCGTCACCCGTTATTACGTCTTCTTCTTGTTCAATAAGTCCAATTTCTCGAGCGATAGCAAGTGCTGTAAGCTCACTATCTCCTGTGACCATGATTGTGCGAATACCTGCATGTTTAGCTATTTGCAGAGAATGGCGCACTTCCATTCGGGGGGGATCATAAATACCAACAATTCCTAGAAAATGAAGTGCTGTTTCAGCTTCAATTCTACTTAGTTTTTTTACGTGGCCTTCTTTTTTAGCACCGAATGCGATAACACGTAATCCTTCTGTTGCATAAGCCTGGATTTCTTTTTCAACTATTTTTTTGTCTTTTTCACTAAGAGTGCATTTTGCAAGTATTGCTTCAGGAGCACCTCGTACATAGACAACTGTTTGACTGTGCTCGTTAATGACTGTCGTAATTGTTTTAAATTCAGTATCAAAAACATATTCATCGAGAATCTTTCCGCGGCTAATGTCTGCGTGAATATTCTCATTCTCTTTTTCAGCAAAAAGAAGTAACGATCCATCAGTTTTATCGCCTGCAATGTCGAAGTGATGTGGAGAACCTTTTCGAATAAGTGAAGCCGTATTACCCAGGACACATGCTTTAAGAAGAGAGGGGAGGTCTCCTTTATCATGTAACCAATGTTTTTTAACTCGCATCGTGTTTTGGGTGAGCGTTCCTGTTTTATCTACAAGAATGTACTGCATGGCGCCAAGCGTTTCAACTGCAGGCATTTTTCTAATAATCGCACGTTTTCTCGCCATTTTCGTGGTCCCAATAGCAAGTGCGATCGTAATAATGACAGGTAAGGATTCTGGAATAGCGGACACACAGATACTCATGACGATTAATAGTAGTGGTGCAAGCGCTCTCCCATACAAAAGTCCAAAAGGAATAATAAGGAGTGATAAGACAATAACAAACGCTGTGATAATTTTCCCTAAGTCGTTGATTTGTTTTTGTAGGGGTGCTTGTTCATCTTCTATACTTGAAAGAGTTTGGGCAATCTTTCCAAATTTAGTTTCCATGCCGATCGCTGTTATACTACATCTGCCATTGCCTTTAGTAATAAGCATCCCCATATATACAGGGTCGTTTTTATCTTTTATGACGGCAACTGACTCACCAGTTAACAGTGACTCATCACTTTCCAAATGGTGTGACTCAAGTAATACTCCATCTGCTGGTATCCTATCTCCTTCAGAAAGCACGACGATATCCCCTGGAACCAAATCAACTGAAGAGAGCTCTTGTTCATGATTATTACGAATGACTCGAACAACTGGCGAGGTATATGCTTTTAATTTTTCAAGTGATTTTTCTGCTTTATATTCTTGAATAAATCCAATAACTGCATTTAAGAGAATGACAGCGATAATGAAAACGCTATCGACGATATCACTAATAAAAAACGAAACAGTTGCCGCAGTGAGTAAAATGCCGTTAATGAGGGTTAGAAATTGAGAAACAAAGAGTGAAACAGCCGAGAAAGAAGATTCTACACTGATAGTGTTTTTTCCATATTTTTTTTGTTGTGCAATAACATCAGCAGTAGAGAGACCGTATTCCATGGGCAGAGTTCTATTGTATCAGAATGATTTTAACGGCAAAATAGATCGAAGCGTTGCATATAGATAGTTGCTGTTTGATCTTGTTGTTGTGTTAGTAATGAAATCAAGAACGACAGTACTTGGCAATTGTTTGGATCTTTCTGAAGAATTGCTTGAGCTGTCGATATCTCTTGTGCTGGTAATTGTACTGTTATATAAAAATTCATTAGCTGGAGGAGTTCTTGGTGTGAGTATGTTTCCATCTGTGATACAAAAAACGTGTTAGGGCTCATACCAAATTTCTTAATAAGTGACTCATGTTCAGGAATATTTTTAACTAAAATAATCACATCATGGTCGAGGTAAATAGGCACCCAGGTTTTGTTTTGTATGATTGATTGTAAGAACGTCTTTGCCCATGGCGTTTGATCAGTATGTGCAAAAAAAAGTGTTTTAAACTGATATTTCTTATCAATTGAACTAAATACTGCAGGATCTTCTTGCATGGGAATATAAGTTTTTTGAATAAATGACGAAGGGTATGCTTCAGGTCTTCCATCGATAAATACACGTTGTGTTGGGAAAATGCGGTATTCGAGATAACTGCCAATATCAAAATTATTAAATACTGGTCCTGAGAGTTTATTTTTACTATAAAAATCAGCTGCTTTTTCTGCACCTGTTATTTTCCCAAATCCAAATCCTCGTTGTGAAACAGTAGAAGGTATTGTCCATAAGAAAAGACATACGAGAAGGTAGGGAGTTATGATAAGTGTCAATTTTGTAAAAGATGAGGTTGGAAGGAGTGGCTTTATCCAGTTGAACACTGCAGAAAGCGCAAGAGATGCTGGGATAATAGTCGCAAGAACAAAAAGAGGGAAGTTGCGAACAGCACTTGCACCAAGATACGTAAACGTAATTGCGAGTAACCAGTCGATTGGTCTTGTCTTTTTGATGACAGAAAAGAGTGAAATAAACAGTAGCAAAACAGATATTTTGAAATAGGGGATAGTAGGCTTTGCAAATAAGCTTTCAAGCAAGAAAATAGTTTGATTTTCCTCTACTGTGTATCCATAATTTTGGAAAATATGAAACGGATAGAGTGCACCTATAATGCCATTTGGATTTAGTAGTGTAACTAGCGTTGAGAAAACTACAACAAAAAGGAGTAGTAACGTACTCGGATTATATAATTTTTTGCGATTATTCAGTACATTATCAATAAAAAATAAACCAAGTACGACAATTCCAATAATAAATGAAATATGAAGTTGTACCCATAATAGTTCGAGTGGAATTAGCAATAAAATCCATTTCGTGTAGTTCTCTCGATAATGATACAAACTAACGAGAAAAATACTCAGTAATAAATAGCCAAACATTTCAGGTCTAATGTCTGTTCGTTCAAACAATACTCTCAGATAAAAAAATGAAAGAAGACTTGTTGGAATAATACGTGCTTTTTTAGCACTATAGAAAAAAACGAGGCCAAATGCGATAACCACGATACTCGTCATCAGTAGCAGTAGTCCGTTTTCACCAGCCAAACCATAAAACAGATAGAAAAGTACTTCAGAGAGATAATGATGGTTAATAAATGGGAACGTCGGATACGTATATGAGAGAAGATTTATACTCGGGACGGAGTGATTTATAAGAATCTGTTGTCCCATGAGAAGATGTCTACCCAGATCTTGAGTAAAAGCAGTAATAGGATGGAAGAACCCTGCAACAAGAAGTGAAAAAACGCTTAGACTGAGTAGCCACCATACAAAAGATTTCATTGAGATTATATCGTCTCGTAGCGCGGGCGAAATTGCAATGCTTCAGCGATATGATTTGGGGCGATCATATGCGTATTTTCTAAATCAGCGATTGTTCGTGCGAGCTTAATGATGCGATGATACGATCTGCCAGAAAGTTTAAATGTCGTGATTGCTTTACGAAGCAAATCAGTACATTCAGGTGTAAGTTCGCAAAACTCTTTCATGGTTTTGCTACTAATTTCGCTATTTGATGAAATCGGCGTGTTTGCAAAGCGTTTTGTCTGGATATCACGTGCTTTTTGAACACGAGCTCGAATTATAGCGGATGTTTCGTTTTGAGAAAGGTCTTCTTCTGTTAACTTACTCACTTCAACTGCTGGAACCTCAAGGTGAATATCTATGCGATCAAGTAGTGGTCCAGAAATTTTTTTCTGATAGCGTGAAATTTGCATGGGGTTACATGAACATTCGTGCGATTTATCTGTCAAATAGCCACACGGGCAAGGATTTTGTGCGACAACAAGCATACATTTGGCTGGGAACGTAGTTTTTCCACTCGCTCTTGAAATATGAACCATGCCGTCTTCAATTGGTTGTCGAAGCGCTTCTAAGATTTGTCTTGGGAATTCAGGAAATTCATCGAGAAACAGGACACCCCGATGTGCAAGCGTTATTTCTCCTGGACGAGGGTTACTACTTCCACCAATCAATCCGACCAGTGACGTAGTGTGATGCGGGGAACGAAATGGGCGAGTTGTGATAAATGCTTCTCGATCAAGTAACCCAGAAATACTATAAATCTTCGTGACATCAACCGCTTCGTCAAATGTGAGTCGGGGCAGAATAGATGGAAGCGTTCGAGCAAGTAATGTTTTGCCGGCGCCTGGTGGTCCTGAAAAACGCATATTATGTCCGCCCGCTGCTGCTATTTCACATGCACGCTTAGCCTGGTGCTGCCCTTTAATATCTTTCATATCGAATTCAAATGTTTCAAACTGTTTCTTTTCACTGATATTTGTATGTTCGATTTGTGAAAGGATGTGTTGTTTTGATAGATGTCTAAAAAGTGATAGTAAGCTATTTACTCCGTACATCGTTACACCTTGTATAATCGATGCTTCTGTCCCGTTATCTTCTGGAATAAAGACTTCACTAATCTCGTACTTCTTACTCATGAGAATTTGGGGAAGAATGCCACTCGCTTTTCTCACACGACCATCAAGTGACAGCTCGCCAACGACTAATGTATTCGCAAGGTCTGCTTTGACTTGTTCTGAAGCGAGAAGAATTCCGATAGCGATTGGTAAATCATAGTAAGGTCCTTCTTTGGGAAGATCGGCAGGAGCGAGATTAATCGTAATACGACGAGCGGGAAAATCAGCGCCTGAATTGCGAATTGCAGATCTAACGCGTTCTTTAGCCTCTTCAACGGCTTTATCAGGAAGACCGACGATCGTGAAGGAGGGAAGACCCTGTGAGGCAATATCGATCTCTACCTCAATTGGTACAGCATCAAGTCCCACTACAGCGGCCGAAAGAACCTTAGCGAGCATATAAAAATATAGTAGCAAAAGTATCAAGAGTATCAAAGGTATCAGGAGTATTGTAGAAAACACGTCATCCTGGAGCGAAGCAATAAGAGCTCATAAGGAGAGTTTGGGTGTAGGTTTCGGGATCGAACTAAATCGATCCCGAAACCAGGGAATGTGTCTTGCGAATGTCAGCTTAGGACGACCTCCTTTACTAAGGGGAAAATAATGTCTTTAATCCATTCTAGTGGCTCGCACTCATCATCTCCCGCACAAGTGTGAAGAACCCCATTAAATATGGGATCTTCCCAGCTAGCCGGAAACGGACGAAGTTCTGATCGTAGAGCATCGAAGACGACTTGGACTCCGATTCGAATGCCGATTAAGATGAAATTCTCGACAGGTGTCTGAATAGATCCCATAGCGTCAACCCAAGAGTCAGAGTCTTCTCCACGTCCTGTGATGAGCTGTTCGATCTGCCACCCCTCCATCACCATATGGAGAAGTAGGTCCGCATGGATTTCTTGGTACCTCTTGATTTCCTTGATGATGATCGCTCGTTCTTCCTCGTTTAGGAGAGGAAGAATTGTTGAGATGGCCATGGATTTATTCCTCTCTGTCTGAAGCTTACTTTTCCGACTGGACTTCAGCCGGAATGTCACTGAGATGGATCGATGTCGCACCAGACTCTTGGGCATCTCGGTAAGTAAGAAGAGACATAGATGCCACTCCTTCTTTATTTGAGATAGCCCTGTAGACTACGAGGTCGCCTTTTTTGAGTGTGATACAGAAGTCTTTGACCATAAAACCGTCGCGTGGGAAAGTTAGATAAAAGTTTAGTACGAAGTCGTTGAGATTAACTTCCCATGTGAGCCTATACTCCTGGCCATGGAAGCTAATGGGTATCGATGTTTTAGGTGGTTCGTTGCCAAATTCCTCTATTTTCATCCCAACCTCCATGATTTTCATGTGATCCTCCAGAAACAATCTCTTTAACCATCCGTAACCACTACGGGGTCAGTAGAGATCGACGAGAAAGAAGGGGAGTGGAACTTCCTTCTCGTCGATCTCTACAGTATTCGCAAGTTATTAACGTGCAAGACACAAAAACTGTGAATGAAAAAGTTTTCAGAAACGCATATGTTTTTGAAGCTATTTCAATGGAAGTATGATAGCAGATCAATCGAACAAGGTCAAACTATAAGACTTGATAGAGGAGGGCAGGGGAGAATGGATAGTGTATGACTGTCTCAGATGTATCTATGTAAAGAAAAAAAATAAAATAAAGTATGTAATCTACATATGTATTGTCTATAGAAAGAAACGTAACTAGGGGAGAGTGGGGGAGAAAATTGACACAATTTTAATTACTCACTAGAATAGGCCACATGCAAAAAGGTGAAATCATTCACATGAGTGAATTTAGAGCGAGACAACACAAAGTACCTGATGAAGGTGAAAGAGCTAACGTAACCGATCTTACAACTGCACGAAGACGCGGAAGACTTGATCTTTATTTGCCGAGAGAAGAACGAGGTGTGTATAACGGTGTACAGATACCAAGTAGGGATGCATTGTATGACGAAAGCGTTATGCGAATTGGTGAAAAAACAGTCGCAGATGTAACCACAGAATATCAAGAAAGGGAGTATCCCAATGATTCGATTCGAAATGAAGCGTTATTATCATTACAGGAACGACTTTTTATCGCTCGATCACAATATATTGCTGGTAATCTAGGAAGAAGTAGGAGGCAGCCTGCGATGATTGAATTGGCTAACTATACCTGGGGAGTAGGAAGGGAAGATGGTCTACCTGGTCTGAAAGGTATAGTCGCTACCAAATTAATAGATATGTATGGAGTACAAACTGCTGAACAAATACAAGCAGCGTTGAAGCTGCTCGATACAATATACGAAAATGAAAAAAAAAGACAAGCACAAATTCCTGCAGCTCCAATAGTATCAAGAAGTGGGTTAACTCGAATAAAATAGATTATATAAAGGGGAAGAGGAGAGAGGGAAATTGATATAGTTTGATATGATACACAATGATATAGTTATAGTAATACGAAAAAAATACGAATGACTTTTCACGACTTTTCACAGGATTACGCATTTGAGGCTAAATGTGGATAACTTAACAGAATCAACTGATGACTGCTAACTCCTTGACACCTCGCCTGGGACTGCGATACCATATATTATGGAGTCACCAAAAAAATCTTTTGCACAAGCGCTCACATTTGATGACATCTTATTGCTCCCCTCTTATAGCGATTTTAATAGGGGGGACATTACTCTCAAAACTCGCCTCACCCGAAAAATTGATCTCACACTCCCCTTTCTCTCCTCTCCTATGGATACGGTTACTGAATGGAAATTAGCTGTCAGTTTAGGAAAGCTTGGCGGTATCGGTTTTCTTCATCGCAACCTCTCTGTTCCCCAGCAAGCAACGCAAGTAACACGTGTTAAACAAAAAGGAGTGCTCGTGGGAGCTGCAGTTGGTGCCAGTAGTGGTGTAGAAAAGCGTATAGAGGCTTTGGTGACGTCGGGTGTGGATGTACTTCTTATTGATTCGGCACATGGATATACGAAGAGCGTTATAGAGACACTTTCTTGGATTAAAAAGAAGTATCCATCGATGCAAGTAATAGCTGGAAGCGTCGCAACATTCGACGGCGCGAAAACACTGATCGCTGCTGGTGCAGATGCGCTGCGTGTGGGTATGGGGCCAGGTGCGATATGTACGACTCGAATAATCTCAGGGATGGGTGTGCCCCAAGTGACGGCGATTCAGGAAACAGTCAGGGCATCCATGTCGCACAATATCCCAGTAATTGCTGATGGGGGCATAAAGTATTCTGGCGATATGGTAAAAGCGTTAGCTCTTGGTGCAAGTAGTGTGATGATGGGAAGTTTTTTTGCGTCAAGTAAAGAATCTCCAGGAAAAAAAGTGGTTTTAGAACGCTCTCATGTCCCCCATCGGTTTTTAAGTATCTTTGATCCAAAGAAAAAAACGATGATGTTTAAAGCATATCGAGGAATGGGATCTGTTGGTGCGATGAAACAAGGAGCGAAAGTAAAATCTGAAGATGAGTTTCATGGGAAAAGTTACTATAAGGAAAAAACTTTAGTAGCTGAAGGCGTTGAGGGTCTCGTTCCAATTCGTGGTACCGTTGAGGAGCTCATCGCACAAGCGGTAGGTGGAATTACGTCAGGGATGTTTTATGTCGGAGCACGAACGATTGAGGAATTACAACAAAAAGCCCAGTTCGTTCAGATCACCCAAGCATCTCTCATCGAATCCCATCCTCACGACATTATTGTTACAAATCCTGGTGAAAATTATTAACGTATAAATTCGAATATCGAAGCACGAAATCCGAAAGAGTTCAAAGTTTTCCCTCTGAGCGAAGTCGAAGTGGCAATCTTATTTCGAGTTTCGAAAATCGGACTTCGAATTTAGAGGTAAGCGTTTAACCCTCCTTTCGGGACAAATGTTGAAGCAAATGCAATCTTATTGCAGCGTTTTAATTCTTGTTCTGTGAGCATTTTTGTATCAAGCAAATACTGGAACTGAGAGCGTAGATGTGCGTGTTTAATCATCTCTGGCCAGTCTGTGTTGATTGTAAAAAGTACCTTATTTTCGATAAGTGTTCGTAAGATAAAGCATAACTCGTCTTCATTTTCTATCGCTTTTGTTGCGAGATTAGACATTGGACAGACTTCAAGAATTATGTCTCTTTTTACGAGTTCTTTCATAAGCGTCTTGTCATACGCAGCTTGAACACCATGCCCGATTCTTGTTGGATGAATAAATTCTAATGCATCCCACATATCGTTCACTTCTTTGAGTTCTCCTGAATGGGATGTGACTTTTAGACCTGCTTTTTTCGCTTTTGTCATGAGTTTTGTGTAATCTTTAAAGTGAAAACCTTTTGATTTGGGTCCGGCAAAATCAATTCCGACTACTCCCCTTCTATGATACTTAATTGCTTTATCGACAATAATTTCATTGAGTTCATATGGGAATTCACGAGCAAGGCAGAAAATGAGACCGGCAGAGAGGTCCGTATATTCCAGGAGTGCTCGCTCCATCCCCCGAAGCATCGCCATAATGATGTGGTCAAGATCGACAATCCCACCATTATTATGTTTCATAGGATTATTTCTAAGCTCGATTAGGGTAATATAATTAGCCCTATAGGCGCCACTCATGATTTCATAGGTTGCACGTTCAACTGCATAGGTTCCAGAGCTAAGTGGATCGAGAAGCGGGTGATAAATTTCGGCAAAGTAGTCATTTATTGATTTAGTTTTTGTCGCTGAGATCGTAATATATTCGATAAACTCATGATACCCTTTTTTGGGTAGTTTAAATCCCTGATCATGTGCTATTTGCCAATAAATAGATGGATGAATTGATGCACCTAAATGAGCATGCAAATCTGCTAAAGGAAAAGAAGGAAAATGAGATGAAGGTGAGAAGCGGACAGGCTCCATAATCTAGTGTATCACGAAAAAAACGAGTTGTTAAGCAGGGTTATTTCCAGGGAATTCGAGAAAGTTATCTCGCTTAGGGCCGGTGGTCGCAGCCACAATCGGTACACCAGTCCGCGCTTGGATAAATGCAAGGTATTTCTTTGCATTTTCAGGTAAAGAATCAAAGGTTGTAGCGTTTTGAGCTGCTTCACCATCCCAGCCTGGTAACTCTACGTATTGTGCTGTAAGAGTGTTTAAGTAGCGTAGGTCTGGTCGATAACCAACATCATTTCCATTACTATCTTTGTAATGAGTGGCTACTCTAATTGGTTGATCTGCTTTAGCGACATCCAGATGTGTAATCGCTAAGCTATTAACTCCCCCAACTTTAAGATTAAAAGAAAGTGCTGCTAAGTCTAAATGATTCATATCTCTCCAGCGTCCAGTTGTCGTACCTCGTTCATTTGCTACGTCGCGCACCCAAGCTCCGTATTTTTGTTCCGACGTCGCATCCGGCGGGAGATCATTTGTGTTTCTCGGGAGGTCTATATGTGTTGGCATATGTCTAGCTCCCACACTTGAAGGGTTATGTTTAATAACTGCCATTCGTTTTTGTGTTTGATCAATGGTCCAGAATCCTTGTGTACCCTCTGTAATACCATGTGCTGTGGTATTAGAAGCTGTAACATCAGGATATGTTCCAAGCCATGCATGAAGTCCGACTGCTTGTGCACCTTCAAAAACTACTCCTTTTTGGACATCTCTGAGTGTTTCTTCATGGATAGTCCATGTTTCTCGTACCATATTACGGCTTTCAAGCCATGATCTTGCATCTGAGAGACGGTCAATAAATTCATCTTTTGTACCTACTGTTCGTTTCTGGGCTTTTCCTTCTTTCACTGTGGCTGCAAAATCTGGTACTTCGACTGTTGCCAGGTCGCGACCATGTACTGCAGTGAGCATCCTACTGAGCTGATCATATTTTTTGCCAAGAGTATCTTTCCACGCATCACTCATAAAATCATGAATTTTTAAGCCTGTACGGTCATAGTGTCCGGCATATGAAGGGCCAATACCTCTACTTGTTCCGCCTGATGCATTATGTGTCAGAAGTGTATTCGCCCATTCCATAACACGCTCCAAGTCCGTATTGAGAATTGCATTCTCCGAAACATATAGTTTATCTCTGATATCTCCAATACTTGGTTCAGCTTCAACGTATCCTACTTCTGTTCTTAAATCTTCTGGATTTACAACGACACCACTATCTATGATTCCAACAGCTTCTGGATACATAACACCAGACGGAACGACGTGAAGTGCTAGTTTTACTTCTCGTTTGACACCGTCTTCTTCAATTTCTTTTTGGATAGTATGTCCTGCGTTATTCCCTCCCTGGTATCTGATGACATTGACGCGTTTTGCTTTTCTCAGTTGCAGCATTGAGTCGATTTCGTTGTCGACAAGTCTTCCTTTCCCTTCATCCCCTAATTGCCCACCGATGATAATACTGCGAGATGACTCTGTCGCGAGGCGTGTAAATAATTGTTGTGCGAGCTCAGGAGATCCTACGATTGTTTCGCCGTGTTTATAAATTTTATCGTAATCTTCAGTAACGTTTTCCCATGGTTGGAGTGCTCGACTGTTAAGAAGATCTGAATTTGGTGCAGATGACCGAGTCTCAATGTGAGGCATATATGAACTGACGGCAGTATAAAGTCTTGAAAAAGAGTAGTCAAGTGGAGCTTTTTTATATATACTAAGTTATGGTAGTCGTCATCGACTTTGGTTCCCAGACAGCACATCTTATTGAGCGCCGCTTAAAATCTCTTCATGTCGAAACTGCTTTTGTAACACCTGATAACGCACTTCCCTACATAAAATCTCACTCCGTTTCTGGAATCGTATTTTCTGGTGGCCCTGCATCTGTATATGCAAAAAACTCACCGAAAATTGATCCAGAAATTTTAACCCTCGGCACTCCCCTGCTCGCGATTTGTTATGGAGCGCAGTTGACTATGCAGATGCTTGGTGGAACTGTGGTTGCTGGAAAAAAAGAATATGGACCAGCATCCTTGAAAATAAAACCCGAAGCACGAAATCAGAAATCCGAAAAAGAAGGTTTCGAGATTCGAGATTCGAAATTCGAGATTACCGAAGGTATGCCTGAAGAATCTGTTGTCTGGATGAGTCATGGGGATGAGATTGAATCACTACCTGTGGGGTTTACTGTACTAGGCGAGACACTATATGCGAAAAATGCATTTAGTTTTAATGAAGAAAAGAAGATAGTGGCGGCACTTTTCCATCCAGAAGTAGAGCATAGTGAAATAGGAATGCAGCTACTTGAAAACTTCGTGAATTATATAGGAGCGGCGAAAAAAGTACATACCATAGATAGTGCGTTACTGGAGAAACAGATAAAAGAGAAAGTGGGAGATAAAATAGTAATCGGAGCAGTTTCCGGTGGTGTGGATTCGACTGTAGCTGCTGCGTTAACCGCTCGTGCTATCGGGAAACAGTTTATCCCTTTTTATGTTGATAATGGCTTAATGCGTGAAGGAACGACAGAATTTGTGACGAGCATTTTTAACAATATAGGTATTCCTGTCACGATTCTTACGGTTGAGAAAGAGATGCTTAAACGGCTTAAAGGAGTGATTGATCCTGAGAAGAAACGAAAAATTATTGGAGCATATTATATAGAGCTTTTTGAAAAGGAGATGGAGAAGTTACTTAAAAAAGGAATAGATGTAGCCTTTCTTCTCCAAGGAACCATCTATTCTGATGTTATTGAAAGTAAAGGAACAAAACACGCCAGTAAAATTAAAAGTCATCACAATGTCGGAGGGCTGCCGAAGCATATGAAATTAAAGCTTCTAGAGCCTCTTAGAACGTTTTATAAGGACGAAGTGCGTCATATTGGGGCCACGCTTGGATTGCCAGAGGAGTTCGTACATAAACAGCCCTTTCCAGGCCCTGGATATGGAATTAGAATCCGCGGGGAAGTGACGAAACAGCGTTTAGAGAAAGAGCGATTAGCAGATAGCATTGTGCTTGAAGAAATTGAAAAAGCTGGACTGATGCGAGACGTATTCCTCTCTTTTGCTATCATGTCTGGTGCACAGTCAACTGCGGTTAAAGGAGACGGACGATTTTTTGGAGAAGTCGTAGCAGTACGTGTCGTTAATTCTCAGGATGTGATGACATCGACCTGGACACAACTCCCCTACTCTGTACTTCAATCAATCTCAAGTCGAATTATTAATGAGGTTCCAGGGATCTCAAGAGTGGTTTATGATATTACGACGAAACCCCCTGCAACGATGGAATGGGAGTGATAATGACTAAGAGTTAAGAATAAATTTCTCAATCACATGTGATAATCCATCGTCATCTACACTTGGTGCGACGTAGTCTGCAATTGCTTTTAGATCGTCAGACGCATTTCCCATCGCAATTTTCAGTCCACACGCCATGAGAAGTGGGAAATCGTTACCACCGTCCCCGACCCCAATTATCTCTGACGGATCGATATTCAGGATGTTAGCTACTTCATAAATCCCATATTGTTTGGTCGCTGCTGTGTGAGAAAAAAGTATTTGATGCATGCCGGGTGTCCATGAATGTACTTTATGTGTGATGATACTTGGATGTCCTATTAGTCGGTCATGAAATCTATCTGCTTCTTCTTCTGTGATGGGGCCTGAAAAAAGTCCAAGTGCTTTTAGTGATAAAGCATCTTTTGTAAATGTTACTTCCTCATCACCTGAGTCAATAATAAGAGGAATATGTTCTTCCTTACTTATCGAAAGTATATATTCACAATCTTCAGGAAGCATTGCTTGTTCGTGAAGCACTGCTCCATCTGAGAGATTGATTACTCGTGCACCTCCTTGGACGACTGCGGGACCTGTTAAGCCAAGTGAATGAGCAATTGGGAGAACTAAGTACGGTGGTCTTCCTGTTGCAATACCTACATGAATATAGTCTTTTGCTTTCATGACAGCTTCAGTGACACGAGGCGTTGGAATGGCTTCACGATCCAGGGGTAAGAGCGTCCCGTCCATATCTGTCATGAGTGCTTTATATTTGATCATAACTTCTCATTCTACTGCAAATGCTTATGCGTTGCAAAGTAAGTACCACATGTTACAATGACTCTGCTCTATGGACCAAGTTTCCCAAATTCGTGATGCAGTTGATATCGTGGCGCTTATCGGTGAATATATTTCGCTTAAAAAAGCAGGTCGAAATTTTAAGTCGCCTTGTCCCTTTCATAATGAAAAATCTCCTTCTTTTGTCGTATCCCCTGAACGGCAAATTTGGCACTGTTTTGGGTGTGGAAAAGGTGGAGATTGTTATACATTCCTCATGGAGTATGAGCATTTAGAATTTCCTGAAGCACTTCGAGCACTTGCGAAACGAACAGGAGTTGAGTTGCATCAAAGTGAGTTTGAATCATCCACAAGTTCAAAAAAAGAGTCTATTTATCATTTAAATAAATTAGCAGCAGAGTTTTATCACTTTATTCTTATGAACCATAAAGCTGGTGAGAAGGCACGGGAGTATCTAAAGAGTCGAAATGTAAGTGAGAAGGTACTGAATTCATTTCTTATTGGGTATGCTCCAAGTGGTGCTGCGTTGACGACGTATTTGCTTCAGAAAAAAAAAGTTAATAAAGAGGAGCTCATTGAAAGTGGCCTTGTGACAGATCGTGGATATCAGGTGAAAGACTTTTTCTGGGATCGAATTATGTTTCCTCTTTTTGATCATAGGGATAATATCGTTGGATTTTCAGGGAGAATTTTAACTGAGGAAGCCAATGGACCCAAATATATTAACACGCGAGAAACCCTCGTATACCACAAAGGTGATATGTTTTTTGGTCTAAATATGACGAAAGAAGCGATTAAAAAGGAAAACCAAGCGCTTCTCGTTGAAGGAGAGTTTGACGTGTTATCGTGTTTTCAGAACGGTGTACCAAATGTCGTGGCTGTCAAAGGAACTGCGCTTACTGAACGCCAGGTCGCACTGCTGGGTCGTTTCGCGCAGAAACTAACTGTTTGTTTTGATGGAGATCGTGCTGGTCAGGACGCGATCAAACGAAGTCTCCCAATCATCGAGAAAAAAGGATTAACTACGACAGTTGTCGTTATCCCAGGCGGAAAAGATCCAGATGAATCGATAAAGAATGATCCAACAGCATTTAAAATAGCGGTAAAAAACGATAGTGGTATTTATGATTATCTTCTTTCAAGTGCGCTTAAAAATTACGACAAGTCATCACTTGATGGGAAGAAAAAAATTTCAGAAGATCTCCTCCCTATTTTTTCAAGTATCCAGAATGAAATTATTAAAGAGCATTATTTAAAGAAAGTAAGTCAAGAACTTGATACGACGTATGAAAGTATCTTGAGAGAACTTGAGCGAATGCAAAAAAGAGAAACTCCTCGGGTTGAAGAAAGTATTATTCCACGAGCGAAAAATTCACCGATTGAAAGTCGCGAAGAATATTTGCTTTCGCTAATCATTCAATCAGATGTACCGAAAGTGACGCTTGAGAAAGCAGTGAGTATTTTGTCAGAAGCACTGGGAAAAGAGCGTGCGTATCAGAAAATTTTGCACCATCTTCTCTCTTACTTTGAAACCATACAGGAATTTAATAGTCAGCAATTTGGTAACTCTCTTCCTACAGAGCTTGCACCCGCGTATGATAAATCACTCCTTTTTCCACTGTCTTCAGCCTTAACTGGTGAGATGCGAATCAAGGAAGTCATTAAAGTAGCGACACATCTGAAAGAAATGTATCTTAAAGAGCGCATAAAGTATTTAACTGACGAGATAAATAAAAAAGAATCTGAAGGGGCAGCAGAAGAAGAAGTTAATTTACTTAAAGGACAATTCTCTCAAACAGCGGCACTTCTTCAGAAAATTTAATTTATGGCGTTACCTCAAGTGGTTGTTTTGTTTCAATAATGGCAGATATTCGTAACGTTTTTTCATCTGATTTGATTGCTATCGCTTTTTTTGCCGCCACAAGTGCTGCTTCGTGGTGACTAAGCAGATATTCACTCTGGGCAAGCTGTATCCATAAGTCATGATCATTTGGATATTGTTTTAATCCTTCTAAACAAATACGTCGTGCATTTTCTGCATCGTGTAGTAATAAATACATAAAACTTAAACGAATATAGGTAAAAGAAAGTCGTTTTTTTGGATTAAGATAAAAACTTCGAGCATGTAAGGCTTTACGATAGTACATTTCAGCTTCCTTGAAATTTCCTTTCCACTCTGAAAAAAGCCCTAAATTATCGTAATTAGCTTCATTTGGGGAAAGTGCGACGGATTTTTTGTAGTGGGTAAGGGTTTTATCTAACTCCCCGATGACTCCATAGGCTGAGCCTAAATTTAACTCCAGTTCATAATTGGTTTCTATTTGAATATCATGTGAATACAGCGAAATTTCATTCACAAAATTTGCATTACGCATCATTGTGCGAACAGAAAAAATGATAAGAAGGAGAACAGCAGTTGTGACCAGTATCGAATGTGCTTTTTTGCGTATCAGAAACTGGTCTACTAGCACACCTATCATGCCGAGTAATCCGATTATTGGAAAGTAGAACCATCGATCAGCGACAGTCATATCAAGAGGTACGATCTGCATATGCATACCAAGTCCGATGAGAAACCACACTCCAAAAAATACGTAGCTCTTAAGAGCAGTACTTTTTATACGATGTAAATACCAAGCAAAGAAAAAAAGAATTCCAAAAAAGAGAAGTGAACAGAGAAGCGGTAGATAAAATGTTTTGAGTGTTAGCGTTGTTATCACCCATGTCTGGTCTACTGCAAGTCTGACTGGATAGAAAAATGTTTTAATATAATACAGTAGAATACTGGGAATCATAGAGAGTCTCTCTATAAAAGACAGTTCCATAATCGGAACAAACCTTCCATCTGACACTGTCGTTCCTGACCCTAAAAAACTGGTTTCAAATGATGAAAAAAATACTTTCCCGATACCTACTCTGAGATACAGATACACAATAAAAACGATAGCTTGTGAAAAAAGCAGTTTTAAAAGAGAAGCTCTCTTATATAAACATGTATAGGCAAGTGTTATAAGAAAAAAGAGAATCCCCCCCTCTTTGGTTAGTAATGAGAGAAATAGTAAGCATGCAATAGCGAAAGTCGAGATAGTTGAAAGCGTTTTTTTCGTGATACACACTAGCAAAGCACTGAGTCCAAAGAGGACATATAAAGGGCTTATGGTCGCGCCGATAAATGCCACTGATTCAACATTCATTGGGTGGACTAGAAAAAAAAGTGCTGCGATGAGAGATACTTCTTTGCGGAAAAAATAGGTAAACAGTCTAAAAATAAGTACAGTATTTATCAAATGAATTGTTATTTGAACGAAGTGATAAAAAAAAGCCTGATCTTTAAAGAATGCATAGAGCATGGAGAAATAAAAAGCTGGGAATGGTCGATAATACCCATCTTTATTAAAATAGCTGCTCCCAATTATTTTAGTGAGTGAAAACTGATGGATATCAGGATTATTAAGAATATAGGACTTATCATCCCATACGAATCCATTGTATAGTGCATTAAAAAAAACGACTATTCCAACCAGAACGATAATACTTAGTGCCTTTTTATTTGTTAGTGGAATGAATAATTGTTTGAAAGAAAAATCGTCTTCGATTTCACGCATAGAGATAGCTTAGATTACCTCGTGTTGTATTTCAACTGACGCGATACTTTACTTTCTGTTTATGCTTGGCGATCGATGTATAATGTGTTATACTGTTAGTCACACTGACCCACTGTTGACTCGTAAAAGAGTATAAATGACAGGAGGGTTTGTGTTTGTTGTATTTATCTTATGAAGCAAAAGCTGCCAACTATTCTTACTGACATTGTTGCCTCTGCGAAGAAACGCGGATATATTACCCAAGAAGAAATCTTAGGTATTTTCTCCAAACCTGAAGAACACATCGAAGAACTCGATACTCTCTACGACAAGCTCATGACCTCTGCTATCGACGTATTTGAGAGTGTTGCTAAAGAAACCGAAGACGCAAAACCTATTGAAGACCTCGAGAAAGAACTTGAAGCACTAACCGTTCTTACTGAAGGAACAGTTTCAGATCCAGTTAGAATGTACTTAAAAGAAATTGGACGTATACCACTTCTCACGTTTGATCAAGAAATTGAACTTGCAAAACGAGTTGAAGAAGGTGACATGACTGCCAAACAAACCCTCATTAACTCTAACTTGCGACTTGTGGTATCTATTGCGAAGAAATATATCGGTCGTGGCCTTTCACTTCTCGATTTAATCCAAGAAGGAAATCAAGGACTCATCCGAGCAGTTGAGAAATATGACTGGCGAAGAGGATATAAATTCTCCACGTATGCGACGTGGTGGATTCGTCAATCAGTAACTCGTGCTATTGCTGATCAAGCCCGAACCATTCGTATTCCAGTTCACATGGTCGAGAATATTAACAGATTCCTTCGAACGAGTCGTAAACTCATGCAGGAATTAGGTCGTGAGCCAACTCCTGAAGAAGTGGCAGCAGTACTTGGAATTGAGCCAGAAAAAGCACTTGAGATCATTAAGATTTCACAAAATCCAGCCTCACTGGAATCTCCTGTAGGAGACGAAGAAGATAGTCGTCTTGGAGATTTTATTCATGATACATCAGCACCGACTCTTTTTGACTCAGCATCACGAGAGCTTCTTAAAGAACAGGTAGAGGAAGTACTTGCAACACTTTCAGATCGTGAACGAAAAGTGCTTGAAGAGCGATTTGGTCTAAAAGATGGACGTCCAAAGACACTTGAGGAAGTTGGACGACTGTTCGTCGTAACTCGAGAACGTATCCGACAGATTGAAGCAAAAGCACTTAGAAAACTTCGCCATCCATCTCGTGGTAATAAACTTCGAGATTATCTCGGATAACCTCATTTCTTTCTCTTTTTGTCATTAGAGTTGCAATTTCATTCATTTTTTCTTATTGTAGTAAGTATGAAACGAATTATTAGTGAAGCAGTAGTTGCGGCTCTGCTTCTTATCATAGGCATAATTCAAGTGAGTAAGCATATATTCTCTGTGCTTGAGAACACGAATCCGTGGCCAATTATTATTGGTCTAGCATTTCTAATGCTTGGTTTCGCATTTCTTATCATGACATTCAAATCAATTTTTGTGTACCTAGCTGCTCAGAAGGAAAAAGAAGAACGTGGTATGACTGATGTGGTAGTCGTATCGGAGAGTAATTTACTAAAGCGAAATAACGAAATGGTAAGTACTTGGGAAAAAACGAACGAAGCTCGTGAACGATTAAAAATGCTTCAGATGGAAGCATCGAGTAAAGAAGAGCCTGCCGCTTGAGATCTCAGTTAGAAAAACCCTAGATTTCTTCCTCAGTAAATGTTAGAATAATCCAACGTTCGAGATCAGATACAGTATTTGATGCAGAACATACTCCGCGATAGCTCAGCGGTAGAGCAGGTCGCTGTTAACGACAAGGTCCTAGGTTCAAATCCTAGTCGCGGAGCTCATAAAAAAATACCATCCACTAGGGTGGTTTTTTTATGAGTTTCCAGATAGGTTTTGTGCTTCAGCTCGAATCTCGCAACGAACGAAGTGTGTGGAGATCCCCGAAGGGAGCTAGTCGCGGAATAACATATTTTCAGCCTCAATTTTCATATACCCCCGAATAGGACGGTTTAACCTTTATTTGTCTTTATGCTCTACTTTTAGAATGATATTTGGTTTAACTTCAGCAACAGCGGGTAGGAGGTGATTTAAAATTTGTTCAGCTGTCATTCTGAATTCTTTTCCTTTTGCAGATATCTTTACCCAACCCTTTTCATCTTTATAGTATCTTTCGGTAAAGTTTTTGGTTCCCATCAAGATTACGTAATTTTCATTTTTCAAATTCATAACCGAATTCTAGCATAATAGTTTCTGACATTTTCTATTAGGTAGAGCCAAATTAAAGCTCTTTATCAAATTAATTTAATTTGCTATCATATAATCTATGAGAACAATACATCCTTGGATTAACTTCAACGGTAATGCAGAAGAAGCATTTACATTTTATAAATCAGTATTCGGTGGAGAATTTACGAAAGTAGTGCGGTTTAAAGACCTCTCGAGCGCTGAATACCAAGTACCAGAAAAAGAGGAAAATAAAACAATGTATATTGCGTTACCTATCGCTCCAGGTACTACGCTGATCGCAAATGATGTTCCAGAAATCCTGGGAAGAGTAAATGAGCGTGAAAATAGAAGCAAGATTTTAGTAAATACGGAAAGTAAAGAAGAGGCAGAGCGATTATTTACTGGGCTCTCTAGCGGCGGAGAAGTAGAAGGACCTATGGGAGACAGTCCATGGGGCTCATATGCGGGTATGTTTCGAGATAAATACGGTATTGAGTGGATAATAGAATTTACATCTGAATAAATAACATGAGTAAACTAATTACATGCATCTGGTTTGCGGGCAATGACGGAGAAGAGGCAATACATTACTACATAGACACGTTTAAATCAGCCCCTGGTAATCATGATGCAAAACTTGGAGATATTACAAAAGCACCTAAGGCATCTGAAGAAGTTTCTGGTAGACCTGAGGGGTCCGTTCTGACAGTTGAGTGCGACCTTGATGGAATTAGTTTTATGGCTCTTAACGGAGGCCCTGTTGATCAATTCAAGCTTAATGGGTCTACCTCTTTTATCGTTGAGTGCGAAACACAAGAAGAAATTGATTTCTTCTGGGAAAAACTTTCAGCAGTCCCTGAAGCTGAACAGTGCGGATGGTGCACAGACAAATTTGGTGTCACATGGCAGATAGTACCAAGGATTTTGGATGAAATGATGCGTGACCCTCAAAAAACGGAGGCAGTAACAAAAGTCTTCCTGCCAATGAAAAAACTTGATCTTGAAGCAATCCGAAAAGCTGGCGAATAAAGATACAGCCAAAAAAACTTTTCCTGTTTTTCCCAAACTCAATTAGCTTAATTTCATAAATTAGGATCTCATACTGTCTCATCCTCTGAACATATAGAGTTCTCTACAGATTTCTTCGTTGGTTATCTATTACCACATTCCTTTTGAAAGTAATTTGCTAGAATAACGATATGAGTAATATAAAAGTTTCCGCTGGGATGGCTATTTCTCTGGATGGGTTTACGGCTGGGGTGAATCAAAGTTTTGAAAAACCGTTTGGAGATAATTTCGATACGGATTTATTGGATCGTTGGATGTTTGCTGAGCCTGAGAAACACAAACATAAAAAAGAAATAGACGCTATTTTAGATGCTGGTGCATTCATTATGGGGAGTAATATGTTTGGACCGAAAGACAGGAGAGATTCACCGGAATGGAAAGGGTGGTGGGGAGACAATCCTCCATATCATGCTCCCGTTTTCGTGCTCTCTCATACAGAGCGGGAACCGATAGAAATGGAGGGCGGGACGACATTTTTCTTCGTAACTGACGGCATTGAGTCAGCACTTTCAAAGGCGAAAGAAGTAGCAGGAAATCGAGATGTGAAGATTAACGGAGGAGCACATACTCTCAATCAATATTTAGCGGCTGGACTTGTTGACGAATTGTGGCTACATATAGTTCCTGTAACTATTGGAGAGGGAACACGACTGTTTGAAGGAGTACCACATCTTAATCTCCAACCGATCGAAGTGAGTGGAACTAGTTTCGTGACACATATTAGATACACTGTTTTACAATAGATGCTGATTATTTCTACCAGCTGACTTACAATCTCATAGTTTGATACCCCACTTCTTTCTTGGTATAATCCTTTTCGTAAGATCTCCAGAAACTGATCTGGGGATTACGAGTATAAGGAGGTTCATATGGCAACCTACCCTCTCTACCGTGTTCGGACGATTATCAATCCGAACGATGAAGAACTAACTACTTTGCTCAACACTATGAGTAAAGAAGGATATCACCTTCTTAAAACGGTAGTGTTGCGTGAGCAAGGCGTTCGCGACCAACCACTGGCCAAAGTACAGTACATCTTTCTGCATAGTGCAGTAGACAGTGGCAGGTAAGAACTGACTTCAATGTCAGTCTAAACGACTCGAAGGAGGGTCTAGTGAATCAATTCTTTTCGCGGCGGATGGTCCTATTACTCTGCACACTTGCCTTTCTCTTGGCATGTACTCAGAGTACTGGAACGTCTTCGGCTATTGAGCCGACCCCGACTCCGTATAACGGAGGATTTTCCTCGCACTATGCTGGGACGACGGGTAATGGCTCCTACGCTATCTTTTGGTTTTCCGATGAGGAAAATCAGAATGTCTGCTACTTCACGGCAAATAATCGTGGAGGAGTAGATTCGGATTTGTCTTGTGTTCCGAAGCAAATCGTAAGTAAATAATATCGAGCACTGGCTAACGTACACCATGAAGCGGGTTTGCTTCGAATCCTCAATTGTGAGGAAAAGAAGTTCACTGGCGATATGGTGTAACGCCAGTGCTTCTTTGTTTTATTTGAGATCTTATCCATAAATAGCCTATACTAGATGTACTGCGTGGATAATATTTTTTATCAATTGGCTTTCATCTTATCGATTACCTCGCTATTTGGTGTGTTTGTCCTAAAGTTACGGTTTCCTCTTGTTGTTGCGTATTTACTTGCTGGGGTGGCACTCTCCTTTATTAGTTTTTTCGATAATACCCATTCAGTTGTGTTACATGTGCTTCCAGAGATGGGAGTAGCATTTGTCTTGTTCTTAATCGGGATGGAGCTTGATTTGCGTGAGATTAAAGCTCTTGGGTTTCCGATTATTATTAGTGCTGTCGGTCAGATTGTGATTTCTACCCTTCTGGGCGCTGTGATTGCGATGATGCTTGGATTTACATCTGTTGAAAGTGTGTATTTAGGTCTGGGACTTGCTTTCTCATCAACGGTAGTGGTCGTGAAATTACTCCTTGAGAAGCATGATGTGGCATCTCTGTACGGGAAACTGTCAATCGGGATTTTACTGGTTGAGGATTTAATAGCCATTATCGTCCTGATGCTTATTTCTGTGAGTAGCTCACTTGGATCATTTACGTTGCAATCGTTTTACCCAGTGGTATTTGTTCTTATAAAAGCGTTTAGTCTTTTCTTCTTAACATTTGTTCTCTCAAAATATGTGTTGCGAAGCCTGTTTGATGGCGTAGCACAATCTGTCGAGTTACTGTTTTTAACAGCGATCACGTGGTGTTTTGCGTTTACTGCCTTAGCGCTTTTGGCTGGATTTACGATTGAGATTGGTGCATTCTTAGCTGGCGTTGCATTAGCATCATCACCGTATCATTTCCAAATTCAGGGGAAAGTAAAACCACTTCGTGATTTTTTCTTAACCATGTTTTTTATCTACTTGGGCTCTCAAATTCAAATTAACTACTTGATTCAAGGACTCCCTGCAATTATTATCTTTACGTTGTGTGCGATTATCCTTAAGCCACTTGTTTATATGTTACTTATCGGGCTTTTTGGTTTTCGGAAATATACATTATTTCAGACTGCACTTAATCTTTCTCAAATTTCAGAATTTTCACTCATTGTTCTGGTAGTTGGCGTAAAGGCAGGGCTTGTTTCCCAGCTTACCCTTTCTGTTATGGCATCTGTGGCAGTACTCTCAATCATTTTTTCTTCAATTCTTATTACGTATGCCCGAAAGATTTATCATTATTGCCTACCATACTTGCATTTATTTGAACATTCCAACTCGTTGCATTTTTTTGAATCACGGCTTGAAAATGAACTTGAAGATCATGTGGTGATTATCGGCGCACATAGAATTGGAGATCCGATTATTGAATATCTTATGAAATCGAAGATTAGATTTGTGGTTATAGATTTTAACCCACATCTTATTAAAAAGTTACAAGATGAAGGAGTGAATGCACTGTATGGGGACATATCTGACCCTGAAATTCTTAGCAATTTACAGCTAGAGAAGGCAAAAGTTATCATCTCAACGGTCGCATATTTTGCGGATAATGAGATATTACTAGAGGAATGTTCACGTAAGAAAATACATGCGACACTCATTATGCGTGCCGATGATAAAGATCAAGCAAAACTCTTAAAAGAATTAGGTGCAGACTTTGTCATTATGCCAGAGAAAGTATCAGGAGAATATCTCGTGGATCATATAAAAAAACACTTGGCTAAAGATTTGGAAGTAACATAGAGCGTCTATGTAATTTGCTATAATTACGGTATGCAAAAGCCAAATACTGTTGAGGAATATATATCGCTTGCTCCAAAAGAGATCCAGAAAAAATTACAAGACCTTCGAGCAGCGATTAGAGAAGTAGCACCAAATGCTGAAGAGAAGCTAAGTTATGCAATGCCATATTATGGATACAAGGGGAGGTTAGCATATTTCGCTTTGGCCAAAAAACATATTGGATTATATATTCCCCCTCCAACGATTGAGGAGCATGCTGAAGAGTTAAAGAAATATGTCACATCAGTTTCTGCCGTGCAATTCCCGCTTGGTGATGAATTACCACTTACGCTTATTAAAACACTAGTCAAAGCTCGTGTTAAACATAACGAAGAAAGTGCGAAAAAGAAATAACGATAGAAAGTCGCTTAGCCACTTTCTGTTCGAGAAAAAATAGTGTATAATACCTACTATGTCAAAACGATTAACTGGGGTTGGAAGATCCACGAAAAGAAAACCACACAAAACTGCAAAAAGACTTGCTGCTAAAGTATTAATGCTTGCTACTAAAGCTGCAAAGCGAAAAAGTTAATATTCTTTTACTCTTATTTTATTCCTTTCGAGCTTATTTATTTGGAGATTCACTCATTATTCACCGTCGTACGCTTTTTGAAGATCGAGGACACTCATTTTTTTCACTTGCATCTTAAATAGTAGTGTAAAATACTGGCACAAAAGAGTGAACAAAGACTATATATTCTTCTTAAAGAGCCTTCCAGGCTTCCACGGTGTTCCTAGTCTAGGTAATACAAAACGATCCATTCCGATCCATCCTGCGACTCTCCAGCCGAGGATAAGAAATAGTTGGATGATAAAAAGAAGAGGGTTGGTACTCACTGTTCCTGCAAAAAGATAATTCATATTCATAAATCCTCCGAAGAATGCCGCAATACCAGTAAATAGACCAAGTATGAGTGCTACCCCGACGAGAAGTTCACCATATGCGACGAGGTGAGAAAAAAGAGCAGCGTTGGGGAGCACGAACTCTTTGAGAAATACTGCGTACCAGGACGAAACATCGGGATGTGGTCCTGCGGTTTTAGCGAGTGCGCCTTTTAGAAACCCTTCAATTGCAACTCCAGCATTTGGGCCTACCCAGGCTGGAGACATAATCTTCGCATATCCTGCCTCAGCCCACTGTAGCCCGACATAGATGCGAAGTGGAAGCCATAACCACGCAATTTTTGTATCAGCAAACAAAAAACGAGAAAGCGCAGGTTCAGGAATTTGTGTAGATGGAGTAATAGTTGATTTCATAGAAGTAGCGTATACGATATTTGTGAACTCATAATTGATAAGCATCATTGACTTATCTATGCAAGTAACTTTCCCTTTACGATTTCAGTTTTTTTAAGAAACGACGAAATATGCTTGAGCTGTATAAGTTCTCCTTTACTAATACATCTTGAATTAATTTCTTTTGTTTCTCACTAATTTCTGGTAAATCGTCAAAATGAAAAAATCCATGCTCACTTACTTCAGCTGACGATATAAATTCCCCAGCACTTAGTCGTCCAAAGCAACTTATATCCAGTCTTGCGCTTGCGTCATCATGTGTGGTTTTAATAATTTTTTCACTTTTAACGACAAATGCAGTTTCTTCTAAGATTTCTCTTTCTAATCCTTCCTTTGGATGCTCACCTTTCTTTAAGTAGCCACCAGGTAGACTCCATTCCGTTTGGCGATACGTATGTTTAACGAGAAGAACTTCATTTTTATGATTTACAATAACACCTGTTACGCCAACTAAAAATTCATCATTAAACATACGCATAATAAAAAGCTGTAGATCTTTGGGTAAGTTGAGTTGTCGCCAAAGTTTTGCGAGAAAATGATACATAAAAAAGCGTCTAGTAGTAGTTTACTACATATGAGGTAACGGCTGTCTCTCAATACGCTATTTGTTCTTAGTTGCTATGGCAATGTATTCTTTGATTTCTTCAATAAATATATTTCCATATCGCTCAAGTTTTTGTAATCCAACACCTTTAATCTCAGAAAATGCTTCTTCTGTTTGAGGAAAGTAACTAGCCATTTCTTGAAGAGTTACATCTGAAAATATGACATAAGGCGGAACATGTGCTTTATCTGCAAGTTTTTTTCGTACTTCTCTAAGTCGTTGGAATAGAACAGCATCGACCGCTTGAGCAAGTGCTGTCTTACGTTTTTTTGGTTGTTTCTTCTCTTTCTTAGTGAGGAATATTTCTTCCTTTCCTTTAAGAACAGGTGTCGCAGATGGTGTTAATGTGAGAGAACTATATCCATCTGTACTCTCTTGTATATATCCACGGTAAATAAGCTCTCTGATGAAATCTTTTATTTCGGGCAAAGAATAGTCGGATAACAGTCCAAAAGTCGAAATCGTATCATGTCCTTTTTCAACTGCTTTTAGTGTTTTTAATCCAAGTAATACTTGTGATATATGATGTGCACCAAATACTTGCCCGGTTTTATATATACATGAGAGGATTTTCTGCGTAATAATTGTTCCATCAAACGTTTCTTTCGTTGTTGTACAAATATCACAATTATTACAGTTGTCTTTCTCAAAAGTCTCTCCAAAATAAGATAACAAAACCTTTCTGCGACATGCAAAACTCGTTGCATAGTCAGTTACCATTTTAAGATGGTCCCTGGCTGATTTCTGTTCGTTAGGTGCTGCTTGTTTTATGAAATGTTCAATTGTAATTTTATCTCCAAAACTAAATAGTAAGATACATTCGCTTGGCAGCCCATCACGTCCCGCTCGTCCTGTCTCTTGGTAGTATTGTTCAAGATTTTTAGGGAGTCCATAATGAATAATATAGCGAACATTCGGTTTATTAATTCCCATGCCAAAAGCGACTGTCGCAACTACTACATCACAATCGTCGTTAATAAATCGTTCTTGATGATCTCTTCTTTCTTCATCACTGAGTCCTGCATGATAGGATAGAACATTGATTCCTTCTTTTTTAAGTACTGTTGTTATATCGTCAACTTTGTCTCGAGTTTGGCAGTAAATAATACCTGACTCTCTACTATGTTGAGAAACAATCTCAAGAATTTGTCCATAGCCCTTTTTTTTCTCTGCAACACGGTATGACAAATTTGGTCTATTAAAGCTTGCTTGGTACGTTTTTGATATTGTGAGATGAAGCTGTGATACGATATCTAGAGCAACAGTTTTAGTGGCTGTTGCTGTTAAGGCGATGATGGGGGTAGTTGGAAAGTTCTTTTTCAGAAGCGAGAGTTGTCTATATTCAGGTCGAAAATCATGACCCCACTGCGAGATGCAGTGCGCTTCGTCAATTGCAAAGAAAGATAGAGATAACTCTTTTAGCATCTCAAAGAAAGAAGGTTGAGTAAGTCTTTCAGGCGCCACATAGAGTAATTTAACAATTCCTTTTTTAACATCTGAGACAATTTTTTGCTGTTTACTTGCAGGAAGGGAACTATTTAAGAAGGCAGCTGCAATACCATTTTGCGTCAAAGCATCTACTTGATCTTTCATAAGTGAGATGAGTGGAGAAACTACAATAGTTATTCCATCCATAACCATTGCTGGTACCTGGTAACATAACGATTTTCCACCACCAGTTGGCATTAAGACAAATACGTCTTTTCTGTCTAACACATCTGAAATTATTGTTTTTTGTAGTGGCCTAAATGAGCTGTATCCAAAATATTTCTCAAGTGCTTGATCTGCTGTCATGCGACTAGTATAGCGTAGAACTCGTAAAAAAACTTTCTTCTTGCAATCTGTCTGATTTTAGAGAATACTTAGTATATGGTAAAGAAAAAATCGATAAAAAAGCTAGCTGTTTCTCCATCATTTTTCTCCATGCATAGACATGCGAGATGGCTACTTGGATTATTTATTGTGGTAAGTATAGTATTTCTTGGTGTTCATCATAAATCTGATCTTGACCAAGAACATGAATTAAACCGCTTACTTATTCGTGCAACGAATAGTACTATTTCATGGAAAACATATAAAAATCCTGTAGGAAAATTTATGATTCAATATCCTGCTAATTGGAAAT
Source organism: uncultured Gammaproteobacteria bacterium (assembly GCA_964503265.1). Taxonomy (GTDB): domain Bacteria; phylum Patescibacteriota; class Microgenomatia; order Levybacterales; family UBA12049; genus CAZCYO01. The sequence goes on from CAZCYO010000003.1 coordinate 93,906, forward strand.
TAGTTGAATCTCATGAAAAAAGTAATAGAGAAGTTGACGATCCAAAAGAAATAAATACTGCTACTCTTTCAGGATCAGATGGAGAGATTGTTCTAGCGTGGGGACCAATGGGCTTTGGTGGTAGGTGCGATGATAAAAACCATACAACCATGCGATTAAAAGAAATGAAGGTTTCTATCTGTAGTGGTGTAACGAACGGAAAATATTATTGGGACCAAATTTATCCAGCAGATCGTGATCCTGCCTTTGGAGCTCGTGCTACTGCGTCAGATACCGAAACAGGTAATGTGATCACCAATATTTTTGCTACTCTCTCCTTCGATAAATAGCGTTTTATCAATGTGATAAGGCTACTATAAATTATAATAGCATTGTGCTATTATTCAGCTGTCTTTCGTACTTACCGATTTATGTCACAAGGTATATCTAAGTATATAGGTTTTATAATAGGAGCGATAATCCTCATAGGTATCATTATTGTTCTCTTTCCAGTTGTTGTTATTAGAGCAGGTGATCGTGGTGTCGTTTTTAACAATCTTTCAGGTTTGGAGAACAGAATTCTTGATGAAGGTATTCATGTGCGGATTCCGCTTGTTGAAAACGTTACCCATGTTTCGGTTCGAGTTCAAAAAACAGAAGTTCATGCAGAAGCTGCAAGTAAAGATCTTCAGACTGTTAATACAGATATCGTGGTGAATTGGCATATGGATGCATCTCGGGTAAATAGAATCTATCAAGAAATTGGGAATGAAGAAGCAGTTCAGGATCGTATTTTAACTCCAGCAGTAAGTGAAGTTGTAAAAGCAGCGACTGCAAAAAATACAGCAAGTGATGTCCTTGCTAAACGTGCAGAGCTAAAACTCTCGATAGATAAAGCTCTATCTGACAGGTTAAAAAAATATAGTATTTTGTTGGATGATGTTTCGATTGTCAATGTTAACTTTACCCCAGAATTTAACCGTGCGATTGAAGATAAACAGATTGCGCAACAGCAAGCTGAACAAGCCAGATTTTTAGTAGAAAAAGCACGAAAAGAAGCAGAAGCAAATTCATTAAAACAACAATCTCTTACTCCACAAATTCTTCAACAACGAGCTCTTGAAAAATGGGACGGAAAATTGCCTATTTATTTTGGTGGTACTACGCCACTTCCTTTTATCACAATTCCTCAACCATAAGCTCGTTTGGTACAATACCTTCAATGAATCATATTACATTTTCGCTAAAACATACGATTTGTTTTTGTATTGTTGAAGATACTATTTTAGTAATCTTGCGTAACAACGAGCCAAATAAACATAAGTGGAATGGCTTAGGTGGAAAAATTGAAAACGGAGAAACACCTGAAGAAAATATTATACGAGAAGTAAAAGAAGAAGCTGAAATCGATCTTCAGCGTGCGAAAGATTTTCGATTTACTGGGATTGTCAGCTGGAAATCAAAAAGAGAAGAAGGGGTTGTTTATGGTGGCATGTATGCGTATATTGCACACTTTTCGAGTCCGATGCTGTTTGCAAATCGAGATACTCGTGAAGGACTTCTTTCGTGGAAAAAGAAAGAATGGTTATGTGATTTCAAAAACGATCAGGTTGCAGAAAATATTCCCTTCTTTTTGCCAGCAATGATGTCAACTAATTTAGTACAAGAATATGCGTGTACATATCAATTCGGAAAACTTGTACACTTTACGACAAAACCACTTAGAGAAGTATGAGCATTCTTATGAGAGCTAGTAAGGAAAACTAATAATAGTATGTTCGATGATTCCCAGAACTGATAATCTCAGATTGGGAAATTGTAATGTTTTCCCAGATGTTCTTATATGATTTCGAAGTAATTCTATACTAGGTAGCTTCTTGGTTGTTAGTATCTTTGCTTTCTTTTCAGGGTTACCAAAAAGAGTATAGATGGGATGATCTGCGATGGCGTTTGGGTAAGAAGATAATAACGGTAAATCTGTTCCTATTCGTATTCTCTCACGTTTTGTCTGTCTACCTAGTATCCGTGTAGCTTTTTTCAAAGATGTGTATCTTTCAGGAGATAAGTGCATCGTCTGGTTACACATCACACCTTTACAGCGACAACTGTGACTACAAGGATTACAGAAGCTAGTTTGAGGACTGAGTAGATATGAAATAGTTATCTCCTCACCAGGAAAAATTCGTCTAAGTGCAAAAAATAATGTATGTCCTTTATAGGTATACATCCAACAATTTGGCGTACAAGAATGGTTTATAAGATATATATCTGGTTTAGATATATCGGGGAAAATTGACGCATAATCGTGATAATACATCAAATAAAAGTGTTCACCTTTTTCGTAGATATCTGCATTCATCGGGTGAATTACTTTGCCCGTATAATCACCAATTATTGTTCCTGGTGCAATCTTTTTTTTTGTAAATAGTCCCTTTCCTTTATCAATAGTGTCTCGTACTTCCCATGAGGAATCGTTAAGAAAAATCATAGGGGAATTTTATCACAGACGGGTACATCTAATTGCCACAGTTAGGCCATGCAGACCGTCCACCAGTCGAGAGTTTAAAGGCTGCAGTTCTAATCGATTCTCCTGGGTCAAATCGAAGTTGAGGGTTTGAGTCCATTCCCATAGCATTTCTAGTACTAGTCCATGAACTTTCTGAAAATTGAAACATTCCCCCATATGGGCCATTTTGCGCACTACTATTCATTCCAGATTCACATTGTGCAATTCGTTTAAGAAGGTCTTTATCAACACTATAGTGATTAGCATGGTCTGTAAATAACGCTTCAAGATCAACAGGAACAGATGGTGTCGGAGTAGCTGTTACCGTTGGCGTCGGAGTAGCGGTGGGAGTAGGTATTGTCGTTGGAGCAAGTGTTGGAGTGGGTATGTCGGTTGGTAGGGGTGTTGGAGAAGGAATGATTGCAAGTTTTGTTTGATTTTTTGTTGTTATACGTGGCTTTGCGTATTGCATAAGTACACGAGGTTGAGGGATTGGGCTAATGAATTGTGGAGTCGGTGAGAACAATGTCCCGAAAGACACGAGTGATGCAGTTACCAGGCTGGCAAGGTTTCCTAGCATATAATTATTTTAGCATAATCGATCAGTGATGATGCAAGTAGGCGTTAGAATTTGAGGAAGGGAAAGTAGAATTTAAAATTGTTTTCCATGATCTTTCTTATCGCATTGAAGTATCCAAATACATCAGTTGCTGGATTTGGGAGAGGCATAGGAGTCGTTGTTGGTGTCACAGAAGGTGTTGTACTAGGTGTGGGTGTTAGTGAAACAGTGGGTGTAGGAGTAGCACTTGGAGTTGGTGTTACTGCTGGCTGTTGAGCGCTAAAGCACGCCCATGTGTAGGGGTTTCCCACAACTGTTTGAGTAGCCGTTGCATCAGCGACATTGTATTGCCATACACAAGCAGCTGTAAGATTTACAGCTTGGTTATCTCCAGAACATTTCCACGTAGTATCGACTAACGTTGCAATTCCTTTATTTTGGTTCTGGCAGTAGCCACTAATATCGATTCCACCTATGTTGTATTTAACAGGCGTCGGAGTAGGCGTACTTGTTGGGATAGGTGTGGCTGTCGGAGTTGGGGTAAGCGTAGGTGTTGGGGTTATTGTTATGGTAGGAGTTGGCGTCGATAGAGGTGTTACTGTTGGAGTAATACTAGTTGTTGGAGTAGGAGTAACATTAGCAGGCTCAGTTGATGAGGCAGAATTTTGTGGTTGTGCTGTTGCTCGGACGATAAAGTCATTACTATTATTATCAGAATCCTCACCATTTCCCTTAAATTCATCCGCCCCGCCAGTACTCATGGTTGTCACAGTAGATGTTGAAAGTGCTTTTCTCTCAATACTCTGTCCTGCTGTTGGATTAGCGGCAGCTGATGCTTCTATATCGGTAGCCGCTCCCATACCTACCTTATCAATTACAGATGAATCTGCATCGTAAAGCAGAATTGTGTTATCAATTGCGATTGAGCTAGAACTAGCAGAGTAAACCATATCTGGTGCTACAGGAATAGTTGTGTATGCTGGATTTGCGATAAGGAAAAAATGACGAGGAGCGACATTTCCAGATAAGCTTGCGACTAAATTACTTTCTGTCCCACTAGAGGTTTTTTTCTTTAATTTAAAATTAGCCAGTGAAACAGAGGATTCAGTCGGATTATATAATTCAATAAATTCTTGCTCAGCATTCCCTGCACCACTTCCTGCGATCTGGACTTCAGAAATTACAAGATGTCCTGCTACAGAATGCGTTGTGTTTGGGTGAAAAAGGGTTAGCGAGAAGATACTAATGGCGATAAGAAATATAGTGGTCGGCAGAATTCCACGAGGGTTCATATAATTAGAATAATCTCATAAGACATATTTGTCAAGAGATATTTTTACCCTATAATTCAGAATAAAATATGACATGTGTGTTCGTATACAGATCATAGTACTTTTGCTATTATACTTCTTCATGACAAAATCTTTTGTAGATAGTTTAATCCAGAATATGAAAAAAGCAGAAATAGTAACGAGAGCTACTCCGTGGATGGTGGAAGGGGTAGGAGAAAAACAAATGCATGTTCGATTTGTAGGGATCAAACCATATGGTGAATGGAAAGATATTTTTTCTGAAAAGAATAATCTCTTGCTTAAGTTTATTATCGACAGAAAGTCTAGCTATTTTGAGTTTTACTTAGCGAATAAACCACCGTTTATTAAAATTATTACAAGAGACTTTAAAGACGGAGAAAAATGGGAAGTAATGCTTGGTGATATTAAACGGAGACTTCACAAAGATAAAAACGATGTACTCGCTCATATCAGTAGTGTTGGTAATATATATGAGCGAATTGAAAAAGATATAAAATAATTTTACTCACATAAAAAATATGGTACTATTTTTATGATGAAAAAAGACACTTCCTCAACGCGTGATTTTGTTATCGCTTTAAGCTTATTTATTATCGGAACGTGTGTAATGTTGTATGTTGTTTTTGCGACACTTTCTTTTATTAATACGTCTCTTCTTCCCCAAGTTGGGACTCTCCACTAGTATTCATATTTACGGTATACTAGCTATATGACGCTTGAACGAGTTGCCTCAATTATCTCAATTATTCTGGGGCCATTATGGATTCCGCTTATTTTATTGCTTCTCGTATTTAGAACAGGTCTTACGTTTGAACAACAGCTAATACTTATTCCAGTCCTTTTTGTGTTTCAATTGGTTCTCCCATTTATCTATATGGAAATGCTTATTCATAATAAAAAAATTTCTGACTGGGATATCCGAAAACGTGAGCAGCGATTTTTAGTATTACCGCTATTTACTATTATTACGGTACTTATTATGTTACTTGTTTATTTTTACGGAACACCACGTCTGTTCGAAATTTACGTCAGTCTCGCCTCGCTTATTTTCCTGGGAACACTTACTACGCTATTTTGGAAGATAAGTATGCATCTTATGTTAAACACTGCGGCAATAATTTTAACAAATGCTTTATTTGACTGGAGATTAACATTCTTATTTGTACTTATCCCACTTATCGGATGGTCAAGATACTATCTTAAACATCACACCTTGCTACAAATTATTATGGGAACCTTATTATCGATAGTTGTTTTTTTTACTGTTTTCTCCTTTTAAGCTGTATATCATAAAATTCAGATGCTAGTCTTGTTTGTTCAAGAACTTCTTGTGGGACAGGAGAAATTCTTCCCTGGATACTTCCTGCATGGTAAATACCGACTACTTCTGCTTTTGTTTGTGGTACACCATTCCTTGTTACAGGGACGACCATACCTCCACTATCTCCGAGTACAGCTTCGCCTGCTGTTAGCGTAAAGGAAGGATATTCATTATTGTCGTGTGGACAACGCATTTTTTCTGCCATCGTACCTTCGATAATATGTTCTTGAAATATGCCATTCCCTGTGTGTCTTGTGACCAAAATGATAACTTCGTCTCCACATACTGGCATTTCCCCAGTTTTCAATGGTGTTCTTTCCCCAATAGTGTATGGATATCTTCGACGTGAAATACCTGTATCTGGTGCATCATCTGGTGTATACGATACAAATGACTCTTCACTTCGTTTTTTAGTATAGGGATGTAATATAACGACTGTCTCTTCTGTAATGTTATGTGCTGCAGTCATTATATGATCTCCAACACCTTCAACCTCAATTGCCACAGCCTGTGCAACAAATCCGGGAGTTACTCCATCATATCCGTGTTCAATCACTAATGCTGCTTCCCGCATTTGTTCAAGCAAGCGCTCTTTATTCGCCATACTGTATTATTAGCAGAATATGTAAGCAGAGTATAGAATCTTGGATTGCGGAGAAAATATGAACTTGCTATGCTTGCTTTATATGGTAGTCAACAAAACGGTTATTACACTCTTTGTTTTGTATACGCTCTTTTCTGCACATGTACTATATACCTCTGTTACTTCGTATCGTTTGAACGATGCTCCACGAATTTTCTTGAAAGATCCAAATGCTCCTGAACGCATTAATGCAGCTATTTCCGCAGATCATAATATGCCATTTGTTGCTAGAACGCTTCATAATAAAGTATTAGTTTCTTGGCAAGTAGTTACTGATGCAATCTATCGTTCATTAGACATTTCATTTCTCTTTTCTCTAACTTCACGATCTTCACTCTATGATAATCCAGGGAAGATGCAAATGCTTCCATTTTTTGAACTTCCATTCTTTTTTGTCGCGGTTATTTTTTTTATTAAACGTTGGGAAAAAATGAAAATGTATGGAATAGTCGTAGTGAGTTTGCTTATTTTTTCACTACTTGTGGTTGGTGTAATGTGGCCGTTTATTTTCCCATTAAAACTTATACTTTTAATGATTACGATTCAATTAATTATTTTTTTAGGGAATGTTGGATTAGTTAGTGAAATAGTGCAATGGCAAAAAAAATAATTCTTATCATTTTTATTTGTGTGGGGATATGTTTGAGAGTGTATCAAATTACTAGTCTTCCGGCTGGGCTGTTTATGGATGAAATTTCTATTGCGGTAAATGCTAAAAATATTGCACAAAATGGAATGGATGAATACGGCAGGCATTTACCGTTTGGATTTGAATCAGTATCAGACTATAAAATGCCTGGATATATCTATGTGACTGCTTTTTTCTTTACACTTTTTGGGCCTGAACTGATCACTGTTAGAATAACAGCACTCCTTGCTGGGATTATCAGTATTGGCTTATTAGCTTATTTCGCAACACTGCTTTTCCCTGAAAAAAAAGACATCGGGCTTATAACTGCATTTGTTACTTCACTTTGTTTGTATGAAATTCATTTTAGTCGTATCGCTTATGAAAGTATGTTTGCGACGATGTCTATGCTAATCTATTTCATCTCTTTTTTTAGTATTCTCAAAAACCCTAATAAATATTACTGGTATGGCATTGGTGCATTATTTTTTATCTTGAGTTGTTGGACGTACCCTGCCCCCAAATTTATTATGCCTCTTGTAACTGCCGGAATTCTGTGTATGTTCATTTTTATTTCACCAGAGAAGTATAAGAGAAAACATATTATCCAAGTAACGCTTTTTTTTCTTTTTATTGCCGTGATTGCTTATATTCCAAGTATCCTAAATCCCATATTTGATCGAAGACCAATAAGTTATATTACTGAGGGAACAGACGGATCAATATTGCAAATTTTGGTTAAAAAGGGGCCTCTCATTCTTTCCTCATGGTTGCGTATATTTAATTTTGAATTCCTGTTTGATAAAGGAGACACATTTGCTTATCGTCATGGCACGAAAGAGACAGGAATTTTTATGAGTATTTTCCTCATCCCTTTTGTCTTTGGAATAGTGACATTTTTGAAAGAATTTCATGTTAAAAAGATCTCCTTTGTTTTTGTTCTCCTTCTTACAATTATTGCTGGGTTGCCATCTGCGTTGACTTCGGAAACTCCCTATGGTCCACGTCTTGTTCCTATGATGATTTCACTTATTTTATTTGTTTCACTTGGAGTTGTTTCGTGTTTCAGTTTTTTTGATAAACAGAAACAGTTGTTTAAAACTGGGATTGGTGGTTTAGTCTTAGTTGTACTATCGTTTCAAACATTTCTTTTTGCTCATATTTATTTCAATCATTTTAAAACAACAAGTCTCCCTGAATTTCCTGCAGCGCAAACACAACTAGGCAAATACATTAAGCAGCTTCATGAGGATAATCTGGAAACAAAGATATATCTATTTAATGATAAAAGTTGTCATCTTTGGGGACATGATGATCTTCACGTATGGTACTTTGCTGATTTACCAAATGAACATATGATCGTATGGAACAACATATTTCGTACAAAACGCTATGCATATGGAAGTCCATTTGACGCCTATGATAATATCGTCATTCCGCGTAATGAATTTGATAATGTTATCTTTTATTCTGGGTATGATGAAATGGAACATGCACCAACTGGTTCATACATAGTTCGCTGCGGTTTTTTTGCCCCCACAATTAATAATAAAACAGAGAGAATCATTAAGATTTTTTATCAATATGAAGTAGAACAACGAGATCCTTATTTTGTCATATCTCAGAGAAAGTAAATGATCTTCCGCATATTTGCAACCTGTAGCGATCATGTATAATGACATCAATGAAACAACCACATGAATATTTTTTATATGTTGCCTGGATGATTAGTGTCCTATCAGTTCTAACTAGCTTGTATTTTAGTGAGATATTGCATTTTGCTCCATGTGTGCTTTGTTGGTATCAACGTGTTTTCATGTATCCACTTCCTTTTATTCTTACGATTGGAATCATAAAAAAAGATAAGGCGCTGCCTGTATATGTATCAGTACTCTGTTCAGTTGGATGGATCATAGCCTTATATCATGTGTTATTGTATTATCATATTATTCCAGAACAGTTAGCACCATGCACAATTGGTGTATCTTGTACGACAAAGTTTATTGAATACTTTGGTTTTATAACAATTCCTTTTTTGTCTTTTGTCGCGTTTAGTAGTATTATATTGTCGATGATATTGTATAAAAAAGGAGAACAAAAATGACACAAGAAGTGAAAATGCTATTGGGATTTGGAATAGTAACGGTAGTTGTATTAGCTGGAGGAATCTTTCTGCTTACGAAATCCCAACCAGTTGTTGATACATCTGCAGCAGTAACTGGTGACACCAAAAAACTCCTCATACGAGATTCAAGTCATAAAACGACGAACGAAGTTAAAAAAGTGCAAATAGTAGAATTTGCAGACTTTCAGTGTCCAGCTTGTGGAGTTGCATTTCCAGTTGTTGAGAATATTCGTAAAACATATGGCGATAAGATAACGTATGTGTATCGAAATTTCCCACTTATGCAACATCCTCAAGGTAAACCAGCGGCGGCTGCAGCAGAGGCAGCAGGAAAACAAGGAAAATTTTGGGAAATGTATGCACTTCTTTTCTCGAAACAAAATGAATGGAGTGGAAAAAGTAATGCTGACGAGATTTTTAGTGGTTATGCAAAAAATCTAAATTTGGATATTGGCAAGTTTACTCAAGATAGTCTCTCAGAAGAAGTAGCAAATCGTATTGCACAAGATATAAGTGATGGCACATCACTTGGTGTTAATCAAACTCCAACATTTTTTATTAATGGTGAAATCAATCCTGGAATCCTAGATGAGACTACACTTAAAACAAAGATTGATGAACTGCTTAAAAAATAATGTTTAATATAAATGATCCAGTTACTAAGCTTGTTGCTACAGTCGTAACGATTGGAATTGGGATATTATTAATCACGATCTTTCCTATCGGTCTTTTTGCATTTGCAGCTTTAGGTGGAGTTCTTTATTATTTATTTAAAAATAAAAAAAATACATAATATAACGAAAGACTACTGTGTCTAAAGCGAGGTGATACAAATATGCCTACAAAAAAAACACACCAAGAAACATTTCATGTAACAGGCGAAAACTTACTTGCAAAAGTTAAAGAGCTTATTAAAGAAGGCAATGTAAGAAGAATTAGTATTAAAGATAAAAAAGGAAAGGTTATTGTGGAATTTCCATTAACGATTGGAGTTGTTGGTGCACTTATTGCACCAGTCTTAGCAGCAATTGGCGCTATTGCAGCACTTATTGGTGAGTGTTCAATTACTGTTGAAAGAGAATCGTAAATATCTTACTTGAAAAAAGACCATAACTCTACCATAATAATGGTATGGAAATACTTATTCGCTGGTTACTCTCATCACTTTCTGTAATAGCAGCAGCATATCTATTACCAGGAATACACGTTGAAAATTTTGTAACTGCACTTGTTGTGTCACTCCTCCTTGGTATACTCAATGCTGTTGTAAAACCGGTGTTAGTTATCCTTACTCTTCCTATTACGATTTTATCAATGGGGCTTTTTACTTTTATTATTAACGCGCTATTAATTCTGTTAACAAGTATGATCGTTCATGGATTTGTAGTTGATGGATTTTTATGGGCACTTGCTTTTAGTATTATTTTATCTCTTATTCAATCTATTCTAACAACTCTTTTTGCCTCGAAATAGTTCCACTTTACATTTTATAAAATCCTGCTACTATGGATGTATGTTTGTTTCATTTTTTCAAAACTTGATACTATTAGTCTTTGCATTTAGCTTCGTTCTCTTCTTTCGTGATGTATTTAAATAATTACTCGTACATTTGTGCCCATGTATTCATTTGAGTAAAAATCTCCTTTAATGCTTCCCCTTTTTTTGTAAGTGAGTATTCAACATGAAGAGGAACTTCAGCAAAGATTTTCTTCTTGATAATGCCACTTTTTTCAAGGGTGTGAAGACGTAATGAAAGAGTTTTAGGACTAATTCCTAAAAGCGCTCTCTCTAATTCTCCAAATCGTTTTGTTCCACTACAGAGCGTGTAAATAATGAGCATTGTCCATTTACTGCCAATTATTTTAAGTGTTTTTGTGACCCCACAGGGTTTTTCGTCAGTCATAGTATGCTTTCCTTTTTGTAACTACTTTACAAAGTATAGTATAAGCCGTATGATGAATTTCTGCAAGATGGAGAAGATCTTTGAAGAGTTTCCAGGATATCTAAGAACTGCGAGATTTCTTGTGAGCTCAAAACCAGTATGGAGGCAGAGTATTACTTTGTAACATCTTAGCAGCACATGTTCGTAATAGATTGGTTAATCTAGGAATGAGAGGTGAATTATATATGAAACAATTTGATCAAATTGCAACAAACGAAATAATCGAAAAAACTGCTCATGCACTTGAAGCGAATGGTATTAAAACTATGGTTGTTGAGTCAGCAACTGAGGCAAAAGAAATGGTGTTATCAATGCTTCCTGAACATGCTGAAGTGATGACTATGACATCTGTTACGCTTGATGAATTAGGCCTTTCACAAGAAATTTCAGAATCTAATAAGTATACTGCAGTTCATCCAACTCTATTACGCATGAATAGAGAGACGCAAGATAAAGAGATGAAGCAAATGCGTTCTGTTAATGAGTATTCAGTTGGTAGTGTTCATGCAGTCACTGAAGATGGTCATGTCCTCATTGCATCTCGAACGGGAAGTCAGCTTTCGGCATATGTCTTTGGTGCAACACATGTTATTTGGGTTGTCGGAGCCCAAAAAATTGTTAAGGATACAGCTGAAGGCATGAAGCGGATCTATGATTACGTTCTGCCGCTTGAGGCAGATCGAGCTCATAAAGCATATGGAGTTGCAGGTAGTCACGTCAATAAGTTACTGATTTATAATCGTGAAGACGGTGAGCGACTTACGCTTATTTTAGTTAAAGAAAAATTAGGATTTTAGTTTAGTTGACAGAGGAATACTCATTTCTTATAGTAGAAGGTACTACGATGCTTTCTACTTCTGAGTATTCCTCTTCATCTTTTTTTAATCTACTTTTATCTCGATGGGAATCTACCAATTCACTGCTTTGTGTTGGTCTTGATCCCGACCTATCTAAAATGCCCTCTTCGTTTAGAGATGAAAAAAAGCCACTAGAAGAAAGACTTTTTGCTTTTAACAAAGCTATTATTACTGCGACACATGATCTCGTATGTTGTTATAAACCCCAAGCAGCTTTTTATGAGCAATATGGTGTTGATGGGCTCAACGCGTTACATAAAACAGTTGCATATATTCACGAAGCTTTTCCAGAGGTCCCCGTATTATTTGACGCGAAACGAGGAGATATTGGTTCGACAGCCGAAGCTTATGCGATCTCTATTTTTGATAGTATACGTGCAGATGGTGTAACGATAAATCCATATTTAGGAAAAGATAGCGCCCAGCCGTTTTTGGACAGAAAAGAAAAAGGCATATTTATCCTTGCGAAAACCTCCAATTCTGGTAGTAGTGATTTCCAAAATAAAAGCGTTGAAGGGATGCCATTATATGAATATGTAGCAACGATTGTCTGTACTAAATGGAATAGTAATCAAAACTGCGGATTAGTTGTTGGGGCAACATATCCAGAAGAACTAAGAAAAGTACGTAGTATTATTCATGACATGACATTGCTCATACCTGGAATTGGCGCACAGGGCGGAAATATTCAAGAAACAGTTACTGCAGGAAAGAATGCGGAGGGAACTGGTATGATTATTTCATCGTCTCGAGCAATTCTCTATGCGTCAGTCGGTGATGATTTTCCTGAAGCAGCAAGATGCGTAGCAAAAGATACGAATGAAGAGATTAATAAATGGAGATAAATGCAAATGGCTAATATAATTACGTTACCAGGACTTATTGACCCGCATGTTCACTTTAGAACACCAGGACAAGAACAAAAAGAAGACTTTACGACTGGTACCTCGGCAGCAGTGGCAGGAGGCTATACGACTGTTATTGATATGCCAAATAACACGCTTCCAATTACAACAAAAGAACGATTAGATGAGAAAAAAAATATTGCTCAAACACAAGCTGTTTGTGATATCGGATTTTATTTTGGTTCACTTGGCGATAATCTTGATCAATTTGCTGAGGTTGATGCTCATGTAAAAGGTCTTAAGCTCTACTTAAACGAAACAACTGGAAATTTCCTTATTAATCGTAAGGTTATGGGAGAAATATTTGATGCATGGTCTGGCGCTACACCAATTATGCTTCACGCAGAAGATGATGCGGTAGCAGCGGTCATTGAAATAGTTACTAAAACGAGAAAAAAAGCGCATTTCTGCCATATTTCAACAAGTGCTGATCTTAAACAGATTATTGAGGCAAAACATAAGGGACTTCCTATAACATGTGGTGTTACTCCACACCATTTATTTTTAACTGAAGAAGACACAAATCGACTTCAGTCGCTAGGGCGTATGAAGCCACCATTAAGATCAAAAGAAGAACAGGATTTTCTTTGGCAACACATCGATGTCATTGATGTCATAGAATCTGATCATGCGCCACATACACTCGCTGAAAAACAGCAGAACCCAGCGCCCTATGGTGTTCCAGGACTTGAGACAACACTTCCCTTGCTTCTGACTGCTGTTAACGAAGAAAAGTTACATTTAGATGACGTTAAACGGCTCTGTAATACAAATGCTGCTATGATTTGGAATATACATCAAGAACATGATACATACATTGAAGTTGATATGAATGAGATTTATGTATTAAATCGTTCGATACTTCATAGTAAATGTGGCTGGTCGCCATTTGAAGGAAAACAAATGAGAGGAAGAGTGATGAAAACAGTTATTCGTGGGACTACCGTATTTGAACATGGTAAAGTACTCGTACGGCCAGGTTTTGGAAAAATACTTTAGGAATGAAAAACGTTATAGAGATCTTAAAAAGTGTACAAGCAATTCTTGCTGATGATCATTTTGTATATACCTCAGGCCTTCATGGGGATATCTACATAAATAAAGATGCACTATATCCGCATACTACTGCCGCATCGGAAGTTGGAAAGTTATTTGCTGAAAAAGCAAAGAATATGGAGGTTGATGTTGTAGCTGCACCGGCATTGGGAGGTATAATTCTCTCTCAATGGACCGCATTTCATTTATCAAAAATCTTACAAAAAGAAGTTCTTGGTGTATATACAGAAAAAACTCCTGAAAAAAAATCAGATCTTTACTCGTGGATACGATGCAATCGTTAAAGGGAAAAATGTGTTAATCATTGAAGATTTAACAACCACAGGAGAATCTGTCAAAAAAGTTATTGAAAGTGTTAAGAGCGCCCAGGGAGTTGTCTCTGCAGTTGGTGTTATGGTGAATCGAAATCCTCAAGAAGTTACACAGGATTTTATTGGTGAGGTATTCTTTGCACTCGGCGAACTTCCTATGAAGACATATACTGAGGACCTATGTGTTTTTTGTAAAAAAGGAGTGCCGATAAATACTCGTATCGGACATGGGAGAAAATTTGTTAAGGATATGAGGTAGCTTATTTTTTATATGTTGCTTTTATTTCTTGCGCTAAAAAAGGATTCCACATTGCACCTGTTGCCGATTGAATAAGATCTGCACCGACGTCTTGGTAGTCGCCATAATCTTTAGCAGTCATTACTCCACCTACGCCGATAATTGCAAATTCTTTCTTTACCTTCTCACGAATTATTTTCAATCTTTTTACCATATCAATACCTGCCCATTTCACACTTGCTCCACAAATACCACTTTTTAGTCTTCCTTTTCCGGGAAGTGCTTGTTTGCCATTTTTTGTTACAACTGTTGCAGAAATCGTATTAATTGCTGCAATTCCAGAAATAAAGGGAGAGATATCGTTTATTATTGTCATAAGGAGTTCTTCTTGCTCTAAAGAATAATACCCAACTTTAACTATTAGTGGGATATCTCCAATAGCTTCTTTTGAGCGCTGTGTTATTTTTTTGACAAATTCTCGTGTGTAACAAATGACTCCTTCACTTGCGACATTTGGACAGGAAAGGTTTATTTCAATGACTTTTATTCCAGTTTCAGCAGCAAGTTTTGCTGCCAGTGCAAAATCGTTGAAATATGTCTCTTCTGTCATTCCTTCACGAATTGTTCCAACAACACTACCAATTAGTAATTGGCCGTTTTTTACATATGAAAGCGCTTTTTTCATATCTTCTTGCCAATATTCTGGGCCACGAGAAGGAATACCAAAAGAGTTAGTAATACTTAGCTGAGATAGAGAAGAAGGTGTTTGTGTGTCACCAATAAGTGCTTGTTTCGCTTTTTCTAATGTTAAATCTCCACGTGGATGAACAAATAAAACATTTGGAAAGTCATTTACCGGGAAAAAACCTGTTCGTTGTGTTTTATAATGAAGCACGTCAAATCCTTTTTCAAATGCTGCTTTAAGATAGTGACTATTAAGAAGTGGTCCGGATGGAATACCAAATGGGAGATTAACTGGAAATCCCAGAAAGGTTTGTGTAGGATGTTCTAATTCTTTATAGACAGTCTCATCCCTAAATGCGCCGTAGGGTCCTTGTGTAAAATTTTCTTCGTAAGATTTTGCTGGATCATAAATAGGATCTAATAACATTGTTATCTATACTACTTAACAGATTGTATGTCGTCAAGAATGTATATCGCTACTTGACCACGATCCTATTGCCGTTCGTTTAATCGAAAATGCAACTGTTGGAATCCCGATTTTTTCTCCAACCAGGTTTGATAGAGACCTCATATATGTACCACTTGAACAAGTTATCTCAACTTGAATGATGTAAAAAATTGAAGTAGCGTGGTCCTTTGCAAAAACTGCCCAATTTTTACAAATTTCACCCTGGCGAAAGTCTCCATGAACAAGCTGTATATGTTCAATTGCGTAGTTTGCGAGAGCCGCTCCTGTTATTTCTCTCTGTTCGCAGAGTTTGATTGATGTAATGGTAATTTCTTTCTGTGGAAGTGTAATGGTATGTAATAAATCTTTACGTGCCCAATAGTAAAGTGGTTTTCCGTGTACTGGTTTTGAAGAATAGGGTGGGTATGTCAGCGTATTAAGGTTTTTAAGTTCATGGATTTCTTTTATGCTGTTATCTCGATCGTTCGCTAATGGAACTGATACACGATTGATAAGCCCAAGTAAGTCATAGCTGTCGGTAGATACTCCTAGGAGAATATCTACTACATATGTTTTAGATACATTTTCATATTCTTTCCTTTTTTTATTTTCTGCACCAATTAGTAATATGAGCAACCCTTCAGCCATAGGATCAAGTCTTCCAGCATAACTAATCGTTTCAGAAGTTAATTTTGGGTTATTCTTTTTGAGATTTTCAATAGTTTCTAGTGGTGTCTCACCAAGTTTCTTATTAGCAATGATATATTTTTTTAGCATAAATACATTTTACTATATAAAGAAAATTGTTGTTTGGTCGTGAATATGATAGATATATAGTTGAGTTAAAATAAATCTATGGCTACGTCACATAGCAGAAAAACAGTACCAAGAACAAAAAAAGAACATACATTCTTCTTTATTGCTTTGTGTATCGTGTTTACTATTTTTTCAGGCTTCTTTCCTAATTCAGAAACAGATGTGTCTAAGAACATTCGAAAGACACTCTACACATCATCTCAAACTTTTTTTGGAACGTTTTTATCGAAGAAAACTGAAACGCCACAAGACTTTATGGTAATGCAGGTTTCGATTGGTCAGCAGAAAGTAGTTATTACACCAACACTTCCCCCAGTACAGACAGTAGCAGCAAATTGGGGGAAAGCAACCCAAATTGATGAACATACCTGGACTATGAAAATTCAATCTGATACACGTATGGCTACAGCACAGGAAATTCTTGCTGCACTTAATAACTATCGGCAAGGAAAAGGAAGAGGAAGTGTTTCGTGGGATGACAAGTTAGCAAGTTATGCCCAAGAACGTGCAGCTTTTTTTATCTCAAATGGAAAACTGGATGGGCATGCCGGGTTTCAAGACTATATGAACAATGATGGTTTTGGGAAACTAGGATTTAGTTCGTTAGGTGAGAACTCTAGTTATGGCTATTTGCTTGAAGGAGTTCATTTAATTGAATGGGTATACGCTGGAGATGCTCCACATGATAATAATCAATTAAATAGCGAATGGAGTCATGTGGGAATTGGAGTTAATGGTACAGCAACTGATCTTATTTTTGGTGGCCGCAAACGATAACTACTCTTAACTAATCCTTACAACTTTTTCATAAAATATTAACCCGCAGAAAGTAAGATAACTATTATTAAGCGTTATGCTTAACAGAAAGGAGATACCTATGGCAACAATTGTAAATACAACACCTGCATCTACGACAAATAATGGGAGTAATGGACTCGGATTTCTTATTGGTGTAATGGTAGTTGTTTTATTAGTGATGGCAGTTCTTTTTTATGGACTTCCATATCTTCGAAACACAGTTAGTAGTACCACACCGCAAGTAAACCTTCCCGGGAAAATTGATGTAAATGTAAATCAACCAGGCAAATAAAGTGATACACGTGGCCTCTCTCGTTTGCCTATCTCTACGGTAACTGGACTCCATATCTCGTATGTTAGTTGCGACTCTTTGTGCAATCTAGGTAAATACTGTATCGTTAAAGCGATGAAATTTGACAGGAGAGTGGCTTTCCCTTTCTCTTGTTTTCTATTGAAAAATCTTTCCTATTCCTTACCGTTTCTTATACATAATCTTAAGTATCTTTATTACACTAAATACAGAAAATTAAAGAAAGGAGGAAAAATGGAGCGAATACTAACAAAATGGCTTACTAATATCATTCATAACAGTTTTCTTTCTTCTTTCTTTATGGTGCTATCAGCACCCATAAAATAAGATACGTATAAACGATAAAAAACTAACAGCAGTATTTTCCAGGCAGGCGGAAAGCACTGCTGTTTTTAGTCACCACCTTCTGGCACTTGACAATCATGACTGCTAATATTATAGTATTCTTACTATGGATAATAATCTGCAAGATCTTCTTAAACCTGTTTCTCCAGAGGAGGCTCTGAAAAAATATACGATTAATCTCACTGACTCAGCCAAATCAGGCAAGATCGATCCAGTGATTGGACGCGAGATAGAGATTCGTCGCGTGATGGAAATTCTTTCTCGACGCACGAAAAATAACCCTATTTTAATTGGTGATCCAGGAGTTGGGAAAACTGCAATTGTTGAAGGACTTGCACAAAAAATTATAGAAGGAGCAGTTCCAACGACGCTTAAAGATAAACAGCTTATTGTGCTTGATTTCGCACAACTACTTGCTGGAGCGAAATTCAGAGGTGAATTTGAAGAGCGTTTTAAAGCAGTGATTAAAGCTGTAGAAGACGGAGACGGGAAATATATTATTTTTATTGATGAACTACATACCTTAGTTGGTGGAGGTGCAGCAGAGGGGTCAGTGGATGCTGCCAATATTTTAAAGCCATCTCTTGCTCGGGGAACGATGCGAATGATTGGAGCGACGACGATAACAGAATATCGAAAATATATTGAGAAAGATCCAGCATTAGCTCGACGTTTTCAGCCGGTTACCGTTGATGAACCCACAGTCGAAGATGCGATTTCGATTTTGCGAGGAATTAAAGAAAAATATGAACTTCATCATGGTATTCGTATTACTGACAATGCGCTTATTGCAGCTGCAAAACTTTCAGCTCAATATATCCCACATCGGTTCTTACCGGATAAGGCAATTGATTTAGTTGATGAGGCAGCGGCAAGTATAAAAATTGAAGCTGAAAGTATGCCGACAGAACTGGACGGATTAAAACGACATATGACACAGATTGAAATAGAACTCGCTGCACTCAAAAAAGAAAATACAGAAATGGCCAAACTCCGCCGCGAGCAGCAGGAAAAAGAACTTGCATCACTTACGGAAAAAGCATCGGGTATAGAAAAACGCTGGTCGGAACAAAAAGAAATCATCAAAAAAATTCAAAGTATGCGCGCGAGAATAGATGCACATCGTATTGAACTTGAAAAAGCAGAGCGGGAAGTTGATTTACAAAAAGCTGCCGAAATTAAATATGGAAAACTTCCTGAAATGGAAAAAGAGTTGAAAGCGCTTACCGAAGATTGGCTGAAAATTCCGGTTGAGAACCGTGTACTCAGAGAGGAAGTAGACGAAGAAGATATCGCACGTGTCGTGGCGCGGTGGACTGGCATCCCTGTTACGCGGATGCTTGCTTCAGAATCTGAACGACTTTCCCATCTGGATGAAGAGTTAAAAAAACGTGTCGTTGGACAAGATAAAGCTGTTGATGTCGTTAGTCGAGCTGTGAGACGTTCGCGCTCTGGACTTGGAGCTAAAAATCGACCGATCGGTTCATTTCTTTTCTTAGGACCCACAGGAGTTGGAAAAACTGAAACTGCTAAAGCGTTGGCACAGGTTCTTTTCAGTGATGACCATGCGATGACACGAATTGACATGAGTGAATATATGGAGTCACATGCAGTGGCTAGACTAATCGGGGCGCCTCCGGGATATGTCGGCTATGAAGAGGGTGGACAACTCACGGAAGCAGTGAGACGTAAACCCTATTCAGTTATTCTGTTTGATGAAATCGAAAAAGCACATCCGTCCGTGTTTAATGTGTTTCTCCAGATTTTTGATGAGGGAAGACTCACTGATAGTAAAGGTGTGACGGTTGATTTTAAAAATACAATTATCATTATGACAAGCAATTTAGCAGGCGATATTATTCGGGAAGAAACTGGTAACTCGAAAGAAAAAGAGACGAAAGTATGGGAAGTATTACATACGTATTTTAAGCCGGAGTTTCTTAACCGCCTTGACTCAGTTGTTATCTATAATGCGTTATCTCCAAAGGATTTACTCAGCATTGCTGATGCGCAGTTAAAAGAAGTAGTCATTAGAATGGCTGAGAATGATATCACGCTAAAGATATCAGATGAGCTAGTTATGTACTTTGCTGAAATTGGATTTGATCCAATTTTTGGCGCCCGCCCATTGCGACGTGCGATTGAAGAGAAATTGGTTGACGAAATAGCACTGAAGCTTATTGACGGAAATAGTAAACCAGGCGATACACTTGAACCTACAATAAAGGATGGTAAAGTAATCCTCTAACTACTTTTCTAAAGATACCGTATAATACCTCTATGGAAAAATGTAAGAACTGTGGAACTCCTTTGATTGTTAAGCAAACAAAAAAGACGCCCGAGCAACTATTGAAATCGTATTATTACACGGCTTATTATCTTTGTCCGAACTGTCATAAGTTATATCATAACGATAAATTTAAGGTAGAAAATGCGAATCTCTTTACTCCTCCAGAGATCGACTTAAAAGATATTGATGTCGAGATCTGGACAGACGGAGCATGTTCAAATAACGGTCGTCCGACAGCTAAAGCATCATGGGCATTTGTTTCTGGAGCGTATGAAGCGGCAGGACTTGTGGAAGGAAAGCAAACGAACAATACCGGTGAGGGATTTGCAATTCTTTATGCTCTTATCTGGGCTTCTAGTAATGGCTATAAAACAATTAAAATATGTTCAGATAGTCAAATATCATTGAATAATTTGAAAAAACCCGCGTTTATGGTGAAAGAGAATAGAGAGTTATTTGAAAAAATTGAAAACCTCATTAAAGAGAAAGACTTAATAGTAGCATATGAGAAAGTCCCAGGGCATTCTGATAATGTAAATAACAATCGAGCCGATAAATTAGCTAATGGGTTAGTTGGAATAAAATCGTAAGAGTTGTGATATATGATTGACTTGTTAATAAAAATTTACTATTGTTAGTGCAGATGAAATCTATTTATAAACTTCTCGTCACTATTCTCCCATCAGAGTCTGTATCCGCACATTGTGATGTGCCGTGCGGTATCTATGATCCAAAAGCTGCGCAAGTGGCTGCATCGACTGTTTTAAAGATGGTCCAGATTATTACTGGTATTGATCAAACGAATAAAAATATAAAAGATCGAAACACCTTAATTCGCGCAATAATGACGAAGGAAGAGCACGCACAGAAATGTAAAGAAGAATTACTTATTCTCTGGACAGATTATTTTAAACCAGAGCATCTCGAGAAATTTCCAAATCTCCATGAAACATTTTGGAATGCGGCAAAGCTTTGTTCGAAAAACAAACAAGATGTTAGTGAAGAACTGGCGCAACAATTAGTCGATGCAGTCCATGAAATTTCCCACATTTTTGAAGAATCAAAAGCAAAATAATTTCTTCTTTTTTTTACTATCACTTTGTCCACTACGATCTTTTACGGTTACCGGTATCAGTATGATACCAACGTATAAAGAGCACGACAAACTTCTCGTGAGCACTCTTCATTATTGGTTTTTTACACCAAAAATCGGAGACTGTGTCGTACTCACTCATCCTAAGACAAAACAAAAAATAGTTAAACGCATTACTGCCATTGATAAGAAAAAGATTTTTGTTCTTGGAGATAATACGCGTAACAGTACTGATAGTCGAACCTTCGGATTTATAACGAAGAAACACATTATCGGGAAAGTCATTTATCCTGTATAATTGTGTTAATGGTATTCTTACTGACACAAGTGTTCATCCTGCTTATTGTTATCGCTCTTCTCTATCTGCTGACATGGTTTTGGCCGCCAGATAGCCCCTGGGCACCGTGGTGGAAAACATCTGGGAAACTTGCACCGACAATTAAACGATTAACTAATCTTAAGAAATCAGACGTAGTGTACGAACTAGGGTCAGGTGATGCCGAAGCAATGATTACGGTATCTCAGAAATATGGTAATAGATATGTGGGAATAGAGGTTGATCCATGGAGAGTTTTTACCGCGCGTATTCGAGCGAAGAGAGCCGGTGTTACAGACCGCGTTCTATTCATCAAAAAGAATTTTTTTGACGTACCACTAAATGATGCGACTATTGTTTATGTTTATCTTATTCCTAAAACATTATTGAAGTTAAAGAAAAAATTACTAAAAGAACTTGCTCCCGGTACAAAGGTTATTAGTTATCGTTACCCAATTAGTTATCTTCCTCAAATCGGAGAAGATAAAAAATCAGGGCTTTTTGTATATGAGATTCCGATGTTAAAAAAGCCGCTCGCTAAAAAATAAATTATTGGACTTGCTCAAGCTGTGTGAGAATTGGTTGAAAAGCTGGATTCTTTTGTACAATTTCTTTTATTCGATTTATAATTTCCTGTTGTTTTACCGTACTATTCTCACCTTTATAGATGGAAAAAAGTTTAAAGTATGCCAAGTAAAAATATGGATCTATCGTGAGTGCTGCACGATATTCTTTTTCAGCAGAAACGAGATCTCCCAGATCAGCGTGGGTGTTTGCTAAATTATAGTGTGTTTGTGGATAGAAATCACCTAACTTAATTGCTTCTTTATACATGATAACTGCTTTGCTTTGTTCCCCAGCGTCTGCATAACTCATCGCGAGATTATTATAAATCCGAGCACTTTGTGTGTACTTAATTGTTTGTGAGTAAAACGTAATCGGATCATGCCACTCTGCATTTCGGTACATTGTTCGGATGCTTAATGCTCCCATAAGCAGAATGATCGTGACAATTAGTATTGCTTGGAAAATTTTAGGGAGATGAGTAAGAAGAAAATAGAAAACATATGAGAAAAAAAGAAAAAAACCGACAGATGGATAATAGAAAAAATGCTCAAAGAAAATACCGTTAATTGGAATTATTCCACTAGTTGGAATAAATGCTGTAAAGAAAAAAAGAAATGAAAACAGCGGAATGACGGATCTATTATACCAATAAAAAGAACCTGCTGCGATTCCACAGATGAAGAGAAGCACTGTTACGGTAAGGAGATTTGGATTCGCTACAATATCTGCTGATCGATCAATAAATAATAGTTTCGGATAAAAGATAAGACCAATATACTGTGGAAGGAGGGCTAAAAACGTAATTAACCGAACAAGCAAACTATCTGAATAAATATTATGATTATTATAAAAGTTAAGTGTGTTCGCAAAATTAAGAATTGTTAAACGAAGAAAAATATAACCGATATTTATTCCGATAAATGGTCCAGCAATTTTTAATGATTCACTAATATATTTTTTTGCAATGGTTTTTTTATCAGCCATATGACAAAGAAAAATAATGAGGGGAGTGATTATTGTTAGTTCTTTAGAGAGAAGCGCACAGATAAAAAATACTACAGCAGCAATTTTCCCACGAAGAGATATGCTAAAAGAAAAATATATAGTGAGTAGCATGAAAAACATTCCCATCGGATCGCCTCTGCCCGACACATATGCGACAGCTTCAGTTTGAATAGGATGAATGATAAAGAGAATACTTGTCAGTAATGCAATGCTATTATTTTTAAATAGTTTAACAAGTAAGATATACAACAAAATTCCAGACCCTGCATGAAAGAGCAGATTCGTCAGATGATAAAGAAACGCTGAATTACCAACCAAAAGATGCTCTATTCCAAACGACAACAATAACAGAGGACGATAATAATTACTCACGACTCCTGCTCCTGCATCTACATTTTTAGTGAAAAAATTCAGGACATCAAATGATTGAACAAAGATGTTTTTATAGAGGAATTGCTCGTCATCATAAAATAGTCCATTTCCAAGCGTATTAGCGTAGACAAAAAACGTGAGAAAAAAAAGAAACGTTGCGATGTATAGTATGTGAATTTTTTCAAGTTTTTGGAGAATTGGCAGAAGTTCTTTCATGAGGTTATGGTTTTAGGCGGAGAAGTATCCAACGCACTTTATCAGTCAGTAGATATAACTGATAAAGTAACGGGTGAATAACGAAGTCAATTGTTCCGCTAAATTCTGTCAAAACTCCTCCATATCCTTCTTTAAAACGATGAAAGCCCATTTGCGGATCTTTCGGATCAGCATCGGGAGGAAGAGCACCCCACATGTCAAATGATTTAGCACCATGTTCTTTACCCCATTTAATTACCTCCCACATCATAAGATTGGAAGCCATTACTTCTCGATTTTCATTACTAGATGCACCGTAAGGATAATATAAAACATTATTAAAAAGAAAAACAATCCACGTCACAAGTGTTTTATTATCATATGTTGCGGTAAAGAGATGGGCTATACCAGACGATGAGAGGATTTTCCACATTGTTCGATGATATGCTTCGTTATGAGCGAAGAATTTTTGTCGTTTCGTGGTCTCAAATGTTAAGCGTAAATACTCAGTAAATGCTTTTTCTGAGAAGTCTTCTTGAATCGTGACTCCTTTTCTTGCTGCTAAGCGAATGTTATAGCGAGTTTTTTCTTTCATGTTTTTTAGTAATTCCTCTTCTGGTGGAGTAAGGTCGAGAACAAAGCTAAATTTTGTAAAAAAACCTTTCTTTGGAATGGATAGTTGCGGGGAAAGTTTTTTCATCTCAAGCGCTGAACTATCTGCCTTGGTAGTATTGGGCTCGAGTCGAATGAAAATGCAATGATTTTTTTTTCCAACATCAAATAATGATGAAAGCATCTCGCGATCTGGTTTAGGACCTTTTGGAAAGTATCCGACTGTTAAAGAAGTCATTGGAAGTTTGTGAATAGTTAGCTGATATCCTCGTACGAGTTTCTCATTGTCGAATTCTCCAAGTCTTACTACTTTTACTCCCATTGTGGAACGAAATTCTCCCCAAGCAGATGATTGTAATGGATGTGTCGCAAGGTTATCAAATTGTTCTTTCTCAGTTTCTGTTATTTCTCTAATAATCATATGAGTTTGTATATCTACTATCTTGTACTTTTTGCACATTATTCTCAACTACGTCCTCAGGTAATTCCATAATAAATCGACTCACGATATTGGCAGTTCTTTGACCAAAAAATAATCGCCTTTTTGCATAAGTTAAGTATAGTTTTTCTTTCGCGCGTGTCATACCGACATAACAAAGTCTTCGCTCTTCTTCGAGCTCATCACGGTCCATGAGAGCTCTGCTGTGCGGGAACAGACCCTCTTCCATCCCAATCATAAAGACGAGAGGGAACTCGAGTCCTTTGGCAGCATGAAGCGTCATAAGGGTAACTGCGTTTTTTCTTTTTTCATCCATTGGATTATCTGAAATATATTCTCTCTCAACAAGTGCGACATTTTCTAAAAACTCAGTAAGGACTGGAAATGCAATTGCAACCGATCGTAGTTCCTTAATGTTTTCAAGACGGGGTTGGTCTTCTGGATCGTTCTCGTCATATAAGTCTAAATATCCTGTTACCTTAAGAATACTATCGAGTAATTCAATCGTCTCAATCTCATGAAGTGAGGGGCCACTTTCGATAAATGTCGTGAACTTCGCAAATCGAGTTTTCCCAATCTTCTCGAGTCGCTTTTGCGAAACTGTGTCTTTAGGGTTGGCGATGACACGCAGATAAGAAATGACGTCTTTCACTTCTTTCCGCTCATAAAATCTAGTTCCACCGATAAGAACGTAGGGAATCCCATGATGTAAGAATGCTTCTTCAACTACACGTGATTGTGCATTCGTGCGATAGAGAATTGCACAATCACTCATTTTACTTACTCCATGATCAATAATTTTTTTGACAATGAAATCTGCTTCTTGTTGTTCATCTTTTGCCTCGAAAATCTCAACTTCTTCACCTTTTTCATTTTCAGTCCACAAATTTAGAACTGGATGCGTCGTATTTCGTTTAATTACAGAAGATGCGCCCTCAAGGATTTTTTGGGTTGAACGATAGTTCTGCGAAAGTGAGAATGTTTTCGTTCCTTCAAAGTCTGTTTGAAATTTCTTGAGGTTTTGAAAGTCTGCTCCACGCCAAGAGTAAATGCTTTGAGAAAAATCACCCACGACACAGACATTCTTCCATTTAGCTGCTAAGAGTTTAGTTAATATATATTGGGCACGGTTTGTATCCTGGTATTCATCAATCAAAACATATTGAAACCTATTTTGATACTTTTCAAGAACTTCAGGAACCTCTTTAAAAAGAGTGACTGTTCGTAGAAGTAAATCGTCAAAGTCTACCGCATCGTTTTCCTTAAGAATAGATTGGTATACCAGATAAATCTTTGCTACAGTTTGTTGAAAGTTTCCTCTCGCAAACCCAGCATAATCAGATGGTGAAAGAAGTTCATTTTTTGCACCTGAGATAGTACCTAAAACTGATCCTGGTTTAAAATCTTTTGTAGATATAAATAATCTATCCATTGCCTGCTTAATCGCGTCAAGTTGATCAGCACTATCATAAATAATGAAATTTTGACCAAGATTTATATGTTTTCCTTCAACTCTGAGAATGCGTGCACATAATGAGTGGAAGGTTGCTACAACAGGTTCACCATATAATTTGTTTCCGTCAGGGATTGAGTGTAAATAAACTTGAATTCTTTCTTTCATCTCAGCAGCAGCTTTGTTGGTAAAAGTTACCATTAAAATAGATTCTGGGTGAATATGGTTAACAAGCATTAAGTACATCACTCTCGTTATTAATACACGAGTTTTTCCAGATCCCGCACCTGCTAAAATTATGACAGGTCCTTCTGTTTGAAGAACGGCATTTTTCTGTTCTACATTTAGGTCCTTGAGAAGTGAATTTTCCATAAGCTATAATAAAAGATACCTGTAAGAACTGTAGTTTACTTAACACAAGTATTGAGGCTACAACTCATTCTATCATATGAAGAAGACGTATATTATTGCTAATTGGAAATCAAATAAGCTCGAGAATGAAGCTCGAGAATGGCTACACGCATTTGGAGGAATATCTTTTTCTCAGGAAAAAGAAATAATTGTTTGTGCTCCCTATACGATTTTAAAAATGATATCTGAAGTTATTCTCTCCGAAAATCTCAATATAAAATCAGGTGCACAAAATGTTTCATGCTATATGTCAGGTTCATATACTGGTGAAGTATATGCAGAGCAGATAAAAGAATATACAGGTGTTACTATTATTGGTCACTCAGAAAGACGCAACTTATTTCATGAAACAAATGAAGAAATAGAGAAAAAAGTTATTAATGCGTTATCTGTCGGTCTTGAGGTGATTTTTTGTGTCCAGGACCAACATACTCCAATACCACAAGGTGTTACGATTGTTGCATATGAACCTATTAGTGCAATTGGCTCTGGAAATCCTGATACACCTGAAAATGCAGCAGCGGTAGCAACTGCAATTAAAATGACCTACCCACAGGTTATGTGCGTTCTTTATGGGGGAAGTGTTACTGGAGAAAATGTCAGAAATTTCACTTCACAGGATGATATTTCTGGTGTGCTCGTTGGAAAAGCAAGTCTTGACCCTATCTCCTTTCAAGCGATAATCCAAAACGCATAATTTATGAGAGGTCGTGCCCAACAGCGCAAAAAGCTTTTAAAGCGAATTACTATTGTTTTTTTTATTCTTGTCCTGATTTTTTTTGGAAGATTTATCATAGAAGCTATTCGATACTCTCCTGTTTTTGTGCAACTGGCCACTCATAATTCGATCGACTTAAAAAAAACTGCGGACAATAAGGTGAATCTTCTGATACTTGGTACTGGTGGTGGAACCCATGATGGGCCAAATTTAACGGACACGATTATTTTTGCAAATATCGATCCGACACCTGCAAGTGGAAGCGCGAAAGCAACGCTTGTTTCAATTCCTCGTGACTTATGGGTACCTGAACTTAAAGGGAAAATAAATCGTGCATATTCTGATGGTGAAGATAAAGAAAAAGGTGGTGGATTACTTCTTGCAAAAGCAATGGTTGGAAAAATTGTTAATCAAAAGATCGATTATGCTATTCGAATTGATTTTGCTGGATTTATCAAAGCTGTTGATGAAGTGGGGGGCTTAGATGTTCAGGTAGATCGTACACTTGACGATTATGCATATCCGCTTGAAGGAAAAGAAGATGAAACATGTGGTGTTCCTGACGAAAAAATACAAGAAATTGCCACTGATTCCGCGAAAACTGATCTTGAAAAGTTCCCATGTCGATACGAACATCTTCATGTCGATTCTGGCAAACAGCATCTCGATGGAGAACTAGCTCTAAAATATGTTCGATCACGACACGCACTTGGTGCAGAAGGATCAGATTTTGCGCGATCAAAGCGACAGGAAAAAGTTATTAATGCGTTTAAAGATAAGGTGTTTTCAGTTGGAACACTTCTAAATCCTGTAAAACTATCACAACTATATGAAGTCTTTAAAGGAAGTATTGATACAGATGTTACGCAAGATGAATACGATGACTTTATTAGATTAGCTCAAAAAATGAAGACAGGACAAGTTACTAGTTATGTGGTGGATACAGGAGGCAACGAAACAGATCGGCCAGCATTACTTTATAACCCAACTGAGCGTGGAGAAGATACTACTCCTTTTGGTGGGGCGTGGGTATTAATTCCCACAGCTGGAAATGGTAAATATAATCAAATACAAGCATATGTTGCATGTCTTCTTAAAGGAGGATTATGTACTACTTTCTCCTCTAGTCTTCAAAAATAATACATATAATTTTTTATTTTGATTATATGTTTTTCGGGGTAATATTTGTGATTGTTGTATTACTTAAAGTTGAATTTGTCAGCTGCTACAGAGATAGTTTAATTATTGTTGTGTTATTTTTCTTAAAGACTGTATGACCTAATTTTATAAGTTCTTTAGTATTAATTTGATATTTTTGTTGTTCTAGTTCACCGATATAAATATAACTAATATTATATTTTTTAATTAACGAATTTCTTTTTGCAGTATCAGTAGTATCATATAGTGTTTTTACGTCATCAATCCGTGGAGCTGGAATATCATATGTTCCTCTCCATAACCACTCGTGCACAGTCCAGCCCAGTACGGTTGGAAGTCCTGTATTACTTGAGATTCGCGCATAGTCAGTATAGGAGTCTCCTTGTGCTTCAAGAAGGATTGGTTGACCATATACATTATTTTTTATCCAGCTAATTGCATCATAATCATCTGGGTATGTAGTTTTTAAGTAAGTAATTCCATTAAGAGAATAGCTTTTCTGAAGATTATTATAATAAGAAGTGACTGCATAATAAGGATAAGAAAGAACTGATACTATGAGTACTGTTGTTATTAAAAAGAAAAAAAAGAAAAGTAATTTATGAAAAAAGATCTTTTTAGTTACTGTTAATATTCGAGTAATTACAAACCCAGAAACAAGTGAAAGCAAAATAAAGGCTTGAAACACGAGTTTAAACATCGTATTTGCTCGGTAATGTTCTGGATAAATATCTTTAACATAGATGAATTCAGGTATACATATAAGAATAAGTGAAAGTATAATAAGTACAATAATAAAAAAATCAATCTTCTTTTTCTGCTTACTAAATATCATGAAAAGTGTATAGGTAATAATAAAGAAAAGAAAAAAACCATACAGAATAAGAAGTTGCCACCATGGTGAATGTTGGGTGTGATTTGCCTCAAAAAGGAGTGGGCCAATTGTTCCTTGTTTAACAAGAAAATCAGGAGCAGAAAGCACACCAATACCTGAGACGAATGGCTTAAAGAAAAATGAAAAAGGAAATGAGAATGTAATAAAGCTGACAAATAACAGAATACAAGATGTTAGTATTTGTTGAATAACATCTGTATGAAATAATTTTTTAACGTTTCCTAAAGGATTTATTTGTGTATCAGAAAATTGTTTACAGGAAAATATAATCACACCAAGGAGTAAATAAATAAGCCCATCCCATGCATTTGTCATATACATTACACCAAGGAGAAGTCCAACTGTAATTTCCTTGCGAAAGAAGAGGGAGAGTATTATTTGTAAAAATTTATTCTTTGAATTCTTTATCTCAGGTTGTGGTTTTTGGGGTTCAATAAAAATCGATAGTAGTAATGCAATAGTAAGCAGTACAAACGGAATGTCTAGTACATGTCCGTGAAGATCAGATACGACCCATGAGTACATAGGAAATTCATGAATAGTATTATAAATGAATCTTGTAGCATTTGGATACCAATAAGCATTGGGAAATGTATTTGGAGCAAAATTCATTTGCCAAAATGGTTTTGGATGCGATACGTCATATGCAGAAAAGAAGGTATATAATACATGGAGATTTCCACTAAATGTTACTAAAAAAGCAGACAGTAGCCCACTAATAATAACTTTCATTTTGCTAATATTGTCTTTTATTAATAATGTGTACAAATTCCCGCCAATTGAAAATGATGCAGCAAAACATAGTGAAAAAATAGTCGCAATCATCACATTAAATGTAACTGTCGATGGGAGTCCAGAAAGTTTTGTCAGTACCGCGGTTATAAGGTGTCCAAAATAGTAATAATTAATTGTCAGTGGAGTAAACCACATATCTTTTGGTGGAAAATAATCTGTTCTGAGGATTGAATTTATAAATCCAAAATCCATAAACTTTTCAAGTCCATGAATGTCAGGAGAAAACGTTCTAACCCAAGACCAAAGAAAAAGGCCAATAAGAAAAAGCGTTTCTTCAAAAATGAAAATAGCTATATTTTCCTTAAAGAGTGTGAACACAGATTCTCTTTTTCTTAAGAGAGTATTACTATTGAAAATAAATGCAAGAGCAATCAATGTGAATATAATAGTTAATTGCGAAAATGGAGCAATATGAAAAATTCCAAGCAAGAAAATAATGTATGAAAGAAAAGCAATTCCAAGAATCTTAGAGAAAATATATCCTTTATCAAAAAACGATGGGAATAACGAATAAGAAAAAAAAGTGAATGGTAATCCGACTACAAAAATTATCAAAAACCATTGAACTATAAGAAATATGTCAGTATTATTCATGGTCGTTTTTTATAGCTTGTTCTAGTCGTGAAATTGCGTACATGTTCTTAGTTATTTTTTTAACTATGTTATGTTTGTTATACCAATAAAACAACGTATGAGGGTTCTTTTGCGCAACATATACCAGAAGATGGTAGTCATCATCAATATATTTATCAAGATGGAGTGATTTAATAATGCTATCTTTAAACTTATGGGGTTGTTCGTCTTTATAGTTAAAATACATTTTTGTAAAAAAGCGTGTAAATGCATGTTTTTTAACAAGTTTATTCGTAGCTGATTCAAGAAAGCTAAATCGACTTGAGATCAAATATAGTTGATCTTTTTTATTTACTATCTTATTGAGTGCTTCAATATTTTCTTTTATCGGGGGTCTAAATATAGGGAGATGTGTTAGCTTTCTAAATTCTTGCTCAATAGGTGATGGTATCCTATATAGAAGAATATTACTGCTCCTATTTTTATATAATCTATCGATAAGCTGCTCAGGAATAAGTGGTGGTGTATTAATAAATACTTTATCTAAATCAAATCCAATTTTCATATGTTCAATTGTATCATCCTTATGAGTGTATATCACATTATTTTCGTTAATTGATATGTATCATAATTATATTTATAATAGGTGCGATTTGGAAATTTATTAAAAATCTTATAATTTTCTTCGTTGAGGTCTTTTACGTATATAACATCAGTATCAAGAAAAGGAGAGTTTTGCGAAAAAACAGATCCATAGCACCACCAATTGCCGCTACAGTCTTGAATAAATATTATAGAGTTATGAATTTTTTGTTTTTTTATTTCTTTTACAATACGATTATCAACAAAATTAAATCCTTTTAGATTGTTTAGTGATAATGGTGTGAAAAAGTCAGGATTCGTGACAGGAATTATTGAATAGAATCGCATGAGAGAAATCACAACAAGAAAGAACATAAAAATGAAAGTACTCTTTTTAAATCTTTCATAACTTAATTCTAGCGTTCTGGCCGTGAGAATAAAGGCAAAAGGGGTTATCTCATACCAAAAACGTGGACCATACATGAGAAAGACACCATTATAAAAAAAATAAGTAATTGGTAGTAGAAAAAGACTAATAAAAAATAACATATCCCAAGAGATTTTTCTTCGAAAAAATAGGAAACCTGTTAATAGGAGTACCGTAATACCTTGTGGGAGATTATATAATACAGGAAAAAAGTTTTTTGCCAAAATCAGCACATTATTTAATCTTTCACTTATGAATTGGTAAAGTGTCACACGTTGTCCAAATCCAAAAATACCCTTATTTACTTCAAAGTACTCAGAAGTGAATGGTGAACTAGTCGTATACGCGTTATATACCATCCATAGTAAAAAAAGTATGCCAAATCCTATTAAAAACGATAGTAATGAAGGAATTCGTTCTTTAGTATTTTTTTGCTTTATGTACGTAAGAAGCACAGCACATACGAAAAAGGGAAGAGCAGTTAGTGGGCGTGTATTAAATAGTAGTCCCATACATACTCCAGAGATAAAAAATAGACTGTATTTATGTTTTTCCAGAGCAAGAATAATACAAAGAACGGAAGTTATTAGATAAAATGACGCAGTTGTATGGCTCATAAATGAAGCTGAATTCTCTATAAAGAAAGGCGATATAAAAGGAAGTGGAAGAAGAAAAAAAATTGTTTTTCGAGAATAAAGAATCGAAACAATAATAACAAGTTCAAAAATTGTAAGTGTGCTAACAAGTGGGGGAACAGCATTTGGTATGCCCAATAGTATTCCGATTGCTAAAAGTATTGGATGGCCAAAAGGGTACTGAAATAACCACATCCCTCCACTTACAAGAAGTGTTCCATCGAAAAAACGGAAATGGTCTGGATTTGCGGGTATTGGAAGAATAAGGTGTCCTGACGCAAATATCTTTGCCATAAAAAGATATGCAACAGAATCTGGAACATGAGGAATTCCCTCCAGATAATAAAGATTGATATAGAGAAGGTATAAAAAGAGTAATATGAAATAACAAATAAAAAAATAGACTGTAGGTTTTAAGAAAATATGTTTAATCATTTAAGAATGAGAGATTGTATTTGTTGCGGAGACATTCTCGCATTGTTTTCAAAAATGATAACTGGTGGGTGGTCGTAACTTTGAAATGATTCGTCGGCACTATCATCTGAAATCCCATAAGGGTAGTTAGTAAAGTCTTTTATACGCGAGTAGCCAATATCTCCAGAAAAAAGTTTCTTATAAAATTTTGATGTGTATGGATATGTTTGTGCATTATTAAAAATCGAGATATATACTCGTCTACTTGATAAAACAATATAATCACTTTTTGCTACTGTTTCAGAAAGTGTTACTATTTTTGCTTTCGTATCTTGATCATATACTGTCAATTGCACATTGGAGAATGAGTTTTGTTGTGAGGTCTGTGAAAAGTGTAATGGTAATGGATCGTCCCAATGTTCTGTTGCTATAACAGAATTTCTAGGGAGAGTTTGATACATCCAATTAGAAGCTGCGATTCGTGTGTTCGGCTTAAGATATACATGCATGAAAAGGAGTCCTTGTAGGACTATTAAAAATAGCAAGACACTACTGATATATGTTCGTAGTCGACTGAGGAAGATTGCTGCAAATATAGCAAGAAATGGAGTTAGAAGTAAATAGTATCGAGAAAATTTAGCGTACCACTCCCCAGTCCATACAAAATATAATAAAGGAAAAATACATAAAAAAAGTAGTATTGTTTTTACATTTTTCTGTTTTTTTACCATAATCATACCCAACATGGAACAACATAGAGATATTAAGCCAAATGTGAATGGAAAAACTTTTAGTAGCTGATATAGATAGGGGATACTCCCTTCATAAATAATGACGAATGGTGGTTTGAAATTTCCGTATGTGACTCCTTGCATATATGATTGTTCTTTTGAAAAGTTAACCCAGTCAATTAGTTGATATGGAGCCATAACAATACCAATAAAAAAAGAAGATAACAGAAAAACAAATAGTGAGATAGTAATATTTACTCGTTCACGTTTTTGTTCGATAAAAAGAAGGTAGTATGCGATTAAAGGAAAAATACTAAAAGTTAATCCAATAATTTTGGTTGCGTAGGCAAGACCCAAAAAAAATCCTATCGGTAGCCCATAATACAATTTTTTCTCTTTATATAATTTATTACTACTGTATATAAGTGTTATTAACAAAAATATAAGTAAACTTTCTGTTGTGTTAAAGTGTGCATACTGAATGCTGCCAGGTGTAACAGCAAAAATGAGCGCAGCAATAATCCCAACCTTTTCAGATAAAAATTGTTTCGTAACTAAATACAGGAGTATTATTGTTATTGAGCTGAAAAAGGCCGAGATCATTCGACTCACAATAAGTAAATCAAGTGATGGTATAAAAACGCTTGCAACAACTTTATACAAGTAAAGTGGAAAACTTCCATAGTAAAACATGTGAGGATTAAGGGGTGATTGCGGTGAAAGAAATTCATTAAAAGAATGTGGAATAGATAAGTTCGCAGCATTAATATACAGTCTTTCATCTGGATGTAGATACTGCCCCATATCCCAGTTAAGGTTATAAAACCTCAATATTGTTCCAAGAAGAAAGATAAGAAGAATTGCCAATTGATGTTTATTAATGCTAATTGTAGTATGTTTATTTTTCATTAATACGATAAATGATAACGGTAGGCCTATCAAAGACAGATGAGGTTTCTTCATAACGAAATATCGGATCACCTCCATACGTAATCAAACAGTATATATCGCATGGAGTTTCATATACTTTTTCAAAAACTTTGCTTGTATCAAGCGTAGCATAAAATGCATTTCCTGCGGGAAAAGAAATAGGTGAAGAAAGGCGGGTTTTTAGTATTCTTTGACTTGGGAGTATCAGAAATTCAGATTTTTTTAAGATACCTTCTAGATTATCTTTCGCCTGAGCGTTTGTTTCTAATTCATAAAAGTTAAATATATTTATATTTGGAAAACTGTTTGTAAAAGGGAGAGTTCCTAAGTCATATGCTTCAGTTAACATTCTGCTATCTTGAGGAATATGTTTTGTTGCCCATGTTAAAGCACTAATCCGAGTATCAGGATGATTATAAACAGTAACAACATACGAGCTACTCCAAATTATGCTAGATAGTATAGATAGAATAAGTGTACCCTTCCAAAGTGCTTTTTTTAAAATAGTATCTTTGTATCTTTTTTGTATATCTACCAGAAAAAATGAAATTGATAGATAAAAAAAGGGAATTGTTGGAACCATATAGCGAGTCCATTTTACGAATAGCAGTGCTTGGGAAAAAAAGTAAAGTAACAAAAATAGTATGAGTATTTTATAATAGAATAAAGAAGGATTTTTCTTACTAGCATTCATAACTAACGATAATATCCCAACACAAAACAAAATAGGGTTGAGTAAGAATGGAAACACCTGTGTAAATTGATAAATAATTGGAATAGTTTTATTAAAACCCCCTGAATAAAATACCGGGAGTGCTCCTGTTGCTACAGCTGATTCATACCTGATACTGGATATAAAGGAATTACTATCAAATAGAACAAATGGGTTTGTAATAAGAAACATCACACCAATAACAGCAATAGATAAAAAAAAGAGATGAAGTGCTCTCATTAGTATTCTTTCTTTGTGCTCCTTAATAATTGCAATAGATGCTACAAGCGGAATAATAAGAAGTGAAAGTGACGAGATCTTCACTGAAATAAGTATGCCAACGATTAGTAAAAGAAAAAAATAGTTTTTGAGACTTTTATTTTTGAAGAGTACTATAAATGCATAAAAAAGCAGAAGATAAAAGAATGATAACCACATTTCAAATGTTCCAAAGTGTGCATACTGAATAAATCCAATACTAAATGTACAAAAAAAACTTGCCAATAATCCCGAAGTAGTACTGTGAAGTTTCTTGCCTATATGAAATGTGAGAATTATTGTGGCAAGCGCTAAAATACTACTAATTATTCTACTTGCAATAATAGCTTCCTCAATTGAAACGAAAAAAGAAATATGACTTATCCCGTGTATCAGTAACGCTGCTATATATATAGTATAAATAGGTAATGAACCATATGCGAAAAAATGAGGATTAAGTTGTGATGGGAAAATAATATTATTGACGCTATATGCAATATTTCTTTCGTCAGGATTGAAATAGAATGGGGATCCCCACGTAAGATTATATGTAAAGAGTAATCCTGCAACGGTGAGCAGTAGACCTAATATAAGATACTCTTGCGGTTTCATAAAAGTTACACATGTGATTTGTTAACGATCTCTGCAACATCTTTGCCTAGCTTAACGGCATAATTTGTCCCTCTATCCCAAGGATAAACTTGTTCAATATTTGCAAGAAAAACATGTGATAGCGGGGTTTTCATAGGTGGAATCATCTCAGAATAGTTTGTTGGAACAATTGGTTGTGCGAATGGTGCCTTAAACACTTCAAAATCGATAAGTGATTTTCTATAGTCAGGGTTTATTCGACGAAGGAGTGGGTCATAGAGTGATAACAACTTCTTTTTATCCCATGTTAATTTATCATCTGTTTTAATGTAATTTCCTATATAAACGATATGTTCATTATCATAGTGTTTTTTATTCATAAAATTGGTATGTTCGATAATCGCCATAATTGGAGTATCTTTTTCACATATACTCAACCAATAGGTGTTATTTGGAAAGAATGATTTTTTTAATCGTAAAACCAGATTTGTTGCACTTATTCCTTTGAGTTTAACAAGTCGCTTCGTATAGTCTTCAGGAAGTTGGGGAGTTATTTTAAGGAAAAAATATGAGGGAAGTGTCACAATTGCAGCATCAAACATTGATTTCAATTGTTTTCCTGCAGCGTTTTTATAAGATAATGTCACATACCGTTCTTGGGTTAGAGAAAGTATTTCTGAATTAAATATTATTTTCCCGTCTTTTTTTTCGATTTCTTGTGCGAGACGATTTGCAAAATGCAAGAAACCACCTTCTGGATATGCAACAGTTGGAGTTCTTTTTGTAATTCGTGTCCAAAACCAGACAAGTGATATCTCTTTAGCATACGGTCCCATTTTATTTACGAGCTGAGGCCACCACAATGTTTCCCAAGCTCTTTTCCCCATCAGCTTAGGTAATATATCGATTGCTTTTACTTTTTCAAGAGGTTGCCAAAATGGGTTAAATCGGAGAAACCCGAGAGTTACACCCATGCGGATTCTATCGATAATTGGAAGTTTTTTAAATAAAAGTACAGCTTTAGGCGAATCAAGTTGGTAAAATGTATTGTCTACAAATACTGATGTATTAATTCGTCTTGTTAAGACATTATGATTAATTTCTTTAGCAAGACCAAGGATATCATCATCATTAGTGAACCAATGATGATAATGATGTTCAAGTGTCCAATCCCAGTTTTTTTCTTGATATCCTAGAGCTAGCCCACCAGGTTTTGATTCTTTTTCAAAGATTGTTACATCATGACCCTTTTTTTGTAATGCGATTGCTGCTGAAAGGCCTGTAAAGCCTGCACCGATAATTGCTACTTTCATATGCTTTTTTGCGTTAGAGCAAATAATATCATACCTACTCCAACAAGTACTACACCAAATATAGTTAAAGCTATACCAGATGAGCTGCCTGTAGCTGGAAGCGGTGTAACTGCACGAATAATTGTGGGAGTAGGCGTACTTGTTGGGACAAATATTGTTGGGGTTACCACGATAGTTGTTGGAATAAGTGTTGGTGTTGGAACAGTAGTTGTTACTATAGTAGGTGTTGCAGTCGGTATTTGAGTTGGAACACGAGTTGGAGTCGGTGAAGGTGTTGCTGTCGGTTTGGTAGGTGAAACTGATGGTTGTGTTGACTTGCTTCCTTCTGCATATACAACAAAAGATTGGGTAAGAGTTTTTATTAATCCTTTTGCGTCTTTTGTCACGATAGTAATTGTATGGTTTCCAGGAGCAAGTGGTTGCTTTGGTCGATATTTCCAGTTTCCTTGAGAATCTGCTTTGATAGTATCTTTAATGACTGTTTCAGAATGAATTTCAACTGATATAGATTGGTTGGCTACACCGGTTCCTGTAAAGGTGGGTTGTGTATCTGAAAACTCTTCTTCTTTTTTAGGAGATAAGATAGTAGGGGTACCAGCACTAACTTCTTTTGTACTAAATGAAGGGAAATCAGATTTTTCACTTGCGGATGTCGATGCGACAGGTGCTATTGGTAGTGTTGGATTTAATGTGAAATCGTAGTCCTTAGAAAGCATAGCAGGAGGAACTGGGTTGGTTTGGTTTGCTAAAACAGAAATATGTGAAACTTCAGTCGAACTAAAAGCAAGAATTTTTAGAGTAGATGCTTCACTTAAAGGAATGTATGTAGAGAGATCAGAAGATCGTAGTGCATTTAATGGAATCACGTAGCTACCATCATCTTTTGTTATGGTTGAAAGCACTTCGCTTCCCGTCGTAGTTACATATACTAT
The DNA here is from genome assembly GCA_964503265.1 of uncultured Gammaproteobacteria bacterium. Lineage (GTDB taxonomy): Bacteria > Patescibacteriota > Microgenomatia > Levybacterales > UBA12049 > CAZCYO01. Next base: position 132,107 of record CAZCYO010000003.1, read on the forward strand.
TGAATCTTTTGCCGGATCTCCTGTACTTGTCAGAATAGTTCCAACTAATGGAAGCTGTGTGCTTGGATTTTGTGTAAGTTTTTTTGATGTAGTCACAGTGTAGGGACTTGAATCCTTCAAATAGGTATTTACACCAGAAATTATAGAAAATACATAGTTTTGGTTTTCTGAAAGCCCAGTTACTGTAATGTAGTGAAGTGTATATGCTTGTGGAGTACCTGATTGTTTATCTCTATCATCAAGAGATACTTTTCCGAATTTTTGATCTGATCCATAGCTAATACTAGCATTTACTTTATCGGTTGTTTTGAATGAGACGGTAAAGCTACTTTCAGTAATGTTTGAGATTCTTACATCTTGTGGCGTATTTCCTGGAGCAGCTCGGCTTGTGAATATAGTTTTAAATTGAAGTAAATAAGAAGTTAAGCCAACTCCTACAAGAAGCATCAATATGCCTAGTAAAGATGGTATTCGTTTATTCCAAATAGAGTTTCTCATAATTCTAATACTGTCGTAGTTGTGGGACTAGTTATTGGTGTTATATTTTCTGTTGGAGTTGGACTAGGTAAAATAACTGGCGTTGGTGAAGTGCTTGCAGTCGCTGATGCATTTTTTATCGTGAATAATGGAGTAACTTGCGAACGCTCTTTAAGTTTTTCAAGTGTTTGCGTATCGAACGCAGGAGTAATGGGTTTTGACTGTAATATAACTGATGCACTTAATTTTGACGCGTTTTGAATATGCCATAAATTTGCCGCTATCCAGATAACGATAACTATGAACGACGATACAACGATGATAAAAAGATCTTTTTGTTTCATGGTATAAAGTAAGAACTAGCTTGAATGCTTACTGTTGGATTAGCGCTTTGTTTTATATCGGTAACAAATGATAGTGATTGAATAGTTACAATCCGATCAAAGGAAATGAAAGAAGAGATAAACGATAAAAGATTATCTTGGGATCCCTGAACTCGAACAAGAAATGAGAATGTTGGAGCTTGGATTGTTTTACCTTTTTTTATGAGACCATGTTTCGGTGAATAAAGTGAAACATCACTCACTTGCAATGCTAGTAGCGATACATTTGTTTTTTTACTTATCCCTTGAATTTTTCCGATAAGGTCAGTGACATTTGGATTACTAGGAATAGCTGTTTCAACGTAGATTATGTCTGGCTGAATTGTTGTGTATACTTGTTGAAGTGTTGATAAGTTTTTAATTTTTGTTTTTAACGCACTATCTGCTGCTTGGTTATCAGAAAGTTGCTTTGTCAGATCAGTAATGGTGCTGAGTGTAGGACTTATAGCAAAAATACTAAAAAAAGAAAGTGCAAAAAACGTTAAAATCAGCGTCCCATATTCTTTAACTCTCTCTCTCTGAAGTGTCGGCAGATCACGTAATACTTCAAGATATCGTTTTCGAGATAATCCAGATAAGAAACTTTGCTTTGTGTCCATATTATTTTTTAATTTCTTTAGTAACTGCTGTAATAGTAACGTTAATAATTGCTGTTGAGGTTTTATTTTCAATTTTATCGACACTGACACTCGCGACTTTTTTATAGCTTTTGACAGCATTGATAATTGATGTGACAGCGAGAATTGATTTTACGTCACAGTCAATCCGAAAAGATGTATCATTTATCGTGAGAATATTTATGGTTGGAACATCTTTGAGTATGCCCAATAAATCTTTTGCGATCTCATATTTTTCATTTGATGAACCATCAAGCATTTTTATGGCTGATAGTTTATCTTGAAGATTTCGGAATTCAACTTCTGATGAGGAGAATGCTTGAATGTACTGTTGGTCTCTTTTAATTTCATCATGAAGATTTACAAGTTGTCGATCGAGTGAGAAACGTGAGATGAATGTAATAAGTGCAATAGTCTCAGTTAAAATAACAAGAAAACGACCAATTGTGAGTGCCCATTCTATAAAACTATCAAAGGAACTTTTATTGCCTGAAGACACAAGATTTATCGAGTGAGCAGAATTTGACATATACTATCTAGTCTAGGTATATTTGAGGCTTTTGTCAAAGTTGGCGAGCCTTCTTTTTATCCCTTGTCGTGAGCAAAAAAAATATGCTATACTCTCTACTAGTTAAAAGTTCAAAGTTAAAAATAAAGTTTAATTCTGAAATAAGAATATTTGACTTTTTATTTTGAATTTTTAACTATTTTTTATGGCTGACAATAGACAATATCCACAAGATAAAATTAGAAACATTGGTATTATTGCCCACATTGATGCGGGAAAAACTACTACGACTGAACGTATTCTTTACTACACAGGAAAATCCTACAAAATTGGGGATATTGATGAAGGAAACACACAAATGGACTGGATGGAGCAGGAAAAAGAAAGAGGTATTACTATCGTTTCTGCTGCTACAACCACATTTTGGAAAGAAAACCGTATTAATATTATCGACACTCCAGGTCACGTAGATTTTACTGCAGAAGTAGAGCGTTCACTTCGTGTGCTTGATGGGGGTATCACTGTTCTTGATGCAGAAGAAGGTGTACAGTCTCAATCTGAAACTGTATGGCGCCAAGCAGATAAATATAACGTTCCACGTATTTGTTTTGTAAACAAAATGGATAAATTAGGAGCTGACTTTCTTGCAACAGTACAATCTATTGAAGATAGACTTGGTGCAAATCCAGCGATTATGGTATTACCTATTGGAAGTGAAAGTACATACATAGGAAATATTGATCTTCTTTCTATGAAAGCTTTTATTTGGCACTCAGAAGATTTAGGAGCTAAATATGATATTAGTGATGAAGTTCCTGAAGAGATGAAGGATCAGGTTGCGCTATATCGAAATAAATTAGTTGAAAAAATTGCTGAAACAGATGATACGCTTCTTGAAAAATATTTAGGTGGAGAAGATATTTCAGTTGAAGAGCTTAAAAAAGCGCTTCGCGCTGCAGTTATTGCATATAAGCTCGTTCCAATTTATGCAGGCACATCTCTGAGGAACAAAGGCGTACAACCACTTCTTGATGCTGTTATTGACTATCTACCATCACCTGCAGATTTGAAAGAAGTTAAAGGAATTAATCCAAAAACAGATGCTGAGGAAATTCGACAGCTTGTTGAAGATGAAGCATTGGCAGGTCTCTCATTTAAAATTCAAAATGATCCACACGTAGGAAAACTCACCTATTTCCGTGTGTATTCAGGCAAATTGTCAGCAGGTTCTTATATTTATAATAGTTCAAAAAATGTTAAAGAGCGTGTGGGACGACTTCTTCTTATGCATGCAAATCAACGAGAAGAAATTAAAGAAGCTTTTGCAGGAGAGATTGTCGCGATCGTTGGACTTAAGGACACTGGTACTGGAGATACTCTTTGTGATGAAGCAAAACCAATCGTTCTTGAAAAAATTACATTCCCAGAACCTGTTATTTCTCTTGCAATTGAGCCACAGACAAAATCTGATCAAGAAAGACTTGGTCTTGCTTTAAATCGTTTAACAGAAGAAGATCCTACTTTTACTGTTAAAACAAATCACGAAACTAATCAAACAATCATTGCTGGAATTGGAGAATTACAGCTTGAAGTTATGGTAGATCGCATGAAACGAGAATTTAACGTACTAGCAAATGTCGGAGCACCACAAGTCGCCTACAAAGAATCTTTTGAAGGTCCAGCTGAAGGAGAAGGGAAATATATTCGCCAATCAGGGGGAAGAGGTCAATATGGTCACTGTCTGCTTAAAATTGAACCAAAAGGTCGAGGCGAAGGAAATGAATTCGTCGATGCCATTAAAGGTGGAGCGATTCCAGCTGAATTTATTCGTGCAGTAGAAAAAGGTGTTAAAGAAACTCTTGATAACGGAGTTCTCCTTGGGTATCCGGTCGTTGATGTAAAAGTAACTCTTTATGACGGTTCATATCATGATGTAGATTCTTCTGAAGTAGCATTTAAAATAGCAGCGTCTCAAGCGCTTCAAGCAGCTTCAAAGAAATCTGGTATGAGTCTACTTGAACCTATGATGAAAGTAGAAGTTACTACACCAGGAGAATACATGGGTGATATTATCGGAGATCTTTCAAGTAAACGAGCTCAAATTTTAGGAACAGAAGAGCGTGCTCGTGCAACTATTATTAAAGCGATTGTCCCACTTTCTGAAATGTCAGGATACGTAACACAAGTGCGTAGTATGTCTAAGGGGCGCGCTACTCCATATATGGAACCATCTCATTATGATATCGTTCCAAAAAACATTGTCGATCAAATGCTTGCTAAATCTACATTTACGGGAAGAGTTGAATAGTTATTCCCCGCCTCGTATTACTTCTTTAACCGATCAAGTATAATAGATGTGTGAGAAGAATTATCCTTATTGTCAGTATCGTCGTTTTTGTCGGTTTTATTTTTATATTATTAAATACAATTCGACAGAAAGTTCGCAACGATATAAATACGCCTCTAGATGTGAGTCAGGAGATTGGTCCGACTGTTTATCCAACTGTTGATGTAAAGAAAAATCCAAACGAAAAAAAATCACTTTTTATTCCTTACTGGACAATTAACTCAACTAGGATTGCTCCTGAAGATTATGATACTGCAATTTATTTTGGTGTTACAACAAACGAAACTGAAGTAAATAAGTCAGATGTCGGTTATATAAATCTTTCGACTTTTCTAAAGAATACATCAACCTGGCAAAAACATCTTTTAACATTACGAATGTTGGACAGTAAAATTAACTTCGCTATTTTAGAAGATGAAAAAAAACAAAAATCGGTAATTACAGACTTTATTTCGATTGCTAGAGAAAATAATTTTGATGGAGTTGTATTAGATCTTGAAATATCTGCTCTTCCTTTTGATTCGCTTATCTCACAAATAAATAGTTTTACAAAAAAGATGTCCTCAGCATCCCATGATGCAAATCTATCATTTACAATGATGATATATGGAGATGCGTTGTACAGAGTTCGGCCATTTGATATTAAAACGCTTTCTTCTTATTCTGACCAGCTTTATATCATGGCATATGATTTTTCAAAGGCTAAAGGAAATCCTGGACCAAATTTCCCCCTTAGTGGTAAAGATACATATGGGTATGATTACGCAACCTTGATTAAAAATTTTTTACAAGGAAGTTCTCCTAAAAAACTAACGGTAGTATTTGGTATGTATGGATATGATTGGACTGTCGATGATAATAATGTATCGATTACTTCTATTGCCGAGCCATTAAGTATGAATAAAATAGAACAAAAGATTATATCGAAGTGCGCATATACATCCTGTACATGGGAAAGAGATCCTGATGCCGGAGAAATAAAAGCAGAGTATAAAGATAGCAATAACATAAAACATATTGTATGGTTTGAAGATACAGAATCTGTTAGTCGTAAAATGGATTTTCTTAAAAAACACGGAATAACTTCCTTCAGTTTCTGGGCATATTCGTATTTTTAAATTTATAGATAAGCAATTTATGATTTTATCTGCTACATTGCTATTATTCTCATAATGGAGCGTTTTGTTATCAATCATCGGTAGTAATATAACGAAGATGTGAAGAAGTTATTTTTAAAGATTATTTGGTATGTAACAGGAAGGTGTTTGTTGTGTGGTGGCGAGATATGGTTATTTAATTGGAAGAAAGGAAGATGTTTACAGTGTTCTCATATCAGCTAATTTATATTTGATAATGACTGATGAGTTATTTAGCTTCAATTTTCTTTCAATATTATATAAATTACCCCTAAAAAGGGTATTGACGGTTAATATAAAATGTAGTATGATTACTCTTGTCTCAGAAATAACTGAGACATATTTTTTAAAACACTATGGCAACATATACACGAACTAAACCACACGTCAACATCGGCACCATTGGTCACGTCGATCATGGTAAGACTACGACAACCGCAGCTATTACTACCGTTCTTGCAAAAAAAGGAATGGCAACAGCTCGAAAATACGAAGATATCGATAACGCTCCAGAAGAACGCGCACGAGGCGTCACAATTAACATTTCACATCAAGAATACGAAACAGCAAAACGTCACTATGCTCACATTGACGCTCCAGGACACGCAGATTATATCAAAAACATGATTACTGGTGCAGCTCAAATGGATGGTGCTATCTTAGTAGTATCAGCTCCAGATGGACCAATGCCACAAACTCGAGAACATATTCTTCTTGCATATCAAGTTGGAGTACCTGCAATCGTTGTGTATCTTAACAAATGTGATATGGTTCAAGACGAAGAGCTTCTTGATCTCGTTGAAATGGAAGTTCGTGAGCTTTTGACAAAATATAAATATCCAGGAGACGACGTTCCAATTATTCGCGGTTCATCTCTAAAAGCTCTTGAAGGAGACGCAGCGTATGAACAGAAAATCCTTGATCTTATGCAAGCTGTTGATGATTATATTCCTGATCCAGTTCGTGCACTTGATAAGCCATTCTTAATGCCAGTTGAAGATGTATTCTCAATTAAAGGGCGAGGAACAGTAGTAACTGGAAGAATTGAGCGTGGAATAGTTAAAGTAAATGAGACAGTTGAAATCGTTGGAATGACAGCGACAAAAACAACAGTTGTTACTGGAGTCGAAATGTTTAAAAAACAATTAGATGAAGGACAAGCAGGGGATAACGTTGGTCTTTTACTTCGAGGTGTTGAAAAAGATGATGTTGAAAGAGGACAAGTAATAGTTAAACCTGGAAGTATTACTCCTCATACTGAATTCGAGGCAGAAGTATATATTTTGACAAAAGAAGAAGGCGGCCGTCATACACCATTCTTTAGTGGATATCGACCACAATTCTATATCCGAACAACTGACGTAACTGGTAATGCTACCCTTCCAACTGGAGTTGAAATGGTGATGCCAGGAGATAGTATTAAAATGAATGTTGTATTGATCGTCCCTGTTGCTCTTGAAGAAGGTGTTCGATTTGCTATCCGCGAAGGTGGACGCACAGTCGGAGCTGGAGTTATTACAAAAGTAACAAAATAATATAGATCTTTAACAGTCTGTTGGCTATGGCAAAAGGAAGAATTAGAGTTAGACTCAAAAGTTATGACTCACGCGTCATTGATGCGTGTTGTCAACAAATTTTAGATACGGCGATTAGAACCGGAGCTAAAATTGTGGGTCCAGTTCCTCTCCCAACAGATCGCACAGTGTATGCAGTAAACAAATCACCATTTGTTGACAAGAATGCTCGAGATCATTTCGAAATTCGTATTCACAAGCGACTTATTGACATAGTTTCACCGACAGACAAAACAATTGATAGCCTAACTCATTTAGAGCTACCAGCTGGAGTAGACATAGAAATTAAGATGTAAAGTAATTTACATCAAATCATTAAGAAATGCCCAAATTACATTCAAGATTAATTACAATATAAATCTTAAGCCTAATTGAGGCGCAACTTTTCGAAAGGTAGCTCATAGAGGCTATCTTTTTTTTTGAGGAAAATAATATGCAAGCAATACTAGGAAAAAAAATGGATCAACACCAACGCTTTTTAGAAAATGGGCGTCGTATTCCTGTGACTACTATTCAGGTTGCAACAAATACTATTCTGACAATTAAATCCGCCGACACTGACGGATATTCTGCTGTGCAAATTGGTACAGGTATTAGAAAACATACAACAAAAGCAATGATGGGACATGTAAAAAAAGCAAATATGACACATGTCCCTTCTCTTATTAAAGAGATTCGCGTTGATGGAAGTGATATGCCTGAACTTGGAAGTACACTTAAAGTTGAAGAAGTATTTGAAGTAGGAGATATTGTTCAGGTTACAGGTACTTCAAAAGGAAAAGGGTTTGCTGGTGTTATGAAACGACATAACTTTAGAGGTGGTCCTCGAACTCATGGACAATCAGACCGCGAACGTGCACCTGGGTCTATTGGTCAAACAACAACACCTGGTCGAGTATATCGTGGTAAAAGAATGGCAGGTCATATGGGAGTTGAGCAGGTAACAATTAAAAATATTATGGTAGTTTCTGTTGATGCTAGTACGCAAACACTTCTTGTTGATGGACTTGTTCCTGGTTCACGAAATGGTATGCTTATTATCAAAAAAACGGGTACAGATAAAAAATATGTTCCACTTCAGAAAACTGCTGCAGAACAAAAAATTGCTGATGCACTTGCAGAAGAAACAAGAATTGCTGAAGAAAAAATAGCAGCTGAAGCAGCATTAGAAGCAGAAAAGATTGCAGCAGAAACTGCAAAGCAGGCAGAATCAGAAGTTCAACCAGAAGCTGAAGTTACTGAAGCGTCACAGCCTACGGTTGAAGAAGTAAATGCAGACGAATCTGTTAGAGAAGAAAAGAAAGAAGAGGTCGTTGAAGATGGCAAATAAAAAAATAATAGAATTAGTCAGCGAAGCAGAAGTGTCTGAAAATAAAAATGTAGTTAAAAAAGCAGCTGCGGTAAAAGCAGATAAGAAAGATAATACTTCAATGAAAATATCTGAATATGATGTTACTGGTAAAGTAACTGGTAATATTTCACTACCTGAAAGTGTTTTTGGAGCAAAAATAAATAAGCCGCTTCTTGCACAAGCAGTCCGAGTTTATCTAGCTAACCAGAGAAGTGGTACAGCATCGACGAAATCTCGTGGTGAAGTTGATTTAACTACCGCAAAATGGTATCGACAAAAAGGTACAGGACGTGCACGACATGGTGCAAAATCAGCGCCAATTTTCGTTAAAGGAGGAGTTGCTCATGGCCCAAAACCTCATGATTTTGGACTAGATCTTCCTAAGAAAATGCGTCTAGCAGCGCTTCTTTCAGCACTTAGTAGTAAACACGTAGATGGTAACGTTATGGTGATTAATGATTTAGCAGCAATTACTCCTAAAACAAAGCATGTTGTTTCTCTTTTGAAAACACTTGGTGTTGCTGATAAAAAAATGAAAGTAGTCTTTGTCATTGGTGAAAAGTCAGAGAATATTATCCGTGCAAGTCGAAATGTTGATGGAGTCACGTATCTTTCTGTATCTCAATTATCAGCATATCCAGTACTTGAAGCAAAAAAACTTATTTTCGCAAAAGATACAATTGCAATACTTGAAAAGAAAGTAGCATAACTATGGACATTAATACAATTATTATTAAACCAATTATTACAGAAAAATCCATGTCAGATGCTGGAAATGGTAAATTTACATTCTTGGTTCGCTCAGATTCGAATAAAACGATGATAAAAAAAGCTGTTGAAAAAAAGTTCGAAGTGCATGTCGTGAGTCTAACGACAGCTCTTACGAAAGGAAAATCAAAGAGAGTTGGCGCACGAAGAGAAGAGAAAGTACTGTCATCAGTGAAAAAAACTATTGTGACTCTTAGGAAAGGAGAAAAGATTAGCCTCTTCTCACTTAGCGAGTAAAATTGCAAAGCGAGGCTAAATGTGGTAGTATGAAGAACTTAAAAGTAATTAGAAAGAAAAATGGAGGACGAGACTTTTCTGGAAAGGTTGTTGTTCGACATCAAGGCGGAGAACATAAACGATTCATCCGTACAATTGATTTTAAGCGTAATAAAATTGGTATTACAGGTCGGGTTGAGGCAATTGAATACGATCCTAATAGAACATGTGAAATTGCGCTTATTCACTATACCGATGGTGATAAGCGATATATATTGAGTCCAAACGGACTTAAGGTTAATGATACAATTGTATCAGGCCCAACAGCAGATATTAAAATTGGAAATGCCCTTCCACTCAATGTTCTTCAAGTTGGTACGACTGTTCATAATATTGAACTGACTCCTGGACGTGGAGGACAGATTGCACGTGGTGCTGGAACTGCCGCAATTGTGTCTGCACGTGAGGGTGATTTTGTTCACTTAAAGATGCCATCTGGAGAAATTCGTCAAATTCGAGGAATCGGATATGCGACTATTGGTCAAGTTGGAAATATTGATTGGAAAAATGAAGAAATTGGCTCTGCAGGAAGAGCTAGGCATATGGGAATTCGTCCAACTGTTAGAGGAGTAGCTCAGAATCCTCGATCACATCCTCATGGAGGAGGAGAAGGCCGAAGTGGTATTGGTATGGCTACACCAAAAACATATGCAGGACGTCCTGCGGTTGGTAAAACAAGAAAACCGAAGAAATATTCTAATAAATATATATTGCAAAGGAGAAAGAAATAATGGGAAGAAGTCTTAAAAAAGGGCCATATATTGACCCGAAATTATTGAAAAAAGTTATCGCTCAAAAAAGTAGCGGTAATCATGATGTCATTAAAACGTGGGCTCGTGCTTGCCAGATCCCACCAGATTTTGTTGGACACACTATTGGTGTTTATAATGGTCGAACACATATTAATGTATTAGTAAGTGAAGGAATGGTTGGACATCGACTCGGTGAATTTTCACCAACAAGAACATTTAGAACTCATGGAAGAATTGTAGCTCGTGAGATTACAAAAACATAATAGTATGGAAATTATTGCACAAACAAACTCAATTAGAATTAGTACACGGAAAGTTCGCTTAATTGTCGATACTGTTCGTCATATGTCAATTGATAATGCTTTGATAACATTAAAAATGATTAACAAGCGTGGTGCAAGTGTTATTGAGAAAACAATTCAAAGTGCTGTGGCTAATGCAGTTCATAATGCGAAACTTGATGCTAAAACGCTTAAAATTGCTCGTATTGATGTAGGAGAAGGACAGTCTCTTAAAAGATTTCATGCATCTACTCGTGGAAGAATTCATCCATACAAAAAAAGAAGTAGCCATGTTCGAGTTGTTCTCACAGAAGGAGGAAGTAAATAAATGGGACAGAAAGTAAATCCACATTTAATCCGACTTCGTGAAATGCATGGATGGGATAGTCGATGGTTTAATGAGAAAAATTATAAAGATATTGTTCTTGAAGATTTTCAATTACGAAAACTTCTTATGAATAGATTACAGGCTGCTGGGATTTCAAAAATTGAAATTGAGAGATCGATTAATAGTATTAAAGTAATCCCACATGTTTCAAAGCCAGGAATTGTTATCGGGCGTGGTGGATCAGGACTTGAAGATTTAAAAAAATTTATTACGGTATTTTTTACTAAGAAATATGGAAAAAAGGTTCCACGAATTGAATTTGATATTCAAGGAATTAAAGAACCGAATCTTGATGCTCATTTAGTTGCAAAGAATATTTCTGATCAACTGCTGAGACGTCTTCCATATAAAAGAATTTTAGTTCAAACAGCGGATAAAGTTATTTCAAGTGGGGCACAAGGTGTGCGTATCTTACTTGCAGGAAGAATTGCAGGAGCTGAAATCGGAAGACGAGAAAAAATACAAGTTGGAACAGTACCATTATCAACGATACGGGCAAAAATTAACTATGCAAGTTACCCATCATTAACAAAAAAAGGATATATCGGAATTAAAGTTTGGATTAATAGTCCAAAAGAAGGAATAAAATAATGTTAGCACCAAGAAGAGTAAAATATCGAAAACAAATGCGCGGAAAAATGAAAGGCGTTGCTCATAGTGGAAACGAAATGGCATATGGTGAATATGGTTTAACAGCTGAAGAAATGGGATGGATTTCTTCTCGTCAAATTGAATCAGCACGTCGTGCGATTACTCACTATACTGCTCGAGGTGGAAGACTTTGGATTAAAATATTTCCAGATAAACCAATTACAAAAAAACCACCAGAAGTTCGTATGGGAAGCGGAAAAGGTGATGTTCATGAATATGTCGCACCAGTCAAGGCTGGAAGAATATTATTTGAACTTGGTGGAGTAAGTCGCGAAGTTGCAATGGAAGCACTACGACTTGCATCACATAAGTTACCTGTAAAAACAAAATTTATAGCTAAAAAGGATAACTAATTATGAAAACAAAAGATATTAAAGATTTACATACAAAAACGATTGATGAATTAAAAAAAATGATTCACGAATCACGTGCTGCTTTGTTTCAGATGAGACTTGATGCAACACAGTTTAAAGTTAAAAACACGAGTGCGCTTTCAACTAATCGTCATGATATTGCACGAATGATGAGTGTACTTCGTGGAAAGGAGAAAAGTAATAATGGCTAAACAATTAACAGGAATCGTAGTTTCAAATAGTATGCAAAATACAATTGTCGTTGAGGTTGTTAGACGAACTCCTCACCCACTGTATAAGAAACTTATTAAAAGAAGTAAAAAAATTAAAGCAGATACTAACGGAAAACAGGTTGAAGTTGGCACACGTGTTATAATTGCTGAAACAAAACCACTTTCGAAAGATAAACATTTTATACTTGTCACTAAGGAGGAAATAAAGTAATGCTACAAGAAAGAAGTATGCTCGTATCAGCAGATAATTCAGGAGCAAAGTTGCTCATGGTTATCCATGTCTTTGGTGGATCAAGAACAAAATTCGGAAGAGTTGGAGATATCGTTAACTGTGTGGTAAAACAAGCTAACCCACATGGAAATGTGAAAGACGGAGAAATGGTAAAGGTTGTTATTGTTCGAACACGAAAAGAGCACCGACGTTCTGATGGATCTTATATTCGTTTCTCAGAAAATGCTGGTGTACTTATAGATAATAAAAAAGACAAAAATCCAAAAGGTACTCGTATCTTTGGTCCGATTGCTCGAGAAGTTCGTGATCGTGGGTATATGAAGATTGCTAGTATGGCACCAGAAGTGCTTTAAATATATGAAAATACATAAAGGAGATACAGTAAAAGTTGTAACAGGAAAAGAAAACGGTAAAACGGGTAAAGTTGAACGTATTTTTGATAAAGAGTCAAAAGTACTTGTTGAAGGCCTTAATCAAGTCAAACGACATATGAAAGCACGTTCTCAAACTCAGCCTGCTGAAATTGTTATGTTAACAAAGCCATTACCTGTAGCAAACGTTGCATTAGTTTGTCCACAGTGTAAACAGCCTACACGAATTGGTTATATTATTGAAAAAGGTGTTAAATCACGCATCTGTAAAAAATGTGATAAAAAAATCTAATCATGGAAAACTTACAAGAACACTATAAAAAAACATTAAGTAAAGAAATCCAAACCAAATTGGGTCTTACGAATGTAATGGCTACACCTAAAGTTAAGAAAATTGTCTTAAATATGGGAATTCGCGACGCAGTTGCTGATAAAAAGAATATTGAACGAGCAACAAAAGCATTAACACAAATTGCTGGGCAGAAACCGAAAACGACACGCGCAAAAAAATCAATTGCTAGTTTCAAACTTCGTCAGGGAGATGCAATTGGGGTTGCAGTTACTCTTCGAGATAAAAGAATGTATGATTTTTTTGAGAAATTAGTTGGAATCGTTCTTCCACGACTTAAGGATTTTCGTGGAGTTCCACGAAAGAGCTTTGATGGACGAGGAAATTATACGCTTGGTTTTTCAGAATATGCTGTGTTCCCAGAGATTGATCCATCAACAGTTGAGCGAATTCAAGGTATGGAAGTCGTTATTACTACCAGCGCACGAACGAACGAAGAAGGAATGGCGCTCCTTGAAGCAATGGGCATGCCGTTTGAAAAGGAGGCTAAGAAAAGTTAGCGGAAAGTAAGTAGGCTTGTTATTTAGCCTCATTCCGACTATAATCTCAAACACGTATGGCAAAAGTATCGAGTATTGTTAAATTTGAAAAAAAACAAAAGTTCAGTAGTCGTGAAGTAAATCGTTGTGGTATTTGTGGCCGTGCTCGAGCTTATATGCGACGATTTGGATTATGTAGATTGTGTTTTAGAGAAAGAGCATCAAAAGGAGAACTTCCAGGAATATATAAAGCAACCTGGTAAAAATATATGAATTATCAAATCGCAGATTTTATTATTAGAATTAAAAACGCAGCAATGGCAAATCGCAAAGATGTGAAAATGCCCTATGGTAATGTGCTTTTAGCAATTGGAAAAGTACTTGTTAAAGAAGGTTTCTTAAGTGAAATAAAAGAAGAAGTTGTGGATAACAAAAGAACACTTATCGCATCAGTTCGATATGTTCGTCGTAAACCAGTGGTTCATGATATTACTGTTATTTCTAAACCATCACTTCGTGTGTATAAACCAACAACCGAAGTTGGACAGAATAAAGATCGAGCTGTTACAACAATCTATTCAACTAGTAGTGGTGTTATGACAGGAAAAGACGCAGTAAAGAAAGGGGTAGGCGGAGAATTACTCTTTGCTATCTGGTAATATGTCAAAAATCGGAAAAATGCCAATTCAGATTCCAGAAGGCACAGCACTTACTGTAGAAGGTAATATGGCTAAACTTAATGGATTAAAAGGTGAAGCATCATTTGCCCTTCCAAAAGGTATGACAGCATCAGTTACTGAAGGTAAAATAGTAGTAACTTCAACGATCGCTAATGCGTCTACTGCTAGTGCTATGTCTGGATTAGTTCGGGCTACTCTTGCAAATTTAGTTAAAGGGGTAACAGTAGGCTTTGAGAAAAAACTAGAGTTAGTTGGCGTGGGATATCGAGCACAAATGCAGGGTGAAACACTTGTATTATCTCTTGGTTTTTCACATCCAGTGAAATTTACCCCGAAGCAAGGCGTAAAAATTTCTGTGGGAGAAAATATTGTAACGGTAGCTGGGATTTATAAAGATGAGGTTGGCGAACTTGCTGCAGTTATTAGAGCTGTCAAGCCACCTGAACCATACAAAGGAAAAGGAATAAAATACGTTGGTGAACACATTAGACGAAAAGCTGGAAAAGCAGCAAAAGCTGTAGGAAGTAAATAATATGACAATTAAAATAAAACAAAAATTACAACGACAACAAAGAGTTCGAATAAAATTGCGACATGCGAATGCATTGCCAAGACTTTCTGTATATCGTTCAAATAAGCATATTTATGCACAGCTTATCGATGATACAAAACAGATAACACTTTTTGGCGTATCAGAAAAGTCAATTAGCGTTAAAGGTACAAAAGTAGAAGTTGCTGCTATTCTTGGAAAGAAAATCGCAGAAATAGCGAAAGAAAAAAAGATTAGTGCGATCAAATTCGATAAGGGATCATATCGCTATCACGGGAGAATTAAAGCACTCGCTGATGGAGCTCGAGAAGGAGGATTAACATTCTAATGAATAATAATAATCGAAGACAAGATACTAATCGTGAACCAAGTGAGTTTGCCGAACAAATTGTACAGATCAATCGTACATCTAAAAAAACAAAAGGTGGAAATAAAATTGGTTTTTCAGCACTTGCAGTCGTCGGAGATAAAAAAGGAAAAGTAGGAGTGGGTCTTGGTAAAGCGCCAGATGTATCTAATGCTATTCGTAAAGGAATCTCACTTGCAAAAAAACATATGATTGAAGTTCCACTTATTAATGGGACAATTCCATTTAGAGTAGATATTAAATTAGGTGCAGCAAGAGTTATGTTAAAACCAGCACCTGTCGGGTCAGGGGTTATTGCTGGAGGAGCAGTTCGAAGCGTTGTGTCAGCTGCTGGAATTGAAAATATTTCAAGTAAAGTACTTGGAACAAACAACAAAGCAAATAATGTTCAAGCAACACTTGAAGCATTACGAAGACTTTCAGAGAGACATATGCGTGCTAAAGAAACTAAATTAACAAAATAATATGAACCTAACAGATTTAACAAAAATAGTAAAAACAAAATCTCGACGTCTTGGCCAGGGTCACGGAAGTGGACGTGGTAAAACAGGAGGAAGAGGAACAAAAGGAGATAAAGCACGCGGCAAATCTAAATTAGGGTTTGAAGGTGGAGCTTTACCACTTATTAAACGTCTTCCTTTTCACAGGGGAAAGGATAAAAATAAATCTCTTAAAATCCCGACAATTATTCTTAATCTTTCAGATCTAGTAACTTTACCAAAAGATGCAGTAGTTGATACTGAAACATTAGTTAAACATAATATTGTTAATGCTCGTGAAGCAGCTATGTCTAGTATTAAGATTCTAGGAAATGGTACAATTACTATGCCGCTTACAATCAAGCTCCCACTTTCTAAAAGTGCTAGAACGAAAGTTGAACAAGCTGGCGGCCAAGTATCCGAGTAATCCATGAATAGTATCGCTGATGTCTTTCGTAATGCGTCACGTTCACCAGAAGTGCGACGTAAAGTTATTTTTACCCTCCTCATTTTTCTTGTATTCCGAATTTTTGCACATATTCCAGTAGCGGGGGTAAATGTGGCTGTTCTTAAGACAACTTTTTCACAAAATGAATTCTTAGGCCTTCTTAACCTCTTTTCTGGTGGGACACTCGCCAATTTCTCTATTATGGCGCTAGGACTAAATCCGTATATTAATGCGTCGATCATTATTCAGTTATTAACCCTTGTTTTCCCAAAACTAGAAGAAATGCAAAAAGAGGGAGAAGAAGGTAGAAGAAAAATGAATCAATATACTCGCTACATTGCTGTTCCTCTGGCTATTTTACAAGCAATCGGTATGTATGCACTTCTTCGAAGTCAAGGTATTATCGCGTTCTTATCGCCTCTCGGTCTACTAACATTTATCGCTACTATGGTTGCTGGAACTATGTTATTAGTATGGCTAGGTGAGCTGATTACAGAAAAAGGAGTGGGAAATGGCATCTCAATTCTTATCTTTGGTGGTATCGTTGGAGCGCTTCCTGTTTCACTTGGCCAAACACTCCAAACAGCAACACCTGAAAGCAGACTCAACATCCTAGCCTTCACAGTACTTGGGTTATTAGTAATAGCATCGATTATTGTGATTACTGAAGCCACTCGACAAATCACTGTATTTTACGCCAGACGAGTCCGTGGAAATAGCATGGAAGGTGGCCAGTCCACACACTTGCCTCTTAGACTTAACCAGGCTGGGGTAATTCCGATTATCTTTGCCGTTTCACTTGTTCTACTCCCATCAATGCTTGGGAATTTCTTTGTCTCTTCTAAAAATGCAGCAATGCACTCTGTTGGACTTTTCTTAACAACTGCATTCAATCCAGATGGTATCTGGTATAACCTTATTTACTTCATCCTCGTTGTTGGTTTCACATTTTTCTACACAGCTGTTATTTTTAACCCTAAAAAGATTGCCGAAGAAATTCAAAAATATGGTGGCTTTATTCCGGGTGTACGTCCTGGAAAGCCTACGGCTTCATATCTTAATTATATTTTGACGAGAATTACGCTGGTAGGAGCGATATTCTTGGGGTTAATTGCGACACTTCCTGTTATTGCCAAAGAGTTAACAGGTGTACAGACATTATTACTTGGAGGAACAGGTATTTTGATCGTAGTAAGTGTTGTCCTTGAATCATTTAAAGCAATTGAAGCAAACTTGGTAATGCGAAACTACGAAGGCTTTTTACAACGAAAAACATGAAAATAATTATTATCGGTATCCAGGGTGCCGGAAAATCAACTCAAGGAAATCTTCTCTCAAAAAAACTAGATATCCCTTATCTATCTACTGGTCATATCTTCCGCGAGATGGCGAAAGAACACACACCACTTGGAAGGTATATTAAAGAAACGATGAATGCTGGATTTCTTATTCCTGATGAGAAAACAGTGGGAATTGTAGAGGAATATTTAACTCGTCCAGAATATGAAAAAGGGTATATCCTCGACGGATTTCCACGAACATTGAAACAAGCGGAAGCATTTGTCAACGGAGTCAGTGGTGTCGTATATCTGAAAGTCTCAGATAAAGAAGCATTATGGCGCCTTTCGTATCGTGAGGGTGAGTCAGCTGATGGAAGAGAAGATGAAACACTTGTAGCTATCAGAAAAAGAATTGAACTTTTCCACACACATACTAAACCAGTCTTAGAATTTTATCGACACAAACATGTCCTGCACGAGATAAATGGGGAACAGGATATCGAAGACATCCACAAGGAAATAATGCAGAAATTAGGGAAATAGTATGCAAAAAGGATGTATTATTGCAATTGATGGTCCAGTTGCATCAGGAAAAGGGACAATTGCTCCGTTACTCGCTCACTCACTCCATGGTTTTTATCTTGATACGGGAGTGTTTTATCGATGTCTTGCGTTTTACTGTCTATCACATGGTGTTTCTTTAGGAAACAAAATCGATGTTATTGGGGCACTTAACAACATTGAGGTTTCATTTAATGAAGGATTAGTGTTATTAAATGGAGAAGATGTTAGTTCTGTGATTAGAACTATAGAGGTTTCATCGGGTTCTTCTAAAGTTGCTGCCATTGATGCTGTTCAAGAAAAAATAGTACAGAGGTTACATACTGTTGCCCAAAATAAAGCAGATGAAGGTACGATTGTTGTTGTTGAAGGAAGAAATGCTGCAACTGCAATCGTCCCAAGCGCAGATATGAAGATATACCTTACTGCATCACTTGAGGTGCGAGCTAGTCGACGATTTGAACAATGGAAAACGAAGGGAATTACTGATGTTACATTTGATCAAGTAAAAGAAGACGTTCGCCAACGAGATGAACGAGATATGAATCGTGCTACGTTTCCATTGATATCAAATCCTGAAGAATATGGATATACGATTCTCGATAATTCTGAAATGGGTGAAGCAGAGACATTAGATGCTATAATACAACAACTAAAAAAGGAAAACCTTTTATGATACATATAAAAAACGCAAAAGAAATTGAAATAATGAAGCGGTCTGGGCATATTTTAGCTGAAGTATTGATGGCTGTTTGTGAGGCAGCAAAAAAACCAGGCATGACTGAGCTTGAGATTGATGCCATGGCTGAGCGAATGATTAGAGAACGAGGTGGAGAACCTGGTTTTATGTTGGTTCCCGGATACAAGAATACTATTTGTGCAGCAACAAATGATGTCGTTGTTCATGGTATTCCCACAAGTCGCGTTCTTACAGAAGGAGATATTATTGGTATTGATTGTGGAGTATATTTAGAAGGGTTTCATACTGATATGGCAGAAACAATTATTGTCGGAAACCCTTCATCTGTATCGCCTGATGTAAGAAAGTTTCTCGATACAGGTAAACGAGCATTAGATGAGGCTATTAAAGTAGCTCTTCCAGGAAATCATATTTGGCACATCTCAAAAACTATTCAAGATATTGTGGAAAAAGATGGTGGATACAGTATTGTTCGTAGTCTTATCGGGCATGGGGTAGGCCGTGAGCTTCATGAAGACCCAGAAGTGCCAGGATATGTTTATACACCACTACATAAGACACCAGAGCTTAAAGAAGGCATGACGATAGCAATTGAAATTATTTATAACATGGGGCGACGAGAAGTGGAATATGGTGATGATGATTGGACGATTAAAACAGCTGATGGGGCTCTTTCTGGGGTCTTTGAACGATCTATCGTTATTACGAAAGACGGGTATGAAATTCTCACAAAGTAATATTTGCTCTTTTGATAGAGGTTTGTTATAATAACCAAGATTAAATGCCTCATGCCCGACAGATTGGTAGGGTATGCGGTCATTTTTACGTATGGCGCACCAAGGATCATTTGAGAAAGACGGAGTTGTTAAAGAATCACTGCCTAATACACTGTTTCGAGTAGAGTTAGAAGATGGTTCACTTGTATTGTGTCATATGGCTGGTAAGATGCGAATGAACTTCATTAAGATTTTACCAGGTGACAGAGTGAGAATTGAGATGACGCCTTATGATTTGGCCAAAGGGAGAGTAATCTTCCGTTATCGATAGGAGAAGCTATGAAAGTACAAGCAAGTGTAAAAAAACGATGTTTAAAATGTAAAATAGTTCGACGAAAAGGGACAGTTTTTGTAGTGTGTGAAACACCAAAACATAAACAACGACAAGGATAAATTATGCGAGTTGCAGGAAATACCATACCAGACGAAAAACGAATTGAAATTGCTTTAACGTATCTTTATGGTATTGGAAGAAGTAATGTGGATGAAGTTCTGACAAAAGCTGAAATCGATGGAAGTATTCGAACGAAAAATCTTTCAGAAGATGAAGTAAAAAGAATTACAAAAGCGCTTGAAACATATAAAGTCGAAGGAGATCTTCGAGCAGAAGTTAACGGAAACATTAAAAGACTTCGAGAGATTGGGTCATATCGTGGATCACGACATACTCATGGTCTTCCAGGTCGAGGACAAAGAACTCGTTCAAATGCTCGTACAAAAAGAGGTAAGAGAATGACAATTGGAGCTATTAAGAAAGAAGTTGCAATGAAGATGGAAGCATCTGCAAAAGCAAAGAAATAATCTATGGCAGCTAAAAAACAACAAACCAAGTCAGTCACAAAGAAAAAAAATCAGGTAGCAGTATCTGAAAAAGGTCGAGTGTATATTACGGCTACATTTAATAATACGCTTGTTTCTATCACAACAGAAACGGGAAATGTGGTTTCTTGGAGTTCAAGTGGATCACGTGGATTTAAAGGCGCACGAAAATCTACTCCATACGCAGCATCACTTGCTGTAGAACATGCAGCTGCAAAAGCACTTGAGCGAGGGATGAAAATGGTTGATGTTTTTGTAAAAGGACCAGGGAGTGGACGAGAGTCATCACTTCGAGGAATTAAAGCTGCTGGACTTTCGATTTCAAGTATTTCTGATATTACACCATTACCACACAATGGACCAAAAGCAAAGAATAGGAGACGAATTTAAACTATGGCACGATATACAGGACCAAAACATAAATTAGCACGACGAGAAGGTGTAAACGTACTTGATAAAGATTCGGCAAGTTTACAGCGACGTCTTAGTGTGCCACCAGGTGTACATGGCAAGAAAAGTAAAAGAAGACTTTCTGAGTATGGTCTTCAACTTCGTGAAAAACAAAAAGCAAAAGCTACTTATGGACTTCTTGAAAAACAATTTCGACGAATGGTTGATACAGTAAGTAGTCAAAAAGGTGATACGGGAGAGATGTTACTTGCATTACTCGAGACAAGACTTGATAATATGGTATATAGACTCCATTTAGCAAAAACTCGCTTTATGGCGCGTCAAGTAGTTTCACATGGTCATGTGGAGGTAAATGGAAAGAAATTAAACATACCTTCATATCAAGTAAAAGTTAATGATGTCATCTCACTTTCTACGACAATGCAAAAAAATGTTGATATTATGAAAACGTCTGAAGAGAAAGAAACAGTAACATATGTAGAGAAAAAAGCGTTCCAAGGTAAGCTTTTACGCATGCCAACACGCTCAGATATCGAAGTTCCATTCAATACACAACAAATCATTGAATATTATTCAAGATAGTGATATAATACCACTTATGGTAAATTTAGAATTTAATGTTAAAGAAATAACGCTTACATCCGACTTCGGAGAGTTCGCTATTGAGCCACTCGAACCGGGGTATGGATATACTGTAGGAAATGCACTTAGACGTGTGTTGTATACCTCTATTCCTGGATGTGCAATTACATCTATTAAAATTTCAGGTGTTAAACATCGTTTCTCTACAGTTCCGGGTCTTAAAGAAAATGTTATTGATTTTCTCTTAAATCTTAAAGAACTTCATATTAGTCTTCCAGAAGGAAAAGATAGTGCAACAGTTCGCTTAACCGCAAAAGGTCCTAAAGATGTAACTGGTGCAGATGTTGAAGCAACTGATGGTGTTGAAGTAGCAAATCCAGATCACTACCTCGGTTCTCTTTCAGGAGATAAATCTAAACTTGAAATGGAATTAACGGTTGAGAGAGGTACTGGTTATTCTCTTTCAGAAGATAGAAAAGAAAATTCTCTTGGGGTTATTGCAACAGATGCAATCTTTACTCCAGTCCGAAGAGTTACATATAGTGTCGAAGCAACTCGCGTTGGTCGACAAACAAATCTTGATAAACTAGTACTTAAAATTTGGACTAATGGAACTATTGCTCCACGAGCAGCTCTTGATCATGCAGCACGTCTTCTCGCTTCACATTTCTTACAGATTTATGAACCAAATGCGACTCTTCCTGAAGAAGGTGCAACAATTTCAACTAGTTCAATTCCAGATGCAACGCTAAAATTAACTATTGATGAATTAGATCTTCCAACACGAATCTATAATAGTCTGAGAAATGGTGGGATCGAAACAGTTGAGCAATTAATTAATACTCCTCGTCGAGAACTCGTTTCTATGCGAAATATGGGTGGAAAATCAATTGAAGTAATTGACTCGAAACTACAGGAAAAAGGTATTACAATTTCTGTCTAAGAAGTAGGATCTCAAATCGTAGATGCCACGTGTCAAAACCGCCTGCCGGCAGGTAGGTATGCATAAAACATATGTTTGGTTTGAGCTGGATACGAGTTGAGATTTTTTTATATAAAATTTATGAGAAAAAACGTCTTTGGAAGACAATTCAAAAGAGATTTAAATGAAAGAAAAGCACTTTTTAAAGGGCTTATTTCGTCTTTAGTTATTCATGAAGAAATTAGAACTACTGAACAGAAAGCAAAATCAGTTAGAGGCCTTGCTGAAAAACTCGTTACCAAATCCCGCAAAGAAAAACTTCAAGCACATGCATTATTACAACCATACTTAACTCCTGAAGCTCTTAAGAAAATGCTTAGTGATATCGGACCACGGTTTGCTAATCGTCCTGGAGGATATACTCGAATTACTAAGTTGCCAAATCGTTTTTCTGATAATGCAGATATGGTAACTCTTGCATGGGTTGAGAAAAAATCTGCACCAATTGCTGCTGATAAAAAAGTAACACTCTCTAACAAAGAAGTGCCAATGATTTCAGCAGGTGAAGAAATGGAGCCTATGCATGCCGAAACAAAAGTAAAGAAGGAAACAGTAAAAAAGATAACTAAAAAAGCTGTTACAAAGAAAAAAGAGGAGAAAAAATAAATGATTCAACAACTTACTACACCAACAAAACAAAATGATATTAAAAGAACATGGCATTTAATTGATGCTGAGGGTGAGACTCTTGGACGTCTTGCTACTAAGGTTGCGGAAATTCTTATGGGAAAATCAAAACCATATTTTGTTCGAAATCTTGATTGTGGTGATTATGTAGTGATAACAAATGCAAAGGTTATTACGGTAACTGGTAAAAAAGAAGAACAAAAAGTGTATAACAGACATTCAGGTTATCCAGGTGGATTTAGATCCGAAACATTAAAAGAATTACGTAGTCGACGTCCCGAGGAAGTTATTCGTCGAAGTGTAAAAGGGATGCTCCCTGATAATAAACTTGCTGATCGAATGATAACTCGATTATATGTTTTTTCAGGAACAGAACATCGATTTAGTGATAAATTTGCTTTAAAGGAAGAAACGAAGGTATAGTATGGCAGACATAAAACAACCAGTAACAAAACAAAAAAAAGACTATCTTTTTGCAGTAGGTAGACGTAAGGCTGCAGTAGCTCGTGTTCGACTATATGAGGTTATCCGTGATGGTTTAGTTTGGGAAACGAATCCTGTTGTTAAAGGAGAGATGTTAGTAAATGGGAAACCTGTTTCAGCATACTTTGCAAGTGAAACAATGCGTTATGAATATTCTGAACCACTTCGTATTGTGAATGCACAGAATAAATATGCGATTACAGTTCGCGTGGTGGGTGGAGGACCAGCTGGACAACTTGATGCTACAGTTGCAGGTATCTCAAATGCTCTTGCAAAAATCGATCCAGAGTATCGAAGAATATTAAAACAAAAAGGATTTTTGACAAGAGATTCACGTATTCGTGAAAGAAGAAAAGTTGGTACTGGAGGAAAAGCACGACGAGCAAAGCAATCTCCAAAACGATAATTACTGTATTTGCCAATCCATTCCCTGCATTTTTCCGATTCTTTCTGCTTCTACTACAAGGTTTTTAGGATCAATTTTTGATAGATCTACATTCTCTTTGGATGCCAATATTAATCCTTGTATAATACGTCTCACTTTCTCTGCCTCGTTCTTTCGAAGATAAGAAATTTCAACACTATTCTCAATGTAACTATTATCGATTATTTTTATACTAGCAAAAAGAAACGATGTACTGATAAGAATATCTGCAATATTTTTAATAGGGATGCTTCGTGATTCTGCTGTCAGAAAAAACGATTTGATACAAATATTAACTTGGTCAGGCTCAATACTAATTTCATTTGGAAAAAAGTCAAAAGGGAAAACTGCAGAAGTTTTATATAGATACACTCGTCCACGTGAGACTAAATTTGATAATTTATCAGTGTGAATTTTTTTTGACTTTATTTCTTCTTTAACACTTTCTGTAGCTGCCTCCCGTTCCAACTGATTTCTTGTAACAGGAGAAATAGGAGGTGAGGATATCTGTGATTTAGGATAAGAAAGAGATTTGTCTAATGGGCTTGGTAGCACACTTTTGTAAAGTGTGTCTGAACTCTTCATGTTGATAGTATACTGAAGATATATAAGTACCGAGCAAGAACTCAGTAAGAGTTATCGATGAGATTCAAACCCGTTTCAGCGTCAAACTTTCTTTCAATTTTTCCAGGTAAAATACTTAGAGTAATTTCACATGTTGCTGAAACAATAAGATTTTTAACATGTCCTCCGATTACCGATAAGTCTTTTCTCCCAAATGTACCATGAGCATGAATTATCGGTTCATCGTTCATCCACCCACAATTTCCGACTATCCCTGTTATTTCCATATCTTCATTAAATAGGTGATCTTCATATTTTTTCTCTTTTAAATTGTAATAAGAAAGAGTTAATTCACCACATGCACCTATAGCAGTAAAGTGTGATGCCGTAATATGTTCATTTTGTGTAATTTGTTTAAGTGATGTGATAAATTCATCACCTTTTTTTAATCGCATAAACATAACTACATTACTTTTTAGAATAATCATTATTACTTTCTTGCTCCCCACTGCCACTTTGGAGTTTCTCCTGTTTTATAACAAATACTAATTAAGATTATCGTATAGAATAATACTTCTGGAATAAAGGAAAAGAGTACATCTGGTGAGGTGCCAGTAAACATATTTGCATTAAATGCTGCTGCTAGTATACTTAATAAATAAATACCTAAAACACTCCAACCTTGCCATGAAGAGGGATACCAACCCCATCCATATCTCTTTCTTTTAAACCAATATTTTTCCATAAAAGTAGTATACACCATATCCGATATCACTTCCTTCAGGTATAATATATACGTATGAAAAATATCGTTAGTATTTTTAAACTCGCACGTCCAATGTATGGTCTTATTGGCTTTATTGCTTTTCTTATTGTGACAGCATCCATGATGGATTTGGTCGCTCCAATTATCTCTAAAAGTATTGTTGATGAAATTGTAAAACATATAAATACAAAAAATGGTAATCTTGGAAGCCTATCCTTTTTAATCGCACTTTCATTCGGAGCGAGTTTATTTAGTCTTATTATAACTACGTTTTCAGACCGACTTGGAGATCTTTTAGCATCAAGAATGCGTAAGTTTTTAACCGAAACATTTTACGATAAAGTATTAACACTTCCTCAGAGTTATTTTGATGGTGAGATTTCAGGCAAGATTGTTAATCAGCTGAATCGTGGAATTCAAAGCATTCAGGATTTTATTAATAACTCGACGAATTTTATTCTTCCGATGTTTCTTCAAAGTATTTTTACCATTGCAGTATTAGCTTATTTTAATGTCCCAATTGCAATATTCACATTTATGCTGTTTCCGACGTATTTAATTTTAAGTTATTATTCATCAAAAAAATGGGGTGAGGAAGAAGTGAAAAAAAATGCGATTGAAGATATGTCTAGAGGACGAATTCAAGAAGCGATAAGTAATATGAATTTGGTGAAAAGTTTTAATAACCAACTCTCAGAATTCAAACTTGTCTCATCAAATCTTACTAAGATAAATAAGATCTATGATAGACAAAGTACTACCTATCATATTTTCGACTTCTTTCGGGGACTAAGTCTTAATCTTATTCTTCTTGCTGTTAATATTCTTACATTCTACAACACCTTTATCGGAAGATTAACGATAGGAGAATTGGTGTTAATCTTACAGCTTTTTGCTCAAGCTCGTCGTCCACTCTTTGCAATGTCATTTATTTTAACAAGAATTCAGGCTGCAGAAAGTGGCTCAAAAGAATTTTTTAATATTCTTCATTTATCATCGACAGAAGATTATAAAAAAAGCATCAATGTTAAGAAAGTAAAAGAGGCAACCATAACATTTGATCATGTAACGTTTAACTATGAAACTTCAGAAACAGTACTCAAAGATGTATCATTTACGATTAACCCTCGTGAACAAGTTGCGTTAGTTGGGCATAGTGGAGCCGGAAAGTCGACAATTATTAGCCTTATTTTAAAGTTCTATGATGCCACCAAAGGAGAAGTTCTTTTTAATGGAGACAATTATGAAAAACTAGATCATTCATTTATCAGAAATAATATTTCACTTGTTTTTCAAGAGAATGAATTATTCTCATCAACTGTTCGAGAGAATGTCTCCTATGGATCTGATGCGTCTGAGGAAGAAATTATCAATGCACTGAAAGTCGCAAATGCATATGATTTCGTAATGAAGCTACCTCGCGGGCTTGATGCAGAAATTGGTGAACGGGGAGTGCGGCTCTCTGGAGGACAAAAACAGCGTTTGCAAATTGCGCGTGTCGTTTTGAAAGATGCGCCAATTTTAATTCTTGATGAAGCAACCAGTAGTCTTGATGCGAAATCTGAAAAGGAAGTACAGGATGCACTTGAGCATGTGATGAAAGAACGTACAGTTATTATTATCGCGCATCGTTTCTCAACAATTCAAAATGTGAACAAGGTTATTGTAATAAATGAAGGCGAAGTAGTAGATTGTGGCACTCCTCAGGAGTTATCGAAAAAACCTGGAATTTATGCGGATCTCCTTAATTATCAAATTTCAGGAAACAAGAAATTACTCGAGAAATTTGAAATATATTAGATTGTATATAAAATGTCCTCTTTTGAGCTACTCCGTGGTACAATACACATATGTTAATAGATGATGTCAAAATTACAATAAAAGCAGGTAAAGGTGGAAACGGTGCGATTTCATTCCGACATGATGAAGGAAAGGATCATGGAGGCCCTGACGGGGGTAACGGCGGCTATGGCGGTGATGTCTATGTGATTGCTGTGGACGACATGATGGCACTTCGACAGTTCCAATTTAAAAAACAGCTTAAAGCAGATGATGGAGTTCCTGGAAAAAGAAAGAATCTTTTTGGTAGAAAAGGAGAAGACCTTCTTCTTAAAGTTCCACGAGGTACACAAATTACGGATATGGATAATGGCCGTACCATCGAAATCGTTGATCGAGTAACGCCAGTTCGACTCGCCACTGGTGGAATCGGGGGCAGAGGAAACAATGAGTTTAAAACCTCAACCATCCAAGCACCACGTTACGCAGAAGACGGAACACCAGGTGAAGAAAAACATCTCCACATTGAACTGAAGATTATTGCTGACATCGGATTTATCGGGCTGCCAAATGCTGGGAAAAGTAGTCTTCTTGGCATGCTCACAAATGCAAATCCTAAAATCGGGGCATATCCATTTACGACACTTGAACCGAATCTTGGTGCGATGGGAAATATTATCATGGCAGATATTCCAGGACTTATTGAAGGAGCACATGAAGGACGCGGGCTTGGGATAAAATTTCTTAAACACATTGAAAAAACAAAACTGCTATTTCATTGTATTGATGTAACTACAGAGAATATTCTAGAAACATACGAACTTGTACGAAGAGAATTTGCTGAGTATAAAACAGAATTACTAGAAAAACCAGAAATAATTCTACTCACAAAAACAGATTTGGTTGATGCAAAAACGATAGCAGATAAAAAGAAACTGCTTAAGAAAACGAAACGCGAGATTTATAGTGTTTCTGTGTACGATGATAAGAGTTTGGAAGAGCTCAAGAATATTATTGAGAGAAATGTTGTAAACACAGAAGCTGTCATTCCCGATTGATCGGGAATCCAGTAAAATAGATCCGCCAGCGGCGGATGACAAGAGGGAATCACTCTATGATTATTTTGCAGACTCCCGGCTGGGATGACTACTCACTACTAGATACTGGAAACGGAAAGCGACTTGAACAGTTTGGTAAATATCGACTAGTTCGTCCTGATCCACAAATCATTTGGAAACCAAAACTCCCGAACATCGAATGGGAGAGGGCAGATGCAGTTTTTGAAAATGGCGAAAAAGGGAAGCGTGGACAATGGGTCAAAAAAAAGACCATGCCAGAAGAGTGGAGCGTTCAATATAATGATATTATTTTTAACGCTAAACTTTCACCATTTAAACATACGGGGATTTTTCCAGAACAGTCACTTCAGTGGGAATGGATGGAAGGAATATTACAAAAGGCAGAGAATAATGGGCAAAGAGATATCAAAGTATTAAATCTATTTGCCTATACTGGTGGAGCTTCACTAATAGCGGCAAAAGCTGGTGCGAAAGTGACACATGTAGATGCCTCAAAGCCAAGTATTTCCTGGGCGCATGAAAATCAAGAAGCATCACACTTGAGTGATAAACCTATTCGATGGATTCTGGAAGATGTGCTCTCATTTGTCAGACGAGAAGTAAAAAGAGGGAATACCTATGAGGGGATTATTATGGATCCACCAGTATTTGGTCACGGACCAGAAGGAGAGAGATGGGAGTTTAACGAAAGTTTTCCTGAATTATTACACCTCTGTAAATCTCTTTTATCTAAAGAAGCACTTTTTATCATCATCAATGCGTATGCTATTTCCTCCTCATCACTTATGCTCGAAAACAGCCTCTCAGATATTGTCGAAGACTTACAAGGTGAAATAGAAGTGGGAGAGTTAGCACTTGAAGAAAAAACAAATCACCGTCTTCTTTCAACCGGAATATTTGCGAGATGGTCAGTGAAGAATATATAAATCCTGTTTATATCCACCTACCCCCACGAATTCTGCATCGCCTTTAATGATAGCTTCAAACGGATAACATTCTCGACAGCCGTTTCTCGGACAGTCGAATGCTTTTGTGGTTCGGGCTTCTTTTACTTTTTTGGCAACAGTAATCACTTTTTCATATGCATCACCTAAGGATGGAAGTACTACCTCGTTTAAATTGTCAGAAGAATCGAGGTACCAGTAACTTGCTTTTGAAACGTTTCTTTTCTGACAGTTTTTAACGAGAAGGTGATAAATAGGAAGTTGGAGTGAGTCGGCATTTTCTTCGTATTTGCCTGTTTTAAAATCGATCACATGAACTGTGTCAGTGTCTGGTAAGTACTCAAGCCAGTCTACTTTCCCACAGAGAATGATATTGTCTATTTCTGACAAATAATAATGTGGTAAATCTTCTTTAATTTTTATTGCTTTATTAAGAATCGGCCCTGGTTGATCGAGCACTCTTTGGAGCATATTCCTTCCTCTTTCTTTAAATTCTTCTTCTTCATAAATATCACTAAATCCTCCCATCCTCCCTGAAACTTTTCCCCACACTTCATCATAAGTCTCGTGAAGTGATTTAGTAAAACGTTCCGGTGCAGGGAGTAATGATAATGCTTCGAGTACTTCATGAACTGATTGACCAAGGGCGAGTGCGGGGCTAATGATATTAACTTTATGATTTGTCTTAGGATCTTTATAGACGTTTCTTAAATAATATAATCTGGGGCATTTGAGAAAATCACTAATAGACGAATGTGAAACCCATGTCGCGCTGAATTTATCCTGCATTACCAACTTCCCCCTCCGCCGCCGCCAAAACCACCACCCGATGATCCACCACTACTAAATCCACTACTTTTCGGAGTAGCCGCAATCGCTCCTGAAAATGACTCTGAAAAAGAGTTTACTTGTGAACTAAACAGCACTGGATTAAATACTGTATGTCCTGAGTACCATGTGGGGGTAGGTGGTTTGATGCCCATATCTTTCATTGACTGAGCAAATTTTTCCGTCAAGCCAAAGATAATCGCGTAGGGAAGAATTTCGTTAAACATATTCTTCTTTTCGAAAAATTGCTGACGATATTTTTCTGATGTATTGATAAATAATCGATACCCTTTTATTCGTCGATATAAATCATATCCTTTCTCTGTACGACGTGGCATGCCGCGTGATGTAACGAGGAGTGCCAGTCCCCCTGGAAGAAGTCCCGCTGCAATGGCTGTGGGGAGTACCCATTCACGTGTGATACTAAAGAACAGTAATACACTTGATGCAATAATAAGAAAAATAGCATAGGCCAAGTATTGAGTTCTTACCTTTTCAGGATCTGAGACAAATAGTCCTTTATCTTCCATCTCTTTATAGAGAAGTTCTTTCACTTTTTTTAGATCATCATAAAATGTTTGTTTGAGAGCTGATACAACGATTGATTTTTTACTTCCGGAGAATAATCGTGTTAAGAGAGCTTTTTCGTATGCGAGGAGACTATCTGTTGGTTTCTCTTTACTAGTCAGCGTATAATCTACTTTTCCAAATAGCCATTTTTTTGGGATCTCAGTAATGGTTAAAAATCCACGTGATGCAAGGTCAATAATCGTTCCTGTGACATCAATAGTATCTGCCCGCTCGTCGATAAGAACACCAATTTCTGCAGGACGTAAATCTTCAGGAGGAGTAAATTCGACAACTGTCGCTTCTTTGATTAGAAGTGGTTTATTTGTGCCTTTTTGTGTAGCGTCGAGAAGAAGTGGTACCTTCACCCATTTGTCTCGCCCGCGTGTCCACCATAACCAGAAAATATTTCCGGTAGAAAATAAAAACGTGAGAAGAAAAAGCACCAGTGATTCCACAGAAAATAGTTTGTCTGCAAATGTTTTCGGTTTACTGGCGGCAATAATTGGAACCATGCCTTTATTCCATCCTGCAACGATAGTCAGTCCTTCACTCGGATTTAGCTCTCTTTTTGTACTAAATTGTGCTTGTGATTTATCTGGTTGGGAGATAGTACAGGTTTCTTTTTCGCCAATTATTCCTTCGAAACAGGTTGTTTGTGTAAGATTTGGTTCAGGGAGATGCACTGTGGTAGTTGTAGAACCGATAGATGTCTCCCAATAGTTCCCTGTTACATTCCAGTATAGCTCGTCGTGATCGGAGAATGCTTTTAACGCTCCAATGACATCGTAATCAATCGTGTATTCCTGCTCTCCCGAAAGTGTTCGATTGGCGTCACCGATTTTTATTTCCACATTGTCGCCTTTGAGTGTTACTGTATAAGTAGTACTTTGTTTGTTTCGTGTTACAGAGTTGACTGTTATATTTAAATACGAAAGATCATTACTATCACCGTGATAGATATACGGAATATCTCGATAAATACCGTGTTTTGAGAGATTGTTAAAATTTACCAATAATTTTTCTGTTACATGAACTACTCCTGATGGCTTGATGGTTATATCAGTATTAAAGGTATCTATCGTCCACTCTTGATCTGCATATGCTATCTGTGGAAGAATAAGAAGAGAGAGTAGAAATAAGAGAATGACGAGTTTTCGCATGAGGATATTATACTACGCTTTCTGCGTGGTGCTATACTAAATCTATTATGTCGCAAAAACAATATATCTCACACTACGAGAATCTTAAAGATAAGTGGGTAGATAGACATCAAGATCTCCAAAAGATCTTACATGAAAAACATAGTGAGGCTAAGGAGTGGATTGAAAAGTCGACGCAGCATTTGTTAGTTGGTTCAATGGCAGGCATGATGCTCTTAGCAGCGCCTATAACCCAAGCGTTTCCTCTCAGTACCCCATCGGCTCAAGAACAACCATTTCAAGATCTGGATAAGAGAGTATTTCTTATTTCTGATCTCTCATATGAACTTCCCGACAGTGTGCAGGCGTTATCTCTCACACAGGAAGACGTCATTTCAGAAACACTCACTCGGCACTTTAATATTCGTGTCACTCCTGAGTTGCAAGGAATTCGACTTAATCGAAGTTATGGCTATATAGGAGCAGAACAGCATTTAGCACGATACCCGGGTGATACGATGAGTACTCATTTTGATTCTGTGGATGATGCGACGAGGTATTATTCATCGGGTATGGCACCAGGGCTTGGAGCGTGGGGGTATTTTGCTCAATCGCAATCTTCGATGACAGAACAAGACGTGTTGCGTGAAAAGTATTATATCGCAGTACAGACGTTTCTTTCAGAGGGGTATAATCAGAATGTTAGAGAATATAGTCAATTCTTTAAATATCGTAAGATGTTAGTTGTGAATCCAAATAATGGAAAAGGAATAGTAGTTGTTATCGGAGACGCTGGGCCTGCTGCATGGACAGGAAAACATCTGGGTGGGTCACCAGAGGTGATGAAATATCTTGAGAGGGTTGATGGTGCTCAAAAAGGGCCAGTACTCTACTTTTTTGTTAACGATCCATTTGATAAAGTCCAACTTGGACCAATTGATGTTACACAATAATATGAAACAATACTTTTATAGCCATATCGTAAAAATTGATTCGCTAACTGATGCTCTTGATACACTTGTGTTATCAAAAGATGAAAGAGCACATTTACTTGCTCTTGCACAATCAAATATTCACCATGCAATTCTTGATGCGATTTTATCCGAGCTATCTTCAGAAGATAAAATACTTTTCTTAAAACATGTTGCATCTGAAAATAATACGGAGATTTGGGATTTATTAAATACAAAAGTAGAAAGAATTGAAGATAAGATTAAATCTGCGGCTGAAAGCTTAACAAAAGAACTGCACGACGATATAGAAGATACGAAAAAATCCTCATAATTTCTCTCTTGAACTATTAATAACCTTATAGTATTATCCCTATATCTTTTATGTATCTGAAAGTTTTACGGTGTATTATACTTTTGTTTGTCTTAGGGCTTGTTATGAATCGTTTTTTTGTCGTGAATTCTGTTTTCGCAGATGAGCCATATAAAAGTTCAATGGAATGGTTATCTCTTCAGTCTAAAGAGACTCCTGTAGGTGAACAGGTAACTTCAGATATTCCTGATATATACACAGCACCTGCGCCAAGTTTTCTTGAAATCCCAGAGCTTACGCAACTATTTTTTGCATATCCGCTCTCAAGTAAGCCTGTTGTTACGACAGTTTTTTCGCTTCTGCATCCAGGTGTTGATTTTGCAGTGCCAGAGGGGACCTCGATTGTTGCTGCCGAAACAGGACTAGTAACTACAGCGGGATGGGATACTACCGGGTATGGGCAAACTGTTATATTGCATCAATCAAAGGATACATATACGAGGTACGCACACTTGTCGAAGATTGACGTAAGCGTAGGTCAATATATTATAAAAGGAATGCCCATTGGATTAGTTGGATCGACTGGACGATCGACTGGCCCTCATTTACATTTTGAGATTCGTATGGGAGATCACTTTGTCGATCCACTTTCTCTTGTAACATTCTGATTTTTTGAGAAACAGTATTATTTTTTGTTATTCGTGAAAGAATGATTTTCTATAGTGAGCCCCTTTTTTTGAATATCTGCAATTACTCCGATCAAGCTGATATCGAGAATAATAGCACAGCAAATCAGTATAGAAATAGTTTTATGGTGTAAGATTAATGTTTTTAATTCATGAAAAACATATTTTACCTGTTTCATAGTTTTATAATACCAGATATAATAGATACTACCTATGGATAAAGAAGAAAAAGAATTGTGTCCCAAGTGCAACTCACCACTTAATGAAATTACGACAACCGCAACTGGTCGTAAGCTTCAGCGATGCTCAAATGGTCAGTGGGATGTCGCGACGCGAACATCTGTCGGTTGTGATTATGTAAAGTGGCTTGAGATTGAACCAGAGACACTTGATGAAAAATGCCCGAAATGTGGTGAACCACTTCTTCTTGCAACGACCAGAACCGGTAAGAAGATGAAGAAGTGTAGCACCGGTGGGTGGGATAAAGAAACGAAAAAGGCTACAGGATGCGATTATATTGAATGGATAAATGGAACGAGTGAGAAGCTTGGAGAGAAGTGCCCTCAATGTGATGCTGAGTTAGTACTTTTTACGACTGCTTCTGGAAAAAGAATGAAGAAATGTAGTACAGCTGGATGGGATAAAGAGAAAAGAGTCGCTACAGGATGTACATATGTCCAATGGCTCAAACCAGGTGAATACGAAAAAAGCCCTCAATCAGAAGACATGCCTTTCTAATCCCCAGGATTTCTTATTAGGTTTTAATAAGCGTAAGTAACCCTATTTTTATTAATAACTATGTTTATTCTCTGAAGAGATTTGCCTATTTAATACTAAGGAGTTCGACCTCAAATATAAGAGTAGAGTTTGGTGGAATTGAATCTCCGGCACCTGCTGGTCCGTATCCAAGTGATGGTGGGACTGTTAGTTTCCTTTTTCCTCCGACTTTCATACCGACAATACCTTCATCCCAACCTTTGATAACTGCTCCAACACCGATTTTAGTTTCAAACGGTGTGCCTCGATCATACGAACTATCAAATTGTTTCCCGTTTGTGAGTGTTCCTTTATAATTAACACTTACTGTATCACCTGGTTTTACTTCTTTTCCTTCTCCAACTTTCAGATCTTCCATTTTAACTTTCTCAGAAGCGGTGGGTGATGTTGCAGCAGCTGTTTTTTCAGCATTTGATGGTACGTAGCCAAAAAAGGAATTAATAATAAGACCACTTATGACAATAATGCCGATGATAAATAATCCGAGAATTATATTTTTCATATGGACTATCATACACTACTTTTTTGATTTGTAAAATAATCAATTTTTGTTATACTGCCTTATATGAAAGCTCCAATGTTTACTCTTCCAGATTTTATGGGTACTACTCATTCACTTGAAGATTTTAAAGGGAAATGGGTCGTACTCTATTTTTACCCAAAAGATAACACACCAGGCTGTACGAAGGAGGCGTGTGGATTTCGAGATAGTGCTCCCCAGTTTGCGGCCAAAAATGCAGTGATACTTGGTGTGTCGAAAGATTCTGTAAATTCACATAAGAAATTTTCAGATAAATTTTCTCTTTCCTTTCCACTCTTAAGTGATGAAAGTCTAGAAACGATAAAAGCGTATCGAGCGTGGGGTAAAAAGAAGTTCATGGGAAAAGAGTTTAATGGAATAATTCGTTCGACTGTGCTTATTAATCCGAGTGGGGAGATCGTAAAACGGTATGAAAAAGTAGACCCAATTCTTCATGCAGCAGAAATTCTTCAGGATTTAGACGCACTCTCCAAATAATCTTTTACTACTGTTTGTAACTCA
This sequence comes from uncultured Gammaproteobacteria bacterium, assembly GCA_964503265.1. Taxonomy (GTDB): domain Bacteria; phylum Patescibacteriota; class Microgenomatia; order Levybacterales; family UBA12049; genus CAZCYO01. Next base: position 167,239 of record CAZCYO010000003.1, read on the forward strand.
GAGAAGTTAGTTGTCGTCATCAGCTTCATTCGAAGTTCAGTGGCTGCTTCAAAGCTATGGACGTATGTTTTTACAAATTTTCTCATGATCACAAAGTGTTTTGTTTTTCCCCAGGTTTTTTCAAAAAGTGATGCATGTGTGAGGAGCATTTTGAGGCGATCACTACTTGTGGCCTCAAATTCCTCACCAAAAAGCCAGGCGTTTTGAAAGATACCTCGCCCAATCATAACGCCATCTACACCATATGTGTTTACTTTCTCATGCCCCTCAACCTTTGTTTTTACATCTCCGTTACCGATAATGACTGTATTCTTTTGTAATGCATCTCGAAGTTTTACTACTTTTCCGATTTCGTCCCAATGAGCATCTACAGCCGATTCTTCTTTGGCTGTTCGGCCATGAATGGTTAATGCGTCTAAATTATGCTCAAGTAAAAAAGATGCCCATTCTTCTGTCTTTATTTCACTAAAGCCGATTCGAGTCTTCACACTGACTGGCATCTCTCCAGCTTCACTTTTAACTGCGTTAATAATCTCACTAGCAAGTGGGGGGTTCTTTATGAGGCCTGCACAACTGCCACGTTTTACAATACTTTTTTCAGGACATCCCATGTTAATATCCACACCATCAAATCCCATTTCTCTGATAATTTTTGTTGTTTGTTTATAGTGCTCGGGGTTTGTTCCCCAGATCTGTGCGATAAGAGGTCGTTCATTTTCTGTAAATTGAAGTTTTTTCTCAACTCGACTTCGTCCAGCTGAACACATTCCATCAGTGTTGGTAAACTCAGTAAAAAATACATCAGGTTTTCCCGTCTCAGCCACAATTTGTCGAAAAACAGAATCTGTTACATCATCCATTGGTGCTAACACAAAGAAAGGTTTCGGAAGGTCTTGCCAAAAAGTTTTCATAGATGGATTATACAAGATTTGAGGCTAATAGAGAAATTAATACTCTGTATATTTCTTATGAGAGTTTTTCGCTTTTTCAATGGGATATTTTTTCTCATTTTGTTCAAGCTTTTTATCAAAGGCTTTTGCAATATCGATCTCTAAGTCGTGACACATAAGGAGTACCCAATACAAAGTATCAATAAGTTCCTCTCCGACCTCTTCCTTTTTCGTTTTAATGTGCTCCTTCATCTCTTGCTCATTTTTCCATAAGAAATGTTCAAGTACTTCATTTGCCTCCATCACTAGTGCAATAGATAAATCTTTCGGGTTATGAAACTGTTTCCAGTTTCGTGCATCACGAAATGCAATAACTTTTTTTTGGAATTCTTCTATTGTTGTCGAGGATTGCTTTTTCATTTTTGGTCGGGGTGCCGCGAATCGGACGCGGACTACTGCACCCCCAGCGCAGCGTACTACCACTATACTACACCCCGGAAAGAAAGTTAGAAGTTAAAAGTGAAAAGTTAAATAGAGAATAAAACTTTTATTTTTAACTTGTATTTTTGCATTTTACCTTTTTATTTTTGACTTATCAAGAATAACCTATATTGCTGCAGATTGACCTATTGTATTTTTTCAGTATCTTTAATATAGTTAGTGCAATTCATATGGCAAAATCCTCTACTAATCAAAAAGTCATGGGTTCGACTCCAGACAGCGATGCAGACAAAAAACACGAAGCGATAAGACTCGCAATGGATTCTATTGAAAAACAATATGGTCGTGGTTCCATCATGCGTTTTGGTGAAGCTGCTCAAAAATTAGATATTTCAGTTATCTCGACAGGATGCCTTCCTCTTGATATCGCCCTTGGAGTCGGCGGACTCCCACGCGGAAGAATCATTGAAATTTATGGCCCAGAGTCTAGTGGAAAAACAACTGTATGTTTATCCACTATCGCTCAAGCACAAAAGCATGGTGGAATTGCAGCATTTATTGATGCAGAGCATGCACTAGATCCGATTTGGGCAGAACGACTTGGTGTAAAACTTGATGATTTGCTTATTTCTCAGCCAGATACAGGTGAGCAAGCGCTTGAGATTACTGAGAGTCTTGTTCGTTCTGGTGCGGTTGACGTATTAGTGATTGATTCTGTTGCTGCACTTGTTCCACGAGCTGAAATAGAAGGGGATATGGGAGATTCTGTGATGGGACTTCAAGCGCGTCTTATGTCTCAAGCACTTCGAAAACTAACTGGTGTTATCTCAAAATCTAAAACTGTTGTTATCTTTACTAACCAGTTACGACAAAAGATTGGGGTTATGTTTGGAAATCCTGAAACGACTACTGGAGGACTTGCGCTTAAATTCTATGCGTCAATCCGAATGGATATTCGAAAAATCGAAACAATTAAAGATGGCGATAAACCAATAGGATCTCGTCATCGCGTGAAAGTAGTTAAAAATAAAGTTTCAACTCCTTTTCGGCTTGCTGAATTTGATGTGATGGGTACAGGTATTTCACGAGAAGGTGGAATTATGGATGTGGGCGTTGAGATGGAAATCATTCAAAAGTCCGGAGCTTTCTACCGATATAATGATCAAATGATTGGCCAAGGGAAAGTAGCAGCACAGGAGTTCTTAAAAGAAAATCCAGATATTGCAAAAAAGATGGTTGCTGAAATTATGGCAAAGAATAAAGAAGGTGGAATGCCCCTTGCTGTCGGAATTGAAGAAAGTGATGATACTAATTCTGAAAATGGTGTCGATGCACTGGTCGGGTAGTCTGCATGGACGAATTTGATCGATATTACCGTAAAGCAATTAACTTCTTATCCTATCGCGCTCGCTCCATAAAAGAAGTACAAGAGAACCTCGAAAAAACTCTCCAGAAAAGAAAACTTCCCGTAGAGAGTACTGAAGATCACAAGAAAATCATTCTCGAAGTCATTGATAAGCTTATTATTCAAAAATTTCTTGACGACACGCAGTTTGCTTTGTGGTGGATTGAACAACGTGCGCGAAATAAGCCGAAAAGTAAAATGGTTTTGAGAATGGAATTAAAACAAAAAGGTGTTTCGCAAGAAATTATTACAGCAGCTCTCTCAAATGAGGAATTAGAAGCTGTTATTGATGATCTTAGTCAAGCTCGAAAACTGGTTGAAAAAAAAATCGAACGGTATAAAGACTTACCGAGAAATGATATTTATAAAAAACTCGGAGGGTATTTAGGACGTCGTGGATTCTCTTGGGAGGTCATTAAGCGCAGCATTGACGAAAATTTAGCTAATAGAGTATAATATACCTATAGCAAATAGAGATTGCTGATGTGTACTATGGATAAAACATTCCAAACAATTTTCGTCCACACATCACCAGTTACTGTATAACTGGGTATCTTCTATTGCTTCTTTTACATATATGGCTGATATTAATCAAAACGATTTACTACAACTTGAAAAAAAACTTCTTGAACGACAAGAAAAACTCGATGCTAAAGCAGATGAGGTTTCTCGTATTGAAGAAGAAGTAAAGAAAGCACGTGAGCAATATACAAAAAAACTCGAACAAATTTCAGGGATAACTACTGAAGAAGCAAAGAAATCACTCCTTCTAGAAACAGAAAAAGATGCATCTCATATGGTAGCGCGAATTATTAAAGAAAAGGAAGAAGAAGCAAAACGTTCAGGTGATAAGAAAGCACAGGAAATTATTCTTGAAAGTATTAGACATGGTGCTCTTAATTACATTCCTGAATATACTGTCTCAATTGTTAAAGTAGCAGAGGAGGAAATGAAAGGAAGAATCATTGGGAAAGAAGGAAGAAATATCCGTGCTTTTGAACAGGCGACTGGGGTTGACGTAGATCTCGATGAAGAAGGAGTTATTAGACTTTCATCATTTGACTCTATTAGACGAGAAATTGCTCGACGAGCTCTTGAGAAACTACTCAAAGATAGTAGAATCCAACCTTTTAGAATTGAAGAGGTTGTAAAGCAAACTCAAGAAGAGCTTGATAAATTCATGTTTGAAGAAGGAGAGAAAATTGCGATTGAAGTGAGTGTGTATAACCTCCCAGCAGATCTTTATACCTTTCTAGGAAGATTTAAATTTAGAACATCATATGGCCAGAACTTAGTCGTTCATTCACTAGAAGTCGCAAAGATTGGTATTCATATTGCTGAGGAAATGGGTGCAGATGTTAATATCGTTCGACTCGGTGCACTCTTCCATGACATCGGAAAAGTAGTTGAAGGTGAAGGAAGCCACGTTAAGCTTGGAGTCGACCTCTTAAAGCGGTACAACCTCCCAGAGGCGGTCATTAACTGTGTAGCAGAACATCATGAAGATAAGCCATTCTCAAGTGTTGAATCAGTAATTGTTCATGTTGCTGATGCGATTTCTGCTGCACGACCTGGTGCACGATATACAGATATTGAAAATTATGCAAAACGCTTAAATGAAATGGAAGCAATTGCTAAAAAATATGAAGGAGTGGAAGATGCGTACGCATTTGAAGCTGGACGTGAACTTCGGGTTATTATTAACGCAGGAAGACTTGACGATAGTCAGACAATTATTCTTTCAAAGAAAATCCAAGAAGAAGTAAGTAGATCTCTTGCTGTTCCCGGAGAAGTTAAAGTAACTGCTATCCGTGAATTCCGCGCAGTATATCCAGAAACCTCTATTTAACGCTAGCTTCAAACTTCAAGAACATGTGTTGTCATTTCGAACGAATGTGAGAAATCTCATATTGTGAGATCCTCACGTCGCTTTGCTCCTCAGGATGACAGATTATTCCTTCTACTGTTGGGCTGTCTCTTGACAAAGTATTCGTTTTTCTTGTACTTTAGATCTAAATGACATATTTTATAGTGAAAGGGGGTGACTGTTTATGACGAAGAAAGATCTAATTGATGTCGTCTCCAAAAAAGCAAATCTCACTAATAAAGCCTCTCGTGATGCAGTTCAAACAGTATTTAATACTATCCGTGATTCTCTTAAAAGAGGAGAAAAAGTAGTTCTCACTGGGTTTGGAACATTTAGTATTCGAAAACGGGTGGAAAGAGTTGGGCGAAATCCAAAAACTGGAGAGCGAATAACACTTACTGCTCGTAAAGCACCAGGCTTTACACCTGGAAAGACACTAAAAAAAGCAGTTCGGTAGTATTTTTATATTCTCAAAAAAGAAGTTTCGGGTGGAAAACTCCACAAGAAACTTCTTTTTTTGTATCCTCGGAAGGTAGTAAGCCAGATTCTGTTTTAGATCGCAATCTATCTTAGTGATGATTCTACATCATCTTACCCGCCTTTAGGGCGCGGTGCCTTCTTTCTTTGCTGCTTTCGTACTACGGATAATCATCCCCCTTCGCATGAATTCTTTTCAGAATCCAGCTACGGAGGGACAAGGCGCAGCGTTCGGAAGTTGCAGGAGGTGGGATTGCCCGTTTCATACCCATTCGTCTCTGTTGCTCTCAGAAAATGTCAATTCATTCTCTGCTCGTATTTTCATATATGGGAGAGAAAATACGATACCAGCTATTACTAGTCGGAGCTTACACTCCGTCCCTGTAGTACCCCTGTCTGGACTTTCCTGTACAGTTTTTAAGGCTGCACTAGCGATCCTTCTTCCGAGGATGAGCGTATTGTATCAAAATCAGGAAAATAAGCAAGAAATAGAGTAATTATAGTGTTCGATCTAATTTTTTGATCGTTTTAAAGCAATTGGAAAATGGATAAAAAAGAGAACAAGGCCAAGTAATGGGAATGCAATCGCATTTTTAATATCGTTTACTTTACGCTGCTTCCGCTCTATTTCTAATTGAGACAAACATACAGTTCGTTGTTTGGCAGTAACAGATGCATCTGTTACTGCTTGTTTACTGTCACTAGCTGGGAGCGGTTCAGCCATAATACAACGATCTTCGCCGTATGTTAGCGGATATTTATCAAATTGTGTAACGTTTAATGTAAAAGAAATAATATGAAAAACACCAATAATAAGGAGAATGAGTGCAATAATACTCACTAAATAGAAATAGATAATACTAATTAGTTTACCATTCATGTATTTATAGTAACCCTTATACATTGTAAATTCAATGATTATCCACTAACTGTTTTACAAATCATTTTATATTCACAATTTTTGCAGTTAGTAATACTACAAACATAATCACTTCTAGCAATTTCATCGGCTTTTTTTATAATCGTATCTTTTGCTTGATCAAGCTGTTCACTTGTTCGAGTAGTTGTTAAAATATTATCTTGTTCAACATAGTGAAGTGATAAAAGTATTTCTTCAGGCGATTTATGTAATAGTGGATCTTCAATTTCTCTTATTGCGAGTGCATACATAGTCAACTGCATATCAGAAGCAAGTTTTTTCTCGTCAGGAATATTCGCACCTGTTTTATAGTCAATAATCTCTATTTTTCCATCAGCTAATTTGTCAATTCTGTCTATCCGTCCACCAACTTTCATGCGATCGATAGTAAATGAAAATGGTACTTCAATTGCGATAGGATGTGCTATTTGTCTATATTTCATGATGTATGAATCAACTGTTTTCTCAGCTTGTGCTAACGCTTGTTCTTCATGTGACTTACTTTCATAACCTTCATGTATCCATACACGAGATATTAATTCTTTAGCAGAAATTTTAATATTCGGGTCAGCTATTCTAGCTTGGAAGTAATCTCTAAGCGCTCCATGAACACTAGTCCCATAACTAAGTGATGAGTTTGGAAAAGGGGGGATATGTAGGATATATCGTAGTTTATAGTGGAGCGGACACATATCGTATGTCTGGATTTGTGAATATGAAATATACGTGATAGGAATAAAAGGAATGTCCGGTTTTTCTACGGATAATTCTTGTTCAACTGGAATTGGCATAAGATCAAGTAACGATAGTTGTTTAACTGAAGCTTCTACTTTCTTTTTTTGTATTATTTGATTAACGTATGTTTCGCCAAGTGCCTCGTAAATGAATGGTGAAAGTTTTCTTTCTCTTTTACCTTCGCCATAATAATTTGCAGCAGTTAAATATAATTTGTCTTTTGCGCGTGTCATCGCGACATAGAATAGTCTTCTTTCTTCACTGATGTTTTGATCGCTATCTGGAAGAACTTCTCTAATAAGATCTGTTGGAATTGGAATTTGGTCTTTTCTGTCTCGTGATGGAAAGCGCTGTGTAACTAGATTTACGACAAACACAACTGGAAATTCAAGGCCCTTACTCGAGTGAATTGTTAGAATATTGACTGCATTATTCTCAGACCAATCAGAATCTGCGGCTAGTGGACTTTCTCCAAGTTGCATTGATAAATCAATCCAGTCAACAATGGCAAAAACAGATGCCTCTTCGTGTGCTGCTTCATATCCTTTAATTTTTTCAAAAAATTTTGCTATGTTTTGTACTTTAGTATGCTCTTGTTCATTTTCTGGTTCGAGAAGTTTTTTTAGCAGTCCAGAGTTTTCAAAGAAATAATAAAGAATTTGTCCAGCAGATTCTCGAGGCACACGAGCTAAATGACTTTTTATTATATCAATTAGTTTTTTCGCTTTTTCTTTTGTTTCGTCTGAAAGAAATGTATCATCAAGTTGTTCAAGTGACTCAAAAAGAGAAAAGTTCTTTTTTTTAGCAAAATTAAGAATTGCTGCAATATCACGTGGAGAGAATTCAAATACGGACATTGTTAGCACCCTGTACATTGCTGCTGAATCTTCAAAATTAACAAGTACTTTCAAATATGCTATCAAATCTTTAATTTCTTCCTGGTGAAATAAGTGTCCTGGACCTAAAAATTGATACGGAATACCAACTCTTTCCATCGCTCGAACAAATGGTTGGGCGTGGTCGTTTGCACGAACCAGAATCGCGATGTCTTTATATTCGCGTTTATGTTTTTTAACTTGTTCAATGATTTTTCCTATAACAGCTTCAGCTTCATGCTCAACTCGTGGTCCAAAAAGGAATTCTACTGGTTCACCTTTTATACCACGCATGGAAAGAAGTTGTTTGTTTATTTTTTCTTTCACTTCAAGTCTGTCTGGGTTGTTAAATTGGATCATTTGGTGCGAACGGGTTAAAATTTCCTCAGTAGATCGATAATTCTTATTAAGGGTAACAATTTTACTTGTCGGAAAATGTTCTCTAAATTGAACGATATTTGCGAGTGCGGCACCTCGCCATCTATAAATTGCTTGATCATCATCTCCAACAACATTAATGTTTTGTCTTTTTCCTGCAAGAAGTATCGCCAGTTCGTTTTGGGCGTAGTTGGTATCTTGAAATTCGTCAACTAAAATATATTTAAATTTTTCTTGATAATACGTTAGAATATTTTTTCTATTTCGGAAAAGTTTTAATACATTTGCGATTAGATCAGAAAAATCCATAAATCCTTCTTTTGTTTTTAGTTCTTCGTAGATTTTGAACGCTTGGGCTAACTCTGCAATACGTTTCTTCTCATCATCATCAATATCATCATTGTCTTTTATAGAATTAGCATATTCAATATACTGCTCAGGACTAATATCGTCGTCTTTAAGACGTGAAAAATGTTGTAATATTCCTGACAAAAATTTGTATGGATTACCAAGCGGTCTGAAATATTCGAGATGAAATTTATATAAATTTCGTCTAATAAAAAGCATAGACTCTGTTTCAGTAAGAAGTCGAAATCCAGGATTAAGTCCTATATGGATACCATCTTGTTTTAAAATACGATCACAAAATGCATGAAATGTAAGCATCCACATCTGAGAATATCCATATGGAAGTGCGATATCTATGCGTTCTTCCATTTCTCTTGCAGCTTTTTCTGTGAATGTGAGAGCGAGTATCTCTGAAGCTGGAACTTTCTCTTCTATAATTAAATGCTTTATTCGCTCAACAACAACGGTGGTTTTGCCAGTTCCTGCCCCAGCGATGATGAGCATTGGGCCATCACCATAGCAGATAGCTTCTTTTTGTTCAGGGTTTATCCGTGTATCATCTGCCATGAAAACTATTCTAGCATAAAGGAAATAGAGGGTTCTTTATTCAACAATTATTGTGCCTGACTGGAGAGGGTTATAGTGGTTATGGAAGTCGTATCGTCCACTCTTTGTGAAGATATGTGTAAGTGAGATATTGTTGCCAAATTCACCTAAGTTTATTTCTGGAAATTTCTTGTGCGTCGGATGATCTGCTGAGTTAATAGTTGCTTTTACACCAGATTTATTTGTCCAGCTAATACCTTCGTTTACTTTAATCGTAACTATTCGAGGAGAAAAACCAGTTTTAGTTAACTCTATTTTGGTTTCCTTAAACAGAGAGTGTGAGGGCGAAGGGACAGTTGTTTTTACGTTACTGATTGGACGTGTTGATGGTTTCTGTTTTATAACAATTATAACAATGCCAAGTAACAAAATAAGTATAAGTATTAATAATCCGGACAGCATTTTGTTACTCACATAGTAATCATAAACGGTTTCTCGATTTTTTAAAAGTATTGCTATTTAATTGGCGCCTCTAGCGTCTCAACGACTTCTTCTTCAATAACTCGTGTCGACTGTAGTTTTGTTCCAATCTGTGTAAATCCGGAAATAACATTACTATATTGTGCTGATGCATTACCAAGGTGTTTACCAAGCACCGATATCGTTTCTTCAACTTTCTCATAATCTATTTGGATTGCTCTAAGAAGTCTAAAAACTTCTTTTGATCGTGATTCTATCTTTTTCCCTTCAAAGGAGAGTAAAATTGTTTGTAAATGAGCATACAGAGTGCTTGGAGAAACAATATAAACTCTGGATCTTCGTGCATAGTCTAGTAAATCTGTCATATTACATAGTTCATAATAAACAGTTTCACTTGGAACATACATAAGCGCAAAATCCATAGTTCCCTCTTCTGGGAGAATATATTTTTTAGCTATTGTATCTATATGTTTCCTTACATCTCGAGTAAACTCTTTTTTAAAGGCTTGAAATTCTTCACCACTTTCTTGAGATTTAACCATTTTCTGGAAATTTTCCATGGGAAATTTAGAATCGATTGGAAGGATGCCTGCATCTGTTTTAATTGCTGCATCAACTTTTTCTCCAGAGCGGAATTGGTATTGAAGGAAGAAACTTTGTTTTGGAAATAACTGACCTATCAGGTCTTTAAGAATTTCCTCACCTATATTGCCTCTGATCTTAGGGTTTTTAAGAAAGTTTTGTAATTCGCGCATACTTCGACCAATCTCACTCATTTGTCCCACTTCTTTTCCTACATTCCCGATAACTTCAGCAGCCTTATCAAGCCGTTCATTTAATTGCTTTGCATTTTCTTGTAGTGTTTTCACCATTTGGTTTGAATTTGTAGAAAGTGCATCGTTAAGTGTTGTGTTCGTTTGTTGAACTGAAGTCTGCATTGTTTGCAACCATTGAAGAAGTACTTGATTTGGTTCGACTTTTTTTAGCGAGTTTAGTTTTTGGTTAAGAAGTACAATGATAGTTGAGAAGCCAATAACAAGTAAGGCAATTAAAATAAGATAGGCAGTATCCATACGATCAGTGTATTTTATCACAGATAGTAAAGGCTGAATTACAAAAGGTATACTATACGTATGAAACAGAATAATGGTAGAACACCTATCTTACTTATATTTCTTCTAGGAGGAATGGTTATTTCATGGATTATTTTTTCATGTTTATTTACGATTTTCTCATATATTGAATCAATTTATTTTGCATTTGATAAAATTTCAGGACATTTTTTTTCACTCCCTATTCTCATTACTGTCGGTTTATTTATCTTTTTGTTAGTTAGTTATAGCGTGTTAATTGCACACTTATTTACAAAAAATATTTCACGTACTATATGTGCTCTTCTTGTAAGTACAATTTTCTTCTCTTTAGTTGCTGCATTTGTAACATACCCAGTTGGTGCATTAGATGTTTTTAATTATGTGCTTATGGGTAAGCTTGTTGTCTATTACCAACAAAATCCATTCGTTTACCCTTTTGATTTATTTGCATCTCACGATTCGCTTCATAAATATGCAATATTTCTGAACGTAACAACAGGATATGGCCCATGGTGGTTGTTATTAACGAGTCTTTCTGTGCTTCTGAGTGGAACATCATTCATTTTGCCGATGGTGCTTAGCTATAAACTAATGACATGGTTTTTTTTCATAATAACAGGGGTGGTGCTATATTCAATACCCAAAGAAAAAAATGATAAAGTTCTTAGTGCAACAATATATTTACTTAATCCTTTTATAGTTTTTGAAGGAATGGTAAATGCACATAATGATATTTTAGTTGCATTTTTCCTGATTCTTTCATGGTGGGCGTACAAGAAGAAGCATAGTGGTATATTTTTATTTATTGTTCTTGCTGGACTAATAAAGCTTTATGCATTTGTGTTAGTGCCATTGTTTTTGATCATGGTAATTAATGACAAGTGGAATAAAAAAGATATTATAGTATCTATTCTCTTAGCTGCAATTGGTTTTTTAGCTATTTATTTACCTTTTTGGGAGAAAGATAGACTATTATCTAGTGTCGTTAAAGGGCTAAACGATGCTCAAGTAATTAATGGCTTTTCTCCTTATTCATTGATGCGAGAATTTTTTGTTACTCTATCTGTATCAACGAACGTACTTTTACTAAATCAATATATTTTTATAGCAATATTTATTAGTATTTTTCTTTGCTCTGTATGCTACGTGTTAAGAACAAAAGACTATTTGCGAGGCTGCATCTTTATATTATTATCATTTATTTTAACTGTTACAATTTTTCAACCTTGGTATATTCTCCCAACGCTCGCACTATTATCATTATCAAAGAAAAAAATAGATATTATTTTTTCAGTCCTTATTTCTAGTTTTGCTCTTTTATCTTATCCAGTTTCTGTTTGGGGATGGTTTCACTCAGGGTGGAGTACCTTCGTGATTCACTTATTTCTAGCTTGTTTTATTGCATTACCTTCGCTTATCTATGTAGCAGTTTTTTTAAGAGATGCTATGCGGGCTCGTAGTAGAGTTCAGGGTTAGCTCTAATTGTGTCTATATTTTTTGCTTCTCCCATAAAAAGAGCAGCTGTCGCTATCATTGCGCCGTTATCCGTACAAAGATTTTTAGGTGGAACAGAAAACGTAAGTGAAAGATTCTTCTTTTGTATTTCTTGTTTAAACCGTTCAGATAATGTTTCATTTGCCGCTACTCCACCTGAAATGATAACTGTGTTAACTTCATACAGTTCTGCTGCTTGTAAGGTCTTTTTTACAAGAATATCGCTGATTGCATCCATAATACACGCAGCCATAGTATTAATAAATTCTTCAGACAGTTCTTTTTCTTTCATAACTTCACGATAGACTGCAGTTTTAAGGCCAGAAAATGAAAAATCGAAATTACCTGATCCGTCCATGGGTCGTGGAAAGCGAATATATGATTTATCTCCATATTTTGCTCTCTTTTCTATTTCAGGTCCTCCTGGATAGGGAAGCCCGAGGAGTCGTGCCGTTTTATCAAATGCCTCTCCTGCTGCATCATCGCGTGTTCCACCCAGAAGAATGAAATCTTTATGATTTTTAAGTAATAATAAATCTGTGTGATTTCCTGAAACAACTAAAACAAGAGCAGGGAGTTCTATGTTCGGATTTGCGATCCAATTTGCATAGATATGTCCCATCATATGATTAACTGGTATGAGGGGTTTATCCCACAGATATGCAAGTGTTCGAGCTGTCTCAACGCCAACCAGCAGTGATCCAATTAGCCCTGGGCCATAAGTTACGGCAATACCGTCAATGTCAGGAGAATTTTTAGAAATTGTAGTTCCAAGTCCTATTTCAAGTGCTTCTGAAATAACTGGGAGAATATATTTAACTTGTTCCCTCGCTGCTACTTCTGGAATGATACCACCTGTTTTTGCATGAAGTGCTAGTGATGTGGCGATGACGTTTGAAAGAAGTGTAATAGTAGAAGATGAAGAATTTTTCTCTACAATTCCTGCTGATGTTTCATCACAAGATGTCTCTATACCGAGAATTCTCATAAGGTGGTCTTAACTGTATCTCCTACCTTTATTCCATATTTATCAACTAGCCCACTATTAATTTCCAGAACTTTATTTATATCACTTTGTGGAGTATAGATAGGAAGTTGGTTATCTGCTACATCTATATCTGAAGGAGGAGGTGTTACTTGTTTGAAAATTGTAACAATTTTATCATCTTTAATAAAAATCAGATCAAGTGGAAATTGCATTTTTTTCATCCAAAATGAATACATACCTGGCGTATCAAAAATAAAAATCATTCCACGATCTTCTGCAATAGATGATCGTGATGACAGACCGATTTCTTTTTCAGATTCAGATTTCGCTACTTCGGCGGTAAATACATGTGTTCCTATTTCGACTTTAGCTGTTTTTTTGAAAAGACCAGAAAATGGATTAAATCGTATAGTTAGTATAATAATACCGAGAATTATGATAACAGCGATTACTATTGCGGCAACTTTATTCATAGAGTATGTAACATCTTGGTCGTCGAATATTCAGGTAGTCGGTCAATGACATCAATTACTTTCGCTCTTACCATCATTGCTTGCCGTTCTTTATGATACCGATAAGGATCCCCAAGTGTTGTTGCTATTATATCAGGTTTGAGGCTAAAAATCACCTTATCATACTCGTCATTTTGTGAGAGGTATGGCAGAAGTATAATGTAATCGATAATTCGTAGTTCTGCTAGGTTTTTCGCTCTTTTTTCTTGTGTATTTTTAGGACGATCGTCTCCTTTTATTTCTTTTATTTTTTGATCACTCTCAAGTAGCACAACTAAGCACTCCGCGTGTTGTTTGCAAGCTGTGAGAAATGATGTGTGTCCTGGATGAATAATATCAAAACATCCCCCTGCCAGTACTTTTTTTTTCTTCAATAGAGGTAGTAGTTTGTTTGCATCTTCAAGTGACAATAGTATTGTTTTAGTCTTCGTCATTAGTTATCTTTTATTCCTCGCAAAAATATTGCTTGCCATGGACGATAATTTGAAATAAATGTGTCAGAAATTATTACTTTGTTATCTTTTTTAACTGTTCTTGTGAAATATACTCGTGCTCCCGCAGCAGCAAAATCAACTTGTTTAATTTGACCTCTCGGTAGAGATGGGTCGTCTTGGTATAAAGCTTCGGGTGCTGGTGATTGCGATGTAATAACTGGAGTACCCATTTCGACTGTCCTTCCATCGGTTGTTCCATAAATATTAAAAGTAAGACGAAGTTCGTCTGGGTTAATATAACTTTGAATTAGCATATAATGTCCCGTGTCGTTTTTAATTTTGAGATCTACACTTGGAGAATAAATTGCAGCATCAATACCAGGAGGGGAGTCTTCCTCATAATATCCCACACGGTAAGCATGTGGATTGCGCTCTATAATTGGAAGACCTGCGTTAAGTGCTGCTCTGAAAAGAGTTGTCGAAACTTGGCATACTCCACCTCCATCACCCAGTACTGTCTTTCCGCCAGAGATAACGTATGCTTGTTTATACCCAGTCAGTGAAGAAATATCTCCCAACGCTTTTACGACAGAAAACGTTTCACCAGGCGGAACGAGTATTCCGTTTAAACGAGATGACGCGAGAGTAACATTATAGATTCTATTTTCAATTGAGTGTTGAAATAGTGAGGTCCCAGTTCCGATAAGCTCTTTGATCCCTAAGTTGTTTACTTTTTCTGTAGTAATTTTAGGCTCTAACGAGACAATCGGAATACTAATAGTAATATTCTCGGGAAGTTTTTTATAGTTAGATTGGATAGTTCTATTGAGAAGGGTACCCGTTATTTGATTGATATTAATTGTCTGTCCATTTTCAGAAGGTTTAAATGCAGTAACGCGATTGTTTTCGAATGAAAATAACGCATCGATAGGCTCTTTATAAACTGAATCTTTTAGCGGTCTTAATAATGCAACTAATTTATCTTCATCGTAATGATATGCTGGTTGAAGATTAATTCCATACATATATGCTTGAAACATCAAACTAATATTAGAAAGGAAGTTTGATGATCTTCCGATACTGTATGCTTGTTGTGCGAGGAGTTTCTCATCGTATCCGAGACTTAATTCTTTTGCTGAAACTGTAGCAATTTTATCGTTTACGACAAAGGTAATAGTAGTTTTTTGTATTTCTATATTTTTCTTGCCAAAATAGTTTTGAACAGCCTCTTGTGATTTGCCACTAAATTCAATTTGGTTTACATATACGCCTGGAAAAATTACTTTTCCATAAAGTTGCTGGTAGACAATACCTAGAAAACTAATAAAGAAGAATAAACCGAGGACTGCACCTAATAAAAACCAGCTTACAGTTTTTCCGATTTGTCTCCACGGATGCATTTTTGTAACAATAATCTCAATTTTTGTAGGATCAACTTGCTCAATTTTTTTGGTTGTAGGCACCTTTGTATGTTTCATGAGTGGATGGAAGTATCGTCCTTTTGCTATTATACATTAGTAGACTATGAATGATAATACAAACGACCCTCAAGCTGCTACTCCTGTTCAGCCTGCATCGACTGCTCTGCAGCCTGCTCATTCTTTTTATGATCAGCAAGTACCTCAGACACAGCCACAACCAGCAACAACAGATCCTGTCTTACCCCCTCCTGCTCTCGAGACACCCGTTATGCCTCAACAGACTAAAACAGAATCATCACAAGTAGGGCAACCAGCAGTTCCTCCTCCTCCTTTTGATGGTGGTTCGTCTTCGTGGATTAAAACAGTCCTTAAAATTGGGGGCATAATTCTGATCATTATTTTGGTATTAGCTATCTCTTTTCGTTTTGTTTTGCCGATGTTTTCATCAAAGAAAGTCGAAAATGTTACGTTAACATATTGGGGGTTATGGGAAGATAATCGAGTTATGGAACAGGTTCTATCTGAATTTACGAGAACCCATCCGAATATAAAAGTTGAATATGCAAAACAAGATATTAAGGATTATCGAGATCGGTTGATAACCAGAGTGGGAAACGGCAACGGACCGGATATTTTCCGTTATCATAATACGTGGGTAACTCCATTATCAAAAATTCTCACACCCTTATCTGCAGATGTAATTTCACCAACTGAGTACAAAAAGAATTACTATCCTGTTATTCAAAGTGATCTTACCCGCAATGGAGCAATATATGGAATTCCACTAAGTATTGATACGTTAACGCTTTTTGTAAATACTGAGATACTTACATCAGGTGGTCAAACAATTCCAACTACATGGGACGAATTTATAAAAGTGTCTAAGGCATTAACAGTTAAAGACGAACAGCAAAAAATAAAAACATCAGGAGCTTCGATTGGAACATTTGATAACATTACTCACGCTCCCGATATAGCATCGTTAGTTATGCTACAGAATGGCACAAATTTTTATGATTTAACTAATACTGCCAAGAATGCATCAGACGCATTATCGTTTTATACTTCATTTGCATCTGATCAAAATAATATCTGGGACGGAACACTCGATCCATCATTAACTGCATTTGCCAAAGGTAACGTTGCAATGTACTTTGGATACTCATGGGATATTTTTACCATTAAATCATTAAATCCGGCCTTAGCCTTTACTACAAATGTCGTTCCTAACCTTCCTAATAAACACTTAAGTGTGGCAAGTTATTGGGTCGAAGGGGTTTCATCTAAAAGCAAACACCAAAAAGAAGCTATGGAGTTGATGAAATACTTAGCGCAAAAAGAAACAGCACAAAAATTTTATACTGAAACGGCAAAGACTCGTTTATTTGGCGAACCTTATGCTCGTGTAGATCTCGGAGAATCTCTAAAGAATAACTCACTTGTTTCAGCTGTTATTACTCAGGCACCTTATGCTGTATCTTCTCTTTTTGCTAGTGATACCTATGATCAAGCGTTTAATGGTACGTTAAATAATTATCTTGGAAATGCGATTCGTTCTATGCTAAATAACACCTCAAGTGATACAGCAGTTCAAACACTTAATAATGGTGTTCTTCAAGTTCTCCAACAGTATGTATCAGCAAAGTAATACGTTTTCTTCTGTTGTTAAAACACTCGTGTATAGTAGTCTATTTCACTTCCCACTTTCTTATGATGAATTATGGCGATATATTATGGGTGAGAAATCTATAACTAAAAATGAACTCTATGAGCTATTGCAAAGAGAAAATGCGATTATTAAAAATATAGATAACTATTATTTTCTGAAGGGTGAAGATGATAGTGTTTTAAAACGACAAAAAGAGAGAATAAACTACGACCGCAAGCTATGTATCGCTCAAAACGTGGCTCGTCTTTTATCGTATCTTCCCTCAATTCTTTTCATTGGAATGAGTGGGAGCTTGGCAGCTGGGAGTGCTTCAAAAGATGCTGATATTGATTTTTTTATTATAACTAGTCCAAGTACGGTTTGGGTTACTCGACTCTTCTGTGTTGTTTTATTATCAATAACTGGATGGAGAAGACAAAGAGGAGTACTAAAGGCACCTGATAAAGTATGTCTTAATAGTTTTATCGATTATCGGAGCATGGATTATTTTCATGGATCACAAGATATATATACCGCTCACGAAATTGCTCAGTTAGCACCTCTTTTTAATCGAGCTAAAACATATGAAGTGTTTCTAAAAACGAATGATTGGTATTTAGATGTTCTTCCAAATGCAGGTCCTAAAAATTCTCTATTACAACGAAACACGTCATTAACGTTTCTTATTGGATTACTTCAGTGGATAAACCCAATATGTGCGTTTCTCCAAATAATGTATATGAAAAAACATCGTACAAAAGAGGTGATAAACGATGGGATAATTCTCCTTCACCCACACGATTATAAAGGGGAAATTATTAAGCGATATACTGATAAATTGATTGAGTATGATTTATTGACAAAGGAATAAAATTTATTTATACTGCCAATGATTTGCTATTCCCTCGAAGATAATTTGAGGGATTTTATTTTATAATTATGGCTGATAAACATATTTATTTAACCGCTGAAGGTCTTGAAGATTTAAAAAAAGAACATCAAGATCTTAGTAAAGTTCGTCGTCCAGAGGTTGTTGCTAGAGTTGCAAACGCACGTGAACTTGGTGACTTATCTGAAAATGCTGAGTATCAAGCTGCGAGAGACGAACTTGCTTTTATTGATGGACGACTTGAAGAATTAGAAGACATTCTTAAGAAAGTTCAAGTCATTAAAGATCATACTGGCATTATAACGAATGTTGATTTAGGTTCAACGGTTACGTTAGAACATAAAGGTAAGAACGAAGATTATATGGTGGTTGGAGAGTGGGAAGCTGATCCAATTGAAAAGAAAATCTCACACGCATCACCGCTTGGGAAGGCATTACTCGGTAAAAAAGTAGGAGAAAATATAGAAGTTGAAGCACCTGCTGGCAAAATAACCTATACAATTATCTCCGTAAAGTAAATATTTTTTTTGTTATCTTTTAGGCTATAATTAATATGTTATGGCTCGAAAGAAACTTTCTGAATATAAAGCGAAATCACTTTTATATGCTGTTTTTGGTCAAGAATATTCAGGGATATCTGTTGGAGAGGGTGAGTTATCTACTCTTCCAGATCCGAAATCTTCATATGTTGTTAAAGTAGATCAGGGAGTAAAGAAACGGTTTAAAAAAGGACTTGTTCTCCTCAATATTACTTCTCAATCAATTTCAAAAGCGACTGAAACGTTACGAGAAAAGGGTTACAGTCATTTTCTCATTGAACCACAACAATCATACGATACTTCATCTGAACACTATCTTGCGCTATTGAGAGAGCGTAATGGAATAATGCTTTTTTATTCTCCACATGGTGGAGTTGATATCGAAGAAAATCAAGGATCTATACAAAAAATAATGATTTCTTCGTTTGATAAAGAAAATATTAAACATATCGCACAACAGATTCATATTGACGAACTTATTCTCCAAGCTCTTATTTTTGCTTTTAACACTTATTATTTTTCATTTTTAGAAATTAATCCATTTATTGTTATTAATAAAAAATTTATTATGTTAGATGCAGCTGTCGAAGTAGATAGTACAGCAGAATTTTTTGTTGAAGGAGCGTGGAATGAGACTGATTTTACTGAAGAAAAAAATATACAATTGCCTGAAGTCGAGCAGGTAAAAGCGCTTGCTAGTCGTAGCCAAGCTGCATTTTCACTGACTGTACTTAATCCTGAAGGATCACTAGGTATGCTGCTTTCAAGTGGTGGTGCAAGTATCGTATTGGCAGATGAAGCAGGAAATCTTGGGTATGGAAACGAGCTGATTAATTATGGAGAATATAGTGGAAACCCAAACGCTGAAGAAACATATCTCTATACAAGAAGTATTTTATCGTTACTTATAAAATCTAAGGCTTCAAAAAAAGCACTAATCATTGCTGGTGCTGTTGCTAACTTTACTGATATACGTATTACCTTCTCTGGTGTCATCAAAGCCCTCAGGGAGTGTTCGTCTGATCTTCGGGCACAACATATCAAGGTATTTGTTCGGCGCGGTGGTCCTAACCAAAAAGAAGGCTTATCGTTGATGACTGATTTTCTAGAGGAGGAAGATCTTTTTGGACAAGTAAAAGGACCAGAAATGGTTTTAACTGATATTATTCATGAAGCTATCTCTTATATAAAAAATGATTAACTTAGCATTATTACGCAGTAAAGAACCAAAAATTATTTCTTATGGAGTTCATAGAGGGATTATTCAATCTGTTCTTGATTACGACGTACTTCTTGGGCGAAAGCATCCGAGTATCGTTGGTATAATTGGCTCTGCAAAAGCCTTTGATAGATATTTTTTTGGTAAAAAAGAAATTCTAATTCCTGTTTTTTCATCAATAGATGAAGCATATCGGGTAAAAGATATAGTGACTCTTTTTATGAACGTTTCATCATCGAGAAGAGTGCTTTCAAGTACACAAGAGCTTCTCTCGTCATTCCCCGAGCTACAAGGAGGTGTTATTTTTGCAGAGGACGTTCCAGAAAAACAAGCATTGGAACTACAGGCATTATCTGAGAAGTATAATAAATGGATTATGGGACCTGCAAGTGTTGGCCTCTTGATTCCTGAGCATGTAAAACTTGGAGCGATCGGTGGTGTTGACTATCGACAGCTTATTAGTTCTCAATTATTAACTGCTGGAAATGTCGCTGTATTTTCAGCATCTGGTGGGATGACTAATGAAATTATTAGAGTTGTGACGGGAAATGGGAAGCATATTTCTTTTAGTCTTCATTTTGGTGGAGACCGATTTCCGATTATTCAGCCAAAGGATGCGTTTTTACTTGCAGAACATGATATACAAACTGAGGTAATTGTGTATTATGGTGAGCTGGGTGGGTTTGATGAATATGAAATAGCAACACTCATAAAAGATAAAAAAATAACAAAACCTGTTATTTGTTATATCGCTGGTACTGTATCAGATTTATTTGAAACTCCTCCACAATTTGGGCATGCAAAGGCCATGGCGGAACAAAAAGGAGAAAGTGCTTCAGATAAGAAAAAAGCACTTCGTGAGGCCGGCGCAACCGTTGCAGACTCATTTGGAGAATTTGTTGAGCATATAAAAAAGATTGAAGCTGGAGTTCTTCCTGAGGAGAAAGATGTCACTGCTATTATGGCTGATATGCAACATCGTAAACCTGCGCTTATTACAACTAGTATCTCAAAAGATCATGATGGACAAGCGATGGTTTTGCAGGAGAATTTACTGACTTTTGCAAAGTCTCACTCATTTGCTTACGAAGTGGTATCGATGTTTCTTGGAAAGAAGATCACGTCAAAAGAACTTGAAGAATTTGTCGATTTTGTCCTTCGTATTCTAGTCGATCATGGGCCATATGTTTCAGGAGCGGTTAACACAATCATTACTGCTCGTGCAGGCAGGGATTTAGTTTCATCACTTGCTACCGGTATTCTAACAATCGGACCTCGATTTGGGGGAGCAATTAACCAAGCAGCAGGGAATTGGTTAGAGGGGGTTACTAGTGGCAAATCATCACATGAGTTTGTAGAGGTATTCGCAACGCAAAAAAAATATATCTCTGGAATTGGTCATAAAAAATATCGTGCTGACTTACCTGACCCGCGAGTTACTGAACTTCTTGCATTTACGGATAAGCTTAAAAAAAAGAAATTTACACTGTTCGCGAAACAGGTAGAAAAGATAACTACAGCAAAAAAAGGAAATCTTATTTTAAATGTTGATGGAGCAATTGCAGCAATCCTCCTAGACATTCTCCACGAAAAGGAGGGAATGACTCATGCAGAACTTGAAAAGCTTGTAGAGATTGAATTTTTCAATGCTCTTTTTGTTCTTTCACGTTCTGTAGGATTTATTTCTCACTTCTTAGATCAAAAAAGATTAGATGAAGGGTTATTTAGGCTTGATGAAGATTTAGTTGCTGAAGCAGAGATGTAACATGAGGTATAAATTATTCGCTTTTCTTACGCTTGGTGTTATTACATTACTTGGTCTAAGCGGAATTGCACTTATTATTCTTTCTCTTTTCCGCTGATAGTTATCGTTGTTTTACTGCATCAATGTGAGGGAAGACAGCTCTTATTTCTTCCCAAAATTTCTCTGATAAATTTTCTGAAAATTTCCCAAATCCTGTGTTTTCAGATTTAGAACATAATGCATCTTCGTACCTTCTTATTACTCGAAGTACTTTTGTCCCTGTCTGATTAAACTCTTCTTCAAGTTCTTCTTTATTATCAGAAAATTCATCATGAAGTTTTTTAAATTCTCCAAAAAGAGTACTATTCTCTTCAATCATTTGTTTAAATACTTTTTGATATTTTGCAGCCATATTATTATTTATGAAAAAATGTTGAATAAAGTACAAATCCTAGATAGATTCCAACAATTCCCATAATCCCAGCAAGTGCAGGAGGTGCAGGGATAGGAAGCTTAATCGCTGCAAAAAGAAATCCGACAAGAAGTCCTGAAGTAAGCGCCTTAATTATGTCTACCATAGATAGTAGTATATCAGGATTTCCTCTATGTTAAAATAAGTGTGCGAAGAATAGAATGATTGTATTTTAGTAGTAAGCATATGAGTAACATAAAACTTGGTAAATACCAACATTATAAAGGAAATTATTACCAAGTTATCGCTGTGGCGAAACATAGTGAAACACTAGAAGAGCTCGTCGTTTACGAATGTTTATATGATAATCCGAGAGCAAAAGTTTGGGTTAGGCCGTTATCTATGTTTTTGGAAACTGTTGAAGTCGATGGAAACCATTTGCCGCGATTCAGATACATACATGCATAAACCTTATTAATTAGTCTATTTGATTCTGGTTTCATAATTCTTTACAATTACGAGTATGATTGTCCACACAGAATGTTCTATCGCTCCAGCACTCTGGTATAAACTGAGTGGAAATGTTAAACAATTTATTCAAGTAGCTACGAAAGAAGAACTAATAGATGCTCTTGAATCTCTTCATGAGCAAAAAATAGAGAAATATTTTGTTTGTGGAAGTGGTTCTAATCTTATTTTTGCAGCAGATTACTTTGATGGCGTAGTAATCCAGGTTACGAGATCCGACACAAAAGATATACTACTTTCAGGAAACAACATTACAGCATACGCAGGTGAAATGCTTGGAGATGTTATCGATACTTCATTTGATCATAATCTAACTGGTCTGGAGTGGGCAGGCGGATTACCTGGTACTATTGGTGCAGCGGTGAGGGGAAATGTTGGAGCATATGGAGGCGAGATAAAAGACAACTTTCTTTCTGCGGAAGTTTTAGAAATTACTGATTCTGGTGTTGAGAGAAAAACGTTGTATAAGGATGATATGCATTTTGTGTATCGTGGAAGTGTGATTAAAGATAATAGGAAGTTAATAGTACTATCTGCAACATTCCAGCTTGAAAGTGCTGATGAAGAAGAATTAACAGTAGCTAAAGAAATATATAAAAAGAATCAAGATTCAAGAAAAAAGAATCACCCGCTGGAATATCCCAACTGTGGCTCTGTTTTTAAAAACTTACGTGATAAAGAACAAATAGAAAAAGTGCTTACTGTTTTCCCGGAACTTCGTGAACAGGTTGAAATGAAATGGTACGGGAAAGTTGCCGTGGCATCGGTGATTGAAAAGTTGGGGTTGAAGGGGTATCGAGTCGGAAACGCGCAGATTTCTGAAAAGCATGCGTTATTTATTATTAATTTAGGTGGCGCAACTCCAGAGGATGTCCTTACCATTATTAAAAAAGTTCAGGACACATTCATGGAAAAATTCGGATTTATGCTTGAGACTGAAGTCGAAATCGTCTCCTAATTTCCTCACCTTTATTTATACGTGTAGAAAAGGTAAAATACACCTATGTTTTGGGCAGATAAAGTAGCACAACAATTAAAAGAACGAAATCTTCCACTTGAATGGGTGGATGATATGAAAACTCCATCCGGAAGAATCCATGTGGGATCTCTTTTAGGTGTTATTTTTCATGGTTTAGTCTTTAAAGCATTACAAGATGCGGGTGTAAATACGAAGTATACATATGTTTTTGAGAATCACGATCCGATGGATGATATTCCTTCATATTTATCTCGAGAAAAATTTGAACAGTATCTTGGTATGCCATTATTTAAGATTCCATCACCTGAGGATGGATTTGTAAATTTTGCAGAATATTATGCGCTCGAATTTAAAAAAGCATTCAATGAACTAGGGTTTCATCCTGAAATCATATGGACAAAAGATCTTTATACGAGTGGGAAAATGAACGAAGGGATTCGTATCGCACTCGATAACGCAGCAGAAATCAGGAAGATTTATGAAGAAATGTATAAAAAACCAATGGCTTCTGATTGGTATCCTTTTCAAGTGTATTGTGAATCATGTGGAAAAGTCTCAACAACAAGAGTTTATGACTGGGATGGCGAAAATGTTTCGTATCGATGTTTAGTTGATGCAACAGAATGGACGAAAGGTTGTGGATATGAGGGAAAGGTATCTCCTTTTAGTACTGAATCTGGAATGACAGGAAAGCTGACGTGGAAAGTTGATTGGCCTGCTAAATGGCAAGCAATCGGTGTCACCGTTGAAGGGGCTGGCAAAGACCACATGAGTAAAGGGGGATCTCATGATGTCGCAACACAAGTGTGCGAAAGAGTGCTTAATTATGCTGTTCCTTTTCCAGTAGGGTATGAATTTATGCTTATTGGTGGCAAAAAAATGTCTTCTTCAAAAGGACGTGGGTTCGCAGCATCGGATATGACAACTATTTTGCCACCAGAGCTTGTACGGTTTTTAATTGTAAAAATGGATCCACGTTCGCAAACAAATTTTGATCCAGGTGACGGAGACACAATTCCAAAGCTGTTCGACGAGTATCAAGAATATGCGCGTCATTTTATCGAGAAGAAAGAAGATGATGAAGCGAGGATTTTTGAACTTTCTCAAATTGATGGCGTGTCAATTCCACCTCTTGATATACGATTCTCTACACTTGCACAGTGGGTTCAAATGCCTAACATGCAGCAAAAGATTAGCGATTTAGGACTTGAAGAATGGGCAAAATATGCACGAATTTGGATTGAACGATTTGCTCCAGAGAATGAAAAATTCTTGATTCAAAAAGACCTTCCAAGTACTGTTGCTACCCTTTCTGAACAACAAAAAACATTCATCAAAGCCGTAGCTGACATGTTGGAGGATGAATTAGATGCCGAAACATTTCAAAAAGCTATCTATGAGAAATCAAAAGAATTGGGCATATCTTCAAAAGACGCATTTGGGGCAATTTATACTGCATTACTTGGAAAAGCTAATGGACCTAAAGCTGGGTGGCTAATTCTCTCATTGGATAAAGATTTTGTAAAAAATCGTTTTATAGAAACATCTGAGTCTAAGCTTATTGAACAAGTAGGAGAGGATATATCGTATGGAAAATTTAATAATCCGGAAATATTTTCAATTGTTTCTGATGTAAAAGAAAAATATCCTAGTTTATCTGTGGGTGTAGCAATTATTAGAGGTGTAAATATAAACGAAAAAAATAATGAACTTGAAAAAGAAAAAATGGAATTATTTGCTCGACTGAGTGGACTTACTACAGAAGTAATTAATGAATATCCGGAAGTGAAAGCGTATCGTACGCTATATAAAGAGATGGGTGTGGATTGGCATTCACGACGACCAAGTCCTGAAGCATTGCTTCGAAGAATTTCTCAAGGGAAAGACCTATACACTATAAATACCTGTGTTGATGCATACAATCTCGTTGTGATGGATAAAAGAATATCTATTGGAGCCTTTGATTTGGATACACTTTCTCTTCCTACTTCGTTACGTTTGGCACGTGAAGGAGAAGAAATCTTGCTCCTTGGGGATAGTGAAGCAACAATATATAAATCATCAGAACTAGCATACTTTGATCAGATCGGGGGATATAATATTGATTTTAATTATCGTGATGCTATACGAACTGCAGTAACAGGTGAAACAAAAAATATTATGTTAAATGTCGACGGCGTTTATGGAATTACACCACAGCAAGTTAATGAATCGCTACATCTTGCTGCTAAAAAAATTATTCACTACTGTGGGGGAGAAATTGAGTCGATAGGTGTCGTAACTGCTACTGACTAATCGTTTGTAAATCATAACTATTCTTGCTAAGATAGGGTCTCTTAGGTGTATGAAACGAACTTTTTTCATTATTCTTCCCTCTCTTATCCTTGCGTTGATCTTATTTCTGGTATATCAACTGTTTTTTAATAAAAATACTGGAAAAGGTGCATTACAGGTTACTGCCTCACCTGAAAGTAAATTATACTTAAATGGGAAATTTATTGGCCAGACCCCTTTTCCTAAATCAGAAGGTCAAAATATTTTTGCATCTGGTGACTACTCCTTACGTATTATTCCAAATGACACGAATTATCAAGCGTATGAAGAAAAAATTACCATTACGCGATCTACATTAACGGTTGTTGATCGTAAATTTGGTGAGTCTGGAGTCGCTGAAGGAAGTGTTATATCATTAGTGCCATTACCAAACCAGAAAGAAATTCAGTTACTTGTTCTTTCATTTCCTGAAAAAGCGAGTGTTTTTGTTGATTCCAATATGGTCGGTACGACACCACTGTTACTTAAAGATTTAACACAGTCAGATCATAAATTAAAAATAAAAGCGGATGGTTATAGGGAAAAACTTATACCAATTAGAACTCCTGAAGGATATAAATTACAGGTTGTAGCTTATTTGGGAATTGATACTGACATTGCTCCTACTCCAACTATTGCTTCTCCATCTGCAACCCCAACACCTACTGGTATAGCTAAGAAAATAACAATACTTAAAACCCCAACTGGTTATCTACGAGTACATGTCGATGCCACTATCAGTGGAGCAGAGATTGGTCGAGTTAGCCCGGGTGAAGTGTATACAATCGTAGATGAAAAAAAGGATTGGTTTGCAATTACGTTATCTGATGGAAAAATTGGATGGGTTAGTTCAGATTATGCTAAAGTTCAAGAGTAAGTTACCCTGCTTGCTGAATAATATAAATTATTCCTATAACTAAAATAATCCATGAAATGACCGTGGCTAGAAGTGGTTTATCTGATAATAATACTTTCTCTGGGCTTTCGCCTTCGTGTTTCTCATAAATATCTTGCAAGTATCGCATAAGTCCATAAACCACTGGAATAATTGTGATCATCAGCCATTTGCGCTGAAATGTTTGTGGAAGAAATTCAGGTAAAAATAATTCATTAGTTACCGTTAGCCCGTTTCCGTTCTCGACAAATGTAAAAAGAGCATAAGAAATAAATGTTGATGTTGCAAAAATTGATGCGTAAACGTCAAGTAATCTTTCTGAATAATGAGATAGTGTCAGTCTCGTTTGAGCAATTTGTTCACTTTTATATGTAGATAGAAGGGTTAGTTCAGAACGTCTTTTACCAATAGCAAGAAATAGTGACAGCGAAATAGTCGTTAGAAGTAACCACACGGAAGTATGTGACCCAACTGCTAACGTTTCTCCAGCATAAACACGAAGGATATATCCTGCTGCGACAATTAAGATATCTATTACAGCGATATGCTTCAATACTATTGAATAAGAGAATTGCATAAGAATATAGATGACTGCAATTGCTAAAAATGATGCAGAAATAAAGTAACTAAAAAATAGTGAACCAGTAGTTAAAATAACCGCGAGGATAATTGCAATAGGAATTGGGATATCCCCGTTTGCTAATGGTCGGAATCGTTTAAATGGGTGTTTTTTATCTTTTTCAACATCAAAAACATCATTAATTATATAAATAGCACTTGATAAAGCACAAAGAATAAGAAATCCATATATTACTTTCGGTAGAATATCTAGGTTAAACAAGTCTCCGTTAAAAGTAAGTGCGGCAAAAATTGCAAGGTTTTTAATCCATTGTCGAGGTCGAAGTAGTCTTAGAAAATCACGTAATGTCTTTTTCATTTGAATAACGCGCCATAAGATGTAAGAAGAGTAATCCTCCTCCTGTAATTATTCCTACCATAATAATAGCAAATAATTTACTCTTACTTTCAAGCGTTAAAGAAACTAGCCCCAATATAGCAGAAATACACCAGTAAAACAACGCAATTTGACGTTGTGAATAGCCTAGATCAAGGAGTAAGTGATGGAGATGTTTGTTATCACCAAAAAATGGATTTTTTCCTTGAATTATTCGTCTAAAAATAGTAAATATTGCATCAGCTGTAGGTATCCCCATGACTAATAGTGCTGTTGCTAGTTTACTACTGGATAAAATAGCTGTAACTGCAACAAGTAAGTACATTGCAGTAGCTCCATATCCTGGGAAAATTTTTGCAGGATGAAAATTAAAAATAAGAAATCCAAGCATTGCTCCAGCAATAATGAAGGCAAGTGTGGCATCAGTAATTACTGCTTCATTTTCGAGTGGAAAACGTAGACTCAATAGCCCGATAGTAAGCGATGAAATTATTACAATCCCAGGCATTTGTCCGTCAACTCCCTTACTCCAATTAAGCATAGTCATTACCCAAATTATCCAAAGAACAGAAATTATTTGTGAGAGGGGAAATTGAATATGAAAAAAACTAGGGATAAGTTGATCAAAATAGAGAACACCACCAAATGGACTTGTAATAAACGGTATGCTAATTCCACTTCCCACTACAATAACTGCACAGATAACTGTTACTAAAAAGCGAAGATATGGAGAAACATCTTTTGAATTTGCATTCAATCGATCGTCAATAACACCAATTATAAGTGCTAACAAGCACGCCATGAATATAGCAATTGTAATTTGATTAATGGGGAGGAATAATAAGCCTGAAATAAAAACTCCAATGAAAAGAGGAATTCCACCTCCTCGTGGAATTGGTTTTGTGTGGATAATCGCTGGGTGAATATGTGATTTTGGATCGTCAAATAGCCCCATTTTTTTTATAAGGGGAAGAAGTAATGGGACTGCTATCGTTGTAACAAAGAATGCTGTAAAAAATGCTAAGAAAAGAGACCAGTTTATCATCATAGTAAGAGTTGAGTTATGCGAAAAATAAATATGAATGTCGTAATACTAACAATAATTGAGGTAATTGTCAGTATGCGAGAAATAAGTGGCATCGCGTTGTAAAGCATTTTTGATAAAACAATATTTGTTCCAAAAATAAGAATCATATAAAAAAAAGGGAGGAAAATTCCCACTTTTGCTCCAAGTCTTTCTACTCCCCACGGAAGCTGGTTAAAAATTGGGATAAATGGAGGAAGGAATCGGTAAACAAAACCAAGGTAGATTATCGAAATCACCACAAAGAAGATTGTCACGAATGAACCGTACCAAATAATTTTATCTCCTTTAATGTCTTTAATAAATTCTTTCATAGATTGCAGAATCTTTTATCGTTATCATATAGTGATACTTTGTGAGTGAAAAAGGTTTTTCTTTTTCATCAGGAAGAATCACTATAAATGCTGGATTAATCTTTTGAAGTAATACATTTGTTTCATCAAATGTTTTTTTATTATACGCGATATGGTACGCTACTGTATATTTAACAGGAGGAATCTTGTTTGCTAAAACATAGATTTGCGCACTATTTCCCCAAATAAAAAGATCTTCATTTGGTTTTACAATTGTTCTAATATATTCTGCGACAGCGTAATCTCTTGGGACATTTTTATCAAAATATTTCTGATATTCTTCTGTAGATTTATGGTTAGTTATATAAGAAATAAAGTTGGGGTAGTAGGTAAATGGATTTTTGGTCCATGTAGTTTGGAAATAAAAAAATAAAAACATAACAAATGATCCAATAAATGCTAAAACCGATTTTCTATTTTTTGTAATCGCGTATCCGAATAT
Source organism: uncultured Gammaproteobacteria bacterium (assembly GCA_964503265.1). GTDB lineage: Bacteria > Patescibacteriota > Microgenomatia > Levybacterales > UBA12049 > CAZCYO01. The sequence goes on from CAZCYO010000003.1 coordinate 196,543, forward strand.
AAGACAAGCTACAGGAGTAAGTAGTAATAAATAGTGTGGGTATGGACGATTCGAGAAAAAAGTACTATAAAGTGAGAACAATAGCCAAATACAGAGTAATTGAGCTTCAAATAATAATGATTTTCTTTTAATAAATAATAATCCTAATGAAAATCCAAGAATAATAGTTCGTAACACTAGTAGTCCTTGGGGAATTATAAAATCATTATTATATCCGACGTAGTTAATATTTCCTAAAAATACTGATCCTAAAAAAAGAGTTAGTTCACCTTTAATTAAAAAATAGATTGTATATAGTAACATTGGGATAATAAAGCCACTGATTATTGGAATAATAAGCGAAAACAAATGGTTAAGAGTTTTCTTCCAATAGGTTGTTGCTATCTGTCTTTGTGTTGGAACAATAAAAAAAAGTAAGATTGTACAAATCGTAGCCAAATCAAATAGTGCTAGTATCTTTATAGTAAAACTTATTCCAAGAAGAAAACCAGTGAACAATAGTAAGCGACTCTCTTTTGTTTTCCAAATTATTTGTTTCCAGTGGAGTAGGTCTGGTGGTGTTTTTTCAAGAAAGCTTTTCCTGTTAAGATAGACGATAAGTACTGCACTAGTTGCGGGGAAAAGCATAAAGTTTTCTGCGTTAGCAATATTTCCTTCAAGAATAGGAGTACCAAATAAAAATATAAATAGTGAACTTGCTAAAATACTTACTTTAGTGCTTTTAAGTATATTTATACAAAGATAAAAAAAGACTAGTAATGTGAGTACTCCAATAATAAGAGAGAAAAAACGAATTTGAAATTGGTTTGCATCAAAGAAAGCATATAGGTAATAAAGAGTTGGTGGTTTATTGTCCCACGCACCCACATAGAGTAATTTACCTGCTCTTAGAGCCCTCCCAATTGCTTGATATATACCCTCGTCTCCGTACCAGTTAGGTTCAAAAAGAGAAGGAAATCTCGTGAGGAAAAAAACGAAGGATAGAAAGAGTGCAACCCAAACATCTTTCTGTTTTTCTAAGTATGATACTATTCTCATATTTTCTCAGTCACTTTATATTCCATACGTTTTCCAAACATGAGTTGGGTATGAGAAATAAGCGCTGGGAGTGCAGAGAGGAAAAATCCAATAAGCGGCATGAGGATAAATTCAAAAGGGAAAATAAGTTTACGATACCACGGAAGAATTATGTGAGAGGGTCGATTCTTATAATCAATATAAATCAAAAGGACTATTGCTATTAATCCAAATGTTAAAATCGAACCTGCGAGACGTGGAAGCATAAGACCAAGAGATGTTCTTGAGAATACTGGATTTACGAGCGGTATTATATTTGCAGCAGCAGTAATAATAAACCAGTGAACGGGCCATAAGACGTGATCCATAAGAACCATACTAAGAAGCACTGTTTTTCTCATAAATGGTACATCTGGAATTGTTAACCACCACTTAATAAATAACGGTTGGTCTGATACTCCCCATGACCAACGTCGTTCTTGATCATACCGACTTTTAAGGCTATTAATATATCCATGAGATTGAACTGCGTCGAGTGATGTTTTAAGAAAAATAGGTTCTACCCAGACTTGCCCCTTCATAGCATAGAAAGCTTTAAAGAAAATACGATAATCCTCTGGAATAACATCAACATCCCAGAACCCGACCCCATGCATTAGCTTCATTGAAGTTGAGTAGGTAGCGTGTGTTAAACACTTATCTCCTTGAATGAGGAGGGCTGTGCGGTATAGCCCACCAAAAAATGAAATAATTCGTGTTGGAGCTGGAACTTGCCACATGTTATTATAAAAAACGATCGCAGACTGCCAGAATTTGTTATACGGCTTCTCATCAGTCAAGAATAAATAGGTTAAATTAGCAAAATATTCCTTATCGAAAATAGAATCTGCGTCGACTGATGAAATTGTTCCATAATTAATGTCGAGATTTCCTTCTTCAAAAAGAATTCGATACGCTTCACGGCCTGCGTATGACTCATTCGATGATTTTCCCTTTACTTCTCCTAATACATCTGGGTGAAAGGTGGCGTTAATTGAACCAAATTGTCCTTCAAACGCTTTCATTATTTCAATTGCTTTTTCTTGAACGTTTTCTTCACGCTCTTCCATTCCAAGTACGATATGGAGGTATTTGAGTGGTAATGATTGATGAGAAAGGGCGGAAAGTGTTTTTGACAATTTTTCTTTTGATTCTTTATATGTTGGTATTATTAATACATGATGAACATCATCGAAGTGTGGGAGATCTTTACTTTTTTCATACCAATTTGTTGCTTCAGATTCTTTAATTTTTCGAGAAGCAATAAAAGCTGTCGCAACGAGAGAAAATGATTTATAAAACCAATAAACATCAAAAAAGAGAATAAAATATGCTAGAAGTGTTGGCATGAGAAGTGCTCCCCAGACTGGTAGTGAAATCAGTGTCCAGGACATAATTCCTGGCAGCATTTCTAGAAACCTACGTGTTTTAATTGGGTATCTGGTAAAGAGTTTCTGAAAAAAAGAAATCATAGATAAATTAAAAGTTTAAAATGAAAAATGTAAAGTTAGTAGTACTAAATAATATAATTATCAAGCAACTTTTAACTTCACACTGTTAAATTTTAACTAGCTTAGTTTCGTGAATACAGTATGGACGTTTTTTGTTGTTTGTTCAACCAGGGTTTCAAACGACACACCTTTTATTTGTGCTAAAAATTCTCCTACAATTATAACATGACTTGGTTCGTTGCGAGTTCCCCTGAATGGTTCAGGGGTAAGATATGGACTATCTGTTTCAGTTACAATTCTATCTAATGGAGTAAGTTTGGCTAGTTCAGATAATTCTTCAGTTTCACCTCGTGCAACACCCTTATAGGTAATGTTCCCATCAAATCCAATATAAAATCCCAGATCAAGAGCTTGTTTTAAAAAATCTTTACTACCTGCAAAACAGTGAAACATACCAGGGACTGGGAGAAGCAAGTTTTTGTGATGAGTTAAAATATCGATAAGTTCTTGTCCGACCTGCCGATGATGGATTTGAAGAGGAAGTTTGAGTCTGTGTGCTAGATCTATTTGTGCTTCAAATACCTCTCTTTGACGTATGGGATCAACAACGCCATTTGATGCATAACTGTAATAGTCCATACCGATTTCACCAATGCCGATGACTTTTGGGTGAGTAGCTATTATTTCTAGTTCTTTAATCCAATTACTTTTTGTCATGCTGGCTTTTCCAGAATCTACATTTTGGAGTCTGGAAAAGTCGTTTCTTTCCAGAATGACATCTTCCTCATCTACCTTGTCCGCGTGATGGGGATGGACTCCGACTATGGCATAGAGGTCTTCGTATTGTTCTGCAAGTTTTACTGCCCACTGACTTGTTTCAATGGATGTTCCGACATTAACGATATTCGATACGCCTTTCTCGCGAGCACGCTTAATTACTTCATCGTAATCAGTTTCAAATTTATGAAAATTTAAATGGCAATGGATATCAATCATATCTATATGCGCGGAAATAATGAATTTTGGGTAATAATTTCTGGTCCTCTGAATTGTGTTTCAATCTTATTTGCAACTTCTGGCATAAATGGTTTGAGGTTATATGCAATTCGTTGAATTTGGTGAATTATATTTGTGAGAACTGGTGTTGCATCAACTTTCGAAAGCTTCCACGGCTTACTATCATTTAGCTCTATATCAAGTTTTGTGATTTCTTTCCAGATACTTTCTAGTGCGACATGAAATTTAAATTCAGTCAGTGCTGATGTTACTTCAGGAAACAGTATTTGTTCTGACTGAGTCTGGATCGATACTTCGTTATTCTGGGCGAGTTTAGCAACACGTGCTATGAGGTTTCCAAGACCATTTGCTAAATCTGAGTTAAATACTTCTTTTAATCTCTCCTCTGAGAAATCACCATCTGAGAAGGGAGAAAATTTAGCAAGACAATAATATCTGACTGCATCTGCTCCGTATTTTTCGATGAGATCAACTGGGTTAATGACATTTCCAATGGTTTTAGACATTTTCTGTCCGTCAACTGTGAAATACTCATGGACAAAAAGCTTTTTAGGAAGTGGGAGTCCAGCAGACATAAGAATTGCTGGCCAGTAAACAGCATGAAACCTGATAATTCCTTTTCCTATGACATGAAGATCTGCTGGCCACCACTTTTTATAGTTTTCTTCATCCCAGCCAAATCCGATCGCACTTTGATAGACATTTAACGCATCAAACCAGACATAAATTCGTTGTGATTCATCTCCTGGAACTGGAATTCCCCAGTTCTTTGCTCGTTCATTTGAGCGTGAGATACTAAAATCTTGAAGTCCCGATTTAATAAACGAAATAATTTCATTTTTTCTAAATTCAGGTACAATCTCATATTCATTTGATTCAATAATTTTTAAGAGTTGGTCCTGATAGTTGGATAACTTAAAGAAGTAATTCTCTTCCTCAACCTCCTGAAGTTTTTTGCCTGGATGTTCTGGACATTCGCCATTTTCGTTTAAATCTTCTGGAGATTTAAACTCCTCACAGCCGACACAGTAAAGACCTTTATATGATTTTTTATAGATATCATCATGTTTAGCACAAAGTTCCCATAATTTCTGACTTGCCGGATAATGTTTTTCCTGATCACTTGTCTTTTGAAAGATATCAAATTCAATATTTAGTTTTTTTGCCACATCTGAGAATGCAAGTGCATATTTATCTACAAGTTCTTGCACTGGGATCCCTTCTGCCTCTGCTACTTGTGCATTTTTTAACGCATTCTCGTCAGATCCACAAACATAGACCACGTCATCTCCAAGTAGTTTATGAAATCTGGCGATCGTATCTGACTGAATGAATTCAAGTGCATGTCCGATGTGCGGAACAGCATTAACATATGGAATAGCGTTAGTAATGTAATATTTGCTCATAGTGTGAAGATTGTATCAAATAGGGGGCGTAGTTCCAAGCTCGGGGTTATTGTTTTCGAGATGTAATCATGATTTCCAGAACAATAAATAACGCGAGGAGTAATATTAAGAAAATTGGACTCCTCAGGTAATTTAGTCTTAAAAGGAAGAATGTAACAGTAAATGAGCTTATCAAAATTCCATGAATAGCATTTTTCATTATAATCCCACTGATAAAATAGGTAGAGATAAATAAGGTAAACAAAAATAGGTAGAGAGAAGGAATGTGAATCATCCAAATTTGAAAAGGGGTATGTGGAGATTTAAATAGTAGGATACTCACACATGAAATGGTTGAGAGAATAGTTGCGACGCCATAAATAATTCGTTTTCTTTTTCGTTCCATAAAGTAACTGTAGCAAAAAATACATCTGAGATCTTGACATTTTTTGGCAGTCTTGTTATTATATTGCTAATCGTGTTCATTAACCATGATGCATAATCTAACACAACGTCAAATCGAAATTTTAAAAAGTGTCATCGAGGAATATATCGACACTGCTGAGCCTGTCGGATCAGAAACAATTGAGAAGAAGCATAACCTCAGTGCCTCTCCTGCGACTATCCGAAACGAGATGGTTCACTTATCAAAGCTTGGTTATTTACAAAAGCCTCATTCTTCTGCTGGGAGAATCCCCACATCAGGAGGGATGAAATTTTATGTTAAAGAGTTAATGAAAGAGAAAGAGCTTTCAACGGCTGAAGAAGTTGCTTTAAAAGAAGGTGTTTGGGATTACAGGGAGCAAACACAAAAATTCTTAAAAGAAATTACAAAAGTACTTGCTGAAAAAACGAAAACACTTGCCATTGTTACTACAACTGAAGGAGAGATTATCTGTTCTGGATATGCAAATATTTTAGATATGCCTGAATTCTATGATATTGATATTACCAAGTCGTTATTAACTGCACTTGATGAATATGAATATTTCATGAATTTATTTCATCTTCCACGTGGAGAGGGAGATGTTCATGTCATAGTAGGCGATGATTTTACAGCGCCACTCCAAGGTCCATATGGAATTGTTTTTACAGACTATAATACTGGTACAAATCAAGGCCAAATTGGTGTAATCGGGCCTGTTCGATTACAATATACATCAATTATCCCGACATTACGCTATGTGAGTCATTTGATTCAGGATACAGCAAAAGGATGGTAAGAGGGATATACTAAATATGAATGACGATAATAAAAAAGTAACAGAAGAAAAAGTTGAATCTGAAGCGAATGAAGAGATCACACAGCTTGAAGAGAAAAATGTTGAACTGGAAAATAAATATCGCCGTGCGCTTGCTGATTATCAAAATCTAGAAAAAAGAGTCCGAGAAGAGCGAAGTGAATGGATCAAAAGTGCAAATCAACAATTATTGTTACGACTACTTCCAGCGCTTGATACAGTAATGCTTGCCGCACAACATACTGAAGACAAAGGAATTAAGGCAACAGTTGATCATTTTTTGAGTACACTAGCAGCAGAAGGTATTGAAAAAATAGATACAACTGATAAAGAATTTGATCCAAGTACCATGGAAGTGATTCAAACAATGGATGGTAAAGAAGGAAAAGTACTTCAAGAAGTACGTGCAGGTTACACATTATACGGAAAATTGCTACGGCCAGCACAAGTGATTGTCGGCCAGGAACAAAAAGAAGAAAGTAGTAATTGATTTGTGCCTAATAATCTGTAATAATAGATTAATAGACATGAGTTAATCACACTCAAAAAAATATATGGCAAAAATAATTGGTATTGATTTAGGAACAACAAATTCATGTGTCGCTGTCATGGAAGGTGGATCACCAAAAGTAATCCATTCTGCTGAAGGTAGAAATACTATCCCTTCAGTGGTTGACCCGATTTCGCATGTTGTTGGAGATGTTGCAAAACGACAGATGGTGTTAAAGCCAAAGAGAACAATCTTCTCTGTTAAACGCCTTATGGGTCACAAGTTGCATGATGAATCTGTTCAGTATGACATGAAATGGCTTCCATACACAGTTAAAGCAGGTCGTGATGACATGGCTGTGGTTGAAGTTGAAGGAAAAGAATTTACTCCTCAGGAAATCTCCGCACAAATATTACAGAAAATTAAAGCAGATGCCGAAAGCTATCTTGGTGAAAAAGTTACACAGGCAGTTATTACTGTTCCAGCGTATTTCGATGACAGTCAGCGTCAAGCAACGAAACAAGCTGGGGAAATTGCTGGACTTGAAGTTCTTCGTATTATCAATGAGCCAACTGCTGCAGCACTCGCATATGGACTTGATCGAAAAGAATCTCATACGATTGCTGTGTATGATTTAGGTGGAGGAACCTTTGATATTTCTATTCTTGAACTAGGTGAAGGTGTTACAGAAGTAAAATCAACAAATGGTGATACACACTTAGGTGGGGATGACTTTGATCAGGTAATAATTGATTTTCTCGCTGATGAATTCAAAAAAGAACACAACATCGATCTTCGAAAAGACTCTCAAGCACTGCAACGACTTAAAGAATCAGCAGAAAAAGCGAAGATTGAACTATCAAGTAGTCAAGAAGCTCAGATAAATCAGCCATTTATTACTCAGGGAGCTGATGGTCCCCTTCACTTAACTATGTCGCTTTCTCGTTCAAAACTTGAAAGTTTAGTTGACGATCTTATTCAAAAAACGCTAAAGCCTGTAGAAAAAGCGTTAGCTGATGCCGGAATGAAAGCATCTGAAATTGGTGAGGTAGTCCTCGTTGGTGGGATGACCAGAATGCCAAAAATTGTTGAAACAGTCACGAAATTCTTTGGGAAAGAACCAAATAAATCTGTAAACCCAGATGAAGTTGTTGCAATTGGTGCAGCTGTTCAAGGTGGAGTTTTAGCAGGAGATGTAAAAGATGTATTGCTTCTTGATGTCACACCATTGACACTTGGAATTGAAACCATGGGAAGTGTCTCTACGCCTCTTATTAATCGAAACAGTACAATCCCAACGTCTAAATCACAAGTATTTTCTACAGCAGCTGATAATCAAACGCAGGTAGAAATTAATGTTCTACAGGGTGAGCGTCCAATGGCAGCAGACAATAAATCACTTGGTCGATTCGTCCTTGATGGTATTCCACCAGCACCTCGAGGTGTACCACAAGTTGAAGTCACATTTGATATTGATGCAAGTGGGATTCTCTCAGTTAAAGCACAAGATAAAGCAAGTGGAAAAGAACAAAGCATTAAAATTACTGGAAGTACTGGTCTTTCTAAAGAAGAAGTCGAGAAAATGACGAAAGAAGCAGAGATTCATGCTCAAGAAGATGCTGTGAAGAAGGAAAAGATTGAAGCAAAAAACGCAGCAGATTCTCTTATATTTACTGCTGAGAAATCACTGAAAGATGCTGGAGATAAGGTATCAGCAGAACTTAAAAGCGAAGTTGAAGAAAAAATAAAAGCACTTAAAGATATTCTTGATAGTGGTACAAAAGAAGATCTTGAAGCAAAAACATCAGAATTATCTGACTCACTACAAAAAGTAGGTCAAGCAATGTCTCAAAATCCATCCCAAGAAGCGCCAAAAGATTCTGAGCAAAAAGAAGAAACCAAAGATACAACTGGTAACGAAAAGAAAACGGATGCAGAAGAAGGGGAAGTCGTAGGATAAACGTTTAGTCATTAGCGTTTAGCGTATCGATATTTAGCGCGAAAGCGCTTTTTTTATATTTTAAAAAAATAATATACCAAATATGGCAACAAATACTGATTATTATCAATTACTAGGAGTTTCAAAAACTGCGACTGCTGATGAACTTAAAAAAGCATATCGTAAATTAGCATTGCAGTATCACCCTGATAAAAATAAAACGAAAGAGGGAGAAGCTAAATTTAAAGAAATTAACAATGCATATGAAGTGCTTTCAGATCCTCAGAAACGTCAAACATATGACTCTGTAGGACATTCTGCATATGAACAAGGCGGTGGTGGTAATCCTTTTAGTGGGGGACAAAATGGCCCATTTTCCTATACGTATACGAACGGTGGTGGAGCACAAGGGTTTGATTTTGGTGGATTTTCTGATCCTTTTGATATCTTCGAACAATTTTTTGGTGGAGCATCTCCATTTGGAAGACAGACGAGACGGCAGGTTTACTCTATTACTATTTCGTTTGCTGATGCGGTTCATGGTGCTCAAAAGGAAGTTACGATCGATAATAAAAAAACAAAACTTAAAATCCCACCAGGTGTTGATCGTGGATCTCGAATTCGATTTAACGATTATGACGTTGTCATTGATGTGATTCCAGATAAGAAATTTCATAGAGAAGGTGCGGATATCGTGACAGATAAAGAAGTATCATTTGCGCAGGCAGTTATTGGAGTAGAAGCAGAAGTAGAGACGATTCATGGGATGGTAAAGATTAGAATACCAGCTGGAACACAGCCAGACACATTAATTCGTCTTTCTGGAAAAGGAATTTCACGGTTACAGGGTAGTGGTAAAGGTGATCATTATGTGCGTGTTCGAATTGTTATTCCAAAGTCAATTTCTAAAAAACAAAAAGAATTGCTCGAAGCATTTGAAAAAGAAAGTACGACTAAAAAAAGTTGGTTTTAGCCTCTAATTTTCTCCTCTCCGCTAGTATTTACAACGCAAATATACTACTATTATTATATGGCGCTTTGTACACCAACTGAAACACAAACAGAATTAGGATGCCTTCCCAATGATCCAGTTCAATTTATTGCTAAATTCTACAGTATTGGTTTGGGATTAATTGGAGGAGTCGGAATCCTTTTCATTATTTATGGTGGATATCTTATTATCACCTCTCAGGGAAATCCACTGAAACTTCAGCAAGGACAAGGGTATGTAAAATATGCAATTATTGGCATTCTGCTTGCAATTTTCGGATACGTGTTAGTACAAGTGATCATTGGTGATGTATTACAAATTCCTGGTTTTGGCTAACTATGAAAGTATTCCTGCCCTTTATTATCATAGCATCTGTTCTTCTTGTTGTTCTGTCTCCTGGTGTTCAAAAATTGAATAGTACTGCAAATGCTCAAACTCCACCTGCAACTCCTTCTGTCTCCCCTTCACCAACATCTATCCCAGCAGGGGGTGGACTGGGCGTTCAGGATGCTGGCGCTCCTGATGGAACATGGGTGAAAGATCCCGATGTCACATTCGTTGGTAAAACAGCTGCACGTGCAGGTTCATTTCTTGATTGGTCACTCGCAAACTATAACTGGGTTTCCATAGGAGCAAATGATCCTAATCCGCTTGTTGATTTCTGGAGAAGCGTTCGAAATATTGTATACTCTTTCTTTTCGATTTTCGTACTTATCACCGCTTTCGTGATTATGATTACTCGAGGGAAAAATATAACTGTCATGCGGTTTATTCCTCGTTTTATAGGCATAATTTTGCTTGTTACGTTCTCATTTGCACTCGTGCAGTTTCTGTATCAAGTTTTTGATATTATCCAAGGATTTTTTCTACGAAACCCTGAGTGTTATATCCCAAATCAACCTATGCCAGATTTTTGTACATCCGTCGGAGATAAAATCTCACAAGCAAACTTACTAAATATCGGATTTAACTATGCTGATTTTACTGGGTATAGACAGCTCGGGATGGGAAATGATGAATCAGCCATCATTACACTTCTTTTAACGAAGCTAACAGCAGTTACCTATTATGTGATGGTTGGGGTGCTTATTGTCCGAAAAATAATTTTATGGTTTTTCATTATTATTTCTCCGATTTTTCCATTGCTACTACTCTATCGACCAGTTCGTAACACTGGGAAAATTTGGGTTGGGGAATTTTTCCGTTGGCTTTTGTATGCACCACTTTTTTCCGTGCTTCTTGCAGGACTGGTATCTCTTTGGAGAGCCGGCATTCCATTATTTCAATACGATGCCACTACAGGAGATATTATTTCTAAAGCAGTCGTTGATGGTGATAAGCAAGTCGTAGGTATTAATATGATATACCCGACAGCAATAAATATTCTACTTGGAGGGCCTAAAGCAAATATCTCTCTTCAGAATAGTATTAATCTGCCTGAAACATTTGCGTTATATGTCATTTGTTTGATTATGCTTTGGGTTGTCATTATTTTGCCCTTTATTCTTCTTCGAATATTTCTTGATTATGCTTTTTCAGTATCACTTGCTGAGAATAATTCTATTAAACAAGTTATGTCCATGGCGAATTCATTTATTAATAAACCTCCATCTCCAACGTCTCCTGTTGGCCCTCAAACCCCACCTGCTGGTGCCGGACTTGCACGAGCACTCCCTTTTACTAAGCGCTTTACTGTTCCCGAAGGTGTTGCACGTACAATTTCACAAAGTAACGAAAGAAGTAGTAGTATCTCAAGAAATGCAGCAACAAGCACAAACACGAATACAAATACAAATACGTTTACCTCACGTATTGCTGAGAAACTAACTAACCGTACCCAAAGTAGATCTGTTAAAGAAACATCTGAAATAACAAAATTAACTAACCTCTCTGTTCCAACAATGCGTGATATCGCTAAATATGAAACAGCACAATTGTCATCGAGTACTACGCAACGAAGTGAGGTAACTCAAGTTAATCAATCATTACAAAAAATTGCTAATCCAACACAAACTGCTACTCCAATTGAACGAGAAAGATATGTTCAAGTTCGAGAGAAATTAGTGACAGAAAGCCAGAAAGGAAATGTGCTTGCTACAACTATTCTGAACGCTGCAAATACTGTCTCTCACTCAAATATATCAAATCAAGCAGTTCATACCAACACAGCGGTTAAAACAGTGTTTAAACAGCTTGCAAATCCTGAACGAATTGCGAACCCAACGGAGCGTGATCAATATACACAAGTAAAAGGGAAAATTGAATCAGAAAACCAAAGCGGAAATCAGGTGGCTGCATCACTTTTGGCATATATTAATAATTTATCTGAAAACACCCTTGCATCGACGCAGAACATATCAGTCGATCATGTTCAGAAGTTTCTTAAGAATATATCCTCTCCAATTTCTATCACGGATAATACGACAAAAAATACCTACATGCAGCTTCGTGATCAGTTGCAAACACAGAGTAAACAAGGAAATACGCTCGCTACAACTATTCTAAACCTTAGTTCTTCGACTAGCACTGCGAATCCAGATCAACTAACTGCTCTTAAAGACCAACTTGCGACAGCGCAAAAATCTGGTGATCCAATCGCTTCAAGCGTCCTCTCTACAGTTCAGAAAGAAGTAGGAGATGTAGATATTGATCAAGTAAGAGAGAAACTGGTACAAGCAAAAGCAAAAGGCGATAAAGTTGCTACAGTCTTACTTTCACTTGTCGATGCAAAACAACAAACAAATAAAACTACGACCGCATCACCGTCTCTTCCAGTTGTAAATCGTCTTCAGACTGTGAGTCTTGATGATTATGAGGCTGTAAAGAAGACATGGAGAGAGAGTTATAAAGATGTCGATGTTCCTCAGAAACTCAATAAAGTTCAGTCACGTAAAGAATGGATTCAGAGTGATATCACTCAAATTAGTGGTACGATAAACCTTCTTTCATCACCTGATGCTGAAAAAAGAGCAGAAGGTATGAAAGAAGTTTCAGGGATATTGCCGTTCTTATTAATTGGAGGATTTTCTCAGACAGAAATTATCGCCTATCTTAAAGCAAAACTCCAAGCAGCTAAAGATGTTTCAAGTGATATTGAAGAAAAAGACCAAGAAGAAGGTTCACTTGTTACTACTGAACGAAAAGCGACAGTTCAACCTCAAGTGATGCATATGACGACAGAGGCTAAAATGCCTGAAATAAAGACTAGCAGTGAGAAAAACGATCCGACTGATGACGAAATGTCATCACCACTGGAAACAGTTATGAGAAACAACAACGCTATACAGCCTACAATGACTACTCTACCAGTAACAAGTTCGATGAGTACGATGCCGGTAAATACTGCACCTAGTAATACTACAGTTTTGCAGCTCATTAATATTTCGATCCCTACTATGAAAGATATTGCGCGATTTGAGACAAATCACTTCGCTAATAATACTCAGTCAGCACCAGAAGTGGTAAAAATTCAAGAAACATTGCGTCAGATTTCTCAACCGACAGGTAATCCAGATTTAGCTGTCCAGCAAAAATATGTCGGAATTCGAGAGAAGCTCATTACTCAGAGTAATAATGGTGATTCTCTCGCAACATCAATTCTCACAGCAGCAAATGCAATAACTGGAGGTGCAACACCAGTTGAATCACTTACATCATCGGATCTTACTCAGGTAATCACTACACTCGCTCATCCTGAAACCATCACTGACCCAGCACAGAAAGAAAAAGTGATCCAACTTAAGGCATCACTCACGCAAGAAAAAGAACAAGGAAACCCTCTAGCTATACAGATGATGCAAGCTACTGAACAACCACAGTCAGAAGCTACTACCAATGAACTTAAAACGAAGCTGATTACTGCAAAAACTCAGAATAACCCTGTTGTAACCTCAATTATGTCTCTTATTCCGCCAAAAGGTGCAAGTGTCACACAAGCTGCTTCACCGATAAAATTACCTGAAACTAATAGAGTTCAATCCGTAAGTGTTGAAGATTATGAAGCTGTTAAGAAAATATGGCAGGATAGTTACAAAACAGTTGCATTTCCACAAGAAGACGGAAAAGTTACCGATAGAAAAGATTGGATTGAACAAGATATGCATGAAATCACGGATACTATTGCACTACTGTCTTCTACAGAATCTGAAAAACAACAAGCAGGAATGAAAAAAGTATCTGAAATTCTGCCGTTCCTATTAATAGGTGGGTTTTCTGAGTCTGAAGTCACAACATATCTTAAAGCAAAACTCGAAGCAGCTAAGATGGTTTCCTCAGAGCTTGATGAAAAAGAACAAGAAGAGGGTTCATTACTTGATAGGGAACAAAAGGATGTTGATCAGCCAAAAGCGATGGTAACTGAGGAAAAAAATGAAATTGAAGTAAAACCTCCTATCACTCAATCTATGCAAACAATTGGTGGGACAATGACCGTTCCTAATAAATCTTCAGTAATACTTGACGATCTTAAGCAAAACAGTCAGAATGAGTAAAGATGATATAAGATGCCACTTGTAGTGGTTTCTGCCCATTATATCGATATGTTAGGAAATTTATTTAATCAAAAAAAAACAGTTGACGTAGTTGAGAATCCATCACAGGATACTTCACAGATATCTATGACTGCTTCTTCTCCTATTCAGTCTGATCAAGTTATTGCAGCCCAACAGAATTCACAGACTGTTATACCTCAATCAGATACAACTCAGCCAGTAGTCGGTTCTTCAATAGATCCAGTCAAGAGACAAGATATGTCTGCGCTTTCACATCTGGATAACCGTGCATTACAAGCGTTAACTCATGCTCAGGAAGAAGCAAAACGAATAAAGCAGCAAATGATTGAACCAGAACTTTTGTTGTATGGCTTATTATTTGACCAAGAAATTTTTGCACTTCTTGAACAATTTCATGTCGATGCTGCGAAACTTACGAAAGAAATTCAGGAAAAAGAAACAGAGGGAACTTTCATTGGTGAACCAACGCTGAGTGATGGTGCAAAACAAATCTTTGAAACAGCATACAGTGAAGCAAAAAAACGAAATGTATCTTTTGTCTCCGCAGAAGATTTATTAATAGCCTTATTCTCATCATCATCCAGTTCTGCTTTTCTTAACGCAGAAGGACTACAAAAAGAGGTTGTTATGGAAAAACTAACCAAGAATCCACATTTCCAAACAGGCAAATCTTCAGTACTTGATCAATTTGGGGTAGATTTAACGCAGGAAGCAAGAGATGGAAAACTTGATCCAATTTTTGGACGTGATAAAGAAATTGAGCGACTTGAGCATATCTTACTTCGTCGCTCAAAGAATAACCCAATTATCATAGGAGAAGCGGGTGTTGGGAAAACTGCAATTATTGAAGGATTAGCACAGCAAATTGTAAAAGGAGAAGTTCCCCAGGATTTAGCAAATAAAAGAATAATTCAACTCGATGTTTCGTCTCTCGTAGCAGGTGCATCACATAGAGGTGAATTTGAAGAACGGCTTCGAAGTGTTATTAAAGAATCTATGATGTCTAACGGTCAAATCGTATTATTTATAGATGAAATTCATACACTTATGGGAACGGGAGATAGTGACGGTGCGCTTGATGCATCAAACATCATTAAACCACATTTAGCTCGAGGTCATTTGCAAATTATTGGAACAACAACGACCGCAGAATATCGAAAATATTTTGAAAAGGATAAAGCGTTTGAACGACGATTCCAGCCAATTCTATGTGAGGAACCAAGTGAAGAGGTTGCGATTGGTATGCTCGCCATTCTGAAAGGAAAATATGAAAAGTTCCATTCTGTCGTAATGCCCGATGATGCCTTAGCTGCTGCTGTACACTTATCTAAAAAATATATTGGAGAACGATATTTACCAGATAAAGCAGTTGACTTGCTTGATGAGGCTGCAGCTGATGTTAAACTCCAACATGCTGCTGGAAAAAGGCAAGACAATACAGTTAACAAATCAGATATTGAGAAAGTTGTTAGTACGTGGACAGGGATTCCAATAACGAAATTAACTGAAGATGAAAGTCAAAAACTGCTCCATATAGATGACTTGATCCATAAACGATTAATAGGTCAAGAAGAAGCTGTTACCGCAGTTGCTGAAGCAGTAAGGCGAGGTCGAATCGGATTAGCCCCTGCAAACAGACCAATTGCTTCGTTTATTTTCTTAGGCCCAACAGGTGTTGGTAAAACAGAACTAGCTAAAACTCTCGCTGAAATCTTATTTGGAAAAGACGATTTAATGGTACGACTTGATATGAGCGAATACATGGAGAAGCACGAAGTTGCAAAACTTATCGGTGCACCTCCAGGATATGTTGGGTATGAAGAGGGTGGACAGTTAACAGAAGCAGTTCGTGCAAAGCCATACTCAATCGTTCTTCTCGATGAAATTGAAAAAGCGCATCCAGATGTATTTAATATTCTTCTGCAACTTCTCGAGGATGGAAGACTAACTGATAATAAAGGAAATACTATTTCATTTAAAAATACTATTGTTATTGCGACTTCAAATATTGGGAGTGCACTTATCCAACAAGAACTCAGTAAAGAGACGAAATCAAAAGAAGAATTTGAAAAAAACTTCTCAGAACTCCATGGACTCATCAACCAGGAGCTTCATAAATTCTTTAAACCAGAACTCTTGAATCGTTTTGATGAAGTGGTTATCTTTAAACCATTGATGCTCAAAGATATGTCGATGATTGCCAAAAATAACATTGGCACAACCGCTAAATTACTTCAGGAGCAAGGATTCGATTTGCAAATTACTCAAAGAGCCCTAGAGCAATTAGGAAAAGAAGGATATGATCCAGTATACGGTGCACGGCCACTTCGACGATTGATCCAAACAGTTATTGAAAACCCGATCGCACTCCTTCTGATTAATAAAACATTTGTTATTGGAGATACTATTCTTGTTGACTATGATGTACAGAAAACACAATACAGTTTTGCAAAAGGTGCCCCAAAATCAGCTAATCCTGTAGATGGTACTGCTAAAAATGAATTAGTTTCTCAACCAACAGATGGACAAACTGTTTCACAAAGCTCATCGGTTTCTGCATCTGGAATTTCAAATACACCAGTGTCTACAGATAGCTCAAATCAAATACAACAACCAAATGTATCAGGTACTCAACTTCAGAATTCTCAAGCATCAGTTACGTCTCAAGACGCTTCCCAAATGCCTCAACCTTTATCTACTATTCCTGCTGCACCCGTGAGTACAAATAATGTAACTGGTTCTCTTATGCCGAATCTTTCACTATCACAGGTACAAACACCACCATCTGTAGATCCTTCTATTCCTGAAAATAATACTACAGTGCAAACAGCGACATCGTAATAGTATGGAAGAGAATACCGCACCTATAGAACCACTTGTTAATCAGGTTCCACAAGACTCTCCACCAAAAATATCAAAAAAAATAATCTTTGTAATTGGAGCAGTTTTTTTAGTGTTTATTTTTTTCGTCTTTAGTATGCTCCTTTCATCTCAAGTTGCTAAAAAGACCTCTCTAAAGCCAGATACTACGACTAAAGATATATCAGTTGTCTCGCCAGGTGCTCGCAGATGGCAAATACTTCTTTCCTACAATCCAACTCAACAGGACTTGCAGCTTAAATCAATTGCTATTGAAAAAGGAGAAGCTGCTCCACTGTCAGTTAGTAACTCAGTATATCTATTACGTGTTTTTGATAAGGCTAAGAAAAAGATTTACGAAACACCAATCGCAGTTTCTGAAGCTGTTCTGTATGATATTTATGTTCCATCGAGTGGGGGAAAAGTTATTTCGCTTCCAAAGCAACCACGAAGTTTCGATACAACAATTACCATTCCATATCTTTCAACGGCAGATTCAATTCAAGTTAGTAAAAATGCTGCTGTTGTTTTAGAGTTCGCTCCACCAAAAGAGATAAGCTTGCATGTTATTCCTCAAGCGTATGCAGAAACACCTGCCTGTAAAGCACTAACTGTACTATTTATTAGTGATGGGTATACAGATAAAGCTAAATTTGAAAGTGATGCATTAAAAATACAAAACATCTTAACTGGAGTCGCACCTTATAATACTGAAGCAAATAAAGCTATATTTAATTTTAAAACAGTTTGGAATACGAATTCATTGAAATGTATCTCAAGTGGGAAGCTTGATTCTCGTTGTGTTATCACTGCCGAAACACAATCTGCAGCGAAAACAGCTGCCGGCTCTCTCGCTGAAACAGCTCTGAATAAATATATTATTCTTGCTGATGCTTCTCCAGAGCTGATAGGAACGGTTCCACCAAGTGGTGATACTAGTAATATGCCAAAGATTCTCGGTGCTGCAAGTGGAGCTGGTGGAGATTTTGCAGTCGTGCAAACGCGTGATGCTGCGACTACCAATGCAAGTACGGTTCATGAGATAGGTGGACATGCGATTGGACAACTCTATGATCGATATGTTGATGATCAGGATTACGCTGGATTAAGTCTTGGGCCACATAGTAACTGTTCGGATAGTGCAACAGTACATACAGGATGGGTTGGAAATGCATATAAAGGATGTACAAAATCTACGTGGTATGCGCCTGCTCCGACAGCTGATCCTGTACAATTTCCTGCTTGTGGACCTGGAGGGGTACTTCTTTCTGGTGGAACACCGGATACTGTTATGAGTGCTGCTGGGTGTTTTAGCGCGCCATTAGCTAAATTCGATGCTGCTGAAACCTCCTGGATAGATAATCTTCTAAAAAGTAATTATGAACCTTATCAATCTTGTATAGATCGAGCGAAAGTTGTGACACAGTCTCCATCAACACTTACACCAACAGTTCCGACAACTAGTAACGCTTCGTTACCACCAATGGCTACAAAAATCGAGCAGTGTCCAGCTAAACCTGCTGCTGGATCGCCAGGAACAGTAGAGCCTGGAACAAGGAACTTAAGCTACAACGATAACAACGATCCAGAAATTTTATTTGGTCATTACATTGATAGTATAAATCGGACAGACTTGTACTACACTGCTGGCCAAGCAAATATCGAAGCAAGATGGGCAGGTAGTAAAATCCGCAATCCTGCTAACGGTGAATATCGAGGAATGTATTATGTGCGTGCAGGACGTCCTGGAGGATTTGAACATGCTGGGGGATATGTCTATGATCCTGCATATGACTGGGCAACCCCTTACGGTGAAGGACATTATGCAGAAAGTGGGTGGAGTCATGCGATGGGAAGAACTGGGGAAGCAGAAAAAGGATCTTTGGGACTAACCAAAGACAGAAATTGTATCTTAGCTACTCAAATTCAACGACTGATTGGTGAAAATACGAATGACAGTGGTAATAATTCGTATTATACAGGGAGTAAGATGTGGTATCGGGTCGATACACGTCCAGCACCTCCTACGAGTGAAGCAAATTCAGTTATTAAGATTCATGCAACAGGAAGTGGTATTAATGGAGGATGGTATCCTACAATGGCTCTTTATATAGATCAATATAAAGTTAAAACATGGAAAAACTTTGGTAAAAACCCAAAACCTGGTGATATTTATACATACCCTGATCCAAATGATCCTGCAGATGCAAATGTGCGAATTGGTAAAGTTGAACCACACCGTGTCATTATTGGGATTGATGATAGTAGATTTGATAACGATGATGGAGTAGGAAAAGTTAATAGCATGGTTTTGTATGGGATCAATATTGATGGGAAAGACTATTCAAGTGTGGCAGATACGACATTTCATGCTACGACATATGTCGATAAGATTCAGTCATGTGTAGCAATCCCAGGCAAAGAGTTTGATCATAGTGCAACAGGAGGGTGGTTCTGGTGTGGATATTTCTGGTTTGATTATAAAAATGCCTTAACAGATCGTTATACAAGTCCGACATTATTTAAAGACATAAGTGCAGATGGTTCAAAAGGTACAGGTACAGCTCTTGGAGGTTCTGAAGCGGGGAACGGTACATCAAAAGCCAAACAGCAATATTATACTTGCTCTGCTGACCCAGCATGTAAAGCTGGCAAATTAGGTGTTCAGTTATGCGCATTAAAGTGCGTTCCTAAGTAGACAGGATAATAGATTGTTGCATTGTTAAATTGCTCCATTGCTTGTTAGTTTTATTTCATTAGATCCTCGTATGTAGGCTGTTCTCTTTCCGGAACGTAACGTCAATAAAACAATGAACGATCAGTGCGAGTTGAAAAAAAATCGAGTAGTATGGGAGCTATTCCTCCTTATCGTTTAATAACGAATTGTAGATAACAGCTTGCTCTCTGCGTAATTTCTCCAGGATAATACGAGTTAATTTGGAGAGATTTGGCAGGTGTTGGTGTTGGGATTGGTGCAGGTGCGATCGATTCGCCTAGGATTGTACGAATCGGTTCAGTGATTTTATTTATGATCTTCGCAAAAAGCCCAGTATTTGATTTCGCTGGGACAATGGCTAGTATTTTTGGTTGACAGTCCATATCTGCGACTACACGGAAGAGGTCTCCATTGTTTGCATTAGCTGGGACCGTGTAATCCCATATTGTTTGATATCTGACTTTTGTAGTTGTTGATTCGATAACACTTGGTGAGATAAACCCAGACTTTGCAATTTCATCTTGAATCTCTGCTCCACCTCTAAATACTCTAATATTGACACCTTTAACAATTGCACTTAGTACATCTGCCCCTTCAACTTTAGAATATGCTGTAAAGGTTACTTTTTGGCCCGTTCCTATAGCTGATGCAGTGATTCCATCACATTTGCATGCTCCTGCATTAAACGGAAGCTGGCATTTACCTCCCAGACAGCTCACACAACCATCTTTTGTGGCAGCACCTGCACAATCACTGTCTCTTGAGCATGACACGCCACAAGCTGCTACAGAGCATTTGCCAGTGGTTGAGTTACAGGTATTACAGCCACCAGGTGCTGTTGCACAGTCTCCTGTTGTTGAACAACTAGTTCCACAAGCTGGAGGAGGTGAGCATTTTCCGGCACTATTACAAACAGTACAGCCACTTTGTCCACCAGCACAATCGGCATTGTTAGAGCAGGTTGAGTTACACGATGGGGCAACTTTGCATTTCCCAGCTGTACATGTGGTACATCCATTCTGTCCCCCCGCACAGTCAGCATTATTGGAACATGCTGCGTCACATGCTGGAGCAGGTGAGCATTTCCCAGCGCTGTTACACACTGTGCATCCGTTTTGTCCACCAGTACAGTCTGCGTTGTTAGAACATGTTGCATTACAAGCAGGGCCAGCTTTGCATTTCCCAGCTGTACATGTGGTACATCCATTCTGTCCCCCAGCACAATCAGCATTATTAGAACAACTTGCATTACAGGCTGGCGCTGGATTTTGGCATGTACCTGCAGTTCCAGGAGCTGTCATGCATTTGGCTAAATCAGGATGAGCTGGAGAGGTACCAAATGTATAGAGTTGCTGAAGAAAGTCACCTCGTTTAATTGTAGTTCCCCAAGGATTAATAGGAGTACTTCCAGTAAAGTAATCTGTTTTTTCAATACCTTTGAAACCATATACCCAGTTTCCTTCAGGATCAAAACATTTAACGGTTGCATCAGCTGAATAATATGGATCTCCCGGCTGATAAATACTATTACAAGGAGCACCAGATATAAATCCTTTGTTATATGCAGTCTCGATTTCTTTCGTAAGATCACCAAGAGGAACGTCTTTAAAGATTCCTCCAGTTGGGGTACTCCACGTCCAGTGTCGTGAATCAGAAGCTGCTATAGCATCGACATGATATCGTGCGATAAATGCGACAGCAAATTTTCTGGTTGTTGGAAATTCACCACCAAGATAGCCATCAGGTGGTGTTTTAGAAAGATCCATACCCGCACACGAACTTCCAGCCGGACATGTCGCTTCGCTATATCCTTGGACGACACAATATGCTTTGTTTAAACATTCAGCGGCAAGACGATATGCGGCATTCGCGTATGTAGGTTCACGAGGGGTGCCATTTGAAAGAAGTGATGCAAAATTTCTTTTACAACTGGAACCTGTAAGTTTAGTGAAATCTAATTCTGGTGCAGGAGAACTGCTTGGCTTACACGTAGTACAGCCATCTGTAGCTAGTGCACACTGTGTTGTATTCGTACAGGCTGAATTACACGCAGCAACAGTAGGAGGCGTTGGTGTACTGGTAGCTGCTACTGCAGGTGCTGCCATACAGAGACTAAGGTCTTGATGAGTAGGATCAATTCCGTATTTATAGAGTTGTTCTAGAAAAGCTCCGCGTGTCATAGATGCTCCAGCAGCACTAAAGTTATAACAAGCACCTTGCCAGCATTCTTCAGCTGGGTGTGGAGTAGGGTTTTTATCATCAAACGAACCTTTTCTATATACTCCGTGAAAACCAAATAGCCATGGATCTTCTGGAGAGAATGCAGGCTTTTGTCCATTTGCAGCTACTTGTCCACTAATGAGTTTATAATGAGCTGCCGTTTCAATTTCTTGTCCAAGATCAGTTCCAAGTGGAACATCACTAAATACTGTGCCAGTAAACGGTTGGGGAGTCCAATCTTTCAAGACCTTTGTATGATAGTGTGCGATAAATGCGACGGCGAATTTTCGAGAGGTTGTAATATCACCACCAAAAGAAGGAAATGGTAATCCCAGAGTGTCTCCCGACGTTTTATCAAATCCTTGAGTTACACAGTATGTTTGATTTAAACAGAATACTGGAACCTTATATGATTTTGTAGAGGATGCAGGAAGATCATTGAAATCTACGCGACAACCTGTTTGTGGAAAGTTCGATGTGATTGGAATTAATTCTCCTGCTGCACGTTGGCGGATGTCTTGGACTTGGTTTAATACAAATACGGTCAGAGGGATACTGAGAATGAGAGCGGCAAGTCCAAGGGGTTTTGTGTACTGCTTTATTGTATCGAAAATATGGCGAGATTTACGTATTACAATTTTTCGTTCCATAAGACTATTATAGGCATGAATTGAGAGAGAACGCTAGGGGCAGTTTCTTTTTAGTTACCAAATTTGAAGCGTACAATACTACATGATTTTTCAATAATCTTTGCTTCAGTAAATGTACCAATTTGTAATGAGTTTTGAGCAGCGAGAACCGCAGGTGAAGGTCTAGTACTGACCATCGCTGATTCTGATGGAATAGGCATTTTTTGATAGTCTGTAGCGACTGGTTGAGGTGTTAATCCAAAGAGGTACCCTATGAACGATACAATTCTATCGATAAGAGTTGGTTCATATTTTATGGAAGCCCCAAGCACGTTTTGAGCCACACATTTAATTTTTGATTGTACTCTAAAGATTTCTCCTTGCTTTATATCTGTAGGGATTTTATATCCCCAGGTTGATTTATATCGGTTTTTTGTTGAAGATTGTGATTCTAGTGTTGACGGAACTGCCCCAGAATCAGCGACTCGCGTAGCAGTGGTTGCGTCTCCACGGTAAACATAGAAATTCATACTATCAACTTTCGCTCGTGTGAGATACGGAGCCTCAACTTTTCCATAACTAATAAATGAGACACTATCTCCTGGGAAGAAAGATGCTGGGCTGGTATCTAGTCCATCACAAATACACCAGTTCTCATTAAATACGGGAGTAGGAGTAGGTGCGACTTGGCACTTTTTCGTGGTTTCATTACAATCTGTACAACTATCCTTGGCGCCAGCACATTCACTATCTTTAGTACATGAAGTATTACATGCGACAGGAGGAGTTGGTGTAGGCGTAGGTTTATTACATTTCCCACCAGTACAGACAGTACAGCCATTTCTTGCAGGTTCACCAGCACATTCGCTATCTTTAGTACAAGATATATTACATGCTGGTGGTGGTGTAGGTGTCGGACTTGGTTTTGTGCATTTTCCACCAATACAACTTACACATCCATCTCTGGCAGCAGCACCCGTACAATTCGAATCTCTATCACATGCTGTATTACATGCTGGAGGAGTCGTCGGTACAGGAGTGCTATTTCCTGAAGGCGGAGGCGTATTTCCAGCGGGTGGTTTACATGATTTACCTGTAGTACTTCCGCTATCTGGAAGACATTGAGAACAACTAGATTCACCTGTACATTGTGTGCTATCTGTGCATGCTTCATTACATGCTGGAGCAGGTTTTGGACAGCTACCTGTTACATTAAAATTAGGAACATCCCCCGCATCTATATAATTTGTTGAACAAAATCCAGCGGTACTATCAAGAGAGCAGCTACCTGGAATAACTCCTATATCTCCAACAACATCTACGATAGGGCCGTTTTCAGAATCATGTGGTTCAGAAAGACTTAAGTTCGTTCCTACTTTTAAACACCCGTCTCCGTATGGAGGGCAAGTACATTGATTAAGATCAAATGAGTCACCGGATTTTAAACCTTTTTGGACTTGTCCATGACATCCGCTTGGACCCTGATCTCCTGAGCATGCAACATCTATCGTAGCTCCCGCAGGCCAGTCAGTAACTGAAATTGTTCCTTTAAGTTCCGTGCAATTTTGTAATTTCTCTGCATATACTACTTTTATTGAGAACATAAAGGAAAGAAATGAAGAAAAGAGAATAAGACTAAAAGTGACAAAATATTTTATTTTCATAATGCAGTTTCTATCGTTACTAATGCTTTTTTCCTATTTTCTAACCAGTTTTCATATGTTGTAAACTCGCCAGTATTTACCGCTACAACCTGTACTAAAGAAGCGCCTGCACCATTTGGTCCATCGAGAATAGTAATGTCTCCTGTTTTTAAAGCAAAAAGAGATTTATCTATATCTGTTTGGCCTAGCGTTAACGTACGTGGTGTTTGAGCGAGCGAATCATCTGTTAGCTTATTCACAAAATATCCATTAATTGACCAGATTTTCTCAAGTAGTGGGTACTTTTGATAAAGGTTTTTTACAACATTTAGTGGTGTATTACCATTCTGTAAAAGTATTTTTCCTTCCTGTAGGGCAGTTTTTCCTATGGTTCTTTGTTGTGCAAATAGAGGAACTTGTTGATAATTTAGTGGAGGAATCCAGTATCCAATTAAATAAGCTTGAATTGACGTTATTTGTTTTTGAATAAGTTGCTTTTTGAGAAGCTGATATTTAATTATAGCTTTAAGTCCTGTATTTTTGGTTGAAGAATTACTAATAGCTTGCGCTATTTCTGTTTCAGTCACAGTAATACCTAATTTCTTAGTTTCTTGGTCAAGTATTGTCCGCTCGATGAGAATAGCAAGGTATTTTTTCTGAATATCCGTTGTTATAGCAGATGGTGCGTATTCTTCTCCAGCAGCCTTGATAACATCACTTTTATAAATCTTTTGATCTCCAACTGTTACGAGTAATGTATTTTCAAATTGAGCAGTTGTGCTCGTAGAAGGTTGTATATTTTTCAGCAGAAAGAATCCAGCTAGAAAGAGTATGAGAATGATAAGTGCTCCAAGTATGAGAAACTTTTTTGACACATGAAAAGATCTTCCTGATTCTGGAGGAAGTGGTTGTGGGTTTGGTTGTTGTTCATACGAAACAATTGGGTTTTGTTCAGGTTGCACAGTATCCATACTTATAATAAGAGTAATAATCCACCGACGATAGTGACAGCGATTCCACCTAAGCCTAACCAAATTGTCGTGGTTGTTACACCAGTTGGTGGAAGAGCTGTTGGAAGAATAATAGTAGGTCTTGTGGTTGGAGCTGTGGCAACAGTAGTTGGTGCAGTACAGCAGCTGCCGACAGAAGGGCTAAGCGCACAAGCATTTTGATATGCAGTAATCGCACAATACCTTGTACTGTTAGCTGCGGTCACACATGTTAATCCTGTTGCACATGTTGTTCCATTCGTACATGGTGATCCACAGGCAGCACCAGCAGCCACGGTTGTAGGAGCTACTGTTGGAGCGACTGTCGCTGTCGGAGCAGTCGAGGGGATCGTATCTGTTTTACACAGTAATTGATCTGAGCCCGCTGGACCTGTGCCGCAAGCATTTACAGCAGATATTTCGCATTTATATGTATTATTTGGTGTGACTGCAAAGGCATACGTTGTCGTACCACTCGTAACAGAATCTGTTTTTACTACCGAACTTGTTTCAACTTGGGTTATTTTAATTGAGTAACTTGTAGCACCCGATACTGCTGGCCAACTACAACTTGCTTGCGTGAAGTTATATGTTGTTCCACCAATATTCGCTGGATATTCCATTTTGACATTAATTACTTGCGTTGGAAGAGTACATGCTGCTGTGGGTGAAGCAGCTGATGTAGGAGACGGAGTATTAGTAGGTAAGACAGTTGTATCAGTGAGCTCGGTTGCTGCGTTTGATCGAATATCTTGCTGTTGATTGATAACAAAAAGTGTTAACGGAATTGCTACTACAAGTAGCGTAATACCGATGAGTAAAATAAGCAGTTTTTTATTCATGTGTGATAAAAGAAATAATGGCAGTGCAAAACTGGCCTTTATACCAGCATAGTGAACTTCTTTCGTGTCGTCAAGCAATAATCATGGGTATACGTATAAATTGTTTTTTACGTGTAGAGTCCATATACTAAATAATAGTATGAGCGACTATTTGAAGCTTCCAATCATGTTTATTTCGTTTTGGTTTATTTCAGCCCCAAAAGAAATACTTCTTTTTTTTGGATCTTTGAACCATGCGTTTTTACAATTCTTTTCACTGCCTCTACTGGCTAGAACTTTTTTTAAACCTATCAAAAATGAATACCGTCATGGTCTTGTAGGTTTTTCCATTGGATTTGGAATGGTAGTTAAATTTGTATTGATTATATTTAATATCGCACTTTTCATTCCATTATTATTAGGAGAGCTCGTGCTTTTTATTCTTTTTCTTAGTTTCCCAATTCTCACTATTGCTGTTCTTTTTTTATAATATGTCTACAACTGCTCAAATTACTATTTATCGACTATATACATCTGCGCTGGGTAAATCTGTGCGATTAGTGAGTTTATTTTTTCTCTTAGTATGGCTTTTTGATATTATGACTCGCCATACGTCTCCAAATATACTTCTCTTTATGTTGAATTTTGGATTTATGATTGAGATTTTCTTTCATTATAAGATTGGAAGGATTGCCCCATCGCAACCTCTTTCAGCCAAGCCTTCAGTGATAACAGATGCTTGTACTCGAGATGCGCTTTTTGTTTTGTATGGACGAGATACAGATAGCATTCTTTCACATCTTTTAAATGAAAAGACAGTTAAATTTGTTCTTAAACGAGCTGTGATAGCAGAAAAGGAGATTATAAAAATTTCTATCTCACCAGAGCTATTGCTAGAGGAAGCTGGAAAGATTGCTTCACAAGTACATGGGACATATATAACAACAATGGATCTGATTGTTACGTATTTACTCCTTACTGAGTCAAAAACGCAACTTCTTTTTAAAAAAGAACTTAAACCAAATGACCTCATCCATATTCTTTCCTGGGCGCGGTCTGCATACCGTGAAGAAGAACATCCGCAGAAAATACGTGTTCGCTTTAATGGAGAAGGCCTTGGAGAGGTAGTCGTTTCGGGTTGGACACCAGAAACAAAACATTATACACGTGATTTCACCACTAAAGCATGGTCACACAGGCCATTGCTGGTTGGACGTGAACAGGATTTTCAGCGATTAATTGAAATACTGTCAAAACCAGAGAATAATAATGTATTACTTGTTGGAGAAAACGGTGTCGGGAAAGAGACATTGGTTGAAGCTTTCGCGTATGATAGCAGTGATGGCGTAATTGGTGGTGGTCTTGATCGAAAACAAATCCTTGAGATAATGGTTGGCCAACTCATTGCTGGAGCATTAAACAGAGCAGATTTAGAAGTACGCTTACAAGCAATTGTCGAAGAAGTAGCACATTCAGTAAATGTCTTGCTCTATATTCCTGAGTTTCAAAATATCATCGGTGGGGGAGCATATGATATTAATATAGCCGGAGCTCTTATTCCATATCTTGAGGATGGAAGTCTTCCCATTATTGCTACACTTACTCCAGGAGCTTTTAAGAAGTACGTTGAAAACACTTCGCTTCTTGATGTATTTTCGGTTATTGATATACGCGAGCCAGATGAAGTTACCTCACTCCATATGCTTTTTGAAAAAACTGCTGAGATTGAATCGAGTACATTTGCTACTATCAGTTATAAAGCAGTGCAAACAGCAGTTTCTTATGCAAAACGATATCTCCCAGATGCACAACTTCCAGGAAGTGCAGTACAACTTCTTACTGATACTGCACATAAAATAGCTACAACACGAACTGAGAACTGTACGGTATACGAAAAAGATATTATCGATGAAATTGAGGCAAAAACGCACGCATCTGTTGGTATGCCTGATATCGAAGAGAAAAATTTACTGCTTAATCTTGAGACCTTTTTACATCAGAGAATTATTGGACAAGATGCTGCGATTACATCTATCTCAGAAGCGCTGCGAAGACTTCGTTCAGGAGTTACCAAAGCGACCAGGCCCACATCGTTTCTCTTTTTAGGTCCTACTGGGGTTGGTAAGACAGAAACTGCAAAAGCATTGGCGCAAGCTTACTATGGTGGTGAAGATCGTATATTACGGTTTGATATGAGCGAATATACCGGACCTCAAGGAATAATGCGTTTACTTGGGTCCCCTCCCGGCGCAGGAGATGAAAAAGGAGAACTTACTGAAAAAGTTCATGATAACCCATCTGCATTAATCTTACTTGATGAGTTTGAAAAAGCCGATCCCCAAATCCTTAATTTATTTTTACAAGTTTTTGAAGATGGAAGACTGACAGATAATAAAGGAAAGACAGTTTCTTTTACCGATACTATTATTATTGCCACCTCAAATGCAGGATCAGAATTTATTAGAGAGCAAATGGTACAAGGAGTAGCACTAGACGATAAATTTGAACAATCCATACTTGATGTTCTGCAAACGACATCTGTATTTAAGCCAGAACTACTTAACCGATTTGATGATGTTGTGATATTTACTCCACTTACAGATCAAGAAATGGTTTTTGTGGTAGGGTTGTTAATTACAGATCTTGTAAATGGACTTGAAAAACAAGAAATTCATGTTGTTATTGACGAAAAAGTAATTGAAAAGATTGTCCGAGAAGGAATTGATCGAGAATTTGGAGCCCGGCCACTAAGAAGATATCTTCAAGATACTCTTGAGGATCGAATAGCGAAGATGCGGTTACAAGACATTTTACTACGTGGATCGACTGTTACTTTTTCTGTAGACGATAATGGTGAGTTTACCCAATCAGTAGTTCCGTATTCAGTGCCTTCTTCCTCGTAGCTACGGTTGATCGAAGTCTTACAATCTGATATACTACACGTACTATGCCAGCAGTACAAAGAAGTGAATTTGCATTAGCGCTCAATCAGGTCGCCTCCGAACGAGGAGTCGATGTTGATGTCGTGCTTGAAACAGTAAAAAATGCTATTGTTGCTGCTTATCGAAAAGATCACCCAGGTGTTGAACTTGAAGAATATACAGCAGAATTAAATCCTAATAGTGGTGAAGCAAAAATTCTTCATAATGGTGAAGATGTTACACCTCCTGGTTTTGGACGAATTGCAGCACAAACAGCAAAACAAGTAATCTTACAGAAAATTCGTGAAAAAGAAAAAGAAGCAATTCTTACAGATTATAAAGTGAGAATTGGTACTATCGTCAATGGTATGGTTCTTCGATTTGCTGGACCAAACATCATTATTGATATTGGAAAAACTGAAGCAGTGATGCCTCAATCAGAACAAATCCAACAAGAACGATATCATCTAAACCAACGGTTAACAGTATTTCTCGTGGAAATTAGAGAAGGAGCACGAGGTGAAGAAGTTATCGTTTCACGAGCATCAAATGGACTCATCGAAGGACTTTTCAAAAGAGAAGTTCCAGAAGTTTCGACTGGAAGTGTTGAAATTAAAGCTATCGTTCGTGAGGCTGGAAATCGAACTAAGGTCGCAGTATATTCAAATCAGCCTGGGATTGATCCTGTTGGAAGTTGTGTTGGTCAAAAAGGTGTTCGAGTGCAAGCCATCATTCAAGAATTTGGTGGTATTGAGAAGATTGATATTATTCAGTGGACGAACGATAGTAAATCATACATTGAACAAGCACTTTCTCCTGCAAAAGATCTTCGAGTCGAACTTAATGAAGAAGCTAAAACTGCAACCGTATTTGTTCCAGAAGATCAATTATCCTATGCCATTGGTCGTGAAGGACAAAACGTTCGCTTAGCATCACAGCTTACTGGTTATAAAATTGAAATTGAGAGTCAGGGCGTACCAAAGAAAACAGAAGAAGTAACAGAGACTGAAGAACCAGTTGTTGCAGAGATTAAAGAATCAGCAGCTCCTGAAGAAGTTGTTGAAATCCCAGTTGTTGAAAAAGAAGAAGATGTAACTCCAGCAGTAGAGGAAATATCATCCGAAGAAGAAACACCTACAGAAGCAGCTGAAGTAGCACCTGTTGAAAAAACAGATGAAGAAGCTTAACTTCCGTCATATGAAAAATTCAGGTAATACATCACTATGGATCAAAAAAATACACAGAACAGTAACTCTGAACACTCATTCTACCCTCCTGTCGTAGCAGTACTTGGACACGTTGACCACGGTAAGACTACACTTCTCGATGCGATTCGTAAAACCTCTATTGCTGCGCGTGAGTTTGGTGGGATTACGCAAAAAATTGGAACCTCAAGTGTTGAGATTATAAACGACGGAAAACCTCGAAGAATTACCTTTATTGACACTCCAGGTCATGCTGCATTTTCAAAAATGCGAAGTCGTGGTGCGAACGCGGCGGATATTTCATTGCTAATCGTATCTTCAGTTGATGGGGTTATGCCTCAAACCAGAGAAAGTATTCAACTTCTTTTAGCAGCTAAAACTCCGATTATTGCAGTTCTCACGAAATCTGATATGCCGACTAAAAATCCTGATAAAGTAAAACAACAAATTGTTCGAGAAGGAGTAATGCTTGAAGGACTTGGTGGAGATGTGCCTGTGATTGAAGTATCAGCACAAAGTGGTCAAAATATTCCAGAACTTCTTGAGCTTATTTTGCTTGTCCAGGAGCTCCATGCGAGTGATTTTGCATCTCGCTCAGAGTCTTCTCCTCTTGAGGCAATCGTTATCGAATCTAAAATGGATCAAAAAGCAGGACCTCGCGCCACAGTCATTATTAAGAATGGTAATTTAGAGTCACGAAAAGAGCTTTTTCTGAACGGAGAAGAATTTAAAGTACGATCAATCAGTAATGAGCGTGGAGAGCAAACAAAATATGCCACGATAGGAGAAGGTATTGAATTATTAGGAATGTCAATCGTGCCTGAAGTTGGAAGTATTATTTCTGACAGAAAAGTAGATGATGTTGTTAAAGCAGTCGCTACAGCACCGCTTCAGAGGGAAATGGTTTATCAAGTTGCACAAAAAGAAAATAATATTACAATTGTACTTAATGCTGATACAGAAGGTTCTTTAGAAGCAATTAAATACGCACTTCCTGAAGAAATTAAAATTATCTCCCAAAAAACTGGAGAAGTAAGTGAAGCAGATATTCTTCTTGCTAAATCTACTCGCAGTCTTGTAATTAGCTTTAATGTTAAGATTCGTCCAGATGTTGTTAAACTTGCACAAACAGAGAAGATTCTTGCTAAAAATTACAATATTATCTATGAGATGCTTGATGAACTAAAAGATGTGGTGGAAGGGAAAAAACTTGATGAAATGGAAGAGATTTATGGAGTTGCACAGATTATGGCTATTTTCCCATTTGATAAAACACTTGCCTATGGTGTAAATGTTCAGGATGGTCGAGTTGCACAAAGAGACAAAGTTCGTATTATGCGTGGTGATGAAGTTATTGGTGAAACATCTATTAATTCTCTGAGAATCGGTAAAAATCAAACCTCAAAAGTTGAAAAAGGTCATGAAGGTGGTATCCTTCTGAACCATCCTCTTGACATCAAGCTCGGAGATGTGGTATTATCCCATAGTTAAGAATAAAAGGCCTATATTAGTGCTTTTTCTTTATAAAATATGGATAACCAACTTCTACAAAACCTCAAAAGTTCAATTGAAAAAAGCGACCAGATTGCAATAGCAGTTGGTCAAAATCCTTCTGTTGACCAAATGGCAGGAGCACTTTCTATCTATTTAACCCTCCAAAACGCTGGAAAGAAAGTTACAATTGTTTCTGCATCTGAACCAATTGTTGAGATTTCAAACCTCGTTGGTATTGATCGCGTTAAAACAACATATTCATCAGATACTGGAGATCTTGTAGTATCGTTTCCATATAATGAAGGAGAAATTGAGAAAGTATCATACACAATGGATGATAATTTCTTAAATATCGTTGTTAAAGCCGGAGAAAATGGCTTAACATTTAATGAAGCGGATGTTAAATATACACGTGGTGCTACAGCTCCTGGAATGTTATTTGTCATTGGTACTGAATCAATGAGTGATTTAAATAGTATTTTTTCAGCTGAACTTCTTGAAGGTGTAACAACAGTAAATATTGATAATCATGCTGAAAACCAAGGATTTGGGGATATCGTATTGGTATCACCTCGTTTTTCTTCTCTTAGTGAGCAGGTAGCTGATCTTTTATTAACATTAGGATATGAAATGGATGTAGATATCTCTCAGAATTTAATGAGTGGTATTATCCAGGCAACAAATAATTTCCAAAATCCAAATACCACCTACCTAGCTTTTGAGATTGCAGCTATTCTTATGAAAAAAGGAGCAGTTCGCCAAATTTCACCAAAACCGTCCCAAGATCGTGGACAATTTCAATCTAATCGACCACAAGTAAATCAGCCTCGACCACAACAGCAAAATCAACCACGTGGCGGAAATCAACCAGCTGGAAATCGAAACCCACAACCACAAGGTCAACCAAGACAGAGTAATAATCAATCTTCTGGTGCGCGACCACAAGCACAAATGAATCAGCCAAGACCTCAGTCACA
This sequence comes from uncultured Gammaproteobacteria bacterium, assembly GCA_964503265.1. Taxonomy (GTDB): domain Bacteria; phylum Patescibacteriota; class Microgenomatia; order Levybacterales; family UBA12049; genus CAZCYO01. The sequence continues at coordinate 229,098 of CAZCYO010000003.1, forward strand.
GTCAGTCCAGCAACCAGTTACTGAACAAGTACAGGCACAACCACAGGTTGTCGCTGATGAACCGATGTTTGAAGAAGCACAACATATTGAGGTAAAACCACAAGAACAATCACAAAAACCACCAGCAGATTGGTTAACTCCTAAAGTATATAAAGGTTCAACTGACATCTAATTAGCGAGGTCCCAATGGTTTGGTTAACTAATCAACTACTGTATTAAAAAAGTTCCTGATACGCCTCATACTCCTGATACTTGTTATACGTATCCTATTTTGCTATAATATCGAAGTTATGCCGTTAACAACAGACAAGAAACAAGAAATTATTAAAAGCTATCAAACAGGTGATGGTGATACTGGAAGTCCTGAAGTACAAATTGCACTTCTCACGACTCGTATCAATCGTTTAGCTGATCATCTTAAAGAACATATCCATGATACGCATAGTAGACGAGGACTCCTCTCTATGATTGCAAAACGACGACGTCTTGTTAATTTCCTTGAAAAGGTTGATAAAACCCGCTCAGGTGATATACTAAAGAAAATAGGACTTAAAGATAACTAATGGAAAAGAAAATAACCTCAGTATCCCGCGAATTTGCTGGTCAAACACTTACATTTGAAACAGGATTATTAGCACCACAAGCTACAGCAGCTGTTTTAGCACGCCAAGGCGACACTGTCGTACTTGCTACAGTGGTTGCAGGTGGTGTCCGTGATGGAATTGACTATTTCCCTCTCAGTGTAGAATACGCAGAAAAACTTTATGCTGGAGGACGAATCAAAGGTAGTCGTTGGGTAAAACGTGATGGCCGCCCTACAGATGAAGCAGTTCTAACAGGACGTCTCATTGATCGTTCTATTCGCCCACTTTTCCCTAAAGAATATAAAAACGAAGTACAAGTCGTAGTTACACTTCTTTCAGTTGATGGGGAAAATAGTGCAGATGTTTTGGCAATCAACGCAGTATCAGCAGCAATTGCTATGTCACGAGTTCCATGGAGTGGTCCAATCGCAGCAATCCGCATGGGATATGTTAAAGAATCAGAAGGAAAAGAAGCAGCTTATCTTCCAAATCCTACAATTAGCCAGCAGGAAACCTCAGAACTTGATATCGTGGTCTCACAATCAAAAGAGTTAACACTTATGATCGAATCTGGTGCAAATCAAGTTCCAGAAGATATCATGGTTGAATCAATCAAACGTGCACATACCGAAACAGCAGTTGTTCTTGAACTCATTGAGGAATTAGTGAAGAAAGTTGGACAAAAGAAAGACGCAGTTCCACAAAACTCAGCACTTACAGATGCTGTTAAAGTAGTTGAAAAAGGATATTCATCTGAACTTCAAGGACTTATCGATACTCGAGCGAATAAAGAGGGAAGTGGCTCTGAAACAGAAGATCTTATTAAGAAAATTTATAATGATTACAAAATGGCTAACCCTGAAGGTGAGCTTGACTCAAAGATGATCGCTAATGCGGTTGAATATCTCATGTTCAAACTTATCAAATCTAATGTTGTTACTAAGAAAAAACGACCAGATGGTCGAAAGATTGATGAAATTCGAGAAATTACGACAGGTGTTTCTATTCTCCCAAGAACACATGGTTCTGCACTGTTTAACCGAGGTTTAACTCAAGCACTTTCTATCGTAACGCTTGGTTCACCTCGAATGGAACAGCTTTTAGAAGCACCAGAAGGTGAGTCAACAAAAAGATATATTCATCACTACTCAGGTCCACCATATTCGTTCGGACAAGCAGGAAGATTTGGATTCGTCTCACGACGCGAAATTGGTCACGGTGCACTTGCAGAACGCGCACTTCTTCCAGTTATTCCAACACAAGAAGATTTCCCATATACAATCAGAGTTGTATCAGAAGTACTTTCTCAGAATGGTTCAAGTTCAATGGCTTCAACATGTGGATCAACACTTGCACTCATGGACGCTGGAGTTCCAATCACAAAGCCAGTAGCTGGTATCTCAATTGGACGTATGTCTGTTGATGATAAATCTATTTTACTCACAGATATTATTGGTCTTGAAGATTTTTCAGGTGATATGGATTTTAAAGTTGCTGGAACTGATACTGGAGTTACCGCAATCCAACTTGATGTAAAGATTCCAGGATTAACAGTTAGTGAAATTGCTGAAATTTTTGAAAGAGCTCGTACCGCTCGTCTTGAGATTCTTAAAACAATGATGGCTACTATCTCAACACCTCGAGAAGGACTTTCAGAATATGCACCAAAAATTGAAACTGTTCAAATTCCTGTTGATAAAATTGGAGAATTAATCGGTCCTGGTGGTAAAGTTATCAAGAATATTATCGCCCAGACAGGTGCAACTGTTGATGTCGAAGATGATGGAGTAGTAACGATCTCTGGAGTTGATGCAGAAGCTGTTCAAAAAGCTGTTGATTGGGTAACTAATATGATGAGAGAAGTAGTTGCTGGGGAAATCTTCACTGGACCGGTCAAGAGAATTCTTCCATTTGGAGCGTTCGTTGAAATTTTACCTGGAAAAGAAGGTATGGTTCATGTATCTAAAATGTCACGAGAATTTGTTAACAACCCAGAAGATGTTGTACAGCTAGGACAAGAAGTAGAAGTAAAAGTACAAGAAATTGACGATCAAGGAAGAATCAATTTAACTATGTTACTTGATGATGATGGATCTCAAGGTCCTCGTGAACCACGAGGTGGCGGGTCAAGTCGTGGAGGAGGCGAGCGAAGACCATATCAGGAAAGACGACCGTATGGTAATCGTGATTCAGGTACATCTGAGCGTGGAAGTAGAGATGGTGATGGTGGAACACGAAGTGCAAATCCTCATCCACTCGCACAACAATTTAGACGAGAACGAACTGAACAACGAACACCTGGCCGACCAGATCAAAGACGTAAAGCACACTATTAATCCCCATTAGTAAAACTCGAAATCCGAATTTCGAAACTCAAAAAAGTTACCTTAAAATAATATTGAATTTTTTTTGTGTCTTTATTTCGTATTTCATGCTTCGATTTTCGAATTTTTCTATTCTCTTAATTTTGATTCTCTCTTAGTATGCTTTCATTTTTAGATAGGATTCGCTATCATAGGATGTATGGATCCTGCTCAGTCCCAACCTGTTGTTCCGCCTGAAAATGGACCAACTATTCAAACACCACCTACTTTTAATCCGCCTGATAAAAGTGAATCGAACGATCAGATTCGCCAGCTTGGTGAAAAGATTGAACAAACACCATTACCTGCAGACTTAAAAACTAATTTATTAGAGCGAATTGCCCGACTTGCTTTGATCCGTGTGAGCAGTGGATTTATGAGTTCGAACTATATTATCGAATATGAAGCAACTTCAAATTATATTAATTGGGTAATTAAACTTCCATGGAATACTATGTCACAGGATTTACTCGATTTAATCCGTGCAAAAGAAGCGTTGGATAGAAATCATTATGGACTAAATACGATTAAAGATCGTATCTTAGAATATTTAGCGACAATCATTCTTAATCTTCGAGCTGGCAAGAAAGATACAGTTGCGCGTGCCCCAATCTTGTGTCTTGTCGGACTTGCTGGAACTGGTAAAACGACCTTAGCTATTTCTATTGCTGAAGCACTCGGACGCCAATTTGCGCGTATTCCATTTGGTGGTATGGCTGATTCACGAGTACTGCGTGGGCAGTCAAAATCGTTTGCAGATGCAGAACCTGGAACAGTTATTAAAAAATTAGTTGGAGCTGGAACAAGAAATCCTGTGATTCTCCTTGATGAATTAGATCGTGTGTCTGAAAATGCACGTGCAGATATCATGGGAGTACTTATTGAGTTACTTGATCCTGAACAGAACCATGCGTTTACTGATCATTACATTGATTATCCATTCGATTTGTCTAATGTTATTTTCGTTGCAACTGCAAATAATACCAAAAATGTCTCAACTGCTGTGATGGATCGTCTTGAAGTTATCCAAATGCCATCATATTCTGATGAAGAAAAAATTGTTATCGCAAAAACATATTTATTTAATAAAATTAGAACCGCTTCAGGATTAGCAGAAAACCAATTAGTGATGGATGAAAGTGTCTGGCCAAGTATCATTCGGCCACTTGGATTTGATTCAGGTATTCGAAGTTTAGAGAGAACGGTTGAAGGTGTGTGTCGAAAGGTAGCAAAGATTATTGTTGAAGGAAGAGCGCAATCGATTAGACTGGATGCAAATAATATCAAAGAATACTTGCCTCAGTACTAAATGAGAAGTTAGAATATAGAAGTTACTAGATAGAATATTCTTATACTAACTTTTATCTCCTAACTTCTATATTCTAACTTGTATATTACCAGTGTGCTTCTTGTCTCCCTTCGATAAACCGCGTATACTATAGCAGAGCAAAAAATATGGATTTTAAAAATATTATTACTAGTAAACCATCAAATGACACGATTTCATTTCTGCCACTTGGTGGAATTGAAGACGTCACGAAAAATATGTATCTCTATCAATATCGAGATGAGATTTTGATAGTAGATTGTGGTATCGGATTCGCTGATGAAACAATGCTTGGTGTGGACCTTCTCTTGCCAGACATTTCATATCTATTATCGACAAAGAAAAGAATAGTCGGAATGGTGTTAACACATGGTCATGAAGATCATATCGGGGCACTTCCCTTTATTCTCCCACAGCTTCCTAAATTCCCAGTATATGGGACTCCACTTACTGCAATGCTCGCAAATGAAAAACTAAAAGAGTTTGAGCATCCTCACCGTGTACAGGTAGTCCAATTTGATAAACCAGATGTAAGAATGGGAAGTTTTGCAGCACGCTTTATCAAAATCACACACTCAGTTCCTGATAGTTCTAGTATCTTTATTAAGACGCCTGTTGGAAATTTCGTTCACACAGGGGATTTTAAACTTGATTTAACACCAGCTGATGGAAAACGATCAGATTACCAGCGACTGGCTGATGCTGGGCGTGAAGGTGTTATGGCACTTATGTCAGATTCACTCGGTTCAGAACGTCCAGGATTTACTGCAACTGAGCGTGGTATGGATTTAAGCTTTGAGAGAGAGATGAGAAATTGCGAAGGAAAGTTTCTCTTAACTACTTATTCTTCTAACATCGCCCGACTCAATCAAGCCATCCAAGCAGCTGAGCGTGTGGGCAGAAAAGTTTGTTTTGTTGGACGATCACTTATAAAAGTAAAAGATGTTGGTATAAAGATGGGATATCTCCAAATGAAAAGTGGGACGGAAGTTGAAATCGAAAATCTCAGACATATGGCTGATAATGAAATAATGTTAATTGTAGCAGGATCACAAGGACAGGAAAATTCAGCACTTACTCGTATCGCAAATGACGAACATAAAGATATTAGTCTTTCACCGAAAGATACTGTTGTCTTCTCCTCCGATCCAATTCCTGGAAATGAAATTTCTGTGACAGAGCTCATCGACGTTATCTTTAAAAAAGGGGTAAAGGCTGTTTATTCAACGTTATCTGGACATACGTTTCATGTTTCTGGTCACGGTTCGGCCGGAGATCTTCAGTTAATGATGTCTCTGATTAGACCACAGTATTTGGTGCCTGTTTCAGGAAATTACAAACACATGGTAGCATATAAAAAACTGGGAGTTGAAATGGGATATGGAGAAAAAGAAATATTTCTTCAAGAAAATGGCCAGGAATTAATTTTTAGTAAGAATGGAGTTAAGCCTGGACAGAAAATTGAACTTAAAAGTGTTTATGTCGATCAAATCTCTGGTGAAGAGGTCGATAGTTATGTTCTTCGTGACCGCGAGAAACTAGCGAAAGAAGGAATAGTAATTATTATGACTGAAATTAACGCATCAAATGGGCAATTGACCGATGATCCTGCACTTATTACTCGTGGATTTAACCCAGCTGATGAAAAAGCTCTCCTTCAGACACTACCTTCAGATATTCGTCGACAATTAGGTGGAAAGAAAGCACAAGTTAAAAATTGGAGTCATATGCGAAAGTTAGTCAGTGATATCGCTGGTAAGCACATCTTTAAAACCCTTCGACGTCGCCCGCTTATTCTCCCGATTATCATTGAAGTGTAATATCTCCCGATACGTTTGTATTCTCGCTTGTTTGTGCTATTATTTCTATACCTGATGATCTCAGGTTCTGTCCTATGGGGTCAAAAAAACGTGCTCGCAAAAAACCAATTAAATTGAAGCTCAAAAAGAATACTGTTTATACTATTTTTGGGTTGGGATCTATCTTTGCTGCGCTTCTTATGTTTCTTTCATTTTTACATACGGGGGAATCAACGCAGCGGTTACAACGTATTCTTGAAGAGAACTTTGGAGGAGCTGCATTTCTTTTTCCGTTCGTTTTTATCTTCTTCGGGTTTCTTTTGCTTCATTTGAAAATGTTTCTTTCAAAAGTAAATGTATTTATAGGCTATTTGTTATTTTTTGTTTCAGTCGTAGGATTAACCCGGAGTGGATCATTTGGTGAGAAACTATTTGGTATTCTTCAGGAAATTTTGACGATTCCTGGAGCAGATGTGGTATTTATTCTCGGGATTATTGTGGGAACTATCGTAGTTTTTGATACTTCAATGGATGAAATTCTTCAAGGATTTAAAACTGCAGGGAGTACAATTGCGCGGTTATATCCAGGAAGTTTGTTTAAAAAAAGAGATGGACAGTCCTCACTTGACCGAAGTAAGCCCATGCAAATTAAAGGTCTTCAAAAAGATGCACCAGCAATACCTATTCAAAATGAAGCACCAAAAATTAATAAAAAAGAACCAGAATTACTTTCTGAAAAGCTCGTTAGTAATATGATGTCAGGTAATGGACCGGGCATTTGGGAATATCCACCACTTTCGCTTCTTTCTGACATTCCAGGACAGAAAGCTGATCGAGGAGATGTTAATAAAACAGCATCACTTATTGAAAAGACACTGCAAAGTTTTGGTGTTGATGCACGTGTGGCTGAGGTGAACCTAGGGCCTGCAGTTACCCAATACGCACTTGAAATTGCACTAGGAACAAAGATTACCAAAATTACATCTCTCGCATCAAATCTTGCACTTGCAACCGAAGCACCGGGAGGGCAGATTCGTATTGAAGCACCTATTCCTGGTCGAAATTTGGTTGGAATTGAAATTCCGAATAAATCTCTTGAAGTAGTACCTCTTAAGACGATGCTTGCTTCTGCTAATATGCAGAAAAGTAAGTCAAAGTTATCTACCTCAATGGGACTTGACGTCTCAGGAACACCACTCATTGCTGATATTGGGAAAATGCCCCACGCGCTTGTTGCAGGAACCACTGGCTCAGGAAAATCAGCCTTCCTTAACTCTATGCTTTGTTCGCTCCTATTTAGAGCATCACCAAGTGAAGTAAAGCTCATTTTGGTCGATCCAAAACGCGTTGAATTCACTGCATATAATGGTATTCCTCATTTATTGACTCCTGTTATTGTCGAAGTCGAGAAAATTCTTTCTGCACTTAAGTGGGCTGTTAGCGAGATGGATCGCAGATACAAAATTTTCGCAGAACGAGGAGTCAGAAATATTGAAGGATATAATGAGCTATCCGGCTTTCAAGCCCTTCCCTATATCGTGATTGTGATCGATGAGTTAGCTGATCTGATGATGTTTGCTCCTGTTGAAGTTGAAGATGCAATTGCACGCCTTGCTCAAATGGCTCGAGCTGTGGGCATTCATTTAATTATTGCAACACAGCGACCTTCAGTAAATGTTATTACTGGTCTTATTAAAGCTAATGTTCCTTGCCGAATAGCATTTAATGTTTCATCACAAATTGACTCTCGTGTTATTCTTGATTCGCAAGGTGCTGAGAAATTACTAGGAAGAGGGGATATGTTATTTGTCCCACCAGATCAAGCAAAGGCGACTCGTATTCAGGGGGCATGGGTGTCTGAGAAGGAAATTAAAAAACTAGTAGAATATCTTAAAGCTAAAAATATTCCAGTTGAATATACTGAGGAAATTCTTAACCAACCAACAGGAGGCGGAAAAAATGGGAAAGCCGGAAGTGCATCAGGGGGAAGTGGAGATGGGAAGGATGATATGTTTGAAGATGCAGTCCGAGTTGTCTGCCAGTTTAATAATGCGTCTGCATCTTTCTTGCAGCGTAAGATGTCTATCGGTTATTCACGCGCTGCTCGAATTTTAGATCAACTTGAAGAGAACGGAATTGTCGGTCCAGCAGACGGATCGAAAGCTCGAGATATTTTAGTTCGAAATGCTGAAGAATATCTTTCTTCAATGAATCAACAACAGTAGATATGCTATGATGCTAGAAGTTAGAGATTTGAATGAGAGTATGAGAGTGGAATATACATGGTTATTATTATTTACCTTCTAGTATCAAACTTCTAATTTCTATTTCATATGGTTCGTGCAGGTCAACGATTACAACAACGACGACTTAAAAAAGGCTTAACACTTGCTGAGGTATCAAAACATACAAAAATTAAAGAGTCCTTTTTAATCGCAATTGAAAAAGGTGAATATACTAAGCTTCCTTCACCTTCTTATGCTCACGGATTTGTCAAAAACTATGCTGAGTATTTAGGTTTTTCTGCTCACGAAATATTACCTATTTTTAAACGAGAGTTTGATGAGCGAGTTGCTTATAGAGTGCTTCCAAAAGGTTTCACTAAGGAAGCACAATATCCCTTTATGGGATTTCGTTTTAGGAAAACAGTTATCGGACTTTTTTTTATTGTTCTTTGTTTTTCAGGATTTCTCTTCTTTCAATACCGAGGAGCATTTTTTGCTCCATCACTCACTATTACTGCACCAAAAGACGGAATAATTAGCTCACAAGATGTAACGATTACTGGAAAAACTGATGCAGCTGCATCATTGTATGTTAATACGTCCTTAGTAGCGCTAAACGATGACGGCACATTTTCAAAAACAGTAACACTTTTTACGGGCAAAAATACAATTACTATTACATCAATCAATAAATTTGGCAAAGAACATACAATCAAACGAACGATCGAGGTTAAATCTACCCCAACCTACTGATGATACCTTGACACTTATACCCATGCTTTTGTAAGCTAGATGTATGCTCGATACTGTCCAATTGGTGCTACTTTTTGTCATTATCATTGTTTCACTCCTACTTGTTGTCCTCGGAGTTCAAGTATTTTTTATTCTCAAAGAAGTTCGTAAAACAATTACTAAAGCAAACGATGTTCTTCAAGATGCTCATCGCATTACTGAAAGTGTCTCAGTTCCAATCTCTTCCCTCTCTTCCTTAGCATCAGGACTTAAAGCAGGGTCAATCATTGCTGCAATAAAAGTCGTTAAAAGCATTCTTTCCCACGATAAAGAAGATTCCAAAGATAAATAATATGGACCAGAAACATTCGCAACCAATCCAAACCGGCAATGGTTTTCTTTTTGGCCTCATCGTTGGGGTATTAATCACGTTATTTCTTGTTACAAAAAAAGGTCGAAAAATCTTAAAAAGGCTTGGTGATGAAGGATTAGATATTTTTGAGGAACTTGAAAGCCTGCTTGCTCAAGCTGAAGGGACTGTATCATCTGAAATAGTAAAGAAAAAAGAAGATCTTGCAAAAAAAGTCGAAGATATAAAAGAGCTTGTCTCAAGTACCGTAGAACAAGTGGTGCCTGAAGTAACTGAAAAGGTAGCAGATATTAAAGAAATGACTGCAGAAATTGGCCAAGCAGTTCCGGTAGATGAAATTAAAGAAAAAATAGAAGAAGTTCGTGATGCTGCGAAAAATGCTGTTACGAATGTTCCTGAGAAGGTTCAGGAAGCGGTAAAGGAACTACATAGTGAAGCAGCACTTCAAAAAGCTGAGGAAGTAGTACAAGATTCAGTTAAACAAATTGTTAAACAAGTCGAAGTTGCTCAGACGGAACTACAAAATGTAAAAGAAGAATTACAGCAAGCGTTAACTTCTGAAAAGCCCAAATCAGCTTCACGTCGTTTCTTCAAAGGTATTCGACGAAAATAATCCCATAGTCTTGAAGATTTTCTTTATTTCTGTTATCATTCCGCTTATATCATGCTGTATTCGATAAATGTTATTAAATATAGTATGATTTTGCACGTTTACAAGGAGATAATCTTCACTGCGCTTTAAGGAGATTACATCTCAGGGAATACATGATCTGTTCTTTGAGATGTAATCTTCACTTTTCTGCTATGTAGCAGAAGGGCAAAAGTGGGGATTAAAGAGAAGTAAGGAGGATTCGTTTCCGATTGCGTACCACTCACGGGAGATTGCCCTCTCATGTTGATTGTTATCCAAAATGGAGGAACTACAATGAGTGAGCTCAACCCCAATTCCGGTACCGTCAATAATGAACACGCTGACTTGCCCCATCCCGACTGGCTCGGACTCGACGGTCTGTTTACCAAAGAGCAGATCGCTCAACTCGATGCGGATGAGTTTCCCATTCACCCTGGTGGCAGTTTGATCATGATCGAGATCGTCATGCAGGGCGAAGTGAGTCCGGAAGGGGCTACCTTCCGCGTCCTCAGCGATTGCGGCCGCTTCGAGGTCACGATGTTCGATGTCGGTGTCAGCTTCGATGAAGCGTGTGTTCGTGCGGCGGAACTGGGCGGCTTGGTGCTTTCGAGTACCTGTAACTGCCTGGTGCATGCTTCCCTGGGTCTGTTCCCGCTTGCGGTGATCCGTGCTGGATCAGAAGCAGACACGCTTGGGGTGGCTCGCACCTGCGGTATATTCGAAGTGGATAACTTCGTGGAGGAAGTCAGTTTCGACGAGGCGCAGGACCTGGCTGAGGCTCAGGCAGGACTACTAGTGCTTTCGGGTACTACTCCTGTCGCGATCATCCGTCTGGCCTAGCAACTCCCATTCTCGCTCTCCCAACTCGTGTATCTCAAAGGCCCTTCTCGACATTTTGTCGGGAAGGGCCTTCTTCGTTTCAAGGCTTAAAATGAAAAGATGCATCAGGGAAAGTATAGAAGTTTATAATCCGTATTTTTTTATATTTGCGTTATGTTCAGTTAGCGTTTTTGCATAGTGATTATCTCCGTTTTTATCAGTGATGTAAAAAAAGTAAGGTGTATTTGCAGGGTTAGCTGCTGCTTCTAATGCTTTGATTCCTGGACTCGCAATTGGTGTTGGTGGGAGGCCAGGATTAACATATGTATTATATGGAGAATTTAATTTCAGATTGTCAAATGATAATTCTTTTTTCCACCATGATTTTCCATAATAGTCATATCCCAAAGCATACTGCACTGTCGCATCAATTTGTAGTGGCATGCCTATATCAAGGCGGTTATGCATAACGCTTGATACTAGTGGTCTATCCTCATCTTTTCGAGCTTCTCGTTCGATAAGTGATGCGAGAGTAACTACTTTTATTTTAGAAAAATTAGTGTTGTTAGTGACTGTGTTATATTTCTGGTCAAATGTCTCTGTAAGTAAGGATATAATCTGGTCAATTGTAGCGTCTTTTGGAATCAGATATGTATCTGGGAAAAGATATCCTTCATGTTCTTTTAGTTGTGTCTGCCAGGTTGATTCGTAGTTTGGTAGAGTTTCTTTAAGAATTTGAGCTACTTCTTCTGCTCTTTTTCCTTCAGGAATGGTAACCCATATATCAAGTGCTCCTTTCGTGAGGTTCTCTGCAATTTCTGCTGTAGTTTGAGAGGGAGAAATCTGAAAGTCTCCAGCTTGAATTTTATTCTCAATTCCGAGACGCTTCACAGTGATATAAAATATCAGGGAATTTCTAATCAGATGATTTTTTTCAAGTTTTGCTCCAATTGCTTTAACACCCATTCCTTTTTCGACACTAAATTGTTGCTTTGTACTATTTGTTTTATCAACTGGTGAGGATGCTGAGGAATACCAAAACCCTATTGCTAATAAAAACAGAACACCTAGAATGATAAGAATTCGAAATGGTTTCATACTCAGGAAAAAATACTAATCGGAAAATGTGGTAGTGAATCTTTTGCTTCTGAAAGGAGATGTGAATTTTCGCTATATATGGTAAAAAGAGTTTCACCTTTTTTAATACTTTCTCCAATTTTTTTATGGAGGTAAATACCAGCTTTTTTTTGTTCTGGGGCGCCAAGTATTTTAGCGATTACTGTGGCATTTTTACTATTAATTTCTGAGATCTTACCGCTATGAGGAGATGGATAGTCATAGGAGTGTTTTCCAGGCTTAAGATCAGTACTTTTTATGTCAGGGTTTCCTCCTTGCGCCTCGATAATTTCTCTCATTTTAGTTAACGCTTTTCCTGATGATAGGATATGTTTTGCCCAAGCTCTGGGTGTACCGTAATTCATGCTAATTTCCTCACGTAACTTCTCAGAACTGTCTTCGAGACAAAGTTCGAGTAATTCACCAGCTAGATTAAGTGCACGTGTCTCAAGATCTTCTGGGCGGTCAGGAAGTTGCTCTAGTACTCGAATAGCTTCACGACATTCAAGAAGTGGGCCAAGTCCTTTTCCAGCAGGTTCTTCTACTTTATGAACGAGAACTCTCATTTTTACATTAAATTTCTCGGCAAGATGTAAAAATTTATTTTTTAATACTTCTGCATCTGCTAGTCGATGGACTTTTACATTTGTTCCATAAGGAAGGTCGATAATTATGTGATTTGAGCCGAAGGCAATCTTTTTCGCCATAATTGAAACTAAAATCTTATCAAAACTTTCAAATAATAGTGGTGCTTCAACTTTAATTAAAATATCGTCTGCTGGTGCGATATTAAAACTCCCCCCCCATACTATACACGCATTTGTTTTCTCTACAATTTTATAGATTTGCTCTTTTGTGAAGGATACGGGAGCGAGCACTTCCATATCATCACCAGTACCACCTGGAGTTGTAATCGCCCGGGATGAACTCTTTGGTATTTTAAATCCTGCTGCTGCAATGATCGGTACGATGATCATAGTAGTTCTTGTTCCGGGAACGCCACCGATCGAGTGTTTATCAGCGACAATTCCGTCAAAGGTGAGAGTTTCACCTGTTTCGATCATAGCTTTCGTCAGAAAATAGATTTCGTGATCAGTAAACCCTTTAGAATATCCAGAAGCAGCAAAATATGTTGTGAGTACATCACCTAATCGTTCGTGGGATATTTGATCCATGATGGCAAAAATCTCTTTGTAGTTGAGTTCTTTCCCAACTAATTTTTTGCGTATTGCATCTAAGGCTATTTCATTTTCGTCCATTATTCTAACCCACCTCCTTTTAGTTGTTGTATTGCAATTTTAATTCCATTTTTAATAATACCAAACAGAAAATAAAAGAGGTTTGTCAATCCTCTGTTAATTGTTGGCCAGATTTCTTTTAAGACAATAACGAATCTATTTGATTCCTGCATAGGATTTATTGTACTGGGTTTTATCTCTGTTTGTCGAGATAGGGGAGATTGGTTAATTGCTTCATTGTTCGATTGTTTCATTGTTTCCTCTCCCTTTGGGAGAGGAAACAATGCAGCAATGAAACAATCGACAATCAAATAATGTAGCAATCGAACAACTAAAGTTTTTCTAATTTAGCCTTTAATACAAGTCGTTTCCAAATTGTTCCAGGAGGAGTACATGTTATAACGGTTAAGTAACTATCCTCAAATGATTGACTTAGGACAGATGTATCTTCGGGATCAATAATAGATATTGAAAAAATCTTATATGTATATTCAATACCATCTGCGCTTACTTTAAAAATGTCTCCAACTTGAAGTGTATGAGCGTTTGCAAAAATTGTTTTATAGTCTTTAGGATTGTATAGCTGAGGAAGTGTTGAATGTCCAAAAATGACTGCATTTCCTTTATTGGGTGGAACTGACGTTCCTGGATAGTTAACTAAATGTGAAGCAAGATCTGAATCTACAGTTGAAACAATTGCGTTTACAATCTTAAGTTTTGGAACACTGAAACGATACGTTGTCACTTGTGGACGACTATTTTCTGTCGGAGCAGGTGCACTTGGAAACCATGTTGCCGCGTTATAATAATTAACTCCTAAAAGCAGGGAGGTTGTTTGTCTTGCGAGGCTAGCGAATGTTGATTGATTAAGTACTGTTGCTTTAGGAATTGGTGTCGTAATATTTTCAGCCGCAAAAACTGGAGCTAAATATAGTTGCCACGAAATAACTGGGAAGAAAAAATAACCAATTGTCACTATTCCTGACAGTGATAAAAAAAGTCCAAAAATGCGAACTATCCAACGAAGATTAATTCGTGGAGATTGTTTGAGGTACAGTTTACTCATGTGATGTTGTTAGAATGTTAATGTGATCACTTCTTCGTGGAAGATATGATGATAAAAATGGAATGCCAGGCTTAACCTGTGTAGAAATTGATTCGACTTGCGGTAACTTCATGAGAAGTTCAGTTGCTGCACTGACTGATTTACCGGTAATATCTTGTTGGATTTTTTGCGTATCTATTTTAGGCAGTAATCCAGTTTTAATGGTAATAGTTGCTGTGTAGTTACTATCTTTTCCGGCAGTTAATTTATTTATACCTGTGTTAATTGTATTTCCCGGTGTGTTAGCATCACTACTCGCTTTTTTCTCAATAATCGTTTTTGCATAATCTTGCAATTCTGTTTTTGAGTATGCAATTCCACTAAAGCTTACCGTAACTGATGCAGTTACAGATTTTGCTTCATCCCCAATATCGTTATCAAATTCTTTTTTATCAATCGTTGTTGTCAGATCAAGTGGTAGTAGCTCTTCTCCATCTGATAATTTTTTTCCTAATTCTTCTTTTGCTTTACTCTCTAAGTCTTTTGGAATTTGTAGAAGTAATTTATCACGGTCAGCTTTAGCAACAACTGTTACTTCTTTTTTTGTACCTCCTGAAAATGCTGTATCGTTTTTAGCAGCAATAGTTGTCGTGCCAGCTACACTGAATTTCGTATTTGATGGAAGATTTGAGTTGGTTCCAATAGCCTTTGCAGTGACTGTTGCTTGAGTTGTTCCAGGTTTTGTGCCAGAAAAAGCATCTCCTGAAGCACTAGCAATGGTCACATCTTTATCAAGTGTGAAATCTATATTATTACTAGAAGTGATAACAGTTCCGGCATTTAATGTTTTTTTATTTTCATTATTATTATAAAGCGTAACTGTTCCTTTTGCTTTATCGCCAATTTCCTTTTTGCCTGATGCAGGAACTGTTGCTTTATCATCAAGTGAAATACTGACTGTCGTTACTTTAATGGTATTTTCTGCAAAATCGCTGCTGCCGTCTACTGCAAAAGATACATCTTCAGTAGCATCAAATGATTTTGCTTTAATATCAAGGGTAACGTCTGCGGATGCTGTATACAAATAGGTAATAGGAAGTCCAATTATGACAAAAAGCAGAATTATACCTAATACTATAAATTTTGCTTTTCCAGCAACAAATGAGCCGTTCATAGAGAACTTCTTTAAGAAATCACTTATCTTTGTTGGAATTACTAAAAGCATACTCATTACTCCAGAAAGTCCACTAGATCTGTTTGATCGATCACTACGAGATGATTGAATCTCTTCTGAATCTGTTTCACGTGGAGAAAGAGTTGAACTATACGGTTCTGTATTCGTGAAGGTAGCCGGCTCAAGATTTGAAGTAGCGTGTGGTGATGGTGTTTGTGGTGAAAACGGAAAATCAGCAATATCTTTCCCTTGAACAAATCCAAAGTTTTCAGTTGCCACAGTTGATGAAAGAATATCTTCATTTTCTTCTGCATGTTTTATATCATCTTCTATTTTCTCAGTTTTTTCTTCGTTTTTCTCAAGCTGTTCTTCAGATTCTTTTGTATGGTGTTTTTTATCATTGTGTCCTTCTTGAACTGTCTGTTCATCATTCTTTATACTAGCTTTTTCACTTGCTTCAACAAGGGTTGTAATTGAGCTTGAAAGTGGGAATGCCGATTCTGCAACTGAGAATTCCATCTGATTTGCGGCCCCCTGAACTGCAGCCCGAGCGTCAAAATTATTACTGAGTACGCTAATTTGCGGCATGTGGAGAAAGGGAAGTGTTTTACTCCATTGGTGAGTAATGAACTGTTGAGAAAGTGAATCGTCTTCATCAGCATTTAGAAGAAGAATTCGGGAAGGTAGTACTTCAACACTTACAAAATGTTTCAGTAACGTATCAACAGTTTCTGTTAGTGAGTTCACGACAGGTGCGCTTTTCGTTTCGAGGAGTCGGCCGCCTCTAAAAAGACTAAGCATTACAGAATATTTTCCAATTTCTGCTACGATTGCAGAAACTGGTGCTCCTTCTTCTTGTTGGATGAGGTGTGCGATAGCTTCACTGATTACTAAAAACCCGATAGGCTTAAGTGATAATGCTTTTCCAACACTTTTTAGACGATCAAGAAATTCTTTCTTTATTTTTTTCTCTTCCACCCAGGAATCTTTCACCCCAAATACGGTCATTTCGGTTTGAATACTTGGTGGAAGTGTTTCTTCAGCTTTACTGATTGTTTTATCAAGAATATCGAGTAAGCTATCATCTGTAGTATCTTCAAGTGGAGTTGCAAAATGAGTCTCGTTCATTCCTGCTATCCGAACCGTTTTATTTTCTTCTTCGAGGATTACAGCAGTCGCCTTCTCATCTCTTAGCAATAATATGAGGTAGTAATTTTTATCTTGCTGTTTTTTTCCAAATGATGGAAATGAAATAGGCAGTTTCATAGTGATTTTTATCCTTCAACGATTAAGTAGAGTCTTTTTTGGTTTTTTCCAAGGTTCTCTTGTTTATTAATAGTAACTGATTTGAGTTTCCCTGTAAATTCGACGTGTGGTCCACCACAGAATTCAATAGAGTATGCATCTGTGTACGCCCTGGAAGTGTCTCCAATAAAGTAAATCTTCGATTTTTCACCATAGGTATCCATAAACAGTCCAATTGCTCCCATATCGTAAGCTTCTTTCGTGGGGATAAGTTCGAAGTGAACTGGTAAATTTTCTTTTATTTTCTCATTTATCATGGTTTCAACAGTTTTCATCTGCTCATCTGTGAGTCGTTCGTTATAGTTAAAGTCAAACCTGACCCGTTCAGTGGTAATGTTTGAACCTGTTTGGTGGACTTGTGTCCCGAGAACGTCTCGAAGGGCTTTATGCAGTAAATGCGTCGCTGTATGACCCATGATGGTTCGTTCTGAATGATCAGCGAGTCCACCTCGAAACTTCTTTTCTCCACCAGCACGCGAGAGATCTTTATGTGCTTTCATTTTTTCTGCAAAGGCCTGGTCATCAAACGTATACCCTAAGCTTTTTATTTGTGAAGGAGAGAGCCCGTGTGTAGTATAGAGTAGAAATGCATCGTCTGCTGAAATCTCTGTGAGCCCTTTTAGCTCATCTCCTGTTTGTTTATATTGTTTCTGGATAAACTTCTTTGCTTTTTCTCGAGTTTGGAAATAACTATCAGTTTCTTCGAGGATTGTTCCCTTGATTGCTTCAAAGTTCGTCACGAGATCTTCATCGGTTTCTTTGTATTGATCGACGATAGATACGAGTATCGGCTCGATGTGGGCCGCTTCAAGCGTGTAGAAACTATCAAGTGCTCGTCTAATAGAACGACGAAGAATATACCCCTGTTCAGTATTAGCAGGAGATACTCCAGCATTACTAATAAATACAGCGGCGATTAAATGACCTACAATCATTCTCATATCGACTGCGTGATCCTCGTACATCTTATGTGTTTCTCTTTGGATGGTTTCTATAATGGGGAAAAAGAGATTTGTTTTGAACATGTCTGGATTGTTATGGCAAGCTGCTAAATAGCGCTCCAATCCTGCTCCGAAATCGACATTTTGTTTTGGGAGGGGAGTAAATGTTCCATCAGCATTTTTTATGTACTGCATGAAAACTGAGTTGCCAATTTCCATAAATCGTCCACAGTCACAGTTGGGATGACAGTGTTTGCCATATTTGGGGTCATGCTCTGTGCCAAAATCGTAAAATACTTCGGTATCTGGTCCACCTGGTTCACCAGCTGGCATATTTTCAGGAGCACCTGCTCGTGACCACCAGTTTTTCTTCGCATCATAGTAAAAGATTTTCCCCTCATTCATTCCTTTTTCAGCTGCATCTGCTTCTGAACCCATCTCGACTTCTTTCGTGTTTAAATGATGTTTCTTAAATAACTCTTTCCAGATTCCAGCTGAGACTGTATCTTTGGGAAGGTTATTTTCAACGTCTCCGATAAAGACTGTCACGTAAATGTTACTCCCATCAAGTCCAAGTCCTACGTGCTTGTCAGTTAGAAACTCAAAGAACCACGGAATCTGCTCTTCTTTAAAATAGTCCCCAAGACTCCAATTCCCAAGCATTCTGAAAAATGTCGTATGTCGATTATCTCCAATCTCATCAAAATCCTGTGCACGAAAAGAATTCTGTACGTTAACAAGTCTTGTACCACTCGGATGTACTTCACCCAGAAGATAGGGGACAAGTGGTTGCATACCAGAACTAGTGAAGAGAGTAGTCGGATCGTTTTGTGGAACAAGGGGAGAATTCGCGATTCGTTTGTGTCCGCGCTGTTCAAAGAAGGATATATATCTGTGTATGATCTCTGAAGCTGTTAACATTATCGTATTATAGCATGGCTGTTAGGTGGTTGCAGTGTTTCAAATTGGCATAGTTTTAGAAAAATACATATTTTCTTTTTATCATTGTAGCTTTGAAACTCTGTTACTTCCTCTGTTACCTCTTGACATGTCTATTTATTATATGGTATACATATTTTTACTCTAAATTTTTTAGGTACAATGCTCAGGAGACTTGTCTTCCTGACTTATTTGTGTTTAATAGGGTATCTGCTCAATATACTAGTCTTTCACATGCCAAAGCAATCTAATACAACTTCAAACAACGAAAATATTACACGCTATAACTGGGGAAAAGTGTATGATACACTACCAACCCTAGATTTATTAGCAACCCAAAAAGCATCTTATGAATGGTTTCAAAAAGAAGCTATTGGGGAAATCCTCAAAGAGATCTCTCCTATTGAAGACTTTACAGGTAAAAACTGGAGTCTAGAACTAAAAAATTATAGAATAGGCGAGCCAACCATTACTCCAGAACTCGCACTTGTTAAAGGACTTACCTACGATGCTCCTCTTTACGTAAAAGCAACACTCATTAATAAAAAGACTAACGGTTCTCAAGATGCTGAAGTTTTTCTTGGTGATATTCCACAAATGACTACTCGTGGAACGTTTATTGTAAATGGTATTGAACGTGCTGTTGTTAATCAGCTTGTTCGCTCTCCTGGTGTGTTCTTTACCGCTCTCCAAGATCCAGCTACAGGAAAAGCACTTTATACTGCTGAAATTCGACCAGTTCACGGTTCATGGCTTGAATTCTCAACAACTCGTTATGGAACAATTACAGTTAAAATTGATCGACGACGAAAATTCTTAGCGACTACGTTCCTTAGAGCAATTGGAGTTTCAGCAAACGAAACAATTAAAGAAAGATTTGGTGAAATTGAAGCAAATAGCCCAGATTCTTTCATTGAAAATACCCTTACAAAAGACGAAACAGGTTCTGAAACAGAAGCTGTTATCGAAATTTTCAAGAAAATGCATCCTGGTGAACCAGTTGTTCTCGATAAAGTAAAAGAAAGCTTTAATAATCTCTTCTTTAACAACCGCCGATATGATTTAGGTGAAGTTGGACGATATAAAATGAACAAAAAACTAAAAGCTGTACCTGGATTTAATGCTACAGAAGAAAGAATTTTAGCAGTAGATGATATTATTGCAGCAATTAGTTACCTCATGATGCTTCACCAAGGACGTGGTCAAGTAGATGATATCGATAGTTTAGCTAATCGACGTGTTCGAAGTGTTGGAGAGCTTGTTGCTACTAACGCATTTAGAATCGGAATTCTTCGTATTGAGCGTTCAGTTAAAGAAAGAATGAGTCTCATTCAACCAGAAACTCCAGTGGCTGTGGCAAGTCTTATTAATGCTCGTCCAATTATGGCATCTATTAATGAATTCTTTAGAACCTCACAGCTTTCAACAATCCTCGATCAAACAAATCCACTTTCAGAAATTGATAATTTAAACCGTTTAACCGTTATGGGAACCGGTGGTATTTCTAGAGAGCGTGCAGCTTTCTCTATCCGAGACATTAACAGTTCACAGTATGGAAGAATTGATCCTATTAGAAGTCCTGAAGGACCAAATATTGGACTGGTAACCTATATGGCTCTTTTCGCACGAGTCAACAACTTTGGATTCCTTGAAACTCCATATAGAAAAGTTGTTAAAGAAACAAAAAATGGTAAAACAGTCATGAGAATTACGACAGAAATGGTATATATGGCAGCAGATGACGAAATTGATCACTATATTACCCATGCAAGTATTGGTATTTCTGAAGATGGAATTATTACAGATGAGCGTGTTCCAGCACGACATAACGGAGACTTCTTAGAAGTTGACGCTGAACTTATCGATTATATTGACGTAATTCCACGACAGGTTGTCGGAACTTCTGCGTCTCTTATTCCATTCGTTGCTCATGACGAAGCTATTCGTTCACTGATGGGATCTCACATGCAATGCCAAGCTGTTCCACTTGTCCGCCCAGATAGTCCAACAGTTGGAACTGGTATGGAAGGTGTTATTTCAGAAGTCATGGGAAGAGTTGTAAAAGCTCCTTTTGATGCAAAAGTAAGTTTCTCAGATGCGACAAAAGTTAGCCTTGATGGCATGAAAGGTGAAAAAGCAACCTTCGGTATCAACGCATTCCACAGAACATCAAATGCAACCTCATATACTCAGCGTTCAGTAGTTAAAGGTGGACAGATTGTTAAAAAAGGCGATATTTTAATCGACGGACCAGCTTCACAAAATGGAGAATTAGCACTTGGACAAAACCTTCTAATCGCATACATGTCACTTGATGGACTTGGGTATGAAGATGCTATCGTAGTTTCTGAAAGACTCGTTAAAGAAGATGCGCTTTCTTCAATTCATATCGAAAAACATGAAGTTTCTGTCGTTGAAACAAAACTCGGTCCTGAAGAAACAACTCGAGATATTCCAAATGTTGGTGAAGACGAACTTATGATGCTTGATGAAGAAGGAATTGTCGTCGTTGGATCAGAAGTAGGTCCTGGAGATATTCTGGTTGGTAAAATTGCTCCAAAAGGTGAAACAGAATTAACAGCTGAAGAAAGACTGCTTCGCGCAATTTTCGGTGAGCAAGCACGAGAAGTTCGAGATACATCACTTAGAATCCCACATGGTGAGCGTGGAACAGTTATTAGTGTTCAGATCCTTGATCGAAAGAGTGGGGATGAGCTCGAACCAGGTGCAATTCGAAAGATTATCGTTGAAGTAGCACAGTTTAGACACGTTGTTGTGGGAGACAAATTAGCTGGACGACACGGAAACAAAGGTATTATTTCAAAAATTCTTCCAGCAGCAGATATGCCATACCTCGCTGATGGAACACCTGTTGATATTATTATGTCTCCGATGTCTATTCTTGCTCGTATGAACTTGGGACAGATTTTAGAATGTCACTTGGGTATTGCTGCAAAGACACTTGGCATGAAGATTGGTGTTCCAGTATTTGAAAATGTATCAGAAGCACGAATTATTGAACTATTAGAGCAAGCAGGCCTTCCAACGAATGGAAAAGTTGTTCTTCATGATGGAAAAACTGGAGAAGCGTTTGATAACGAAGTTGTAGTTGGAATTGAATATATTATGAAGCTGATCCACATGGTTGAAGATAAAACTCATGCTCGAAGTACTGGGCCATACTCACTTGTAACTCAACAACCACTCGGAGGAAAAGCACAAATGGGAGGTCAAAGACTTGGAGAGATGGAAGTGTGGGCACTTGAAGCACATCGAGCACGCCATATTTTACAGGAAATGTTAACAATTAAAGCTGATGATGTTGTCGGACGTGCGAAAGCATTTGAAGCTATCGTAAAGGGGACAGATATCCCAACACCTAAAGTTCCAGAGTCATTTAAAGTTCTTATTAAAGAATTACAATCACTTGGACTCAATGTTGTGCCTGTTGGTGCAACAGTGTATAATGAGGTCTCCGAACCAATTGCCGATTTAGTTGCTGAAGAAGGTGTGAAAGATGTTGCAAAAGAAATGCAGGAAACACTTGACGCAGAAGCTGTTCCAGAAGAAACACCAGAAGAAGAAACTGTTGAGCCAGCAGATGACATTGAAGAACCAATGATTGATCCTGTAGAAAGCGTACAAGAATAATTATGAATAACGGAAATCAAGACAATAAAAAACAGCTAAAAGATCCAACAATTCTCGATTTTACTTCTCTTAAAGTACTCGTTGCAAGTAAAGATGATATTCTTTCATGGTCTTATGGTGAAGTTACCAAGCCAGAAACTATCAACTATCGAACTCTCCGACCTGAAAAAGATGGACTTTTTGATGAGAGAATTTTTGGTCCTACAAAAGACTGGGAATGTTATTGTGGAAAATATAAAAGAATTCGTTATCGAGGTATTATTTGTGACAAATGTGGCGTTGAAGTAACACTATCTCGTGTTCGACGAGAAAGAATTGGTCATATAACTCTTTCTTCACCTGTAGCGCATGTATGGTTTTTTAAAGGATCTTCAAGTCCACTTTCGTTACTGTTAGATATTCCACAGAAAAATCTTGAATCTGTTATTTATTATGCTTCATATATCGTCACTGAAGTTGATGAAGAAAAGAAAAAAGAAGCACTTGATTTGCTTGCAGACACAATCGAAAAGCGAAAAGTTGGCCTAAAGGAGAAAATGGCTAACGAAGAAGCTCGATTAACAAATGAAGTTGAAACGAAGAAAAACGACGCAGAAGCTACAAAAGTAAGTGTTGAACAGAAACAGCTTATTAGTCAAGAATTAGATTTAGGATTACGTCAAAAACTTGCCCGTCTTACAGACACATTTGAGAGTGAATCAAAGAAACTTGATGAAATTGCAGATACCCTTGCTAAACTTCTTAGAAGTCTTAAAGTTTCAAGTGTTCTTTCTGAAGATGAATACTTTAAAATTCTTGAATACGATATACCAGTCTTTTTCACAATCAAGACAGGTTCTGAAGCGCTACTTGAACTTATCAAACATATCGATTTGTCAGAGCTGATTGCATTTCTCCGACAAGAACAAGATAAAGTTTCAGGTGCGAGATATCTTAAAGTAGTAAAGCGTCTTCGATTAATCGAAAATATGCGACGTGCAGGTGTTAAACCTGAAGCGATGATTACAACACAACTTCCAGTTATCCCACCAGATCTTCGACCTATGGTACAACTCGCTGGTGGAAGATTTGCAACATCTGATTTGAACGATCTTTATCGACGTGTTATCAATCGTAATAATCGTCTTTCTCACTTAATTTCTCTTGGTGCACCTGAAATTATTTTGCGAAATGAGAAAAGAATGCTTCAAGAATCAGTGGATGCACTTATCGATTCAAGTCAGAGAAGCGGGCAAGTCGTTGCGTCTCCTCTGCGATCACTTTCAGATATGCTTCGAGGAAAACAGGGACGATTTAGACAGAATCTTCTTGGAAAGCGCGTAGATTATTCAGGACGATCAGTTATCGTTGTTGGACCTGAACTTAAACTTACTCAGTGTGGACTTCCAAAAGAAATGGCACTTGAAATGTTCAAGCCATTTGTTCTTAGAGAAATCATTGTTCGAGGACTTGCGACAAATATTAAATCTGCAAAGAGATATATTGAAAAAAGACCACCAGAAGTATTTGATATCTTAGAGGAAATCACAAGAAATCATCCAGTTCTTCTTAACCGCGCTCCTACCCTTCATAAATTAGGTATGCAGGCATTCTATCCTGTATTAATTGAAGGATCTGCAATCCAACTTCATCCTTGTGTTTGTACTGGATATAATGCTGACTTTGACGGTGACCAGATGGCTGTTCACATTCCATTATCTGAAAAAGCACAACAAGAAGCTATTGATCTGATGATGCCTTCACGAAATCTCTTAAAACCTGCTGATGGTGCACCAATCACGCTTCCAAACAAAGAAATGGCGCTTGGAGTATTCTACTTAACACAACTTGATGAGAGAACTCGAAGAACAGAAGAAGAAATTCAATATTTTGTTAATGCACAAGAAGCTATGCTTGCGTATGACCTTGGAACAGTTAATCTTAAAGAACCTATTATGGTTCGAGTTAGTATTAACGGTACGATTGAGACAATTGAAACATGTGTTGGACGGCTTATGTTTAATGAAGTTCTCCCATCACAATTTGGGTATATTAATGAAGCACTTTCAGCATCAGGAATTAAAAAACTTATTACTAAAGCAATGAAAATTTGTGACCAGGATACTGTCGCAGAAATGATTGATAGTATTAAACACCTCGGATTTAAAGGCGCTACAGTATCAGGACTTTCTGTATCTGCATTTGACAATAAAATTATTGAAGGTAAAAAAGAAATTATTGATGAAGCAGAAGTTAAAGTTGCAACAATTGATGAAGAATATCAGCAAGGACTTATCACTCTTGATGAAAGAAAAAGACTTTCAAATGAAGTCTGGATGAAATACACAGAAATTATTGCAGACAAAACATGGAAAATCATTGATCCACAAAACCCAATTCGTATTTGTATTGATTCAGGAGGATCACGTGCAGGTATTGAGCAAATGAAACAGCTTTCAGCTATGCGAGGACTTATCGTTGATCCGCTTGGTCGTATCGTTGAACTTCCAGTTAAATCAAATTTCCGTGAAGGTCTTTCAATCTTTGAATATGTTGCGTCAGCTCGAGGTTCTCGAAAAGGGTTAACCGACTCAGCTCTTAAGACTGCAAATGCAGGATATTTGACTCGAAGACTCGTTGACGTTTCACATGATGTTATTATCATGGAAGAAGATTGTGGAGATACAGTTGGTATTACCTTTACTTCTGAAGATAAAGATAGAACTGTTGCATTCCAGGACCGAATTCTTGGACGTTTCTTAGCTGAAGATGCAGTTACTAAGCGTGGAAAAGTAGTTCTTGAAAAGGGAACAGAGATTGACGAAGATAATGCACAATTAATCGTTGAATCAGGTATCGAAGAACTTACAGTTCGTTCACCATTTACTTGTAGATTAGCTTACGGAATGTGCCAACACTGCTATGGTTGGGACTTTAGTACAAAGAAATTAGTTGATCTTGGTGTTCCAGTCGGTGTTATCGCAGCACAAAGTATTGGTGAACCTGGTACTCAGCTTACCATGAAAGTAAAACATTTTGGAGGAATCGTTATGTCAGACGTTACTCAGGGTCTTCCACGTATCGAAGAACTCTTCGAAATGCGAACACCTAAGAACTTAGCGCCTGTTTCTGAGCTTACTGGTAAAGTTAAAATTGAAACAAATCCTGATGGTTACCTCGTTAAAGTACGAAATGCTAGAATTAAACCAGTTGAAGAGCAAGAATACTTCGTACCACTTTCTGCAACACTTGCTGTTGAAGATGGACAGGAAATCACTGCTGGTACGCCACTTGCTGAAGGATATCTTGATCCAAAGGAAGTACTCAAAATCGGAGGTCTTCTCCAAGCACAGAAATATGTCTTAACTGAAGCACAAAAAGTATACGAATCTCAGGGAATTGGTATTAATGATCGTCACTTTGAAGTTGTTCTTCGAAAGATGTCTGATAAAGTTATGGTTGAGACTGTTGGAGATTCAGCACTCATTCCTGGTGATTTTATCACAAAAGCACGATTTGAAGAAATTAACGGTGAAATTTTATCCGAAGGTGGAGAACCAGCAACAGGTCGACAGATTGTGCTTGGTATTACGAAAGCTGCACTTTTCTCTGATTCATGGTTATCAGCAGCATCATTCCAGAATACGACCACAGTGCTAACTGAAGCAGCACTTGAAGGACGAGAAGATCATCTTATCGGACTTAAGGAAAACGTTATTATCGGAAGACTGATTCCTGTTGAAGGAAAACCTACAGCTGCCCCAGTAGTTGTTGAAGAAGTAGAAGTAGCGCCTATTGAAGCTACAGTATAAAAACTGTATAATACCGAAACACGAAATCAGAAGTTCGAAACAAGGTGAGAATAATAAAAATTCAAAGTAGTTTCGTATTTCGATATTCAGATTTCGAATTTTTGAATATATGCCGACATTAAACCAACTTGCCAAGCATGGCAGACAAAAAAAAGTAAAAAAGACACGTGCTACTGCACTTCGTCGATTATTTAATGCAAAAAAAAGAGAGTACTCTGATTTTATGGCTCCACAAAAACGTGGTGTAGTGACACTCGTTAAAACGATGACACCAAAAAAGCCTAATTCAGCTCTTCGAAAAGTAGCTCGTGTAAAACTTTCAAATAAAATGGAAGTTACGGCGTATATTCAAGGAGTTGGACATTCTTTATCAGAACACGGTATCGTTTTAGTTCGTGGAGGACGTGTAAAGGATTTGCCAGGAGTAAAATATCATTTAGTTCGAGGGAAATTTGATTTAGGTGCAGTTGAGGGAAGAAAATCTTCTCGAAGTATTTATGGAGCTAAATTAGCTCGAGCGAAAGCAGCATAGAAAGGCATAAAGTATGAGACACAAACAAGCAGAAAAAAGAACAATTGATCCAGATAAAATTTATAATAACGTTCTTGTAACGAGATTTATCAATCGTATGATGATTGATGGTAAGAAAACTATTGCAGAACGAAATTTTTATGATGCATTAAAGTATCTTGAAGCAAAAGAGCAAAATGCAATTGAAACATTTGAAAAAGCACTTCAGCAGGTCGGTCCTAAAATTGAAGTAAAAGCCCGCCGTGTTGGTGGAGCAAACTATCAAGTTCCACAAGAAGTTCGAGCAGAGAGAAGAGTTTCACTTGCTATTCGATGGGTAATTGAAGCTGCACGCAAAAGACCAAATAAAGAATTTCATACATTTGCAGAAAAATTAGCACAAGAGCTCCTTGATGCAAATAATAATCTTGGTGAAGCAATTCGTAAAAAAGATGTTATGCAGAAAAACGCTGACGCTAACAAAGCATTTGCATCTTTCCGCTTCTAAACTCATTGTTCCCCTTGACCTTTTGCTCCCATCGTATTAGTATTTTTTGTTATGGGGGTAGATCAATTAACTGAAGTTACGCGTCCAGATACTCAAACGATAGAGTTTAGTAATGGTGATGGTATACCATCACTAGAAGAACTACAAGAATTTCCCATTGAGACACTTCTCACTGATACTCCAGGTTTATCATATGTTCAGAGATTTCGTACAACTGATGAAAGTGGTAACGCTGTTGACGGGTGGAGAGCGGTGGGTAGTCAGGGAAGGCGCGGAGGTGTTGTACAAGGATCTACTATTCCAGAAGCTATATTTGAACTACAAACCCGATTTCCATATCATCTGGGGACTGATTATGGAAGAAGAGAAAATGAACCTATTCCTTTAGATCCAAGTAAACGTGTTCTTCTAGATTTAGTTACATCAACTATGACTCCAGATCAATTACTTGAACAATGTGGCGATACAGTTAACATGATAAAACATAACTGGGAATATCATCAGAATTGGCGTATTCCAGAAGCTGAAGGAAGATGGTCCATAGAGGCTATTAGCGATTCAGGTAAAACAAGAGCGCTTTTTCAAGGAGATACACTTGCTGATGTATTAGGAGAGTCATATTTATGGAAATTAGGAATAGAAATACTTGGAAATGATGGAGAGTTTGTCTATTTAAAAGGATTTTACCCGACGCTTGGGCTTCGGCATAACGATGGACATAATGGGCTTGAAACAAAAGTACCAATTCCGGTTCATACTGATGTAGATGCATCAGTGGTACAGTGAGTTAGGAGAAGTTGTGAATTTCATGTAAAATAACATATATATGATAAAAGCAGTAGTATTTGACTTGGGTGGGGTTGTGTTTCAGAATGGAACTAAACTCTTTTTAGAAGAATTATCTAAACAGTATAATTTAGGACACGAATTTGTTAATAGTGTGGTAAATGGAAAAGCTGGAGATATGTATCGGGAAGGGAAAATAACGCGTGATGAATTTTGGGAACGTGTTAGTAAAGAGCTTGGAATTATTGTAAATATTGATGAATTAGAGAGTGCTTGGATAAATAAATATACACTAATTGAAGAAACGAAAGAAATTATTGATGAATTAAAAAAAGAATATCGATTATTTTATTTATCAGATAATGTTCGTGAGCGTGTTCAGCAAATAAATACAAAACATAACTTTATTGAGTGGTTTGAGGGAGGAATTTTTTCTCATGAAGTAGGAGTGAGGAAACCACATCCGGATGTCTATAAAGCTGCAATCCAAAAAATTGGCGTAGACCCAAGTGAGATTGTCTTTATTGATGATAAAGAAAAAAACCTAAAGCCGGCTGATGAACTAGGTATGAACGCTCTTTTATTCTCGACCCCCCATCAACTTCGTGAAGACTTGATTAAACTAGGAGTAATAATTTCATTATGAGATTAATCAAACTTCCTCACGATCACCTTTTTATTGAAGCAGGTGAGAAAATACAACATTGTACGTTTATTCCTCTTGAGGCTGGAGTGACTGTCGAACTCTCATGATTACTACCGCACTTTTTGATATAGATGGTGTTGTGACGAAAAAGAGAAACGAACTGCATAGTAAACGTTTTGTCAGAGAATATGAGGTACCTAATGAGGAGGTCAAAGCATTTTTTACTAATGAATTCCCTGCTTGCTTAACAGGTGATGCAGATTTAAAGGAAGTACTTATTCCTCATCTTAAGAAATGGAACTGGAAGGGAAGCGTAGAAGATTTTTTATACTATTGGTTTACGAGTGAACCTGGAACTGACGAACGAGTATTGAAAGCAATGGAAGTGCTTCGTGATACGAATATCGAAGTATATCTAGCAAGTGAACAAGAAAAATATCGTGCTGCATATTTGCTTAGGTTGGATGGTCTTGTTGATAGGGTTGATGGAGCATTCTTTACGAGTATTTTGGGAGTAAGAAAAAATACGAACGAGTTTTATAAGAAGATTCTATCTCGACTACAAGTTCCAGCAGATGAAGTGGTTTTTTGGGATGATGACGAACGAAATATTAGCGCTGCGAAAGAAGTAGGCATTACAGCATTTATTTATAAGGATTTTGAAGCGTTTGAAAAGCAAATGAGGGAAATAATCTCACAAAACCAAAACTAATCAATTGTAATTCCAAGAATTTTATCGCCAATTGCCATTTTGTTTACTACATTCATGCCCTCAACTACTTCACCAAAATTTGTGTACTGTCCATTAAGCCATGATGCATCTTTTTTTGTGATAAAAAATTGAGAATCATTTTGAACTTTTCCATCTCCTCGACTGGCGACACCAAGTGATCCGATAACGAAGGGTTTATCATTAAACTCAACCGGCATATTACCACCTCCGCTGCCATCTCCTTTTGGGTCTCCTCCTTGTACAACCCAATCTTCGACTCTATGAAATGTCAAATTTTTATAATAGCCGCTTTTTGCTTTTGCGATGAAATTTTTAATAGTATTAGGTGCTTTATCTGTATAGAAAAGCAGTTTAATAGAACCCCTGGATGTTTGCATGGTTGCAGTTTGGGAGGCTTTCATTGGTGAATCGTCAGTTGGGTTTGGCACGGCTAATTCTTTGGCTGCTTGTTCTTGAGCTGCTTTTTGTTGAGCTTGTTGTTCAGCCATTTGTTTATTATACGCTTCTTGTTGTGCTTGGAGACTTTGATCTTGTGCTGGTGCGCCAAATCCTGTTGGGGTTTGTGAAAGCACACTTAACGGATTATTCGATGTCGTTGGGAGAAATTTTTGTGTTGTAAAAAAAATTACTCCGATAACCATAATCAAAAAAAGGAGACCAGTGATAGCTTCTTTATGCATACCGTATATTTTAGCAGGAAAGTTTGAAAGCACAAGATAAACTGCATATCAGCATACTATTATTTAAAAAGTATAACAATGATTTGAAGCTTGTAAACGAATATCACTGTTAGAATAGAGCACTTTTTTGCACTTGGAGCTCAGTTCCGCTAAAATACGCGTATGGAAATGAAAAATATTAGAAATTTTGCAATTATTGCTCACATTGATCACGGAAAATCAACGCTTTCAGATCGAATGCTTGAAATAACCCAAACGATTGCGAAGGATAAATTGGGTGAACAGTTTTTAGATCAAAACCCAATTAGTAAAAAACGTGGAATTACAATTAAGCTTGCACCTGTGAGAATGAAATATCACCATAATAATGTTGAGTATATGTTAAATTTGATAGATACCCCTGGACACGTAGATTTCTCCTATGAGGTCTCACGAACGCTTGCAGCATGTGAAGGTGCCGTATTACTTGTAGATGCAACACAGGGCATCCAGGCCCAAACTGTGGCTCATTTTATGGCAGCAAAAAAGGAAGGACTATCGATGATACCTGTTATTAATAAAATTGACTTGCCCGGAGCCCAAACTGAAGCAGTTATTAAGGAGCTGATAGAAGTATTTGGGTTTACTAGAGAGGAAATCCTCTTTATTTCAGCTAAAACTGGAGAGAATGTACCACTTCTTCTGGAAAAAATAGTTGAAAAAATACCATCCCCTACGGGAAATATAGAAGCTCCACTTCGTGCGCTTGTTTTTGACGCAGTATATGATGAGTATCGTGGTGTTGTTGCATATGTCCGTATTATGGATGGTTCTGTTAAAACTGGTGATACAATCGAGATGATTCAGTCAAAAGCAAAAACTGTAGTTTCTGATACCGGTTTCTTTTCACCATTTTTGGCGTCTACAGGACATCTTGAAACAGGAGAAATTGGTTTTATTGTAGGAGGTATTAAGGATATTCGCGAGTGTCGTGTCGGTGATACTATTACGATTTCGGCAAGCGGTGTTACGCCACTTCCTGGATATACTACACCTAAACCGATGATCTTCTTTGGAATGTATCCAAAATTTGCCGATGATTTTCCTGTTCTTCGTGAGTCACTTGGAAAACTTGAATTAAATGACACAGCGCTAACCTATTCTGAAGAATATTCAGCATACTTAGGAAGTGGGTTTCGAGTCGGATTTTTAGGTCTTCTTCATGCGGAGATTGTAAAGGAACGTCTTAGCCAAGAATTTGATATAGAACTCCTTCTAACAATGCCTCAAGTTCTCTACCAAAAAGAAGAGGACGAAAGCATGAAAGAGCCATATATGTTACTGACAATCTATATTCCAACTCAATATGTTGGAGGCGTTATGGCTGTTTGCCAGAAGCGAAAAGGGAGTATGATTGACCTAGCATATCATGATACTTATGCCACACTTACGTATGAGATGCCATATAGTATGTTTATTCGAGGTCTATCTGCTGACCTTAAATCAGTTTCAAGTGGCTATGCAAGTATGGATTATGAAATGAGTGGTTATCATCCTGCAGATTTGGTGAATCTTGAAATAAAAATTAATGATAATGTAATTGATGTCTTATCAGAACTAGTTTATAAAGATGATGCGATTTATATCGCGCGAGAAAAAGCGGCAAAATTAAAAGATGCGCTTCCTCGACAGCAATTTAGGCAAATTATTCAAGCTGTTGTCAATGGAAATATCGCAGCTCGTGAAGAAATTACTCCGTATCGAAAAGATGTGTTAGCAAAAATGAGTGGGGGAGACAGAACTCGAAAAGATAAATTACTTGAAGCACAGAAAAAAGGAAAAAAGAGAATGATTAATACTGGAAAGGTCCATCTCCCACAAGAGGCACTATTCTCAATGATTGAAAATCATTAAAGAGTAACAGACTCTAATCGATAGTTATCTGGTGAATGTACTTCAATGATATAGAGCTCATTATTTGGCGTTTTTACTTTTCCTACTTCATCATCAGGTAATTTATCAAAGAATTTTTTTACACTGAGAAGTGGACCTTGATGGGAAATAACAAGAATTGTTTTCTTAGAGTCCTGTAACACTATTTCTTGAAGAAATGATTTCATGCGCGTCTCATATTGAATTGCATAACTTTCACCTGCTATGCCGTTGTATATTCCAGGATACTCAAAGGTAAATCTATGATCATTTCTTTCTTGAAGGATAGTTTGATCTAACTCTGCTCGAGATTTCCCCTCCCACTCCCCATAACAGATCTCAATTAATCGTTTGTCTATGGTTGTTGGAATAGTTATGTTATTGGTAGCGATATCATATGTCATTTTTACGCGAGGGAGAGGGCTCAGTATACATGTATCAATAGTTTTTGTGGTCAGAAACTTCCCTAACTCTTCAGCTTGTAGCCTTCCTGTTTCTGATAGTGGAGTATCTAACCTTCCTTGAAACTGATCAGCGACGTTAGCTTCAGTTTGACCGTGTCTTGCAAAAATCAGTATCATGTGTCGTATTATACTATAGAGCGAAGAAGAGAATCAGACCGATGAGACTTATTCCGCCACCAATGGCTCCAAGTCCTAATAAAAGATTATTTGGTCCTGCGCTTGGAAGCGAAGCAGCAGCTCCGTTACTTGTTCCTTGGGATGTAGTTGTCGTGGTCGACTGACTTGTTCCGCTTGAGCTTTGTGTTGTAGCTGTTCCAGCTCCTGCTGCGGTTACGGTGATTGTTTGTTGGCAACTCCCCATAGGACTTACCCCGCCTTTATCATCAGTAAGTATCGCATATGCTTGGTATGTCCCTGGATTATGATAGGTATGAGCTGCTTGAACACTAATAGCATTAGTCCCTATACCTCCACCTGTTGTTACATTTTCAATGGGTCCATCACCGTATTGGAATGTGACTTGTCCGATGCTCCCATCACTATCTCGGCCAGTTAGCGTAAATGCGATATCATATGGTGCGACTCCACTTGTTGCTCTATCGACAGTAAGGCTTAGACACGTTGGTGGTTGGTTTACAATTGCGGTCGGTGATGGATTTGTGACTTGTGATACTGGTGCAATGCTTGGCGTTGGTGACACAGAAGGCGTTCCGTTAACAGGTGTTGGGGAAACAAGTGGGTTAGTTGTTGGAGATGGAACTATGACTGCATCGGTAATTGTAATATTTGCAGGAATAAACTGTCCTGTTAATACATTTTCATTAAATGCATCGTTTGATCCTCCGTTTGCACTCCCACCTGCTGAGAATGCTTGGCTTTGTGAACCAAAGGTAATAAAGGCTGGAGTTCCTGTGGTTGGAGCTAATGCTTTAAAACGTATTGTTGCGACGGTAGTTTTGGTTCGGATAGTCCTTGTTACATCAGTAGCTGATGATTGGAGCGAAAATACGACTTGTCCGTCTGTGTATGTAGGTCCACGAACAGGGATAGGAAACGCAGTTGAATTAGGTGAGTACGCGTTTGTTGGTGCTATTTGGAGTTTGCTTTTGTCATAGACAAGCTCAATATTAGTATAGGTAACGAAGTTTTTCCCTGGATCAAGAGAAATAACTGCTGCAAATTCTTCACCAACTGCAACAGTAGTTTTTTCTACAGTAACAGTGAGATTAGACGTCTTCTCAGCCCGACTTCGAAGATCTTGTTGCTGTTGGACAAGATAAATTGTACTTGGGATTCCAATTAAGAGAACAAGGATAAACCCAAAAACGACTAAACTTTTACCGGTTAAAAAACGCATATATGTCCTTATTATTAATCGTATAGAAGAAGGAGAGAGGTGTCAAGAAAAAGATATTCTGCTATAGGCTATTGACAAGGGATGGAAGAGATTGTATATTAGCAGTCGTACTATCTAAGTGATTATATATGGCAAAAAAGACTGATATGACAAATAAAATTACACCGCTATTCAACAATGTTTTGATCAAACCACTCGAAGCAGAGATGAAAACAGCAAGCGGAATTATTCTTCCTGATTCTGTTAAAGAAAAACCACAAGTCGGTGAAATCATGGCAGTTGGTGAAGGGGAAATAACACCTAAAGGCGATAAAATTAAAATGATCGTAAAAGTTGGTCAAAAGGTTATGTATAAAAAATGGGGAGGAAATGAAGTTAAAGTAAATAATGAAGAGTGGATGATTGTTGAACAGAAAGATATTTTAGCAGTAATGGAGTAATACTATGGCAGCAAAACAAATTAAATACGGAGCAGAAGCTCGTGAATCATTAATCAAAGGGGTAAACAAACTCGCTAACGCAGTGGTTACAACACTTGGTCCAAAAGGACGAAACGTTGCTCTTGATAAAAAATGGGGAGCCCCTAATGTCATTCACGATGGTGTTTCTGTGGCTAAAGAAATTGAACTTCCAGATCCTTTTGAAAATATGGGTGCACAAATGGTTAAAGAAGCTGCATCTAAGACAAATGATGTTGCTGGAGATGGAACAACAACTGCAACACTTCTTGCTCAATCTATCGTAAATATAGGCTTTAAAAATGTGACAGCTGGTGCAAATCCTATGCTTCTTAAATCTGGTATGGAAAAAGCTGTTGAAGCGGTTGTTGCTGAAATTAAGAAAATGGCTCTCCCTGTTAAAGATGGAGATGTCGCAAAAGTAGCTACGATCTCAGCACAAGATGAAAAGATCGGTTCACTTATCGCTGAAGCACTAAACAAGGTTGGAAAAGACGGGGTTGTCACTGTTGAGGAGGGTCGAGGTCTTGAAATGAACATCGACTATAAAGAAGGAATGGAATTTGATAAAGGATATGCGTCAGCCTATTTCGTTACAAATTCTGAAAAAATGGAAGCAGAAATTGAAAACCCTTATATCCTCATTACTGATAAAAAAATATCTTCAATCCAAGAACTTCTTCCTCTTCTTGAAAACCTTGTTAAAGTGTCAAAAAATCTTATTATTATCGCTGATGATATCGATGGAGAAGCACTTGCCACACTTGTTCTTAATAAAATGCGTGGAACATTTAATACACTTGCAATTAAAGCTCCTGGATTTGGTGATCGACGAAAAGAAATGCTTCAAGATATCGCTATTTTAACTGGTGGAACAGTTATCTCTGAAGATACAGGACGAAAATTAGATAGTGTATTGGTTGAAGATTTAGGTCAAGCAGATCGAGTCTGGGCAGATAAAGAGAAAGCTCGAATTATTGGTGGAAAAGGAATCGAAAAAGAAATTAAATCACGTGTTAATCAGATTAAAGCAGCTGTAGCTAATACAAAATCAGATTTTGATAAAGAAAAACTCCAAGAAAGACTTGCAAAACTTGCAGGTGGTGTAGCAGTTATTAATGTTGGAGCAGCAACAGAAATCGAAATGAAAGATCGTAAAGAGCGAGTTAATGATGCTGTTGCAGCGACAAAAGCAGCACTTGAAGAAGGAATTGTTCCTGGAGGAGGAGTTGCACTACTTAAAGCTCGACGAGTTCTTGAAGCACTGAAAGAAACAGTAACAGAAGATGAGAAAATTGGTGTCGATATTTTATGGAAAGCGCTTGCAGAGCCAATTCGAGGAATTGCGAAAAATGCAGGGTTTGATGAGGGATGGGTTGTTCGAACAATTGAGGATACGAAATCAAAAATTGATGATAATGGATTTAACGTTATGACAGGCGAATTCGGTTCTATGATCAAAGCAGGAATCGTCGATCCAGCAAAAGTAACTCGATCAGCTGTACAAAATGCAGCAAGTGTCGGTATGATGATGTTAACCACAGAAGCACTCGTCACAGATCTTCCTGAAGAAAAACCAAGTATGCCAGGAGCTGGTGGAATGCCAGGAATGGGCGGCATGGATGGAATGTATTAAATCTAGCATGTAGATGTTAGAAAATAGGAGCTAAAAAAGTGAGTCCGCGAAAGCGGATTTTTTGATGGGTAAAATGATCTCATGTATACTGTTACTATGGTTGAAAGTGGTATTTCTCTTAGTTCTCTCATTGACGATTCAATAAAAAATAAACTAGCTACAATAACGTCAAATGAACAAGTTGTTCCTGATCGAGGCCCCAGACAAAGCAAAAAGGATGCACCATATGTGGCTGTACTCAAAGATAATCCAACCTTGACTGAGGATATTAACTCTACAATGCAAAGACTTATAGAAAAAGGAATACCTATGCCTGTGATTCATATAACAGCAGAAAAAATGAGACTAGCGGACGGTACAGAAGTTTCAACAGGCTATCGCGAAAGTATTGATACTCAAGGTTTTAGACCGCGTGATACAAATGTTGCAGCGTTTGTTGAAAGAGGCAACTCAGTTCATCTCGCAAATCCGCAGTACTTTCTACGACATCCATATAAACTTCTAAGAAATATTGCTGAAGTTGTGGAGCATTATAAACATCATGGAAGTAGAACGAACAAGGCTAGCTTAGGTGAAAACAGAGAGCAAGGGCGTGGACTACCAGCAATGATGATTATTGACTCCAGGGGTGTTCAATTACTAAAAGGAACAGACTATGATGATCATTTTATTCTTCATAATCCTGTACCTGCTACGAACATTCTTGGTTCTATTTCTCTTGACGGAAGAAATACTCATAATACGCAAGATCTTAAAGCAATTACAGAAGAGTTTTTGGAAAGTATCGGTAATCAGGAGAAACAATCTTAAATTTTCGTTCCTTCGACTGTTTCGGGGCCTTTGTAGAATTGTTCGTGGATGGTTGTTACTCTTTTTAACATTGCGAGATATACTCCTGCTTCTTCAATTTTAAGTAACCAACTAAGAAGCAAGTAGATAAGAAGGCCAATAGTGCTTGAAATTCCAGTTAGCATGATCAGGTTAACTGTTCTTGTTGTATCAAACACGAGTTGGTCAAGTAGTTTGATCGGGATATACAGTGCACATCCTGTGAGTATTGCGCAGATAAGGAATTTTGTAAGTGATTTTACTTCCTGGAATTTATCAAATCCACCAAGTTTTTTATCTAATAAAATAAGAAGGATAAATAGCTGAAAGATATTTCCGATAGAATAGGCGATCGCTAACCATTCCACCCCGAGGTGATATTGGTTTACAAACACAAATGCTGAAAGAAGCATGATTACTGTTGATACAACTCCTACAACGAGAGGAATCTTCGTATTGTGAAGTGCGTAGAACGCCCTGAGCGCGAGTGCTGTAAGGGCTTGGGCAAAGATAGAGATACTAAAAAAAGCGAGTGTTCGCCCGATCATGACTGTTGCATCCCAGTCTACACGTTCTGCTCCATACACTAAACGAACTATTGGTATACGAAGAACTAAGATCAGAACTGAGATTGGGAGAATAATATAGAGCGTCTGATTAAAGCTGTCTTGGAATGTTCGTTTAAATACTGCTGGATTATCCTTTGCGCGGGAAAGAACTGGAAAGGCTGCTTGTGCGATTGGTTGACCAAATAGTGTTACTGGGGCAAATGCGAGAGTTTTTGCGAAGTTATAAATGACATTCATACGTCCCGGATCTGCTAAAAATGAGATGCAGGCTCCGATACTTAATGTTCCAAATTGAAATACTATTAAGGAGAGAGTTCTTGGCCACATCAGTTTACCTATTTTTTTAACTCCATATGAATGAATATATTTCCAAGTTGGAACAAATGAGAATCCCGTTTTTCGAGCGAGAGGTATTTGAACTGCAACATAAATAATTCCACCAATAACTACTCCAATAGGGGCTGAGTAAATACCAAGCAGCGGTGAAAAAATGAGAATGCCGAGGATGATCCCAAAATTATAAAGTGCGAGTGCTATTCCTGGAATAAAAAAATGATTATATGATTGGAGAAGTGCGGAAAAAAATGTACCGATAATAAAAAATAGTTGTCCGAGAATTAAAATCCGCATAAGATTTGCCATGAGAGTAATTTGATCAGGAGAGAATTGAGATCCTAAGTTAAAAATAGAAAGAAAAAATGGAGCAAAGACCGCAAGTATTATTGAGAAAAAAGCGAATATCAAAAGACCGAGTGATAGAAGTGTTGATGCCATTTTATGCGCTTCTTCTTCTTCGCCTTTAGACAAATAGTCAGTAAATACAGGGATGAATGCACTTGAAAGTGCGGCAGCAATGGTGAGTTGGAATAATGTTTCAGGAAGAAGAGAGGAATAATCGTATATACCTAAAACACTTGAAACACCAAAAATCGTGGCTAAAAGACGTGATTTTACGAGCCCTAAGACATGTGACAGCACCACTGTCGTCATGATAACGAAAGCGGCTGAGAGAATATTCGTTTGTCGTTTCAGGAGAAGATCAAGGCTTTTCTTAATGATTTGAGCTGTCATGTTGCGGTTTTTAGTATAGCATGGTAAAATACGCACATGCCACTATTAAAAAACGCAAAGAAAAAGCTTCGACAAGATAAAATGAGAACAGAAAAGAACCGTTCTCTTAAAAATCTTTTTCGAGATCTCGTTAAAAAAGCAAAAGC
Source organism: uncultured Gammaproteobacteria bacterium (assembly GCA_964503265.1). GTDB lineage: Bacteria > Patescibacteriota > Microgenomatia > Levybacterales > UBA12049 > CAZCYO01. The sequence goes on from CAZCYO010000003.1 coordinate 267,452, forward strand.
TACTGGTACACCAGAAGCGATTAGTGCTGCTTTTCAAAGTGTCGATAAAGCAACAAAAAATCATCTCATGCATCCGAATAAAGCAGCAAGAATTAAATCTTCTCTTTCTAAAGTAACTGCAACCGATGGTGTTAAAACAGCGACAAAAACACTTCGACAATCAAAAGCGAAAAAGACAGCAGTACGAGTAGCAGCACAAGCATCTAAGAAAACAGTTGTTAAGAAAAATGCAGCTGCGACTACGACCAAAGCAAAAGCTATCAAAAAGAAAAAATAAGACCAAACTATGACAGCTGTCAGGTCTTCCCTTCCCACTCTTTTTATTGAAAAACTCTCAACGTTTTTATCTCCGAAACAAGTAACTACTACTATTCAAGCACTCTCTAAAAGTTCTCTCCCGACGTTTCGTGTTAATACCTTAAAAGCTGTAAAAGATGCTGTTGTGACTGAATTGAATTCAGCAGGTTTTGAAATTGAAAAACTCCCTTGGTATGGTGATGCATATATATTAAAGAATAAAACAAAAAGTGACCTACTACAAACATCCTTTGTGAAAGATGGACGTATTTATCTCCAAGGGCTATCAAGTATGATTCCGGTACTAGTACTTGATCCTCACGTTGATGAGTACATACTGGACATGGCTGCTGCTCCTGGGAGTAAAACCACACAGATAGCAACACTTATGAAAAACACAGGAGAACTTTCAGCCAACGATAAAAGTCGTGAAAGATTGTATAAGTTAAAACCACTTCTAGAGAATCAAGGTGTAACAAACACAAAAGTTATTAATGTATCAGGGGAATATCTCTGGAAAAAATTACCTGAATACTTTGATAGGGTATTACTTGACGCTCCGTGTAGTATGGAAGGACGCTTTTTAGCCACAGAACCTAAGTCATATGAAGATTGGTCACCTAAGAAAGTAAAAATGCTTAGTAGTATCCAGAAATATATGCTTCGTTCAGCGATTAGTTGCACAAAAGTTGGAGGGATTATCGTCTATTCTACCTGCACACTCTCGCCAGAAGAGAACGAAGAAGTAGTTGACTGGATTTTAGAGAAAGAAGATGGAAATGTCGAACTGGAAAAGATTTCGCTCAAAGAATTGAATTTTATGCCAGGGATATCCAAGTGGAAAACGAAAGTATTTAATGAAGAAGTTGCAAAAACGATGAGAATTTTACCAAGTGAGGCGATGGAAGGGTTTTATGTAGCGAAATTTAGAAAAGTCCGATCTAATTTATCTGGAATGAATATATGATAATACTCCTTTATAGGCTTTCTCTCTAATTGTGTTAAATGAAGGATTAGTTTCTTTGATTTCAGCATATGTTTTATCACTTCCATATGGTTGAAAAATCGGATTCCATCCAAATCCAGCTTTTCCTCGTGGTTTGACTACTATTCCCTTATCGTAACCTTCAGAATAAAATATTTCTCCATGATTGTTTACATATCCGACATGGATTGTAACAGTTGCATTTTGCTGTCCTAATTTCTCAGCAAGATTTGCAAGTCCTTCTGCTCCTATAGTTTCGAGGAACCATTTAATAAAAGGTCCCGGGAGTCCGTTAATGCATTCCATAGAAAATGATACGTCTTCCACAATAAATTCGCCTTCATGATGTTTTCGTGCTTCATGAAGTTTTGCTTCAATTACTTTCTTCGGATTAATCTCTTGAATTTCAGGTAAATCGATATCTAATTGTATTGCCTCAGGGAGTATGTATTTTATATGTTCAAATTTATTTTTATTCCCAGTAATTACGTAGAGTGGCATATGGACGATTATATCATTATCAGATTGAGATTCATTCGACTCTTCTAGAAAGGATCATAAAATATAAGCTTGCTGAGCTTCGTGAAACGCGATATAATCCACTGTATGTTAGATGTCAAATTTATCCGCGAAAATAAAGAACTTGTTCAGGAAAATACGAAGAATCGTAAAGTTTCTATAAATATTGATGAACTTCTCGCAGACGACGATCTGAGAAAAGATCTTCAAGTTGAAATCGATGTACTTCGACGTGACCTAAACTCTTCCTCAAAATCAAAACCTACCCCTGAACAAATTAAAGTGCTCCGAGAAAAAGGAAACAAAATTTCAACTCTTGAAAAAGAATTAAAAGAAATCCAAGGGAAGATCTTTGAGAAAATGAGTTGGATTCCAAACATCTCAAGTCCTGATATGCCAATTGGGAAAGGTGAAGAAGATAATGATGAAATCGCTGTATGGACACCTGAGAATGGATACCTCGATAAATCAAAACTTGGTAAAGGTAATAGTGCTCAGTTATATATGAAAGTGAACGAAGAGGGAAAGCATCATATAGAAATTGGAGAGCATCTCGATATTATTGATAATAAGCAAAGTGCTTTGACCTCTGGTTCTCGCTTTACCTATCTTAAAGGAGACGGTGCAATCCTTGAGTTTGCTCTTTTTGATCTTCTCTCAAAAAAACTTATTCGAGATGGATTTATTCCGATGATTCCGCCGCTTATGGTAAAAGAGCAAGTGTTGTTCGGCACGAGTCATTTCCCTGAAGGACGCGAGCAAGTCTATAAAATAGATAGAAGTAATGTCGAGGAAGGATCAGAATTATTTTTAGTAGGATCTGCAGAGCCCGCACTTTTTTCGTATTATATGGATAAGATTGTTCCTGAAAAAGACTTGCCTATTAAAATGTTTGCACTTACGCCATGTTTTAGAAGTGAAGTCGGATCATGGGGGAAAGATGTTAGAGGGATTAAGCGAGTTCACCAGTTTGATAAATTAGAAATGAATGTGGTCGCACATCCTTCAGAATCAAATCAAATATTTGAGGAACTGCGCGGAGTAAATGAATGGTTACTGCAATCTCTTAAAATTCCTTATCGACTACTTAATAAATGTACAGGTGACTGTGGATATGCCGCGACTCATAAACAATACGATGTTGAGGTATGGCTTCCTGCACAAAAAGAATTTATGGAGGTTATGACTGATACGAATGCAACAGATTATCAAGCTCGAAGACTTAATATTAAGTATCGATCAGGTGAAGAGAAAGAATATGTTCATACGGTTAACGATACGGGAATTGCCATGGGGCGGATGATTATTGCAATTATTGATAACTATCAACAACCAGATGGATCTGTTCGTATCCCCGATGTACTTCAGGAATATATGGGAAAAGAAGTGATAGTTGCGAAATAAATTGCTTCACTGTTACATTGCTGATACCGATTGAATCGGTGCTGACCTCACTTTAATCCTCTCTTGAAGGAGATGAGACAATATCTAATTTCCCGTTTCTCTTGAAGCTATTTTGTGATAGAATAGATCCTCATGTTACCTTTTCTTTCCCGCTTTTTTGACACAAACAACCGCGAAGTAAATCGTTTATCTCCTATTGTTGAGCAGATTACGCTTGAGGAACAAAAGACCAAAAAACTTAAAGATACTGATATCGCAAAAAAAACTGCTGAATTTAAAAAACGCATTCAGGATGGTGAAAGTGTTGATGATTTACGAATCGAAGCATTTGCTCTGGTTCGTGAAGCAGCAGTTCGAACAATTGGACTGAAACATTATGATGTACAACTTATGGCAGCAATTGCATTATCTGAAGGGAAAATCGCTGAACAAAAAACGGGAGAAGGAAAAACATTTTCAGCAATTCCAGCTCTTTACCTCCATGCACTTACTGGAAAGAATGTCCATTTAGTGACCGTAAACGATTATCTCGCTCGTCGTGATGCTGGGTGGATGGGACCAGTATTTCAGATGCTTGGTATGACTGTGGCATCAATTATTAACGAGCAGTCATTTATCTATGATCCCGAATTTGTTAGTACTGATGTGTCAGATTATCGCCTCGCGCATTTAAAACCAGTCAGTCGAAAAGAGGCGTATCAAGCAGATGTGGTCTATGGTATTAACTCAGAATTTGGATTTGACTATCTCAGAGATAACATGGCACAAAGTATTGATCAGCTAGTTCAAAGAGATTATTATTTTGCGATTGTGGATGAGGTTGATTCAGTTCTTATCGATGAGGCTCGAACACCTCATATCATTTCAGCACCTGACTCTGAACCTTCAAGTAAATATGGAGAGTATTTTCAAATTGTAGACAAGCTTAGTCCAGATGGTGACTATAAAATTGATGAGAAACTTCGAACTGCACATTTAACAGATCATGGAATTGGGAAGATCGAAAAATTATATGGTGTTACGAATATTTATGAAAAAGATTTTGATACTGTTTATCACTTAGAAGCAGCACTTAAAGCGAGAACGCTTTTCCAGCGGGAAAAAGATTATATCGTTAAAGATAATCAGGTTATTTTAGTTGATGAATTTACTGGACGACTTATGGAAGGAAGACGTTTATCTGAAGGAATTCATCAAGCTATCGAAGCCAAAGAAGGAGTGCCAATTCAGCGGGAGTCTAAAACATTAGCAACTGTTTCACTTCAAAATTATTTCCGTATGTATGAGCGACTATCTGGTATGACAGGAACTGCCGTGACAGAAGCTGAGGAATTTCAAAAGATTTATAAATTAGACGTAGTCGTTATTCCAACTCACAATCCAATCGCAAGAGAAGATCATGTCGATGTCGTTTACAAAACAGGACGTGCAAAATATACAGCCGTAATTGACGAAGTTGAGAGAGCTCATAAAACAGGACAGCCAGTTTTGATTGGAACTACTGCGATTGATAAAAATGAAATTGTATCTGAACTTCTTAAAAGACGAAAAATAAAACACGAAGTACTAAATGCAAAGAATCATTTACGTGAAGCCGAGATTATTGCAAAAGCTGGTGAGGTAGGCGCAGTGACAGTGGCGACGAACATGGCTGGTCGTGGAGTAGATATTATTTTAGGTGGAGAAGAGCCCAAAGCTGCAGATGGTCGACCACTTAAAGAGACAAAGGAATGGAAAGACTGGAAAAAAGCGCATGATGAAGTATTGAAGTTAGGTGGACTCTATGTCATAGGTACTGAGCGACACGAGTCACGACGTATTGATAACCAGCTTCGAGGCCGCGCTGGAAGACAGGGTGATCCTGGATCATCTCGATTCTTTGTCGCACTTGATGATGATATTATGCGAATATTCGGTGGAGATAGGATTGCTGGTATGATGACGAGATTTAACATGCCAGAAGAGACTCCTTTGACTCACTCGCTTGTTTCAAAAGCAATTGAAAATGCCCAGGTTAAAGTGGAACGATTCCATTTCGATACACGAAAGCAGCTAGTCGAATACGATGATGTATTAAATAAACAGCGCGAAATTATATACTCTCTCAGACGTAAAGCACTCATGTCATCTGAAGAAGAATCATTAAAGGATGAATTACAGGATAGAATTAAATCAACTATCGTTACTGCTGTAACAGTTCAACATAATGGAGGACTTCCGACCGATACAGATGTTTCTGTTGATCAAAAAATAATTGAGGAATTTGCGACGATTATTCCTTTTGATGATGCTTCAAAACATCAACTGTTACATCAACTTGAACAGCAAACAGATACTCAAGAAAAAATAGCATTCTTAACAACACTCGCTACAGATCTCTATAACAAACGAGAAGAACAACTTAGTCCAGCTCTTATGCGTCATGCAGAACGATTTGTTTTCTTAAGTGTGATTGATAATTTATGGATGAGTCATTTGGATGCAATCGATAATTTGCGCCAAGGAATTGGTCTTCGAGGATATGCGCAGAAAGATCCGCTGGTTGAGTATAAAAATGAAGGATATCGAATGTTTGAAAAATTAGTATTTGAAATTGATGACGATATCGTGCATCGGATTTATAAAATTCATGTCGAACAAGAAGGGATTCCACATACTCACCCGGTTGAAATTATGACGAACACTCCAGAAACAGAAGTAAGTGATGATGTCATAAAAAAACAAAAAGCAAAAGCAGTAGAAGCAAAAAATAAAAAAAATGCATCAAGTAAAGTTGGCAGAAATGATCCATGCCCTTGTGGGTCCGGATTGAAATATAAAAAATGCGGCATGATTAATGCTCCTCAACATAAAGCATAATTATTGGTTTCTTCAAGTAAAAGAGGTTCTCAAATTAAGATAACGATGTGATACAATCGAGCTGATGAAAATGCAAAAAGTAGATTTTCTTATCGCTCTTTACATATTTAGCATTTGTGCTTCAGAGCTCATGGGTGGAAAAACATTTTCTCTTATGACGATTGGCACCTATCACCTTAATGCAAGTGTCGCGGTGTTACTTCTTCCAATTGTTTTTACGATAAACGATATCTTTACAGAAGTATATGGTGCAGAAAGAGCGAGAAGTGTCGTGAGATCAGGATTAGTTGTCGTTGGATTAATACTCATATTCTCAGTTATTGCTACTCTACTTCCACCTTCTACTCGGTTTCTTCCAACAGAAAAAGCGTATGATATGATTTTCGGAACATCTGCTCGAATCGCATTTGCAAGCCTTATTGCATTTACTATCGCTGAATTTACTGACGTATTTATCTTCACGAAACTTAAAGAATTGTTAGGGAAAAAATCGTTATGGATAAGAAATAATGTGTCAAATATTATTTCTCAACTTCTGGACACAACTATTTTTATGTTATTAGCTTTTTATGCATTTGATCATTCTTTGATGAGTAATTTTTCATTTTTATCTAGTATTATTCTCCCATACTGGTTACTGAAGTGTTTCATGTCAGTTATTGAAACACCGTTTGTTTACTTAGGGGTACATTGGTTAAAGGAAAAATCACAAAAAAATTAATTATTTCGTTGCACTATGGTTTGATCGTTCGTTATTAGTATGCTATTTGATAATCTTTTGTTCCCTTTATGTAATAACAGACCATTTTTTTTCACGAGTTATGTGTCGACGATTGACGGGAAAATTTTTGTCAAAAAACCAGGATATTGGCCGATAGGAAGTAGTAATGATTTTGATTTTTTTACCTTTCTTAGAGCACATGCCGATGTTATTATCGAAGGGAAAAATACTGCATTAGCATTTGGTGATAAAACGATTAATACAATTCACTCAGAAAAATTCCTCACTCATCGTAAAAAAATAGGAAAAGAAATACCAGTAGAATACATGGTACTTTCTCGAGAGCCTGATGAAACACTTGCAACTATACTCACTAATAAATATGGATATAAATCAACTGTTGTTACAGCTAAAGATTCTTTAGTCTCTGAAAAAATAAATAAGGTTGCTAGTGTCCAACGACTTCCTATAACTAAAGAGCAAAACCTTATCCCATCATTTATTTCGTATCTTACAGAGAAAAAATATAAAAATGTATTTCTTGATGTCGGACCGTTACTTCTTACTGAGTTTATTAAAGCATCTGCGTTAGATGAATTATTTATTACACATGCTCCTAAATTATTTGGAAGTAGTAGTGACACAGTTTCACTAGGTGATAGTGAATTATTTTCTCCAGATTCTGTCCCTATTTTTTCACTGATATCAAGCGAAAAAGTAGACGATGAGGTATTTCTGCGCTATAAACTGAGAGTTGAATAATCATGAAAGAAAAAAGAGGGCTAGAACTTACTCGCAAAGAATTATTTTTTGCGGCGGGTGCTGGTATTCTTTTAACTGGCTTGGGGCCATGTGAAGAATCATTTCCTCAACCACACGAACAGTATCGGGATCTCGCAGATCATCTCCCAAGACAACATTTAATTTCACCTCTTTCACCTGATCAGTTTATTAGGCCACAAAGAACAGGTAAGGCAATAGATTTTATTCGGTCTCATCATCTGCCAAGTGGTGCTTTTCTAACAGATTTCACAAAGCGAGATATAGTGCCTATGGATCTCGCACATGCAGCACTTGGGCTACTAGTAACAGAACAAGTTGAAGAGGCAAAAGATGGTATAAATTGGGCTCTTTCTAAATTGACACCCAATGGAGATCCGCTGCAGAAAATAATAATAAATGAAGAAGAACAAACAGTAGACTATTCAGGAAGTTGGTGGAACGAATATGATGAACATGGAGCGAGAAGACCTAAATCAGCACGAGGAAGAGCAGAGCAAAATGGATTAGTTTTTATGACAGTTAATGCTCTTTGCCAAAGTGATCCACGTTATCTCACTTCTCAAGTAGATGGAAAACAAGTGGCTGATCATATATGGAATATGGTTGGATATTTAGACCGGATGCAGCAGCCAGATGGCAGATTTATTCATCGCCCAACTTTCCCTTTATCATTTCCTGAAGAAAATGTTCGTATGGCTGAAGGATTAAAGTTAATGTCTGATAGATTCTTTGAAATTGGTGAGCGAGAAAAATCGTATCAGGCATCAGAAATGTCTATTAAAGCATTTCAAGCTCTTAAAAGAGGAGATGGTTTTTCAATTGGTATGTCATATGACCGTTTAAAGTATGGGATGTGGGGGATTGGTGGGAGAGAAGTGGCAGAGCAGGATATTTTTGATTCATTAAAACATGGGAACATGAATCAGACTGGAGTTAAAATGTATGATATGAAGCAGGACGTTATCAGTTATTTTGACCGTGATAAATGGCGTCAGAAATGGTCTGGTGAGATTTACGAAACAGCAGGAACTATTGAGGGAGCAATCGCATTACTGATGGCAGGCTGGATTCCAGAAGCAGAAAAATACGAAGAGGCAATAAGCGCACTACAAAAGCCAAGTGGTGGTTTCCCTACTGCTTTTTGGGGACCTTTTAGTGGAGGCGCTGAAACGATATATGCTGCTGGAAGATATCTTCTTCTCGAGCGAGAAATGACTGAAGTGAGATTATTAAAAAAACAGTTTGGTATTGCAACATAAGGCCCCTTGACAGAAAAATTGGAGGGAAGTAATGTAGAGTTAGAGAGGGGAGGTGAATTATATGATGTTTATACAGCCAAATATTAGTCTTTTAGCAGTACTTGTTGGAGCTCTGATCGTTATGATCGTTGGATCACTATGGTATTCTCCAAGTGTATTTTTTAAGATGTGGGTTAAAGAAATTGGCAAGAAGCTCGAGGATGTAAAGCCAAACCCTATGGTTTTTCTCTATATGTTCTTAGGTGCTCTCGTACAGTCTTATGTACTTGCAACTATTGTTCGTGCATTTGGCGCTAATTCTATCGTTCAGGGTGTAATGATTGGAGTTATGGTATGGTTCGGTCTTATCGCTACTACGATGATTGGTAATTATATGTTTGCTGGTCGATCTTGGAAGTTATATCTGATCGATGCTGGCTATTATCTCGTAACATTTGTTCTTATGGCTACTGTTCACTCGGTGTGGATGTAGTGCATTCTATAGTCAAAAGAGGCGTACTAACTACGCCTCTTTTACAATTTAAAAATACCTCTTGCAATAACCTATAATAATCGATATAATTCATATCCAGGTATGTGCAATTTCAGTTTTTCTGAGATTAGTATACTTATAGTATGACAGATTTTCTGATCAGACTATGCACATTAAAAAGGTATACAGTCAGCCTGGAGTACTTTTTCTTCAGGTGAAAATAGAAATAGATTTCTCACCGACTCATATTTTCGCGAATATTCTGTTCATGATATGTGCTCCGCACTGTTGCGTTGAGTACTGAATGGACTAGCGATATCCCGCCAACCCGCCGTAATTTGACCGAGCCAGGCTGAGGAGCCCCCGGCTCACAAGTTGGGCGCAAGCCCAGAATACAGGAGGATACCAATGCAGCGGATGCGTAATTTTCGTCCCCGCGTTCGTAGTCTTGATATGGCGTGGTGGGTTCCTGGGGTGATTCTTGGGTGGGTACTCGATGAACTGGTCGGATTCGGCTACATCTTCCTACGTGATCAGTTCGCGAATCCCGCCTCTGGACAAAGCTTTGTTGTCCAGGGAACTCTTGTTGCAGCAATGACGATAGGGGTCGTTACCCCTATTTTCTTCGTGTTTATCGGCATCAACTATGGGTTGAGCGCCCTCAATCTTGGTTGGTGGATCCCAGGAGTTCTCTTTGGAGTCGTATTCAACGAAGGCGTGGGGTGGCTTAGCAATGCCGTCAACGCCTGGATGATGGATCCTGGTCGGGGTTCCTTCGAAAAAGGAATCGTTTCCCAAGGATCTTACATCCTGATTTTCGGCATCGGCGCGTTGGTTGTGGGCATCTTCGCCTACTTCTGGCATTCCAATAGCGCGTCGGCGGTCGAAACAGGAGACTAACTGATGCTGAGGGCGCGGCAATGGTGCCGCGCCCATATTTATTTCTATTTTTTCAAAGACATTTTCTCTTCGTTTTGCGTATCTGATCATTTGCGATCTGTATATCTAACGTGTAGACATCTGTATTCAATCCCAACTGACTGTATACCTTCATTTGAAAATACTATTATGGCAACACAAGAAAACATACGCAGATCTGATCCACTCGGCACATTAACTCGTCGAGCCTTCATTGGTGGATTAGCAGGCGCAGGCTTATACGCTGCTGCTCCAGAACCGGTTAGAGGACAACTACTTAATGCAGTTAGAGCTGGGCTTCATGAATGGAATACCTATGATCCGAACAGATCTTCTGTAGTTGTAACACCTAGGACAGCAGCTTCTGGTACTGAAGTGCCACGTGCCCCGATTTATGCTCTCACACCGGAATCAAGACCAATTAGCTTATTAAGTGATGAAGAATTATTACCTGGCGAATTACCTGTCGAAGGAAATCATTTTTTAACCCCTGAGAAAATAAAAGAAATTCTTGCGAGAAACGGTTCACCAGCTGTTAATACTGCAAAGACTTTTTATGATCTTGGTAAAAAATTTAATATAGGTGCTGCTATTCCACTTGCGTTTTTTTACCAAGAAAGTGAAATGGGACTTAAAGGCGTTGCGCGGTTCACCAAATCTATCGGTAATATTCGTTATACAGGAGATCCATTTAAGGATGTAGAAGGATATAATGGATACTCTTCTTATGAAGAAGGAATTTATGATTGGTTTGATCTAATACGGAATTATTATATAAATAAAAGAAAATTGGATACAGTCGAAAAAATAGTTCCAGTTTATGCACCAAGAGTAGATAATAATGACGAAGAAGCATATATTGAGACGGTCCGTTGGTGTTGGCTTAAATGGTATCGCGAGGTTAATACTTAATATATTCTTACGAATAGAATCGCATGAGGTATATTTCAAATTCTATTTATAATTAGTTCTACTATTTTAGATGCGCCTGCTCCTTTGTCTCTGTGGATTTAATGAATAATTAGTAAGGGGTCGACTAGGATTTCTCATAGGAATATTTTTCGCTAGAAATACTACGGTATCTACTACACGCTTCGCATCATATCCTACTTTTGCTATTGAGGTGTCAAATACATCGTTAGCCTGTTGAATCGTTAAGCCACAAGATTTTCCAAATTTACCCCACACATATTGCTGTTTATATGCGATAGCAAATCTTTTTACACGATTATAATCATCAATAACGTGTTCACGAAGACCGATGTCATAAGCAGGATCGTCACGCATACTAATCCCTCGAGCAATTGATTCATTTCGAGAAATATGAGCACTACTTCTTGCAATGTTTTCTATCATGAATTAGTATCCATCTATAGATATAGCAGAAGTTATGGAAAATACAACTACACCTGAGGAGATAGCGAAGTATTTATCAGAGAAAGATCCTGTTCTTGGTAAAATAATTTCGCAAGTTGGACCACTTGAGACACGAAAAAGCACTGATTATTTTATTAGTCTTACAGAATCGATTGTATCGCAACAATTGTCTGTTAAAGTAGCAGATGTTATCTACACAAGATTTGTAAAACTGTTTCCTGATGAAAAAGTTACCCCTGAGAAAGTACTTGAAATAGATGCTGATGTCATGCGACAGGTGGGAATGTCATATGGAAAGATCAGCTATGTAAAGTCTCTTGCACAACACGTTATCGATAGTCCATTGATGTTTGAAACATTTGATTCGATGAGCGAAGAAGAAATTATTACAGAGCTCACTCACGTAAAAGGAATTGGAACATGGACAGCGGAAATGTTTCTGATGTTCACAATGGGAAAGCCTGACATTTTTTCATACGGAGACCTGGGGCTTAAAAACGCACTTAAAAAACTCTATGGAATTGAAGAGGTAACTGAAGAAAAAGCAAAAGAAATTACTGATATATGGAAACCCTTTAGATCATATGGATCTCGGTATTTGTGGAGAAGGCTCGATCAAAAATTGGTCATGGAATAATAATTGAGGTCATTTGCAATCTATCTTTATAGTTATTACACTAGCACTATGTCTTCACCTGTCCGAACACTGTTAAATATTTTTCTTATTGTTGCACTCATTGGTGGTGTGTATTATCTTAGTCAAAATATTGACCAGCTTCGAATAAAAGCAGCACAAATGCTTCATGTTTCTCCAAAAGTATTGGGCGTAACTACTCGCATAAATCCTGCTGATGAAATTAAAAAAGATGTGACTGAACAGGTTGATGTGGTTAAAAAACAAATGCTAAATATTCGTGTTTCTGATGTGTTGACGACTGTTGGAAGAGCACAAAAAATCGCACATGATATACAAGATCTTCGTACATTTACTTTTACACAGCTTGATGAGCTAAGAAAGAAAAAGTAAGTTATCTATTGACACTCGTAAATGAATTCAACTACGCTAAATGTAGGAGAAAATAGTTATGGATGATGTTGTTAGAAAAATAGCTGATACTCCCTCTGTCGTCCTTGATAAATCGATTCAAGCCTCTAATCATTTTATGAAGTCGGTAGAAAGGGATAGTAGGGTAAAACGTGCGAAAAACTACTGGAAATCACTTGGGCCTGGATTAACTACTGGTGCTGCAGACGATGATCCCTCTGGAATTGCTACATATTCTCAAACTGGTGCGAGATATGGATTTCAGCTTATCTGGCTTGCTGGGTTTACCTTTCCCCTTATGGCGATGGTTCAAGAAATGTGTGCACGTATTGGCCTCGTGACTGGACGGGGGTTGGCTGGTACTATTCGATTGTATTATCCCAAAAGGGTGCTATATCTTTGTGCCTTTCTTCTATTTATCGCAAATAGTCTCAATATTGGTGCTGATTTGGGTGCGATGGCAAAAGCTGTACAATTGATATTTCCGCAACTTGATTTTGGATTATTGATCGTAGGGATAACCATTATCACACTTGGTTTACAGATTTTTATTGATTATCAAATGTATGCTAAATATCTGAAATGGTTAGCACTCGTGCTTTTCTCTTATATTTTCTCAGCTTTTTTCGTCCATATTAATTGGATCGACCTGTTTTATCAAGCGATTACACCCACAATTACCTTTTCTAAAGAACAAATTATTCTTATTTGTGCAATTCTAGGAACGACTATTTCACCCTATCTTTTCTTCTGGCAGACATCCCAAGAAGTAGAGGAAGCAATCCTTCATGGCAAAACGTCAATTCGTCTTCGAGAGACTACTTCAAAAGAAGAGATAAAACGAATGAGAACTGATGTGTGGAGTGGCATGTTCTTCTCAAATGCCGTCATGTTTTTTATCATCGCCACGTGTGCAGCGACGTTACATATGCAAGGGATTACAAATATTTCGACTACAGAAGAAGCTGCTAAAGCGCTTCGCCCAATTGGTGGAGATTATGCATATTTTCTGTTCGCACTTGGTGTGATCGGAACTGGGTTATTAGCGATTCCAATTCTTGCTGGGTCTGCGTCTTATGCAATTTCTGAAAGTTTAAAATGGAAACACGGACTGTACAGATCTCTTAAACAAGCACCTTCTTTTTACGGAATTATTATTATCTCGACCTTTATTGGACTAGCCATGAACTTTGTGGGGATTGATCCAATCAAAGCACTTATTTACTCTGCAATTGCGAATGGACTTATCGCACCAATTATTCTTTATTTTATTGTGAGTATTAGTAGTAATAAAAGTATTATGGGTGAATGGGCGAATAAGGATTTTACTGCAGCTGTTGGGTGGTATGTGACTATTATCATGACTGTTGCTGGAATAGCAGCGATATACTCTCTCTTCTTTTAAACCCCAAGGTGCAAATACGCTATAATACGTTTTATGAACCCAGATGAATTAAAACTACGTGTTGAAAAGTTTTTAGAAAACTTTCACCTTCTTGATAAAAAAAAGCAGATTGAAGTACTTCAAATTGAAGGTGGTAATCCAGATTTCTGGTTAGATCATAAGACTGCTGGTGAGAAAATGAAAGAACTTTCAGATTTACAAAAAGAAGTAGAAGAAGCAGAGCTATTATCGTTATGGGTTGAAGAAGGAGAGTTTGCTGAAGCCGAGAAGTTACTTGTGAAGCTTGAGAAGTATCTCTATTTCTCAGGTGAATACGATACTGAAAATGCGATTGTTTCTATTCATTCAGGGCAAGGTGGTGTGGAGGCTATGGACTGGACAGAAATGCTTTTTCGCATGTATACCCGTTATTTTGAGAGGCGTGGGTGGCAGTTTGATGTGTTTGATGAGACACCTGGTGAAGAAGCAGGACTTAAAAGTGTTTCTATCACGGTAAATGGAAAGTATGCGTATGGTTATTTAAAACACGAAGCTGGAGTACATCGTCTAGTACGTCAATCTCCTTTTAATGCAGATAATCTTCGTCAGACATCATTTGCAATGGTAGAAGTTCTTCCTGAAGTCGAGAAAAATCCTGACATTCACATAAAAGATGATGAAGTTGAATTTGAAGCGTTTCGTGCAGGAGGTCATGGAGGACAGAATGTAAATAAAGTTTCAACTGCTGTTCGGATTAAACATATTGCCACAGGAATTGTCGTAACGGCTCATGCAGAACGTTATCAAGGACAGAATCGAGAAAATGCTATGAAGCTTCTTAAATCAAAACTCTGGGCACTTCAGGAAGAGGAAAGACTTAAAGAGGAAAAACGGCTTAAGGGTGGATATGTAACTCCTGGATGGGGAAATCAGATTCGTTCATATGTACTTCATCCATATCAAATGGTAAAAGACTTGCGTACTCAAATTGAAACATCCCAAACAGCTGCTGTGTTAGACGGGGATCTTGATATGTTTATAGAAGAAGAGCTCAGACAACTCTCATAAAGGATCCCTGTGAGTTGCCAAACAATCTGAAATATGCTTTACTGATACTAGGAAGTATTGATTCTTATGGAAGGAAAAGAGACAACTAAAATTGATAAAGACGAGGCTGTTATGCATAATTTTTCTGATAATCAAACATCATCATTTATTACTCCTTCAAAAATAGTCATATTACTAATTGTAGCCTTTTTAGGAATTGGTACAGGGTATATGCTCTCTAAGAATGGTGGAAAGATTGGTTCAGTGAGTATGGGATCTCCTACATCATCTTCTAGTATTCAGTCAGGTAAAACATACGGTTCAGATGATTTGAAAACGTATAAAGATAGTACAGAGGGAGTGCTTAAAGAGGGTGGAATTGAAGGAGAAGGTCAATATCATTTAGAACGTCCAGGTGGAGAGAGTCAAAATGTCTATATGACTTCATCAACTGTCGATTTATCATTATTTCTTAATAAGAAAATAAAAGTTTGGGGTGCTACTCAAACTGCACAAAAAGCTGGTTGGTTGATGGATGTTGGTCGAGTTCAGATGTTGTAGAAATGGATAGAATATAAAAGCTAGAAGTTAGAATACATACTATTTCTATCTTCTAACTCTTATCTTTTATCTCCTATATTATTATGATTCATTTTCAGAACGTTTCGAAAACATTTGGTACTGGTGAAATGGCACTTAGTGATATCACGCTTGATATTGAGCGTGGTGAGTTCGTTTTTTTGGTTGGACCATCTGGATCCGGAAAAACAACGCTTATGCGCATGCTTATTCGTGACACTCTTCCAACTCAAGGGAAGTTAGTTGTTAGTGACTGGGATTTAACGAAACTTCCATCTAATAAAATTCCTGATTTAAGAAAAAAAATTGGAGTTGTTTTTCAAGATTTGAAACTTTTGACAGAACGAACGATTTTTGAGAATATTCTTCTCCCTCTCCATATCTCCGGTGTCTCAGAAGCTGCCGCTATAAAAAAAGTGCACGATATTATGGAACAAGTTGGAATACTTCAGCATAAAGATAAGTTCCCCGTACAACTTTCCGGTGGAGAACTGCAACGAGCTGCAATAGCACGAGCACTTATTTTTTCTCCAGATATTCTTCTTGCAGATGAACCGACTGGAAATCTCGATATGACCACATCATGGGAAATTGTAAAACTTCTTCAAGACATTAATAAAACTGGAACAACAGTTATTATGGCAACCCATAATACCGATATCGTAAATAGTTTACTTAAAAGAATTGTCGGTCTTGAAAAAGGGAAATTAGCTAAAGATGAGAAGCGCGGAGAAAAAGCTCATGAGACTGTGACTAAAACAGAAGAGATAAAAGAGGCACCTCTTGTTACTGAACCAGAAGTAGCTAAGCATACAGATGAGAAAAGTAAAGAAAAACATGAAGATAAAAAAGAAGACGTGAAGGAGGAGCATAAAAAATGATTAAGACGACATGGGCACACATACGACGATCTCCCTACCAGGCATTTGCTGCAATTTTTATTATGATGCAGACATTTTTCGTGATTTCTACGTTTACCTTCGTAACTTTTGGTTCAGCTAGAACAATTTCATATTTTGAATCTGTTCCTCAAGCAACTGCATTTTTTAAAGATACAGTTAAACAAGCAGATATTGATGCACTGCGAAATCAAGTAAATGGTACCGGTAAAGCAACGAAAATTCGCTTTATTTCAAAAGACGAAGCATTTACTATCTATAAAGAACAAAATAAAGATGAAGATCCACTTCTTATGGATTTAGTTTCAGCAGATATTCTTCCTCCATCGCTTGGTGTATCTGCTAATAATTTAGATGACCTGGCGAGTATTGCGAATTTAATGAAACAATCACCACAAGTGGAGCGTGTTGAGTTTCGTCGTGATATTGTCGATAAATTGCGCTCATGGACGAATGCACTTCGAAAAATTGGTGTCGCATTTATCGGTGTTCTTGCTTTAGATTCAATCTTTTTAATGGTAATTATTATTGGGATTAAAATTTCCCAAAAGAAAGAAGAGATTGAAATCATGCGATTACTCTCAGCCACAAATAGTTATATTCGCTCACCATTTTTGTTAGAAGGTATATTTTATGGCGTGATTGGTGCGATTTTAGGTTGGACTATTGCTAGTGCGATACTTCTGTATGAGACACCATTTCTCCAATCATTCTTGGGAGAAATTCCACTACTTCCTGTACCACCACTTTTCTTATTTGCAGTTCTAGGTGGAGAGATCTTAGGGGCAATTATCCTAGGGTGGTTCGCTAGCTTCCTTGCAGTATTCCGATATTTAAAGTAATATAAATTACTCTGCCATGATGTTTCTAAGAAATAAATTTGTTATTTTCTTTTTCGTGCTTACTCTTTCTTTCCCTCTATTTTTTCATGGATATGTGTTTGCTCAAACTGTTACACCAACCCCCACTATTTCAGTCACTCCAACTCCAGATAATTCAGGAGAGGTAAGTGATCTACAAAATAAGATAAATGATCTTGAAAAAAAACTTCAAGATACTCGCGCACAGGAGAAAACACTCTCATCTCAAATTGGAGTTATGGATAGTCAAATAAAACTGACAGAACTTCGAATGAACTCAACTGAAACACAAATAAAGACACTGACTCAAGATATCAAAACAGCAGATGGGAAAATTAATAATCTAGAGAAATCACTCAACGAAATAACAAAAGTACTTGTAAATCGGATTAGGGCTACCTATCAAGTAGGAACTAATCAACCGATTCAGGTACTCCTTGCATCTAAAGATGCGGGAGATTTCATGTCTCGTGTCACCTATTTGCGTATCGTACAAGAACACGACAAGAAATTGATTTATGATACGCAACAAGCACGAAATGATTATCAAAATCAAAAAAATATTTTTGAAGAAAAAAAGAAAAAAGTTGAAGCGCTCAAAACACAGCTTGAGCAATATGCAACTCAAATATCTCAAGAGAAAGTTGCAAAGAAACGATTGCTTACTGATACACAGGGAAGTGAATCTACATATCAACGTTTGCTTTCTCAAGCTCAGGCGCAACTTGCTGGGTTTAGTAGATTTACGTCGAGTCAAGTAGGTGGTGCATCAATTTTAAGTGGACAGACTGTATGTGATGACTGGGGATGTTATTATAATCAACGAGACAGTCAGTGGGGAGGCCTTGCGTTAAACGGTACACAATATACCTTAGCCAGTGATGGGTGTTTAGTGACATCAATGGCGATGGTGTATACACATATGGGGCATAAGAGTGTTACTCCAGCGACAATTAATTCAAATTCAGCTAATTTCGCTTCGTATTACCCAGCATTCCTTCTTAAAACGATCTCGGCAGATGGTATGACTGCTTCTCGAGTAGCATCATCAATAGACGGTGAGTTATCTGCTGGAAGGCCAGTTATCGTTGGCATAAGTTATGACAGTGGACCGCTCGCTGACCATTTTCTTGTTTTGATTAGTGGTTCAGATGGAAACTATATGATGAACGATCCATACACTCCAAATGGACATAATATTTCTTTCACGAGTAAATACTCTGTTGGAAGTATCCGCGAAATTGAAAAAGTTGTTAGCCTCTAGGTTATTCACATATTGAATCTCTGATAGAATTTTGCTAGAACAATAGTAGGCGGGATGTTGTGAGATTTGCTACCATCGTTTTAGCCTTTTTACTTTCACTTCTTTATGTTTTTCTAAATGGGAAAACAATTTTTGCCGCTTCTGTTACATACACTTCACCGGGTCAATCATTTTCTTATACAGATGAAATTCCTCTTTCCGTAACGCTTTCGATTTCAGCCAGAGACCAAGAAAGTTACTATCTCAGGGGAGTATTTTATAAAGAAGGAAGTAATAACTACTGTGGATTAACATGGAATGGAACCGCGTATTATAGTGGACCGTATACGACAAATGATGGGTGGAAGAATTTTCTCAAAGTTGCGATAACTGATAATCTATGGACTGGAGAAGTAAAACTTAAAATAGACAATGAAGATAGTGGATGTCGTGACTCGGGAGTGTATCAGATGAAGATTGAGCGTTTTACTGAAAGTGGATCTGGTAGTTTCGATAATCAGGAACCACTCATTCTAACATTTTTACTTCCTACACCAACGATTGTACCTATTCCCACTGCTAAAATATCACCATCCATACATATAACGCCTACTAAAGTCATTGGTCCGACAAAAATGTCTTCAAACTCTCTGGTCCAAAGTCGTGATCAGGAATTGACCAAATCTGAACCTACAATAGTTATTGCAGCTATAAAGCCAAATGCTCATTATGTTAATTATAAAAGTAGCGAAGAAGCAGTTTTGGGTGCCGCAACAGAAAGTGCTGATGAAACAATAAATTCTCCAACACCGACTCGTTTTCCTATCAAAGTGCTTGGAACTAGTACTTCTCTTTGGCCACTTATTTTAAGTACAATTGGAGGTGGCACGCTCGTTGTCTGTGGTATACTAGCGTTTCAAATCTATAAAAAAAGTAAATTACTATGAAATATATAACAACATCTGCTGATGAAACCATGAAACTTGGTGAGCGTTTTGCAACCCTCCTAAAGAAGAAAAAAGTCTTTGCACTCCATGGAGATCTTGGGAGTGGGAAAACAACGTTTACCCAAGGTATTGCGAAAGGGTTAGGTATTTCCAAACCGATGACGTCACCAACATATATTATTTTACGAACGTATGAAGTACCTCACAATTCTGAAAACACCTTTTATCACGTGGATCTTTATAGAACAGAAACAGCGCGTGATATAGAAGGAATCGGGCTTTTAGATTTACTTAAAGAATCAGGATCATTATTCGCAATTGAATGGCCAGAAAAGATACATGCATTTCTTCCAGACCAAACGGTACATTTTCATTTTTCATATTCAGAGGATGCAAACCATGTAATAGAGGTCAATGAAGAAGAACATACGGTTGATGATTCATGGTATGAAAAGCCGGATGGCGACTATCCGATTAGAATAGCAGCAGGAGGAGTAATTGTACGTAAGGCCGAAGGGAAACTACTTGTGGCACTCGTGCACGAAGGAGCATTTGATACTGTTGTTCTGCCAAAAGGAGGAGTTGATGAGGGCGAGTCGCTTGAAGAAGCTGGAAAAAGAGAGGTCTATGAAGAGGCTGGATTTAGTGACTTAACGACTCTTGGAATGCTTGGGATATGTGAGCGATATACAGAGAATAAGAAATATTGGGTAAAACAGCATTTTTTCCTTTTTGTAACAGGTCAAGTAGAAACAAATCCGACTGAAACAGACTATGTATATACAACTGAGTGGTTTGATATTGATCAATTACCAAAGATGTTCTGGAAAGAACAGAAACAACTTATTACTGATAACAAAGAAAAGATAAAACAGTTAGTCGATGACTATTATGAAAGAAGAACTTAAAAAAGCAATTGAAATAGCTACAGATGGAGGAGTTATTATTTATGCTACAGATACAGCATGTGGGATCGGCTGTCGAATCGATAATATAGATGCTGTAAAACGAATATTCTCGATTAAAGGCCGTGACATTGCTAAGGCGACACCCGTACTTTTCTCGTCAATTGAAATGGTAAAAAGGTATGTTTCAGACATTCCGTCTGATGTACAAGAACGACTAATGGAAGTGTACTGGCCTGGTGCATTGACGATTGTTTTAAAAGCAAATGAACATCACGTACATTCTTTGATCCGTGGAGGTGGAGACACGATTGGTGTCAGGATCCCAAATGCTCCAGATATTATTCATCTTATTGAAGAATTAGGTGTTCCGTTTATTGGTACTTCAGCTAATTTTTCAGGAGAGCAAAGTATTTACGCAACTGATGATATACCGGTTACACTTTCATCACTTGTCGACTATGTTTTGCCTGGAAATTGTTCATTAAAACAGCCATCAACTGTTATTAATTGTACAAAAAATCCTTGGGAGATTATTCGTTCAGGTGCAGTAACGATAACAGTATGAACATTCTTTTCATTGATACATCAAATAATAAGTTAGTGAGAGTTTCTCTTGAAAAAAACGGAGAAAAAGAAACATTGACTAAAGAAGTTGGTCGTGAGCGGACACAAATGGTACTACCACTTATTAAAGAATTGCTTGCAAATAATAAACTTACACTAGCTGATCTTGAAAAAATACATGTCGAAACTGGTCCTGGTTCGTTTACAGGGCTTCGAGTAGGAGTTGCGATTGCGAATACACTAGGATTAACACTTCAGATTCCTATTAACGATAGTCATATTGGAAAACTTGTTGAACCAGTCTATTCCTAAAGTTATCAAAAGTGGTATATACTAACTATGTGAAAGATTTTCTTCATCATATTTTATTTCCTCGTGAATCAAATAACCACCGTCCAAAGCTACTTCATCATAGTTCATTACTTGTACTGATTGTATTCTTTTTTGTGGGAGGACTATTTATTTCCCCTCTTCAGAAGTCCCACCCAGATATCTTAGGTGTTTCAACGAATATATCACTTGATCGGTTACTTGAGTTAACCAATAAACAGCGAACAGATAATGGGTTATCGCCACTATCTCTTAATACTCAACTCTCAAACGCTGCAGCAGGGAAAGGTCAAGACATGCTTACTAAAAACTATTGGGCACATTTTTCCCCAGATGGAGGTACACCATGGGGATTTATTCATGGAGCTGGTTATCAGTATGTATATGCAGGAGAAAACCTTGCTCGTGGATTTAATACCGCCGATGAAGTAGTTGCTGCATGGATGGCTAGTCCAGGACACAGAGAAAATATTCTTTCACCAAATTATAAAGAAGTTGGATTTGCGATTCAGTCAGGAAATTTAACTGGTGAAGATACAACGCTGGTCGTACAAATGTTTGGAAGTAGATCAGTGATGACTGCGCCCGCCGAGCAACAAGTTGTTGTGCAATCACCTACAGCAACACCTGTCCCTGTACGTAGTATTGTAGCTTCTCCATCTTCTGTACCAACAACAGTTCCTCTTATCGTTACGACACCTACTCCAGTCATATCGCTAACAATAACTCAAGACTCTCAACAACCACAGCAAGTGGCTGCTGTACAAAATAATCCTCTTATTAACACAAAACCATTTGGACAAAATATAGTCAGTATATTACTTATACTCTTTATTTTAGTGCTTGCAGGAGATATTATTATTGTTAAGAGACGGAATATTGTGCGAATAGTCTCTCATAATTTAGATCATATTATTTATTTCACAATTATTTTTATCGCATTACTTATTATCGCCAGAGGAGCAATCTTATGATGGATTTTAGATCAGAATGGAAAAAACATTGGCTATA
The DNA here is from genome assembly GCA_964503265.1 of uncultured Gammaproteobacteria bacterium. Taxonomy (GTDB): domain Bacteria; phylum Patescibacteriota; class Microgenomatia; order Levybacterales; family UBA12049; genus CAZCYO01. The sequence goes on from CAZCYO010000003.1 coordinate 289,863, forward strand.
CTACTTGCTGCTGCTTTTCTTAGAAGGAATAGGGTTAGTGCTCTTATCTCTTTCTACCTATAACAAACCATTACAGTTAACGATTGTTATGATGATGACTGTTATCTATGTCTTTTCAGCATTAGTACATCATTATTTGACACATGACGTACATCCTAAAATTGTGGTAGAATACATATTGATGGGTGCACTGGGCATCGCAATCACATTCTTTTTACTCAGAATAATTATATGATCCTCCTTCGTTAAAACTATGGAAGGATCATATGCTATTATTTATAATAACGTATATGAAAGGCATAATATTAGCAGGAGGAAAAGCGACACGACTTCGTCCTCTCACCAAAATCACTTCTAAGCAACTTCTTCCGATCTATAACAAGCCAATGATTTTTTATCCAATTGAAACGTTGGTTAAAGCAGGCATCAAAGATATTCTTATTATTATTGCACCTGATTATGCAGGCCATTTCTTAAATTTGCTTGGATCAGGAAAAGATTTTGGCGCTAAATTTAGTTTTGAAATCCAAGATGAGGCAAGAGGGCTTGCTGAAGCATTTACCATTGGAGAAAACTTCATCGGGAAAGATAATGTAACAATGATATTAGGAGATAATATTTTTGACTATGATTTTTCTGGAAGTATCAAGAACTTTTCTGGAGGAGCAAAAATATTTGCAAAACACGTGGAGGATCCAGAACGATTTGGAGTGGTAGAATTTGATGACGAACACAAAGTCTTATCTATTGTAGAGAAGCCATCAGAACCGAAAAGTAATTACGCAGTTGTCGGAATGTATATTTATGATAATAAAGTTATTAATTATGCTAAAAGTCTCACTCCTTCTGAAAGAGGCGAAATAGAGATTACAGATATTAATAATCTATATAAAGAATCAGGTGAATTAACTGTAGATATTATAGAGGGCATGTGGGAAGATGCGGGAACATTTGATAGTTTACTTAGAGCAAATAACTTAATGGCAGAAAAAGCGAAGCGGGAAGTAGATCAAGCATAATTACTATGGACGATAAGAATTTCTTAACTGAGCAAGCAGAAGATGCACTTTCAGTACAATCATATGAAAAAACACCAGTTATTGATGGTGTTGTTATGAAAGAACTAAGAACATTCGTAGATGATGGTGGATCATTTATGGAACTTCTTCGTCTTTCTCAAGGAATTTCAGAACATTTTCCAGAATTTGAAGTAAAACAAGTTAATTTCTCTCAAGTCTTACCTACTGTTATTAAAGCGTTTCATCTCCACTTACATCAAGAAGATGTGTGGTTTATTCCACCACACGAGCGATTACTTGTAGTTTTAACTGACCAACGGAAAGACTCGGCTACACAGGGTGTAACGATGCGTATGGTCATGGGAGCTGGAAAAGCACAATTACTCTATATTCCACGAGGTGTCGCTCATGGAAATGCAAATCTCTGGAGCAATCCTGCATCTCTTGTGTATTTCGTAAACCAGCAGTTCAATCCAACTGATCCTGATGAAGGAAGACTTCCTTGGGATTTCTTAGGAAAAGAGATTTGGGAAATAACCAAAGGATAATCTCGTTTTTTCTTGTCCCCATATTTTATGAATTTTGTTTCAAATAATTGGAAAACTCTTTCTAAAAAAGTTCTGATTAAAAATAAGTATGTTGGTGAATTTCTTGAAGAAGAAGTAGAACGACCAGATGGAAAAGTTTCGACATATTATATAAAGCGAAAAGATCCCTTTAGTATTATTATTCCTCTTCAGGGCGACGTGATTCATATGGTGCGACAGTACCGTTATTCAGTTGAATCTCTTTCACTTGAATTTCCAATGGGATTTGTCGAAGGGAAAAACCCTCTTGATTCTGCCAAGCAAGAATTAAAAGAAGAAATGGGAATAGAGGCTGTAAAAATTGAAGAGCTAGGACATTATTGGGTTGCTCCTGGAGGGTCATCACAGTATGCGTATGTATTTATTGCACGAGACTTATCATTTGGTGACACGCATCCAGAAGACGGAGAGTTTTTACAATCAGAGAAATATACAATAAAAGAAGTGAAAAAAATGATTGATGATGGTAGTATTAAAGATGGACCAACAATAGTAGCTTTTCATTATTTGGAAAATTATCTAAATAAGTAAAGTGTGTCATCCTGAACCCTGGCCGCTATGCGTTGCGAAGCATGCGGGCTGGCTTGATTCAGGATCCAGACTATATTCTGGATTCCCGTTTTCACGGGAATGACAAGTTTGGAAAGCATAAAAGAATATGAAATTACTAGTAACAGGGGGAGCAGGATTTATCGGCTCAAATTTTATTCTTTACTGGACTCAAGAACATCCAGAAGATCAGATTGTCAATTTAGACAAGCTGACATATGCTGGGAATCTTGAGAATCTTATCACTGTCGAGAAAAATCCGAATTACTCATTCATTCATGGAGATATTACAAATCCTGAAGACGTTGCGCATGCGATGGTGGGAGTTGACTGGGTTGTTCATTTCGCAGCAGAATCACATGTCGATCGATCGATCATGGAGCCATCTGCTTTTGTTAAGACAAATGTATTAGGAACTCAGGTACTCCTTGATGCTGCACTCAAAGCGAACGTACAACGATTCCACCATGTATCGACAGACGAGGTATTTGGTGCACTTTCACTTGAAACTGAAGAGAAATTCACAATAGATACTCCCTATGCTCCTCGAAGTCCGTATTCTGCAAGTAAAGCTGGCTCAGACCATCTCGTACGTGCATATAACATTACTTATGGTCTCCCGATAACGATTACGAATTGTTCAAATAACTTTGGACCATACATGTTCCCTGAAAAACTTATTCCACTAGCGATTACGAATTTACTTGAGGATAAAAAAGTTCCTGTCTATGGTGATGGACTCTATATTCGTGATTGGCTGTACGTAGAAGATCATGCTCGTGCCATTGATGTCGTTTTACATAAAGGAAAAATAGGCGAAACTTATCTGGTCGGTGGGATGGAGCAGCTTATTCCAAATATTGAAGTCGTAAAAAGAATATTACGGTTGATGGGGAAAGATGAAAATATGATCGAATATGTGAAAGATCGTCCAGGACATGACAGAAAATACGATATCGATTGGACGAAAATTCATAATGAACTGGGATGGAAACCACAGCATAGCTTTGATGAATGGCTTGAGAAAACTGTGACATGGTACACAGAGAATCGCTCATGGTGGGAGAAAATTAAATCAGGAGAGTATAAGAGTTATTACGAACGACAATATGGCAAACCTGCCGGCCATGCTTCGTAAGGCGATGCAGGCGGGGACATAGTATTTAGAGCATAGGTGTACTGCATATGGCGTATAGCTTATCGCAAATGGTGTGAACAACAAAAAAATGTGTCATCCCGGACTTGATCCGGGATCCATTTTATTAAACTAGATTACTGCTCTCAAGAGGACGATTTGGGTTTAATTAAATTGAGGATAAATCGCCTTCGCAGGAAAGATAAATATATGAAGATTTTAGGTACTGGATTAACAGGATTAGTAGGCTCCCGAGTAGTTGAGCTTCTTTCTGGGACGTATGAATTTGAGAATATTAGTACTTCGACTGGTATAGATATTACAAATGTATCTCAAGTTGAGGAGGCAATTACTGCTTCAGATGCTGAATTAGTTATGCATTTTGCTGCTAAGACTGATGTCGATGGATGCGAGAGTGATAAAGCAGCAGGAGTTGATGGTGATGCGTGGAAGATAAATGTAGAAGGAACTCGAAACGTTGCTAATTCAGCGAGTAAGGCAGGAAAAAAACTTATCTATATTTCAACAGAATTTATTTTCGATGGTGAAAAAGAGTTTTATACAGAGGAAGATACACCAAATCCTGTGAATTGGTATGCGACGACGAAATATGAAGGCGAGAAAATAGTCCAATCTCTTTCGACCCCCTGGGTTATCGCACGTACTTCATATCCCTATCGCGCTTTATTTGAAAAAAAAGATTTTGTCAGAGCAATTAAAAGCAGACTTGAGTCTGGAGAAAAGATTATGGGAGTGACTGATCATATTTTTACTCCTACATTTATCGATGATGTTTCTTTAGCACTTGATGTATTGATCAAGCAACATGAAACTGGGATCTATCATGTGGTTGGAAGTAGTTCTTTGACTCCATTTGAAGCAGCTAAGAAAATTGCTGAAATATTTAGTCTTGATACTTCCCTTATTGAGCAAACAACAAGAGAAGAATTCTTCAAAGGAAGGGCGGTCAGACCCTATTCTTTGCGAGTAAAAAATGATAAGATATCGGGACTTGGTGTGGATATGAAAACTTTTGAAGAGGGACTGCCGGTAGTAAAAACTCAATTATGACTATAACATTTATCGGACATGGGTATGTGGGACTTGTAACAGCAGCAGTGTTTGCGGATCTCGGAAATACTGTATGGGTTATCGGTCACACTGCTGAAAAAATTGAAAATCTTAAACAGGGGATTATTCCGATTTACGAACCACTCCTTGAAGAAATGGTTAAGCGCAATGTAAGTGCAGGCCGTCTTCTCCCAACACTTGATTACTCCGAAGCAATTCCTCAATCTGATGTAGTGTTTATCGCAGTAGGGACTCCCCCAAAAGAAAATGGCGAAGCTGATTTATCTGTCGTGTTTAATGTGGCTGAGGAGATGGGGAAACATTTAGATGGATATACAGTAGTGAGTGTGAAAAGTACCGTACCAGTTGGTACAAACTATAAGGTAAAAGAAATGATCGAAAAAGTAAAACCTGAAGGTGCAGAGTTTGACATCGCATCAGTTCCTGAATTCTTGCGCCAAGGTCAAGCCATTCCTGACTCATTACATCCTTACCGAGTAGTTATTGGAACAGATACGAAGCGTGCCGAGGAAAAAATGATTGAGTTACATCAACCTATTCTAGAATCGGTAGATAATAAAGATACTCATCTGGTTCTTTCAAATATCCCAACAGCGGAGATGATTAAATATGCCTCTAACGCATTTCTCGCGACGAAAATTTCGTTCGCAAATGCTATTGCTCAACTTTCAGAAAAAACTGGGTCTGATGGGCCGAAAGTACTTGAGGCAGTGGGTCTGGATTCTCGAATCGGAAATGCATTTTTACATGCAGGAGCCGGATATGGTGGAAGTTGCTTTCCTAAAGATGTGAGTGCGCTTATCAAAATTGCTGATTCATATGGATATCACTTCAGTTTGTTAGAAGAAGTAGAGAAAATTAATAAGGAAGCTATGGATGCAGTCTCATATAAAGCTGAGAAATTAGTAGGGGATCTCCGAGATAAAAACGTAGCTGTTTTAGGGCTTTCATTTAAACCAGATACTGACGATATGCGATTTGCACCAGCAATTCGGGTGATCGATTACATGCTTGATAAGGGTGCAACTGTTCATGCATATGACCCAATCGCAATTGAAAATGCAAAAAGACAATTTTTAGTCGGAAGAGATGTACATTACACTGAAAATGTTTATGATGCTGTCAAGGATGCCGATGTAGTGATTGTCATGACAGAGTGGAATGAATTCAAAGAGATAGATTTAGAGAAAGTAAAATCACTAGTTAGAACACCTAATCTTATTGATGGACGGAATCTTTATGATCCTGAAAAAATGCGCGCACTTGGTTTTACCTATCTTGGCGTTGGAAGATAGACTTCTTCTCTTTACCTCTTTTTGTTATACTTACAATGTTATCAAGGTATTTTCTAAACAATTATGAAAAACACTCTCATTACTGGTATTACTGGATTTGCAGGAAGTCATTTGGCTGAATTTTTAGTAGACGAAAATTGCTATTCGATTACGGGAACGTACAATACCAGTAAAGCGCATAAAAACCTCGAAAAGATTCAGGATAAGCTAGATCTTCGCCAGATTGATTTAACCGAATATGAGGGAGTAAGAAAGATGATTGAGGCTGTTAAACCAGAAGTCGTTTTTCATCTTGCAGCTTTTCCTTCACCTGCCGAGAGTTTTAAAAATCCAGCAGGATTCTTAACGAATAATATTTCTGCTGAACTTAACCTTTTACAAGCAATAAAAGAGGCTGGTTTGGTTGACACAAAAGTACTTATCGTCTCATCCAGTGAAATGTATGGAGCCGTTCATTCAGAAGATTTGCCAATTAATGAGGAAACACCACTTAGGCCAGTTAGCCCATATGGGGTATCTAAAATTGCACAGGATTATTTAGGGCTTCAGTTCTATATGGCGTATCATATGCCGATTATTCGCGTTCGTCCATTTGGACATATCGGACCGAGATTATCAGCAGATTTTGCAGTATCTGCGTTTTCAAAAAAAATTGCAGAAATTGAGAAAGGATTACGTGAGCCGATATTAACGTATGGTAATGTAAATACGAAACGTGATATTACTGATGTTCGCGATATGGTTAAAGCCTACGCGCTTCTTATGGAAAGAGGTGAAAATGGCGAAGCTTATAACGCTGGGAGAGGTGAATCATATCTTATAAATGATTTACTTGAAAAGTTATTATCGTTTTCTTCAGTTAAGATCGAAAAAAGAGAAGATGAAACACTGAAAAGACCAAATGATATAGCAGAGCTTAGATGCGATCCGACTAAGATTCATTCAGTTACTGGATGGAAAGCTGAAATTTCAATTGAAAAGTCCCTTGAAGACACACTTAATTATTGGAGAGAAAATATATAATAATTTTTTATTTGAATCGCTCTAAATCTGCGTCTACCATGAGGCGCATGAGGTCTTGGAAGGATGTTTTTGGTTCCCATCCTAATTCTTCTTTTGCTTTCGTGGAATCTCCTTTTAGTTCTTTGATTTCTGTCGGACGATAGAGCTGTTTATTAGATATGACGTGGTCTTCCCAGTTAAGCCCGACGTGTTCAAATGCGACTTTGCATGCTTCCTGGACTGAGTATGAGGTGTTAGTACCAATGACGTAATCCTTAGGCGTATCAGCTTGGAGCATGAGCCACATCGCTTCAACATATTCTTTTGCGTATCCCCAATCTCGCATACTTGATAAATCTCCCATGTGAAGTTTCCCATCACTATCGACAAGTGGTTCACCAAGTTCATTAATTGGTGGATTTTTTACATTATTTTTAATACATGCGACACCAGCACTGATTTTTCGTGTCACAAAGTGCATACCACGTCGTGGACTTTCATGGTTAAACAGAATTCCGCCGCAAGCAAACATATCATATGATTCACGGTAAGATCGTACCATCATATGTGCGTACGCTTTGGCGATACCATACGGATTATTAGCATCAAATAATGTATCTTCGTTGGCGCTTTCAGCGTTAATGTTTCCAAATATCTCACGACTGGTTGCTTGGTATACTTTTGCATGAGGAGCAAAATGACGAGCTGATTCAAGAACTCGAACGGGGCCGATCGCAGTTACTTCTGCTGTATAGAATGGTTGCACCCAACAATCGCCTGGAATAGACATTGCAGCGATGTTATAAATTTCATCTGGTTGATGTTTACGAACTGCGTAACCAATACTTTCAATATCAACTAGATCAACAAATTCCATTTTAATTTTTCCGTAGAGATGGGGAATATTTTCGTGGTAAAAACTTGTCGTATGTCTTACCGTTCCAATAACTTCGTATCCTTTTTCCAGAAGTAAATCAGCGAGATATGATCCATCTTGAGAGGAAACACCTATAATTAATGCTTTTTTCGCCATGTTCATTAGAAGTTATCATATTTTTCAAAATTGAGCAACATCTTTATGATCTGTATACTTTTCAAACCAATCCAGGTAAAATATTCTCATGGAAACAGTTCTTGTGACAGGTGGTGCCGGGTTTATCGGTTCACACTTATGTGCGAAATTATTAGCAGAAAATTATGCAGTTATTTGTCTTGATAATTTATTAACTGGTGCTAAGAGTAATATTGAACCATTGCTTGAAAATCCTCATTTCACTTTCTTACTTCATGATATCTCTCAGCCGTTAACAGATATAAAAGATAAACTAATTGATATAAATTATATCTATCATTTAGCTTCTCCTGCTTCTCCAAATAAAAAAAGTAAACGAAGTTATATCAGTCTTCCTGTTGAAACGATGATGGCAAACTCTCAAGGAACATATCATTTACTTCAATTAGCTAAAGAAACGGGGGCAAAATTTTTATTCACATCAACATCCGAAGTCTACGGAAATCCTCAGGTTTCTCCGCAGCCTGAAACATATTTCGGAAATGTAAATCCAAACGGAATACGTTCTGTCTACGATGAAGCAAAACGATTCGGTGAAGCTATGACATTTGGTATGGGGAGGTTGTATGATTTAGATGTTCGAATTGTCCGTGTATTTAATACGTATGGACCACATATGCAGGTGGATGATGGGAGAGTTATTTCAAATTTTATTAATCAGGCAATTCGACACGAGCCACTAACGATTTATGGCGATGGATCTCAGACGCGCAGTTGTTGCTATGTTGAAGATATGGTTGAAGGATTTTTAAAAGCCATGTTTACTGAAAATACCAAAATGGACGTGTTTAACTTAGGGAATCCTGATGAACGCACTATTAAAGAAATTGCAGAACTTATCAAGGCACTTACAAACTCAAATTCCGAGATTGTATATGAAGATCTTCCTGAAGATGATCCTCTAAAAAGGAAACCTGATATTACGAAATCTTCGGACCGTCTTCATTTTTTACCAGCTATAACTCTTGAAGATGGGCTTAAAAAAACAATTGAGTATTTTGTCTCGATAAAAACATAAATGAAAATAGTAATTATTTCACCAACGTATAATGAGAAAATTAATATCACTAAAATGATTCCTGTCTTGCTAGAAGAAGTATTTCCGAAGATTAAGAATCACGATATGTATCTTCTTATTGTTGATGACACATCTCCTGATGGAACTGGCGATGTCGTTCGAGAGTTTATGAAGAAATGGGAAAATATAGAACTGTTAGAAGGCGCAAAAAATGGGTTAGGCTCTGCATATATCAGGGGAATGCAATATGCTATTGAAAAAATGCATGCAGATGCTGTTATTGAATTTGATGCTGATTTTCAACACGACCCACATGATATTCCACGTCTTATTGCAGCTATGGATGAGGACGTTGATTATGTGATAGGAAGTAGATATGTGAAAGGAGGAGAGATTCCAAAAGAATGGGGATTTGATCGTAAAATAAAAAGTATTTTCGGAAGTCTTTTTGCACGTATTGTCTTATTTACCTTTGGTATTCATGATATGACATCCGGTTTTAAACTAACAAAAACGTCATACTTAGAAAGAGTTGATCTTGTGAATCTTTATTCTCGAAACTATGCATATAAAATGCAGATTCTCTACGAAGTAGTTAAGCTTGGAGCGAAAGTAAAGGAAGTCCCAATTATTTTCTATGAACGGACACAAGGAAAAAGTAAAATGGATACAAATGACTTAATAGAATCATTTATGGTGGTACTCAAACTTCGTGTTCGTGATTCGATGCGGTTTATTAAATTCTTAATTGTTGGTGGAACAGGATTTATCGTACAGCTTCTTCTCCAAGAAGGAACTATTGCTATAGGGTTCGCGCGACTTCTAGCAGTTCTCGTTAGTGGAATTATTGCAACGTTTTTTGCCTATCCAGATGTTACTGCGCTTTCTCATGCTATTGGTGCAGGTTTTGGTGCTGAGGCAGCAATTATCTCTAATTTTCTCTTTAATAATTTTTGGACATTTAATGATAGACGTGGGAAAAAGCATTTAGGTAAATTTATTTTCCGTTTTTTTAAATTTAATGGGGCTTCGTTACTCTCTATTTTTATTCAAGCTTTCATGGTTTGGATAGGCGAAAAGGTTGTTGGTCCAATGAGCATGGTTGGTGCGATACAAATTCCGACTAGAATACTTGTGGTTGTTCCGACTATTATACTTCTAGTTATTCCATTAAACTATATTATATATAATAATGTGATCTGGAAACATAAACATGAAACTACTACGCCAACTCTTTAACTACCGATTCACTATTGCAATAAGCGCAATAATTCTTCTCGCTGCTTTTCTTCGGCTATATCGTATAGGTGACTATATGACATTTTTAGGAGACGAAGGGCGTGATGTATTAATTGTTAAAGGCATACTTGAAGGTGATTTCACCCTACTTGGACCTCGTTCGTCCGCTGGAAACTTTTTTACTGGTCCAATTTACTACTATATGATTGCACCGTTTCTCTGGTTGTCTCATTTAGATCCTGTTGGGCCTGCGATTATGATTGCACTGCTAAGTGTCGCGACTGTGTATCTCTTGTATTATGTTTGTAAAAAATTCTTTTCTATGCCTGTAGCTCTTATTGCTTCTTTTCTTTATACAATTTCTCCGTTAGTTATTACATACTCTCACTCTTCTTGGAATCCAAATCCAATGCCATTTTTGACATTACTACTCGCATTTATTCTATATACAGCAGTCAAAAATAAACAGAAATTATTATTCGTTATAGTTGGAGTGATATATGGCATATTGCTTCAACTACATTATAGCGAGCTCTTTATGGGTATCGCGATTATTATTTTCATGATGTATGGCTATTGGAATAGTCGAAAAGATATAAAATTAGGAGGGTTAGTTACTCAGTATTTACTTGTTTTTGCTGGTTTTATTATTGGTTTTTCACCATTTATCGCATTTGAAGCGAGACATCAATTTATTAATACGAAGACTATTTTTGATTTTATTCTTCATGGCGATCCTGGAGCAACGAACTTAACACATCGAACATATTTTCAAATTGTAACAGATGTTTTTTTCAGGGTTTTCGGAAGAATTGTTTGGTTTTATCCATCAATTGAACACATTAAGGAATTTAATCCAACGATCCTTACTAGTTGGTATGTCGTTATTCTTGTGACAACATTTGCATCACTATTTAATTTTATAAAGGAACGTAAGAAAAATCCACTTCTTGTTACATTACTTCTTCTTTGGCTTGCCTCAGGTGTGCTTCTTTTTGGATTTTATAAAAAACCTATTAACGATTATAATTTTGAATTTATGTTTCCTGTTCCTTTTATCATTACTGCAGTATTTATCACGAATTTATTTATGTCAAAAAAAGGAAAATATATAGGAAAGGGGATTAGTGTCGTATTATTTATGTTCATTGTCGTATGGTCAATTCTTAATAACCCTTTTCGATCAGAGCCGAACAGACAAAAACTTCAGACAGAAACAATTGCTGATTTTGTTATATCAAAAACTAATAATGAACCATATAATTTTGCTCTTCTCACACCTGGAAATTCTGACCATGCATATCGCTATTATTTAGAAATCAAAGGACATAAGCCAGCCGTGATAGATAATCCTATTAATGATCCAAAACGGACGACAGTTGTGAAGCAGCTACTTATCGTATGTGAAGATATTCACTGCCAACCGCTTGGTAACCCACTTTTTGATGTAGCGGGCTTTGGAAGGGCACGAGTGGCGGGAGAGTGGTATATCTCAGTAGTAAAAGTATATAGACTGATTCCTTACCAGAATCAATAAATCCCAAAATTCAATTTTCCAAGTTCCAAATAATATCCAAATACTAATTTCCGATTTATTTGTGATTTGATGCTTGAGGTTTGGAATTTATGGATAATCAAAAATTACTTACTACTATAATTTGCCGTAAAGATCTACGAACGCAGAACTGTCCAATTTGCGAGACCCCTATGGGAGATATGCCAGGAAGTCGTGATGCCTATTGTCTCTGTTGTGGTTTTAAAGATCCCTGCTGTGAGTAGACAAGCAAAAACCCCGCTTGAGCGGGGTTTTTGACGATGTTTCTTCTTGGATTATACCGAGAAGAAAAGAAAAAGACTAAGCTTTTCCAATCTTGTACATTCCTGTACCACAAACTGGACACTTACCTTTCATTGCAGGTTTACCATTTTTCATAGTAACGTGCTCTGGATTCTCTACGTCTCTTTTTTGTCGACATTTAACACAATACATTGTTGCCATCTAGAATCACCCCCTTTCAAGAAAGAATCTAGTAGTTAGTAGAAAGTAGTAAGAATTATGATCTTGCTACATACTACCTGCTACTTACTACTTATCATTATCTATGCATTTGTAAAACATAAAAAAGGATAAGTTCACCAATAATAACAGAAAGGGTTAGTGTCGTTGTTTTCACAAGGTCTTTGGAGAGGTGTGTAGTATGATCTTCAGTAGTCCTCTGTGAAATAGGTTGAATACTATATGCTGGTGCATCAGTAATTGGTGAAGCTGTTTTTACAAAAACACGTTTATTCACTGACGTGTTTTGGCGATTAAGACTCATGATTTTTTCTTTTCGCGTTTTCCTGTTTTTAGGCATGGTTGAGCCTAGATTACACTATTGACATTGAGCCTGTCAAGAGGCTACTATCCATATATATGTCGCTTCTCCTGCAATCTTCTCTTTTTTTTATCGTGGTTTTGTGGCTAGGAGTAATTACGTTTCTTCTCTTAAAAATAAAAAAATCATACGATAATTTCCTGGCTGAAACAAATAAAACACAATTGAGTCAAGCATTGGATACAATTCTTTTACATCAAAAAGAAGAAAAGAAGCATATTGCAGAACTTATTAGTCGTTGTGATAGAATAGAAAAGGATAGTGCTTTTCATATTCAGAAAGTGGGTTTACTTCGTTTTAATCCATTTAACGATACGGGAGGAGATCAAAGCTTTATTCTTGCACTTGTTGATTCGCAAAACACTGGGATAGTGATCTCAGGTCTATACTCTCGATCTGGGACAAGATGGTATGCGAAGCGAGTTGTAAAAAATGAAGGAATTGAACATGAACTCTCTAAAGAAGAAAGAAAAGCATTAGCACTCGCGACAAATCGTTAATATGGAAAAAAGTAAACTGCCAATCATTATCCTCGCTCTCATTATATATATCGCCTCAACTGGTTTATCATATGCATTATTTTCTAAAACAGGCGGAGTAATTGGTGGGAAATCGAATGGCGTTCCTGCAGCTTCAACAGAAGGAAAGAAATCGAACGACTATGAAGCACTTGAATTCGATCCGAATGCTTCTAAGACAGAAGAATGTCCACTAAATGGCGTAAAGTATGGACCTGATCAAAAAGCATGGTGGGAAAAACATCGACCACTTGGTGTGATGATTGAAAATTCTACTGATGCACGACCTCAGTCTGGGATTAATGCTGCAGACGTGACATATGAAGCTGTGGCTGAAGGTGGTATAACGAGGACATTGAATGTGTACTATTGTCAGGATGCAGGGATTGTTGGTCCTGTTCGTTCAGCTCGAACATATTTCGTAGATATGATTTCAGAATATGGAGATTATCCACTGTATGCTCATGTGGGCGGAGCGAATACGCCGGGGCCAGCAAATGCGTTAGGACAAATTAGTGACTATGGGTGGGATGGATATAATGATTTAAATCAATTCTCTATCGGTTATCCAACATACAAAAGAGATGAAAGTAGATTAGGACGTGAAGTTGCAACAGAACACACCATGTATTCAACGACAGGTAAGCTGTGGGATGTAGCCGCTAAGAGAAAATTAACTAATGTTGATAAAGATGGAGCTCGTTGGGATACTGACTTTAAGGCATATACATTTAAAGATGATGCTCCATCCCCTACGGCCACAGCATCTACGATTGGAATTCCTTACTGGGATTATGATGCGTATAAAGTTACTTGGTCATATGATAAATCGAGTAATGCCTATAAGAGAGTAAATGGAGGTCAGATACACAAAGATCGAAATACTGATCAACAGTTGCAGACAAAAAATATAATCGTACTATATATGAGAGAATCGCGTGCAAATGATGGATATGAAGGGAATTTACATATGCTATACGGAGATAAAGGTACAGGAACAGCAGAAATCTTTATGGATGGAAAACAGATTAAAGGAACGTGGAACAAGGGTTCGCGAACAGCTCGTACAATTCTAAAAGATGCGGCAGGAAAAGAGATTTCGTTCAATCGAGGTAAACTTTGGTTTCATATTATTGCTACTGACGCAGATGTAACCGCGAATTAATTGCTGCCCCGCAACAATTTGTACTCAGTATTCTTAATTTATTTAGTATTTGCTATAATAAAGTACAAGTATGCTTTCTGATCTTATTACATCAAAATCACGAACGAAACTATTAACAGTTTTTTTGAGCAATCCTTACGAGATGTATCATGTTCGTGAATTAGTTCGTCGAACAGGAGATGAAATTAATGCAGTACGACGCGAACTACAATTTCTTGAAAAGAATGGCATTTTAGAAAAAGAGAATCGTGCAAATAGAGTATATTATTCTCTTGATAAAAATTATGCGTTTTATTATGACTTGCTTGTTATTGGTGCTAAGATAATTGGACTTGGTGCAGAAATAATTACTAACCGGGCAAAACTTGGTAAAATCAAATACGCTCTTTTTTCTGGAAAATTTGTTAGAAGAATAAAAGAACCTGCTGACGCAGTTGAAGTAGTAATAGTTGGAACTGTTGTTTTACCTGAACTTGCGATTTTAATTCGTAATGAGGAAACCAGACTTGGTACTGAGATAAATTATACAGCTATGTCAGAAGACGAATTTAAATTTAGAAAACAGCGAAAAGATCCTTTTATTGTGGGAATTTTATCAAATTCAAAAATTATGCTTGTTGGTGATGAGGAAGGACTACTTGGATGAACAAGAAACCAGTTGGACTGTTTATCATCATTCTTTTATTAGCTGTATTATCTCTTTTTATTCTTCTTCCTGCTACTATTCCTGTTTCAATTACTATTCCGAAGCTTCCATTCACGAAGAATCCGATTCATATTACAAAACTTCCTTTGTCACCTGATTTTACGATAGGTAAAACACATATAAGTTTTAGTACTCCATTTAAAAAAGGACTTGATTTAGAAGGTGGAACTAGTGTTACTCTTCGTGCTGATATGAAAGGTGTTGCTTCATCGCAACGAAACGATGCTCTGAATTCTGCAAAATCAGTTATTGAAAGACGTATTAATTACTTTGGGGTATCTGAACCTGTGGTTCAAACAGCAAAAGTAGGAGGCGACTATCGAATTATTGCTGAAATCCCAGGAGTAACAGATGTAAATCAGGCAATTGCTCTAATCGGAAAAACTGCAAAGCTTACATTCTGGGAAGAAGGTGCGAGTGGATCAGCAAAACTTACTGCTGGTACGACTATTCCTTATGGACTTGAACAGCTTTTCGGCCAAAATGCAAAGCAAACAAACTTAACTGGGGGAGATTTAAGTAAAGCTGTTGTCTCATTTAGTCAAAACACAGGAGAGCCACAAGTAGAGCTTCATTTTACTTCAAACGGCGCTAAAAAATTTGCTGACATTACTGAAAGAAATGTCGGAAAGATTGTAGCTATTGTTCTTGATAATTTTGTCTTGACAGCACCACGTGTTCAGCAAGTTATTACAGGAGGAACAGCACAAATTACTGGAAGTTTTACATCTGATCAAGCAAAAGCACTGCAGATTCAGCTCAACGGAGGAGCACTTCCTGTGTCATTATCAGTGCTTGAACAACATGCGGTTGGAGCGACACTAGGAAATGCATCTCTTCAGAAGAGTATGTTTGCTGGAATTATCGGATTTATTGTGATTGTAATCTTTATGGTTGTTATGTATAAAAGGCTTGGGGTTATCGCGTCTATGGCGCTTGTGATCTATACACTGTTAACAATTACCTTCTTTAAAACTGGTTTCTTCTTTTTCCCTCCAATTACGTTAACACTTGCTGGAATTGCGGGATTTATTTTATCTATCGGAATTGCGGTTGATGCGAATATTCTTATTTTTGAACGTATGAAAGAAGAAGAGCGATCAGGAAAATCACATTTAGCAGCACTTGATTTGGGTTTTAGTCGAGCATGGCCGTCAATTCGTGATTCTAATATTGCGAGTATTATTACTTCAATTGTATTATTAGTATTCGGATCTAGTATTGTACGAGGATTTGCGTTGACGTTGTTAGTTGGAGTATTGATCTCTATGTTCTCTGCAATTGTTGTAACTCGAACATTTTTAAAGATGTTTTATCGAACATAATCTATGCATAATATAATTAAACATAAAATCTGGTATCTCGCTTTTTCTCTCGTGATTATTATCCCTGGAGTTGTTTCCTTATTGTTTTTTGGATTAGATCTTTCAATTGATTTTACAGGTGGATCTCAAACAACCTATCTTTTCACTAGTAAACCTTCACAAAAAAGTGTTGATTCAGTAAAGAAAGCATATACAGATAATAAGATTTTTGTAGCGTCAGTGCAGCAATCTGGGACAGAAGTATTTATAAAAACTGGGCAAGTAAATGAAAAAGAAAACAAGAAGATTGTTGATTCATTGACGGGGAATATCGAGCAATTTAAACAAGAAGAATTTGCCACAATTGGGCCAACAATCGGTCGAGAATTAACACAGAATGCTTTCTATGCAATCATCGTTTCATCACTTCTCATTATGGCATATATTGCATTCTCGTTTAGAAAAGTACCAAAACCTACAAGTAGTATTCGTTTTGGAGTATGTACTATTGCAGCTCTTCTTCATGATGCATTATTACTTCTTGGAATTTTTTCATTACTTGGTCATTTTCTTCACGTTGAAGTTGATAGTCTGTTTGTAACAGCTGTATTAACTGTTATTGGGTTTTCTGTCCATGACACAATTGTTGTGTTTGACCGAATTCGAGAAAATTTACTTCGGGGTGGAAACGTACCATTTGAGACTGTTGTAAATAACTCTATTCTTCAAACATTGATTCGTTCACTTAGTACTTCATTAACTGCGATGCTCGTGTTATTTACATTAGTGCTTTTCGGAGGAGATAGTATTAGATGGTTCGTTATAGCACTTCTCATAGGTATCGCGAGTGGAACATATTCATCGATCTTTAACGCAGCACCACTACTCGTGTTTTGGCAGGAGTTCGATGAAAGAAAAAAAGTATCAAAGGTATCAGGAGTATCACGAACATCAAAAGTGTAGGTGTGGAGTTGCTAGAGTTTTTTATACCAATTTCCAAACTCGTTCCACGCTGTTGTTTCATCAAATTCTAGTAATCCTTCATTAACGGCTTGTGCCATTGAGCGTCTATCTTGTCTAAATGTAACTAATTCCATAAATGGATGATTTGCTTTTCCCATGGCTTCTTCTAAAACACGCCCAATTATTTCTCCACGAAACACTTTCGTTTCAGCATTATCGATATAACAAATTACCTCGGTAAATAGTACTTTCTTATTTTCTTTTGCTCGGAGTAAATTTTGGTAATCTTCAACTGTTAACCACTCATTTACGTATTTCATATAAGGTCCAGGAAATCCATTTAGTGCCTCTATATGCCATCCATCATCTTTAATGATGAGCGGTTTTTGTAGTTGTTCAAAAGCTTGCTTGGCTTTGTTTATTGCAATTTCTTCGATAGAATCAGATTGAATTTCAACAAGTGGGAGAGAAATAACTTCAAAGGGGATGTTTAAGGGAGTGAGAACGAGCTTCGCAAAATCTATTTTATGTTTATTACCAGTAACAAAGTGCAGCATTTATTTGGTGAGCGCTTCTTTAACAAGTTGACTGACGAGTCCACCATCAGCTTTCCCTTTTACTTGAGGCATAAGGACTCCCATGACCTTTCCCATATCTTGAGCAGAAGTCGCACCAGATTGTGCAACTGCGTTTATTACCAGTTTTCTGATTTCTTCTTCTCCCATTTGTTCTGGGAGATACTTCGTTAACATATCGAGTTCTGCCTTTTCTTTATCTGCGAGATCTTGTCGATTTGCAGATGTGTATTGATCAATTGAGTCTCGACGCTTTTTAGCTTCCGTTTGAATCACAGCCATCACATCTTCATCAGTTGCAACATAACCAGCGCCACCTTTATTAATTTCTGCATATCCTATCGCTGAAATAAGCATACGAAGAACAGATGTCCTTTCAGAATCTCGAGCGAGCATTGATTGTTTTAGCTCTTGTTGTAAATCTTCTTTAGTCATATCGTGTATTGTACTCCCATTTATCGTATTTGTTAATACATACTAATTAATCCGCGATTGAGAATCTTTTTAAAACTTTTATGAATAAAGATTAAAGCGAGTGTCAGATAGACACAGTTTAGTAAGAAGCTTATCATAAGCATGTGATAATTTACTGTTCCGAGGGACAGAAATTCTCTTTCTGCTTCAAAGACATAACTTGTTGGGATAGCATATGCAACTTTTTGTGCCCAATTTGGTAAGTAAGAAACAGGATAGTAAAGTGCAGAGAACGGAGCAACAGCCCAAACAAGCGCCCAGGCAAGCGTTTGAACCTTTGTGCCATAACGCATAAGTATGGCAGCAATAAATAATCCAATCCACCAACCCGCCATGATAAGAAGGATAGAAAAAGGAACAAGATGCCAGCCAAATTGAAGGATATTTACTTTATACATTAAATATGCGGCTACTGATGCAAAAGCGATACTAATGCCACCTTTTAGTATTCCCATCACAAATCCTGAAATAATCCACTCTGCAAACCCCAGGGGTGACACAAAAATATTAATTAAATTTTTGTCCCACAGTTCTGCCAAGACATTATTCGTAATTTCAAATTGTGCTCTCCACGTTAAAATCCACAATAAAATACCACAGACGATAAATACTACAAACTGACTTCCACTGCCACTAATAGCTCTAAAATAAGAGCTTGTAATTCCCCACAGGAAAAGATCCATAACTGGCCAATAAAAAACATCGCTTAGTCTATCTAAACTGTGAAGTAAGTTAAAGAGATGACGTAATGTTATAGCGTAAATTCTATGTAATTTCATGTTATTTAAATGCTTTTTGAATAAAGTAATCTTCAAGCGTTGGTTTTTCAATGCTAATCTCTGTATATTCAATGTTATTGTCCATAAGTCCTCGTAAAAATGTCGGAATTTCTTTTTCTTTTACATCAATGACGATATATTTCCCATTGATGTGATATGTATTTTTATTTTTCTCACAGTATGCGACTGTTTTTTTCATGTCTACGACACGAAGTTCAATGTGTGAGATTTCAATCGTTTTAGCTAAGTTTTCAGGTCTATCATTGGCTATGATTTCACCATGATTAATAAAAACAACTCGATCACAGACTTCTTCTACTTCTGCCATGTTGTGAGAAGTTATGATAATTGAAATATTATATTCTTGTCTTTGTTCTTTAAGAAAATCTCTGATGTATTTCGCGATATCAGGATCTAGTGATGCTGTCGGTTCATCAAGTAATAGTACTTTTGGAAGGTTAATAAATGCTTTGGCTAAATTGACCCGAGTTTGTTGTCCTGCTGATAGTTGGTGCATTTGTTTTTTAAGTAATTCTTCCAGTTTAAAAATCTCGACAACTTTTTTAATTCTTTTTTTTCTGTCTTTAACTGCATATAAATATGAAATGTAGGTAAGATTTTCTGTAACTGTTAAATTCCAAGGTAAATTAGTATATGTTGATGAAAAATTTACTTGTTCTAAAATATCTTGTCGATGTTTTTTAAAATCTTTTCCAAAATATGAAATCTCTCCAGCTGTTGGAGTAAGTACACCAAGTAGCATTTGGATCGTAGTAGTTTTTCCAGCACCATTTGGACCTAAAAAGCCCAGGATCTCACCTTCCTTAAGTGAGAAGGATATGTTTTTGACAGCATTAAATGTGCCGTACGATTTAATGAGGTTTTTTACCTCAAGAATTGTATGTTCCATAATAAAAAATGAGAGTGTTCCTTAGGGAGAGATAGTAGAAGAAGATACCTGACAATGTCTTTGTGCAGAAAAAACAAACTAATAAGTACTTAGGCAGTATCCTTAATATTTCACTCCTATACCTAGGAGATAACTCAACAATACAACGATTATACAAATTATCAGTTAATTCGTCAAATTGCTTAAGTCATGGGAGAGTTATTTTAGTACTTTATACAGTATCGATGTGCCAAGTTGTTTATCTTTTTTAATCACCCCAGCTGCTTCAAGATTGGTCAATCCTTGGATAAATTCTTCTCTGCTCGTGAGGAAATGTCGTATGTCCCAGTCTGATGATATGTCGACAATAAGATATTTTGGGCTTCCAGTTAGCCGAAACCAATCGCATGTCGAGTTATGACAAGGAGAATCTTTTGAGAATATTTTTTTTTCAGGCCAAAGTGTGAAAATATAATCTCTATGAGAGAAATGAGGAGTAATGTTATTCTGAGTAGCGATCGCTGCATTATGTGGAATATCGCGTGCGACTATATCAATAGTGTTTGCACCAGATGGAGTATGCCAAAACCATGGTTTCGTGAGATAGCTTATCGGTAAATGAAGTATATATTGTAATAGGAGTGCGCACATAACGAGATACATAGATATTCCTGGATGATGCAGGCGTTTATATTTGGCAAGAACGAATATCGTTGGCAGACTGAGTAGTAATGCAAGTGTTATACGGTAGTGACCGAATAACCCTTGAGCTGATGTCACACTTGAATTTCCTATAACGAAAAAATGTGCTAAATCACCAAGAAATGGAAGTAACAGAATAGGTAGTAAAAGAGGGATAAATCCAAATGATGCAAAAGCATAAAAAATAACTTGTCTTTTTTCTGATGTATTGATCAGATAGAGCGGATTAGTATCATGTAATAGTCCAGAGTGACTCTGGAATCTGTATCCTGGGGTGAAGTAGGGGAAATATATTCCGAAAATAACAACTACATATGCGACTGAAGCAAGAGCAAAATAGAGTGGTAGTTTATTTCGCTTAAGAATGAATATGACAGCGCTTATCAAAAAAGTGAGAAGGGCAATATCTTCTTTTGCTGTTATCGCAAGGATAAAGAAAATAATTGAGGGTTTTGTATTTTGTTTGTAAAGAAAATAAAGAAACCATGTTAAGAACAATACACCAAATCCAATGCTATGAACATCTGACCAGATCGCGTTTTGGATTCCATAAAATGATAAATAAACAAATAGTACTGATAAACACAAATGTTCAGGAAGTTTTTTTTCTTTTGCTAATAAATAAATTGGTACTCCAGACAACACGATTGCTAATACATAGAGTACGATAAGAACTCGTACATCAGACCAAATCCAATAAAAAGGGGATAATAATATATATGTACTTTCGACATGATCGAAATAGATAGGAGTAAATGTGTATGCATGAGATGTTGAAATTGGATTTTTAAATTGACTGTAACTCCACATCCCTTGGTCCTCAACACCCAAATCATACCCAGTTAAATAGTGTTCATGCTTAACAAGAGAAAGAGTTGTGTATGCAGAAAAAAAGAAAAGACAAATAAAAAGAAGGGGAATGTGTTTGAGACGTTCTCTTGTGAACATGGTTATGTAGTTATATTATACAATTCTTTAACGCGCTTAATAAGGTAGTCTTTTGTATTTTTAGAGAGATCTTCGTCTACTTCTTCAAAAAGTTTTTTCAATAAATCACCAACTTGTTTGCTTGGTTTTATATTGAGTTCCTTAATAATATCGTTACCATCAATTGCTAAATCTTTTATAGAAAAAGGTTCAGGAGCAAGTTGTTCTTCAATTCGTTTTTTAAATAACTTGAGTCTCCAGCTCTCGGCAGTCTGTGTCCCACTTCCGAGCCTATCGCCAATTCTTACATCGATCATGTCGGTTACATTATCTACCCCAACTTTTCGAATAAATCGTCTAATCGCACTATCGGTGATATGCTCATCTACTGTGAACATATGCCATCTGATTAATTTCACAACTTTTTCTCGATCTTTTTTAGAAAACCGTAATCTGTCACATATCTCACTAGCCATTTTAGCTCCAACTAGTTCATGATTATGAAAAATAACGTATCCTTCTGCATCAGTTCCTGCGACTCGGGGCTTGGCGATGTCATGAATAAGCGCAGTGAAACGAACGATAGGATTAGTTGATGGACAGAATTTCAGAGAATCCACATTATGTGTGAATACATCGGTCGTGTGATGTCTACCTGGACGTTCTTGAGAAACTCCCATACCTTCAAGTAATTCAGGTAAGATATCTTTAATAAGCCCAGTATATGTTAGAAGCATAATTCCAAGATATGGATTTTCACTGGCTAAGATTTTTAGTAATTCATCACGTACTCTTTCTTTAGAAATGTTTTTAAGAAGTGTAGCATTTGCGATAACTGCTTCCCAGGTTTCTTTTTCAATGATAAACGCTAATTGTGCTGCAAAACGGATAGCACGCATTAGTCTGAGTGCATCTTCTTTAAAACGTTCATCTGCTTTTCCAACAGCACGAATTGTGCTTTGTTTTATATCTTCCAGACCGTTAAATGGGTCGATAAGGGTCAGTTCATCATTTTTAACTTTAGCGGCAATAGCATTAACAGTAAAATCTCTTCGTGATAAATCCTCTTCAATTGAATTTCCCCATGTAACTGTTTCTGGATGTCTATTATCTTTGTACGCACTTTCAGTACGGAATGTGGTTATCTCTAGTACAGCCTTTGTCTCACCAATCATCATCGGCACACCAACAGTTCCAAATGTATTATCGTAGAACCCGTCAGGGAAGAGTGATACTATTTGTTCAGGCGTAGCATTAGTCGTAAAATCCCAATCTTTAACTTCTTTTTCAAGAAGGATGTTCCTTACGGAGCCACCCACTAAATAGATTTCATATCCTGCATTTTCAACTGCACGTAAATGATTAAGAATTTCTTTCGGAAGTGTATATGTCATAACTGTCACTTTTATTCTTTCTTTGCTATAGTATACCAAATATTAGGCTAACCCTTGCAGCTAAACTATTATGAAAAAATGGAAGATACAGACAGAAGTTACTAACGAGAAGATAGAAGGTAATATAAGTAAATTGATAGATGCGTTATTAACTAATAGGGGAATTGTTACTCCTGAAGAACGTGATGTCTTTCTTCATCCTCGTCTTGAGAGTATTACTCCTGAGTATGTTGGTATCGATAAAAAGCAACTAGGAAAAACAATAAAACGTCTGGTCGAAGCAATTGAAAAAAAAGAAAAAATTATTGTTTTTGGTGACTACGATGTCGATGGAATTACAGGAACTGCAATTGTTTGGGAAACACTTCATTACTTAGGTGGAAACGCACTGCCATATATTCCACACAGACTCGATGAGGGCTATGGCCTTTCAATAAAAGGAATAGAAAATGTAAAGACTGAGCATCCGAATTTGGCAATTATTATTACTGTAGATAATGGGATTGTTGCAAATGATGCTGTAGCATATGCGAATGCTCAGGGAATAGAAATTATTATTACAGATCATCATACTGTTGGACCTGAATTACCAGAAGCTTCATCAATCGTTCATACAACGAAGTTATGTGGTGCAGGTGTAGCATATGTATTAACTCGGGAGCTGTGTGCCGCACGAGAACTTCCCCCACTTGATAATCACTTAGAGTTAGCAGCACTTGGAACTGTAGCCGATCTCGTGCCACTTATTGATGGGAACCGGACGATAGTGAAGTTTGGCTTAAAAGCACTTTCAAAAACAAAACGCCCAGGTCTTTTGGCGCTATTTCAAGAAGCTGCACTTGAGCAGTCATCGCTTAGTGTGTATCACATCGGGCATATTATTGCTCCACGACTGAATGCTGCAGGACGACTTGATACAGCGATGGATAGTTTACGGTTAGTTTGTACTCGAGATATGAAAAAGGCTCATGAACTTGCAGCACTACTTGGAACGACGAATAAAGAACGACAAAACGTAATGTTTGAAGCAACCAAGCATGCGGTAGATAGAGTAAAGATGCAAGCCTCAAGTCTCAAGAGTTTGCTTTTTATTGGACATGAGAGTTATCCTGAAGGAGTAATTGGACTTGTTGCTGGTAGACTGGTTGAAGAGTTCTATCGGCCGGCTATAGTACTTTCTTTAAGAGAAAATCATGCGAAAGCCTCTGCCAGGTCAGTGAGCGGATTTAATATGATCGAATTTCTCAGGAGCTTTCCAGAGGACTTCATAAATGTGGGTGGTCATCCGATGGCGGCTGGTTTTACAATCAATATAGATAACTTCGATACACTTAAAGCAAAACTAGAAGCAAAAGCTGATGAATTATTAACTGAGGAAATATTAACCAGGAGTTTAAAAATTGATTGTGAGCTGCCACTTGGGTATGTAACACAAGAGCTTTTTGATGAACTTCAAAAGCTTGGACCATTTGGAATGGCAAATCCAGAACCTGTTTTTTTAAGTAAGGATGTTGAGGTGCTCGAATGGAAGATAATTGGAAAAGATGGAAAACACATTAAATTAGTAGTTAGAAGTCAGGAGTTAGATGCTCGCTTTGACGCAATAGCATTTGGCATGGCTGAACAATTGAGATCACTATCTATTGGAGATAAGATAAGCCTTGCATATACGATTGATGAGAACGAATGGAATGGGCGAAAGAAACTACAATTAAAGGTGAAAGATATACTTACTTAATCTGTTTCCATTTGTCTATATTCCCTGTCTAATTTCTCGCGAATTCTTGAAATTTTCATGGTATCTACTTGTTCCAATTCATTGGCTAAGTCGATCATTGCACCAGCTTGGTAAAAAGGATGCAGCCTACATTCTCCAATGGGTAATTCTGGTCTACGAAGCTCTTTACTAATTTGTGTATTTATTTTCCCTGCTGTTTTTTCCATATCTGAAAGAGCAGAAAGATAATTTATCCCACCCGCTCTCATTTGAACTTCTGCAATAATTGCAGCTGCATCTTTAAGTGCTGGCCATCGAGCAGCAGCATTAGTAACAATTTCCACAGGATAACTGAAAACAGATTCATTAACTCTAGGATCAGGGGTTATTGCACCAACTCCAGAAAATTCTGCAGGTATTCCAGTTTCTTCAGCGAATCTCTCGCCTATATATCGTAATTCTTCACTATTCATATATTTAAAATTTCAAAAAAAAAAATCCCCTTTGCTTTATGCATTGGAGATTGATGAAAAATTCTTTTCTGTGTTTTCTACACATCAATCCCCGCTATTCCATATGGAAGCGAGGTTGATATAGATTGTAGAACTTGCAAATATTCATGATTCAAAAGATATATTAGCAAGCTTACTGACACTTGTCAATAAAGCGTAAAGCTAGTATTATATGCATCAGTCATTAATGAATAATAAATGACTGAAATCGTATGGAAAAGCAGCAACGAACATTAGTAAAAAATACAGTAGATTGTATCGATCAAAAGATACTTCTTAAAGGATGGGTCGCGACAAAACGTGATCATGGAAAATTAACATTTATCGATCTTCGGGATAGAACAGGACTTATTCAATGTGTAGGGTTTCAAAAAATGGGGGAACTAACGACAGAAAGTGTCGTTGAGCTCGTGGGTACCATCAAAAAAAGACCAGAACGAATGATTAATCCTGATATCCAGACTGGAACTGTCGAAATGGATGTCGAGTCTTATACTGTCCTTAACAAAGCGCAAGAACTTCCAATGCAACTGGATACTGATGGGTACGAAATGAATGAGGAAATAAGACTGCGCTTCCGATATCTTGATTTACGACGAAACAGGATGCAAAAAATGCTTCGACTTAGATCTCAATTCATTCGTGCAATTCGAGAAGCGTTATATAAAGAAGATTTTGTCGAGGTCGAGACACCTATTTTAACGAAAGCGACGAAAGAAGGTGCACGTGATTTCGTCGTCCCATCACGTTTTCAACCAGGGAAATTCTATGCACTTCCTCAAAGTCCACAGCAATACAAGCAACTTCTTATGACCGCTGGAGTTGAGCGTTACTTTCAAATCGCACGATGCTTTAGAGATGAGGATTTACGAGCTGATCGTGGATTTGAATTTACACAGCTTGATTTGGAGATGAGTTTTGTTGAAGAAAAAGATGTTATGGAGCTAACTGAAAAAGTGATTTCAGAAGCTGTAACGACTGTTGGTGGAAAACTTCGACCTGGTAAATTCCCTATTTTTACTTATGAGGAAGCGATGAAACAGTATGGAGCTGATAAATTCGACATTCGAACAGAGGAAGAGAAGAAAGAGGGAGTATTAGCTTTTGCTTGGGTTGTAAGATTTCCTTTCTTTAAGAAAGTTGATAAGGCAGATGCTGCTGAAGTACAGGACGGAAAAAGTGGGTGGACATTTACCCATAATCCATTTAGTAAACCAATTGATGAACATGTAGAGTGGTTGTTACAGGGAGAGCACATTGATGAAATTTTAACTACCCAGTATGACTTAGTCTGTAATGGATATGAGGCGGGTGGGGGAAGTATCAGGAGCCATAGGGCTGATTTATTACAAGCGACGTTTAACATCATGGGATACTCAGAAGAAGAGACTAAAAATAGTGTCGGACATATGCTTGAAGCATTTAACTCTGGAACACCACCACATGGTGGAATTGCTCCTGGGATTGATCGAATTGTTATGCTTCTTGCTGGTGAGTCATCAATTAAAGAGACCATCGCGTTTCCGATGACGTCAACTGGTCGAACATCCATTATGGACGCCCCAGATACTGTTACTAAAGCACAGCTCCAAGAATTGGGAATTTCTATAACAAAAAAATAAATCTTCTTAAGTAAAATCAACTATACTAATAGTTACTGATGAAAAGTAAAAAAGCGGTAGTACATACACCCGAACAAAGACCAGTCGAATCGAAAAGCTTTTTTAAAACACATGAGGTTTTAATTCAAGGAATTCTAGTACCTCTTATTCTTCTTAGTATTTTTTTTATTATCTTTATCACAAATCAAAAATTAGAAGCACGAATCGCAAGACAATCATTTAAAAGTGCCCCTTCGTCATATCAAGCAAATGAATATCCATATTTAAATAAACTGCCTTCGTTATCTGTGTCGGCACGTTCTGCGATTATTCTGGATGATCAAACCCAGACAGTTATTTATTCACGAAATGCAAATCTTCGCTTCTCGATGGCTTCAACTACAAAAATGATGACAGCATTAGTTAGCATGGATCATTTTGAACTTTCTGATATACTCACTGTTTTTAATCCAAATATTGAAGGAGCGAAAGTCGGGTTTTCTTATGGAGAACAATTAACGTTTGAAAATATGTTATATGGCATGCTACTTCCATCTGGAAATGATGCAGCATATGCTATCGCAGATAACTATCCCGATGGACGAGATGCATTTGTCGCTAAAATGAACGAAAAAGCTGAAGCTCTTCATCTATCAAATACCCACTATGCTGATCCAGCCGGACTTACTGACGAGGAAGATTATACGACAGTAGTTGATCTTGCACATTTAGGTTCGTATGTCATCCACAATCCTACACTGGCACACATCGTAAATACGAAAGCGAAGATTATCTCAACAACTAAAGGAAGACTGATTGAACTCCATAATTTAAATGAGTTACTTGGGAATGATGGAGTAACAGGACTTAAAACAGGGTTTACAGAAGGCGCTGGTGGCGTACTTGTTACAAGTAAAGTGGCTAATGGTAGAACATTTATTATCGTAGTTATGAAAAGCGATGATCGTTTCGCTGATACAAAAGCGTTACTTCAACTAGTAGATAGCGATATATCTTATTTCCGTCCGGCATATGGTATTTCGTTACCATAGTGTTTACTCTGTCCAACTATTATCGATGGCTGAGAGGTATGCAATAAAGCCATTCCCCCCCTCAAAGACGAATATCGGTTGAATATATGGTTGCTCTTCTTCACTCACGAAGTAGGCAAGATATATTTTCTGAATTGGAACACTTCTTTCGGTTCCATAATATCTCGCCACATATGCTTTGCCTTTTTGTAGTTCGTCAAATGCGACGGTTGATGTTTTAATGGGATATGTAGCTGAATCTTTTCCGATGTCTTGGTGAATAAAAGATGCTTGGAGAATATCACCTAAATAGTCATTTCCTCCGATAAGAAAATTCATAGAAGAATATGGCGGATGAGAATAGACAAGTGGATATGAATTAAGGTCTTTTTGAAATAAATCAACTCTAATGATATTAGCACTCGAGATACTACTTGCTGGGATAAGTGAGGTATTAGAGATCTGAAGAAGCTCTGTTCGCGTTTTTGTTGTATCTAAATCTGATGGAACAAGTCCCATATCAGAGAGTTGCTGTGATACTCGCTGTGCTGCGTCTGCTTCAGTTGGAAAAGATCCTGGGTTTATGACTGAATAGTTAGTAAGATAATTTGAAGTAATTCTAAAATTATTTGTTATGATATTCATGGTGATTTTCTTACCGAGTTCATCATGATTTTCCCATTCATAGAGTGTTGGAGAAAGAGCAGATTCACTTGCAATGACATATCCCTCAAGAGAGAAATCCGCTGCACGAGCTTTCTCTCTAGCCCTATTAAGATCAAAGAGACTTGATTCTTTCGCTACTGTGTTCACTACTGTTGCTCGATCTGGGAATGTAGGCAAACTTCCTGAAAGTGTATCAACTGTAAATGCAAAAGTAGTATCAACAACACTATGTGGAAATGAAACTTTTGGAAGTTTACCAAAACTAACGGTCGGAGGAGGTGCGGGGGTTGGGAAAAAGGTATTTTTAATAAATACACCACCTTTTATCGTAAGGAATATGAAAAAAATAATCCCAAATACAATACCTACCCATTTAAGGGCAGTTCTAACCTCTTCGGACAGCGTGTGGAGGGTAAGCATATCTTGAGTATACGAGAAATTTTAGCTACAATGCAAGAACGGTTAGCTTAGTGCATAGGGCAAAGAGCTAAGAGTTAGTATGAATGAATCAAAACAGATTAGAGTAAGGATTGCGCCGTCGCCGACGGGGTATCCACATATCGGGACGATTTATCAGGCGCTTTTTAATTATGCGTATGCGAAAAAGAATAAAGGAAAATTTCTTGTTCGAATTGAAGATACAGATAGAAGTCGATTTGTGGAAGGTGCAGAAGAGGTTATTTTCTCAAGTATTGACTGGGCAGGATTGACAGAAGACGAGAGTCCACGTTTCGATGGTGGCGTCGGCCCATATAGACAATCTGAACGGCTTGAGATATACCACAAATATGTTCAGGAATTACTCGACCGTGATAAAGCATATTTCGCCTACTATAAAAAAACTGATGCTGGGGTTAAAAAAGATTATAGTCATAAACCATCCTTAGAAGTCCAAGTAGAATCTCAGATTCCAACTCCAGCTCCACCTTCATCTGTTGCAGAAATGCCAGAAAATGGAGACTGGATAGTTCGAATGCGTGTCCCAAAAGATACTACGATAACATTCAGAGATGAGATTCGTGGAGACATTACTTTCGAATCAAAACAAGTGACAGAACAAGTACTTCTCAAATCGGATAAGTTCCCTACATATCATCTCGCAGTAGTCGTAGATGATCATTTAATGGGAATTACTCATGTCGTTCGTGGCGAGGAATGGATTAGCTCGACTCCGAAGCACGTACTTCTGTATGAGTATTTTGGATGGGAAAAACCACTTTTCTTTCATACACCAGATCTTCGAAATCCAGATAAATCAAAGCTTTCAAAACGACAAGGACATACCAACGTAAACTGGTATCGAGAAGAAGGATATCTTCCTGAAGCGATGGTAAATTATCTTGCATTATTGGGATGGACTCATCCTGAAGAGAAGGAAGTTTTCTCCCTAGCTGAATTTATAGAAAAATTCGATTTAAAAGATATCCGAGCGGTTGGCCCTGTATTTGATTTGCCTAAATTTACGTGGATGAGTCAGCAGTATATGATGAATCTTCAAGCTGAAGAATTAAAGCTTCGTTTGAAAAAACACTTTTCGTGGTTATCTGATAGTGATGACGAACTTATGGATAAACTCCTGCCGCTTCTTCAGACTCGAATGGAGAAATTTAACGATTATAAAACGCTCGCAGGACACTTTCATACTGATCCTGAGATCACACCTCGAACTGATCAAGAGAAGGATATTGTCGCGGATTTATTAGAAGGACTTTCAAACGTTGCAGCGTGGAATAAAGATGAAATTTTCCCAGTCTTTAAATCAGTCATGCAAAAGCATACAATAAGAATGCCAGTACTTTACTATCTGTTAACAGGAAATGAACGGGGACTTCCACTTCCAGAATCTATCGAGATTTTAGGAAAAGAAAAAACACTTGATCGACTTCAGAAATTGGTATAGGCTAGATAAGTATGATTCACCATAAACGACTAGTTCATTCATTTGGGTACGCTTGGGAAGGACTCCAATACGTCCTCGTTCACGATCAAAATCTTCGTATCCATGCGTTAATCGGATTTATCGCTCTTATTCTAGGATTATTTTTAGGAATTAATTCATATGAACTCGGACTTCTCATGATAACCATTTTCTTCGTATTTATTGCTGAGATGCTAAATAGCGCAGTTGAGAAAGTAGTCGATCTCATCACGACAGAACACAGAATCGAAGCTAAAATTGCGAAAGATATCGCAGCAGGGATGGTACTTGTAGCTGCAATTGGCAGTATCAGTGTCGGTATCTTTATCTTCCTCCCACATCTCCTCGCTCTTCTCTAAGCTTTCAATTTCATCCCATTTCTAGTAAAATGAGCCTATTGCCGAATCATCTAATGGTAGGATAGAGGACTCTGAATCCTTTCATCTTGGTTCGAATCCAGGTTCGGCAGC
>CAZCYO010000004.1:0-236902 GCA_964503265.1 uncultured Gammaproteobacteria bacterium
TGTACTGCCCGTGTCTCAGTGCAGTTGTGGCTGATCGACCTCTCAGTCCAGCTACCCGTCATCGCCTTGGTAAGCCATTACCTCACCAACTAGCTGATAGGACGCAGGCTCCTCTCTCGGCGGGCCGTGAAGCCCTTTACTCTTGCGAGACTATGGAGAATTACCCCGCCTTTCGGCTGGCTATGCTCCACCCAGAGGTAGATTCCTACGCGTTACTCACCCGTCTGCCGGTTGCTTCGTATTGCTACAAAGCCCCCTTGACTTGCATGCTTAAAGCACGCCGCCAGCGTTCATCCTGAGCCAGGATCAAACTCTCAAAAAAATTTAACGGAGTTTTTTACTCCATTAAACACTATCGAACCCAGGTAAAAAATACTAACACGTTAATATTAGTAAAGGGAAACCTGAATTCTCCAAAAAATTCCCTACCACTTCCTGATTGTCAAAGATCTGAGTATGTTAAGTCCTAAAGACCAAAAAACTCGCCAGAGGCGAGCTAAATAGCTTATGTCTCTGGGAAGGCTTTACATACTTGGCTCATTATAAGAGCCTAGCGGTTACTTGTCAAGCATAAGTACGAGTGTTTCGTGCATAGAGTTTAGAAACCTTACTAGTATAGTAATAGACATTTTCAATTAATTTAGTAGATTTACGGTAATTAGGCATCGTTAAGTTCATTTTAAGAAAGCTGTGATCAACAGCTTATTAGCCTCAAATCATGCTTGCAACGTCCCATAGCCTATTGACAGATCTTGACAACGGGTGTATAATTACTTTTATCTAAATCGTGTTTGTATGTAAACATCACATCCCCAAACCACCGATGATTGTTCTTGGTACGCGAAAGGTTCTCAGTCACTATTACTATTATTATGAAATCACAAAACCACCTATTATTCTGTCCTGGACCGGTAAATACCGCAGCCAACGTTAAAAATGCACTCATCTCCTATGAGATTGGTCATCGTGAGAAAGAGTTCGAAGTACTTTTCAAAAAACTCCAAAGTAAAATTCTTCGTGCTTTTGAGATTAAAAATCGAAGCGCATATACTCCTGTAATCGTCACTGGATCTGGTAGTGCAGCAAATGAAGCAGTTATCTCTTCTATTGTTGATAAGAAAAATATCCTTGTTCTCTCAAATGGAGAATTTGGTGACCGTCTTATTAATATGTCAGCTCTTCACAATAAAAAGACGTTCTCTGTTAAATTTGAATGGGGCAAAACAATGGACCTCGCAGTTATCGAAAAAGCGATCAAAAAACATAAAATCGAAGTAATCGCGATGACTCATCATGAAACATGTTCTGGAAAAATCAACCCTATTAACGAAATCGGTGCGTTAACTAAAAAATACGGTATTACATTCTTCGTCGACACTGTTAGTGGTGCAGGAGCAGATAAACTTGACATTGAAAAAGCAAATATTGCATTTGTCAGTACTTCAGCCTCTAAAGCACTCGGATCAGTTCCTGGTTTATCAATTGTTATTGGGAAAAATGAAGCATTTGAAGCTATTAAAGAACATCCTGCAAAGACGATGTATCTTAATCTCTATAAATTCTATCACTATGCTGCACTTAATCAGACACCTAACACGCCTGCAGTACAGCTTTTCTTTGCCCTTGAGCAAGCAGTAGATAATATCGTTAAAAAAGGTCCAGCACTCTATAGAAAAGAAATTCACGAACGAGCAATCATGATTCGTGAAGAAATGAAAAAACTCGGTCTTACTTTCTTAATTGAGGAATCTGAAATGTCAAATTCACTAACTACCGTGTATCTTCCAACTGGTATGTCATTTGAAAAGCTTTGCCGTGGACTTCGAAAACACAATATTATTATCTATAATGGCAAAGGACCATTCCTTAATAAAGTATTCCAAGTCGCAAATATCGGAGAACTCTCCCTTAAAGATGTTAAATTCTTCTTAAAAGTATTTAGAGGCGTAGTTCAACCGAAAAAAGCAGTAAGACGTCATCGATTGACACTTCCAGAACTGAGTGTTCCAAATGTTATGCCTAATCAAGGAGCTTCACTTCGTTATCCAATGAGTTTAACATCCCCTGTTAAACGCATCTATTCATATATAAAAGCGTAAGATATACTGAAGTATATGAATAACCCAATTATCCAACAAAACATCGTTGAACCTCCGTATTTTAGTAATTGGGCAGATACCTTCATGCCGAAAATCGCAAATAAAATCCTTCTCCCTATTATCTTTCCTCTACGATTCATCTCTCCTAACATGGTCACACTTATTTCCTTTTTTCTATATGCTTTAAGCAGTATCTTTCTCTTCCTTCAATTTCCTTATCACTTATTGTGGACAACGATTTTATTACCAATCTCATATATACTCGATTGTTTAGATGGACAGCTTGCGAGAACAAGAAAACAATTTTCACCTGTAGGTGATTACCTGGATAAAACACTTGATGTCTTAAAAATATATATTCTCACACTTTCACTTGGTTATGCTGTATATCTACAAACCCAAAGCATTCTTTCAATCATTCTAGGTTTTACTGCATGTTTCTTTTTTAACTACCGCTACTATATAAAACTTGAAACAGTGTTAAGTTCAGTGGGAAAAGATCCAGAATATTTACAGAAATGCTCTGCGTATCGCAAAAATCAGTATGAAACACGTGGAGCGAAATATGCAGAACTTAAGAAAACGTTTATCGGTAAACTACAAGTTACCTGGTATTGGCACAGAATTATTTTCTTCGTCGATGAAGCCGAATTCGTGGTATTTACTGCTGTAGCAGCACTATTTAACCAATTAGAATTACTTCTATGGGTATTCGCGATTTCCCAAACTGTTCTCGCCTTTTTTAGACTCTTTGAACGAGGCTATCAAATGACTGCAGCTCGAGATCAACTCCTTCGCCCGATGCGAAAGTAAATTACTAACATTTGTGATAAAATAATTATATGAAAGCGATATTATTAGCAGCAGGAATTGGATCTCGAATTCGACCACTTACCGATGATAAACCAAAGTGCCTTCTTGAGGTCAATGGGCGTACGATTCTCCAGAATATGCTTGAGAATGTTATCGCTGTCGGGATGACTGAAGTAATCGTCATTACTGGATATCTCGAAGAGCAAATTAAAGCATATATCACTGAACACTTCCCGACACTGAATGTCACATATATCCGAAACGAAAAATACCTTGATACGAACACTGGCTATTCACTTATGTTAACAAAGGATGCAGTTAACGGTGATTCATTTATTAAATTTGATGCTGATGTTATCTTTGAAAAAGAAATTCTCCAAAAACTCGTTGATAGTGACTATGAAACTGCACTATGCCTTGATAAAAATATTAACTTAGAAGCAGAAGAAGTAAAAGCTATCGCAACTCCTGAAGGACGAGTTCTTGAAGTCGGAAAGAAACTCGATCCAGCTAAATCAGCTGGTGAGTCTATCGGAATTGAGAAAATTGGAAAAGAAGCAGCAGCACTTCTTTATACAGAACTAGAACGACTCATGACCGACACAGCAAACTGGAAAGAGTATTATGATGATTCATACACGACTCTTGTTAATCAAGGAGTTCCATTTGGAATTGTAGATATTACAGGACTAAAATGGGTTGAAATTGATACACACGAAGATTACGCAAAAGCAAAAGAAGTTTTTGCTTAATTTATCCCCTTTTTAGTGCCGCTTCACGATACGTATCTGCGCTTTGTTTTATTTCATCATAGGTCTTTCCCGTTAACTCAAACTGTGCAATAACTGTTCCAAAATCACTCATATTTCTAATCTGCGTATGTTCTGGACGTTTTATTGATAATTTACTTGGGCTTGTCGCCTGGTAATTAAAGATATCGCTACTATTTCCCTCGTACTGAGTAACGACATTAAATTGTCCGCCAAATCCATCTGAAAGACCGACTTGTTTTGGCAGTATCCCTAAGCATAATTCAATTCCAGCTCTCGTGACGTCATAGTCAAATATATCTTTATATAAATATTCGAAACATGACGCAGCACGACAATTTACTTCGATAAGGGTATATCCGTCGTCCATCATCCAATACTCACTATTAAAAAAACAGTTATTTATACCAAGTGCTAACACGTCTCTCTTCGCTTGTTCTTTGAGATATGATGTTTTTTCATCACCTAGGCGTGTCGGCATGGAAAAGTTATCAATTAAGCGTGAGTTTGGATAAAAATTAGTGTCAGTGATAACAGTAAAACTCACCTCACCATTATGAACAAATCCTTCTATCGTAAGTTGTGGTGCATCGATATATTTTTCAATAACCATAACATTCTGGAACGCTTCATGGTGCATATTTTCTGGCAAATATCTTGACATAAATGTATTAATTGCCATATTCATTTGAGGTAGTTCTTTTTTAATCATAGGAAGAACGTTAATTAAATCTTTTTCACTGTGAATACCATATCCTAGTACTCCTGCGGCAGAATATGGAGCTTTTATATAAAATGGGTATTCTTTTCGTGATGGAACATCCTGTTCGATATGAAAGAGAGAATATCCTTCAGGGGCTGGTAGAAATTTTCGAGTGTAATATTTATGAAAACAGTGAAACGCTGCGATAACACTTGGACCTGGAAAACCAAATTCTTCACATAAAACAGCACCAACCAGTGAACCTAAGTCGGTCGTAAAATAAACGCCATCAATGGCGTGTTCTTTGATGTAGACTCGTGCTTTTTCAGTATACGCTTCAATATCAAAATCAATTCTATTCGTTCTAGTATTAAAACTGTCTTTTGAAATACCAAAAAAATGAATAGTTATATCAGGATAAGACTCTCGTATGACAAACTCAGATTCGTCATTATTACGCTGACTTCCAACATAAAGAATGTGTTTTCCCATACGGTTTATTCTAAGATAAGTTGATACTGAGGAATAGGGGTAAATTTAAATTGGTCTTTCCATCCTCGAGATCCTCGTCCTGCTTCAATAATATGTGCTTTTGCTGAGACTGCTGTAGTTATTTTTTCTAAGTTTAATAATTTACCTAAGTTGTTAATAGCTTTATTTGTCCCCGTATTCATGTTTCGATATCGCTTTTTATACGTTACACCAAATGAAACAGCTTCTTTTTTCCCATTAACTTTAATTGTTATCATTTCCGCTTTATATAAATTCATTAAATCACGATATTCCTGCGCACGGAAAGGCGCCATGAAGCTTGAGTCTTTGCCGAAATTCTTTTTATTAATTTTAAAAAGTAATTCAATATCTTTATACTCATTTCTCACAACTTCAATGGTTTGGTTTTCTAGAAGAAAGCGGATTTGCTGACGAAGCTGTCTTTTACTTTTCCCTGTTAAATATTTTTCAATATATTCTTCATAATTCTTTAACCCTTTTATGTCCAAACAGTATTTTTCTTCATATGGTTCCATGTTCATAGTGGTATATGAATCTGAAAGCGCAATAAGCGATGATCGTCCAATAATTTGCTTAAAAAACATGTCAGCATATCCCGAAAATCCTTTTGCAAGAAACACTTTATTGTCTCCCATGACTACTCCCCCAAAGAATTCTACATGTTTTTTTTCAGTGTTATATTGGAGTGGAAGAAGCCCTACTGCCACCTCGTTATAATAACCGACGATAAAATGAAGTGGATAGTTATGATATTTATAGAAGATATACCTAAAGTCCCATTCATCATCAACAACAATATGAGGAGAAAGAAGACGCCATATTTTTTCAGCTTCGCGCAAATCAGTAATTACAGAGAAAATTAATGGCTTCTTCATATTATAGGTCTTATTATAACGCAATTTACTCGTTAAGTAAAGCTGCGATATAACTATCGGTTATGCTTTTTTTTGCTCGCTTATTACTATTTTTTGAGAGAAATATTTGAGGAAAGAGTGAACTACTTTAGGATATTTAATCTTTCTGCAAAAGACTTGACTAATGATAGATACATCACCCCGTCAAACAGTCCCAGATGTAACTTCTTGAAGAATTCATACTCTACACTTCCTTGAGCATATGGTGTAATTCCCCGCCTAACAAGCGTTTTAACATTAATAGATTGTGCTTTTTCCTCACCGTACACTAATGCATATATTGTTTTTGCCATATCTCCAATCACGGGTGGAATATGAACCTCAGAGGGAAAAAAAACCCTCTTCGTTTCTATCGAGATTTTACGCATAATTTGATGGATTTCACCAACAGCACTACATCCAGCAATAATATCTGGGTTAACTTGAAGAACATCTGAACTATTAATAGTCCGCATTAAGCCTATTTTACGATATCCAGGATCAATCGCCACATATTTAGCGTACATGTACGTTGGTGTTTCCCCAGTAGAAAGCTGTAGTGTTCCACTTGTGTATTGACTAAATCCGACTATGGTTCCATCGTTTGTTTTAACAAGTGATAAATATTTCGACTTGGATAATTCATCGGTAAATGTATCTCCATTATCTGTCCAATGAGGAAACGATGTGAGAGCAAGTTTGACGATATGTGGAATTGATGGTGCAGAAGGATGGGACAGGGCTTTTTTAAGCGTCTCTGGAAAATGAAAAAAATCCAGAAGAAAGTTTTGGCCATTTCTGGCTGTAATGCGTGAGGTCGTGAAGCTTACTTGCTCTGGAGGAGCAGTAGAGTCAACCATTGAATTTATTCTATCACACTTTTTTCACACATGCTCTCCACGAAGAGAGAGAAACATACGTCGTCCAAGTGGAAGAAACTGAATATACGGAAGCGTCCCTAGTACGTTGAGAACACTTGCAATGAGGAAAAGGGTAGGAAATCCATACACCTTAGCAATGATTCCACCAAGCGTCGTAGCAGCCGCGATACAAATAAACGCTACGGCATCAGTGATACCCCACTCTGTCGCTTCACGATGCTTATCCAAATGAGTTGCAAACAATGCACTTTTAGCTGGTGTAGCAATTCCAATTCCAAATCCAGAGATAACATAACACAGAATGACATCCATTACGCTTGTCGACAGCGCAAATCCTATATATGCAATACTTAAAAAAAGCATTCCAATAATAGCTATCTGAAATTTTTTCTTTTCTGAAGTATTAATCAAATACCTCGCAGAAATAAGCTCAAAGATAACTCGACTGATTAAATGGGTACTATACGCACTTGCTGCTGTTTCAATGCTTCCACCTCTTACTTGAGAGAGGATAAAAATAGCAAGAATAGGGTTAAATAAATTCCACGATGACCAAAGAATCGTATCAGCGATTATATATGCCTTAATAACCGGATTCACA
This sequence comes from uncultured Gammaproteobacteria bacterium, assembly GCA_964503265.1. GTDB lineage: Bacteria > Patescibacteriota > Microgenomatia > Levybacterales > UBA12049 > CAZCYO01. The sequence continues at coordinate 7,274 of CAZCYO010000004.1, forward strand.
CGAAAATTAGAAAGTTCCCGAACAAGTAACCGCTGCATACATTAAGCGTACAAAAAAATGAAGAAAAACACTAGGAGTGAATAAAAATTATTCTCTTTCGCGAATCATAAAGAACTCAGTTCTAAGATGTTTAAAAGAGATAAGGAAATTTTCGATGTCCTTTTTTTGGCTTTTATGCTTGTGAACCGCTTCAAGTCGTCTTTCCCAGATACTTGAGACATCAATCACCTCATGTATATCACTCTGAGTAGGGCCTTCAGGGAAATAAATAAAATAATCTTTCATGTGTGTAGTTTGGGAATCACATAACGTATAGTAATAGAGTCGTTGTGGAGTGCTCGTTTTACGAAATGCCTGGGTTGTAGCTGAAGCTACAGCGATATGATCTAAATGCCCTGACACCCCATTTAAATTAAACGTCAGTAAGGTGTCCGGTTCAAATGCAGTAATCCGTTTAATAAACTCCCGCTCAAGAAGTAACATTTGTTCGTTACTAATCTTCCCGTCACTAAATCCTAAAAACTCCACATCAGTTACGCCAAGCACATTCGCTGCTTCTCTAAGTTCTTCTTCACGAATTGACCCTATTCCATCGAAGTCGCCTTTCGTCGCACAAATGATATGTATTTCTGCTCCTTCACTTGCCCATTTCGCGATCGTTCCACCTGGCCCAAATGATTCATCATCAGGGTGCGCAAAAAATGCCAGTACTTTTTGAGGGGTATATGAATTTGTCATAAGCGCAATTATACCAAACAGCTGAGGCTATGATCTAACGAATATACTTTTTAATAAATGCGGTACTTTTTTCAGGATATAATACACACCAATCATGATTTCCATCAACGACTTCTAAAATAGCATTAGGTAGCTTTTGTTTCATTTTCCTAGCACACATTAAAGGAAAGAGTTCATCTTTATCTCCCCATAATAACGTAACGGGAATATGAATATTTTCTAACTTTTCAAGATCAGCATATATACACGTATTCGCAATGCGCGCTAAATGAAATGCCTGCTTAAAATTCTCAAGTATCGTACTCACAGCGTTATTCATAAGGATAGCTTTTAACGTAAGTGACTTGGCATGTTTTAAATCATAATATGTTTTATTAAAGAAAAGTCGAAAAAGAAATGACCACGGTGAAAATGGTGGAACAATCCCTGCAGAACCAAATATAATTATCTGTTTTATTTCCGAACACTTCATCGCAAGAGCCAAGGCAGTCCCACCTCCTAATGAATGACCAATAACTATGACATTTGTTAGATTGAGATCTGAAATAAAGTGGCTAAAAAAATCCCCATATTCATGGAGTCCCCAAACAGTAGAAGGAACTGTAGCGTTACCAAAACCAGGCAATTCAGGCACATAAATATGATAATTTTTCGTGAGCAAAGCGATATTTTCTTCATATACTCCTGAGCGGATTCCTCCAGGTAAAAAGAGAATTGTTTTCCCTTTTCCACCTTCCATGTATTCCACAGTAATAGCATTGTAGGTATATTTTTTGACTAATAATTTCATGGGGTTAAATAAGTTCTTTAATCTCTTTAAAATCTGATTCAAGGGGAATTTTATTTTTCTGGAATCTTATTGCTGCTGCTGGATGAAGTGTTAAGAAATACGTCTTTCCGTCTTTTTTTGTAATTCTCCCATGATCTTTTTGTACAAATACTTTTTCCTCGAGTACTCCTTCTGCTGCAACTCTTCCAAGTAATACAATAATTTTAGGCTGGATAACGTCCAACTGCTTCATCAAGTGTATTCTTCCATGAGCGATATCTGAAGGCTTGGGCGTGATATACACAGGCAAGTACTTCACGGGGCTTGTGATGTAGACATCTTTCATATCATCAAGACCAATACTTTGGATGAGCGAACGAAGTAGTTTTCCAGAACGACCGATAAATGGACGACCACTTTCTGCTTCAAGACGCCCTGGTGCTTCTCCGATAAATACAATGTCCGCATCTGGATTTCCTTCTCCAGGAACGGCCACTCCTACTTTATCTTTTTTACAAATCTCACATTGTTGTATCTGGTCAGCTATCTTATCTAATTGTTGTTTTTTAGTCATGGAACTATTCTAACACGAAGTTCATTTGAAAAAGACGAAGTATCACATATCACTTTTGAGGAGGAGTCTCAGATCCCGGCCAAACACAAATGAGGCGTTCATCAGGTTGAACGGGCTTTTTACGGTCATATCCTGAAAAAATTGCTGAAGCGATCAAATCTCCATCTTTCTTCTTTAAGTTCCATTGAAACCACCCTATTTCTTTATCATAAAAGAACTCTTCTTTTTGATCACCATCTGGTGCATAGACTAGTTTAATAACATCACTACGCATTCCTAACGGTCCTTCTGTATCATATGTCTGATAATATTCTTCAAGCGTTATTGTATAGCCAAATGGCTCCCGACTTTTAGGTTTACACCCAGGACCAAATCTCTCAAGCATATTATCTTTCGGGTGTACACGAAACGATTCGCCTAATGTCATCGTCGGCTTCATCCAGAGACCATTAGTAAAATTATACGGACCATTCGGGTCACTATTATCGTGATGAAGCCGAATATTCCCGTCTTTATCTACTTCATGTTGCTCAAACGACCGTTTATCACCAAATTTCACCGTAAATACCCTCTTCCTGTCTGGTTGAATTGTCTGACTCAAGCGATGTGTTCCAGTAAGACCGACATGCGGATTATCAGTCGTTAGATAGTCCCACATGTCAAATATCTGAGCTTCGTTTTCCTGTTCAGATTCAGGAGATGCATCTCTCCCCAAAACAGTTTGGAGTAATGGATTTCCAAGTGCAGTATCGATAACAGCTGGACCAATTATAAGAGCCGCCATTTCTATTGCTTCTCTTCTGGTAAATGCTGTTTCTATAATTGGCTGCAAGGTATCTTGGGTAAAAGCAGTTCGCGCAGTGTGAGCTAGTCTACCTAATGAACGTCCTATATCACGCCTGTAAAATGTTCTTTCCATAGGTAGCTTATAAAGCAAAAAATAGAGAAATTAGGTGAAGGTAGGTTTCGTTTTTTCAATAACCTGGTAAAGCACAATTCCGAGTGACACCATGACATTTAGTGAAATGTTTACGCCATGCATCGGGAGTTCTACTACTGCGTCACATTTTTCAAGTGTATCCTTCCCTACTCCATCGGTTTCGTGCCCGACGACGAGTGCTGTGGGAAGGGTGAAATCGAATGTGTCATATGGAACACTGTTATCAGTTAACTCGACAGCCACGACTTGGACTTCTGGAACTTCTTTTCTAAGCGATTCAATCGCATCCGTCGCTTTTTCAAAATATTCCCATGTAACCCATTCGGTCGTATTGATTGAAGCTTTTTTAATTCTGTGGTTTGGGGGTGTTTCTGCACCTGCACATAGATATACTTTCGAGGCTGCGACAGCATCAGCGAGACGGAAAATCGCTCCAATATTATAGGTATCAAGTACATTATCCACGATAATATAGAGTGGATTTTTTTTGATTTTTTTGAGTTCTTCATCTGTCGGATCACTCAGACGAAGTTTTTTGGCATCAAGTTTCATGTGGATATTATACTACGAAGTAAAAAGACGTGTGTTACTCTTTTCTGCTACCATGCCCACTATCATTACTACTATCTTCTTGAGATCCTGAATTTTCATTTTTTTCAGCATCTGATTCATTTGCTTGTTTTTGAGTTGGTGTCGGCGTGGTGAGAGATTTCATGGCGTTTTCATGCTCAAGTTCTTGTCTTGCTTGCTGTGCTTTTCGGAATTTCTCGGCAGCTTGTTGGGCGGCTTTAACTGTCGCTCTTGCAGCTGACGCTTCATCTTCACTTACTTTTATCTTCTTTGCCGTATTTGTTTTTTCTGTTTCAAGTTCTGTCTTTTTTTCTTTCGTTAACAGTTCATTTTTCTGATCAATCGCTTTTCTGAGTGCCTCTTCACGAGATGTTTGGTTTTTCGTCGCAGCCTCACTTGCAAGTTTACTTAACACATCAATTGCTCGCTCAAGTCCGACCGCGCTATGTGAAGCATCATTTACATGATTTTCGATCTCACGATTAATATCATTTTCCAGTTCCGAAGCCATCATATCTCCTGGAAGTGATGCATCAACACCTAATTTCGCGTCTTTTAGCGCTTCCTGAACGACATTCACCCGTGCTTTGAGTAGTTCTCCACCTTGGCTTTCAAGTATATCGAGGGATTCTTGTTTTTCTTTAATCGACCTATTAATCGTCTCTGCAGTTTTACTCGTATCTTTACCCTGTAACCTTGCGTCTTCCAAATCATTTGCAGCATTTTGTAAATTCGTTCCTATGCCTTCAAGTGCTTTCACTGCTCCATCCTGGTTATTTTTTGCTAGCATAACACGAAGCTCAGCTAATCGCTCTCCTGCGACATCTGCATGAACTTTTGCTTTATTTTCAGGACTAAACGCGAGGAAAAGACGCGCTTGTTGTTTGAGATTATCTAAAAAATAAAATGGACTATCTGGGAGGATCAATCCTGGCCCTTCAACTGTCGGTGGTACAGAAAGATCAGCTGTCGAGGCACCAAGAACACCATGTGTCGCAGCAAAACTTGCAGTGGACGAACTAAGTAAGATAGTTACACCGAGAAACGAGGAAAGAATATATCTTTTCATAGCTATATTGTGAACCTTTTTCGTTTTGCATGTCAAGCCGGAGAAAGATACAAAGCTTCATAGTTTCAAAGTACAAAGAATGAAAAGAAATACAGTGAAACTCTGCATCTTTGCAGCTCTGAAACTCTCTATGCTACTATTACTCTATGACTGGAACTGGACATGCTGTCATCGGCACAGTAATCGCGGCTAAAATTGGCAACCCCTTCCTCGCACTCCCTATCGCGTTTCTTTCACACTATGCTGCAGATGCATTTCCGCACTGGGATACTGGAACGAATAAAGCTCATAAATCGCGCACTGCTATATGGATTCAGTCACTTATTGATGTCGCAATTAGTCTTATCCTTCCGTATTTTCTTATACAGTTTTTACAGCCAGGAACGAACTTATTCTATCTTTACCTCATAGTAATAACTGCTCAACTTCCAGACTGGGGAACAGCACCATATTTCTTCTTAAAAATTACCAAGGCACCATTTACCTGGTTTTATAAATCACAGCTTCCTTTTGATAACCGCCTTGATCAACCATGGGGAGTTATTTTACAGGTAGCCATACTGGTACTACTTGTTGGAGTTGCTAAACTATATTAAGAATGATATCTAAATCCTTTACTACAGTCACTAGATTTTCGAAAACCTTAGCATTAATTTTGTTTATTATCTTGCCAATTCTAGGATTCTTCCTTGGGATGTACTATCAAAGTTCCTTACAATAAATCGTTTGTGAGGTGCTTTACTATTTATTTCGTAGTTTTTTTCTTTGCGGGAGCTTTTTTAGCTACTACTTTCTTTTTTACCACAGTCGTTTTTTGCGTTTCTTCTTTTACTTTATTTGGATCATAACTTGCGATATCTTCTAACTTCCAGACGGCGAAATCACATTTCGGATAATTTGAGCATCCATAGAACATTCTTCCTTTACGAGTTTTTCGCTGGATGACATTTCCAGCATCTTTCGGACATTTGATATCCATATCTTTAACAAGCGGTTTTGTGAATTTACATTCAGGAAATCGTCCACACGAAATAAATTTACCAAATCTTCCAGATCTCACCACCAGATTTCCTTCACTACAGAGTGGGCACTTTTCCCCAGTATCTTCAACAGCAATTTTAACTCTGTCTGCACCTTCGACTTCTATCAACTTTTTCTCAAAAGGCGTATAAAAATCTTTCATCATCGTGACCCATTCCGTTGTCCCGTCAGCCACATTATCTAACTGTAATTCCATATCTGCAGTAAACGGGATATCATCAATTGTCTGAAAATTTGTGACAAGAAAATCATTGACTGCCATACCAATCGCAGTTGGCTGAAATCGTTTTTCAATGCGCTCGATATATGCTCTATCCGCAATTGTTCCGATAATTGAAGCATATGTTGACGGTCGACCGATACCTTTATCTTCAAGTGTCGCGATTAGTGATGCATCATTATATCGTGGTGGTGGTGTAGTTTCGTGAACATCCTCACGAATAGATTTTGCATTCAGATTTTCTCCACTTACAAATTGAGGAAGACGATTATCTTGGAGTGCTTGCGGATTAATTTTTAAGAATCCGTCAAAAATAAGAACTGATCCATTTGTTTTTAACCGATATACTTTATCTGTAGAATCAACGACGACACTTGTCGATTCGATAATGGCATCACTCATTTGTGAAGAGACTGCACGTCGCCAAATCAGATCATATAATTTCCCATAATCTGCCCCCATATGTGCGGTGACCTGTGCACCAGTCGTCTGAAATTTCGTCGGGCGAATCGCTTCATGCGCTTCCTGCGCACCTTTTTGCTTCATCGCATAAAAACGATTTTTTTCTGGAATATATTTCTCGCCAAATTCATTCACCACATATCCGCGAATCGCATCGATTGCTGCGGTTCCTAATACGACTGAGTCAGTTCTGTGGTAGGTAATAAATCCCTCCTCATAGAGTTTTTGTGCGAGACTCATGGTTCGTTTTCCTGCATAACCAAATCGCCGTGAAGCTTCCTGCTGAAGTGTCGAAGTCGTAAACGGTGGAAGTGGAGAGCGCTTAGTCTCACGTTGCTGGACATCAGAAACCATATATTCTTTTGTCTTCATATCAGCTGTTATTTCTGCAGCACTTTCCGGAGTTCCGATAGTCGTTTTCGTGCTTTTATACTCACCATCGTACAGAGGATAGGTTTGCGATTTTTCAAGTTTTTCACCATACCGCTCGATAAGTTCAAAATCAACTCCTGACTTCTGACTACTAACATCTACCTTCTTCACCATCTCCGCTGAAATGGTGTAGTATGGTTCTTTCTGAAATTTTTCGATCTCACGTTCACGCTCAACAATTAACCGAAGTGCCACGCTTTGCACACGTCCAGCTGATAACCCTCGACGAACTTTTTTCCATAACAATGGTGAGAGTTTATATCCAACGAGACGGTCAAGCACACGTCGTGCAGTCTGAGCATTGACTAAGTTATCATCAACAATCCGTGGTGTCTCAAGAGCATGTTTAATCGCTTCCTCAGTAATCTCATGAAAAACAATTCGTTTAAATTTAGTGGTTTCACCTTTTCCTTTACCCTTAAGCAGTTCTTGGATATTTGCTGAAATTGCTTCCCCTTCACGGTCAGGATCGGTCGCGAGATAAATTGTATCCGCATCTTTCCCAGCAGCACGCAGTTCAGTAATCATTTTCTTTTTATCAGCTAAAATTTCATATTGCGGTACAAACCCGTTCTCGATATCAACTCCAAGTTTCGTTTTCGGAAGATCCATGACATGTCCCATCGAAAATTTGATATCATAATCAGCACCTAAAAATCGGCTAATTGTTTTTGCTTTGGTTGGTGATTCTACAATGACTAAATTTTTCATAATGAGTTACCCACAAAAAAGTCATCCAGTACTTGAGTATCTCTCTCAGGCAGAAAAAGCAGTAGGATGACGGCTTCTTGAATTATTTATTCTAGTCTACATTATATACGAGGTGTCAAGGGGTGAAGTTTTTTCGAAAAATTCTTGTAGTTTTTTTTCATGCCCGAATGCAAGTGATAATTCTCTTATATCAGTGTTTGAGAAATAACTTACTGCGAGGTTTTCCTCTTCTGATAACGCAATTTCTCCATCAATTTTCCCTACAAAATAATACACATGCCACTGAGCACCAAATTCGTCAGTATCTATTTCTTCATTATACTTAATAGGCGTAAACATTACGCCAATTTCCTCATATACTTCTCGCGTTATACATTCTTCAGGTGTTTCACCTATTTCTATTTTTCCACCAATAAGCGCCCACAAACCAGCACCATTCCCACGTGCTCTTTTTCCAAGTAAGACTTCATGATTTCCATTTATAATAATTGCTCTTGTTACTTTTTTCATACTAGTCCATATGCTCCATCTGTCTGGTGCAATACAATTCCCCGCATCTCAAGTAATGATAATATCACACTCACCTGAGATGAACTAAGATGCGTTTTACGAACAATATCATCCATGCCAAGTGACTCATATAATAGTACATCTATAATTTTTTGCTCTTCTTTCGTCTCGCCAACAATATTGCTCGTGATACTTTTGATACCCTTGATACCTAATTCTGTAAGAATATCCGCTCCACTAGTTACCATGATAGCGCCTGCTTTAATGAGTTCGTTTGGTCCATGAGAAAGATGCGAAGTGATCGGTCCGGGAACAGCGAATATTTTTCGGTCATTTTCTATAGCATCTTTTGCAGTAATCAGAGCTCCACTGTCAGCAGCTCCTTCAGTGACGACAATTCCATGAGAAAGTCCGGCAATAATACGATTTCGAGATGGAAATGAACCTATTGAAGGCGGTTCATTCAGTGGATACTCAGAAACGATAACTCCTTCATGTTCTAGAATACTATTATATATAGCTTGGTTCGTCGCAGGACTACAACAATCAACTCCGCATCCGAGTACTGCAATCGTCCTCCCTTGGTTATTAATCGTCGTTATATGCGCGACAGCATCAACTCCCATCGCCAGGCCTGAAACGATGACACAATTAGCTGCAACTAACTCATCTGTAATTTTCTCTGTTACCTGTTTTCCATAGGACGTGATTTTTCGTGTTCCGACAATACCTACATACTTATTGTCATTCTGGAGCGGAGCGATAGAATCCCACGTTGATGAGGTCCTATCAGTCGTTTCACTCTTTCCAGGATGACAGAGGAGATCTTTATTTCCTTTATAAAATAGAACGAAGGGTGGGTTTTTTATTTCTTTTAATAACGCTGGATATTCATCTTCATTCGAAATGAGAAATGATACATTTGCTTTCTTTAGCCTCTCTCTATAATTAGTCAAAGAAAAAGACTTTCTAAACTCGTCAAATTTATGTGCAATTGCTGGACCAATCGTCGAGGTTACATCAGCAAGTGGTGCAGACCATGCTTCCTGGGCAGTCTGAAATCGAAGCAGTAACTGATTAAACCGAGTCGGACCAATTCCAGGAAAAACAGAAAATCCGAGCCAAAACATTCGATCTTCCATGTAACATTATTCTACTCTTTTTTATTACTAAAGTATGCTTCAAGCACTTTTTTTGCAGCCGGTGCTGCGTACTCTGATCCTTCACCAGATGCTTCATTAAGCACTGTTAAAACAATCTCTGGATTTTCAGCAGGTGCAAAAAGTGTAATCCATGCATGTGGCAAATCACTCTCCCCACCTTGCTGTGCAGTTCCAGTTTTACAGGCGACGCTAATTCTACGCAGTGATGGATCAAGCGGTTTTGCTTGAGCAGAACCAGATGCTTGTGTCACTGCAAAGAAATTTTTATTATCGATAACTAAGCTTTCATTTTTAACGGTAAAATCGAAAAATGGATACGCAGTTCCACCAGTTGCACAAGCAGCAATCATCCCATCTTTAACAAGCGTTCGTGTTTTATTAGTAATAATTCCTGACTGAAGCACCGTTGGTTTCGTATTTTTTATCACATGAGGACGATATAGTGTGCCACGATTTGCGATAACTTCGGACCACGAGTTAACTTGAAGAGGAGTTGTGAGTAAATATCCTTGTCCAATTCCGTAGTGAAACGTGTCGCCTGTATACCACTGTTCACCTATATGCTTCAGCTTCCAATCTTTAGTAGGTAAAATTCCACTTGCTTCTCCTTCTAGATCAATTCCGAGCTTTTGTCCTATCCCAAACTTCTCACCAATTGATGATAATCGATCAACTTTTATCATGTCCGCGAGTTTATAAAAGAAAATGTCGTTGGACCGAGCAATTGCGCGCTTTACGTCGACATCACCTTTTTCTGTTCGTCCATATTCGGTGTAATACCAGTTAGCGAAAGAAAATGTGCCAATAGTTAGTACACCTGTATCTTGAATCACGAATTTTTCATCGATCACTTTTGTTTCGAGTCCTGCGACTGCTGCAACTATTTTAAATGTCGAGCCGGGCGGATAAGTTCCAGAAATAGTACGGTTAAGAAGTGGCTGACCAACTCCATCAAGTAAGATATCTGACACTTTTTGATATGCACTATCCGATGCTATATGATACGTTTTATCAAGAGTAAAAAGATTTGGGTCAAATGATGGCTTTGATAATAATGCAAGAATTTGTCCATCTGGAGTCGACGCGATAAGCGCGCCTTTTTTAACATCACTCATCGCATCGTATGCTACTTTTTGTAGTTTACTGTCGAGTGTTACGTGAATATCTTGTCCTGGAATTGGATCAGTTTGACCAAGTGTACGAACGATTTTCCCCATCGCATTTACTTCTAGAAGTTGTTTTCCATCGACACCTTTTAATGTATGTTCATATTCTTTCTCAATTCCTTCTTTTCCAATTAAATCATTTAACTCATAATTTGCATATTCAGGTTCTTTTAGTTGTGCTTCATTAATTTGTCCGATATACCCGATCACGTGACTCATTGAGTCAGTAAAAGGATATTGCCGTAAACTATCCACTTCAACATCTTTATCACCACTAGCCAATCGAGAAATTGCCTGATCATGAGAAAGAAGTTCAATATGTTTCCCCTGTATCTTTCGATATCCTGGAATATTAAACACAAGTGGTATATTATTTCGGTCAAAAATCACACCTCTTGGAGCATGGATTATTTTTGTCCGAGTACGATTAACATCAGATAAGGCCTGATAATATTCCCCGCGAACAATCTGAATATAAAAAATTCTAAAGAGTAACACTCCACTGATAACAAAAATAGAGAGGAGAAGTAACGAATTTCTTAGCAAAAACTGTCCTGAAATATCATAGGATCTTCGTTTTATTTTTTCTGTTTTAATATGATCACCAAAAGCATGTCCAACTTTCATAATTAAGATGTATACGATGAAGTCGTACTTTCTTTAAGAAAAAGTACTTTCCACATTAAAAAAAGTGTTAGAGCAAATAGAATACTAATAACTACATGCATAAACATGTGTGATACATGAAATATGAATCCAAAAATAAAGGAGAAAAAAAATGAGGCAAACCCAATAAAAATATATGAGTTGATCTCGTATTTGCGTTGATATAAAAAAATCATAAATAATAATATGACTAGCACCAAACTCGTCACACCAAGAATCCGTCCCGTTAAAATATCTAATATACTTCCTGCTATCAGTGCGTAGACATAGACCCGAGAACTTTTCGTATGCGCTGCAATCGTGATTAAACACATAAGGACAAGCGGAATACTTGTGATAGATCCTTCAAAGAATGCAAAAATGATAAGTAAAAGGAGAACAATAGCTTCCATGTTATTCGTGCAAAACGATAAATACCCTACGAAGTTTTGAGAAATTAATCAAACTTTCAACTTTCGCAGTTTGGTAGAGAGCGCTTGCTTTTTTATCGACTGAGGTGATTCTACCAACAATAAGTGATGGTGGTAAGCCAACTGCAGCATCATCAGCATTGCCTTTTGTTGCCACAAAGTCTGACACTTCTAATGTATCTGACAATAAAACATTTTGAAAAATAATTCCGTCATCATCTTGTCCTCGACTAACACCAAGTGCATTCGTTTTCACTGTCTGCGTCGCAATAGAAAAATCTTTAGCAATAGTTAATTGCATTTTAGCTGTATGAGGAGTCATTCCCACGATAATTCCAACTAAATTATCATTGACGATAACCGCTTGACCTATTCGTACACCATCATCTTTTCCTTGGTCAAGAAGCATACTATCACTATCTCGAAAACTTAGTACACTTGCTGGAAGGAGAGATTTTGCTCGATCTTCTGATTTAGCAAACTGATCTCGAAAAGCTTGGTTTTCTTGAATCAGCAGATATTGTTTTGCAAGTTCTGTTTTAAGTTTTTGGTTTTCACTCGTGAGTTTGCCAATCACAGAACCATCTGGAGAGTCTCCACCTCGAATAAATCGCTCAATCGCAATGAGTCCTTTTTCGACAGTTCCACGAATTGGAGAAAAAAATGATACTTGAGAAAAAAGAATAAGAAGTAAACAAATTCCTAAAACAAGAAAAAATACACTAAACTTTCCGCTACGCCCGTGCATGGGGATTATTGTAGCCTCTTTGGAGAGGAGTATCAAGGGTATCAGCAGTTAGAAGATAGAAGTTAGAAGTTAGTAGCTGGGAGTTGGGATATTAGAATACCCTTCTAACTAGTAACTCCTATATCCTAACTTCTACTTCAAGCCTCCAATTACTTTAACCCGTTCTAATAAATCTGCATCTTCAAGGACCTTCCCCGTCCCCCGTACTACTGAGGTAAGTGGATCATCAGAAACGACAACTGGCATATGAGTGCGCTCAACGACTAGTTGGTCAATCCCGGCAAGCATCGCTCCTCCCCCAGTTAATAATATACCTCGTTCTAAAATATCAGATAGCAATTCTGGTGGAGATTCTTCGAGTACGTCTGCAATTGTCTCAATAATTTGAGAGAGAATTGGTGATAGCGCTTCTCTAATTTCTGATTCAGCTACACGAATTGAACGAGGAAGCCCTGTTTCGATATCACGACCGCGAACAATAGCAACTTTTTCATTTTTTTCTTTCGTTGTGTCACCTGATTTTAATCTTTCTTCTTCTTCTTTTGCTTTTTGTAAACGAGTTTTTGTTTTTCGTTCATATGCTGTTCCTATCTGAATTTTAAGTTCTTCAGCAGTTCTTTCACCTATTAACAACCCATGTCTTAGCCTCATATAGTGAAGAATTGCTTGGTCCATATCATCACCGGCAGTTTTAAGTGAGCGACTCACGACAATTCCACCGAGTGAAATAATAGCTATCTCTGTCGTGCCTCCTCCGATATCGACAACCATCACTCCGTTTGACGAATGGACTGAAATTCCCTCTCCAATCGCACTAGCCATCGGTTCTTCAATCAAAAACGCTTCCCGCGCACCTGCCGTAAGTGCCGCTTCCCACACAGCACGACGTTCTACTTCTGTTACTGATGAGGGGATTCCGATAACTACTTTAGGTTTGGCAAGGAGTCGAGGCAAGAAACTCCCCATTTCATGAACCTGTTTTATATAATAAGAAATCATCGCTTCAGTCGCATCAAAGTCAGCGATAACCCCACTTTTCAGTGGACGAATCGTAATAATAGACGCAGGAGTTTTCCCAAGCATTTTTTTGGCTTCATTGCCAATCGCGATTACTTGCTTCGTTTTTTTGTGTCGTGCTACAACTGAGGGTTCACGAATAACAATGCCTTTTCCTTTTACAAAAACGAGGGTGTTAGCGGTTCCTAAATCAATGCCGATATCGTAAGAAAATAGAGAAAAAAAATGATGCAACGGGTTCATAACGTAAGGCTATTCTAGCAGGAATTGAAGGTAAAACGCTAGACCGCGCGTGCGTTAATAAAAAAGGGTATCCCATATGTACTATAAGAAGAACTCATACATATCGAATACCCTACGTATCATCTTTTCTCAGTCAGATGAGTTGTTGGCGCATTGCCAAGTCTCATTTTCTTTCTTGAGATCCGATGAAGACAAGATCACAGAGAGGAAATCATCACCCCCGAGCATTCCACCGCTTAGTATCGTGACGATCGTTGTTCACTTGAACGACAGTGAAGAGTTCAGTGATAGCTGTAATCGCCTCAGTGAAAGACAGAACATGCTGTCGTTCTATCTCTCCCAATTCGCCGATCGTCAAGTGCGCGTTGGCGCGAATCTCTTCGTCAGATGGACGAATATCCAAATGAATCATCACGCGAATGAGCTTCGCCTTTTGGCGAGGTGTGTACCTTCCTGCTCCCTTAAAGAGAACGGACTTGACCCGCTCTTTAAGCGAAGTCATAAGAACTGTGTGAAGTTCGCCTATCCGGTCCTGAACTTGCCGAAAGTCGGAACTTCCTTCTTCCAGCATGTTACATAAGTCAGTGATACTCCTTCGTACCTCTTTGCCGATTGGTTCATATGGAACTAATCGGCACTCTACTAAAGTATGCACCACTTGAAGTGATGCTAGGAGATCTGCTGGTACTCGTTGTCGAGTGCGCGAACTCAGTGCAAGCATGAAACACCTCCGTACCGTGAGCATACTGTGGAGGATCTTCCTCCCACCAAACCCGATGGTCTCGTGGGAAAAAGATACTCAACTATTTAGTGTAGAAGTATACCACGAATACAATTCCAAGCTCAACCCAAGTCATTGAGGAAAAAAAAGAATATTGCTACAATGAAGAAACAAATGAAATTTATTGATGTTTGTAACAAGGTTATCGAGTTCTCTTTTTATATTCTTCTTTTTACTCTCCCACTGATTTTTACTAACAGCACGTCTGAACTATTTGAATTTAATAAAATGTGGATCACATTTGGGATAACAGTTATTATCGCTGTAGCATGGAGTACGAAGATGATACTTGAAAAACAGATTCGTATTCAACGAACACCGCTGGATATTCCAATTGTTATTTTTCTTATCGCACATATCATCTCTACACTCATTTCACTTGATCCGCGCACATCAGTTTGGGGATACTATTCACGTTTTAATGGAGGACTACTCTCAATTATTAGTTATATTTTACTCTATTATGCCTTTGTGACAAACGCACGCGATTTTGATGTAGTAGAAGTAATTTCAAAGAATAAATCAGTACAAAAGGCATCATTTTATGTGTATTCTTCGTTCGTTCGAATCTGTTGCATCTTAGGAGGAATTCTCATTTTCCCACTTGGTTTATTTACTGCTCAAAAAATCGTTCCAGACTCAGCAAGTGGGCATCCTGTTATGTTTCTTTTTTGTATTGCTTCCTCTTTTATTTTTTTTATGTACGCACTTCCTCGGAAGTTTTTACAGCGAATTATTTTTATGTCTTTTTTCTCTGGCCTTATCGTTTCATTATGGGGAATTCCAGCTCACTTCGGCTATGACCCTTCCTGTTTTCTCTTTCGTGGGACATTTGATGTCTCATGCTGGACTGATGCGTTTCATCCTACTGTCCGTATATTCTCAACTCTCGGACAGCCAGCATGGCTTGCAGCATATGCAGCACTTCTCTTACCCATTTCAATGGGATATTTTGTAAGAACTCACCAGAGAAGTATGCAGAAAAAAGAAGCTATCGTCGCAATGCTTACGCGTATTTCTCCGTTCACTATCCTTATCACCATATTTTATCTTGCGATGTTATATGCAAATACTCGTGCTGGATTTTTAGCATTTTGGATCGCAAATAACGTATTCTGGTCCTTTATCATTTTTCAAGAAGTACAAAAACAAAAAATGAAAACACTGCTGTTAAGTGCATTGTTTGTAATAGATTTGCTCATAATCGCCATAACAGTTGGAATGTCATCAAACCTTTTATTTTGGTTTGTCGGAATCATTGGCTATATCATCGTGCTTGGATTAATCGCCAATAAATCTCGGTTACAACTACTTCTCCTATGTAGCATTTTTCTTGGATTTACCTTCTTTAATCACAGTCCGTTTTCAGAACTTGATACGTATTTTAATGCGTTTGCATTTCAACAAAAATTAAGCGCTCCTAAAGCAACGTCGACCACACCCGATAAACAAACACCAGCTGCAGCTCCGGCAAGCGGAACAGTACTTGAAAACGGTGGATCAGAATCTGGAGCAATCCGTCAAATCGTATGGAAAGGAGCGATCTCAGCATGGAAAACATCACCTCTCTTTGGAACTGGGGTTGAAACATTTGCCTATGCATATTATCAAGTACGTCCAGCAAGCCATAACATGACATCTGAATGGGATTACTTATATAACAAAGCACATAACGAATATCTCAACTATTTAACAACAACTGGCATACTTGGATTTGGATCGTATATGGCCTTCATTGGCATGTTTTTATTCTTTTCGACAAAATATGTCGTTACTTCTTTTTTTCGAAAGAAAGACGATATACTCGTTGATGAACATCCAGATGAATATGTGTGGTCTCAAACAATAACTATCGCACTTCTTTCAGGCTTTATAACAATTCTCATCACTAACTTTTTTGGCTTTTCAGTCGTGATTATGAATATTTATTTATTCTTACTTCCGGCTTTTTTCTTTCTGGCCACCAACTCTCTTTCAGAAAAAAAAGCACTTCTCCTCCCAAAGACTCTTTCCTCTCATCAAATCGGTGGTGGTAGCTATATAAGTATTACTGGGATTTGGATTATCGGGATATGGTGTATTATTCTCCTGTTTCGATTCTGGACTGCTGACGTGTCATATGCGTTAGGGCATAATTTAGCCGGGGTTGGACAATACCAACAAGCATATACCTATCTTCAAGACGCATATGTACTCAGAACAAGTGAACCAGTATTTGCTGATGACTTAGCTATCGCATCAGCAGCACTTTCCTATGGATGGTTTACCCAAAAAGATATTGAAAAAGCAAAATCATTTGCAGCACAAGCAGTCCAGCTCAGTGATGATGTTGTACAAACACACCCAAATAATGTCATTTACTGGAAAGATCGAGTGCGTATTTTCTTTACCCTTGCACAGCTTGATCCACAATATACACTCCGAGCCCTTCAAGCAATCCAGAAAGCTTCCCAACTCGCTCCCACAGATGCTAAAGTTCATTACAATTTAGGCGTTATTTACGGTCAGACAGGAAATATCGATTCAGGAATCAAGACTCTTGAAGAGACAGTGATACTTAAACCAAATTATCGTGAGGCATATTACGCGCTCGCCGTCCTCTACAGACAAAAAGCAACAGATGGAACAGATAAAAAAGTAACACATCCAGAACTACAACAAAAAGCAGAAGAAAACCTCAATTATATTCTGACAAATATTTCTGCCGAAGATACTGAATCTAAGCAATTATTAAAAACCTGGGGTAGTAAATAAGAGTTTTTAGTTAGGAGTTAGAAAATAGAAAATAGTATTCATGATATAATCTCTTCCATGTTACACATAGTCCAAGCACCAGCATCAGTTCTGTCAAACCCAGCAAAAAAAATAAATAATATCGATGCGTCGATCATTCGATTAATTCATGAGATGACTGAAACCCTTGAGAAAGCCACTGATCCTGAAGGAGTCGGACTTGCAGCTCCTCAAGTGGGTGAAGGTGTACAATTATTTATTATCAAGCCGACACCAAAAGCGAAAGTTGATGTGTTTATTAACCCTGTGCTCACTATTCCAGATGATGCAAAAATGGCTGATTTAAAAGAAAAATTAGAAAACGAAGATGACGATATCAAACTCGAAGGTTGTCTCTCACTAAAAGATGTTTGGGGAGTAGTTGAACGATACGATAAAGTCCATCTTTCCTATCTAGATGCACATGGAAAAATGCATGAAAAAACATTTGATGGTTTCTTCGCCACGATCGTACAGCACGAGTATGATCATATCCAAGGAATATTATTTCCAAAACGAGTACTCGAACAGGATAGTAGACTCTATAAATCACGAAAAGATAAAAAGGGCGAAGTCGTATTTGACGAAATATCCTTATAGAAGATAGAAGTTGGAAGATAGCAAAAAATATTTTTTACTAAAACCTATCTTTTAACTCCTAACTAGTAATTATGAACATAATATTTTTTGGCACCCCTGAATTTGTTATTCCGGTTATTGAAAAAATCAGACAACAGCATGAAGTTGTCGCTATTGTCACAACTCCTGATCAAAAAGTAGGACGAAAACAACTCATTACCCCCTCCCCAGTCAAAGTCTATGGACAAGAACATAACATTCCAGTCATGACACCTCAGCAATTAAACAATGAAACAATAGAACAATTACATACGTACAACCCAGATCTTATCATTGTCGCTTCTTACGGAAAAATTATTCCAAAAGCAGTACTCGAGATTCCGACGTTTGGCGCGATTAACATTCATCCATCCCTTCTCCCTAAATTTCGTGGAGCTTCCCCTATTCCAGCAACTATTTTACATGGAGACGCAGTGGGCGGAGTAAGTATTATTAAGATGGATGAAGAATTAGATCACGGACCGATCATCATAAAAAAAGAATACAACCTTTCCCCGACAGACACGACAGAATCATTACTACCAATTCTTTTCATTGAGGGCGCCGATGCATTACTTGAAATACTTGATGACTACATTACAGGAAACATCAACCCTACTCCTCAACATCATGATGAAGCAACGTTTTGTGGAAGATTTACAAAAGAAGATGCATATATTGATCTAGAAAATCTCCCAGACAAAGAAATCATTGACCGAATGATTCGAGCATATACACCGTGGCCGATCGTATGGACGAAGATTAACATCAATAATCAAGAATTACGAATCAAATTCTTTCCAAACAACATAGTGCAGCTGGAAGGTGGCATCAAACAAACAGTAAAAGAGTTTCTTAATGGATATCCTGAAACAAAAGAACTCCTCTCTCGCATTTTCTTTTCTGTCTGATTGTCAGGATCATGTCCTCCATTTGCCTCTGTTCGTGTCAAGATGCTCCTTATGTTCCCCGCTATCATACGTTTATGCAAACAATCGAACACTCGACAAAAGCGCCTGCACAGCTGCACCACGCGATGCATCCTGACTTTGCGCTTCATATTCCGCTTCAAGTGGCTGAAGCGATGAATTTGAACGGGAATGTAACTGGTGTTGCGACAATGCAAGACGGGATGTCTGGTAATCGGATTATCAAAGTTGATACTTATGATCGTGGCTCTATGGTTATAAAGCACGGAGACCACAGAAAAGTGGGAAACGAAATCACTAGACTGAAATTATTAGAAGGCACGCCACTTGAGCCCCATATTCCAACTGTTTTATATGCTTCACACGATCTAGGAATAGTCGCCTATCCCCACTATGAAGGACACCAACTACGAACAGGAGTTAAAACAGAACAAATAACACAACCTGACGCTGAGAAATTGCTTGATGAGCTCATCGATATTAAAACCCAATGGTGGAGTGCACAGCCTAAAGAGTTTCAACCAAGAAAGTATGTTTCTATGCAGCGTGAAGAATGGGATGATACACTGGCTGGAATCGGGACATCTCTCTCCCTCCTTGAGGGAAAATTCGGAGTTTCTGCACGAGATATCTTAGAACGCCCTATTTCTTTTTCAGGACAAACATTTCCTCCCCTTGAGCACGTAATCGCACACGTAGGGCATTTTCTCGCTCGTCCACCAGAGTATGTGGTAACTGCCCATAATGATGCAACAGGTGCAAATATTATCCATAATGCGGCAGATGTATCATGGACGCTATTAGATCCCGAATGGACCGGGCCAAGTGATCCAGCCGAGGCATACACGAGACTTATCAAATACATCACTTCATCTACTGCCCTGTCAGCAGAACATGATGCACTTAACGTGTCAGGTGAACGACTCCGTGTAGCAATAGATATGCGATTTCCACAAGCTGCGATTGCGCTTCAAACTCGAGGACTACAAAGAATGGATGGAGTCTCTCATGCTTTACACGATAGGACGTTTGAAGACAGAGCATCCCACTACCTTGCAGGTTCATACCTTCGAGAGGCAGCACTTGCTCCAAAGAGAGGAGGAGCTCCTACGGCACTTTTTGCTATAGTAAAAGCAGCAGAGGCGATGGGATCACGATAAACATATGAAAAAAGCAATTATTTTTGATGTGGATGGAGTACTCATGGATTCAGTTCCACATCACTTTCAGGCATGGCAAAAAGCGTTCGCAGATAATGATGTTTTATTTACCTATCAAGACTATTTAGATAAAGTAAATGGACTGCCCAGACTCACCGGTGTACGAAATGTCGTACCTACCGCAACTGACGCAGAAGTAGAAGCATACGCCAAAAGAAAACAAGCGTATTTTCTCGACGCTATTAACGATACCCCTCTCTCTCCCCTTCCTGGTGTCGTCACATTTCTTAAAGCACTACAGAGACGAAACATTCCATTTATCGCAGCATCATCGAGTAAAAATGCACGAATACTTCTTGAAAGAGCAGGTATTTCCTTCTATTTTACGCACATTCTAACTGGTGAAGACTTCACAAAAGCCAAACCTGATCCAGATATTTTTCTCACTGCCGCTCAAAAAATGCACATAGAACCTAAATATTGTGTCGTGATTGAAGATTCGATTCACGGCATTCAGGCAGCAAAAAATGCAACTATGCATAGTGTCGGGATATTATCTTCACAAGATAAAGAACTAAAAAAAGCAGCTCATCTCACTATCTCATCACTTGAAGAATACCCTATTATCTTGCAAACATATTTCGGCTGACATCAACCTGACAAAATAATTGGTATTGCAACCACCCTAAACGAGGTCATATAATTACCGTCCATGCAACAAAATTTCTCTGAAACGCTTTATCCAGCGACATATCGTGCAGCGGACGCAAAAAAGCTTGGGGAATATATAGCAAGTAGACATACGATCGAAATAGTCGGGATGAAACGTGTCGGAATTAGTAATTTCCTTCGATATTTTCTCTATCATCCAAGCCTCATTAAAAAACACTTAGCAGATCCTACCAATCATATTTTTATTTCTGTAGATTTATATGATTTAGTCGAAAAAGAATTGTTCGCGTTCTGGATTTTAACGTTTAAACGATTGCTGGATCAAATAGAAGTCACAACTGTTCCTGAAGAGACGAGAAACTATGTAACGACTCTTTTTATGTCATCGATCCAAACAAAAGATTTATTTTTAACAATTGATAACTTGCGTCGTGCGCTAACAAAAATTGTTTCTTCAGGTGTGCTTCTGACTTTCTTTTTTATTCGTTTTGATCGCATGAATGAAATTTCCAGTGAAGAGTTGTTTGCGAATTTCCAAGGCATTCGTGAATCTACAGGAAATCACGTGTCATATATTTTTACGAGTTTTCGTCCACTCGAATCATTTATTCCTCAAGCGAAAATACGAAATTATCTATCTATTTTTGAAAGTATGTATATTAAACCAGCGAGTGAGTTAGATATGGAACACGTATATGAGTCATTTGAGAAGCGCTATCACAGCGCCCTCAATACGACGCTTGTCACAAAACTTATTCAGCTAGCTGGTGGACACGTGCAATACTTACAAATCGGACTGCTTATTTGTAGTCAGAAAAAAGACGATGTAACAACCGATACATTATTTGAAACAATGCTTCAAGATGAGCGAATAACCCTACTTTCACAAGAAATCATCGAAAGTTTACTACCAGAAGAAATCACACTACTTAGAAAAGTGGCAAAAGGAACGCATATCGATCCAAGTGAAAAAGAACAAGGAAAATATCTTTTCGATACGGGTATTCTATCTCAACAGACTACTATAATTGAGATTTTTAGCCCATTATTAAAAGCATACTTGCTTGATAAACGAATTGAAGAAAACGAAACCGTTATCGAATTATCCAAAAAAGAACATCTTCTCTATAACATCCTGCTACAAAACATCGATGAAGTGTGTGAGAGAGAACGTATTCTGGACGCTGTGTGGCCAGAATATGAAGAATTTGGGGTTTCAGACTGGACAATAGACAGACTTATTGCAAGACTGCGCGCAAAATTAAAACAGCAACAAAGTAACTATGCAATTGTGACTATTAAAACAAGAGGATATAAATTAGTTGAGGGATAGAAAACAACGAGAGCGAAAAAATTATGCAGTTGCTTCAGTTGGAGGAGTTTCAACGATTGTATTTTCTACAGGAGTACTGATAATTGCTTGAAGATTCTTGTAAGATCTAAGACATTTCGTGCAGAGTTTCATTCGCACCATTGTAGGACCGACTTTAACTCGAGTTGAGTGTAAATTCGGTTTAAAAACTCTATTTGTACGATTCTTCGCGTGAGACACGTTATGTCCGTACATAATTCCTTTAAGACAATTATTGCATTTCATTCCCATAAGTATTTGATAGTATACTAAAAAATCACTATAATTACAACACAATTGAGTAATACATAACTCAAAATGCAAAATTCAAAAATACAAGTTAAAATGTAAAAGTTACTTTTTATTTTTTAGTTGTGCTTTTGAATTACCATTTTTGCCTTTTTACTTTTTATGGAACTTCTTACTAATCCTATTATTGCAAGCATTCTAATGCTCGTCATCCTGATTTACTCAGCGATTCTTCATGAAATTGCTCATGGATTTGTGGCAGATAGACTTGGTGATCCAACAGCTCGATTACTCGGGAGGCTAACACTTGATCCTCGTCCTCATATCGATCCATGGATGAGTATCGCACTCCCACTCATTCTATTTATCACTGGCTCTCCAGTCATATTCGGTGGTGCAAAACCTGTACCAGTTGATGAATTTAACCTCCGTGATGGTGATCGAGACATGGCACTTGTCGCAATGAGTGGACCGTTAACGAACGCACTTATCGCCGTATTAGCAGCAGGAATTTACCACGCAATTGTTTTTCTTAGTGGAAATAATCCATCAGAAGGGATCGTTATTATCGCATATATCTTACGACTCGTTATTAATTTAAATATCCTACTCGCCATATTTAACTTAGTACCAATTCCCCCACTTGATGGTTCTAAAATCTTTGCCCTCTTACTTCCACCCCACATGGCTCGAACCTACCTTAGCATAGGCAACTTGGGTCCATTTCTCCTTTTCTTTGTGCTTTTGTCTTCAGGATTTCAACTACTCCTTCGTACACTCACTACCTTTGCCCTCAGCCTACTCGGATTCTAATTAGCATATAATTTAAAAACCATAAGCCACAAAGCGACTAAGAGGAGCGAGCTATACGCCATTCGCTCACTGCCCCATTCCCTAGATATTCCCGACCAAACACTATAATCCTTGACGAGTCTTTAACTCGAAGGTATACTCTGATTGCTCTTTGATACTCGAGATAGGAGGATTATTTTTTCTCTTCAACTTTTTCTAAGGTATCCGTCTAAAGGCGGAGAAGAGGTGCATTTTGTGCCACTGCGGTGTCATAAAGAGCCTTCCTGATCTATTCCTTGGGAAAAAATACCTTCTAAACTCGGTAGCAAAGAGTAAAATTATTTCTTAAGATTTCTTAGGGTATTAAAACCATACTGCAAAGTGTGGTTTTTTTATTTTCAATTATCAAGTCTTGTTCAAACATTCTCAGTCTGATAAAATTACCTTTACGGTTTTGTAATTAGTCATCCCGTGCCGACTTAGCTCAGCGGTAGAGCAGTTGTTTTGTAAACATCAGGTCGCCAGTTCAATCCTGGCAGTCGGCTCCAAGCATTTCTTGGGATAACTTCTCTGTTCTTCCAAAGCTATGCGCGCTGGATTGGCGGAGTAGTCAATCGCATCAGACTGTAGATCTGACGCCCGGAAGGGCTACGGAGGTGCAAATCCTTCATCCAGCACACCTGCCGATGTGGCTCAGTGGTAGAGCACGTTCTTGGTAAGAACGGGGTCATGGGTCCGATTCCCATCATCGGCTCATTTTTGAATTCTTACCCTCTTGACTCATTAATTCCCTGTGTGTAATAGTTAAATCAGTTACTCGACTGTATTAACTATGTTTAATAAGATTTTGCTCGGAATTGGTGGTTTTGTATTAGCACTTGGATTACTTTCGATTGCAGGAAGTTCCATGATCCAATCACCAAATGTATACGAAACTCCAAAAAATATATTTGACGGATTTTTTCTCGTCCCCTTTCTTATTACACTCCCGCTCTTTCTCATAAAATATTCCACAGATAGACTGCGCACCTTAAATATTCATATAAAATCAAGCTGGATATTTATTTTCTCATGCATCTGTCTCGTTGTTGTCCTCTTCTCAGCTTTCTATACCACGTATAATTATTTTGTCACGACAAATGAGACAATCGAAAAAGAATATGCATCGATCGATATCGCTTACCAAAAACGCTTCAACCTTATTCCAAACATTGCAAAAACAGCAAAAGCATATGGGGATTTAGAGCTAAGCGTCGTTCAAGAGATATCTGATGCAAGAAAAGCATATAACGGAGCCGCTACTGTAGATGAAAAAGTTCGTGCTGCTAATCAGTTTGACTCTTCGATGCGAGGATTTATTCTGAATGTTGAGAACTACCCAACGTTAAAAAGTGATGCTTTGTATAATCAAATAATTGAGACTCTTACACGAAGTGAAGAAGAAATTGCGGAAGCTAAAAAGTTCTATAACAACGATGTGTCCCTTTTTAATCAATCAGCAAAAGTATTTCCTACTGTTATTATCGCACGAATGGCAGGATACAACGAAAAAGAGTACTTAAAAGCAGATTTAGGTAAAGAAATATATGATTCAAAGACGCTTCTAGACTCTCTTAAAAAGTAGTAAATTCTTCTATACTCATTTTTTATCCACGTATATATTTTTACGTAAAATCATGGTATAATGCTTAGATTATGGCAAAAGGCGAACACAGAATAAAAATTGGACTTGTATGCAGTGTCTGTAAACACCGCAATTACATTACAGAAAAAAATAAGATGGAAACACCTGAAAAGCTTCTGTTAAAAAAATTCTGCAACAAATGTAGAAAAATCACAGATCATAAAGAGACTGAGAAACTAAAATAGCTTAGGGCATAGAGCAAAGTGCTTAGGTGTGTTAAAATATGAGCGTACAACAGTACGCTTTTTTTGTACCTAACTTCCCTATCGTTTGTTATTTGGAATTTAGGATTTAGAGGTTAACCCTAGGGGTGTGGTGAAATGGTTATCACAGCAGTCTCCAAAACTGCTTTTCACGGTTCGAGTCCGTGCACCCCTGCAATATTGTTGACATTGCCTTCCATTTCTTCAAAAATATAAGTAGAAGTCTATGAATAGGTTGCTGTTACTCCTTATCCTATATTTCATCTTAAAAGGACTATGGTATCTCATAAATAATCCTGCTAAGAAACTAAATGAGTCAGTGTTTAGTGAGGGCGAAAAACCTCATGAGCTGCGCGACTTAACAAAAGCAGAATTACGACTTCTCACTGACCAAATCAATCGAGCAAAAGTTGCGATAGCTATCTCGATCCTGCCGCTGATTTTCTGTCTTAGTGTCGGTGTCATACATGCAACATATTCGACCCTCAATGTAACTTCTATTATTAATTTTCTCTACGGAATTCCCTATATGATTAGCACAGGACTTTCATTGTTTCTTGTATTGGAAGGATATAATACTTATCAACGTCTTACTGCTGATAAAAAAACTAAGATTTATAAAGTAACGGGGAAAGTATTTATCTTCAAACAACTCTTTTTGCGCTACCCTCGGTACATCGTGATCCAAAAAATTATTTTTCGACTTCATGATCCAGCAAATACATTTGCCTTTAAATTCAAGCCTTGGCCTATATTGGAACAACTAAACACCTATAAAAACGGAGATTCCTTGGAAATCGAATACTCCCCGATCTCGAAACATATCTGGAGAGTAACTCTGCATTCATAACTTATCATCCCGTTTCTATTTATTATTATTAGGCACGAATGTTATACAACTTGTGCAGGAATCGAACCTCTTATTGACTTTTCTTTTATTTGATTGTCATACTTTGTATACATGGACGGACAAAATTCTCAACAGCCAGTACCTCAACAACAGCCCGTCATGGCTCAAATACCAGCTCCGTACCCTCACATACTAATAATGGTTCTGATTGGACTAATGATGTTCGGAGTAGGGTTAGGTGGGGGATATTTTCTGTTTGCAAATAAAGCGCGACCTGTTTCAGAGACACTAACTAAACAAGTTACACCGACAACGATAACAACCATATCAGACGCAAATACGACTTCTTGGAATACTCTAAAGAATGAGACAGGGTTTAGTCTTCAATATCCCCCTACATATAAAGTATTTGGAGAGAATATGACAGGAGATGCAAAAAAAGATTCTTCAATTTCTTTACTAAAGATGGATGAATCTACCAAACTGTATCATTCCATATATATCTTTGTAACCGATAAATCACAAACTGTTAATAACAATGTATCGTTACAACAAATTGTACAAAACGATTTTAAATCAAGTAGAGGACAAATAATAAAACCAGTACAAGAGATCTCTGTTGATAACAATACCGCGTATACGTATTCTGTACTCGATAATGGTTTTCAAGGAAAAGATGCAGGTATTGCATTTATTAAAAGTGAGAAACCAGAAGAAATTAACGTTATTGAAGTAGATAAGGAAAATAAGCATTATGTAATAATGTATATTAATAATCCTATTAACGAAAGAATTATCTCTACCTTTACATTTACTGCTAACGAAGTAGGACTTGGAGAGACCTGTTTAGGACGTTCTACAAATGTCTGCTCCAATGGACTAAACTGTCGTCAAGCAGAAGGATCTGCCGCTGATGCTCCAGGAATTTGTGTAAAAAGATAGTTTCTAATATTTTTACTTAGAACCTTTGTTTAAGGATAAAAATATACTTATTTGAGGAAGAATTAAAATGGATAGCCTTTAAGACCCTGGATCCCTTTAAGAACAGCTACTTCTCCCATGATCGAGTAAATATGACCACTAATGAGATTCGCGATAAAGTCATAGACTTTTTTCGGTTCCATACCAAATGCACTCATATCGACATCTTTTTCTAAATCTTCAGCAGAGAGTGATGCGACATATTCTTCACTCGCTGCATACACTGCTTTCGTATATTCACGAAACTGACGTATATCCACTTTTACCTCTTTTAACCACTTAGGATATGCTACTTGCCATTCCATAGGGTGGAGTTCACTCGCACCTGTTTTATCTTTAAATGTCGTTTCACAGAGCGGTTCAGTCTTTTTTAGAAAGTTATGAATGAAAAGATCTTCTGAAAATATGAGATGCGCATATGTGCCGGCGATGGGATTTGCTTTGGCTGGGGGCATGAAGTGCGCGACTTCGTCAGTCACACCCTCCATCGTCTGCTCAAGTGCACCATGTGCTGCTTTTAATTGCTCAACTAATATCTGTGTGGCGAGATTATTCATATTATTTAGTATACCAGATAATCTATGGTACTAAAGGTAAGATAAGGAAAATAGAATAATACTATACTCGTAGAATTATTGACTTACCCTTTTATACTTGAAATACTTACAGTATGGAAATGGAGACAACTGCGCAATCTACACCGCTCGTTACAGAACCAACTCAACAGGAAGTACCCCAAATAGTTGAGAATAAAAGTAAAAAAAAGCTTGTTATGGTGGTGTCACTTATCAGTCTCCTCTTTATTTCTGGAGGATACTATGTCTACCAACGATATATGAAATCACATTATCCAGTTCTCACTGAAAAATCAGCTACTACACCAGTAACTCCTGAGAAAAAAGAAAATCTTAATCCTAATTCTGGGAATTTATATAAGGATATAAAAATACGCATGAAAGAGGTGTTGCAATGAAAAAAATAGTTTTCGTGCTGCTTCTTTTTATGGTCGGAATCGTCACTGTCCCGACTGCTCACGCGAAAATATGGAGTCGTAATTTGATTACGAAAGCAATCCTTTCAAATGGATTTATGGCTTCTATCTGCCCGACGAACATGTCGTCTACTGAAGTACTTGATCCTGTCGCAACTATGGAAACAGATGATGTACCACAGATAAAGAATTCCGACTGTACAGGAAACGATGAAGAGGTGTTATTTGGAGATATTACTCTTGAATTTAAAGAGGGAGGAACGGGAAAAGAATATATCATTCTCTATAACGACGATTTACTTCGCGCAGATACTTTTCAATTTGGCTATTATAAAAACTGGTCACTTGGCGCTGTCGCTCCTCCAAATGCTGATGGAAAAACGTATCACGGATTAAAATCTGTCATGGCAGACACGCTCTTTAAAACAGATATCGCAGTTCCGGATCTTCAAGAAAAGATACCTGAGAGTGGATTTCTAACTGTGTACGGAAAAGATGGAACAATCGATCACACCTACTTCGTGTTTAAAGCGAAAGTATATAAAGTAACTGAGATTAAAAAAGAAGTAACAGACAAAATTCTCGTAGATTACACTGTTCCAAGCGAACCCACCCAAGTAAATAATCAAGATATAACACCGACGGTATTACCCACTTCTTCAGCAACAAATAATACAAAAATCTACCAGAATACGACGTATAAATTTACATTCTCCTATCCAGACTTTTTTATTCAGGAAAAATCTACTCCCGAAGCACTTGCTAGTTTTGCAGGCAAAGAGAATCGAATTAGTGTCAGTGTTGATCAAAAACCATTTAATGATTTCACCTATATGGACTTATCAGCCACAGAATATAAATATGATTTGGTTAACAAAAAATGGATGAATATCACAAGTCCTGCAAAAGAAGTAACAGAAATTAAAAAAGTTCCAGGCAGTCTTGAGGCGTATGAAGCGGGATTTGGAGATGGGATGTGCGGAGGAAGTATTTTCTTCATTCCTTCGCCTACTTACTCATATGTCATACGATTATCAACGACAATCTGTGCACATATGAATGAGAAAACACAGCTTTTTGAAACCCCAGAATACAAACTATCTAATACAGATATCCTCTCCTCATTTACCTTTACTAAATAACCAAATAACTCCTCATTCAAAAGAAGCTAAACCTCTCTTCTTCATCATCAAAAAACAGGTGTGTATTTCTTTTTTTCAAAAAATTCTACTATAGGTTTACTTTCTTTTTATTTTTCAGTATAATTATAGGACTCATGTTCGCCCTTCGTGATGGCTGGGCGCACGCGTAGAGACGTGGACTACGGCAATTGCTGCCAGTGTCCCCTTCTCTACAATGGGGATCTTTGACATAGCAACGGAAGAATTGAAATTACACACAACAGAAAGGATGACTCGATGCGTGATATTCGAGATACACTCCGGCAAGCCGGAGATCTCGTCGACGGTGTCCGCGAACTCCGTGAGGAGTTTCGCACTCCAGAAGCTACCGAACGAACCCTCACCGTAAAAACGGAGACTGGGGGCGGTTTCCTGTGGTTCGGTGGAAGGCGTGTGGTAGTCCCCGCTGATGAGGTACACGTCGTATCTGGTGGTGGTCTGCTAACTGCTTTCCTCTCGAATAACGTTGAAATCTACGGTGCAGCTGCTGGCAAGCCGGTCATTTACCGGCGGAACAAATTCACGAACGTGACCGCTATGCGGACTATCACGTTCATCGTGCCTGTCTCCGGTGTCAGGGTGCTTGACAAAAATCACGTTCCCTACACAGTGACCGCCCACGTTTCAGGGCATCTGAATGTCGAGAAAGCACTCGAAGCAGCTCGTCAGGTTGGCAACAACATCTCCTCGTTGATCTCTCAGATCGAAGAGGTCACTGATGCCGAACTTCGTACTGCTGCTGCTAAGCTGACGCTGGCAGAGGTCCTTCAAGACCAGCAAGCATTGGCTGACTCTGCCCAAACGAAAGTCAATGCCACACTGGTCGAGTTGGGCTATACGCTGAACCTCCTGAAAATTCAGGATGTCTCAGGTGAAGCCTACGAGAAGCTCGTCACCCAAGCCTTGGTGGAGGTCACCAGGGACAGCACTGTCCGCATCAATGCGGCGGAGCTGACAACCAACCAGAGCAACAACGAACGTCTGCGAACTGAAGCTGAGGTTACGGCTGCGACCCGTCGTGGGACGGAAGCACAGGGCCTCGAAGCAGATCGCGACGTTCAGCTCTCTAGGCTGGGAACTGAGAACGAACTGTCGATTCGGCAACACGCTCTGACGCTTGAACAAACAAGGCGTAAGAGCGAAGCAGCCCAAGAACAGCAACGACTCGGTCTCCAGCAAGTTGAGCTCGACAAGGGCGTTGAGCTGGCTCAAGTCCAGCGCAATGCTCAGGTCAAGCAGACTCAACAGGAGCTCGATCAGAAGCTCGCCTTCCAGACAAGCGAGGCGGATGCAACCCGCAGGGCTGCTGAGCAGCAGAGGGATCAGGAGCGCAAAGCTGCGCTGACTGAGGCCGAGGCCACTCGCCTTGCTCGCGAAGAGTCCGCAAAGGCGGAACGCGATCGGGCTGTGAAGCTCGTCGAAGCAGAAGCAGCGGCACAAGCGCTTCATGTTCGAACACAGGCTGAAGCACAGGCAGCCGGTATCCTCGTTGAATCAGAGACACAGGCTGAACTGCTTCGCGCTAAGCGCGTTGCCGAAGCTGAAAGTGTCCGTGTCGATGGGGAAACCAGGAGCTTGCTGCTTCGCGCTCAACGTGACGCTGAAGGCGCACTACAAGTCGCTCAGGCGGAAAAAGTCCGCGCTGAGGCAACTCGTGCACATGATGCAGCACCCGGTCTCGCTAAGGCTGACGTTGCCGCCCGTGAGGTGGAAATTGAAGCCGCACGCGTAACCGTCCTTCGGGATAAGGGTCTCGCTGAGGTCGAAGTTGCTGGCAAGCAAAATCAGGTGGAACTTGATCGCCAACGTGGCGAGAGTGACATCCAGATTACAGCCCAGCAGCAACTCGCTACTCTCTACGCGGAAGCTCCGATCCTCGTCGAACTCGAACAGCAACAGCGCCAATTGGCGCATGCGCTCGAGCTCGCCCGGGTCGATGCAGCTGCCCGCGTGCAGATCATGCAGGCGCTCGCGCCTAACATCCACCTCCACCTCGTTGGTGACGGTGGGAAGCTCAGCCAGTTCCTCTCGCAGGTTCTGGCCTTTGGCGATGCCTATCAGACGATGGGGGGCACGCTCCCCATGCTCGCTGATGGGTTGCCAAACGGAGTAACTGTCGGCAACAGCCTCGGTGAAACCGCGATGGGCACACTGTCGCAGGTTCTGCCTGCGATCAGCGCCGCCATCAAAGAGATGGACCCAGGCGTCATGACCACCCTGACGGCGTCCCAACTACTGGACGCAGTCATCCCTGTCCTCGAAGGTCGCGAGGATGCGCTCTCTGCAGTAACCAAGCTGCGTGGGTCTCTCGCATTCAAGGCAGTAGCCAATCTGCCAGCGATGAGCGTGCTGAAGCAGTTCGGCATCGACATCACAGGAAGCGAAGCCATCACCGCTTCTTAATAACACATACGACCGCTGGCACTCGCTAGCGTTCGCACTCTTCCGTGCTATGTCATCCCTAAGGCGCGAGTGGATCTTCCACTCGCGCCTTTTTCGTTTTATAAGAATTATATTCCCCCCTTAAAATAACCACTAGCAATTGATTGAGTTCAGTTTTTTGTTACAATCGCTCGACTGTTCGTTACATAGCGCATGATAAGAGCCACTCATCCGTTTCTCCAGGGCTCATGTCATATGAATAGTGCTTAATTATCGAAGAGATTGTTCCTGAGGAAGATTGAGTAACTCTGAAACTTTTACAAATTCAAATCCTTTTGAAGTAAGTTCTTTTATAATCGCGGGTAATGCGTCGGCGGTTTTTGGAGCTGTGGGTGCTCCGTTCATGTGAAGAACGATAATCGATCCATTCTGTGTTCGATCAACGACATTTCTGATAATTTGATTTGTGTTTTCATTAAACCCATCCTCGCCTACTGTATCCCAGTGCACGACTGTGTCACCTATTTGATTGACAAGTTTTACATCATCAGGGGAATAACACCCACCCGGAAAACGGAATAACTGATTATCAACACCCGCTCTTTCACGAAGTAACTTTTCTGTCGTCCCTAAATCCTCCATCGCAAGAGCACGAGATAGCTCTTTAAGTCCGAAACATGCTCCATGATATGAACTATCTGTATATGAATGACTTCCTAGTTCAAATAGTGGGTTACGAGCAAATTCTTCAGTCTCTTTCGGATATAACTCAATCCACATGCCAGTTAAAAATAATGTGGCTTTTGTTTTCGTTTTATTGAGTATGTCGATGATCCGTTTATCATAGGAGCTTTTAACAGTTCCAGAAACATATGCAGCTTTCATCCCATCAGTCATTTCAGCATCAAAGGTCAGTGCTATCTGTTTTTTATCTCTCGGACCATGCAAAATCACAAGTGGGTTCTCTTCATTATTGACTGAATCATAGGGACTTCCCCGCTCAATATAGTTTTCTTCAGGGCGTAACGATTTCTCATTTGACACACCAAGAATATTCTTGGAATTGTGGGCAAAAGCAAAGTAAGTAACAGCAGAGGAAATACTGATCAGGAGAAAGGTATACACAAAAAGTTTGACGAGTATTGATGAGTTTTTCTTGGCTTTTCGATATAATTTCTTTCGTAATTTCATTTGCCAAATTCTCGCAGGTTATTACAAAAGAGTCAATAAACACTTAATAAAGATATTCCTTCCTGGTACACTACATCCATGTCGCTTTTCAACGGAATAAAAAAACTAAAAACGCTCCCCGGTCCAGTTGTTGTATTAGGGTTAGTGAGTTTTTTTAATGATTTATCATCAGAAATGATTTATCCGATCGTGCCACTTTTTTTAACAGGCGTGCTTCACACCTCAATTCCAGTAGTGGGACTGATCGAAGGTGTTGCAGAGGCGACAGCTAGTATTATGAAATTTTTCTTTGGCTGGTATTCTGATTATCTTCAGAAAAGAAAACCGTTTGTGACTGGGGGTTATATGCTTGCTGCTGCATCAAAAATCCTCATCGGCCTGGCATTTTCATGGCCTCTTGTACTCGGTGCGAGAATTGTTGACAGGCTAGGGAAAGGAATGCGAACTGCAGCACGCGATAGTATTCTGCTTGAAAATTCGACAAGCGTAAATAAAGGGTATATTTTTGGGTTTCACAGGGCATTTGATAGTCTTGGGGCCGTATGTGGACCGCTCATCGCACTTGGAATTCTCGCACTCGTCAAAGAAAATATTCGACTAACATTTTTTATCGCGTTTATTCCAGCGGTCATTGCGGTGTTACTCCTTGTAGTATTAGTGAAAGAGAAGAAAAAGCCTTTCATACGCACCAAGCTCTCGTGGCCTTCTACTACTTTTTTACAGATGGACACGAAGCTCAAATTATTTTTAGGAATCAGTTTTATTTTTTCGATTGGAAATAGTTCAGACGCCTTTTTACTCCTCCAAGCTAAAAATCTTGGGCTTACTGCGACACTCGTCGTCCTCGCATATGTACTCTACAATATCTCTCAGACGGTATTTTCTACACCGCTTGGCCACCTGTCAGATCGAATTGGAGCAAAGAAGATTTTCGCAGGAGGACTCCTCGTTTTTGCGATTGTTTACTTTTTCTTTGGATTTATAACACATAGTGCGTGGTTATGGCTTCTTTTTCCAGTCTATGGCATCTATATCGCGGCAACAGATGGCATATCAAAAGCATATATCGGAGAATTTATCGATAAAAAAGACTCTGGAACATTTTTCGGCGCGTATTATTCCATAACAGCACTGGGGACATTACTGGCATCAGTTATCGGAGGGCTTCTCTGGTCAGGGATCGGACCATCCTATACGTTTTATTTTGGAAGTATGATGGCTTTTGCAGCATTTTTGCTCTTTTATTTTTCCTCGTCACTTTTCGCACAGCGCTGATTTACTTGACTTTACAAAACCCTGTTGAAATACTTGATATGTGGAAGAATCAACAAACTCAGTCTCACCAGACATACAGCCGAGTATGCCAGAGCAGCCAGAACCTGTTCCAGATGTTCCTTCTTCATCATTTTTTACAATAAATAAATTTATTCTCGGTGGTATAGCATGTTTCATGTTTATTATCGTCGGGATTGGGCTTTTTATGTTCTTACCAAAAGGCTCGAATTCTAAAAAAATTGTTCCTACGCAAGTCCCGACTCCCACAGTCACACTCATACCAACGAAAAAACCAACTATCTATCCAACATCCTACCCACCAGTAACAAGTATCCAGAAATTCCCTACTCCAACGAGTAAACCATCACAAAATTCAGGCGGCCAGACAACCTCCGTAGCAACACCTACCCCAACTCCTACTCCAATTAGAACAACAGGAAGTATTAGTGGTGGATTTTATGACTCAGCAACCAATACGCCTCTTACTGATTCTCGATTTGCTGCAGCAGTCGTCAGCAGTGTGAGTGTGGGTAACAGTCAGAGTAAACCGACATGGAAAATTGATAATTTAAAACCTGGTCACTACCAAGTAAGTATCGATGTTGATACCTCAAAATATAATCAACATAGTGTTACCTGCACCAACTGCACGCTATCAAATATTCAATTTGCTTCTGCTGAAGTTGATTTAAAAGCAGGCGAAGACATCCAAACAGTCTGGACATTCGATCCAAAATAAGTTCCAATCCGCTTCTAAAGTACGTATAATAATAGAGCATGGATCGATATAAACTGCTCGGAATCATTAACTTCATTGAACTTCTCTGGTTTACTTTTATCATTTTCACTTTTCAATACAGTCATAAACCGGCTGGCTCACTTTACTCAATAACTAAAACATACGCACCACTCCTCGTCATTGTTGGACTAGCATGCATTACCATATACGTTTTATATACACTTCGTACCACACACTCCAAAAAACGTTCTTTCCCTCTCTTAAGCATGCTAACCATACTGCCAATTATTTGGTTCTTTTTTGCATTCTTTGGTTTCTTTTTTGTGTCACAACCACTCTTTCCCATTAGTGCGTTTTTACTCGCTTGTGCTGCCTACTATTTCTTTAATAACATCTCTCGTCGTCTCGCAATCGCAATTCCACTAGCGACCTTAGTAATTATGGGTGTAGTTATCTTCTCAAATTTTGAAGAGGACTATTGCACGAGAGCAGGAGTGATAGCTGACCCAACTGGTGGAAAATATGTACAAGCCACTTCTGATGATGCGAAATTACTCGCATGGAATAATGTTAGAAAAGGTGATCAAATAGGTGTCGCATTTCGAGCACACTTTCGCTGTCATAACACATTTCATTTTATAGACGCACTTCAGAAAAGTTATTTTCTTAGGTAAGTTGCACGCACCACATCGGTTCAGTACAATACATCAACATGAAAAAATTATTTACTAATAAAAGTTTTATCTTCATCATGATTACGACGTTTCTGGCTGTCATGGGAATTGGAATTATTATCCCTGTGGTTCCATTTCTGGTGAGTAAATATATGCCTGGAGCATCGAACGCAGCAATTGCGCTTAACGTCGGTCTCCTTTTTTCCGTCTATTCGGTCTGTCAATTTTTTGCTGCACCGGGGCTTGGTGCACTTAGTGATAAATATGGACGGCGGCCTGTTCTGTTAGCGTGTTTAGTGGGCTCAGCATTTGGCTATTTGCTCTTTGGGATCGGTGGATCACTCACTATTCTTTTTATTGGACGCATTATTGATGGCCTAACAGGTGGAGATTTGGGAACGATTTTCGCCTATGTGGCTGATGTTACAAAACCTGAAGAACGAGGACAAGTCTACGGAATTATCGGAGCGTTAATCGGTGTCGGATTTATGATTGGACCAAGTATTGGTGGTTTTACTAGTCTCATTAGTTTAAATGCACCATTTTACTTAGCAGCTATCATAACGCTCGCAAATGCGATATTTGGCTACTTCGTTCTTCCAGAATCACTCAAAAAAGAAAACCGTATGGCTGATTTTTCCCTTCACCATCTCAATCCCTTTGGTACACTCCTCAGCGTTCTCTCAAATGTCACAGTTCGAACGGTGCTCTTAATCGGCTTTTTCTATTTTCTCCCTTTTGCAGCTCTCCAAGGAATTGGTGGGATTTACTCTAAAGATATTCTGCACTGGACACCTGCGAATATCGGCATCTTTTTTATGATAATCGGACTCGTTGACATCATAACTCAGGGATTTTTATCAGGGAAATTAATTCCAAAATTTGGAGAATTACATTTAGTTCTCACAGGGCTTGTTATAACAGGCATCGCATATCTATGTAATGCAGCACTTCTCTACTATCCAGTCACATGGTTTGCCTATCTTAGTGTGATTATTTTTGCATTCGGAAGTGGACTTCTTGAACCGTCTCTGGGTGGACTTATCTCTAGAGCCGCCAGCCCAAGTGAACAAGGTCGTGTCCAAGGAGCGAACCAATCACTCCAATCAATTACGCGCATCATCGGCCCACTTATGGCGACATATCTCTATGGTTTTATGCCAAATCTCCCCTATCTTCTTTGTGTCGCACTCTCAATCGTCGCCTTCTTCTTCGTCTATACTCAGAAAAAAATCATCCTCGCGCATATCCATGCCAGCAAATAATCTTGCATTCATTCTCGTCGCGTGAAATACTAAACATATGGATTCGACTGAGTATACATCACCTCGACGTAAGCCTGGATTTTTCCAAGATAGCACGAACTTTTTACTCATCGGTATTATCGGTATTCTGATTATTCTCCTTGGCGGCATTTATGTTCTGATCAGCAGATCACGCATGATATCTCCACAAAAACCTACCACTTCCCAAGCACCAATCCCAACTATTACCCTATCTAAAACGATGACTGTCTTTACAAGCAAGCTTGGCTTTAGCATCATGTATCCTGATAACCTCACTCCTGTTGAACATGTAGGTAAAAAATCCGTTACCTTTACTAATGCAATAACAGGTAATCAAATAGACTATCTCACAGTTACGATCGTCCCCGTTCCATTTAAAAACTCACCCACAGCAAATAGAACAACTGACGATATTAACTACGTAACAGACTGGAAAGAAATAACGGTGAATGGTCAAAAAGGACACAGCTACATTACAAACCCCTGCAAAGAAACATGCCGCACGCTCACAGTTGATTTACCCTTTACTAACGGGACTAACATCTTAACTATTACATCTTCACGAATTGATTCGAAATTATTTAATGAAATTGTTTCAAAAGTTACACTCAAAAAATAACTATGGAACAAGACTTTTACAACGAGCAACAAGAAAAAATCTCCCAGCAAGCATCAGCCGAAGTACAACCTGCATCGATGCCACCTGCCAAAAAGCCGAAAATAGTCTTGTTACTACTCGCAGTGATACTTCTTGGGATTGGCGCAGCTGGTGGATACTTTCTCGCTAACTCTAAGAACTCAGCAAACATAGCAGAAGTAATAACCCCATCTCCTCAAAAAATTAGTCCAACAAGTATTCCTACCCAGACAATGGATCCTGAAACAGCATCCTGGAAAGTATATTCTCAGCCAGCACTATATTTTAGCTTTCGGTATCCTGAAAACTATAACATTATTAGCGAAGAGCCTAGAAAAGTTGTTCTGGGTTTTTCCTCTCCTTCAGACGACACACTTATTCCTTATCTCACTGTTACGATGGACGGATCATCCTCCTATGAAAAACTAACAAACTGTATCAAAGATTCAGTTATACCATGTGTCAAAAATAAAGAATCGATAACCGTGAATAATGAAGCAGCAACCTCAGTTAGCATTACAGGAGGAGTAGATTATGCATATTCTGTCGTAACACTTCCAGGAAATCCAAGTATTGAACTTAGTATGAATGTCGCAGGTGGCGGACTTTCACAAACATTTAGTAACATTCTTTCAACTGTACGCATTGGAACAACGTTTGAGAAACCCCAGACAGCGTTTGGGAAAGTATATACAGATACAGTCCTCCCTATTTCCTTCAAATATGAATTTCCAACCTACGTAGTGAGTTCGAATATTTTTGATGGCACGTCTTTAAAAGCAGACAGGGAAATTTGGGTGAGTATTCCAAATTCTGACGGTGTACTCATGCAAATATATTATTATAAAAGCTCACTCAGCGCTGCAGATTGGTGGAATTCGATGGGAAAAGCCAAATTCGAGACTCTGCAATCAGCATTTATTACTGCAGTTAATCCAAAACCGACAGGTATCACAACTCCATCATTTACCACAACTTCATTAGTCTTTGCTGGTCAAAATGCTATTCAGGCAAAAGGACACGTCAAAACCGGTCAGGGACCACAAGATGAAGCATTAACGATAGTACAGTATAAAGATGGGATTTATCTGATTCGTCCCATGGGACAGGTAAAAGAAAAACAGATTCTTGAGCAGACAATTAACTCAATTAAATTCCTGTAACCCTTTTGTCTGAAGAACCTTTTAGCCTCAAATAAACGCATCAATAACATCCTATAGCTTGATCTTGGGCTCGCTTTATGCTACACTTTTACGACGATTTAGAGTAACTCTATTTCTTTTTTTGCATATTTACCCTCCTACGCTTATAGCTACGAAAGGGCAAGTATGTATATCACCCATAACCGAAAAGTAATGAGGTTCACCCCTCATAGCTTTAACCCAATTGAATCGAGTCTAGCGAAGTGGGGCACATTTACAATATAGTGTGATAATTAGCGAAGACTGCTAAAAGAGAAGACAACCAGTTGTCATCCTGAACTTGATTCAGGATCCAGTCTAATAGTTTCCTGCCTTCGCAGGAATGACAGTTTATCTTTTCCTTTGGCAGTCTTCATATGGTGAGACCTCTGTCGTAGCACATCGTATGTGCAGCAGAGATCCTCTCACCGGGCAACAGTGAAGACTTGTTGAACATACTTCCAAATAAAAGGAGCATCCGATGGCCACACAACTCGTGCCAAGTGCATTCCATGCCACCTCTCCTGAACCAGCGAACGTCGCACCTGAGACATTTCAGGCGATCATGACTCTAGCTGTCGCTGAAATCCAGCATGGGCTGGCACGCCTGCACATGCCCGAACAAGACATCAAGCGCGTCTCGGCGGTAGTTAATCGCGGTTTG
Source organism: uncultured Gammaproteobacteria bacterium (assembly GCA_964503265.1). Taxonomy (GTDB): domain Bacteria; phylum Patescibacteriota; class Microgenomatia; order Levybacterales; family UBA12049; genus CAZCYO01. Next base: position 45,966 of record CAZCYO010000004.1, read on the forward strand.
GTTGGCAGCATTCTTGCTGCTCTGGAATTCCCCTACTCAAGTCCGGGAAGGAACCTCACGCTTACACCCAAGCGGGTGGAAGCAGTGAGGGCCGCCATCACCCATGAAGTCAGGCGACTGATTGACACGGATGATGAAATCAACAACGCAATGGTCTCGACAGGGACCGTAGTCGCGATCGTCCGTGCGATTGGCCTCTTCCCGGTTCACACCGACTCAACAGACCAGTAATAGAGCTACTTAGGCCATTCATTCCTGCGTTCGTCGGCAGGTGAGTGGTCGCTCCAGTTTCTCGTCTGGGAGGAATTGCCCTCTTCCCGGGCTTCTCTATCACACTATTTGCACAGTGCAAAAATTACCTAACGCCGTTTGGCTTACAGTAACGATTCTTTTTTCGAACCCTTCAATTGCGAAGACTACCCGAAAAAATGTCCGAGCTGTTTCCCCCAACCGGCGTTTTTTCTTGGAAAAAAAGAGTTGCTAAGAAATTGTAGCGTTAAAATAAGAGTGTATTTTGACTCTTTATAGTAAAAAAGATACAGTTAATACTATATGGAATCGCTAGGTGCACCACCTCCAGACAGAAAGGAACCACTCCTAACAGACAGACCAGAACTACCACTTGCATATGGACATCCTGAGACGATAACAACTATGGATCATGTCGATGCATGGTTAGAAGGGCTTGCACGTTATGCTGCCAATGGTGAAAATGCCCGTTATAGCATAAGAGAGGTTGTTACTAATGATGCTTTTGATCCAGATAAAGCTTTAAAAAAATATCAAGAGGAGCTTCATTTTCTGCCGAAATCTCTCGCTCAAGAAGGTCTTACACAATTTGCGGAGGAAATTACTGAAACATTCGATCCAAAAACGTCACTTTTTTACTTTCATCCCAAAAGTATTAGTTCGTACTTCTTTCATAAAAACCTCATAGCGCTAAATCCCAAGCTAGCTACATATGGAAGAGCAGTAGATAGTTATTCGGCGTTAAGGCTAACGACCAAAAATGAATTTGGTTCAGATGAGTTAAAAGATGCAAAAGCATTTATTTACGTGGATGATTGGATCTTGTCAGCAGAACAAATGGGAATTTTTTTATCAACTGATGTGGATGAAAAATTCCATACATTCCATCTAGCAGTAAGTGCACAAGGGCAGGATTTTCTTAAGAAAACATCTGGTCATCTGTTCCCACGCTATCTCAATACGATGCCATCTAAAGTTGGTTTTTTTCCTGAAGTCTCTGTGTATGGGTTTCATAAAATTCCTGATGTACTTCCTGATTTTTATACAAAATCTAAATGGGCAGATTTTTATTCAATTTTTGGGAAAGGAAAGGATGGATTTAATATTCGAAAAAACCAACGGCTTTTCGATCATGACGCAGTATTTATAAATGAAAAAGATGACCCAGATAACCCTCAAAAGAAGTGAATCACGGAATATGTGTTTGGTATACTGAAACTCTCCATAGAAAAGATAGAATAACTGCTAATTCACTTGACTTTTGCCTCAATTTCGCGTATTATGGGTCAATCATTTAGGAAACTGCCTCATACTTCCTCAATAAGAATAATTCTGCCCAGAATTTGCATGCAAAAACGTCTTTCTCACTATCGTGATACTGTTACTACGCAGTCTCCAGTAATTTATCGCCGAGTTGTCGCGGATATTCGTCGTCGTCCTCTGTTTAATTTCGGGATCGCACTCATCGTTCTTTTTTTAATCTTACTTGCGAATTCTATACTTACGAAACCTGCAACAGAAGTGAAAAAAACACTCGCTCCTAAACCAGTTAAAACATATAGTATCGGCACAGCACCAAAAGTAACGCTACAGGGAAAAGTCGAAAAATCGAACATCATTAAAATCATGGCGCAGACTGCAGGCGTCGTTAACGCAGTAAATGTGACAGAGGGAGACAGTGTCACAAAAGGCCAAACACTCATCAACTTAGCCAGTAACTATCAAGGAGACTCAGCACCAGCTGTCCAAGCATCAATTGCTCAGACCAGTTATAACAATACTGTCGCTACTTACACTACCCAAAAAGACTTACTAACAAAACAGCGTGACATCGCAAATGCAAGTTCAGATAACACCGAAGCACTTCGAAAAATCTCTGTTGAATCACGAGACTCAACACAGAGACTAATTGACGACACTCAGACGAATATCGATGGCCTAACAGCAACTATTAACCAGCTCGCTTCAAGTAATAACCCGGCAGATCAGGCACAAGTCACAAGTGCAAAGCAGCTCCGCTCACAACTCAATGCCAGTATCACCCAGCTTCAATCTGGTGTTAACCAACTGAATTACACCACGAATACGAATAACCCACCAACACAGCTTGCAAATCTCCAGAAAGATATCACCCTTAAAGGACTTGATCTGCAGGAAAAAGCGTTAGAGTTAGGAAAAGAAGTCGCACGACTCCAAGCTAGTCTCGCGTGGATCGGTGCATCTGTCATGACACCAGCTACTCCAGTTGAGGGGAAAGTTGACCGTGTGTATGTAACGGTCGGCCAAACAGTCACACCAGGAACAGTGCTTGCAACAATCGTCGGCGTCGAAGCAGATCCAACCATCGTTGTAAATCTTCCAGGTGAACTCGCTGCAACTGTTTCACGAATTGAACCATCAGTCATTCATTTGGGTACTAAAACATACGAAACAACACCACGATATGTTTCATCTGAAGCAGTCGATGGCACACAAAACGTCGCTCTCTTCTACCTCCCACCACAGTACACATCTGCTGTGACAGCTGATGGATTTGTGAGTGTCGATCTTCCTGTCGGAATGGCGAATACGAGTTCAACCATCCCGTTCGTTCCACTTGATGCTGTCTATCAAACAGCGAACAATGCGTATGTATATGTCGCTAAAAACGGTAAAGCTGAAAGTAAAACAGTCACACTTGGAACAGTGTTTGGTGAATTTACCCAAATCGTTTCAGGACTAAATAGTGGTGATCAGGTTATTCTTAATCGAAATGTAATCGCTGGAGATAAAATATCAGTGACAAAGTAAAAAGGGAAAAGTCAAAACTCAAAAATACAATTCAAAAATAAAAACTGATTTGTCATCCTGAACTTGATTCAGGATCCATTCCTTACCTGTGCTTTTGAATTTTAACTTTTCACATTTAAATTAAAAAATGAACATATGGAAAACGAAACATCTTATCTAGAGCGCTTACGGTTTGACCCGAAACTTAACAATTCGTTCATCGCAAACTATTTATTTAATCCTCGCTTAGCATTATTATTTATTTTTGCGATTATCGGAATTGGGATCTATAGTTTTATAAATCTCCCACGAGTCCTCAATCCTGATATTAAAATCCCTATCGTTATCGTCTCGACTGTTCTTCCTGGAGCAGGTCCAGCAGACGTTGAATCACTTGTTACCATTCCAATTGAAGACGGGGTGAGTAGTGTTCAGAAAGTAAAAAAAGTTACCTCAACATCTCGCGACTCTGTTTCAGTCGTTCAAATGGAATTTGAATCAGGCGTCGACCCAGATAAAGCCCGTTCTGATACACAGGCAGCAGTCGATAGTGTGAATAATTTACCAAGTGATGCACTCGCTCCAAAAGTTATCAAACTTGATTTCACCAACTCCCCTATCTGGACATTTGCACTGGGAACATCCAACGACACTGGCAGTCTGATGCGCTACGCACGTCAACTTCGCGATAAAATAAAAGATTTAAGTAGTATTGATTCTGTACAAATTAGTGGACTTGAAGAACAAGAAATCCAAGTTATTATCAAGCCAACTACCGTCACCACATATGGTGTTAATCCACAACAAATTGCAGGCAGTATCGCAACAGCACTCAAATCTTTCCCAGCCGGAACCATCTCGACGAGTACCACGACCTTTTCACTGAGTATCGATCAAGCTGCAACATCAGTATCAGATCTGCGAAATCTTCAGGTATCACTTGGTGGCGTGATCGTTCCCCTCTCACAAATCGCAGATATTTACACGCACCCAAAACCAGACCAAAACCCATCCCTTCTGGCAAGCAAGTCACAAACCGCCAAACAAGTCGTGACCTTTAGTGTATATAAAACTTCAGGAGTTAATATCGGTAAAGCATATGAAGACACAAAAAAACTCATTGATGAAGAACCGGGAATTATCTCAAACCAATTTCATGTCTACTCAGAAGTTAACTCAGCTGAGGAGATCGGTAAACAATTTAACGATTTAACGCGTGACTTTTTAATCACCGTTATTCTCGTCTTTTTAGTACTCTTTATTTTCCTCGGTATCAAGCAAGCCATCATCGCCTCACTCGCGATTCCAGTTACGTTCTTTATCACCTTCTCAGTCATGTATATGACTGGACTTGCACTCAGTTTCATCTCGATGTTTTCACTGTTACTTGCACTTGGACTCCTCGTTGACGATACGATCGTGGTTGCTAGTGCGATGACATCCTATCATCGAAGTGGCAAATTCACACCAGCTGAGACTGGACTTCTCGTGTGGCGAGATTTCGTCGTCGCTATTTTCACAACGACCATTACGACAGTCTGGGCATTTTTACCACTCCTCTTATCCAGTGGCATTATCGGTGAATTTATTAAATCAATCCCGATCGTCGTCTCGACGACCCTTCTGGCGTCATTTGTCGTCGCGATGTTCGTGACACTTCCGTTCGTCGTCATGTTACTCAATGCGAAAATTCCATACCGTGTGACGATGTTTTTACGTTATCTTTTGATCGGAATCTTAGTACTCGTACTGTTTTCAGTACTTCCAAAAGGTAATCTCTTTATCTTAGAATTGATCGCTATCGCAGTCGTCGGATTTATCGCATATCAAATTCGAGATATATTACGTGACCTAGTTCGCCCACAAGTTATGAACGTAAAACGATTTATAAGAGCTCGTTTTGCATCGCCTGAAAAAAAACGTTCAAATCGTGAATTTAGTGAGTATATAAATAATGGCATTATTCATTTTACTGTCATTAGTGATCGCTATCACAGAATTATTGATACTATTTTACGCTCTGCGCGCCTTCGACGCATGACCCTTGCGGTGGCGATTATTTTCTCACTTTTTTCATATATTTTACTTCCACTTGGATTTGTTAAAAATGAATTCTTTCCGAAAAGTGATCAAGATTACGTCTACATGACACTCTCACTTCCAGCTGGAACGAATGTCGATATCGCGCGAGGATTTGCGACACGTATCACAAACCAAGTAAGACAAATTGCTGCTGTTTCCTTCGTCACAGCAGATATCGGACAAGCATTTAGTAGTAGTGGTGGAACTGGCAGCAGTGGCGCAAATGACATCCTGTTTACGCTCGTTTTGAATAAACCCCGAAACGTAACATCGACAGAACTTGGCCAAATTCTTCGTGACAAATACGGAGATCTTCCAGACGGAAAAGTAAGTATTACTGAATCAACCGGAGGTCCTCCAGCTGGCAGTGATTTACAGATTAGTATCTTTGGTGATGATTTAACGGTGCTTAGTAACTACGCTGATCAGATTCAAACCTACTTAGGTAAACAAGCAGGAGTCGTTAACATCGATAAAAGCATCAAACCCGGCACATCGAAATTAGTTTTTACTCCAGATAAAACAGCAGTTGCAGATGCGGGTCTGACGACTGATACGATCGGATTTTGGATGAGAATTTTCGCGAGCGGCATTAGTACGAATTCAGTCAAATTCGTCAGCGAAGGATCAGAGAAACAAGACATCACCATTCGCATGGCAAATAATGCTCAGTCTCCTTCAGAAATCGGTTCATTAACCATCCCAGGCCAAGGACAAAACGGAGTAGCTCACACACTTTCTTCACTTGGCACACTCAGTCTGAAGAATAATCCGACACTCATTTCTCGTGAGGATGGAAAAAGAACAATTACCGTATCAGCTGGAGTTACTGCTGGATATTCTATTTCAGATCTTAATAAAAATCTTGAAATATATGCAGATTCACTGAATTTACCATCTGGATATGTATGGAAAACAGGTGGAGTTAATGAAGAGAATAATAATTCTGTACAGTCAATCTTAGCAGCCATGTTACTCTCATTCTTACTGATTATTGTAACTATGGTTATTCAGTTCTCATCATTTAGAAGAGCACTCATCGTAATGCTCGTAATCCCTCTCTCTATCTCCGGTGTGTTTATTATTTTTGCTCTCACAAACACCCCACTTTCCTTCCCAGCCTTGATCGGAGTATTAGCACTATTTGGAATCGTAGTTAAAAACGCGATTTTAGTAGTCGATAAAATCATCCAGAATCAGGAGGCTGGACTTCCCTTTATCTCATCTATTTCTGATGCTGCTGCAAGTCGACTTGAAGCGATCGCACTCACTTCAGTCGCTACCATCATCGGTCTTCTTCCGATCACGTTCTCAGATCCAGTCTGGCGCGGACTTGGCGGAGCGATCATCGCAGGACTAACATTCAGTGGAACCATCATGCTTTTCTTTATTCCGGTTGTTTATTATTATTGGTTTAAAAGTGATGAAGAAAAAACAGTAACGAAAAGAAATTCTTCAAAATAATAACTCACCTTATTCTTCCTATGGTTGAATCTCCTTTACAACACGCTGACCCTATTGACCGACGAACCACTCGTGAATACTGGAATGGCCAACTCCCCGGCGATGTTCGACCAGCAGAAATGATTCAGATTGAAACAGATGTCCTTAAAGCAGCATGGAATAAAACGAACGCGCATCTTCATCAGGCAAAAAATGGTGACTCTTTGTCTCGTTTTCCAGAAGGTAATCTATTTGATAGTAACCGATTCCCGAGAGAAACAGTGGTCAGTTTAGATATTGAATCACTACGTGAAAGTGAAGACTACAGACACGAGAAAAACGTAACATATAATCGGAATCGCTATTGGGGCGCGGTAGTCCCACTATCACTTCGAAAATCAGATGCTCCACTCGTAGTTGTCTATTTTCCACAACGCCCGACTCTTCCCGATCCACATGGCTATATGACAGACGTTACACTTGATCAGGATCGTTTTCGAGTTCTCCCTTCTGAGCACAGAATTGGCGAGATCATGCATGAGGAAGGTGGATTTATTACCGGGGGTTCAATTCATCGAGTACGAAGTATCGACGTTCACTCCCTTGGTGAACCACCAGTCAAAAAACGAAAGAGAGAACTGTGGACTCCCCGCATATTCGCTCCTCTTTGGAACCCACTTGGCAACACCTAAATAGTATTTTTTTCCTTTTATACCAATCTAATCTCGTACTTTTAGCCTCATCTTATTTTCTTGACAGAGACTTAGACTGTATGTCTTAATAATTACAGAGATAATTACGATTCGTAATTATTTATTTACCCTAAGAGCATTGCCTCTCGTATTTGAATTTATTTTCTCTATAACGAAGGTGATGCTCTTTTATTTTATCTCACATTTTTCTTGCTCGCTTATTGCCCGCTTCTTGCATAACTCTTACGAATGCATGTCATACTTATATTATGGATCAAGTAACTCAAACAGAAGAAGTAACGACAGTACACAAATCTCATCCGTCAGAGGTCGTTCATACTACGACTAAAATTGTTCCTCCGGTAGTACGGACTGAACATCCCCAGCAAGTCTATGATAAAAAGAAAGTTATTTTTAGAACTTACCAGGTAGTCTGGTATATTTTAGCCGTGATCGAAATCTTACTTGGCTTTAGGATGACACTTCAGGCACTCGGAGCCAATCCGTATAGTGGATTTACTAGTCTTATTTATATTCTCAGTAATCCCTTTGCTCTTCCTTTCAAAGGCATTCTCCAAACCTATGTCTCAGGGAGTTCTGTATTTGAGTGGTCGACCATCGTCGCAGTTATCGTCTACGCCGTCATCGCCTTTGGCATCGTCCACCTACTCCAACTCGTTAAACCCGTCACTCCAGATGAAGTAGTAGGATCCGTCGACAACCCCTAAAATAACTTCTTTAAATCTCCTCTTTTTCGCAGCTAAATCGTCCGCGTGAACTTTGCGTTAAAAAAATTGCTGTAATGAGCGTTAAAAAACAGAAAGGCGAAGCCCTATACAAGTAAAGCTGAGTCCGGTGTTTTAGCGAATGAAAGCAATTTTTTAGCAAAGTGGAACCTAGGACGAGAGCTTTGGTTCTTTGTCGGCACAAAGAACAGAGTAAAAGAATAATAATAGGAATTATCTAATAGATTCTCGATCAAGCCGAGAATGACAAAACATAATTACCAAACAAAAAAACGCCCGGAACTTCCAGGCGTTTTTTACTATCTAACTCTAAGAACCACTTACTGAGCAGGTGTAGGCGTCACACCCCACTTACCCATATGATTCCCCATTCTTCCTCTCATTCCCATACCAAACCCTGGCATGATAACTGAGGCATCAATTCCCTGTTCGCTCGCCCAAGCTTTCAGGTCTTTTTGTATATTCTCCATGTTCGTTCGTCGTTGTTCTGGCGTTTGGGTATCAGTTACTGGATACTTCGCGTGAAGTGCAGCTAGTTCTGCGATAATCGCAGTTTCCTGTGCTGCAGTTATTTTCTTTTCACTAACGAGCTTATCGAGTCGTACTTTTTCACGATCTTCCATCATTTGCGTAGTCATCGTTGGACGTGCTGACGCTTTATGATTTTCTCGATAGTCTTTCACTACTGATTGCACTTGATCATGATTAAGCCCGAATTTCTGTTCAATTGCTTGAATCATACCCTGGAAAAATCCTGAGTGAGTAGTCGACGTAGTTCCCTGTGCGAATGCTGATGGAACCATAACGATAGAACTCGTTAACACTGCGATAGTCATTACTCCCGTAGCAATTTTTTGTCTATTCATATTTATTTAACACCTCCTCTCATCCCGTGAGTAAAATTAAAAATAGTATTGTCCCATGGAATCTTTGTGATTCCAGGATCTTCGGCTTGTTTAAGCCTCGAGATGCCGCATTTCTTCAGAAATGTGGCCCCTTTCAAGTCACGAGCAGTTTACATTACTCGATATTCCTTTCCACACTATACTGCCCCATACTTAAAGACCGCTGAAGACGAGCATATACCCACCAGCTGATCTGGCTAAACTAGCTTCAAAATAGACGTTTCAGTGACGCAATTATCGGTGGAGTTCCTGCAAAAATTAGTACATACCGTACATAGTAACCATTAAATAACTATAAGAATCTAGTAAGAATCGCTCAATAAGTGCTGAGTTCACTGGTATTCTTTGTTTATATTTGTTATAGTTTTCATTCACTTGCCCAGTTCCTTGTTCTTTCTCCGTTTGGTGAATTTCCCTGGGTTCTATATAGCAGTTATTTATGTTTGATAAAAATCCTATAATTCCATTTGATGAAGAGACGACGAAAAGAGAAGGCCAAGGCTTTCACCACAACGGCATAAAATATATTCATCATACTGATTTAGATCACAGTGAAAGTGCCTACTATCGTTTTTCAACCTACCAGATTTATTTCTTAATCGGTGCGACGGTGCTTTTTGTGTTAGCACTCCTTATAAATTGGCACGCGACACTCGTCGTTCTGATCTCAGCGCTGACGTTCTTATATTTCGCCGATTTACTCTTTAATTTCTTTTTAATTATCAGAAGTTTTTCTAAACCCCCAGAAATTGTGATCTCTAAAGAACGACTCGATGCTGTCACTGATGCAGAGCTTCCAATTTATACGATTCTCTGTCCACTTTATCGCGAGTGGCAGGTCGTCCCCCAGTTCGTCTCATCGATTAATAATCTTGATTATCCGAAAGATAAACTTGAGGTTATGCTCCTTCTTGAAGAAGATGATGCTGACACGATTAAAAAAATTAAAGAATATGATTTACCCGATTATATTCAGATCGTCGTCGTTCCAGATTCACTCCCGAAGACCAAACCTAAAGCGTTAAATTATGGATTAAAATTAACTCACGGTGAATTCCTCGTGATTTATGATGCAGAAGATGTCCCTGAAAAAGAACAATTAAAAAAATCAGTTCTTGCGTTTCACCAGCTTGATGATCATGTCATTTGTATCCAGGCGAAACTTAACTTCTATAATCCCCACCAGAATATCTTAACGAGAGTCTTTACTGCTGAATATTCACTCTGGTTTGATTTAGTCCTCACAGGTCTCCAGTCAATTAAAGCGCCAATCCCACTAGGTGGTACGTCAAATCATTTTCGAACCAAATATCTTTATGACTTAAAAGGCTGGGATTCATTTAATGTAACCGAAGATTGTGATTTAGGGATGCGACTTGTTAAAAGAGGTTTTAAAACAGCAATCATTGACTCAACGACACACGAAGAAGCGAACAGTAATTATCTCAATTGGTTTCGTCAGCGTACACGCTGGATTAAAGGGTATATGCAGACCTATTTCGTTCACATGAGAGATCCACGAGAATTCATGCAGAAATGGCGCGAACCACACGTTATCACCTTTCAACTCGTCGTTGGTGGGAAAATTCTCTCCATGCTGATTAATCCACTCATGTGGGTTATCACCATTTCCTACTTTGTTTTTCGTCCACAAATTGGGCACTTTATTGAATCGTTTTATTTAACCCCAATTTTCTATATGGGTATCTTCTCACTCACTGTCGGGAACTTTTTATATCTGTACTACTACGTCATCGGCTGTGCGAAACGCGACTACGATAACATCATTAAATACATGTTCTTAGTGCCACTCTACTGGATCGCGATGAGTGCGGCAGCATGGGTCGCGATATATGAAGTGATTAAAAATCCACACTACTGGCCCAAAACCGTCCACGGACTTCACATCGATAATAAAAAAGCCATGACCCAAGCCGCGAAAGTAATTGGTCGAGAGTTAGTCGACTACCATCCAAAACACAAACCAATCAAGCCAACCGAAATCTTAATCACACCAAGTCACATGTAGTGATTTGTGTCATCCGCCCAGCGGCGGAGCCAGAAAATACTGTCATTCCGGCTTGTCCGGAATCAAAGTAGAAGTGTCATTCCCTTGAAAAAGGGAATCTATTAGACACATCCTTAATAAGGAATTATCCAATAGATCCTCGATCGAGCCGAGGATGACATGTACTTTGGGAGGGAATGACAGATTAACGAAAACTTATGAAAAAAGCATATACGTTTGCAAATAGCGGAACCGTTTTACTTGGAGCCATCATGGTGTCAAACATACTTAACTTCGCCTTTAGTGCGCTCATGGGAAGAATTCTCCCGCTTGAACAGTTCGGCATCTTAACAGTTATTAGTTCGTTTTACTATTTAATCAGCATTTTCTTAAATGCGCTGGGAAATACGGTTAATCATTGGGTGGCATTTTTATCAAACACTGAAGGAAAACATGCAGGTGACACATTCTTTATGGGACTGCAAAAATCACTTTTGTTCATTGCTGGCATTTCGACACTACTCTGGGTACTCGCCAGTCCGGCACTCCAAAACTTCTTTCATTTACCAAGTCTCTATCCGATTATTCTGTTTGCCCCACTCGTCTTCGCAGCGCCATTTTTAGGAGGAATAAAAGGATACCTCCAGGGATCATTTTTATTCTTCTTTGCTGGAATAACGATACTGACAGAAGTCCTGTCCAAGCTTTTTTTAACAGTGGTCTTACTATCAGGACATACCGATCTTATGTACATAACCATCCCTTTTTCAGTTTGTGTCTCAACTATCATCGGATATATATTCCTTAAAAAAAGCGCGCTTACTCTAACAGATCACTCATATAAATTTCCCAGGTCTTTTTTCCTTTTCTCAACACTCAATGCGATTATTTCAACCACGTTTTTATCAGTAGATGTAGTTTTAGTGAAACACTTTTTATCAGGCGCACAGGCTGGCCAATATGCGTTACTTGCGATCACTGGGAAAATGGTGTATTTCTTTGGTTCACTCGGTAATGCGCTTCTGGTCAGTTACATTAGTCGGGATGAAGCGAAGCATAAAAACGTCCAGAAACCATTCGTTATATTCGTCAGTGCGACAGCTGCACTCTCTGCTTTCATGTTTATCATTCTTGGACCACTAGGGTTTATCACTCTTCCCATTTTACTTGGCGAGAAAATTATTCCCCTTCTTCCCTACCTCACTAATTATATTCTCGCCATCGTTTTCCTAACCATCGCAAATGTCATTATCAGCTTCCACATCACACTACACAATTACATTTTCTCCGTCATCGCGATTGCAGCGACGCTTGGGATGATACTCGGGATTATGTATCTCCATAACAGCATTACAGACATCGTAAATATTTTATTACTAGTAACCTTCATCAGTCTAGTAAGCTGCTTCGCCCTGCATTTCTTATATTCATCCCAGAAAATCACACCAAAAAAGATTTATATGAGTGTGTAACCAACTTGTCATCCTGAACTTGGATTCAGGATCCAGATAATTGTCATTCCTGCGAAGTCAGGAATCTATACAAAATGATTCCGGTCAAGCCGGAATGACAGAACAAATAATACTATGACTAACGAAAACAAACTATCAATCTCTATCTGTGTCCCAGCTTTTAATGAGGAAGCAAATATTCGAAATATTTTAGAAGGACTCTCCCATCAAAAACTTTTTCGCGTCCACATAAATAAAATTATTGTCGTATCTAGCGGTAGTACCGATAAGACTGCTGAAATCGTGGAGGAGTTTATGAAAACGAATCCTCGTCTATCGCTTATCAACGAAGAGAACCGAAATGGAAAAGCCGCCGCGATAAATGAATTTTTATCAGTGGTCAGTGATCCAGTCGTCGTCATCCAAAGTAGCGACACGATACCAGTTGAAGATACGATAGAACTTTTATGTAGACCCTTTTTAGATGACGCGAACATCGGGATGACTGGTGGTGCCCCGATCCCACTGAATGACCCGAATACGTGTCTAGGATACATCGTACATTCATGGTGGTGGTTCCACCGTAACATCCCACGATTTGGAGAGATAGTCGCATTCAGAAATAACATCGGGATGATCTCAGCGAAGACGGCGGTGGACGAAGCATATATCCAGGCGAAGATGATTCAGGGAGGATATAAAGTAGTTCACATCGACGAAGCGATCGTCCGAAATAAAGGAGCTGATAATTTAGGCGACCTCATTAAACAGCGCCGACGAATTTTTAACGGCCACTCCCGTCTCTATCAATCAGAAAAAATAAAAATCGATAACATGACGAAATCCAGTCTCCATCTATTATTATTCAAATATAAAATGAAGAATTTAAAGGAAGCGACGTGGTTACTTTGTGGAATTGGAATAGAATTTTATGCTCGAATACTTGGGGCAATGGATATGTATCTCTCTAAAAAAAATCCAATCACCTGGGATATAGCAAAATCTACTAAAAAATTGAAGATGAAAGATGTATCATGATTGTCTATTTAAACTTTGCACCAATTGATTTTGTAGGAGGAGCTGAACTTTGGCTTCGAGGCATCTCAAAAGCCACAAGTAAACATGAAGAGACTTATGTTATTTCTGTTGCTTCCCAAATTGCAGATATCTATGGACAAATTGTACTTAATAGAAAATTTAGTGAAAATAGAACACCCGAAAAAATGGATGAAGTGAAATTAATTAAACTAAATATTTTGAGTTTTATTCCCTTCAACAAAAAATTTTGGGAAGTCAGGAATATACTTAAGAAAGCACGTCTAATCTATATAAAACTTGAGCTTTTAGAATTACTAATCACAACTTATTTTATTGGGATAAGTTCACTCAATAAAGTTATCGGTGGTGTGCACTCACCTCTTCACTATACAACGAGTAAGTCTTTTTTTAGCAAACTACATAATCTCGTTTATTCTTCAGCTCTTTATGGATTTATTATTAGAAAACTAAATAAAGTACATGTGCTTAATAAAAAAGATTTATTGTATTTAATGAAGAAATATAATATTGAAAATATTATTCAAATGTACGATGGTGTCGATATGAAAAAAAATGAAAATTTAAAAACGAAAATAGATCATACTATTCTTAAAGTAATTATTGTCGGAGAATTATCATTAAGAAAAGGTACAGACATACTTATAAAAATAATTAAAAAATCTCCAAAGAACTTCTTCTTCACCATTATTGGTGATGGTCCTCTAAAAAAATCTGTTAAAAAGTTACCGAAAAAATATAACTATCATTATATTGGATATCTTCATGACAAAAAGAAATTAAATCAACTTTATAAAGAACATGATATATTATTATTCCCTTCTCGTGCAGAAACACAAGGACTCGTTATGCCCGAAGCGATGAATTTCGGACTTAAAATAGTGAACTCTGCAGAAGTTAATTTAGGAGCTCCTAAGTTTGCCGAGCTATCATCCAATACAGATGATCAAGAAGAGTATGTAAAATTACTAGATCAAGTATTTATAGAAAAAAAGTCACAACAGAAAATCAAAGAGAAAATTCACGAGTATGCTTATAGAGAATTCTCTAACGATATCCTTCAGCCTAAATTTCTCTCTAAGATATTATCAATAAATAACTAATATGAAAAATAATATAGTTTCCGTTTCTGTAGTAATTGCTGCATATAATGCAGAAAAGAATATTAAGAGACTAACTGAATCAATCCTAACACAGAAACATAAATCTTATAAATTATCTGAAGTAATAGTTAACTCAGACAGAAGTACGGATAGTACCATCACGAAATTAAAAGAAATAAAGAATTCTAACCTCAAAATTTCTATTGCGAAAAAAAGATTGGGGTTTGCAGGAACACTGATAAAATTTATAAAATCAAATAATTCAGATATACTGATCCTCCTTAATGACGATGTAATCATTAAAGACAATTTGTTTTTAGAAAAAATTATTCAACCATTTATACACGAAAAAGATGTTGGACTCGTATGTGGCAATCCTACGGCAACTATAATTAAAAATTTCATATCAGAAGCTGTAAGGTCTGGATATTTAGCATACAAAAACATGGCAGATAATAATAACTCTGGAAATAATATTTTTACAGTTGATGGTAAGGCACTTTGTGTATCAAGAAAACTAGCAAAAACAATGACGTTTCCTGAAGAATATAGCATAATGGGAAATGTAGATAAATATATCTATTTTTTATGTATTAAAAATGGATTTAAATATCGGTACGTAAAAGAAGCCCAAATGCACTTTAAGATGCCAGATACAATGAAAGATTTTGTTAAATGGCAGACCAGAAATTATAAATCAAATAAGTATAAGGTAAAAGAAGCATGGGGCGATTTAGTGGAGAAAGAATATCAACATTCTAAAAACGATTTTAGAAACTATAAAATTATTGAATTTATAAAAAACCCTTTAGGAAGTTTATTTATATTGATGCTTGGATTCTATTGCTCATATAAAGCAAAAATGGAACAAGATCAATTTGAAACTAAATGGGATTTAGTAGGAAGCACAAAAAATATATGAATATAAAGAAGATTATAAATATTCTTGAGGAATACCATATGTACTTTGTGTTATTTTTCTTAATTACTGTTAGTTTTTTTGGTGTTCTTATTTATTATTCTAATGGGATGAATGTTATCTATGCTGACACAATGTCCCGCTTAGATATTTCTAGAAAAGTAATAGACAATCTTAATCCAGGAATTGCGCAGCTAGGAAACGTCTGGCTCCCACTTCCACAGCTTCTTATGCTCCCTTTTATATGGAACGACTTCCTTTGGCATTCTGGATTAGCTGGTGGAATTATGTCGGCAATTATGTTCGTTATGAGTGGAATGTTTATTTATTTTTCGTCAATTTTAATTACAAAATCTAAGATAGCTTCGTTTCTTAGTTTGTGTATCTTTGCCTTAAATATCAATATATTTTATTTACAAGCAACAGCGATGTCAGAATCTCTTTTCTTATGTACCGTAGCAGCAGCAATTTATTTTTTACTCAAATGGTATTATACTAGCGATAAATTATACCTAGTACCTGCAGGTGCTGCAATTAGCGCTATGACCTTCACAAGATATGAAGGACTTTCTCTTCTTTTTGCAAGTATTGCTGCCGTCTTTCTCGTATCACTTCTTAAAAGTAGAAGCTTTTCTAAAGCAGAAGGCCAAACCATCCTTTTCTCAATTCTCGCAATCACAGGATTTACAGCATGGTGTCTATATCTTGCAGCTATTTTTGGTGACCCATTTTATTGGATTCATTATTATGTCGCACCAGCAACTACTGGTGATAATGCACTAAAGGCAGTAAAAATATATTCTCAGGAGAAATCATTTATTGCTGCTGTGTGGCAATATATGACCTCTACAATATGGATGGATGGTCTTATTCCAGTTATTTATGCATGTATTGGTGTTCTTATACTTTTTTATAAATCTATTAAGGAGAAGTCATGGATGTTTCTCATTTTATTAATGCCTTTAGCCCTTTATTTATTCATGGTATTAACTCTGCAGAGAAATACTCCAATTGTTCAACCTAATTTAACAATCGAAACTATTATTTCTGCAACTACTAGTATGGAAAATGGTTTTAACATTCGTTATGGGATACTATTGCTACCATGGGCTGCAGTAATGTGCGCATATATATTTAATATTAAACGGTTTGGAATTCGATATATTTTTTTCCTACTATTTCTTGTACAAGTTGGTACGTATTTTTATCCCAAATTTACAATCATTTACCAGATTCCAGCAAGAATTTATCAAAAACCATATGCTAAGGTCGTTGACTTTATGAAAGAGAACTACAATGACGGTAAGATTTTTATTAGCGCATCATCTCATGAAGATCAAATGTTTGAGATGGGATTTGATTATAAAACATATATTCACGAAGGTGCAGGAAAGTATTGGAAAGAAACACTTGATAACCCTCCGAGATATGCCACATGGGTAGTAATTGATTATGGTCATCCAGATGATACAATAGCGAAATGGAGAAATAAGGTGCAACCCCATCTTGATCGTGATTATAATCTCGTATTTAAAGATGCACAGGTCAGTATCTATAAAATTAAAACACGACCACAAATAATTATTTAATATGAACAATGAAGAATCACCAGTTGCTGCTCCGAAATGGCATGAAAGAATTATCCTGGCCCTTCTTTTTTTGACCTCTACTGTCGCGATTTATTTTTCTTATACGACTGGTGTGTTACTCGCATATAACGATGCGACTGCGCATTTGAATACGGCTCGACGGATTATCGATAGTTTAACACCTGGAATCGTACAGATCGGGAGTGTGTGGCTTCCCCTTCTTCATTTACTTGAACTTCCT
Source organism: uncultured Gammaproteobacteria bacterium (assembly GCA_964503265.1). GTDB lineage: Bacteria > Patescibacteriota > Microgenomatia > Levybacterales > UBA12049 > CAZCYO01. The sequence continues at coordinate 63,219 of CAZCYO010000004.1, forward strand.
TTTGTCGCGAATTATACACTTTGGCAGACGGGGCTGGCTGGGTCGATCGTATCTGGAATTAGTTTTATCGTAGGGGGAATATTCTTATATAAACTCCTTTATTACGTGACGAAGAGTTTCTGGGCGGGGTTCTTCGGGGTGCTCGTATTCGCGACGAATGTGAATATGCTGTATTTACAGTCAACACCGATGTTTGAGCCACTTCTTATCGCGACTGCGATGGGTGCTGTATATTATCTCGCTCGGTGGTCGATGGAAGATGATTATAAATATCTGATTTTCGCCTCTATCTGCACCATGCTTGCCACACTGACCCGTTATGACGGCTGGGCACTCTTTCTCACTACTGGTGCATTTGTATTACTTCGCAGTATTAAAATGCGAAAAAGCTGGGACGGACCACTCATTCTTTTCTTAACGATGGCGGGATTTGGGATTTTACTCTGGCTCCTTTATAACTGGCTCATTTTCGGTGATCCATTATTCTTTTCTCGTGGTGAATTTTCAGCAGCTGCACAGCAGGATGTGCTCTTCGCACATAACGCACTGCCGACGAAACATGATTTACCTCTCTCAATCGTTACGTATTCACTATCGACTCTTCTTAACATCGGCGCGATAACGACAGCGCTTGGTGTATGGGGACTCCTGTCATTTCTAAAAAATAACATTACCTCTGCTAGAAAATATGTCCCACTGCTTCTTATCACTCCCTATGTCTTTAATATCGCGACGCTGTATCTGGGCCAATCTGTTATCTGGCTTCCGATGGTGCCGCCATTTTTTACGACCTACTTTAACGCTCGCTATGGTGTACTCATGTTACCAGCGATCGCATTTTTCTCGGGCTACCTCGCTTCTAGAAACCTCTTTTTTAAATTTGTCGTGATCGCAGCCACAGTCGCACAGGTCATCCTTTTTATGAACCCTGCCATTCTCCCACTCTTTGGTCGAGAGATTGGTGTGATCACACTGCAGGATACTGTCTCGAGTGTAAATGCAGATACGAAAAATGCGAGTAGCTATCTTCATGATCACTATAATTCTGGACTAATTCTCGTTTCATCAGCCAGTAGTGATGCATTTATTTTCAGAGCTGGGATTCCACTGAAGCATTTTATTACTGAAGGATCAGGGCACTACTGGAAAGAGTCATTAGTTAGTCCAGCGAAGTATGCATCGTGGATCGTTTTCTTTAGAGATCATACAGATCGTGTCGGAAAAGAAATTTATCTATCATCAGAACTTACCAAAAATTTCACAGAAGTATATCATGATAACACCTACCGAATATGGAAAAAAGACATATCAGAAAACTAAGAAGATATAAGATCGCGATATACTCAGGAATACTTCTGATCCTTTTTTTTATGATGGCAGGTAAAGTAATTCACCATACATTACCTATCCATATCAGTGCTGATAGCGATTCACTCCTGTGGAAATATCAGTGCATCGATACCATGAAAACCTCTCGTGATCGCGCGCGAAACTGGCAAGAGAGTAAAGACCTGCATAACTCTATCACGAAACAAGTCACGCTTATTAAAAGTCTCGGTGCGAACTGCATCGCGATCGATACTCCCTATGATGCTGAATTTAAGGAATATCTCACCGCATGGGTTAGTGCGTCACGAAAAGAACATCTGAAGATATGGTTCCGCGGAAATTTTTCAGGCTGGGAGGGATGGTTCGACTATCCACACACACTCACATCTGAAAAGTTATTACGAGATACTGCTATTTTTATCCAAGCGAATGCTGATCTTTTTGAAGATGGAGATATATTTACTCCAGCCCCCGAAGGAGAAAATGGTGGTGAATTTAATCAGGTTGAAATTGACGAATACCCTGCATTCCGATCATTTCTCTCAAATGAATATATTATCGCCAAACATTCATTTGAAAAAATTGGGAAAAAAGTCGAAGTGAACTGGTTATCTATGAATGGAGGATTAGCTCGTCGCATGCTGGATCAGGAAACTATTAACGCGACAGGAAATCTGGTTACGATCGACCACTACATAAAAACCGCACCAGAGATGAGTGATTACATTAATTATTTCTATACGAAGTTCGGCGCGAAAGTCGTTATCGGCGAATTCGGCGCCCCGATTCCAGATATTAACGGCTCTATGACAGAGGACGAACAGGCGAAATTTATCGATTCTCTTTTTTTTGAACTCTATAAACATCGCGATAAAGTTGAAGGAATTAATTACTGGGTGTTATACGATAGCTCAACTGCAATCATACATCCCGATGGATCACATCTGAAAGCCGCAGCAGTCGTTAAAAAATATTTTATGCCCCTTCGCATCACAGGAATAATAAAAGACACATCCAACGAGCCGCTAGCTGATGCACAAGTAAAAGAGACAACCTATGGCCAAGTAACGAAAACCGACTCAAACGGAGAATTTTCATTTATCATCCCGCGAACAGATACGACACTTTCAATTCAAAAACCAGACTACACGACATTCACGACACCAGTTCCCGCCACTCTCTCCACCCCCCTAACCCTCACCCTCCCCAAAACCAACCCCACCCTGTGGGATAACATTAAAAATATCTTCAAAAGATAAGTATTTTCTTCTCCATAGTGATTTGCAGCTAAATCGTCCGTGTGAACAATGCGTTAAAAAAATCTTTTGGAGTGAGCGTTAAACTGGAAGACTCCCTATTTTTTGTAATTGAAACAAAGAGCGTAAAGTTTTTGCGGAGTGAATGTTCAGGGGAAATCCGGCGAACTGCCGAAAGGGAGCGGACGAGCGAAGCGACGGAGCTCGCTTGCGAATAAAGTGAGACAAGGGTGGAACGGACAATTCCCCGATAAATGAACGTAGCAAAAATAGCACGACTTTCACTTACAAAAGAGTTTTGGTACTTTTTCGGCAAAAAGTACAGAATAAAAGCATAATAGAACTTATCTAATAGATCCTCAATCTAGTTGAGGATGACAAGAGAATGTAGGTAAACAAAGTTACTACATCAATACATATAAAAATATCCCATTCAAATGAGAAAAAAATGTAAAACAAAAAAGCCCGGGATGTTAGTCCCGGGCGAAAAATAAAAGATACGAATATGAAAGGATCGCGAAAAAAGGATTAGACGAAGATAATCGGCAAATCGTTGAGCTCCACTGGCAAGTACTTGCACATCACTCGAGCGAGTAGGCATGTTGCCTCCCCATTCTGGATGCGTGTAACGCGATAAGCGTAAAGGACACCGTCAGGCCCTTTTTTTTTGTAAAAGGCATGAGTAATTCCCCAGTAGGTCAGGATAATATCCTTCTCCTGAGGGACAGGCACTTCAGGGATAATAAACCCCGTAACTCCCCGGCGAAGAAGAATTTGACTTGCTTCAGTGAGCACGTCTGCTGGCCGTATAACATGAAGCCTCCCTCCCGCTAGGAGAGGAAAATTCCTCATGACTGGCCGATCAGTTTCTCGAGTTACCATGAAACTCTCCCTTCTTGTATTGATGAGTGGCCACCGTACACGAAATGATACTTTCATCTCGTCTAGGGTGGCCTCAATTCGTATCTTTTAAACGTGCGTGAATGTAGCACCTTTTACATCTCGGTTAGTAAGACACAAAGAGACTACTTCGGTATGAGTATAACAAAAAAATACATAATTATCAAACTATAAGTCCTTTTTAGGCGTACTGTTTCTGTGCTTTATACGGTACATACTATATAATTTACATAGAAAAGCTATAGTTATTACTTTTGCTAGTACTTCTATAGGCTAAATGTGTTATAATACCTTATGGCATATTTTGATAACAACAGATCAGACAGAGGAAATGATCGTGGCGGTGACCGACGAGGCTCATCTCGCCCTTTCTCAGATCGTGGTCAGCGTGATTCACGTTCATTTGACAGACCAGCACCTCAACTTCACCCAGCTACATGTTCTAAATGCGGTAAATCATGCATGGTTCCATTCATAGCGACAGGTAATCGACCAATTTTCTGTGCTGATTGTTTTAAAACAGAAGGTGGACGAGATGCTCACCGTTCTGATGACAGACGAGGCGGCGGTTCTATGGATCGTGATCGACGCATGTTTGATGCAGTCTGTGATAAATGCGGTAACCGTTGCCAGGTTCCATTCCAACCTAGAGAAGGTAAAGAAGTTCTTTGCAGTCATTGTTTTGAACAAAAAGGTAAAGAAGAACGAGGCAATTTCGAATCTCGCCCACAATCTAGTGTCGATCTAACCGCAGTAAATGCAAAGCTCGATAAAATCTTAAAATTACTTGAATCTATGGAAGTGGTCGAACTCGACACGCCTAAAGCCGCAGTGAAGACGAAAAAAGTTGAAGAAAAAGTAGCTGAAGTAGTCACAGAAGAAGAATCAGAACCTGTAAAAGCACCTGCGAAGAAAAAAGCCGCTCCAAAGAAAAAAACCACCACAAAAGCGAAATAATCTCGTTTTTTCCTCTTTCTGCTATAATCACCCTAACTTTTAGATGTATGTACATTTTTAAGCTATTTGTTCTTTAACAGCGTGTGAAACGTAGAGAAGAAGATTGCTTCATAAAGAGACATCTCCCGTGTCTGTTTTTGTGGCAATCTTCTCAATTGGAGGGAAGATGCTGTGGATACTCTCTAGAAGAAAGGATCAGCCATGTGGGATGTTATTGTTTTCGCGGGGAAGCTATCGGTACTAATACTTCCTTTCGCCCTTATCTGGGTGTTTGGTCTTCCCTTTTACCTCAATCCCGTGCGAAACAATAAAGAGCTTCAGGCAATCCTTTTACTATTCAATCTTCCGGTTGCGTTCATCAATTTCTATCTCCCTGGAATCTTTATTCGGTGGATGGGCGGTCCTGAACTCGTGCAGATCCTGATTGCGGTGGTTCTCGGAATAGTAGCACTGCTCATACAAGGCACACTCATTGGCGTTTCTCTCGAAGAGAAAAACACCCCTGCTGTCTTGGACGAAGACGACACTTCATCAGAAAGGAGTCTGGTATGAACGATCCGTGGGTAACCGCTGGACAGTGGTCACTTCTCCTTCTCTCTCCCGCATTAAACCAAGTGCTCGTGTACTTTCTCTATTTGTTTTCGGCTCGAGGAGGTGTACTACCAGCATGGATCATCCGGATCCCTGCGACAACTATCCCAGTGGAGTATGGTCTCGTGTATATCTCACTCTTCTGGATGACAGGCTGGGGAGGGTATAGGCTAACTCCTCTTACCATCCTGCTGACAGGATTGCTGTTCTTCGTCACTCTCTATCAAATAGCTAGTCTTGTCCCGAAAAGCAAATCACCTAGCCACAACTGACAGAAACCGCGCCCATCAGGGCATATGAACGGAGGTTTTTCACTCTTTCTGCACGCGCAGAAAAAAAGAGAGATCACCCACCACATACCTTCCCTGATGGGTGCTCTCTCTTTTTGCTATACTTTCATCAGCTATCTACATCCTTTCTGTGTAATCTATGAAAAAAAAGCATAAGAAAATTATCGTACCAAGCATCTTTATTATTCTTCTTGGAATACTCGCAGTTTTGACAGCATGGTTACTACTGACCAAACCTGCACACGCGCCAGTCAAGCCTGTTTCACCATTTTATCTCCCTCTTCCCCTCGTCTCTCCATCCCCTTTACCACGCCTCGACTATGCCCATCCAACAGTTAAAACTATTACCATTAAAACCACAGCTGATCTCACGAAATCATATGCTAATCCCCCCATTACCCTTATTACCAACGGCGGACACTATCTTTTCCAGGACAATGGATTTAATCCTACCAATCGTTTTTCACTTTCCTATGACGGTGACATACTCTATGAAGGATATGCGCTCAATGTCTATAACAATCTAACCACACTTAGCCCCAACGGTCTTCACTATGGATATGTGGTCGAAGAAAAAGATACTAACCAAGAGATCATATATGTCGACCAGAAAAAAGTGGGAGTCAGTAAAGGACCACTAGGTAATTTGGTGGTGGCTGATTCTGGTGATTACTACTATACGATCTCTCGTTATTCATCAATTCCTGCAGGAAGTGCAAATAAACTTCATCTCTACAAGAATAACAAAGAGATATATTCTTTTGAGCGTGATAGATTCGGAGCCTCCCTCACCGTCTCACCAGATGGGAAACACTATATTCTTTGGACGAGAGAATACTTGAGTACGGAAGGGAAAACACGCGATCATTTCGTGATCGATGGAAAAGAAACGATTATCGATAATAGGCTCCGCGACGTATATTTCTCTAAAAACTGGCAACACTATGCCATAATCACTGAAGAAGGTTACGGAAAAAGTAAAAGCACACTCGCAATTGATGGACAGATCGTAAAAGAAATAACCGGCGTCCTTCCATTTGGAGAACTATTAGATAACGGGAAATATAGCTATTATTTACCGGGTCCCGTTATCGATAATGGAAGTTATCCATTTCCGGTAATTGATGGGGAAACATTTCCCTACTCCATACGAAATGCGTATATGACAGAAGACGGCGAGCATATACTGACCGTGAATGAAGATAACAAATGGGAATTTGACGAGAAGCCTCTACCGATCACGATATCGCCCAAGTACGATCGTGTGCAGATGATCGGGAATACAATTTACGTTTATCACATTACGAACTAATCGAAAAACGAAATAATCGCTTCACGAAGATACATAAGTGATTCAAGTATATTTGCTGATCCAGGTAACATACTATTCACTATATAACGCTTGTATATGAAATATATCTGTTTCGTGTATGAAATCTGTGAGATCGATCAGAAATCCACTTTTTTTCTCCTTATATCTAGTTCTTTTGATACAATCAAAGCATGAAATTTCTTTATCTCGGGGGTGGAATAATTATAGGTATTATTTTTCTTGTTTTTATAGAGGCCTATATCGCTGCACAGGTAAAACTCGCTCCCTTTTCTAACCCATCAGCTAAACCTCTTCTTTTTGGTAGTCATGGTACGTCTATTACCTATGTCGTTCTGGGTGATAGTACAGCTGCCGGGCAGGGTGCAGAATATACACAAGGAATTGCTGTAAAAACAGCTGAACATTTGGCCGAGAATCATAGAGTTCGTCTTATCAATCTCGCTTTTTCAGGCGCACAATTGAAGGATGTACTAATAAAGCAGCTTCCTCAGCTAATGTTTATAAAGCCAGATGTCGTACTTCTATCCGCCGGAGCAAATGATGTTACACATCTTACGTCTCTCTCTGAGATAAGAACTGATTTAACAGATATCATTGAAACGCTGTATGGCAAAAACTGCCACGTACGAATGGTTATTACTGGCTCTCCTGCTATGGATACCACGCTTCTTTTTGCACAGCCTCTTCGTTTTTTAGCCGGATTTCAATCAGATCGTGTAAATACTATCATCGATGAAGTCATAGCATATCACCACATGACCAAATCTCCGATAGCCGATAAAACAGGACCATTTTTTGCAAAAGATAAAACTCTCTTCGCCTCGGATCGTTTCCACCCAAACGAAAAAGGGTATACTATCTGGACCAACGTATTAAATGAATCGCTCGATTCTGCCCTCATAACTACACCTCGTCTTTGTGATTAGTTTGTTTTAGTCAAAAAACGAAATAATCGCCGTTCGAATCTGAAGTAACATAAGTAAAAATTTTGATGGTTCTGTCGTCATACTGTTTTTATAGAAGAGCGGGGAAAGAAGTTAGAAGGTAGTGGATTTTTACCCTATGAATCCCTATCTCCTATCTCCTATCTCCTATCTCCTATCTCCTATCTCCTATCTCCTATCTCCTACTCAATGATATTTCCGAATAATATTTATCACGACTCCGTCCACTGAGAGACTAAGGAGTGGATGAAGCTCTGTATAGTTTTTATTTGCTGGAGACAGAAAGTATTTATTTTTCTCTTTCATGAGAAGCTTTAAGGTCATTTCCCCGTCAATCTGTGCTGCGACGATATCTCCCACATGGGGTTCTTTCCCTTTCTCAATAATCGCGATATCACCTTCATTTATCCCTGCATCGATCATCGAGTCACCTGCTACTTCAAGAGCAAATGTATCATCAGGAAAGCTGTGAAGATAGGTAAAAAAGTCGACAAATCTATCCTGATATTGATACGCAGGTGATGGATACCCTGCGCGAATGCTTCCAAGTAAGGGAATCGCAAATAACTTATTTGGAACGAGGTTACCCTTATCATCTTTACCCAGTATCTCAGCCTGAATTAATTTATCAACGAGATAGGTCGCTGGTGATGTCGAGGAATAGTTAAAGATCTGCATGATCTCCCGATATGTTGGAAGACGTTTTTCAGAGACGTAAAACTTCTTTATTTTTTGTGCTGCCTGTGTAATATCCATAGTACGTATGTACCATTATTTATAGTACATATGTACTATACCCGTCAATATGACGAACTATATAAATCAAGAGCATTTTTTTGAGTAATTGTTAATTAGCCAGGAAAGTACTATAACTGATACATATGCTTGAGGAGAGTTGGAATAGCGGTAACATAATCGGAATTCCGTCATTAGATATAAGAACAGCTAAGGTAGACGGCGTTTTCCCGACTCCGCCTAAAACAGCGGAAGAAGTAATAGATGGCTTGCTCAGCGGGTTTCCTCACGCAAGTCTAATAACAGAAGGTGATAATCCGACACACATACAAGCTGCTATGAAATGGCCAACCTATGCGGAGTGGGAAAATACCTATATAGCAGTCAATACCGAAGGACTGCATCAACCGGCTCCTAGTACACCGGAAGAAATAGATCTTCGAGTAGGAGAACTCGTCATCTCCCGTTCGCCTCGCTCAGATCTCGAAATTAATCAAATACTTTCTTCTCCCGCAAAAATAACTATGGAACCAGGAATAGCATATCGCATTCGTTCAAGGCAAGACTGGGCAATTTATCATCATGAAACAACCTCTCTACCCCGACCTCGTTCAAAATAATACCTTAACCGAGTATCATTTTTCTTATTACTTCTTGTTTTTTGTTCTAGACGAGATCTCGTAAAAAGAGTATACTTTTTTTTTGTGTTTTTTATCAGATAAGCAGTTTTTGCGCTTAATATGAGAGGAAAATACGTGTTTTTATTGCGCACATTTACAGTTTTGTAGAACCAGTTCTCCCATCCCTGTGGCACAATGCGTATATACTAGTCGATTCTTTAGGCCTTCGATCCTCTATATACCCGCTGTGCCACAAAGGATGTGGTATGGCATGTTCATTACACCGGAGGCTATAGACCATGGAAGTCTTTCGGCACTACCCCGAGGTTCAGAAATGTCTAGATGGGACTTCCCATCAGGATGCTCTGAGGCTGAAAGAGGCACTTGAGAGGACACATCCGCAAATCCGTGAAGCCGTCTTAATAACACACATCACTCCCACACCAACTAGTGGAATGTGGACTGTGTATGGCCAGCTCACCTTCGCGATCAATGACGAACCAGACTACACGGCTCTTCTGCGCTTCGTAGAGCAAGAAATTGCTCATCACGAATCTGCGTGGGTCCCTGTGGCACAGGGCACGACTCTGTCACCCCTGGTGACATTACGTCGCAACTTATTCCGGTTCCCTCATCGTAGCAGCCATCCAACTAGTACTCATGTCTGTGATTAAACATCTGGTCAAATCTGACCATTCGGAACCATCTAGCTAGCTGCCATACCCCTCGAACTTCATCGTTCTACAAACAGAATCTGCGCCTGTGGGCACTATGGTATTACAAAAGAGAGATATCTCTTCGTAATAACCATAGTGCCCTTTTACGTTTACGAAATTTCAACTACAGTTCTTTTTATTAATAAATATTATCCTATAACTGTTGTGATTAGCCTCATTTTTTGCTATTATCTGGTTGCTTTCTTCTCGTTTAGAATACATTTGCTTTCAAACACGAGAAAAGTGCACCTTAACATCTCTTGCAGAATTATTTACATGCTTAGAAAGCAGCGCTCTGGATATATATATCATACATCTAGTGTGCTGCTTTCTTGCGCAGCGCTATATACACAGGAGGAGTGACTGATGCCCATAGTACATCTCTGGATCGCGCTGATGGCGTACACTGTCATTATCATACATCCAGACGGGACTATCTCGTTTGGGATATGGGATGACGAAACAAATACCTTCTCACCCGACACGCATAAGCCAGTTATCGCTAGCATTGACGAGTATGACGCACAGCATCCAGTAAATCTGTATGTCGCCGAGTGCGGCATCATAACGACAGAAGGAGAACAACATCGACTCATCAACTTCTACGACGAAGACGATGATGAAGTAAGTGGGATAACCTTTCTCACGCTTCATCAGGCAGTCCAGGCACTCGGCGTGGAGCTTAACGGCCCAGGCTTCGGCTACTCCGTCTATCAACCATAGAAATGGAGGAAATCATGGGAGATCGAGGTAACATTCGTCGACTCACTACCCCATCACTTAACCCAGAAGATGCCAGGACAGCGGCAAATCGCCGCCGAATTGGAAACGTCCGTGCAGCGGTTAACGAACTCGTTTTTGAGCTCTATGAGCTCTTAGAGAATCCGCTCGGCGAACACGCAGATTTCGTAAGCAAACCAAGCCCACTCGCACGGCTCTTCACCAGGGTATCCGAAATCGTTCCGGGGATTTTCTTCCAGGAAAATGCCCTAACAGGCTTGATTCGAGTACTTATCTGCTCAAAACATGGGCAGATTCTTCTGACTCACGATGTCAACCAAACGCCAGCGAGCGTTAACATCAGCGTGTATGGATCTTCCCCAGAAGTACTGGGAGGACTTGTACTCGAGCACCTCACCAAGGCGATTCCGTCATTTGAGCATCTGGGTTTTAAGCTCACGATGCGATAATAGTGCACTGCAAGAGATCCAGGCACCCCGGCTAATAACCGGGGTGCCTAACATACCTCTTAAACCACAACAAAAAAACTCTGAAACCCCGCCTGCATCGTTATGCGAAGTATTGCGGGCAGGTCTGAAACTCTGAAATGAGTCTAATCTTAGTGTCCTGCTGTAGGAGCACCAGAGCCTGCTTGGGGTGCAGGTTTTTTACTTGGAAGTAAGAATGCAGATAAAAATCCGAGGAATGCAAATGCTGCTGAATAGTAGAATGTTTGGCGAACTGCATCAACTGTCGATTGTTTACCGATTTTTGAAATCTCAGCCACGATAGGTTGTGGAAGTTTTCCTGCGTCCTGTGTTCCCCCACCAAATTCTACACTTGATGCATTACGTCCAACTGCAGATACGATAAGTGGCTTTGCTTGAGGCGGAATAACAGTACTATTGGTCAAACCCGTCGTAAGGTTACTAGTAAGCGACGCCAGAAGTACCGCACCCAGTATCGCTGAACCGAATGAAGATCCGACTTGTCGCATTGTATTATTAACTCCACTTGCTTCCCCTGCTTGCTGAACTGAAACAGCTGAGAGTGTGATATTACTAATCTGAGCCATAACCATTCCCATACCAGCTCCATATAACAGAAGTCCAGGAATAAAACTCGTGGTCGTGGCATCAATACTAATCGCATTACGAAGAATAAATGAAGCGATTACCCCGAGGAAAAGTCCTGTCAAAATAATAAATTTTGGTGGAATTTTATTACTTAGAAATCCAGATAATGGCGCCATAATAAGGAGTGATACTGAGAGAGGTAGAAGCGCTAGTCCAGTATTTAACGCATCAAGTTTAAGAACTGATTGAAAAAAGACAGGAAGGGTAAAAATAAGTCCCACCTGACCAAGTGACACCATCGCAGTCGTGAGAACTCCTGCTGTGAACGTTCTATTTTTAAAGAGGGAAAGTGAAACAAGTGGTGTATTTCCAATGGCTTCTACTCGTTTCTCCCACAGGAAAAATGCGAGTAAGAAAAGTAATCCAAACACGATCGAGACAGGAACGAGCGATATCCCTCCAAGTACGATCAAATAGCCAAAGATCACGGGAGATTCCTTTGCCCAGAACCAGCCGAACTCACTTGATTGAATAAATCCATAAATAATTCCAAGTAAGCCAAGTGCTGAAAGAATCACACCTATGAAATCAATTCGTGCTTTCTCCTCTGTATCTCGAGACTCTTTAACAAGAAGTGACCCAAGAAGAAGGAGAATCACGACAAAGACATTAATTCGAAATCCCCAGCGCCATGAGTAATATTTGGTTAGATATCCTCCTAAAATCGGGCCAATCGCACTTGCTGCACCAGCAATTCCACCCCACACGCCAAACGCAATTGCCCGCTCTTTTCCCTGGAAGTTAGCAACAAGGAGTGACGCAGTGGCCGGCATCATAAGCGCTGCACCAACTCCCTCGACAAGTGATTCGCCGATCAGTAACATTCCGACAGAATTACTCACTGATGCCATAAATGAACCAATCGCGAAAATGATCGCGCCAAGAATAAACATTTTTTTCCGTCCGAATAAATCTCCAAGCCTCCCACCAGTAATCGTGAGTGCCGCAAGAGTCAGTGAATATGCCGTAATAACCCACTGAAGGCTTTGGATATCTGTATTAAGTTCCTTAATAATTGTTCCAAGTGAAACGTTAAGGAGTGTGGTATCGATAATGATAATCGCAAGGGCAAGACTAAGTACGAAAAGAGACCCCCATTTCTTAAAAAATGATGTGTGTTGAACCGTTCCATTCTCTACAGAAGGAGGGGTTTGTGGGAGCGTTGAAGACGCTTCAGATAGTGGCTTCTCATTATTCTCTTCAATTGCTACAGGATTATTAATACTTTCTTTTTGGGAAGTAACTTCATCTGTTTCCACTGTAGAATCATCTCTTTTTCTAGGCTTTTGAGGTGGAGAATTATAAAAATTATGTTCAGGATATGTTTCTTCCATAAATAAATATAGGACTATTAATTATAACAAGTAATAGGCTCATTTACAACCTGCAGCTCCTTTTCTTACAGATTTCCTACTGATGCTTGACGCGCACAATTAATTCGTGTCTAAATAGTATTACTATGAAAAAAAGAATAAAGAAAAATACTCGCTCACGCTCTTCTATTACGAAATATCTGATAGGCTTCGTATTGTTTTTTGTTATCCTTATTGGCGGGTACTTTCTCACACACTCATTTAACTCCCCTACTAGCAGACTCGTTGAAGGCGCATCGTCCCCTGACGAAATCATCGTTAAATTTAAATCAACTGTGAGTCAAGCAACAGGTGATACTATTCATAAAAACAATAAAACAACACTCAAAAGACGAATTCCTAAAATCGGTACAGATGTAGTTAAGCTTTCCACCACTACACTTACCAAAACACTTACTGATTATCAAAACGATCCATCAGTAGTATATGCTGAGCCTAATTTTAAAGCAGAAGCAACAGAGCTCACGAATGACCCATCGTTATCGCAGGAATATGGGTTATACACTATTAAAGCCGCAAGTACAGCATCAGCGAGCGCATGGGACATAACTCATGGCAGTACGACAACACGCGTCGCGATTCTTGATACAGGGATTGAGGCAACACATCCTGATTTACAAGGGAAAATAGTCAGTACCCAAAATTTCTCTCCAAGCACTACGGCTACTGATATCTACGGTCATGGAACACATGTCGCTGGAATTACTGCAGCACTTACTAATAATGGTACAGGTATTGCTGGAGTCGGGTACAATACCACGCTCATGAATATAAAAGTATTAGGTGATGATGGTATGGGGTATTACGATGGAATCGCAAGCGGGATTATCTGGGCGACAGATAACGGAGCGAAAGTAATTAACATGAGTCTTGGCGGACCGACATATTCACAGACACTTGAAGACGCAGTAAATTATGCATGGAATCATGGAGTAGTTATCGTCGCAGCTGCTGGAAATAGTAACTCTACTACAGCATTTTATCCTGCATTCTTTACAAATGTTATCGCTGTTGGAGCAACAGATGCACAAGACGCAAAAGCAAGTTTTTCTAATTATGGAAGTAGCTGGGTGGATATCGCCGCACCAGGGGTAAATGTGTATTCGACATACAAAAATGCGACATACGTTTCACTTTCTGGAACATCTATGGCAACACCATTTGTATCTGGCACTGCCGCGCTCGTCTGGTCGCGAAACCTCTGTCAATCTAATGCTTGTGTGAGAAATCAACTAGAAAGTACAGCTGACCACATCTCAGGAACAGGTTCAAACTGGGCCTGGGGAAGAATAAATGCCTATAATGCAGTTAAAAGTCTCAGTAATTCTCCTATACCTACAGCAACACCAACAACTGCGCTGACTCCAACTGCAGCACCAACTGCAACTCCGACAAAACAACCTACTCCGACCCCCACAAAAGCGCCGACGCCGACGCCGACGAAAATCCCATCACCCACGAGTACGCAAACAGCAATTACCATAACTCGACTTACCCCATCGTATCGAAAAACTGGAATAAATCGATGGATTACAGAAAATATTACTGTTAGTAAAATGGGAACAGCTGAAACAATTTCTGGCGCACGTATTACCCTCCTTATCACAGCACCGTCAGGATTCAGTTATGTAGCCTCCGGATATACAAGACGTGATGGTACATATACCGGCCGTATTAAATCTAAAGAAATAGGAGAATTTACTATAAAAGTGACATCTGTGAACAAAACAGGATACAACTATATCCCCACAATTACCACTACTACCATCACTGTTGAGTAATAGTCTCAACTTGACAAATCAATCAAATCTGGAGTACAGTGTAACCCTATGAGATCCTTACTCCTCGTCCCTTTCCTCTTTCTTTTTCCCTCTATCGCTCATGCAAGTACAACTATTAATGTTCAATCCTCAGCAACAGGTGGCACAGCTACATCTACTGTCTATTCTAATACCCAGTCCACCTCATATAATACGTCAAATACACAAAATAGCACGCATATCTGTACGAATGTAAATGGAAAAGAAACATGTTATGACTCGGATAAAGGAGGGAACGTAAGCGTTACAAACGATGGAACGAACTCAAGCATTACGGTAAACGGTGAGACTAAAACATCTAACACGACTACTGCTACACCTACCCCATCTCAAACAGAAGCAAAGATACGAGCTCGTATCGCTTCAGAAGAAGCCAAAATAAAAGCAAAAATAGAGGAAGCAAAGAAAAAATTGGAAGACAAGAAAAAAGTACTATCCGCACAGTCCTTTGATCTTCGAAAGTTCTTCCAAGATCTCTTTAATCGTATTTTCCATCGTTAGTACGGGCGGAAGGCAGATTGTTTTAAATATGTGAGAAGCTCTTCTCCAGTTCTAGCACCAGGTCTAATTCTAAAAATAAAATAGGTATTTTTTCCATCTAACTCTACCCCTGGGAGAGTTGACACAGCATTCGTAAACCCTGCTTCTTGGACAAGCTGTGCTATCTCCAAATCAAATGCGCCGTAGGGATATGCAAAAGACACCACAGGTTTTTTGAGCTGTTCTTCAAGTTCTTTTTTACTTTCTTCAATCTCCCACTTCGCATGCTCCTTTGACGCACCTTTAAGGTAAGCATGATGAACAGTATGAGCAGCAAGTTCAACAAGCCCGTCTTTATTTATCTCTTCAAGCTGTGATGTAAACATATAATTTGGGTGGTCTAAAAACCCTGGCACGATATATGCAGTCGCAGGAACGTTATATTTCTTAAGAATTGGATACGCATCAGTATAAAAATCTCGATACCCATCATCGAAGGTTAAAATAATCGGTTTTTCTGGAAGCTCTACCTTCCCACTTAAGATATCTGGAATTTGCGAAGCCGTAAGAAATGTATACCCAGCATCTTGTAATGTTTTTATTTGCGCATCAAAAGTCGATGGTAAAATCGCTAGTGATTTTCGAATCGTATCATTCTTATCAGTCACATACTCGATATAGTGATACATGAGAATTGGAAGCCGAACAGGCAGTATTACATGGTGTAAAATAGGTGTGGGAATTAGTCGAATTCTCGATTTTTCAGATGAAGACAGTAACTTCATCATAGTATATGTTTTATTTCCAATGACCCTTACTACGAAAAGTACTACGACGAGAATACAGATACTACCTGCAAGTAATAGTCTGTTATGTTTTTTAACAATCTTTTTGGGTTGTTTTTTTACTTTCTGCGTTATCTTTTTTTTAACCACGTATTAAGTATGCACCCACGTAAATTAGTCGTCAATAAAGTAATGTTGCATAGCTTCATAAGCTAACATAAATCCTATAAGTTGAATTTTCTCTTCCTATATCGTATACTCGCAAGACTTTTATACTCAGAGAACATATATGCGTTCTTAGGAGTAAAAAGTATTTCTTATTGCACGTTAATAAGTAGAGATTACTCACAGCAAGGATACGGCAGAAAGAAGATTACGCCTCAAGTCTTTTCCCTGTCGTATCCTTGTACCTGATCCACATCGGATCACTCCATATAGGGAGCGCTGCGCAAGGACGATAAAGGAGGTTTTCATGACAGCCAAATCTAAACAAACGCGCGAAGCATTCCTATATCTATGGCCGTTAGTACCCAAGGATGAGCGAGAGTTTGTCTTGCAGGAAACAAGCAAGTATGTCCAGAACAAGATGCTAAGTAACCCTGCTCGAATACTCGGCACCGCAGCCATGGTGGGAACGTTCAATGTGATTCTGGACACTCTTGTCTTCAAACATCGACTATCTCCTGTCCGACTCATGCTGAAATTCCTCGCAGGAATTGCCGTCTCACTCTGCGCGCAGTACATAAGCGCATGCGAAGAGGGCATCGTTGACACCGTCGAAAAGAGCCTCGACTTCTACGAATCGACACTCCGTGCTCAGACAGATGAAAATAACAAGCCGCAAGGCTGAAAGGAGACTCACGTGTCTATGACAGCTGAAGAAAAACAGGCTCGGCTCGCAGCATTGCAACAGCAGGCCCAGGAACTTGAGTCACAGCGACAGCTACTGGTGGCGCAGCTACCTGAAGGGGTGATTTGGCATTTCAGGGCGAATATTTACATGGATCCGGTACATCGTCCCCTTGAACGTATGATTACCAAGCTTAACGGGGACTATATCCAACTCGTAACCGACTATCTTCGCTTCGCACTGGAGGTGGGAATTCAATCGCTTGAGAGCGACGAACCCCCTTTCATTATTCCAGGATCAACCCAGCTCGAGATGTGCCAACTCGTAGACGCTGGGATGGATCACTTCATCAATGGAATGCCAGGACCTAGCGTTAACTGGCTAATGAAAGTCTTCCACCTGCCATCCTACAACAGTTGGACGGAAAAACTGGGAGACTAATCTCTACATGCAGACCAATGCCGGGGGTATTCATACCCCCGGCACAATTCACTTACAGTTCTTTTTCTCTCATCCATTCCCCTTGTAATCTTCATATATCTCTTGTATAAACAACATCATATTCTGTCATTCCTGCGAAGACAGAAATCTGATTCTGGTAAGATCGTTGTCTTCCAGAATGACAAGTGTTTCAGATCATATGCTCCTTTAGAGAGAAAATAATATAGCTATGAAAATCACCAATCCTACCATTAAAAAACTTAACCGCCTCTATAAAGAAATCTCTTTACTGGGGAAAATAAAGTCAGTGCTGGATTGGGATTTAAATGTTAATCTTCCGCCGAAAGCTTCATCTGGACGGGCTGAACAGTCAGCATATCTCACTGAAAAAATGACAAAGTTATGGCTTGCGACGGAGTTTCGAACCACACTTGAAAAAGCACAAAACGAAAAAGATTTATCACTAGAGGAAAAAGCGATCGTTCGCAATCTCACCAATGCAAGTAAGTTTTATTACAGAGTTCCTGAAGAAATAATTATTGAAAAAGAGAAAGTCACATCTGAGGCATTTATGATTTGGAGAGAAGCACGCGAAAAAAATGATTTCGCGTCTTTCTTACCCTCACTCAAAGAAATTATTCGACTTAACCAAATCGTCGCGCAGCATGTAGGCTACAAGAAAAACCCGTATGATGCATTACTCGACCAATTTGAACCAGAACTTACGGCTGACTTTACAGAAAAAGTATTTAATCAAATTAAACCAGAATTAGTAACACTTAGTAAACAAATACAAAAAGCGAAAAAGTATACATCATCACATGATGCGATCGATGGGTCAAAAACTTATCCTATCGTCGAACAGCAAAAAATCGGACAATTTCTCATGAAGAGAATGCAGTATGATCTATTAGCAGGACGCATCGATGTTTCACCTCACCCATTCACGACTTCTCTTGATCGATACGATGTCCGTGTTACGACTGCCTATAAAGAACATGATTTTAGAGATTCCTTTACCTCGACGATGCATGAAGTGGGACACGCACTCTATGAACAAGGGATTAATCCAGAGTACGCAGAAACGCCACTTGAAGGTGGAGTATCCTATGGCATCCATGAAGCGATGTCGAGATTTTGGGAAAATATGGTCGGGAAAAATCCACAGTTTCTTAGATTTGTAACCCCGCTACTTCAAGGGACGTATCCAAAAGAACTTGGAAACTATGATGAGGAAGATGTGATTCAGATGTTTACTATCGTTAAACCAAGTAATATTCGTATTGAAGCAGATGAAGTGACGTACTCACTGCACATTATTCTGCGTTTTGAAATGGAAAACGCGCTCATGAACGGAAAAATCAAACCTGAAGATGCAGCTGAAGCATGGCGAGCAAAAGCTATATCACTTTTTGGAGTCACTCCTGAAACTGATTCTCAAGGTGTTCTTCAAGATGTGCACTGGACATATGGCGCGTTTGGATATTTCCCCGCGTACGCACTTGGGAATCTATACGGAGCACAGTTTTTAGACACCATGAAAAAGACAGTGAAATTTGAAGAGGATGTATCTCGTGGTGAACTCCGAAACATTCTAGGCTGGTTAAACGAAAACATTCATACCCATGGAAGTCTGTACTATCCAAAAGAACTAACGAAAAAAGTTACAGGAAAAGATCTCGACCCGAAGTATTTTATCGAGTATCTGAAAGAGAAGTACACAAAACTTTATTCCCTGTAGCTGTCATTCCTGCGAAGGCAGGAATGACAAATGTTTTGTAGAGGCAGGCGTCCGACCCTCAACTCTCTCTCATATGATAGGCAGAGTAATGAAGGAAATTGTGGATGAAGATGCACGTTTACTTTTCGTTTTTTGCTACCTGTCGTTTTATAAATAAATATCCAGCAAAGATAATAACCACCGGTATGACCATAAACAGTGCAAATGTATGATGTGCATTAAATAACACGAGTGCACGTGGCCCGACTTTTCTTCCAAGTGAAAGATAAAAAAGAATCCACGGGATCACAGAGATACATGAACTAATAAAAAATTTCCAGTATGGTATCTCAGATATCCCAGCAAAAATAACTGTGGGAATACGAAGTCCAGGGATATGACGAGCGACGATAATGGCCCAAATTCCATATTTTTTGAAAAGACCTTCCATTGCATCTAATTCTTTTTTAGAGATATGAATATATTTTCCGATCTTTAAAATGATCTTCTCACCATACCTACTTGCAAGAGCATATAATATCGTCGTTCCCAGCATCACAGCGGTAAATAATAATAAAAAAGCTAGGAAGTACGGTATGTGTCCCTTTGATACATGATATCCAAAAAGCAAAATCACGAAATCACCTGGAACGAAAAGCTCAATTCCAGCTTCTTCGATAAAGAGGAGGAGTAACGGCAAAAGATAGAGACTCACCTTCGTATCATAGCAGAAAGCACCATTCGAGCTAGTAACGCTTCAACAGTACATCAAGCGCATCACTATTTTCTTTTTGTTCAATAATTTCTTTGGCACGCGTAATACTCATCCATTTCGCATCATAAAATTCTCGCTGTTCATAAACAAACGGTATTTCTTCTTCAAAAAATACTGCATACCAAATACTATAGTGTCTACGGCATGCTCTACCTGGACTGAACACATCGTGAACTGACAGGAAAAACGGTTCACTAATTTGATCACGTGAAAGTTCTATACCCAACTCTTCACGAGATTCTTGCATAACAGTTGCAATAGGACTGTCGTGTTCTGGTTCTATGTGTCCACCCGGCGCGATCCATGAATTTGCTTTTTTGTGATGACCGAGAAATACGTTCGCTTTACTACGAATAAATGGAATCATGTAGACACAAAAATGTGAAACAGGGTCTTCACTCCGAAGCACATTTCCAGCTGTAACACGAGTTAGAAAATCTGTTTTCACACGAGCTTCAATAGGAAAAGGAAGAGAAATAAGTGAGGCTAACTGTAAGGCAATAGTCATGATACCTAATTATAGCTCTCTAGTAGAGAAAAGTGTTCTCGAAGGAGCAATTTGCTGTTTAGCTAGATGTGGGTCCACTGAAAAAAGCGAGTCAGGAGCCATCTGATTTCGAACGAGCTGAATACCACAGGTAAGAAGTCTCGCATCCATACCAGGCGTATTATGCCATGCTGTTATCATTTTTTGTTTTTTTAGTTCTTCAAATCCAGGCAAAAAATACAATCGTTTTGCCCTATCTTCACTTTTTACTCGAGTAATCGTTTGTGCGACTAGCATACCACCATCATGACTAAGAACATCCCACATCTGTTGGAGTATATATCCATGGACGTTGGGATTTTCAGTAATATACTGTAGTCCACCATCTGCTGCCGACATAACCAGACTAAATCCAGTATGTATTTCTTGTTGGCGCATTACTTCCTGCACTCTTCCCCACGTTGACGGAAGTAACACGTCCCCTTCAACCATATGAATATTCTTTGCTGCATCATCTTCTTTTTGTTCAGAAGATCTTCCGTCATACATCCCTACTGCAATTCCAGGTGCTACGAGTGACCGAATTGCAGAGGGATCGGCACCCACGTCAAGCACATATGGTGTTATCCCTTTTTTTCGACGTTGCTCAACAAACCGCTGCAAGGTTAACTCAGGAAGTCCTAACTCATCATCATACTGAAACGCCTTTCGACCATAATGCTTCCATTGAGATTTGTGTTCTTGGGAAAATCTCATTTCTTCTTCACGCCCACGCACGTTTTCTCTGACTTGCTGAAGCATCTTACTGACACCTGGCGCACCTTGTTCTATGTGAATCATTTGAGCGAATAATACTGCTATTTGGATCGAATGTAAAGATACAAAGCCATAAGACTTGACGAGTAGACTTAATGTTGAAATACTTACACTATGGAAAAAGAAATATCCCCTATAACAGCTATCGCTACAGAGAATAACCAACCAGAATTATTCATATATGGTTCGTTTGGAAAAAGGATTCTTGCCCTTATTATCGATGGACTGATTATCTTCTTTGCGACAGGATTGCTCAGTATTCTCATTAGCCTTATTAGTAACGGCCATGATATAACAAGCCAGACGATTCATATAGTTCTTCAATTAGCTCTCTATATCATGGCACCGATTTATATGGTGTATTTTCTCTATCACTACGGTGCGACCCCAGGGAAAATGGCGCTTCATTTAAAAGTAATAAGCACATCACCTGATAAACCTTCTGTCGGAAGACTCATCCTCCGTGAAGTTATTGGGAAATTTTTATCACGATTTTTTGGCGATGTCGGATTTCTCTGGGCACTATTTGATGAGAAACGACAGACATGGCACGATCACATTGCGTCCACAGTGGTCATCAATACAAAAGCAGTCACAAAAGACGAATACGACGCGTGGCTTGCAAAACAAAAAAGCTATCTCCCTCATGTTCTTCTTACAACAGCAATTTTCCCACTGCTCGCAGGACTTGCGGTATACGGACTATCACGGACACCGCTTACCCCATTTCTTATGACCTACTTTAAGGATGTAAACACTATCATTATGATCATTCTTATCTTTTGTATCACATCATCATTTATCCATACATTAACATCGATATTACTGTTTAATAAACAAACCTATTCTCCATTTCTGAAAGGAACACCAATGAAAGTTGGTGTAGGAGTATATATCGGAATGCAAATAGCGACATTTCTAGCAATTGTTCTTATTAGCATTTATGGCGTTGTGTTATATACGAAGAATCCATATATTTTGCCAGTGCAACCTCAAATGATAACGCCGACCGATACCTATTTTAACTTTGAACAAGACACATCGCCTCGCATGATGAATAAGATTAAACCAACCTCCTCTCCTAACATAAAATCGACCTAAATAAAGGCGTATAATAGAGAAGTGAAAAAAATCATCTTCCTAAGCGTTTTGTTTATTACTCTTTTTTTCCCAGCGAAACTATTTGCACATGCAGAAGAATCTGCTTTTGTAACCGTCAATGGTGAACTCGCGCAAACTAATCCCTACTATCAAGGGACATCGAGTATCAACGTTCCCCAAGATATTCTTAAAACACAGTTTCTCCCCCAGGAACAAATCACGTTTGCCATTGATTCATCAAAGCTCTCCATTCCCCAATCGATTATTTCACAAGGAGAATTTACGTGGCTATTTTTTGAGGGAGAAAATTTTCTTTCCCAAATTGGAGAAGTTGAAAAAGGAACAACTATTACACACACGTTTACTAAACCAGGCTCATATCTTGTGAATGTGTATTTTACATACGAAAATGATCCACAACTATTTGATACTATCCAACTTAATGTCCTTCCATATAAAGGATATGTCTCACCATCAGCCCACGTAAACATTAATCAAGTTGAGAACACGGTATATTATCTATCTAACCCGAATGTCGATCCAAAGAATTCTGTACTATCTTCTTTTTGGGATTTAGGGGATGGAACTATTATAAAAGGAACAAATCAATCACTTCCTCACACATATGAGGTAAGTAGCTTTGTAACATACGTGTACCACCGGGTCATTGATGAAAATAATCTCAGCACCGATGTTGGATTCCAGGTACAAGGAATTAATGGTAAGATTTCATTTGTTCCTTTTCCAAATGACACGACTACCCCATTTACGCTCTCTATCACAAAAGCACCATATACATTTATTCCAGACAGTATTCTCGTATGGAGTGTTTCACTAGGTATCGTTCTCCTCCTTATCTTTATCTTTCTGAAATATAAAATTCGTGTTGTTCGATAATATGCGAAAAAGGAGACGAAAGGTACGTCTCCTTTTATTTAAAGTACTATATTAATTCTTCTCTACACTCTTTTCCGCAACTGTATTCCAATTGAGAGAACAGATAATACAAGTGCTAGCATAGTTAATGATTGCCATGCTCGATCTGTATGAATTTCGTTTTTTTGTGTTGTAACAACTGCTGCTGCATTTGCTAAGTCGTTAATAACTTTCGTCGTTGAGTAAGGCATAACTTTTTCACTGTCTGAATCAGTTGGTTCCTGATCCCATGACACGACATCTCCATTCTGATACGTTTGGTATGCTTTCCAAATGAGTGTACTTTCAGACGCTGGAACTTGAGCGCTAAAGACGAAATCGTCACGTTGTCCAGGTGGGATAGTTCCACCAGACCAATCGATCTGAGTAACTTTCGCTGAATCTCCTTCTCCACTTTTCTTAATCGTAATCGTCCATCCTGGTTTCACATTTGGTGAAACATAATTAAGTCCCTCAGGAATAATAAGTTTCACAAAAACAGTCGGAGTATCTTTTTCATTTGGCACACCCACACTAAATGTTTGAAATGCACCAACACCAACTGATGTAGGTTTTACAACTACGTGAGCAAATGCTGGAACAAAAGATACGAGTAGTCCAACAACACTTACGACTCCTGTTTGAAAAAATTTTATTAATACGTGTTTCATATTATATCCACCTCCTTTCACTACTTGTCATTCTGAACCAAGTAAATAACCTTTACAAGATCATTCGATACATATCGATCAGAACACTACACTTTTTTTGTAACGGATTTCTTATTGTGTCTTTTTTCTCTCATCACAAGCCATATTAATATGATAAATCCTATCACAAATATCCCGTAATGCACGATATGATAGATTATTGTTGCACCAAGAGATGTCGTTTGACGTGGTGAAGCACTTTCCCTGTCTACTCTTACTACATATGATAACGTGAATGGATTAAAACGGTGGCTTATCGAAGCACCAGTAACACGTATTGTATAAACCCCTCTCTCAGGAAATACAAAGGTAACTACTGGAGTTGTGTTAAGTGTGGTTTTATATATCGTATTAGCATTTGAATCAATAGCTACTGTACATATGCAATCAGCAAGTGAGAATATATGGGAAGTATCTTTAAATTCAAAGAAAAACGAACTATCTTCTTTTGCAACTGGATCATCATCAGGATCTACATGAAGGACTGCACCAATCGTTCCATCTGCTTGCAGCACATGCGCTAATACGGGCATGGTAACAAATATCCAACTAAACGCAATTATGAGAAATATTACTACAAAATGTTTCATTCCAGATGTAATGTAAAATCCATACTGTTACTTGTCAACTTTCACCGTAAAATCAGCGAGTATAAGTGTACCATCAGGATTGAATTGTGCAAAGACTCGGTACGTCCCAGCTGTAAACGGACCATAGATACCAATGGGTAAAAAATCTACAACCGGCCCCCCAGTTGCTGTTTCAGGCAGAATAGTCAGGTTACTTGGATGCACATGCATATAGCTATAATCTTCTTTTCGAATCATAACAAGATGTCCCAGTGCGCCCAGATATGGTGTTATATTCGTTACAGACTTTTTCGTTTTCGTATCAGTAAGTGTGAATGAAATTGTTTGCTGCCCGACAGACATCAAACGAGCACTGAGTTTTCCGTGTGTATTAATAGCAATAGTGTATGGACCCACCTCTTTCGTTTGTGCTGTATCTTCTTTTGCACTAACTAGTTGCTCATCGCCAGTAACAGATATGGTAAATCCTATTTGCTGTTCAATTCCTCCATATGGCTGAAAATCCAAATACATATGATAGATGCCACTGTGAGGAAATTGTGTTGTGATAGTAAATCCATTATCTTGTTGTGTTGGGTGAACATGAGAAAAATAACGAAGACTACTATCAACAATCACGAGATGTGCTATTTTTGTATATACCGTTTTAAATGCTCCAACGGGATTTCCGGTTGCAGCGTTAAAGACACTAAAGACAAGTACGGTATCCTCGTTAGGATTAATTTGATCTGGCTTTGATAGACTGACAGTATATCGAAGAGAACGATCACCATCTAACCCAGGAATTGTACTCGATGATTGTGGATTTTGTGATTGAGCTTCTTGTGCCAGTCTAATATGCGCTGAGTGAATTCCAAATGACACGTGTCCGTTCTGGACAGAATACATTGGATTAATAACAAACAGTAATACAAAAAGTAAACTACCAAGGGTTATCGAAGTTATAAGTCCAAGTTGAATTCCAAATCCATATGACTCTTTAAGAAAGAAATCCATCCGTTTTGCATTAAGGAACAGCAGAAATGAGACGGCCAAAAATAACACTTCAGATGGTATCCCAGATACGTCAGTAAAGTGCGTTCCTAGCATCAATACGTGAATAAGTACAAATACACCTCCCACATATGTCAGCCGGTGCAGCAATTTCCAGTTAGTAAAGCCCAGTGTGCGAACAGCCAAATCAACAGAAGTCAGCGTAAGGATAACTAAGATACTAAGACTGATGCACCCAAGCAGTAAGGCAATTACGTACGAGTTACTTAAGTACGCAATTCCAGAAAACCCCTTGAGTTGCTCAAAAAATGTCACATACGTATGGAGTATTGCAAAATAACATGAAGATACACCAATCGCTCGTCGCATATGCTTCCATATCTCGCCGCCACTAACGCGTGGGAATTGATAGAAAAATGGGCCAATCAGTAAAGAAATATAGAGATACATTATACTTGCCAGTCCACACAACTGTTCAAAGCGAATATTTTGTAATATACCAACTGGAATATAGAAGTAGGAATATAGTGCAAACAGGAGAGACAAAAGTACACTACTTATCAGAACATACAAGCGACTGTTACGAAAAAGCCCAGACATGGAGCTATTATACTCTACTGATATGAGATACTAATCACACTGCTCGGGGGTGGTTATATGGCAAAAGGAATAAACTACCAAGTAATCCAAAAGATAGTCCTAACAGACCTCCTCCAATCACATCCGTTGCCCAATGTTCACCTAAATAAACACGCGAGATTACCATAATAGCTGTATATCCACATAGCAGCGCCGTAATTATCGTTTTCCAAAGAATTGATAATCTGGGAGAATTCCAAACCACAACCAGGATGAGTGAAAGAAGAAACATCGTTCGTCCACTGTGTCCTGATGGATATGAAAAATCTGCACTAACATAAAATTGCGGCATATCGACAGGATGGACAGTTCTAAGCATAAACTGTGGTGGTGGTGGATGATTAACAAAATATTTTCCAAATATTTCAATTAAGTGAAATATACCAAATAATCCAAAAGAAATAATTCCAAGTAGCTTTCGCTGAAAGATGAGAAATAATACGAGCACGATAACCATCACTTCAAAATTCCCAAAAAGACTAAAGAGTGAAAAAAGGTCATCTACCCTTCTTGACAGAAAGTCTTGCAGACGTACGGTGGTATTAAAATCAAATTGGGTGAGCTTATCTTTATGAACGAGGTAAGAGAAAAGAAGAAAAGAGAAAAATGCTAGAGTACTTGTTAAAAAGATAATGATCCGCTCCTTTGTAACAAAGTTCATTATACGTATCTTATCACGAACAAAACAATCAAGAAATAACGAAACGAAAGACGATACGTTCTAAACGCTATATTTTGAGGCTTTTGAGGTATTCACGGAAATGTTCGCCTACTTCACCATGGTCCATACCAAATTCAACGACTGTTTTTAAATATTCAAGCTTATTTCCTGTATCATAATATCGTCCACCTTTAATTTCTGCTGCTAGCACATGTTTTTTATCTTCGATCATCAGTTTTAGTGCATCATTATAGTAAAGCTCTTTTCCATCTTCAAGAGTTTCGTTTGCTCGATCGAGATAGTCAAAAATATCCGGATTAAATACAAACCCACTCACATTGGCAAGATCTGAAGGAGCGTTATCTTTCCCAGGTTTCTCAACGATCGATTCTACATCAATAATCCCATCTCGCAGTTCCTGGCCCGCTGCAAATCCATATCGATCATAATCTTCTGGTTTGGTCGCTTTAATACTTGCGAGTACTGGCCAACCAAATTCTTCATACACTTCAATAAGTTGTTTAAAGCGAGACTGTGGTTCTGCTTTAATAAAATCATCGCTCCACGTATAAATAAATGGTTCGTCTCCGATAATTTGCCGAACATTCAGTAGTGGGGTCCCATTTCCATATGGTCCTTTTTGCCTTACATAGACAAAATTAGCCATATTTCCGACAGCTTCTGTGAGTTCAATAAGTGGTTTTTTCTTTTCCCCACCCATTCGGAGATTTTCGATAAGTTCAAGTGAAGGACGATCGAAATGATCCTCGATCGAACGTTTGTGGTATCCAGTCACGATAATGATATCTTCAATACCAGCATCAACTAATTCCTCGACAATGTACTGGATGATAGGCTTATCGACAACTGGAAGCATTTCCTTCGGCATAGCCTTGGTTTGTGGGAGAAATCGAGTGCCAAATCCGGCAGCTGGAATGACTGCTTTTCTAATTTTCTTCATGAATAACGCAATTATATAAGAAGAGCTTTCTGATTTGCAATATGTTTACAAAAATCTTGCATTGTCTACGGACGATCTGGTTTAATAATACTACGTACCATGGATAATCCACAGGCTGATTTACATACTAGTGAGAATGAAGAAAAAATTGTTTTGGCTAAACCTCCTATTCCAACTCGTTTTGGAACCATAAAAGAAAAAGTTACATCTCTATCAAAAAATAGATCTCTCCAGCTTGGTCTGGGTTTATTACTTGTTGCAACTGTTCCATTTACGATCCTTCAAAGCTTTAAACAACAAGATATTCAACAACATGCTGCAGCTACTACTGGATACGATATGGCAACTTGGAAACTTCCAGAATTTACAACACTTGAACAGCTTGAGACCGAACTAAGCAAATCTGTAGATGGTGGACAGTATCCAATTGGACTTGATGATTATCTTAAATGTCCGGTAGCAGCACCCTATCATGATACCAGTAACCCTGGAAGAACAAGCGATTGTGACCAAAAAGGTGTTATTTGGGGAAATCCGGCTATCCCTCCAGGAACGCTTAACCAAGAAGAGGCTCATTGTAAGGCAAATCAATATGCTGGTGGACCTAACGGAGGGGGGGCATGTGAAAATGACACAACCCCAAATGATCCATGGTATTTTTTCGGAACTGTCGGAGATAGTACGAGCACAAATGATATTTTCTACACTGTTGGTCAAGCGAATTATGAGGCAAGGCTTGCAGGAAGTTGTATTTTTAGATCAGCTCATTGCCGAGATCGTGGATGTATGTATTATGCAGTTGATGGCCCAGATGATACATGGGCCGGAGGATGGCATTATCAGAGAAGTAAAGATAGTGCATGTTGGGGCATAAGTACATGGTCTTGTGCCCGAAGTGGCTGGTCACGTGCGATGGGATGGGCCCAAACACGATGGAGACAGTATGCTGAAAAGAAGACTCCAGGCTGGTCATCTGGAAAACCTTTCACCGTATTTCCAGATCGACGGTGTATCTTATCACTCGCCGTCATGGAAGTTCGATCTGAATGTAAACGAGCTGAAAATGGTGAATGTGGTGAAGGTAGTGATAAAAACGTCGCAAATGTAGGGTTTTTCCTTGACCCTACCACCCCCCGTTCTGCTGGAGGGTCTTCAAAGGCTGTTGCGTTAGTTATGCAAACCGCAGCATCAGATAAATCATCGTGTGAAAAGACCGATACACATTTTACTGATTTAACCCCAGGTGATAGTTGTCTAGAAAAAGCAGTCACAGCACTTAGCACTTCGACAGGCACCTCTCCTGCGTGTACGGCTCGTGGCTATGGTGGGGGTATATTCGCACCTGCCAACCCAGTAACTCGCGAAGAATTCCTCGCGTTTATCACGAGATATCATGTCTATGTAGCAAAGGACTGGAAATATATCGATGTCTCAAGTACGACAGATCTTCCTGATAGTAAGCTTTACTCTGATGTCCCCAGAAACCACCCCCAAGCACTTAACATTTACACAGCAGCGCTGAAAGGATTTACTGATACAGACGTTGGGAAAGAGTATAAACCAGCCGACCCATGGAACTGGAAATGGAGTGCAAGCAGTGGCATTGACAAAGTTGACAAGGCAGCACAGGCTTCTATAACGAGAGGTGAGGTCGTTGTCGGGCTATATAACTATGGTATTGGGAAGCAACAACTTACAGGTGTAGCATGTAATGCTGTGGCAGCGACTGCAGAAAAACCACCTGCTCCATTTACAGAAGGTGTCGACCAAGAGGATGAAGCTAAAGCTGCTGCCCGAAGAGCAGTATGTGGAAAAAATGATAGTAATCCGACGACAGAATCGTCTCTTCTCAATGGATTTATTGTCAGCGCCCCAACAGTTACTGCTTTTAACGATAGAATCTTACTTTTCGCCAAAGGCAAAGAAAATAAACTATATATGCGAACATTTGGTGTTAGTAAAGGAAGAATTACCGATTTAGCAAGTAGTCCTTGGATTGATTTAGGAAAAACAGTAAATAATACTCCAATAACAGCCTATACCAACACGTCAAAAACACTCTTTGTAATCGTAACAGGTGCGGATGGGAAACTATATTCACGCTCAACCAAAACAGGTACTACGCTTTCTGACTGGAGTGACTGGACCAACTCTATTCCTGAAGGA
The DNA here is from genome assembly GCA_964503265.1 of uncultured Gammaproteobacteria bacterium. GTDB lineage: Bacteria > Patescibacteriota > Microgenomatia > Levybacterales > UBA12049 > CAZCYO01. Next base: position 93,029 of record CAZCYO010000004.1, read on the forward strand.
TATATTCCTGGAAAGGCAGATACGGACGGTATTGCTGTTCTTGACCAATTTACATATAGCTTTACCAAAGGAATTGGAGATTCTGTGCCAAATAATGTATGTCTTTCTTTCATTGCTGCTCCTGGATTTGTGAGTGGTGGATCAGGAGCAGTCCCAGGAGGTGGAGGAAGTCAGCCAGCAACTCCCGCACCAAAAGTACCGACGATTACACCGGCTAATCCGTCAACGACATATGTTATCGGCGGTGCATACTATGAAGTTCCTCCATTCCCAGATGATCTTACATTCTACGCAAAACCAATTCCACCTACGACCTTTACTCCTGATCCAGTAAAAGCAAAAGGACAAGTGTTTCAGTTTCTCAAAGTTCCAGCCGGAACATATCGAATATATGCAGAGACAGTGCCAAACTTTTTGCAAACATTGCCTCCTACCACAAACGATGTAAATACGAATTATAGCTATGTTGTAACTGCAGGTCCTGGTTGCACGATAAGTCCTAAGCGTGAGAAGAACGGAGACAAAACAGAATGTGTTTCTAGTGAAAATCCATCCGGGCTTGTGTTCGAATTCGACCCAGCAAATACTGATCCAGCTTCTGCCTTTAATTCATGTGTTAATACCTGTCAAAATGACGGTGATGGAGTAAAGACAAGGGATTACTGTGAAACAGTTATTTGTAAAGACAAATTACCTCAATCCTCACTTGCACAGCGAACCGCCGAAAACCAGCCTAATTTACTTCAGCAAATGGGATCAGGCGTAGTGGGTCTCGTTACAACTGTTGTTACAGCTGCTGGTGACGTATTCCACGCAGTAAACCCATTTGACTAACGAGTCACCCTTCCCCTTTACACTCAGTCTCCTATCTGATAAAATGTGACACAGCTCAAATTTGTATTTGGGTTACTTGCTATGACGAGCCCTATAACGTTTTTACGAGAGACTTACGATGAACTCCGAAAGGTTATATGGCCAACTCGTAATGAAATCATCCGTCTTACAGCAATAGTCGTGATTATTAGCGTCGCTGTCGGAATATACATTGGAGGACTCGATTTCGCACTCGTTAAAGCAGTCGAATATATCATTAAATAAACATATGTCAGACCAAAATCAAACAGATCAAACCATTGTTGAACCTACAGAAGAAGTCACAGTTGATGAAACTGCGGGTGTCGTTGAAAAGACTGACGTGCTTGAAAAAGCACCTATCGACTCTTCGGCTGGCAAATGGTACATCATCCACACCTATGCAGGACATGAGAATAAAGTAGCACGATCTCTTAAACAGCGTGTTGAAGCTAATGGATTTGAAAGTAGAATCTTCGATATTATCGTTCCTGTTCGTAAAACAATTAAAGTCGCACAAGGTAAAAAAGAAGAAGTTGAAGAAAAGATTTTCCCAGGATACGTTCTCGTTAAGATGATCCTTGATGACGAATCATGGTTACTCACACGCAGTACTCAGGGTGTAACAGCCTTCATCGGTGCTGGTAACAAACCAACCCCTATCTCAGAAAAAGAAGTAGAAGCTATTCAGAAGTTCATGAAAATGGAAGAACCACTCTATAAAGCTGCATTCTCTGTGGGTGAAGCAGTTAAAATTACCGATGGGCCATTTGCTGAATTCTTAGGAACAATCGATAACATTGATGAAGGACACGGAAAACTTCGTGTACTCGTTTCAATCTTCGGTCGAGAAACACCAGTGGAACTTGATTTCCTTCAGGTTAAAAAGATATAATCAGCAAACTCTAAAAAACTATGGCTAAAAAGATCAAAACACTCATTAAACTTAATATCCCAGCAGGATCAGCAACACCAGCACCACCTGTCGGACCAGCACTTGGTCAACACGGACTTCCTATTATGGAATTCGTTAAAGCATATAATGATCGAACTGCGGATCAAAAAGGAAACATCTTACCAGTCGTTATTACCGTCTACGAAGATCGTACATTTACGTTCATTACGAAAAAACCACCTGTTGCAGAGATGATCAAAAAAATGATCGGACGAGGCGGAAGTGGTCGACCTAACAAAGAAAAAGTTGGAAAACTTACCATGGATCAAGCAAAAGAAATAGCAACAGCAAAACTTGAAGATTTAAATACAGATGATGTCGACATGGCAGCAAGAATTGTCATGGGAACGGCACGAAGTATGGGAGTGGAGATAAAATAATATGGGGAAAATTAGAGTAAAATCATTTGGAGATACAGAAGCTGAAGCTAAAGACGCAAAGCTCACACAAAAACGTGCTGATGCTAAGGCTGCTAAAAAACTAGAACAAACTGCAGGAGAAGCTCCTGAAGCTATGTCTCACGTTGTTGAAGAAAGTGCAACGAAAGAAAAAAAACAAAAATATGCAGTTACCTCTAAAAACCAGAAACACAAATCACCAAAATACCAAGACGCAGCTAAGCTAGTTGAAAAAAGTAAAACATATAAAGTAAAAGACGCACTCGAACTCCTCCCAAAACTTACTGTCGCAACATTTGATGAAACTGTTGAATTACACATTAATACCACAGCTACAGGAATCGTTGGGAATATGGTACTTCCTCATGGAACAGGAAAACAAACCAAAGTAGCTATCGCAACAGATGAAATCATCGCTGAAATTGAAAAAGGTATTATCAATTTTGACGTTTTAATCGCTGAACCAATGATGATGGCAAAACTCGCTAAAGTAGCTCGAATTTTAGGTCCTCGTGGACTCATGCCAAATCCTAAAAATGGTACTGTTACTCCAAAACCAGAAGAAGCTGCAAAGAAATTTGAAGGTGGACAAATTAACTTTAAAACAGAATCGAAGTTTCCACTTCTCCACTTAACAGTTGGAAAAGTTTCTTTCGGTGCAGATAAACTCCAGGATAACATCAAAGTTGCAATTCAAAGTGTCCAAACAAAAAATATTAAAAATGTTACTCTCAAATCAACTATGTCCCCAGGCATGAAAATTGATACCGCTTCTCTCTAAAAAATCTCCCTTGACAACAATTCATTAAATAACGCACACTAACACTGTATGCGATTTCTTAGTAAATTTCATCCTAAGTTTTTATCTCTCATCGTAACTGGTTTTGTGGTTTTAGGACTACCACTTATGGTATTCGTGTCCAGTCAAAAACAAGATAATAGACAACACGCATCAGCTGCGTGTGTTCCCACTCCTGCTACTCTAACAGCATATACTCCTACTACTTCCTGTGGAACAGATCTCTTTCGATATGTAAAATTTGGTTGTTCAAATGGATACAGTGGTAGTTTAGGCAGTGATACAAGCTGCAAATCAACAGCAGAATGGAAAAACTATGCATATGAAGAATGTACTAAACAAACTGTCTGTGTTGAACCTACACCAATAAATTATTGTCCGACTGTAACTGCGAGTACGATATTCGGTGGAAAATCATGCGGAACGAATTTATATGATAGTGTTTCCTATACCTGTAGTGACGGGTATAAAGGCTATTTTGGAGGCGATACGAGTTGCAAAACCTGGGAGACATGGATTGGGTATGCTCAAAAAGATTGTGCGAGTAGAACAGTATGTAGCTACCCAACTGCAATGCCAACTCCAATTTCAACGACAATGCCATACCCGACCTCCCTGCCAACCACGATGCCATACCCTACGACTGTCATGACACCAAAACCTACACTCGCTATGCTAACGGGCACATGGATGAAGGCTACACCGTATTCAGCGAAAATCACAGTAAAAGCTGGTGTTTATACGCCTATAAAAGCATTTACTATCCAGAACGTTTCGGGAAAACCTTCGTTCTGGGCAACAGCCTCGTTAAGTTTGGATAAGCCAGAAAGTTCTCGATTTATTATTATTGATGGTGCTTCACTTTTTATAAGTACAACTGGTGTTCCAGTAAATATTAAAGCGACAAGCTCTGCAACAGCTGGAGTCTACAGTGGATTTGTAAGTATAAAAAATAGCTACGAACAGATAACTCTCCCCGTTGAAGTGATAGTGACAAAATAATAATTCTCCTTTTAAACTTGTACTGATGTTTACTTAATGGGAAATAAGCCACCATCATTGACTCTTTAAGCCTAATTCTTTACGCTAGAGATATGTACGTATTAATGAGTAATAAAAGACGATTATTAACCATAATAGTAATTATATTCCTCATTCTGTCACTCCCAACAATTATGTATGTCATTAGCACCCGACAAGATATCCGCCAACGAGCTTCGGAGAACGTTTCACTTAATCCAGCATTTGGAAAAACCTGTGAAGTGAATGATATTGACACATTAATATCTTGTTTTGGGAGATTATATTATGGAAACGACCAAGTGGACGTCATTAAGTTCACGGCTATGGTTAACTGTAATGAATTAGATAATTGCGAGGTGTCAATACCAAGTATCCGTCGCCCAGTGCTCATATATGGAGATCCGGGAACAGAAGTAGGGATAAAAAGCACAGGTACCAATAGCTTACACGTTTTTAGTATCACAAATTCTGATAATGTTGATATTAAAAATATTCAGATAATCGGAAATGGTGAGCCCTGTCCAGAAAATAGATCCTGTTCCAACGGGTTGACCATCGGAGATTCAACTAATATACGAATCGATAATGTCACGGTCAGAAATGCTAAAAGAGGAATAGGTGTGTATTATTCGGACAAGGTTACTATTACGAATAGTACTATCACGAATAATGATCAAGAAGGGATTCATGTCCATTCAGCAACAGATACTAATTTGCTCACTCCAACTTCTGGAACAGTATTTATTGAAAATAATATCATTTCTGATAACAGGAGATATGGCATATTTATTGAAGGCATCTACCCGAGCATTTCTCCAAGTCACATTTCAGGAAACATATTAGATCATAACCATACAAAAACATATCCAGGATATTGTATATCAGATACACTAACCGCATGTGGGGGTGGCCAAATTACGATCAAAAACTATACTTCGAATATCGTTATCGAGAATAACATCATTCGAAATGGAAGTCTTACAACAAGTATTCTCGATACAGGTGTTTCAGGAATTGAATTAGGAAATCGTACTATTCAAAATATACAAATACGTTCAAATGATATTCACGATAATAGCTTTTGGGGAATCAGCTCCTATGAAAATACCGACAACATGACAAATAATACAATCCAAGATAATCGTATTTATAATAATGCTAAAGGTACACTCTTACCCTCATTCTCCCAACAAGCCAATAACTGTACGACATCCTCATGCCCGGCACCAACTATCACTGGGACTATCTCGCCAACTACAAATTTCACTTCCATTAACGCTACTGGTCAATGTCAAACAACCATTTCCTGGTCAACAAACGCTTCTACAGCAAGTATTTATAGAGAAGAAAATCTTCTTTCAAATACAACAACAGGCTCTCAATTATTGTCAACAATTCCACCAGGAAAAACACGCTTTGATCTCCTATCGGGAACCATTGATAAATCTCGGCTCGCAAGTACTGTCGTATACTGTTTTGCAAGCCCTTCAGTAGTAGCTTCAAATGCGCCTTCAAATTCACCAACTCAGGTACCACTACCAACAGTCACGCCGACAGTAACACAACCTCTCCCAACACCTACGCTTATTCAAACACTCACACCTGCTAAAGGAACATTTTCACTTTCTGTCATCCTTCATGGTATTGGAAATAACGGAGACAATACAAATAAAACAGGAGGAAACCTTACACCTCGAACTACAACTCGAACTGTTTCTGTTGAGTTAACTAATACAGAAGGATCTGTACTTCCAGCGTTTCCTTCACAAATCACCTACCAATCAGCTACTCAAAAGTTCGTTGGGGAAGCGAGAATTCCTCAGACTATTCCTAATGGTACATATTCCATACGAATAAAAAGCTCTGGATATCTATCTTCACGCATATCAGGATTCGTTACTATCACCGATAATACAGTGCTCACGTTACCAGTGACTACACTAACCGTAGGAGACACATTTGTGGATAATAAACTCGACATTTTGGATTTTAATATCATTATGACATGCTGGATCACTTCAGAAGTCTGCTCTCCAGAACAAAAAATACTTTCAGATCTAGACGATGATGGAAATGTCACCGCTATAGATGACAACCTTTTTATTCGAGAAATAACGATTCAACGTGGTTATTAACATGTTTATGCTGGTGTGATATACTCCACGCATAAACTTATGGGGCTTAAGAATATTTTAGTACGTGCCTTTGCTTTCGTGCTTCTAACACTGGGTATCGTTACTGCTGCCGCAACTCCTGCACACGCAGCACCTCCTCAAGACTTTCAGACACAGCTTCTTGTTGGTTCAGGATTATCTAATACTACCGGGTTTGGAATCGCACCTGATGGGAGAATTTTTATCTTACAGAGAACAGGAGAAGTAAAAGTCTATAAAAATGGCGCCCTCCTGCCTCAACCCTTTACTACCTTCTCAACCGTGATCACTGGAGATCGAGGACTCATAGGGATCGCATTTGATCCAGACTTCTTAACCAATCACTATGTGTATTTTTATTTGACTGGGTCTGATCAATATAACCGAGTTATCAGACTCGACGCACGAAATGATACAGCAGTTGGTGATCAAATCATTATCTTCCAAACATCAACACCTTCTGAACTTCTTCACGTCGGAGGAACAATCCAGTTTGGTCCTGATGGAAAGTTATATATCGCAGTCGGCGACAATGGCTATGGCCCAAATGCGCAAGATCTAGGCAATCCTCATGGGAAAATTCTTAGAATTAATAAAGATGGAAGTACACCAGGAGACAATCCATTCGTGAATATAGAGGGTGTCGACCCCCAAATTTACGCATATGGACTGAGAAATCCCTTCAGGTTTCAATTCGATGAAGTTAGCGGCAGAATGTATGAGGGAGATGTCGGAGCTGCAGACTGGGAAGAAATAAATACCATTACTCCGGGTGGAAATTATGGGTGGCCAGCAGCTGAGGGAAATTGCACAGATTGTCCATATAGTAATCCTATTTTTACCTATAACCATGCAAACCAAAGTTCATCAATAACAGGTGGCCCTGTCTATCACAAATCCCTTTTCCCTTCAGAATACCAAAATAATCTCTTTTTTGGCGACTATGCTCGAGGATTTATAAGAAGATTGCAATTTGACGACTCTGGAAACGTTCTTGGAGATTATGACTTTGACATGAATGCGGGAAGTGTCGTAGATTTAAAAGTCGGAAACGATGGAGGATTATATTATATAACCTATTTCCCATCTCGTCTCTATAAAATTACATACTCGACAGGGAACCATTCGCCTATTCCCAATGCAGATGTCGATACTATGAAAGGAATAAGTCCCCTAACTACTCACTTCACGAGTAGTGGGACATATGACCCAGATAACGACCCACTCTCCTATTTCTGGAATTTTGGTGATGGAACGAGCAGTTCTGAGGCAAATCCTACAAAAATATACACAAAAAACGGTAACTACATAGTCACACTAACTGTAAGAGATAGTAATAATTTATCTAATCAATCTATTCCACTTGTTATTCAGGTTGGACTACCACCAGCAGTTATTATTGGGAGCCCCAAAGAAGGAGCTACATATCATGCAGGAGACACCATAGCATATACAGCATTTGCAAGTGATGGTGCAGGATTTGACCTTGGCGATGAAAGCATCTCAACTCAGGTACTTCTTCATCATGATACTCACGCTCATCCTTTCTATGGACCAATAACAGGAAGATCTCATGAATTTACTATCCCTATAAATGGTGAGCCGTCAGCGAACACTTGGTATGAGATTATTATCACAGCAACTGATGCAAACGGTCTTACAAACACAAAATCTGTCACTATTTTTCCTATTAAATCAACCTTCCATTTTACGACCGTTCCAGCCGGAATTTCTCTTAAAATTGACGGCCAGCCATTTGCAACTCCTAAAAACATTCAGGGTGTTTCAGGTTACCAGCGTGAAATAGAAGCATATTCCCAAGACACAAATGGCCACTCTTACCAATTTAGCCATTGGTCAAATAATGGACCTGCCAGACAAACAATCACAACAACTGATCAAGATACAAATTTTATTGCGTACTTTACAGACATAGGTTCAATCGATACTCCAGCCAGTAACCTCCAAGCAGCAGTCCAAGCAAACAACGTCACTCTTTCATGGAACCAAAGTAGTGGAATATATATGAATCTTGATGCATCAGATAGTGATCATATTCAAGTGTATACAAATGCTGATTATACAGGAACAAACGTTCTTGATGGTGGTGTGGGTGGTGGCATAACATCATGGACAATCCCAATTAATAATTCTGGTACATATAATTCTCTTCAGCCTGGAAGAACATATTACGCTCGTGTGTATAGCTGGAATGCACCGTGTAATTGTGCCAATGGGACGACTACATCATTCACCACTTCAGGAACTGCAACAAATGGAGACAAGCCACCAACCAATCTTTCTATTACTGGACAAACAAATCAAATAGTCCTTAATTGGTCACCAAGTACTGGAATATATACCAATCGTGATGGTAGTGACCATGATCATATTCAGGTCTACTCTAATCCAAACTTTACGGGGACAAACGTGCTCGATGGTGGTGTCGGTGGTGGCATAACATCATGGTCTATCCCAATTAATACCACGGGCAGTTATAACTCTGTTCAGCCTGGCAAAACATACTATGCACATATTTACAGCTTTAATGCACCGTGTAATTGTAGTAATGACACAAGAGGTAGCTTTACTGTTCCTCAAGCAACTGGAGGGACTGGAGAAAAACCTGCAACGAACCTACAAGTAGCAGTTCAAGAATCAAGCGTTATCCTTTCATGGAACCAAAGTAGTGGAATATATATGAATCGTGATGCCTCAGATAGTGATCATATTCAGGTGTATACGAACCCTGATTATACAGGAACGAAAGTTCTTGATGGTGGTGTGGGTGGTGGAAATACTTCATGGACTATTCCTATTAACGATTCAGGTTCATATAATTCTGTTCAACGTGGTAAGACATACTATGCTCGTGTGTATAGCTGGAACGCCAGTTGTAACTGCAGCGATGGAACAACGACGAGCTTTACTGTGACTGGAACTACTAATGATCATGGAGCGAGTAATCTCCAAGCTCTTAGCTCAACCAGTCAAGTCACTCTTTCCTGGTTACAAAGTTCAGGGATATACATGAATCGTGACGCCTCAGATAGTGATCATATTCAAGTGTATACGAACCCTGATTATACAGGAACGAAAGTTCTTGATGGTGGTGTGGGTGGTGGAAATACTTCATGGACTATCCCTATTACTAACTCAGGCGTATATAATTCACTAAATTCTGGAACCACCTACTATGCTCGCGTTTATAGCTGGAATGCACCATGCAACTGTAGTACGGGCACTGCAATTAGCTTCATAACCCCATAGGAGATACCTTTTCTCTTCACATAGCTAACAGATAGCAAAGAGAAGAAGGTATACAACTCTTTATATGCATTATTGCTTCTTCTCTTGACATTTTAATTTGGCTTTCTCTATGCTATAAAGAGATGAATTTTATTGTTGAAAGATTAAGCCAATTACTAAGATCAGTTACAAATAAAAAATCACTGACGATTCTTTCTGTCGCACTTGTTCTCATCGCACTTCCTCTAACAGTCTACATAGGCCAACAACGACAAGATATCAGACAGCGAGCTTCTGGTGGACCACTTGGATATGCACCAGCTGGTACATGTAGCGATCAGTCATTTTCAGATCTCACTACAGCTCAAGGCACGGTGACAGATCTTGCACTGGCTGCATCTTGTCTGAATCAATCAGTCTATAACTATTGTGTCGTTCGTGGATTTGGAGATAATACCTTCCGACCAAATGATAACCTCACCCGAGCAGAATTTGTGGCCTTTATCGTGAGATATCATGGAAATATATTTCCGGCAGGACATCCTCAGCGCTGGGATCTTATGACAACAGCTGAAATAGATAGTCTTCCCGTATTTCCAAATAAAATCACGAATGCAACAACAGGCAAGGAACAATTTCGCCTCTTAGACATCCCTTCTAGCTACCCGCTTGCACGAGAAATCTATACATCACAGAAATATGGATTTATTAAAGGCTATCAGGATGGCACCTTTCAACCAAGTGTTACTTGGAATTTTGGCTTTCATGGAATAACCCGAAATGATCAAGGCATTGATCCTAATTATAATGACTCATTTAATAATCCCTATAATTTCGCAGCTGAGTCCGGTCAAATAAAGCGTGGAGAATTTATAAGTCAGCTTTACCAATACGGGAAAGACCCAGTTCGCGCAATAAACGGACAAATCCAATTAGCAGCATGTTTCCAGCCGACAGCTGTACCACCGACAGCGACATCAGTTCCTGTCACACCAACCAATCCTCCAACATCAAGCGGTGGAACAGTAACACAAAATGCTAGTTGCTCTAATACACTATCTGACGTACCCACATCACTCAACCAAGCCATGGGATGCTACCATAACACGACAGCAAGTGGCTACTGCATCGTTCGAGGAAACGGCACGACACTTGGTCCAAATGATAACTTATCCAGAGCTGAGTATGTAGCATTTATCGTTAGATACCATAACCAAGTTTTCCCTGTCGGAAATGCCAATCACTGGGACCTCATCACTAGAGCTGAATACGATGCACTTGATGGAACAACAGGTAAAAAGAAATTTCCAGACGTAAATCCAGACACATACTCACTCTGGCAAGAAATTTATACATCACAGAAATATGGATTTGTTGTCGGACAGCTCGATGGTAACTTCTATCCAAACGATCTCTGGACATTTGGTTTCCATGGAATTACCAGAAACGATCAGTGGCCAGCTGGAACAGGATATGATTTTAATACGGCTGGGAATTCTATTAGTAGAGGAACATTTATCCAGCAGCTTTTTGATTATGGTAAAACCAAAGCACAACTCACCGCCTGCTTCCCAGTCTCTACCACCTATATGATTTCAGGTGTCGTTAGTGGAGTAACCGCAGCGACAAATATGGTATGGAATGTTCCAAATGGTGCATTACCTCCAGTTCCATTCCAAACAGATGCATCAGGAAATTATGCAATTCGAGATCTGAGCGCTGGTACATATTTAGTATCTGTTGTCTCACCAAGTGGAAAGACAGCAACCCCTCTATCGTATACAGTTAAAGTGGGAGATGGCTGTACTGTTACACCAGCTGGTGAGAGTTCCTGTGGAGCAGATGGTAATGCAAGTAAGGTAAACTTCTCTGTTACCCAAACACCTCCAGTGGTAACACTCACCGCTCCAGCGAACTTAAGACCTTCTGGATCAATTACCGAAGGTCAAACTACAGTACAGTGGGATGCCGTTATTGGTGCAGATTCTTATGAATATTCACTTTTGGATCAGACGCTTAACACTAATTTACCAGGTTGTGTAGTAAAAGGTGGTACAAATAACGATACTGGATGCGTACTCACATTCCCAGCCACCCAACAGAGTTATAATTTTCTGGCGGGACATACGTATCGCATAGGTGTAAGCGCCATAACGACTTCTTCATCAGGTGTTATCGCACGTGGGCCTGAATCTTCAGTAATAATTACTGCCGCAGCAGCCGTCAGTCAAACACCATCAACATCTCCTACGCAAGCTCGTATCAACCTTGAGGTAATCTTTAGACAACATGGTATTGGACTAGCAGCAGATAATGCTAACCCAAATGCAACACCATTAGTAGTTAGTGGAACCATCATGCCGTTCCCAACACCGGTAGACCTCTTTAGAAATAGAGCTGTGACTGTCTACCTTTCGACAGGAACATCTCTTAATGACGGAACGCCACAGTATGAATATCAAAAAACTGGAACAGCATTGTACTCACCTGATAACAGTGGGTTTTATAAAGGAGTTATTGATCTAGGAACAGATGTTCCAGCAGGACAATATATTGTGGCAGTAAGAACAAGTAATTCTCTTTCTCAACAGGCTACAGGATTTGTAACAATTACACCTACAAACACCGTGATTGTTAACTTTCCGGCCCTTGTTTCAGGAAATGTTTATGACTCAACAATCGATAATACTACTCCCACCAACGATAACCAACTCGACATTCTCGATTACAATGCAATTATGGATAACTGGCTGAATCCAGATCTATGCACTACCAGTAATAACCAGACTGTTTGTAACACCATTCGAACACGAGCCGACCTCAATGCAGATGGAGTAGTCGATGTACTTGACTATAATCTCTTTATCCGAGAACTCAGTGTTCAACGAGGAAGATAATTGCTGTGCTTGACAAAAAAATCACTCTGTGTTTAAATCTCAATTAAGGTTGTACGACCTATAAATTAAAATGAAGCACACAAAGCGGCCAGATAGTCGCTTTTTTTTCAAGCTGTTCAGTAAATATAGTAAAAACTATAATGAACATGTGATTTGGGAAAATCCGTTTAAAACGCGGAGAATTGTAACGAGACTTTTCCTCCTCTCTCTCCCCGTCCTCCTCTTCACCCTCTATCACGTTTACACCCTAGTAACAAATGCAGCAGTCAACACGTCATACGATGTAGTTGTCGTCGGAGGTGGAACAGGTGGAGTGAGTGCGGCTATTCAAGCCGCTCGCCAAGGTGTTCGAGTCGGCCTGATCGAGTCGACCGACTGGCTAGGCGGACAAGCAGCTGCAGCAGGAGTTTCGAACATGGATGAGGGCGCTAACGAGCGCTCTTCTGGTATATATAGCGAGTTTGTGAATAGAGTCGCATCAAAATATGGCGGAGCACAGTATATTCATAAATGCTATTTTGGGGGTAATAATATTTGTCCTGAACCACACGTCGTGAGACAAGTACTTGAAGAAATGGTCGCTGGTACTGGAAGAATTGATGTTTATTATCGCCACAGCGTGACATCGGTACTCAAGTCAGGAAATATCGTGACGGGTGTGACAACTCACTCTTCTGTCGATAACGCAAACAATCAGTTTGGAGCAAAAGTTATAATTGATGCGACTGAATATGGTGATCTCCTTCCAAAAGCTGGTATTGCCTATAGAATCGGCAGTCAAAATTCAGGAAGTATCAATACTGCTGCCTGTATACAAGATATAACCTATACAGCAGTCGTTAAACGATATGATGGAGGTATCCCCTCATACCTTCAGATCACCACAGCACCACCTGGATACAACAGTACAATTGAGTCAAGATTCTCAGAGATGGTGACAAGTAGTGGTGCACGAGATAATGGAAATGCTCCATATTACTGGAGCTGGATTCACCATAATGCATATCGTGGAATGGCAGATTCTACTCGCCCGTCCACTACAGATGCTGGATCTGGCGCAGCTTCTATCACAAAAACAGGTATTAACTTCGCCAATGACTATCCAGCTGAAAAGCCATATAACAATACTGCTGGCAATACAACACTTTCAGTTCGGTATATCGAAGATACAGCATATCGTAAACAAGCTGACTGTGATGCTAAATTAAAAACAATTCAATTCATTTACTACATGCAAAAAAGTGGACAAAACTGGTCAGTAGCTGATGATGAAGGATTTGATACATCATATAATCAATCAGAAAATTCATGTAGTAATATCCCCACAGCGTTTAAAGAAATCGAAAAGCGCCTCCCAGTTATGCCATATGTTAGGGAATCACGACGGATGATTGGAGTAACGACATATACATCATCACAGCTTCGTGCTCAAAAACAGTCAAATCGACTAGACGGAAGTTCTGTTAAAGCGGTAAATTTCTCAAATAGTATCGCTATTGGTGGATACGATGATGACTTACATAACTGTAATGATGCATCGACTCTAGATAGTAGTATTGATTTGATCTCAGATAAAGGCATGGGCGGTGGGACCTTTCAAATACCTCTTGAAGCACTCATCCCACAAAGTGTCGATGGCTTTATCGCAGCTGAAAAAAATATATCCCAATCCCGACTCGTTAATGGAGCGACTCGTCTCCAGCCAATCACAATGCTAACTGGTCAAGCAGCCGGAGCACTCGGAGCAATCTCTGCACAATCAAATAGACAGCCACGAACAATTAAACCAATTGAAGTACAGCTCGCACTCGCAAATGCAAAAAGCTACCTCGCACTCGCGCAGTTTAATGATGTTACTCCAGGAAACGCATATTTTGCCGGCGTACAAATAGCATCTTTATATAACGTTTTTTATGGTGATGGATCAGGAAATTTTAACACTTCAGGAGTACTTACACGTGGAACTGGTGCTATACTCTTAACTCGACTACTCAATATTCCGACTAATGGCACAGAAGATGATGCGATTACTCAAATCAGACTTCGTGGATATACAACTGCTTCTTCTAATGCCGCATATAATCCCGGAAACACACTCATCAAAGGCGATCTTGCCGTGTTACTTGCTCGCGCTCTTGGGCAAAGCCCCGGATCAGTAGATGGGGCACTTTCCTCTCTTTCGTCCCTTGGAATTCCTGTTGAATGTACGAATAGTGGCTGTGCTGGGGATTCAGTCACACGTGGAATATTTGCAAACGCTGCTGCTTATTCACTTAAATACATTCAAAACGGTATCACGCCAACTACCCCAATCCCTCAAGGAAACCCTGCATCAAATCTCCAAGTAAACACACAGCCAACCCAAGTATCACTGAGTTGGTCTTCAAGTAGTGGAATATATGCAAATACTAATGCATCAGACGGAGACCATATCCAAATTTATTCAAACTCGAACTTTACCGGGACTAGGGTATTAGATGGCGGTGTTGGCGATGGCACACAGAGCTGGACAATCCCAGTCAACAATTCTGGTGAATATAATTCGGTTCAACCAGGCAAAACGTATTATGCTCGAATCTATACCTTTAATGCACCGTGTAATTGTAGTGATGGAGTAATGGGCAGCTTTACTGTTCCAAACGCACCCATTATAGGTGAGGTTGCACAACCAGCATCAGACCTAAGTATTTCTGCACAAGCAGCCCAAATCTCACTGACATGGACTGCAAGTAGTGGGAAATACACGAACACTAACGCAAATGATAATGACCATATCCAAGTCTATTCTAATCCCAACTTTACTGGAACAAAAGTTCTTGATGGTGGTGTCGGTGGTGGCACACAGAGCTGGACAATCCCAGTCAACAATTCTGGCGCATATAATTCTGTTCAACCGGGCAAAACGTATTATGCTCGGATTTATAGCTTTAATGCTCCCTGTAATTGTAGTGACGGAACCACTGGCTCATTTACTGTTCCAGGAAATTCTCCAACAACTGACAAACCAGCATCAAATCTATCAATCAATGCACAAAGTTCACAAGTAAGTATATCCTGGTCTCCAAGTACAGGCAGTTATACCAACAGAGATTTCAGCGATAACGATCATATCCAGATTTATTCTAACTCGAACTTTACGGGAACGAAAATACTTGATGGCGGTGTGGGTGGAGGTACAACATCATGGAATATTCCAGTGAATACTTCTGGTTCATATAATTCTGTCAAACCAGGCCTAACATATTACGCTCGCATCTACAGTTTCAACGCTCCTTGTAACTGTAGTAACGGAACAAATGGCTCCTTTACCGTACCTGGCACAAATGGTGGAAGTGGTGACTCTCCTGCCACCAATCTTCAAGCAGGAGTACAGTCCTCTCAAGTTACTTTATCCTGGTCACAAAGCAAAGGAGTATATATGAATCGTGATACTTCAGACAGTGACCATATCCAAGTCTACTCGAATTCGAATTTTACCGGGACGAAAGTTCTTGATGGTGGTGTCGGTGGTGGCACACAGAGCTGGACAATCCCAGTCAACAATTCTGGCGCATATAATTCTGTTCAACCGGGCAAAACGTATTATGCTCGGATTTATAGCTTTAATGCTCCCTGTAATTGTAGTGACGGAACAACGACGAGCTTTACAGTAAACGGCACAACGAACGATCATGCTGCAAGTAATCTTCAAGCGGCAGTGCAATCGAACCAAGTCGTTTTAAGCTGGGCACAAAGTAGTGGTACGTATATGAATCGTGACACATCAGATAGTGATCATATTCAGGTATATACAAATCCTGACTTCAGTGGCACAAAAGTATTAGATGGTGGTGTGGGTGGTGGAACGCAAAGCTGGTCAATTCCTATTACTAACTCAGGTACATACAATTCACTTAACTCGGGAACGACGTACTACGCTCGGATTTATAGCTTTAATGCTCCTTGTAACTGCAGTAGTGGTACCACTACAAGCTTCAGGACCCCCTAATAATAGCGCATACTGTATGAAAAAACATATTCACCACAGATTTCAATTTGCTCATCTTTTGGTAAATTCGTTGTTATCGATAAAAAGGTTCCCCATAAAAAAAAATCACCACTATACACTCTGGGAAAATCCATTTACTTATAAAAAAATTGTTCGCACACTTTCTCTGTTTATCCTCCCTATACTTATTTTTACTGGCTACCATACATTCACTACACATAGTCTTGCTGATAGTTCTCGTTCATTTGATGTTGTTGTTGTAGGTGGTGGGACTGGTGGTGTAAGTGCTGCTATCCAAGCAGCTCGTAATGGTGCAAGCGTTGCTATTGTCGAAGAAACGGACTGGATCGGAGGACAAATGACTGCTGGTGGAGTCGGAACACTTGATGAAGGAATGGACTGGTCGACAAACCCAGCAACAGGATACGAAAGAAACTCTGGTATCTATAAAGAATTTCTTGATCAAATAACGGCAAAATACGGTGGTATCCAAAACTTACATAAATGTTACTATGGAAATTTTGCAATTTGTTTTGAACCAAAAGTAGGTCAAGACGTACTTAGTAGTATGCTTTCAAACGCTGGCGTTCAGGTCTTTACTCGTGAGAAAGTAACAAGTGCATTGAAATCTGGAACTACTGTAACCGGGATTGTTGCACATAATACACTGACCAATAGTACTGATCAATTTAACGCAAAAGTTGTCATCGATGCAACTGAATATGGTGATGTGATTCCACTCACCGGCGCTGCTTATCGAGCCGGAAAATCAACTTCAAGCGCACTTGATCTCAACGCCCCAATTCAAGATATAACCTACAAGTTAGTGATGAAACGATATGACACAGGTATTCCAGCAAACTTAAAGATAACCCAGGAACCACCTAACTATCAAGCCGTTAAACCGCTCTTTGCGGGGTATCTCTCCCAATCAGCACCAATTAGAGACTGGGGTGATGGAGTCACAAGTCCCTATACAAATCCGCGGTCTTGGGTACAGTACATTGCATATCGCGGAATAGCTGACTCTAGTCATCCATCATCACTCACAGTAGGTTCATTTGCTGATGCAGCAGCGCTCACAAAATCAGGAATTAATCTCGCCAATGACTATCCAGCAACAGTAAGATTTTTAGAAGATCCAGCGAACCGTACACAAGTCACCTGCGAAGCAAAGTTACGAACGATTCAAATGCTTTATTACATCCAGCAGGAAATGGCACAAAACTGGTCTGTCGACACAGATGAGGGATTCGATACATCGTATAACCAAACCCAAAACAACTGTGCAAACATCCCCGCAGCCTTTAAAGAAATCGAAAAACGTATGCCACTGATTCCCTACGTTCGAGAAAGTCGACGAATAATTGGCGTTTCAACGATAACAAGTGCATCGATGAGAGCACAAAAAACAATCAATAGAAGTGATTCTGCAGCAGTAAATGCAGTTGATGATCAGACGTCTATCGCACTTGGTGGATATACAACTGACCTTCACTGTATGAACGGTAATCCTTGTACACAAGACCAATTTGATAGCAGTATTGATAGTATTTCAGATATGCTTCCTGACACACATTCACTCTTTCAAGTTCCACTTGGCGCACTTATTCCACAAACAATTGATGGATTTATCGCAGCTGAGAAGAACATTTCCCAAGGGCGCATTCCAGCCGGTGCAACAAGACTGCAACCCATAACGATTCTAACAGGACAGGCCGCCGGAGCACTCGCAGCAATTGCTGCTAAATCAAATAGACAACCACGAACAGTCACCGCGCTTGAAGTACAGCAAGTATTACTCGCAGCAAATGATCCGCTGACACTCTATAAATTTAACGATGCACCTCAGGGAGGCGCATTCTGGCAGTCAATTCATATAGCATCACTCTATGGCATTATGACTGGCAATGGTGGGAATTTTAATACTCCAGACACACTCGACCGAGGAACAGCTGCTATCATTCTGACTCGGTTATTTAACATCACAACAAACGGCACTACAGAAGATGCAATCACTCAGCTTCGAAATAGAGGTATTTCTAAAGCAACGTCTAATACAGACTTCGCCGCACAAAATCCACTCTTAAAAGGCCAGCTTGCCTTATTTATCGCGAGAGGACTTGGGAAAAATCCTGCTGACGCAACTGCTGCATTTACGTGGACTGTCAGTCAAGGTATTTCTGTTGGATGTCAAAGTAGTGCGTGTGAGCAGGAAAGTGTCAGTCGTGGACAAATGGCTGAAACAGTGACAACTTCCCTTCCTTTTATCGGCAGTGCTGTCACTCCAGTGACACTTCCTCCACCGACACAAGTACAACCAACTCCCACAACTATCCCGACAACGACAGCAAATGATCCAATTGGTAATATGGACGGCATTAGTACAACAGGACAAGTAACTGGTTGGGGTTGTGATGTTGACGCAACAAATCATACAACAGATATTCACTTTTATGCGGATGGCGGTGGATTCGGAACCTTTCTGGGAGTGATAACGGCTAAGCAAACAGGCGAAGCCGCACTCGCTCCATTTTGTGCAGAATCGACTTCCCATCGATTTACATTTGATCTTCCGACAACGGTTAAAGATGGCAAACCACATAACATATATGCTTACGCAATTGGCGTCGGTGGAGGCGCTGCATATAAACTACTTTCAAATGCACCAAGATACTTCCAAAACGGTGGAAATGCTATTCCAAGTAACACAAGTCCTCAGTTAACCGGCTGGCAAGACTATGTTACACCGACTGGCGATTTGGTTGGGTGGGCCTGTGATAAAGCAAATAACAGTTCACCTGTTAGAATTGATATTTATATCGACGGTGGCGGATTTGGTCAGTTCATCGGCTCAACAACTGCTGATAAACAAGGTGATGACTCTGCTACGCTAGTCGGACTCTGTGGTGGCGGAAATGGAAACAGACGATACATTTTCCCTCTTCCAGATTCAATGAGAAATACCGGCAATCATACCATCTACACCTATGCAATTAGCGCTGGAGATGTAACACACATCCTCATTCCAAATTCAGGGCAAGCTTTTTCACTTGGGAATAAAGATCCATATGGCTTTCCTGACTATGTTGATACCACCGGACGAGCACTCGGGTGGGTTTGTGACCCAGATGATTTTAACCAAGCAGTCACCGTTCATTTCTACCTCGACGGCCCAGTTGGGCAAGGAACGTTTATCGGGCAAGCTACTGCGAGTATTCCAGATGAGAAAGCAGTTGGCTACTTCTGTGGTGGAGTAAATGCACATCGTTTCGCTTGGACACTCCCAGAAAGCGCGCTCACTGGATCACATCAACTTTATGTATATGGCAGTAATATTGGAACTGGAAATACACAGCTCCTTGGTGGAGGCCCTATTTCAACAACTGATCGTAAGCAAGCCCCAGCGGGACTATAAATAGTAAATAAAGCTTGACAAATAAAGACAATTTTCTCATGATAGAGTGAGCGCGATAACCTATATTAGCATGATTGATAGACATACGTTTAAACATCTTCCAGCACTAGTAAAAAAAGCTAAATATTATCCATTCGTTACACGCCATAAAAAATCTAGTTTATTTATCCTCCTTCTCCTAGTAACTATTCTTCCGATAAGTATTCTCTTCTCACTTCAACGAACAAGAATTTCAAGTAATGCAAACAGTACGCTCTCGTACGATATCGTCATCGTTGGCGGTGGAACTGGTGGTGTGAGTGCTGCAATTCAAGCTGCCAGACAAGGAACACGTGTCGCTATCGTTGAACCAACTGATTGGCTAGGTGGACAAATGAGTGCTGCTGGCGTATCCACTATGGATGAAGGATACAGTCGATCTGGTGTAATCATTGAAAGAAGTTCAGGAATTTATCGTGAATTTACCCAAAAAGTAATTAGTAAATATAATGGACTCGCATATATGCATAAATGTTATTGGGCCGCTGATTCACTTTGTATTGAACCAAGTGTCGCGAAAAATGTATTAGGAGAAATGGTAACGAGTACCGGTAATATTGATATCTATTACCGAACGAAAGTTACGCAAGTCCAGAAGACTGGTAATACAATAACTGGTGTGCTGACTCACTCAACTGCCTCAAACGATGATAATATTCTTGAGGCAAAAATTGTAATCGACGCAACAGAATATGGAGATGTTATACCATTAACAGGAGCTGATTATCGTCTTGGCAAATATGTCGCAAGTAGTGGTATTAACGAAAGCGTCTTAAATACATGTATGCAGGACATTACCTATCCTGCGACAATTAAACGCTACGATAATGGCATTCCAGCAAATTTACAGATTACACAAGAGCCACCTAACTACCAAGCTGCACGATCACTCTTTATACAAGATGTCTCTAAATCTACAGCGCCGGGAGTATCTGATAATCCTCCCTGGTCTTTCACCCAGTTTTTAGGGTACAGAGGCATACCAGATAAATCTCGACCGTCTACATCAACACCCACGACAGTCGCAGGACTACAAAGCATTACAAAGACAGGGATAAATGTATCAGGAAATGACATCGCTGAGTCCCTTCGATTTATCCAAGATACTACTTTTAGACAAAACCAAAGTTGCGAAGCAAAATTGCGAACGATTCAATATATTTATTACATTCAAAAAGAACTAAACCAACCATGGTCAGTCGCAGATGATGAGGGGTTTGATACGCTATATAACACTACAGATAACAACTGCACGAATATTCCAGCTGCATTTAAAGAAATTGAGAAGCGCTTACCACTTGCACCATACGTTCGAGAAAGCAGGCGCATTATTGGACTAACTACATTAACCTCATATCAGATTCAAGCACAAAAAGACTCTGACCATAAAACAGTCGCATCTGTTAAGCCAACTTCATTTGAAAATAGTATCGCCGTTGGTGGATATAATATGGATTTACATAATTGTAATACCTCATCTACCATCGATCCATCAATTGATAGCACAGGCAGTGTGAATGGTAATCATGAAAAGTTCCAAGTTCCCCTTGAATCACTCATTCCAGCCTCAATTGATGGTTTTTTAGTTGCAGAGAAAAATATATCTCAAAGTAGAATAGCAAACGGTGCAACCAGACTTCAGCCAATTACGATGTTGACTGGACAGGCTGCCGGAGCGCTTGCTGCAATTTCCGTTAAAACTAACCGTCAACCACGTTCTGTTGTCCCAATTGAAGTACAGAGTATTCTTCTTGATGGGAAAGCGCCAATTTCCCTCTATGACACAGTCGATGTAACACCAGATAACACTCGCTGGAAAGCAATCCAGATCATCTCTAACTATAATATTATGGTAGGCTATGGTGATGGGAGGTTTGGTCCAGATGACGCAATGACTCGTGGAACAATGGCGATTGTGTTAACCCGTCTCCTGCAAATCCCAACAGATAATACACCTCTTGATGCATACAATAAATTAAAAGAGAAAGGCATTACCACTGCTGCATCATACACAGAATTTGGACCAAATAGTCAGCTCTTAAAAGGTGAACTAGCACTTTTCATAGCCAGAAGCTTAAATCAATTCCCAGCAGATGGACCTGAAGCCATAACATACCTACAAACACTCGGGATTACGCTCGGTTGCAATGGAGCAACTCCTTCATCATGCAACACTCAAACAAGTAGTAGAGCTGACATGGCAGAAGCAGTATCTGCTACATTAATCTATATCAAAATTAATAAAGGAACTGGAGAAATCACACCACAACCGACACAAGTCGTTAGTACTCCAGTTCCCACAACAATCAGTATCAGTCCAACTACAGAACCAACAACAGCTATCGCTTGCCCAACTGAGATTCAAGGATTTTATGATGTCCCATCAGACTACCAACCTGCAACGAAATGTTTTAATGAACGCTATTGTATCGTTCGTGGATTTTCAGCACACATGCTTGGACCTGATGACATCTTAACTCGTGCTCAGTATGTGGCATTTATCTTACGATATCACGATCAAATTGTCGGAGACTGGTCGCTTATGGGTCAAAATGAAGTAAACGCATTACCTAAATATCCTAATAAAATAACAAATCTAGAAACTGGTAAACAACAATTTCTCTTTTCTGATGTCGATCCATCAAATTCACTTGCGCGCGAAATCTATACCTCACAAAAATATGGATTCATCCAAGGATACCAAGATGGAACATTTCTCCCTGATGAACAGTGGTATTTTGGTTTCCACGGCGTAACGCGAAATGACGAATGGCCACTTGGATCACCGTATACATTCACTCAAGTAGGGGATCGTGTAAAACGAATCGACTTTCTACGAGGTCTTTATACCTATGGTAAGTATCACAATACGCTTCCTGCCTGTAATGATCTTCCAACTATCCAATATCCGTAGGTTCTAAGGAACACTCATTCTCATATCTGCTGATTTCATATGTGACGCACATATAGCAGTTCCATCTAGCCTTAAGTATATCTCCCTTTACGTATGGTGCTACTTTTAGTACAAGTGAAGAGTAATAATTACAATAAATAAATTACAAGTACATATCGGGATCTAAAATTCCGCTGAATCTAGCGTAACTAATGATACTAACGTTTGTCAATTCTCATTAGGCCCAAATAATCCATGTCGCAGAATGTTATATTTTTCATGAAAAGTTATGTTACATTAACATTTTTTTATGTTTCTGGTTTTATAGATTGCTGCTATTTTACAAACCATATTCGATTACTCATCTCTATACATATCAGTAATCCAAAATCGCTATTTATATTCTGCGACATGAGAATATGAGGCATCTTGGGGAAGTCAGAGTAGGCTATTTACACAGAGAGTCTTTCGTTATTGCTATTTTTAATATGTAAAATCATCATTCACCACTTAATTCGTCTTCATGTATCGTTTTTAAGGCATGATGCATTGAGATATGGTTAAATTTATCTACGTACTTGGTCATCTATCCTTGCTTTCGTTATTTCTAGGGCATTTGGTGACGTCGACGTTTTTCAGGCACAGTTTCGCAATAAACTATGGCTATAAATAGCGCCGAACATAATTAATGCTCAGAAATGCACTGTGTGAAAATTGCGAACATTAAATGTGTCCAGAGTAAAACTAGACATTTCACGTTACTGCATATACGAGATGTGTTATATGTTCAGAAATTACCAGATGTAAAAAGTATTCCGCACAAAAAAACATTTTTTCTAGAAGCGACTTCTCCGATTTTATATTTAATTTTTCACACGCCTTTCATTACGCGTTTTGTGCGTCTAGGAGAAAGAAAAGGAGAAATTTAGGCACAAGAAAATCCCAGAGTACTCCCCTCTCAAAGTTATCCACATTTCCCTGTGAATAACATTTAAGATATAGTATTATTAGGCTCGCCATCCCTGTTGCTTTCGAAAAGCAAGCATACAGCTTCGCACGCTTGACTCTTCCCCGCACTCTCTGCTATACTCTCTTCATTCCAAAGACAGTAACTCTTGGTTTAAACCAAGCTAAGCTGAATAATCAGAGTTACCGAGGGGCACAAATTAGTTACCGGTTATTAGTTATACGTTATTAGACAAAATGTACGTCCAATATTCATTACTAATCACCAATAACCACATATGGCACCTCGAAAGGGTGTCTTTTTTGTTTTAGCTTTGCTAAAACAACCCCTAACGGAGCCTGAAGGGCGAAGTGGGGTAAAACTATTAAGGAGTTTACCTATGAACAATACATCTGAACCAAAAGTAAGTGCTAATAAAGCGAAAAAAGAAGTAATTATCGCAGAAATGACCGATATGGTCACTCGTAGTAAAGGGATGGTCTTTACGAACTACACAGGGCTTACGCATCAACAACTAGAAACGATTAAGCGCGCTGTTAAGAAGCTAGACGGGAATTACGTCGCTGTTAAGAATACACTTCTTCTACGAGCACTTGGTGACGTTACACTCTCAGATGATGATAAGAAAAAGTTTGAAAATCCTACAGCTGCTCTCTTCATGTATAACGATGTAGTGGAACCGTTAAAAGTTCTTTCAAAGATGATGAAAGAAACTGAAAAACCTACGATCAAACTTGGTATTTTCGAAAGCATTGCAGTATCAGATAAAGATGTTCTGAGAATCTCAACACTTCCATCAAAAGACGTACTTCGAGCACAGCTACTTGGTCAAATGATGTCACCAATCCAAGGACTACATCGAGCATTATCATGGAACATGCAAAAATTTGTAATGACACTGAGTGCTATTGCGAGCAAAAAAGCATAAATCCGAAGCACGAAATTCGAAGTTCGAAACAATTGAGAATAACAAAAATTCAAAATAGTTTCGTGTTTCGAAATTCGATTTTCGAACTTACATTTGAAGGGAGGTGAAACGAACGTTATGGCAAAAATAAATAAAGAAGATTTAATGAGTGCAATTGAGGAAATGTCCGTACTCGAACTTTCAGACTTAGTGAAAGCTCTTGAGGAGAAATTCGGAGTTTCTGCAGCAGCTACAATGATGGCAGCAGCACCAGCAGCAGCTGGAGCAGCAGACGCTGGAGAAGCAGCAGAAGAACAGACAGTATTCAACGTCGTTCTCACCTCAGCTGGAGCTCAGAAGATTGCTGTTATTAAAGCAATCCGAGAACTCGTCCCAACACTTGGACTTAAGGAAGCTAAAGACCTCGCTGACACAGCTCCAAAAGAGATCATGTCTCAGGTTAACAAAGCAACCGCAGAAGAAGCTAAAGCAAAACTTACCGCTGCTGGTGGTACAGTCGAGTTAAAGTAACACCTCTGTCATCCTGAACTTGATTCAGGATCCAGATTCGTTAGTACGCGTCTTCACAGAAAAAGCATTCGCCAGCTGGCGAATGCTTTTTTAATGGAAATGATCTTGCTTTACTCTCTAAAATCCGCTTAGATAAATTGTATGGCATTTGAAGATAGTGGAAGTGGAGCTTCTGTCCCAAGAACTGATCTCTTAACGGTTAAATCCGAAGAAGATAGACTTGAAAGTGATGCAGCTGACGTACTGAATGCATTACGAGCACAAGTAACTTCTCCCCTTTTTGACGAACGACAAGGAAAGATAATAAAAAGAACGATGGATTCTCTGTATCCACTAGTAAATATCACTGCTCAATTAGGTAACGAACGACATACACGTCAGTTGTCAGAAGATGATATTGTCCGAAATAGCGAAGCTGCATTAGGAATGGACTTCCTTATTGAAGATAAGCTCGCGTTATTAGATGACCAAATTAAAAAGGCTGGTATTATTGGAGGGAAAGCAGCCACCTACGTTCCAGTTGTAAGACGGCTATCTTCATTACGTGTAGGCATACCAATTAATGGCGTAACACTTAATGATTTAGTGGTTAACCCAGATGCAGTTGAGCCTGAGAACTTATTAGAAGTAATGATAGAACTTGGTCAAAGTGTCGGAAGAAAGCAGACTGAAGCAATGGCTCAAAAACATGCTGCTACCTATACAGACTACCTTCAATTTCCCGCCAATTCGAAAATAGCTGCATCACTTTCTCTTGCAGGGTTTCTCGTGGCTGGAATATTAACTGATGACACCATTCGACGCCTCCCTATTCCTCGTCAATATGCAGAAGAGGCGGGTAAAAAATTAAAGCAATTATATACAGGGACAAAAGCCGTTCAAGAAAGAGGACTACAAATGATGCTTACAGGAGATTCGGATTCTGCGAAAAGAATGAGAGCCACATTGCTTACGAATATAGATACCTTAACTGGTTATGAGTTTATGCAGGCTCTTGGTATAAGAAGGCATTCTGATATGCAGGGAATTATTCGCCAACTTGACGATTTACCCAAAGACGATTTTACAACGGCTTTAGAAGCAAGAATATTTTCTGAAGTAGAAGCACTCAATCCTACTGTGGTTTTTTCGACAGAAGATGCGCTTGATTTAGTAGGAGAAGGATCAGGTCCTAAATCCACTATTTCTCTTGAGCAAGCAGCAAATGCAGCTTCTAAAAGAATAAAAAATAAAGTTTCAATAGACCCTGCTGCACTTACATGGGGAAACGCTCCTCAGCCTGAAGAGATTATTGTTGAATCGGGTAGTAACAGAACAAATGGGAGAATTCTGTCTGTTGGCTACGTTTATGCTGATACTGATATTGAAGGTGAACAAGAAGTATTATACTGCGACTACTTGCTTGATAAAAAAACTTTTGACTGGTCACTGCTCACCTCTCCTACATCTGAGAAGGGTGCACCGATTGCAGCTCATTTTTCCTCGCTGACTGCTCAAGTACTTGATCTAGCAGCGCAACCGAAAGCGACAAGACAAACAGAAGTAGCTCCTGAACCAGCGAAAAAATATTTCGCAGAGGTTACTCCCGATCGAGCAGAAAAAATTAGAGAGCAAAAAATAAGACCCAGAGTCGAAGCCACAAATGCACAGCTTACAAAAGATACTGAGTTTAAACCTTCTGGTCTGCGTTATGAAGTAGCTCTACCAGATTTATCTGATGACACTGCGAGAAGAAATTTTGAAGACACTATTTTAGCAAATGTGAAACCACAAGATATACCTGCTGTACTTGAATATTTTGATAAAATCAATAAAGGTGAAATAAACCCTTCAATTGCTGCACTAACAAGTGTTAAAACGAATAATGGCGAACAAGTATTTAAAGACAAGCTCTATACTCCAAATGGAAGACTTCGTATTTTACATACTATAGCAACAGGAGAAAACGCTAAGCCAGGAGTTATTCGCCTCGTTCCAGGAATAGTGCGATATAGAAATGATGTATCTTATGGAAAACGGGGAAGAAAACAGTTAAGAGAGATGTAAGTTACTCGCTTTTCTGTTGGATACCTAGAAGCCAGAGGACGGCTTCTTTTTTGTAGCGGCGGTCGCCACGACTGTTGATGCGAATGGCTGGAAGCTTACCCCGTTTCCCCCATCTCTTAATAGTTAATGGTGACACTCGGAGCACTTCTGCAACCTCGCGAACGGTTAATAGATCTGGTAAGTCTTGTATTGATATCTTTTGATCAGCCATAGCCTTGGGACTAGATATTAGTTGTCTATAAGGTAACAAAGTGGAACAAAGTTGTCAATGAGGAAAACGTATTTCTTCTCGTTTTTGAGAGAAGAAAGCGAATTTTTAATTTGAAATTTTACATTTTTAATCAAATCTACTTATGTTACTTTTTAAACTTTGATTTCAAATTTCAAATTAGAAATTGAATAGTAAGGAAAGGTGTGTTTCCGGGAGACAGATCGGTTGGTGGCGTTTAAATGGGGCGCAATTCGCCCCACAAATACGTCAGTGGCGAAGCCACTTTCCAAATCCGTCTCCCGGTTACGCTTCCCCTAGGTGGGGCTACT
Organism: uncultured Gammaproteobacteria bacterium; assembly: GCA_964503265.1. GTDB lineage: Bacteria > Patescibacteriota > Microgenomatia > Levybacterales > UBA12049 > CAZCYO01. The sequence continues at coordinate 120,684 of CAZCYO010000004.1, forward strand.
TACAGTCTTCGCATCTGATTGATCAGGCTCGCCAGGTTGAGGAACCGTCCGCTCCAAGATAGGCACAGGACCCGGGTCGAAGTCTTCGTGATAGGGTCCATCATGGAACCCTGGAAGATCTCGAACGGTCATACGCTTAGCTGACACAGCGTCAACCAGTTGCTGTTGAGCACGAGCTGGCCGGTTGGTATCCATAGCATCCTCCATCCGTGATGACGTGGGACTTCGTTGTCCCGACGTGCCACATCTCTGTGGCGAAGATCAGATCAGAGGCTACTTGATGACCTGCCATGGCCGATCTGGCACTGGCATGATCACCGGCAGGTGTTGCCGGGGGTCCGTCAAGCTGCGAATAACAGGCGCTGGGAATTCTCCCAACGGTCGCCTGGGAACAGACGTGAACGAAACGGCAGCACTTGGTCCGACAGGGCTTCCCCCACCGTCAAAGGCCTGAATGTGCCCTTCTTTGCCGTCAATAACCAGCAGGTACTCACCTGAATCAGGAATTTCGACTGTTGCGACAGTCGTACTCCCGATAAGGTAATCAACCCGCCTCACACTCGAGATAACACGGCGGACCACAAGGTCATGTGGACTTTTCCGAACCGGAAGTACCACAATGCCCCGAGCTTCAACCGACCGTGTCTGTCCTTCAGATTGAAGTGTGCGCACTACAAGTGCGCATACGACAGTATCCATGATTCCTCCAGATATATGAACATTCAATTGGAGACACCATTGTCTCCTCAAGTCACAGCATCGTGAAGAAGTGGACACTACACTAGGGAACGATGATCGGGAATGCCAATGCCTGGACTGGGGGCTGAGCGCCCTCGAGATACAGCCAGTACATATCATCCCCATCTTCGGACTCTTCGTAGATGACGCCGATCTCCTGATCGGTGTCGCCGTCGGTGATGATGAGATCTTCGAGATCTCCCAAGACATGGTAGTGCGGATCGAAATTGATCCTCGTCTGCAGAAGAGCACGCCGGGCGCGCCGTTCCTGACCTTGGGCCTTGTTGCGCTTTTCGCGCTTCTTCAAATTCTGGTGGGTACCAACCGTGAGCTTGCGACTCACAGATTCCCCGTCCTCCGGCGTGAAGATCACAGTGATATTCACCGGACCACTCATCGGAATGGGAATAGGCGTCGCCACCCGATGGTTAGACCGAGGGTCAACCATGTCATCGAAGAAGGTCTTCCCGTCGATCACGACGAGGGCGTTAGACGGCACACGTGCGGCATTCCGCAGGAGGAGAAAGTGGTTATGGCCATTGTTGTTAGCCACGATACCACAGACACCATTCTGGGACGTCCGAACTTCGACCGGCTTGTTGCCACGAAGAACAACAACATACATGAGATATTCCCTCCAGAGTAGTCGTGAGGCGCAACTGCGCCTCTTCCGATGCCACCATGTGCGAGAAATAGATCGTAAGTCTCCTTTCACTAATTGTGTTGTTTAACTGGTGGCTAAAGAGAAAGAAACACCATTTCCTCCCCCATAGCCACCAGTCATAATAAATATAAGTAGTAACGTTGCATGAGTAAAAAGAGAGAGAGATTTGTTCGATAACGCATTTGCTATCGAAAAATGATTCCACCTATTCTGCTCAATACACCGTTAAAGCGTATTGTTAAGGTACAAAAAAAGATACAAAACTGTATCTGTAAGGATATTGTAAGAAATAAGCACGAAGATGTCAACTATAGGTTTACTGATGAGGCTGAGAGAAGGTTGTTAGATAGAAGATAGGAGGTAAAAGATAGAAAGGAATACCGCTTATTTACTCCTAGAGCTAACTACCCTCTACTAACTGCTAGCTACTGATTACTGACTGCTATTTTGTCCGAGTATTACGGTAATCTCTGTATCTGGCTGTGCGACTTCACCTGCTGGAAGTGTTGCGACTTTTCCACCAAGTTCTTTTGCTATTTGTTCTGCAGCTGCTTTATGTGCTGTAGATGACGGAATAACGAGTGTCTGAGCATAATCACTTTTTACAGCATTATCTTTGACTGTTACTTGTACAAATGGTAGCTTCCCAATAAGTGATGTCTCAATCTTTTTTGTCAGTCCCACGACTGTCGTTCCATTCAGAAGCCCTACTCGAACAATCGCTGGTGTTGGAGTAGCTGTCGTTTTTGCACCTGCGACTTGTGCGTTTGGCACTCCTGCCTCCCCTGTTATGTTAATCGGTCCAACTTCAATAATTTTATTTGATGATGGTCGATACAAAATCGCTTTTTTTGCGTTGGTGTAGATAAGTACTTTGTCTCCATTTTGTGCATTTGCAAAAAATTGCTGACCTACTAGCTTTGACTTATCCGAAACAGTTGCAAGCGTCGGCGCTTCACCTGTTGGAAGAAGGAGTAATTTTCCGACAGCTGTTGTTACAGATTTTACTTGTTCCTCTGCAGCAATGGTTGGATCTTTTGCTCGTTGTTGAGCAGACTGGTATTGGTTATAGAAATAATACGCAGGAAGACTTGCCAACATAAGTAATATCACGATTATAACGCCTACAATCGCAAGTGATTTAGGGGAAAGCATAGAGAGTCTCTTCGTCACATGTGTCATTTCTACTGGAGAGGTATGCGATTCAATCTTTACATCATCTTCACCATCAGTAGTCATATGTTCCTGAGATGTTTTTTTTATCCGTAAGTTTTTAAGCCCCATACATCTATATTAGCTGTTTTTTTTCTCCTCCGTCAAGGTGCACACATGTAATCAGTATGCTACGATACTACTATGCCCAAACTTAGAAAAAATAGTATATATATTGTTCTTATTCTCCTTTTCCTCACGCAAAGCACCCTCATCTCTTTTGCTCAAACGAGTGTAACTAAAAATACCTCTGTAAGCCTAACCGTTCAACTTCGTGACCAAGATGTTCCAATTTCAATTTCTCGAGTGTCAGATAACCAAACAGCCGAAGAAGACGAACTCGTTACCTACCAAATCACTTATGGTTCCCTCTTATCTTTTGCTGTGCCACTTACAATTGAGGCCTCCTGGGCTGATGCAAGTATTAATGGGTCGCTCGTTAATCTCGCTGACTACGTAAACGGCTCAGGAACAGACGCATATAATGGGACACCAGCTGTAGTAGACACTGTAAACCGTGTCGTATCATGGTCTATCCCCTCAATCCCAGCAAATACAACAAATCAAATCGTTTCTTTTACACTTCGCATGAACTCGAATTATACAGGTGACTCAACGGTATCATTTGCTGTAAGCGCAGGTGCGAATAGTAGTGGTGCTACGATAACACCAATTAGCATTATACAATATTATCACCATACACAACCCACTACTCCTTCAACCACCAATACTCCTACACCTGCAAGATCTATACCAACTCCCACACCAACAAAACCCCCCGTTGTTAATACGATTTCGTCAATAGATATTGATACAATATCCTCAAATTCAGCGGTTGCACACGTACTTCTTGCTACCCCTGCAAAACTCACGATTAGATATGGCACCTCTCCTAGCAGCATGCTCAAAAATATAAAAGTTTCAGAACTAGTAACTGATTATTCGATAGAATTTCCTGATTTAATTCCCAAAACTCAATATTATTTCTCAATTTTAGCTACAACATCGACAGGAACGACATCCTCTGACATCTACACATTTACCACAGCCAAAGGGAGTACGAGTTCTTTTGTAAATCTTACCTCGCTTATTATTACGGCAAATAATACCATTATCTCATCAGACCCTTTAAGCTTAGAAAAAACACTAAGTGGGGGGAATCAAATCCCTGCGACTGTTATTACGATCAATACTCCATTTGAATTTCGCTTTGCAGTTTCTGATAGCGAAAAGATCCGAAAAATTGAAGCGCTAGTTCGACAACACAAAAAGGTGCTTGGTATTAATAGTTATTCTCCAAGTAACACCACAGATGCTAGTTCAGATTCTGTCGAAATAGTTGAAATTTCACATGGTGTTTATAGTGGAAGACTCAAGGCGAAACTGGAGCCTGGTAACTATGTGATTTATGCACGTATCACCGACGTTGCTGGTAACATAACAGAACAAGCACTCTCAAGAATGACAATCGTTAACCCGCTCACTATTCTTGACGAAGGGTCAAAGAATCCTATTGAAAATGCCCGTGTACTCTTTTTTAGAAAAAATCCTCGATCGAATAACTACACACTCCTGTCAGATCAATCTATTGCAACGAAGAATCCTGTTTTTTCAAATCCAGATGGAACGATCTCAACAAATCTTATTCAAGGAGACTATAAAATTCAAGTCTCAGCAACTGGATATAAACAACAGGAAAATTATTTTACCATCTCGACGACTAGTGAGTCTCAATACCCAACTATCTATTTAAAAAAAGATGCGTATTCAGTTATTAGTACTGTTCAATTTTACTCGGAAGTCACCGGAGATTTTTTCTCTTCATTTATGACATTTGTTACAACGCTTGGAGTTTCAAATCGGTTATTTAAATTACTATCTCTCGTATCACTCTGTTTTTTCATTATCGTGACGTTACTTAGTTTTTGTACTCGTTATCATATTCCTGTATCGGCAATCCCTGCATATTTCTTCTCACTGCTTCATTGGCACAGACGAAAAAACACTCTACGAATGCTTTCAGGAGTTGTCAAAGATGAAGCAAGCGGAGAATTTCCTGTTAATCATGCAATTATTTATTTACTTGATCGAAAACGTAAGCGAATACTCCTTCATACCCAAACAAATAATCTCGGCATGTTCACGATAACGCTTCCCCCGGCTCCTTCGTACCTTCTATTGATTAAAAAACGCCATTATATATCTCTTGAATATATCGTCACTTCACGTGAAGACATTCAGATATACCTCGAAAAGGATCCACGTGCAACAAATCAAATCGTAGCGACAATCAAGTTATTCTTTCAAAACTTACTCGGACTTTGTTTTGAGATATTATTATTCCTCTCGTTAGTCTTTGAAGCTATTTTTATGGTGAGTTTAGGAGTAGTCACAGTAGCACCCTATCTATTCCTCAGTATCGCAAACCTTGTGTTATGGTTATTATTTGTTAAAAACCAACGGTCAATTTACTCTATTTAATCTTCTTAATACGATGCTCCACTTCAGTATACACAGCATGTGATATCTTTTGGATAAGCTTAGCTTGTTTCATTGCATCATAACCGCGTGTCATCACACAAATCAAATATGGCTTATTTGGATAATATACAATTCCACAGTTATGCAGTTGGTTAATTCCCGATGGAAGCTCTCGCTCGCCATATTTATGAGCGATCACAACACCTTTGGGAAGACCCGAAACAAGTCCTTTGGTAAATTCTGTAGCACGAAGTACTTCAAGCGCTTTCTCAGAATACTCACGACTTAAGTATGACGCGTTATACAGCACACGAAAAAACGAAGCATACTGTTTAACTGACAGAAAATCCTCTGCTGTTGTTGCATTTGGCACCGTAATATCTAAGTCTGCTGATACTTTATCGATTAAGCTACCATCAATATGCTGTTCAAGCACAGTTAACGCACCATTATCTGATTTCTCTATCATTCTCTCTATTAAATCTTGCACAGCATACGACTTCCCTTTTTCAAGTGAAGATGTTGAGAAAATTTGCTGAAGCTCAGGCGTACTTCCCGTAAATGGCACCTTTGTAGGAAGAATCGATGGATCTTTTTCTGCTGCCTTATAATACGCCATCATCACCGGGAGTTTCAGTAAACTCGCTGGTGCAAAATCTTCATCAGCATCGATACCAAATGTCGGCCCGTTATTAAGATCACGGAAATAAATAGATACATCAGTGACATAGCCAGCCGCCTTTTCATTCGCAATCGTATCCTGCAACCTGCCTTTTAATGACCCGAATTCTTTTTGGTTAAGGAGGACATCCCCTTCTTCACAGTCCAGAAGTGGGTTAATTAAACTATATCCCCCAGAGCGCATCTGTTTTTCATTAGAAGAAGAGTCCTGCGATACAGGATCATTTCGAGGCACCATAAACCACGTCGTACCGCTACCAAGCACAAAACAAAGAACACTTAAAATAATAGTTGTACGCACACTCATATGCAATTCTGCGTGATGTTACTGTATGTTACTTTCTTTAAACATACAAGCACATCAGCTATTTTGCAATACCTGTTTTATACAGAAAGACTACTCTTTCTTTCACAATCTATTATTTACTTCGCACTTACCCTCTATTTTTCTCTTACTTTTAATAACTAAACCAAAGATGTCGCCCGTTAGCTTGCTTCTAACCGACTTCCCTCGTCTAGGCTAACTTTTTCGTAAATAGAGTGCAAGCTTGAATCCGTTACCCTTGTGGATTCTCTGTCCAGCTTGGCCTCATCAAAGAACATATATATTTCGTGGCGATGAATACTTACTTTCAAATAACTACGAACCGTTTCCGAAGGTAAAGAAGTATTCTTCTTAAAGACCTATGCCTACTCTGTAATCCACTTTTCTATGGCAATTGTGCGTTATAGACGAGTGCTACTTGTACTAATGGCTCCCTCATTCTTTGCCAGATATGATGAACTAATTCTTTCATGGATTATCACCTCCTTTCACGACGCTGTCTGTTGCTGTAGGTATTTTTCCATTTATAACCTGCATCGCACTCCATGAGAATTGCAATGGCTCTTTTACTTCTCGATCAATAACGATTGTAAATCCTTTCGTCGTTCGTCGACTAATAACATATTTACTCATATGGCTGAGTACATCTTGTTCATACGTATCTTGACACTCATCGATAGAGTCATCTTTAGAACACATACCATTTTTTATTTGTTCCTTTATCTCATCTTCAGTAAGACGATCAACCGTAACTGAGATATTAATAAGAGGTACTGTTTCAAATTCTTTAGAGAATGTAACAGTCGCTGTTTTCTTTCCTTTTTCAATCGTGATCACACCAGCTGAGTCTTTCGGAAATGTTACTTGATCACTAAAGGATACTTTTCCTTTAAAGAATACGTCGCCAAAGAAGTTTGATATCCCTGTAACGATAATATTATGTGCTGTAATGCTATCAATAACAGTTAGTACACCTTCAACGAGTGAGTTACCTTTAACACGCATATCAGCTGAGATACTTGCCAGCCCATCAACTTGCAGACTTGTTAGTGTATATACAGTTGCTGGTCCAGTAGATGACAGGATATTTTGTTTAGTTAGAATATCAGCACTTGGAGTTGCAGTAATTTTATCTTGTGCAGACAGCACAGCAGAACTCGTCGCATCTGCTTTTTTCTTAAATGCATTTACCGCGTCATCGAGTGACGAAATCTTGTTTGTTAAGATCTCAAGTCCTTCAATAGAGTCTGCTTTAATTCTTCGAGCAAAAATCGTATCTGCGATAATAGTTGGAGTAATAATCTCAAACGCAGCACTGAGTCTATCGGTAAAGATTTCAGATTGAACCCCTGTACTAGCATTTTTTGCTTTTAGTTCTTTTAAGAATGAAAGAATATTAAGTTGTGGCTGTGTGATAACAGGTGCAGTATGACTAAACTGAATCGATGGATCTGAAAGGCCAGCATCCGTGTGGGCACTTGCAACATTAAGTCCCATACTTGAAGGTGTGACATCTGTCACATACCCACTATTTTTCATGAGAACGTCAATTGCACTGCCTTGATAGTCTGTGAGATTAACGAACATCATAACTACTCCACAGCTTGTAGTTGGATTAATTCCAAGTGCTTCTTGCGGACACATTGAAGTTGTATTGAGGTCTTCGAGTGCTTTTCCAAGAGAACGACCACTGGTCGTTGCTTTCATTGCATAGCCTCTAATTGAAGCGGAGGTAAGGACGTCACCTGCATGAATTGGCCCATTTTCTGTGCTAACTTTGACAGGAACACGTCCAACAAGTGCGATTGGGTATGAATTCTCCGTATATGCACCCGCTACAAAACCTGGATCGGTTGAAACAACGCCTAAGATAGTGTTTTGGTATTGTGCTGTTGAACGTTTTACGCTTTTATTATCTGTTGAATCAATTTGAACGACTTCGCCTTTTTGCAGAACGTCTTTTGAAGTGTAATTCTCTGCCAAATCAGCCCCTCCTGCATAGAATCCTCCCTGTTGACCTGCATAGACAGCTCCATATTTATTAACTCTAAACGCATTGACACCGTCATTCTTTAGTGTTAAGAAGTCATATGAATTATTTACTTTATATTCAAAAACTGTTGGCTGTGAGATAACTTGTGCTGGGAATGCTGAAGTAGCAAGTGAAACATCTTGATTTATGCCATCATATCCAAGGAATCTTCGAGAAAAATTAACCTGCACCTGTATCCATTTATCTCCATTACTCGCACCAATTGAGTCACCAGATCGTGAGACACTTCGATAAGAGGCACTGTAGAGTGCGTCTCGAGTCGGTGCAGTTCTGACTTGAAAGTCTACAAAATCATCGTTTGTTTTTTTCCAAGAAATTGTTGAATCAGTTGTCAGAGTTGTAGCGTATATTTGACCTGAGAGATATTGTCCATCAGGATACCACCCTGCATCATATAAGTTAACAATGTTACTTCCAGTATGTCCTCCTGCGAGAATTACCCATTTCCCATCAGGACGCTGAAATGTGACTGAGCCTGCACCTTGAACAAGTATTCCTGGTGTACCAGTGTAATCAATCATGCTAGGTCCAGCAACAGTCGTTCCTATCCCAGCACCCACACCAAACGTCCCTCCCCAAGGCAGATAGATATTTGTCCCGTTTCCATTGATCGTCTGTGTCTGACCTCTGGTAATTAAGAATGTGCCATCTGCTCGTGGAATAACGATTGATCCACGCCCGACAGCTGTTGTGAGCGTTGGACCAGCGATATTAGTATTAGACCATGGGTTAATTATTGAAGTAGCAGTTGACTGTGCACCAGTCGTACCCCCAGCAGCAGCGACAGTAACCCAGTATCCATCCTGACGCTGAAAAGCGTAAGATCCACATCCATGAGCTCCAGTAAGAGCAGGGCCGGCTGTGAATTGTTTTGCAACAGCATCGTACATCATAGATGTTGTATTTCCTGTGGCAAATGGGGCAAATCCGACGAACACACGATATGTATCAGCTAGCTGACCAGCAAGTGGGATAGCCCATGATCCACAGTTAACAGCAGTAGATGTCGTCGGACCAGTAGAAAGTGTCGAGCCAGCAGGTTTTTTTACATCAGCAAAAGGATTAAATAGTGTAGTCGTTGTTAATCCTCCACCATGAACGATGGTGTACGTGCCGTCTTTATTAAGAATTGCTTGCGCACCGTAGCCTGCAACCCCTGAAAGATTTGGTCCCTGGACGAATTGAGAACCTGATGCTGCATTTGGATCATAAATATTCGTTGTCGCAGTTTGTCCCCCCATAACAAGGAGGAATTTACCACTAGGAAGCTTTAGCGCAAACGCGCCTGAGCCTGCACCTGTAGTCGGAATATTTCCAGCACCAGACTGGGCAGTAAATTGTGAGGATGCTGGATCGTAGAGCGACATATTCGCCGATCCAGAAGCAATAATCGAAATCAATCCACCTGGTCTTTGAATGACTAATGTGCCATCACCTGTTGGTGTTAAAAGTGGTGGATGAGAACCAATTGAGCCCAAATAGAATCCACCATTTGTACTAATTTGTGTTGGACCAGAAACTTTCCCCCACGGTAACGTTAATCGATCACTCATCGCTTGGACACGGGTTAGCGCAGATGAAGATGCCTCCAGTGGATCAGATGCACCCATAGAACTATTCCAATCAAACTGATTACGAACTAAGACAGTAGAGTTGTCAATTTTATAATCGTAAAGGGTTGGATCCTGGTAATCTCGGATAAATGTTGTTTTACCATTCCCCATCCACGCACCTCGCTCATCATACAGCTGTTGAGGCAGTGGACGTGTAAAATTAACGGTAACCCGAACCCATGTATTTCCTTGGCTCGCTTGTATCAAATCCCCGTTGCGTCTAATTGGAATTGATGTGGCAGTCGAAAGACCTCCTTGGGAAGATGCAGTCTGTACATTTATCTCAAGCCCTGTTTGCGGAAGATCACCCGTTAATGTTGCACTTGATGTACCACTAAATCGCGCTTCAGCTCCTGCTGTGAACCATATGGTACTATCTGGAGAAAGATTTGTTGTATTTATGTCTTCTGAAACATAACTTCCCCGCATTACTAATTGCGAATCGAATTTATTAGTAGTCGTACTTCCTCCGACTATGACTCTCCATGTCCCATCATATTCCTGAATACTATGCGCCCCTGCACCTTGTGTGGAGGTAGATGATGCATGAGTTGAATATGTATTTGTGGTTGCATCATAGATATAGACATCAGTCGTACCTGATCCTCGAAAGATTATATATCGTTTATCTTGCATGCGAATTGCATGTGCCCCATCAGCCAATGCCGCTGCTGGACCCACATTCTGGCAATTTCCCATCGTATTTGTAGCAGGATCATATTCTACAGACCTCCCCAGTTTTGAAAGAATAAGATATCGCCCGCTTGGGAGTTGCAGCGCGACAGATCCACCACCGTTTATCTCACAGTTTGTTGGTAATAAGGGACCTGTAGTAAAGCTTCCGATCGATGCAGCTCCATCAAATGGATTATATAACTGGGTATTGGCTGATGCACCACCTGCCACAATAAGCGCGGTTCCATCTGGACGAGGAAGGACCAATGAACCAGCACCCCAGGTAGTCGATCCTGCGGTTGGTCCAGCAACCCAGGTATTGGCAATAACATTATAGATACGAGAAGTTCCAGCAGTGCCTCCATGAACAAGCAAGTACTGTCCGTTTTGACGTCTATATAAGTTCGTTCCTGCACCATTTAACCCAGTAGCTGTCGGACCAGCTACGGTTGGAACGTTATCCATAGGATCAACGATAGACGTCGTTGCAACTGAATTTCCGTGTACAACGAGATATTTTCCATCTGGGCGTGGAATTGCCAAAGATCCAGCACCAGCAGCGGCACTTAACACATTTGGTGACGCCGTAAATGTTTCTGCTTTTGAATCATAGATATACATGGTCGTCGTAGCTCCACCACGGATAACTAAATATTTTCCATCAGGTCGAGAAATTGAATTTGCGCCTGCACCAATTGCAGCTGGAACTGCTGGCTGAGAACCGGTCGTAATTGTGCCATTGCCTGAAACAGAACCAATCGATAAAGCCATATCCCCACCAGAGTTATCAAGATTTGTCAAAACAGCACTTGTCGCATTGGCAGTTCGTTGAAAGTCTGAATCAGTAGTATTATTACCGGATGTCGTCTTTACAATATCATTTGATCCAGTACGATCGATCGTCACACCACCAGCGATAGAGTTGATGTTTATTGCACCAGTATTTGCGACCGTGAATCTACTCACTCCACTTGATGATGCCGTCAATACATCTCCAAGTCCAAATTGGTTTACCGAGAGTCCAGCAAACGAGGTGTTAGCAGAGATTGATGCTGTCGCACGTGTTCCGGACTGCGTAATGACAAATTCAGCTGAATTAGAAGATGTTCCACCGATCGCAAAATCAAGTGACTGATTTGCGTTATATAATAGTCCATTAACGATATCGAATTTATCAACAAGCTGTGTTCCACTACAAGAACCCCATGAAGGAGCAGATGACGCACCATTTGATATAAGACACGCACCAGTATTCGTCGTTGTTGCGGCACTAAGTACACCAGACGCACCTGTGTATAAGACGCTGTTATTATTTGAAGCAATTGCAGGAAGATTTATCGCCTGGCCTGATCTTCCAAGTGTAAGTGTTGTCGCCGTACTAGCACCAATTTTTAATGTCGTTCCCGTTAATGTATCAATATCTGATGTCTGACCACCCGCGAGAGAAAGCATTCCGCCATTTCCTATAACGAATTTCGTAGCGGCGCCAGCCGATGCTGTAAAGATATCAGCACTCGTATTCTGGACCAGCGTCATAAGCGAATTTCCCGTTGTCGTTCCCCTGATATCAAGGAGACTATTCACTGTCGTTGTCCCGATACCAACATTTCCATTTGCCGCAATTCTCATACGCTCATTTGCAGAAAGTGTCCCACCTGTATGGAATAATATGTTTTTTCCAGCAGTCTGTGTCCCTACAGCTAAATTCCCACCATTTGTATACAGATATCCGTCCCGTGGACCAACGATAGTAAAGGCTGCATCACTATATCCAGAGCTGTTAATACCAAAATCAATATAATTTGTTGTATCTGTTCCGTCATTTGCAGTCGCGATAAAATCAGATGATGCTGAAGTTCCAGAGTTTCGATTTTGAACATTTACTTGAGCATAGCTATTAACATTTCCTGCAAAGTGAGCAATTGTTGAGGAATAGACATTTCCACCCGAGATCGCTCCTGCCACATCAGTTCCGGCAACTATCGTTCCGCCACCTTGGATCACAAATCGTGGAGTTCCAGAAGAAGAGGCAGTAAAAATATCCGCAGCTGCATTACGCTGATCGACTATAAGAGACGCATTCCCGCCTCGCGTATCATTAAGATGAAGGAGTGAGGTTGGATCTGTTGTGGTTCCAATTCCTACCCCTCCTGCAGTTGGATTATAATAAATACTGCTTCCACTCGTCGTCCATTGCGAAGCGGCTCCACAACCACTACACGATCCAACAGTTATTGCACCCGTAAATCGTGCTGTTCCGGTAACATCCAGATTATATGCTGAAGGCACACTTTGTCCGATACCGACGTTACCTGATCGATCTATAACAAATTTCGTCGTCGCTGCTGCTGATGCAGTAAATAGGTCTCCTGTCCCTGTATTTTGAACGACAGTCAACGCAGCATTTCCAGTGGTAGTACCATTTATATAGAGCGTACTTGCAGGAAGTGTCGTTCCAATTCCGATATTTCCGTTATTCTGAATGGTAAATTTACTTAGTCCCGATGAAGACGCGGTAAAAATATCTCCCGTAATCGTTAGCTGATCTGCTGTGAATAATGCATTTCCTGTCGTCGTCCCTCGTAGATGAAGCAGTGAGCTAACAGTACTTGTCCCAATCCCCACATTTCCATTATTCTCAATTCTCATTTTCTCAACACCACCCGGAGAAAAAGTAAATCTTCCACTTCCATTAGATGCCAGCGCCATATCTGTATTTGTAAACGTATTAAATCCAGTCGCTCCAAAGACATAGTTTCCCGACTGGAAATAATTATTCGCTTGAATGATATTACTACCAAGAATATCCCCAACAACGGAAAGCTTCACGCTAGGAAGACTCGTCCCAATCCCGACATTCCCATCGTTACGAATAGTAAAGCGCGACGTCGCTCCGGCTGAGGCTGTAAAAATATCTGCTGTTCCATTTTGGACTAAACTCATGAGCGAATTACTTGTAATTGTTGATCCACGTACATCAAGCAGACTATTTATAGTAGTGGTTCCAATTCCTACATTTCCGTTTGCTTGTATAGCAAATCTGCTCGTACTATTCTGTAATACATTAAGTAATCTCCCTACGTTACTACTTCCTGCATTAATTGAAACATAATCACCTGTACTACTCGTTATATACGAGCTAGATCCACCGACTCCGAAGTTATACATCCCGCCAGAATTATTATTCCCAGAATTTCCAAATGTGACAGCACCAGCACCGGTTATATCTAAGACCTCTCCTGTCTGATTTGAAATATTCATAATTGGAGTTGAAGCATCAGGGATTACGATTGCAAGCCTTCGAGAAGGAATAGAACTACCAATTCCCAAATTTCCACTATTATTGAAAACAAATTTTGTCACTCCTGAAGCTGAACCTGTCAAAATATCTGGAGTGTTCGTGCCTCGTTGGTCGATCAGAAGTGCAGCACTCCCCCCCACTTTACCGTAAACATGGAGATCAGTAACTGGCGATGTTGTACCAATCCCTACTCCGCCTGTCGTGTAGTAAAGATTATTCCCGGCAGTGGTCCATTGCGACGAAGCTCCACATCCACTACATGATGCGACAGTAATAGCTCCAGTAAATCGGGCTGTTCCTGTCACATCTAGATTAAACGAACTAGTAAGCGTCGTGCCAATTCCCACATTCCCTGAGTTTCCGATAACAAACTTTGGCAAACCTGAGGCAGAAGCTGCAAATATGTCATTGGCACTTGCTCCACGCTGATCAAATATTGCCAAGGCATTTCCTCCTTGGTTTCCGCCATACACATGGAGAAAAGAAGCAGGACTAGTCGTACCCAAACCTATTAATCCTGTTCCATTAGGAACAAGCGAAAAATCCTCGTTCGTACCCGTCGTTATATCTGTGGTTGCACCAGTAAATGTAAGCCCTGTACTTCCGATGATTTTATTAGTCAACGTCTGACTAGTTGTCGTATCAAGGAGGTTAACTGTTCCAGTAGTTGGAGCGACGAGCGAGGTAGTTCCTGAAGTCGTAATTGTTAAGTCATTTCCAGCAGTTGTCGTGAATGCTCCACCGAATGATATTGTCTTTCCATTTGGGATCTTGAGTGTTCCAGAGGTTGACGCATTACCACTCTCATCTTGTACGGTCAGTCCAGCTACTTTTTCAGAGTTAAAGGCAAATGGCACAGATGCCATTCTAATTCGAGGCGTCATCTCAGCATCAGCTCCTACTTTTATGCCTAAATAGATACCATCCCAGTTAAAGTTGAAGTTTGCAGGAATTGGCGTACTGGAACCGAGTGCTACTCGGAAAATACCATCGACTGTTGTGACCGATTGAGTCTCAGACCACATGGTTGTTCCACTACTTGAGCGATCGTACAAAGCAAAAACGACTGAGTATGTCGAGTCAGCGACATTAAGTCCAGCGTTATCAACGAGCTTCCCTTGGAAGTTTATCGTGCGGTTAATGCCGGTTGCAGCATACACTGACTGAGAAAAACTGATACCCAAGACAATCACTGTGATAACAGCTATTGCGAAAGCAACTTGTAACTTTGTAAAATATGTTAGAACGTATTTCATATATTAATAAGCAACGGGCTTATTAATTTAAGATTAGTGCGAAGATGAGGTCAATTTTTCACAAAATTTGCATATAATTATATTATATTGCATAATATTGCATATACACTTTTTCACACAATTCTTACATATATCATGAGATTGTCTCATCGCTGATTTGTTACATTGCTCAGAATGTAAGAAAAAAATGTTTGTTTATTTCGGTGAGAACATGAAACAAAAGATCAACTAATAAGACGATATGGAAAATTTATTTAATGTTAACCAAGCAGCATTTATTTTAAAAGTTCACCCCTTAACGGTAAGACGTTATATTAAAGAAGGAAAATTAAAAGCAGTCCGCGCTGGTGGCAGTGTCCGCATTAAAGAGTCAGATCTGCAAGCATTTAATAAAGAGTTTACTCCATATCAACATAGCGAGCCAAAATCCCCATTTAGAGTGTTGAAAAATCCGACGTCCAAACAATTCAGCATTGATGATCCGTTTTTACGATTAAAAGGAAGAGGAGCAAGTCTTCATTTAAGTAGCTAATGTTCCCTTCTCTATAATCGTTTAGATTTAATCTATAAGATAATTCATAACCTATGACGAAAACAGGAAAAAAGGTATTTCTCTCAGCAGATGTTTTTTTTGCATTTATTGATAGAGCTCATACAAAACACGAGCAAGCATCTGCATACATGCGATATTTTGCCCAGGAAGAGTATTTTCTCTTTACTGATGTTGTCAGTCTTAATCTCGTCTATGAGCAGATCTATAAAGATATCAGTACATCACTAGCAAAAGACTTTATAAAAACGATTTCGCTAAGCAACATCAATATTATCTTTCCTGATGAAAGTGAATTAAAGGCGACGTATAAAACACTGCTTCTTTCTAACTCAACAGAAATCACATTTTTAAAAGCGCTTATTTCAGTCCTTGCCGAAAAAAGAAGTATTGGTCAAATATGTACCTTTGAATATTTACATCCATTATTTGGCATTTCAATTTTTTACTTACCACTATGAAAAATCCGAAATTCGAATTTACATACTGCACCAGAAAGCTTTCTTTATTTATAGTAATATCTATTTTGATAGCATCATTTCCCACATCTGTATTCGCTGGTCCTACTAGTACGAATTATGAGTTAAAAAGTTATGGCTTTGGAGCTGGTGGAGATAGCATGAGCTCAAGTAACTTTAAAGCCAATGGAACAGCTGGCGAGGTGGAGTTTGGTCAGCTATCATCCGCTTCATATAAAGTAAATAGCGGGCTCACCTTCACGATGCTTGCAAATGAACCTCCTGCTCCAACATTTACTAACCCAGGAAGTAACTACGACCGGTTAAAGATTGTTATTGCGACAGGAAGTAATGCTTCAGATGCGACATATGCCGTGGCTATTAGTACAGACAATTTCGCAAGTGACACACGGTATGTTCAAAGTGATTTCACTCCGGGAAGTACGCTTGGAACGAGCAGCTTTATGACATATAGCACGTGGGGCAGCGGGAGTGGTGTCTATATCACAGGGCTTCTTTCTAATACAACCTACTATGTAAAGGTAAAATCTCGAAAAGGAAATTATACGGAAACTGGATTCGGACCTGTTAGCAGCGCAGCAACGTCCCTTCCTTCCTTAACGTTTGGACTTGACTCTGCTACGGTCATATTCTCAAATCTTAATTCCGGAAACAGCTATACTGATAGTTCCAAAACATCAGTTCTCACAACCTCGACTAATGCATATAACGGCTATGTCATCAACGCTCGAGTCACTGGACCACTTACTTCACCGAGTGACACGATCGCTAATTATGCCAGCTCAAACGCAAGCCCAACGACATGGTCTGGAAATGGGTTTGGGTATACGACAGATGATAGTAATCTAACTGGTGGAACAGCAGATCGATTTACAAATGGTGGTCCTAAATTTGCAGGATTCACGACATCCTCTCCCGGAGACCCTGTCGCAGATCATGCAGGCCCAGTGACCTCGGCTATATCAAATGAGCAATTTACCGTATCATATAGGGTCACTTCAGCTTCGACAAATCATGCGGGAAATTATACGACGACAGTATTATATATAGTGGTGCCAACATATTAACTATGAAAATTCAGAATTCAGAATTCAAAAGTCAAAATCACAGAGTAAAAGGTAAAACTTTTTCATTTTTACTTGTGCTTTTGACTTTTTACTTTTTATTTCTCACCTCTTATTCACCCACTGCCCATGCTGCACCAACTCCTCAAGTAATCGATAAAGTTATCCGCATCTCCCCTGTTATCGTGCATCTCAACTTATCACCTGACAAGACCACTACGTACGACATGACCATCGAGAATCTTCTCTCAATACCTCTCCCCGTCAAAGCACTCTATAGCGACTTTGACACAACAGCTGAAGACGGTGGGTATGTGTTAACAGATAGAAATACTAATTCATTGTTATCGTGGGTGGGGCTTGATAACGAAGAATGGACACTAGCACCTAAAGCCAAACAAAAAATAACATTAACCATCAAAACACCTCAAAAGATATCTATAGGTGGCTACTATGGACTTCTTTTCTTTCAACCACTTGTGCCTCAAATAAGTAACCAGACTGCTGTAACTGCAAGAGTCGGAGTGCTTATGCTTGGAGATATCGGGATTGGTTCTCGAACCGAACACCCAGGAGAGATTATGTCATTTGACCTTCCATTTATTTCACAACAATCGACAATGCCCTTTCTCCTTCGAGTCAAAAATACTTCCATGAACTTTTTCACAGCAAAACCAATTCTCAAGATTAAACCACTCATTGGAGAAGTAAAGACACAATTTATAGAAGAGAAGCTTATTTTTCCCTCTAAAATCCGCAGATGGCAAAGTGACATTATGCTTGAGCACATAGGAATTGGCATATATACCGTTACCATGCAGGTTTCAACAGGAAATGGACATATCATAGAGTCCACGCGAACTCTGATTATTTTTCCTTGGGTTCCGGTGCTTTCAATTTCCCTCCTTACAATCATTATTATTTGGTCCCTTAAGAATAAACGCCGTCTTAAAAAAGCTGTCGTTGCCCTTATTTCTAAAGAAGATTGATTCTACGTCAGAATGATATCTTGACAACTATCTGAACAATTCCCTAATCTTATATGTATGACTGCCTATTTTTATCGTTATAGTAAATATGTAAAAGTATTTCCGCTCGTTGCATTACTTGTTTTATCATTAGTCCTTCCTCCTTTTAGTCGAATTTTTGTGGGTAGCGCACAAAGTGCACTCACCTCAACAAAGCTTCAAATAAATAATTCTCAGGCTAGTGCAACAAATGTAACATATCAATTTTATTTCACCACATCAGTAAGTACTTCGATTAAACAAATCGGAATTAAAGTTTGTACCACTCCTGGTGCATATGGTGATGCTTGTACTGTACCAACTGCATTTAGTTCGGGAACTCCAACTCTTGCGTCTGATAATCTTGCTGGGACCGGAAGAACGACATCTGATCCAAATTCTTCAGGTGAAAAATTTCGAATTGTTGTTACCACTCCTGCATCTCAAGTAACTCAAGGTGTGATTCTCACCTTTACTGGAGTAACTAACTCATCTACAGCTAATTCGCCCTTTTATGTCCGAATGAATACGTATTCAGATACAGGAACATCTGTTATCGATTACGGACAGGCTGTCGCTGCGACACTCGACACTTCATCAATTGCTGTTACTGCAACAGTTGATCCTAATTTAACATTTGCACTTGCTGGAGTTTCATCAGCAGGAAGTGTTAACAGCTCGACGACAAATATTACAACAACCGCATCAACAATTCCTTTTGGTACCATGGCAGTTGGTACTCCTAAGATTGGCGCAACTGATGTAACCATTACGACGAATGCAGGAAGTGGATATACAGTCACTGCGTCTCATTCTGGAACACTTACGACGTCCGCACCGCTTATCTCAGGGTCTAACGATATTGACGCATTTTCAGGAACTAACGCATCCCCAGCGACATGGTCAGCACCAGGTGGAAGTACAGCGAACACAAATACTGGGTATTTTGGTTACACAACAGAATCATCAAGTCTTTGTACAGGAACTGCTGGAAGATTCGGAAGTAACAAATGGGCAGGTTCTACGACAAATGGACAAGAAGTCATCTGTTCAGCCACAGGAGTCAGTGCACAAACAACACGTCTGGGTTGGCAGGCTGAAGTTAATGCCATTCAACCAGCTGGAACATATACAGGAACTGTTATTCTCATCGCTACACCGACATATTAATCATGAATAGCCTCTTGTCTCATACAACGCTCCTACTACGGTCGAAAAGGATTTCTTATGGAATTATCAGCGTTTTGTTACTTCTCGCTGTATATAAAAGTAACTTCATTACCCAAGGCCAAGTGGCGAGTCAGTCACTTGAAGTCTCCCCTCCCACACAGGAGATAACTGTCGATCCTGGCAAAACAATTACGGTAAAAGCAAAACTACGTAATAACACACCTCGCAGCCTTCCTATCACAGCTAAAATAGAAGACTTCACCGCACAGGGAGAAGAAGGCCAAGTAGAATTAAGTAGTTCAAGTAAATGGAGTGTTTCTAAGTGGGCGACGATATCTCCTTCTACTTTTAAAATCGCTGGTGGAGAAGAACAAGAAGTAACAGCAACAATCACTATTCCAAAAGAGGCAGCAGGAGGCAGATATGGCTCATTTGTATTTGGAGTTGATACTGAAAAAACGCCAAATGCAGCAAGTGTCTCACAACAAATTGCTTCACTTTTTTTACTCAGGATCTCAGGTAAAGTTGATGAGGTATTACGACTTGATTCATTTAGTGCGCCAAACTTCCAAGAATTTGGCCCAGTTCCCTTCTCTCTTACCTTTGCAAACACAGGAAATGTTCACGTGAAGCCATTCGGGCTCATCAGTGTCACAGATATGTTTGGACGAAAGACAGCAGATATTGTCGTTAAAGGATCTAATATTTTTCCAGAAGCAAGTCGTGTAATAACATCAAGTCTTCATAACAAATTCTTATTTGGTCAATATCATGCAACTGCAGTTATGTACTATGGAGAAGCTAATCAATCGCTCGTGGCAACAACAAGCTTTATCGTATTCCCAGTCAGAATTGTGGCTGGTGTACTTATTCTCATTATTATTTTCTTACTTCTGAGAAAGCGTTTAGCGCGAGCGTTTAAAGCATTAACTCGTTAATATGAAGCTGAGAAGAAGCATTCTGTATCTGTTTCTTTTTTTGTGTGGTTTTTTGACTCATGCACTCCTTTTCCCAGATTTTCTGGCAAATGGTATTGTATTTCAACCAGATGCGGTTTTCTCAAATCTAGGATCAGCAGATAAAGCCTCTTCGCAACCAGTCACTCAAGCGACTCATGAAAATGTCATCTCGTTTGATGGCACAAAATTTAATAGATCAAATATTACGATCCCACTTACCGATTATATAAGCATTAGAAATGAAAGTACTGAGACACAGATGCACCTCACTTCGGACAATCCAGAGTTATCTACCCCTCGTGGCTACGCATATAAAGAGCAGGTGCGTACGAGACTTGATAAAGAGGGACAGTTTCATGTGCTTGAGAAGAATGGATCAGGCGCACGATTAACTATCACCGTAAAAAAGAAATAGAAGTACATTATTCTTTTGCATCGTACCTCATCCATAGTCTTGACAGCAATCACCTAAATATGACAAGCTTGATGTATCTGCCATGAAAAAATTACGTACTTCAAATAAACAATTGACACGCCGCCTAGGAACGCTGGGGCTTATCGGACTCATGATATTTGCAAGTATATTTAGTTACAGTAGCAAGAAGGCAGAAGCCGCACTTCTTTCCGCAGCTTCAGTTCAAATGAGTGATTCCCGTCCGAGTGGGACAAGCGTTACCTATACAGGCACATTTACTTTTCCTGGTACAACCTCAATCAAGTGTATTGAT
The DNA here is from genome assembly GCA_964503265.1 of uncultured Gammaproteobacteria bacterium. GTDB lineage: Bacteria > Patescibacteriota > Microgenomatia > Levybacterales > UBA12049 > CAZCYO01. Next base: position 141,640 of record CAZCYO010000004.1, read on the forward strand.
ATTATCTTTGGAAGTACTGCAGCGAATATTACTACGACACCCAATCCTGCAACCACTGCTCCAACAAGCATGACAACAACTTCAGCAGCAAAAGTTTCAGTGTCAGGAGGCGGATTAACGAATGGTAACTGGACACTATATAATTCAACCAATGGTATTCTCCAATATGAATATTCGACAGGTAGTTCAACTACCGCTACTGCAGTCACCATCACCACAAGCGGCATTACGAATACAAGTAGTGGAACATTTTATGCGCAGGTCGCTACGTACTCTTCGTTATCAGGCAATACATGCTCGACACTTGTAGACACAAGTAATGTCATGGCATTAACAACTGTTGCAGGAGTCACAGCATCTGTTAGTGTCGATCCAACAGTGTCATTCTCAGTCGCGAACTATGGAAGTGCAGTAAACAGTTCTGGTGACACGTCTCCAGTAACAACAACTTCTAGTACTATTCCTTTTGGAACTGTCGCTGCTGGATCAACTTCATGGGGTTCACAGACATTAACGACTTCAACAAACGGTGCCAATGGATATACGCTCTATATTCGAGATACACAGTCACTCACAAACTCTAATTTAGATACGATTCGAAATCAATCAGGAACTGTTGGATCTCCAGCTTCGTTTGATGGGTCATCATCACAATCTTCATTTGGCTTTACAACTGACAGTAGTACTGTTTCCATGGGGTCGAATCAATGGGCAGGATTAACGACCTCAAACGTATCAATTCATACTCGAACTTCAGCTCAAAATGCGGATGCAATTCACGTACAATACAAAGCACAAATTAGTAATACTCAGCCTCCTGGAACCTATTCATCGGTTGTGATATACACTGTTGCACCTTCATACTAAGCATGAAAAAACGATCTATTGTACTGAGTATAGTGTTCTCGCTACTGTTAGGTGTGGTTTTTTATGCCAAACTCCACGCACAGAAATCAATTCCAGGACTCGTCGTCCATCCATCAAATCTAGAAATTGCACTCTCCCCTTCTGAATCAATCACGAAAGAAGTATATGTTGAGAATCAAAGCGAAAAAGCTATCCAAATCTCAGCAACCTCTCGAAACTTCTCAGCCAGTGGAGAAGAAGGATCTGTCGAGTTCACCGATGAAACATCATCATTTTCTTTGGCTTCTTGGATTAAATCAATACCAAAAACTGCCACAATTGCGCCTAAATCTTCTCAGAAATTTATCATAACGATTACTGCGCCTAAAAATGCTGAACCTGGTGGACATTTCGCCTCAGTTATCTTTGGCACACTTCCAGGAAAAGTAGCTGGTGGAACTGGAGCAGCGATTTCTCAAGAAGTCGCATCCCTCATCCTTGCGAGGGTTCCAGGAGATGTGAAAGAAGACGCAGCAGTTGAATCATTTGATACGGATAAACCATTTTATGAATTTGGGCCAGTGACATTTGATACACGTGTTTTAAATAAAGGACGAGTACATATAAAACCTGCTGGTGAAATTCTCATTACTGACATGTTTGGTCGCAAGATTTCAGTGCCTTTTAACAGTAATAACGTGCTTCCAAACGCAATTCGACGCATGGACACGACATGGAAAACACCATTTCTGATCGGTAAATATTCAGCGAAATTAATCGTCAGTTATGGTAGTAAAAATCAGAATCTGTATGCTTCAACTGAATTTTACGCATTTCCAGTTCGATATGGCGCAATTGCACTCGTCGTCCTAGTACTCTTCTTCCTCATGCGACGAAGACTTGGAAAAGCACTTAAAGCACTTATCAAGGGCTAAGTACTAGCGCGAACAAACACATCCTATAACTTTACTTTTGCCTTTAGCTTCAATATAATCAGTAGATCTTTTATCTCGCTATACGCTTTTGCTGTAGTTGTGAGGTAAAATATCTTACTTTCTGTTTTCACAGAATAATCTCTTTTGGCACGTTAATAAATGAATCAGTGAAAAAAACTCGCTCTTACTCGAGCAAGGTAGCAGGAAGAAAAGAATTTCTTTTTTCTTTCGACTGTCTTGCTTGGGCGGGGCGAGATATGAATGGTGAATTCCCTATTCTACGGGAGGTCACAATGAACTCAGACGAACAGCGGACCAACACAAATCTCGATGACGGATTCGTTCTCGCGACTGTCCATTCCAGCTGTTGTCTCAGGATTGCCGAATTCGATCTCTCTATCTTGCGGCGCGTCTGCTCAGGCTGTGGCAAGGCGCTGGAAAACAGCGACCTGCTCACTGAAGAGCAGGCTGCTCAGCAGGCTGTTGAACTCGCCACGCTCGTCGCGGACTAGTCTCACAGCAACTAATTGACCGATGGGAGAGATCGCCCGCCCACTCTCCCACTCTCTTTCGGAAAGGCCTGCCTATGCACATATTACTTGCACCATGCAAACCTGATGAATTCAGGAATGCATATAAATGCCCTCTAGTAACATGCATCGAGGGCTGGTTCGAAGTCAAGCCATGGGCAGTTTCTCAGATGCAACAGATCGCTTCAGAAGCTACAACCGCAGGACATGTAGTCGTTTTCGAGCCCTTTCTCGGGCAAGACTACTATCGTCTCTGCGTGTGGAAGCTGCATCGTAAGTCATCGACAAAACTCACCCTGATGTAGATGAAGGAGGAATCATGTCCGTAACAACAGTTGCCCAGACATCCTTCGACAAATTCAAGCCACACCCGACTATGACTGGGGTTTACACCTCTGTCAATCTCAACCCAGAGCAGGTTCAAACAGCTAATCGCAGGAACCTGACCATCGTCGCGATAAGTCAATTCCAGCACTGCGTGATCTGGGAAGGCCTCGACAGGGCCGCAGCGCTCGGTATGCACGAGATCTTGACGTTCGAGCAACGTAAGCGAGAACGAGAGATCATCTAACTGATTCACTAGCACCAATCCAAGAGAGAGGCGCTGCGAAGAGAAGAACATATTTCCGTTTGGAAACAATTTTGAGCCACAATGGCGTGACTCACAAATTTCCAAACGCTGTTCTTTCTCTTCCAGCGCCTTTTCGCGTTTAAGTGAGATACTAACAATTTAGCATCTCTTACTTTTAACTTTTAACTTTTAACTAGTCTCATTCCTCCGTCTATTATCACCAGCTGCATGAAGACCATGCTGAATGTTATTTCTCGCCCATTCGTAAATATTATGTTCATCAAGAAACGAGATCATTTGTTTGATGCGTTCTTTCTTTTCAACAAGCGGCATCTCAAGTGCTTTTTTAATTGCGTGAGAGACTTCTTCAATATCATAAGGATTGACTATGATTGATGCTGTTAGATCAAGTGCTGAGCCAGCAAATTGTGACAGGATAAGCATTCCAGGATTTTCTGCGGTCGATGATGCTATGACAAACTCTTTAGAAACGAGGTTCATTCCATCATCAAGTGGCGTCACCAAACACGCTGCAGCTTTATTATAAAAGTTAACGATGTCATCCCTTGAAAACGTCTGATAAATCATTTGTAACGGCTTCCAGACCTTCGTAGCATACTTTTTATTGATATTCTCAGCCAATGTTTCAACTTGTTTTCTAAGAACTTTATATGAAGGTATTTTCTCTCGTGATGGAGACATAATTCCTAGATAGATTACTTTCTCAATAAATTCCGGATTGTTCGCAAAAAAGGCGTCAAGCGCTTGTAAGCGATAGAGTAATCCCTTTGTGTAATCAAGCCTGTCAATACCTAGTAGAACTTGGTATGTTTCAAAATATTGCGTGAAGGGGTCGGCCGTACTTCCCTGCTCTTCTTGTGTAACTTCAGGGATATCTAATACCTGTCTGATTATGTCTACTAAATAGGTTTGCTTTGGCTGTGGCGTCACGAGCTTTTTGATAACATCGGTATCAACACCCATCGGTTGGCTCTCGACCAAGAGTGCATTCTCGTCAAAGTAAACAAGCCCCCGATCACGATCAATACGCGCTTCCATTTCTTGAGCTACGGTATCGAGAAAGTTTCTAACTTGATAGTTTCGATGGAAGGCTAAGTAGTCACAGGAAAGAAGGCTCCAGAGAATATCTTTCTTATATGGCATGATTCGAAACGTCTCCCACGTCGGCCATGGAATATGCCAAAAATATGAAACGACTACATCTTTTTGCTTGCCGAGAAAGGTTGGGACAAGTGACAATTGATAATCATTGATCCACACGAACGTTTTACCGACGATTTCTTCCTGGATCGCCTCAGCAAACCGCCGATTTACAGCCTGGTAACCTTCATACCATTCTTGGCGAAATATCGGACGTTCAAATGTCGTATGACACAGTGGCCACAGCGTTTGATTTGAGAATCCGAAATAATACTCATCAATCTCCTGTTCACTAAAAAAGAGCCGCTTTAATGTATAGTCTCCGTCTACTGTCTCTATCTTCACTTTTCCCTGCTCGTTTACTACCTGTTGATCGCCAGATGTTTTACCTCGGGCGATATATGTAGCATTCGTCGCACGACAGACAGCATCGAAAGAGACAGAAACTCCTCCAGCTGGAGTCTTTAAATTGGTACCACCTTTCGTTTTCTCGTGACTCCGAGTTTCCCCATCTGCCACGATAATCAATTTGTAGCCTGATTCTTGAAATGATTGTGTAAGGTCGTCAAAGGTTGTCATTATTACTTTTTATAATTGATCAGTTAGTCTAACACGTGTATGCAAGAGTTCTGTAAGGGTATCCATGGTTCTATAAGAAAATATAATAAGCAGTAAAACAAAGCTACTGCTAATGGGTTTTTTAGCTTCAAAAAAACTTACTCAATCATTCTATTTTGGACTTTCCATGATCTTAGCCATTCGATTTGTTTCTTTTGATACTCCTCCCACCTCGTCTGAACAGTACCATACGCTTCTTCATATCCAGTAATCATAGTCTCTCTTCCAAACAGTTTTTCAGCTCTATCTCGAGCGTCTTTTCGATTAATAGTATCTACTCTTGCTATCTTCGTCGTAAATTCATCCATAGATTTCGCTACAAATCCTGTAACACCATCTTCAACCAATTCTGATGCTGCACCACGATTAAGTGTAATCACAGGTGTTCCCATCGCCTGCGCCTCAGCCATAACAAGTCCAAATGGTTCTTCCCACTGGATTGGGTTAAGAAGCGCTTTTGCTTTGCCAACAATCTCATTTTTTAGCTTCATATCTGCTTCTCCTAACCATTGAATTTGTTTACCATCAACAAGTGGCTGCACTTCACGTTCGTAATATTCCATATTTTCAGACGTAGTTCGATCAAGTGCTCCAAGCAGCTTTAATTGTACGTTCGCGTTTTTCGCAGCTACGATTGCCTCTTTCGTGCCTTTGATCGCCTGGACTCTTCCAAGCCAGACAAAATAGTTATCACTCGAGGCATTGAAGTGATACTCATCTATTTCGAGGCTATTATAAATAGTTTTCACAAAATTCATCGCAAGAGGCTTCTGTTGAGCACTTGAAATAGAAGTAAACGGAAGCATACTATATTTTTCAAGCATCAGTAGTCGATCTTCACGATTATAACTATGTTTCCCAACTGTATGGACATCTTGACTAAGCGGAATTGGAAAATGCAACGTAAACATAACAGGAATTTTTGAATAAATAGAGAGAGGTAAACTTATATAATCGTGACTTTTATTAAGATGCATATGGAGGATATCAAATTCATCACCACGGTCAAATGCTTCAGTTATATGATACATTTGTGAAGCGATATTATTATTCCAATCCATCCCAAGCTCAAACGTAGGCTTCTTTGTCGTGGCGTGAAGCCTTGCTTTTACTTGTGCAGTCGCCGGACCAAACAGTGTAACATCGTGACCTCGCTCTACTAATCCATTTACTAAGTGATATACGACACTTTCAGTTCCACCATATTTATCCGGTGGGATGTTATACCAAATTGGGCCGATAATTCCTATTTTCATACAGTGGGTAGACTCGTAGAGTGTTATCAAACTCTGAAATCATCTACTAAGGCACGTCTCCTACTTTAACAGCGGTTATTAAACTTTATGTAAGATTTTATCTATATCAATATACTAAGTAATATATCAATATACTGAACAATGAATCATATTTACTTAATCAGATATTCTTCTAATAAATTTCGGCCCTTAAGTCTTATAATATCATTTAAATAAAGGCTTATAGCCAACGCATGTTTGATCGTGTGTATCGAACAGGTTGTATAAAGGATAAATATATGAAAGCACTCATGACGTACATAATAACGAGAAGGTGCACTTGTTACGAAGAAGAAAAACGCTCGCTGATAACCAGACGAATAAACCGAATGAGAGCCAGTTGTCTTTTTGCTCGCCATGGCTGACGCAGTAAACGATATAACCATTCTAGTCCAACATCTTGTATTGGTTTTGGAGCACGGGATACATTACCGCTCAGATAGTCAAAAGCGCCCCCAACTCCCATGCCAACATGAAACGGTAAAATATCTATATGCTCACTAATCCATGTCTCTTGTTTGGGAAAACCAAATGCGACAAATAGAATATCAATTTCTTGTTTTGGTAGTAAGTGAATTCTCGGCAGTAAGGTGTCTTTTTCTAGCTTTTCAGTCATTTCAAAAAGTGCAACATTTTCTTCATATTCTGTTGGTATCCATCGTCCATTCTCCCATTCAGATCCGACAAAGCGAACCTTCAAGCCTGGATATTTTTTCTGCAAGCACTTAGCGGCCTCAAGTGCTATCGAGCCTCTAGCCCCTAAAAAGCCTACTGTAGCAAGCTTTATTACACTTTCCTTACACATCATTTCCATGAAATCAACCCCTGACATACGAGAAAACCTTTCTTTTCCTAACGCTAGGCTCGCCATAGTCATACCGACACCATCGGGAAGGTTTATGTGAGCCTGGTTAAGTATCGCGAGAAAATCACTATGCTCTCTCGCATACATAACAATCTCGGGATTTGGAGTAAAAATCTTAAGCTTCTCTGTACCACTCCGTACTGAATCAAACACATACTTCAGGATCTCTTCTACTGGAGACGTTGTAACAGAAACACCTAGGACTTGTTCATGTTTTAGACTTGTCATACTACTATTCATTCCTTCTATACGTTCTTCTTGTTTACATATTTGCCATATTGGGCATATTCTGTGATCAAAATCTGAGCCTATTTTTTCTGATCTTAAAGATGATCTCTCGTTCAGCCTCGAAACATTTTGATTTATATCCGTATTAATCCTTGTGAAAATAGCTTCGTGAAATATGAGGGCTACAATGTTTTCTCAATTCTATCCAGCTACTATAAGGCATTTGATTTATCTCAAGCCTATCTTTTGAAAAGAGATATATTGTCTATTTCTTATTAATACTCCTCTTATACAATTCAATATTTTCAATCGCCACACCTGTTCCTCGTGCAACACATAACAGAGCATCTTCAGCAACGTGACAGGGAACACTTGTCTGAGCTGTCATCAGCTTATCCAAATTTTTAAGAAGCGATGTCCCTCCACTCATCACAATTCCTTTATCAATAATATCACTTGCTAATTCAGGAGGACATTTCTCAAGCACTTCTTTGGCACCTCCGACGATATCCATAAGTGTTGCTTTAATCGCTTCGTTAATTTGGATCTCATCGAGTTCTATGGACCTTGGAAGCCCGGTAATTGTATCGCGTCCGCGAATATCCATTTTCTGAATAGCACCAGTTTTCTTTTGTTCATCAGAGATCACAGCATTTCCTATTTGAATCTTAATGTCCTCAGCAGTGGTCTCACCCACTAAGAGATTAAATTTCTTGCGGATAAAATTCGCAATCGCTTCATCTATCTTATTCCCTGCGACACGAACTGAGCTGTGCACTACTACTCCGCCAAGTGAAATAACAGCTGATTCGGTCGAACCGCCCCCAATGTTAACAATCATGTGACCTGCAGCTTGAGCAATCGGGATTTTGGCACCAATCGCTGCAGCAAGAGGCTCATCGATGAGATATGCAACTTTCGCACCAGCTGACATAGTCGCATCAAGTACTGCACGACGCTCCACCTGCGTAACCCCAGACGGAATACATACCATGACCTCTGGTTTAAAAAACCGCGACGCTCCACACGCTTTATCGATGAAGTAAGAAAGCATCGCCTCGGTAATAGTATAGTCAGCGATAACCCCGTCTCGAAGTGGTCTGAGCGCGATGACATTTCCAGGAGTTCGCCCAAGCATTTCTTTTGCCTCTTTTCCAACAGCCACAACTCTATTTTCCTCAGCAGTCACGGCAACCACTGTCGGTTCATTTAAGACAATTCCTTCACCTGCCACATAGACCAGTGTATTTGCAGTGCCTAAATCAATCCCAATACGTTTACTGGAAAATGTTGAAGATGATATGAGAGAACGGAAATCAACCATAGGAATAAGGATTTTACACTACTAATTAGCGAATTAAAGCTATCAAAATATAACCTTTCTATATCATTTGTTTTGATTTAGCTTCAATAATCTGATTATAGGGTGAGTATAGCTTGGTTGCAAGTCCAAAGATATGAGGATATAATAATAGTATGCGCAAACAACTCCTGACAGCCTTCTTCATCTTCGTTTTTCTCATTGCTGGAACGACGATTGCGGTACTCTATGCGAATGGCTACCGTATCGGTGCAAGTAACGGCCAACTTAACCTCGCCAAAACTGGAATACTAAATGCCTCAAGTGCACCACGTGGTGCAACAGTAGAAGTGAATGGACACCCAACAAGTGCGACAAACAATACCATTAACTTATCACCTGGACAATACGGAATAACCTTTAAGAAGGAAGGCTATGCAGACTGGCAGAAGAATATGATCATTAAAGCAGAACTCGTGACAAATGCTGATGCACTTATGTTCCCAATCAACCCAGCACTCCAAAGTATTTCAGCTGTTGGTGTTGAAGAACCAGTGATTGACCCTTCGGGAACGAAACTAGCATTTCGAATCGCTTCACAATCAGCAACCAGAAACGGTATCTATATTTTAGACATGACGACACACACATTTCCCGTCCTCGCGCTCCAAAGCTCCTCAACTCAAATAGTTAACGATACGACAGACGATTTTTCAAAAGCTCAAATAGCATGGTCCCCAGATGGTCAACAACTCTTGGCAAGTGTTTCCTCTTCCCTCCAAGGAGTAACAAACTACCTGCTTAAAACAAATACCTTAAATGATACCCCCCAAGACGTGACTGCGACTATTTCAACTATCCAATCTCAATGGAGACAGCTTCGTACCCAAAAAGAACAGGCACGCTTACAAGGACTCAAGCAAGTACTCCAACAAATGATTGCCCAGAACTTTACCATACTTTCTTTCTCACCTGATGATAATAAAATTCTTTACCAAGCATCCCAGTCAGCGACACTTCCAACCATCATAAACCCTCGAAGGATTGGAAATAATCCTCTTTACGAAGTGCGAGAAATTAAAAAAGGTCTTGTCTATATCTATGACATTGAAGAAGATATCAATACGAAGCTACCAGAGACATCAGCAATTCTTTGTGAAGCCAAATCAACTGACTGTCACCTTCCTATTAGCTGGTTCCCCGATAGTAAGCATGTGATCATCGTTCATGATAAAAAGATCGATATCGCTGAGAATGATGGCTCTAACATGACGACCATTTATGCTGGGCCATTTATTGAACCATTTGTTTATCCTTGGCCAGATGGCAGTAAGCTTGTCATCCTTACTAATTTTAACAACGCATCAAACCCCCCCACACTATATACTATTGGATTAAAGTAGCAGTTAGAAGATAGAAGTTAAGAGATAGAGAGAGCATGATTTTTTTTCTAGCTTCTAACTAGTAACTTCTATCTCCTGTTTAGTCTCATAATATTTGATTTGAGCCCACGTTTATCGTATAATCACCCAACTCTTGTTTTATGTCTCAAGGCTTTTTTTGCGCTTTGAAGAAATATGACAAAAGCTACCCTCCTCCACTTGGAGGACCGCACATTAACAACTTGTTTTATTCAGTTATATATAAAGACTGATGGCCAACAACTCATAATTTGAAATTAAATTGTGCACTGTTGGTCATCAGTCTTGTTCACCGGATGGTCCGGAGGAAAGCTGAGACAGAGCGGAGGAACGAATGCCTACAAACGAAGAGGTTTACGAAGAAATCGTAAACCTTCTCACTGAAGAGAATACACGCCCAGGTGGGCCGCGAGACAACATCGTTCTGCGCGGTTCACACGTCAGTATCATCCGGGATGTCATTCCCGGTGAGGGGAAATTTTCTGGCGATGTTCGCCTACACGTTTGTTTCGGGCTGACAGTGGCTAATCCTGACATTTTCAACGGAAAGTCCGTCAGTCTCGCTACTGGTCCGTTCATTCTCATCCTTCCCATCACTCGGAATCAGGTCCTCTCTGATCTGGTTCCTCGGGCGCAGTTTACGGCAACATTCGGCGACACGCCGGAGAAATAGGAGAAAGTAGATGGATGATCTCGACCGACTGAATCGCGTGCTGGAGCAGAATGGTTTCGATGTCGCAGTCGCGACAGAGGAACCACATATCGTTCAATATTACGCGTACCGCCTCGAAATTGACGTGAAAGCTGACCAGCGAGTCACGATCACGGCTTCAGTACGCGATCACTCCCCTTGGTACCTGAATCATCGCGAGATTGTCGCGATGGCTAAAGGTCACACAGAACAGAAGTCTGCCATCAATGATGGCAAGGCTCAATTCCAACTCAGCCGTGGAATCTACAGGTTTCACATTCAGTAGGAGAAGTCCATGAGTCTACGCAGGCTCGGCTTCCTGATCGGCTTGCCGATCGGGTTCTACCTCACATTCCTCGCCCTTGCGGCGAGGAGTGATGATCCGATCGAATTCCGGATCACTTTCAAGTTCACGAAGGAATTCATCGCCGATCGCGCACAGCGTGCAAATCTCTAGAGGAGACACTACCATGCGAGGACTATTTTTCGCGCTAGGCGCTGCTATTGGGTTCGTCGGTGCATTCGTCACCGTCAATCCCAGTCGAGCAAAGCAAGCCCTCAGGCTGGCACGCCAGGCCACTATCGAAGTGGCAGAGATTCTCACAAGCGATGGTGTTTATCCGCAATAACGGATTGTCATCCAAAGGAGGAAGTCTCATGATGCGCTTCGTAAAGCGCCATCAGGCGCTAATGCCAACCATCGCTATCGCTGCATTGCTTGCGGCCCTCGGGTGGCAAGCACAAGGCCGCGAAAGCGGCACTGGCCTTCGACAACGCCCGCTGGGCACACAGAACCCGCTCATCGAGTGGGTGTACCCACGAGAGGAAGAAAAAGAAGTAGCTGAATAATCCAAGTTCCCTGTGCGGGCGCGGCGTCTCTGGATGTGAATCTAGGACAAAGAACGAAAGACAGCTCATATGCTGCTGTCTGACTATTCTTTGTCCTCCACTTTCAGAGGCGCCCGCATTCGCAACTTCCCTATCTACAATCAAACCACCATTTACAAAATTTAAACTATAGGATTGACTTTTAGAAATTCCTTGATATAATACCCAGTATCTTATTGTTCAGCTTACAGAATTGCTCTGTGAGACTACTGGACAACAGAGTTCTTTAACAAAGCACAGACTGAGGATAACACTTATGTTATTCCCTATAAGCTCATGCGGACGAATCATTTAGCTCCGATCATACTACGTGCATATCCATATATGTAGGTAGTATGGTCGGACATATCACTTATTCCCCACATGAGTGATATCACCGATCAACCTCATCTTTCGGATGAACGTAGGCACTGCCTACCCCATCCTCAAAAGATGAGTGAAGTTATCTCCGTAATGGAGAGAAAGGAAGCGCCTGGCAAAACAAGCAGAAGCCTACCGTCAATTGACCGTGGTTCGTAGAAGAAAGGAGCGTGCTATGCACGCAGGGCTCGCCCCACCGAACTTCTTCCCCGACATCGGCCGGAAACGGCGCCTGTATAAGTATACGACCGGCTTCTTCGCCTTCGCGCTGATCCTCGCCGCGCTGATCGGCGGCCTTGTGAACGAGCTCACCCGTTGGCCGGGGAGCCTCATCACGGCCGGCCTGATCATCGCGCCGCTCTTCGTCGCTCTTCTGATCGGCCTGATGGCGCGGCTCCGCACCACCTCCGGGTGGCGCGTCGCCACCCACATGTATAAGATCGGCGCCGCCGCGACCCGGGCGGCCAGCTACAGCATGACCGGCAAATTCGCCTTCCAACTCGGCGGCGGCCAGCCCTTCACCTTCGGCCTGGCCGGCCTCTCGCAGTCGTTGAGCGTCCTCTACCTCCTGAAAAAGGAGGTGCTGGCGCGGACCCTCGTCACCTTTGCCCGCAATTCGCGAGCACTCGTGAGCGTGATCACCTTCGGCCGCCCGACGCAGACGCATCGTCTCAACTTGACGATTTAGTCTGCACCCAACAAGGGCCGGTCCGATGAAAATCGGACCGGCCCTACCCTATCACGGGAGAACTCTTTGTTCTCAACAACTTTGAAAAGATTTTTTCACTGAAACACGCGTTTCACACTCTGAAGATTTCTTTAACGAAGATGTTGATGACACTGGGACACCCCCAGTCTGTGCTTCTTAACCTTGCATACTACACGGTAGTATTCAGAGTTGAGAATCTAATATATTGTTCAAGAAGGAACGATGAGAACTATTACGGATTACTTCTCACTACGTTCGAAGAATATCTAAATACTCTCCGTTCATTTCTCAAGGCTATCTTTCGGAACAGCAGTGACGAAGATTCTTTTCCACGTCGTTCCAGGAGGCCAGCATGTTTGCATCACGAGCTTCTGATCAAGACCTCGACTTTTCGTTAAATTCTCTACTTCTGATGCCTCACCTATCCTGTTTTCCGTAACCACATATTCATATCTCTTCCCTTCAAAAAACATCGTTACCTCGTCCCCCTTATTCATATCCTTTAAGAGATAAAAAATCGCATTATATCTCCCCACATCCCAGAAATTATCCGTCGAGTGTGCGAAGAGATAAATCGTTCCTCGCATTCCAGGAAAAACAGTGCCTTTAGCGTGAGCCACTCCCTCTTTAAGAATTGGGACGAACGACGCTTCATCTTCTGGATCTACATTTGGAAAAACCTTTGCACTTGCACCAATTTTAGGTATCACAATACTAAAATTGGTATCTTTTGGTATCAAAATTTGATTTTTATCACCAGATAAAATTTGTCCAAGTGACACTTCAGGGTTCTCTGTTTTTTGTGTCGCAAATGTCACAGGCGTTGGTTCTTGAATCGTAAAGTGAAGGCCTCGAGCTTTAATAAGCTGGTACTGGAGTTCGAAATACATCGCTGGTCCAAATGTCGCAAAGACTCCATACAGACTAAAGATAAGAAGAAAATTCCCAATCGTTCGGAGAAGTAAAAATTTCGCTATATCATTTCTTTTCATCGTGGATACTTGTCATCCTGAACTTGTTTCAGGAGCTCAAACCATAACGATGCTGAAATAAACTCTCCCGATTTAATCGGAATTCAGCAAGACCATTACTAGTTATATAATTATGATACAGGAAAATTAGTTTTGAGGAAATGTATCCCCGAGAGGAATCGAACCTCCATCTTACCCTTAGGACGGGTCTGCTCTATCCATTGAGCTACAGGGACATGATCGCATATATACTTAAGTATAACTTAATATGTCATCTTACTGTGTGTCTTACTAGTATTCTAGCATAATCCCACTCCCGCTTAACTCTTGTTTTTCGCCTCGCCTCTCCTTTATAATGGGCATATCTATGGCAAGTGAACCATCCCTACTTACACTTCCTATCCCTCCAAAAAACACCGAACAAATTGAACGCTTCACAAAAGATTCCCTCAGGCTTAAACCATCACAAACATTTGATCCGTATAAAGTGCTTAAGAAGTTTGAAGCACATGAAGGGCGTGAGGTACTCGGCATTGAACTTGGTGGAGATAAGTTAACCTCAAGACGCTATATCATCAAAGAAAAAACTCTCTTTCCGATCGAAGATGTGAGCATCTTCTATTCGACAAACGGTAAAGGCTATCTTGAGCGTCTTGAAAAATTAAAAGAAAAAACATATGGGGATCATGTTCCTGTCGGTATCTCATTTGCAGGGCCGCTCGAAGGTGAAAAAATTGTAGCCGCACCAAATATGGAAGCGTTTTTCGAGGAGTTAACGAAAAGCACCTATGAAGGCAGCCTCAGGAAGCTTTTCCCCAGCCTCACCTGTGTGATTAACGACGCTGTGGCAGCTATCATCCCAAGTATTATGAGCGCTGCGATTGCTAATGAATTCCTTAAATCGCTTGTACTTATCATTAATGGGAGTGGGCTTGGGGGTGCGATTTGGTATCGAGATACCATAGGAGGTCCATCGATCATGAGTGCTGAGCCTGGACATATTGAAATCGTAGAAACACTTAACTTGTATAAGCAAACCAAAGAGTGCGGACTTTTGGGTAATGGGAAAGTGTGTATTGAGAACGTGGCAGCGAGTAAGGCTGGGATCGAAGATATGTATGAGAAACAGGCACATGAACATCTTCGCGGCTTTGAGATTTCTGAGCTGTATCAATCAGGTGAGAATCTCTCAACGAACCTTTATAACTCCTCTGCCCTTCTCGTGGCGCATACGTATATCGGAATGCTCAAAGGTGCTGGAATTACATATAACCACGAAACGACGACACTCGCCCTTCATGGCGGAACCTCACTCGTTCCAGACTACACGATGAGAATTGAACAGATACTGGAGAAAGATACCTATCTCGAAGAACCAGTCTCCATCATGGAAACCAAATCAATCACGAAACATTCAGGCATCATGGGAGCCGCCATAGCAGCATTTGCTGAATAAGCAATCTTTACTTTCATAGAGTAAAGTTCCTATACTTTTTATATGGAAATCGGTGTAGCTCTTAAACACTTTTTTACTAAAGAACGATCTCAGCCTCGGATAGATACTGCTAAACCTCCGCCATCTGAGTATATAAAAGATACTCCCTATTCTGATATAAAGGATAAGGACCATTATGTATTTGCTTGTAATGGTGTGGTTATCCATTATCCTCCGGCAGAAGACAAAATACGTGTTTTTGTTAAAGATACGAAGGTAAAACCAATAGATGAGGCCTCAAGAGTGGCAGAAATTGACTTTATCCCAAAAGGATTTCAAGGTAAGAAAAATAATGAACCTGAACCGGTTCTTACCTTTGCGCAAAAAACAGCTGTCTTGGCTCATGGGATCGCAGGCATGGATGCTTTTCTTAAGTTCTTAAAAGAACATCCTGAGCTTTCAAAACCAGAGGTGCTGTGGGGAGAAACAAATCAGAGAATGGCTGATGTTGCGATAAAGCTTGGCTTTGAGAAATCAGATAACTCAGTGTCACATAAAGCAATCCTGTTAGGCAACTTTGACACAGTGCGGCAACGATTTGAGAGTCTTTCACGCTTACGAAATGGAAAAGATATAGCTTCAGGAATTATTGATCGTTCCAATAGTAAAAGAACTGCTATTACAGAAAGTGTGGCGTAGGATTACTTATCGGATAACTGGGTATGCTTTTCGTGTGCTGCTGAATACTGGAAAAGCTCGTCTTCTTTAAACCAATGCGCAATTTCTTTCTTTGCTTCTTCTACATCTCCTGATGCGTGAATCATGTTTGGAATTCCCATTTGCTTCTCATCTGCATGACCAAAACTCATATGAGCGAAGTCTCCACGAATGGTTCCAGGAAGAGCAGCTTTAGGTTCTGTTGTTCCAACCATTTTTCGCACCAAGCCGACTGCTTCAACACCTTCAAGTACCATCGCAAGCACTGGACCTTGTTGCATCATATCAAGTGTTACGTCGAACGCTTTTTGTCCGCGACGACTAATCATTTGTCCAATTGTTTCATAATGATGGAAATAGTGATCTTTTGAAGGTTGAATCATTTTCGCACCAACGATTTTAAGTCCTACTCTCTCAAATCGACTAAGAACTTCCCCAGCAATTCCACGCTGCAGCGTATCTGGTTTTAAAATGATAAGTGTTTGTTCTAACATAGATTTATAATTCTACCAACTTGTCTAGTTTTTGTCTATCAGGAATATTACCAATTGCCGCAAGTGTCAGAGTACTGCCTAGGAAATATTTCTTTCCCATCTCGACGATCTGCTCAAGAGTGATTTCATCTACTTTTTTCAGCACTTCATCTGGATTTAAGATCTCTTTTTCAAGTAATTCCTGTCCTGCATAATAGCCAGCCACAGATCGACTATCTTCAAGTTCGAGTACCAAATGTCCTTTGAGGTATTCTTTCGCTTTAATCAGTTCTTCTTTCGTAATCTCAGCCTTTCCAAGGGATACTTTTCTAAATTCTTCCATGATGACTTCGACAGCTTCAAGCGTTCTCTTTGGATCCACACCAGCCATCGCGACAAGTGAACCACAGTCCATATATTCATCAGAGTGCGCACGAACGTAGTATGCTAAGCCCCGTTTCTCTCGAACTTCATGGAAAAGCCGTGAACTCATCCCTCCACCGAGTATGCTTGAAAGGACTGAAAGTGGATAATGTTCTGGGTTGTTAATATCAACGGTTCGAAATCCAAGTGCGATATGGGTTTGTTCAGTTTTCTTTTCTTTTAAAAGCACAAATGGTTTATTCTGATTTTCTTTAACAGCTTCAAAAGATATCGTATTGAATCTTTTCATGGCTCCGAAGTATTTTTCAATAAGTTCATTTGTCGCTTTTTCATCAATCCCACCCGCCACGACGACAGTAATATTATCTGCACTATACAGAGATGCTAGATAGTCAGTAAAGTCTTTTCGAGTCGTTCCCATGATAACGTCTTTACTGCCTGCGATGTCCCAGCCCATCGGCGTGTCGCCGTACATTGCTTGCTCATAAATATCCCCGATTTTACGCATCGGCATATCTTCATAGAGATTAATCTCCTCGATGATAACTCCCTTTTCTTTATCGATCTCAGCCTGTTCGAGTTTCGAGTTCTGAAGCATGTCTGAAAGGATATCAAGCATGAGTTCGAGTTTCGTCTTGGCAGCTTTAATGTAATACCCGGTCGTTTCTTTCCCCGTGAAGGCGTTGAATTCCCCACCCATGCCGTCAATGAGACTTGAGATCACCATCGCATTTGGCCGTTTTTCAGTTCCTTTAAATGCCATATGCTCGAGGAAATGTGAAATACCACTATTCTGCGCAGTTTCATAACGACTCCCTGCTCCAACCATGACAAGTACTGTCGCAGATTCAAATGAAGGCATAGGAACGGTGATGACACGGAGGCCATTTGGAAGCACGGTACGGTTAAACTGCATAGGAGACTTATTCTAGCAGATGAAAAAGCGTATGGGAAGAGAGCGTGACTACATCTTTTCTGGAGCTTCAATTCCTAGTAAGTAAAGACCGTCTTTAAGCGTCTCTCCCACTTTTCCCGTTAAACTCAATCTGAAATTTTTTTGCTCGGAATCGATAATCTGATGTTTCTGATAAAAGTTATTAAACTTCTGTGCAAGTTCATAGAGATAGGTTGCAATCGTACTTGGACTATATCCTTCAGCGGCCATCTGAACAATTTCATCAAAGGTCACCAAATGACGTAACAGCGTCTTTTCTTCAGCGTTGAGATGAGTAGTAACACCATCTTCTTTTAGCTCATTACCAGCCTTTTGTAGGACACTTTGTATTCTTGCGTGTGTGTACTGGAGATATGGTCCAGAGTTTCCCTCAAAGCTGATTGATTCTGTAAAGGAAAATTCTATATCTTTACCGACTCCTGATTTAAGAAGAGCATATTTCACAGCTCCTATCCCAATTTTCGTCGAAAGCTCCCATGTTTCATTTCCAGTGTTATATTCTTCTATGTTGAGTTGGTATCTCTGGATTCCAATTCTGACAGACGCTTCATTAATAAGACTCATCCCAGTAACGACATTTCCTTTTCGACTCGACATCTTTCCTTCAGGAAGACGCACCATCCCGTGCCCAAAATGCTTCGTTTTTTGTGCTAAATCTGGCCTAATCTGTTCAAGTGCTTTAAGGAGCACCATAAAATATGAGTTAACCTCATTACCTGTAATGACTATTGATAGATCATAGGGAAATTTTTCATATTTTTTTGGCGCAAGACCAAGTTCCTTCGCCTCATACGTCGGAAGTCCCAGAGAGTTTATAAAAAC
The DNA here is from genome assembly GCA_964503265.1 of uncultured Gammaproteobacteria bacterium. GTDB lineage: Bacteria > Patescibacteriota > Microgenomatia > Levybacterales > UBA12049 > CAZCYO01. The sequence continues at coordinate 159,815 of CAZCYO010000004.1, forward strand.
TCGACTGTGTAACCCATACTTTTCACCTGGAAAGATAACTGCGCCTTGACTCTCTTCAAATACTCCTTTAGCGAGATACTCACGAACGATTCTGAGTCCATCCTCCCCGACTTCACTTTCAAAAAAGTTAAAATCAAATTTCGTTCCAAGCTTTTCATAAATCGTCTCGAAATATTCGAGGCTCCAGGCTCTTCCCTTCGTGTATAAGTCAATAATAGATGGATCTTTCACATACACTTGTTTATTTATCTCAATAATCTCCGCTTTCGCCCCTTCATCTTCCTCAAAAGCAGCAGACCCAACCGCGTAGGATTCGCCAAGGAATTTAGCTTTCAGAGCATTCGTATCAAGTGCTGGTGGTTGAGGCTTAATAATATTACTAATTCCCTCTTCAAATTCAGCAATCGTTTTATGCTCTTTAGTCAGAAGCTGCCTCATCCCCCAGAGTGACTTTGCCACATGCAGACCGACATCTCCTTGGTAACAAGCACGTTTAACCTCAGCGCCATTCTTCTCAAGAAGCCGAGCAATACTCTCCCCAACGATATTACTGTACAGATGTCCTATGTGCAGCTCTTTAAATGGATTTGGATCGGTATATTCGACCATTACTTTTTTACCTGTGAATTCACTTGTCATGATTTTCGACGACTCAGTTACTAGACCCTCAAGGAGAGCCCTATCATGCAACGTTAGATTAATAAACCCAGGTCCAGCAATTGATACATCAGCAAAGTCTACCTTCTTTACTAACTCATCACGTATTTCTACTGCAATTTCCAGTGGAGGTTTCTGTACTTTTTTTGAAAGGACAAGTGCTATGTTCGTTGCATAATCACCATGAGAAATATCAGCCGGATAGTCGACTTGCGGGAGTATATCTTCAATATTTTTTCCTCTCAAAATGTCTATTAAAAGTGATCTAATTTTTTGTTTATACATGAGCGTAGTATACCATGGAGAGTTTCATAGTGGCAAAGTTTCAGAGTTGCAGATAAAAAAAATTATTAGAGAACTTTGAAGCTTTATCGCTTTGAAACTCTGAAACTTTGGAGAATATCTTTTATCCCCATTGAGACAAGGTATTGAGTATGTAGAACCATCTGTATTTTTTGCATTTTACCCACTTGCAATCTGTGAAAAGACGCGCTATGGTTAGATTAGCTTCTACTTTTTCGTGAAAACTCTATTGAACAGAAAAAGTCTCCATATATAATTTTATACAAATGTATACAATTTTATGCAAATTATATTTTTAATCAGATTAAGACGACCTAGCACCACACCATAAAATCTGCTAGTCCATTTTTTAGAAATTCCAGGTCATTAGTACGTTCTTTAGATGATAAGATTTCATGTATGACTTGCAAAGAAAAAACGCTTAAAGATTTTACCCGCGCACTATCAAGAACAGTAGTAACCAACAGCCAAACAATAAATTAATCATTTATTAACTAACTACTTATTTTTTTGCCGGAGATAGTAACAACGAAAGAAAATGTGATGTTACTTTTCAAGAGAAAAGCCTTCCCCATTACTAATGATTTCAACATCTCCATTTGTTATTGTCTGTTTGACCGGAATATCTAAATCTGTAAGAAGTCGGACCGTATATTTTGCTGGATGACCATAGTTATTTTTGCCAACAGAAATTACCACAAGTTTTGGTCGAATACTCATAAGCGCTTTTTTTGAAAGTCCTGTCATGGATCCATGATGAGGAACTTGCATCACATCAACAGATGTACTTAGTCGTTCACCGACTGTTTCCATTTGTGCAGACTGACTATCGCCGACAAGGAGCGCATGAAATTTTTTATAACTAACTAGAGTAATCAAATTCGCAAATTCCTTACTTTCTCCAATTACTCCACCAGGACTAGTATCGTGAAGCAGTTGTTTAGTCGGACTTAAAATTCGAAGAGTAACCCCATCAGTGATCGTCATAACATCTCCACTATACGCAGTTTTATACGGGATGTGCTTTGCCGTTATAAGCTCATGTAACGCAGCGAATCCTGCAGTGTTATTATTCAATGCTTCTGTAATAAAATATCTCGTAATATATCTCTCGATCGTAGGTACTAACCCATTTAAATGATCAGCATGCGGATGAGAAAGAAACATAAGTGTTATGGTATGCTGCCAAAACGGTAGATGTCTTCCGAGACACCCAAGTATTTTTTCATCTGGTCCACCGTCGACGACAATCACTTTCCCACTAGGAGTTCGTATCAAAATACCGTCTCCCTGTCCCACATCGCAGAAAATGAGATGAAGCTTATTATCGTTAAATTGCACATACTGTAAGGTACCCAAAATAAGGAGAAAACCTAGTGTGAAGATCGCTAAGAAAAGATATTTCTTCATGTCTCTTTCTTTTTTTTCTTACTAACAAAAGCGATAATACTAGCACAAATGACATAATAACCTATCACGAGACTGACAGGAAATAGTGTCACCGTCAGGGTAAGATTGTACTTCCCTAGGTATTCAACCACAGAGGTAAAGTACCAGAGAAAAGGGAAAGACAAATATAAAAAAGGTATCGCAAGTGGCCGAAGCAGTATGCCAAGTAGTGCTGCAAGTGATCCAAGAACCATGAGTGGTGGAATTGTCCAGAGCACCAGTGCATTAACGAGCACTGAAAGCACTCCATACTGTCCAAAGGTGAGAAACATCACTGGAACTGTCGCAATTTGTGCTGCTACTGTCGTTGTTACATCTTCTAGAAACACCCATTTCTTTTCAAGAGAAACAAATAATGGCTTTATCACGAGAATGCCAAGGGTTGAGAGAAATGATAGCTGAAAACCGACATCTTCAATAAGAACTGGCTTCCAAAGAAGGAGTAGATATCCGGTTATTCCAAGCGTAAGAAACGCTGTATGTTGCCTACCTAGAATACTAGCTGAAAACACGAGGATACCCATGATCGACGCACGGAGAATGGATGGCTGTAACCCACTTAATACTGCATAGAAAAGCACACCGAGAATACTAATAATTACAGCATGCTGGCGTTTACATACCTTTCCAAGGAGAAAAAAGAGTGCGCCAGCAACCATAGAAACGTTCATACCAGATGCTGCGATAACATGAAGTACTCCGCCTGATTTAAGGGATGCATGAAAGTCATCTGGTAATCCTTCATTTATCCCAAACACAATTCCCATCAGCAGACTATCGGCCGGTTGAGGAAGATATGCATGAAACGTTTCTGAGACATTTTGACGAATGAAACGCGCATATGTAACAAGAAAGTTACTCGAATTAGAAGAACGTATAATTTTTGGATAATCCAATGAATAGATTGTCTTTTCAACCCCTATGCTTTTTATGTTTTTTGCTTTAAGCGTTCCTTTGACTAGTAAACTGTCACCATAATGATACTGTGGAAATCTCCCCGATGTAACAAAAATTCGCCAATGATTTCTATAATACAGGATGAACGATTGTTGATTTCCTGATAGCTTTGGTTCTGTGAGAAGCGTTGCAGTCAGGGTAATTGATTGACCATTAGTTAGAACCTCCCCGGGTCGATAAAATACGAGATACCGTCCAGCAAGTAAGAGAAATAACCCGATAAATATAATAATATAACTATTTCTAGCCATAGCCACCATCAATCTCCTGAAAAAACCTGCAGTTTCACAGCGAGTCTTGAAGTGTTCCGAGTATAAAACTCACTACTGCACCGTAATCTTATCTTTCAATTTTTCATACGTAGCCTGACCGACTGCTTTTTTCGTAACGAGATCTTCTGGATGTGAATATGGTCGACTGGAAATAATTTTACTCGCAGTAACAGACCCTACACCTGGCAAGCTATCAAGTTCTTCTGTTGAGGCTGTATTGATGTTTATCAGACCAGACGACCTAGTGCTTGCTCCAAGTACAGTCTGCCCCGATTGAATCGGGGTCTGCTGACCAACTGAGGCTGTCAAATCTTCTCCAAGAAATGGAATATATATTTTCATACCATCTGAGAGTTTTTCAGCTAAGTTAAGACCTTTCGCTACTTTTTCATGGTCTACAGTCCTACTCAGTCCTCCAGATTTCGTTATCAAATCCTGTAATCGTGCAGTACTCTCAAGGTGATATACACCTGGTCGTACAACTGCTCCTTCGATATCAACGACAATTTCAGAAATCTGAGTTGGAGAGATCGTACCAGTAGCTACAGGTTGGTCTGAGGTCTGAAACGTAACATCTTCAACAGATGGCTTATGCATAAACTGAATCAAACCATACATAAAGACTACTAAACCAATCAGGAAGAGGCCAATCACTAAGCCATATTGTTTAAGAAGTAGTAGGGGCTGAACAGTTCCCTCTTCCATAAAAAATACTGTTATACGAGATGCTGAAACAAATTCAGCAGCAACACTATATTTACCGTAGCAACAAACACCAGAGCTTTGCAATACGTAATTTAGGAGACGACGAAGTTAAGAATTTTACCAGGAACGTAGATAACTTTTCTGATTTCCTTATCACTAATATATTCAGAGACACGAGTATTTGACTGTGCAATCTGCCTAACAGCTGCCTCATCAGTACTTTCCTTACTTCCAACCGTTATAACCACACGAACTTTCCCATTTACTTGAACGGCTATAGAACATGAATCCTCTATTAAGTACGTCTCGTTAACCACAGGCCATGATTGGCTATGAACTGAATCAGTATGAGCAAGTACACTAGTCCATAATTCCTCTGCCATATGAGGGGCAAATGAAGCTAATAATAACACCATCACTTCATACTCCTGAGTGCTAACCTTTTCCTTCTTACTAAGCGCATTGAGCCATTCCATAAGCGATGCAATAGCCGTATTAAACTTCAACTCAGCAATATCTTCCCCCACCTTTTTAATCGTTCTATGCATAATTGATAGATCATCAGATGATACATTAGTTCTACCTTCTAACTCCTCACTACTAACTGCTAACTTCCCTTGTAAGTCCCATACGCGTTTTAAGAAACGATAGGAACCGTACACACCGTGAGTATCCCAGGGAAGATCCTGACTCCATGGTCCCATGAACATTTCATACACACGAAGCGTATCAGCACCAAATTCACGTACGACATCATCTGGATTAATGACATTACCAAAGCTCTTACTCATTTTCCTTCCATCTGGCCCTCCAACAATCCCGACGCGTCTGAGCCGTGCAAATGGTTCAATAATATTAGTCATTCCACGATCTACAAAGACTTTCTGCCAAAATCGTGCGTATAAAAGATGCAGGACAGCGTGTTCTGCTCCTCCTAAATACCAGTCAACAGGCATCCACCGCTCTGCGGAATCTCCAATTTCCAATTTCCAATTTCCAAGGTTTGGAATAATATCCTTATTCAATTCTGCGTTTCTTGCAAAAGCAAGAAAATACCATGAACTGCCTGCCCAATTAGGCATGGTGTCAGTCTCGCGTGTTGCAGGTCCACCACATGTTGGACATGTCGTGTTAACCCATTCCTTCATGGTTGATAACGGAGATTGACCATTATCTGTCGGTTCATACCGCTGTACGTCAGGAAGAGTGATTGGCAACTGGTCTTCTGGGATCAACACGACTCCATTCTCATCACCACATGTTGCGCAATACACAAATGGAAATGGTTCGCCCCAGTATCGTTGTCGTGAAAAAATCCAATCACGCAACTTAAATGTTACTTTTTTTGATCCTTTTTTATTTATTTCGAGATATTCTGATATGTTCGTTATTGCTTCTTGTGATGTTTGACCAGTAAATTCACCTGATGAAACCAACGTTCCATATTCAGTCGTTGCTTTAGTTAGCTCTGATTCCCCAGCTGTATTTTTCGTCGCAATAACTTCAACGAGTGGTAAGCTATATTTTTCAGCGAAAGCAAAATCTCTTGTGTCATGTGCTGGGACTAACATCACTGCGCCATGTCCATACCATCCGATCACATAATCAGCGACCCAAACTGGAAGCTTCTCCCCAGTAATAGGATGACTTGCATAGATCCCTGTGAAAACACCTGTTTTTTCTTTCTCAAGCTGTGTTCGCTCCATTTCAGATTTTCGACTCGCACTTTTGACATATTCCGATACATTTTCAACCACTCCACTGTCATTTATGGCACTACCTGAGAGCAGATCCTTCACTAATTGATGTTCTGGAGCCACCACTATCGCAGTCACACCAAACAATGTATCGGCTCGAGTTGTAAAAACCTTGATTCTTGATTCTTGCTTGTCCGCCGAAGCTTCAGCGAAGGAGGAATCGTTCACGGCAAACTCAATTTCCGTCCCTTCACTTTTGCCTATCCAGTTTCGTTGCATCTCTAAAATTCCCTCAGGCCAGTCAAGTCCTTCCAAATCAGTAAGCAGTCGATCGGCATATGCCGTAATTTTCATAATCCACTGAGGCATTTCACGTTTTTCAACAGGCGTACCACAGCGCTCATGACGTCCATCTGCCAAGACTTCCTCATCAGCCAGACCTGTTAGACATTTGGGACACCAGTTCATAGGGATTGATTTACGGTATACTAAGCCTTCTTTATAGATTTGCTGGAATAGCCATTGAGTCCATTTGTAGTAGTTAGGATCAGTTGTATTCACTTCTTTTTTCCAATCATACGAGAAGCCAAGTGATTGCATTTGTGACTTAAATGTAGCAATATTTTGCGTAGTTGCCTCCTGAGGCTTGATGCCTGTTTTAATTGCGTAGTTTTCAGTTGGCAAACCAAAAGCATCCCATCCCATCGGATAGAGCACTGACTTACCTTGCATGCGATAATATCGAGCGAGCACATCTGTTGCGGTATAAATACGTACATGCCCGACGTGAAGCCCCGCACCTGATGGATACGGGAACATGCCTAACACATACGTTTTACTTGTCCCTGATTTTGTTGCATAGAGATCAGATGACTCCCAGAACTGTTGCCATTTTGGTTCAATATCTTTAGGGATATATTTCTTCGTAGTATTCATGCTGTATATTATACAGTATAGTTATTCATTTGTACCAAGTGTCTCTATAATTACTGACAACTTCTCATCTTTTTTCCCTAAACACAGTCACTCTTCACATATAACATACACTCATGGACGTTTTGTCAGTTTCCGCCTCTCATTGACAAGTTTTTGAAAATATCAATTAGATTGATTTGTCAGTCTTTTTCTTATTATTTTTGTATCTATTTTTCTATGTTTTTTCAGTGACAGTAAAAGTACCGCAAAGAATGTATAACATCGCCCATGAGTCGATTAATGATACTTTGATACATATTCTTTTGCGATATAAACGAATTACCGAACACTATTCATTGACGATATATCATTCACGTTTAGATAATTTCCTTGATTCTTCTGAGGTGATTGATTATTCTAGTAGTATGTTCGTTTCTGCCCAATTACTTTCACTTATCATTCCATACCTGGCACTTGTCGTTATTACGACAACACCCATTTCAGAATTTCACGTTCCCATTCTAGGATTAGTCACGTTCTTTTATCTTCTTTTTTCTTTTATCTCGCGTAAGAAAACTCATTCAGATAACCAAACGCAAAATCTTACAACCTCAGCAATTATTCTTTTTTTAGTACTCTCTGTAATATCGCTTACGGGCGGAACCGCTTCGTTATTTTTCTTTCTTCTCTATTTTATGGCCTTTTTAATTGCTTTCACAGCACCACCTGAAGCTGTGTTCGTCTTTGCAGCCACGACTGTATTATTCTACCTTTTCTTGGAAGGACGAACTGTTGAATCGTTCTCCCTCTCACTCCATCTTATGTCTGTCGTTCTACTTTCCCCGCTTGCATACTTTTTTGGGAAAGAATTTCAAGAACAAGCAAAACAAAAAGTAGAACATGATCGAAATGAGCAGAAGAAAGAGAGTGCAACGACAAATATAAGCAATGACGTGATAGAAGTGCTAAAAGATAACAGAGCCACACTAAGTGATGAAAGTGTCGAAAAACTTAATGATATCCTCGAAGAAGCAGAAGAAATACGAGAAATTGATGGCATCAAGTAGTATGTATAGAGTAGTATGTATCATTACTTATCAGGCGAAATTATTAATTCTTCTTGTCCTACTTGCGACATGCTACTTGCTACTTGCTACAATACAATCCCATGCATTTACCATGAGTAATGGGAATTGGATTATCCAGATGGGAAACCTTAATTCGGCAGCAGGAAAACCATCAAATAGCAACTTCAAGCTTGGAGTGACAGTCGGAGAAAATGGTCGAGGGCTTTATACGGGAACGAATTACAAAGTACGAGCAGGATTCCAATATATTAGTTCGATTATTCGATTTAGGTTTAGTATTTCAAACCTCCTTATCGACTTTGGAACACTCACACCAACTAATCCTGTTAAAAGAACGAATACATTGACAGTCACTAATGGCTCTGCAAACGGATATGCTGTAACCGCATTTGAAAACCACCAACTCCTCGTTCCGGCCTCAGGGGTACTCATACCAGATACAACGTGTGACACTGGGCTCTGCACCGAAAGCACCGCTGCCTCATGGCCTGATTCAAGTATTCTTGTGTATGGATTTGGCTATCGTTGTGATAACCTCTCAGGCACAGATTGTAGTACCTTCTCGACTGACTATTATAAGCAGTTCGCTGATGATTCAAAAGCAGAGACGCCACAGACTGTTATGTCTAGTCTTCTGGTGGGCAAAAATCGACAGGCGCAAATAACGTACAAAGTAAACATATCAGGTACACAGGCAGCTGGAAGGTACTCAAATGTGATTACCTATATCGCAACACCGACATACTAATGTGCGGAGTTAGTAGATAAAAGTTGGGAGTTAGGAGTTAGAATAATTACTAATACATATGAAAAAAATAATATTGTTTCTTTTTCTATCTCCTATCTCCTATCTCCTATCTCCGATGCCTTCAGCTTTCGCCGAAGGCATTGATCTTGGCATCTATCCTCCAATTATTCAAATAGATAGTACTCCTCCTTCTAGTATAAAAGCTCCTCTGGCTATAGAAAATAATAGTGAATCAGATGTAACTGCGACAATCCAATATAAACTCTTTCGTCCCTCTAAAGATGAAAACGGTACTATTACGTATCTAACAGGAAAAGAAGCCGTGCCATCCCCAGATCCCCTTCTGTTTCAAAAAGTCCAAGTGATGGAAAATGATCATGTCGTCACAGCGGTCAAACTCGCTCCTGGTCAACAAAAAAACCTTGAGGTTCATATCGGCATTGATAAAGCTGCAGTTCCAGCCGATTACTACTTTTCAATCGTTTTTTTAGCCAAACAATCAGATACATACCAAAGTAGTAGTGACACTAGCCTCGATAATCAAAATGCGACGATAACAACTGGTGGAGTTGCGACAAATGTTCTCCTCTCAATTGGTCCAAAAGGCAAACCAACTGGTAAAATTAGTGAATTTTCGAGCTCACCATTTGTCAGTAGTGGACCTCTCCCCTTTACGCTTAGAGTTGAAAACACGAGTAATCATAGCATTGCACCAAGTGGGTCTATCTTTATTAAGAATATTTTTGGTCAGTATGTTGGGAAAGTCGATATCTTACCTGCAACTATTCTTTCTCACAGTACCCGTGCACTCACTGATACAAAAAGTATTGATGAAAATACCGCATCTAGTTTTTACCAGGCAAATCATCCAAATCAAAAACCTATCATGTTGTGGCCAGAAACATTTTTAGTCGGGCCATATACAGTCGGTGTCTATGTAAAACTTTCAGATGAAGGCCCAATCATTACAAGAACACTCTATTTTTTTGCATTCCCCTGGCAAGGTGTAATCGTACTCATAATACTCCTTCTAATGGGCATCATTGTACGTGAAAAAGTGAAAAAAAGACTACACGGTTAATTCATCCTTGACAAGTTAATTCTTTTATCGCAATACTGGAGTATGTTAAGAAATATTATATCTAAGATTGTGCTTGTATTGACACTTCTGCCTTTACTAGGTGTCTTCGTTCATACCGCAGAAGCAGCGACATTGTCAGCAGTTAAAGATACCATTACTACTTCTCGCCCATCAGCTTCATGGTATCTCTCAAGTGACTATGCCACGACAGACACGACTGTTTCAATGACCGGTAATTCTACTTCACGCTATCTTGCCTCAGATTCTGCTCGACTCATTAGTGGCAATGGAACACCTCTTGGAAGCGCTGTAGTCGTTGCTTCACAATCTGCAGACTTAAAAACAGTGTATCTGGCCAACAGTAGTGGAACTGCTGCTAAAACACCTTCAGATATCTTAATCGTACCGATTACAGCTAAACATACCTTTGTCTTTACGACTGTTACTTCTGTTGCATCTACTGGAAAGATTGTCATCACCTTTCCTGGGTCTGGATCTAACATTGCTTCTCCCTCTGCTTCCACCTTCTCTTTTAATGGTCTTGCGAGTGCCAACATTAACACCACGTTTAGCTCAGGCACAACCACGTGTGGATCATATACCATCAGTGCTCCAACTATTACGTGTAACTTAGCTACTGCTGGTATTAACCCAGGTGTTACTGTCACGATGGTTATTGGTAATTCAACCCCTGCCCTTATTAACCCTACTAAGTCAAATACTGCAGGTAGCAACGATTCGTGGAGAGTTACTGTGCAAACAACAGATAGTGGTGGCCTTGTGCTTGATGATGCGAAAATTGCGATTGGCACGATTGACTCTGTTAAAGTTACGGCTGATGTCGATCCATCACTTACGTTTACCATTGCGGGTGTAGCACCAGGCACAACGTTAAGTGGTATTAGTTCAACGACGAGTGTGTGTGGAGACACGACTACGGCTGGATTGCCAGCTGCAACAGCAACAGAAGTGAACCTAGGCTCACTTCGTAATGCAGCGATTAGTATAGCTGCACAGCGATTAACAGTCTCAACCAATGGTGCACAAGGATACACGATCTCTGCTACCTCTAGTGGCCGTATGATTAATCCTGCTACTGGTTTCTGGCTCTATGGATTAAATGGTGACACATTGCTCTCAGCTAATGATACCCCTGTCCCAGCAACCTTTAGGGCATCTGGATTTGAGGGCTTTGGCATCTCAGCATGTGGATCTCACTCAAGCACAATTGTGAGTAGCCAATGGGGTGGTAATGCATGTGCAACAGGATTTTCAAGTGGCTGTAAGTATTCTAATCCGTACAATGTAGGAACAGCATCATTCTACTCAACAATCACATCCTATACTGGTGGCGCCGTCTCCTCTGATGACACGATTGTAAAGTATGCAGGCACCGTCTCAGGAACCACACCTCCAGGTACGTACCGAACGATGTTTACTTATGTTGCCACTGCGACGTTTTGATCTATTGCAACAATCTAAGATACTTGTAAGAATAATAGTATGATTCAAATAACTGCCCAGTCAAAAGAATTACTAAAACAACCTGTTATGTCGACATTTAAAGTTGGAATAACTGTTGGTTTTATGGCAGTAACGCTCTTAGCTGCTTCACCATTTGCAATGTCTCTTTCCCCTTCTTCACAAGCTCATGCTCAATCAGTTAGAACCATGACAATTGTTCCACCTACCGTTCAACTAGAACTAAATCCTGGGGAGACAACAGAAGGCACGATGAAGATTATTAATGATAGTGATGAGCCTCTTGATCTTTCAGTCATGATGCAAGATTTTATCGTGGATAATAAAAATAGTATCCCAAATATCTTAACGCCTGATACTCTTTCTAATAAATATTCTGCGTCTGCCTGGATTGGTATTGATCAAATGCTTTTTAGTGTCCAACCGACAAAAACACAGCAACTCCACTACTATGTTCAGGTCCCTAAAAATGCTCGTCCTGGAGGCCATTACGCTGCGAGTATTTTTAGTCCAAAGACTGAGAGCCAAGCAAATGGATCAGGAGCTGTCGTTAATTCACAAATAGGAACTCTTTTCTATATTACAGTCAAAGGTCCTGTTACCCAAAAAGCAACAGTTGAATCATTTACTGCACCAGGATTCTCCGAATACGGTCCTGTGGCTATTACCACAAATATTAAAAACAGTAGCGATATTCATATTCAACCAAACGGTATGATTACTGTTAAAAATATGTTTGGTCAAACAAGAGAACAGCTCTCTTTTAGCGGGAAAAATATTTTTCCTGAAGCTGTTCGTGAATTCGTCCATGAAGCAGGTAAAAAATCATTTATGATTGGACGATACACAGCCACTCTTAATGCATACTACGGTAGTAATCATGATCTCCCACTTGTCGCAACTGTTGCTTTCTGGGTTATCCCATGGAAGATTATCGTCGTGATTACACTTGCAATTATTGCAGCTGTACTTGGCTATCTCGCTATGAAGAAAAGAAATACAACACCAGAGGAACCAAAAGAACAGCAACCAACTGAATCAGCTACTCACGAAGAAGGAATAAAATCTCAAACAGATGCAGCTCCACAACATGAGTAATCGGGTTATAAATTCTCCAAAGGTTAAATAAATGTCTTAAATCCTTGACCAAAATATACATTTTCTGTTTAGATTAGTATATGCGTTTTTATTCAAACTCACTTATACTGAGCTTTCTCAGTATAATAGTACTTTTTCTCGGTGTTCACCCAGTAGAGGCAGCGACATTATCAGCAGTAAAAGATACTATTACTACTTCCCGCCCATCAGCTTCATGGTATCTCTCCAGTGACTATGCAAGTACCGATACAACAGTATCTCTAAGTACTAATAGCTTATCCCGCTATCTCGCGTCTGACTCTGCTCGGCTTATCTCCCCTGGAACACCCGCAACAGGAGCGGTTCCTCTTGGAAGTAGTGTCGTTATCGCTTCTCAATCTGCAGATTTAAAAACAGTGTATCTAGCCAACAGTAGTGGAACTGCGGCAAAAACACCTTCAGATATATTAATAGTACCGATTACTGCCAAACATACAGTTGTCTTTACCACGGTTACTTCTGTTGCATCTACCGGAAAAATCGTCATTACATTCCCAGGAAGTGGTTCTAACATTGCATCACCATCTGCATCAACATTTTCCTTTAACGGATTAGCAAGTGCTAACATTAGTACGACCTTTAGCTCAGGCACAACCACGTGTGGATCATATACCATCAGTGCTCCAACTATTACGTGTAACTTAGCTACTGCTGGTATTAACCCAGGTGTTACTGTCACGATGGTTATTGGTAATTCAACCCCTGCCCTTATTAACCCTACTAAGTCAAATACTGCAGGTAGCAACGATTCGTGGAGAGTTACTGTGCAAACAACAGATAGTGGTGGCCTTGTGCTTGATGATGCGAAAATTGCGATTGGCACGATTGACTCTGTTAAAGTTACGGCTGATGTCGATCCATCACTTACGTTTACCATTGCGGGTGTAGCACCAGGCACAACGTTAAGTGGTATTAGTTCAACGACGAGTGTGTGTGGAGACACGACTACGGCTGGATTGCCAGCTGCAACAGCAACAGAAGTGAACCTAGGCTCACTTCGTAATGCAGCGATTAGTATAGCTGCACAGCGATTAACAGTCTCAACCAATGGTGCACAAGGATACACGATCTCTGCTACCTCTAGTGGCCGTATGATTAATCCTGCTACTGGTTTCTGGCTCTATGGATTAAATGGTGACACATTGCTCTCAGCTAATGATACCCCTGTCCCAGCAACCTTTAGGGCATCTGGATTTGAGGGCTTTGGCATCTCAGCATGTGGATCTCACTCAAGCACAATTGTGAGTAGCCAATGGGGTGGTAATGCATGTGCAACAGGATTTTCAAGTGGCTGTAAGTATTCTAATCCGTACAATGTAGGAACAGCTTCATTCTACTCAACAATCACCTCCTATACTGGTGGTGCTGTCTCAGCTGATGACACGATTGTAAAGTATGCAGGCACAGTATCCGGCACCACACCTCCAGGTACGTACCGAACGATGTTTACCTATGTTGCCACTGCGACATTCTAGCTACAAATAGCCAACCAGAATCTAGCAAAAAGAGATAACTTACGTTACTATAATTAGGTATGGTAAAAAAATCTTTTTCTGTTATAGCAACCGTATCTGTTAGCTTCGTTCTACTACTTTTATGTACCCCTTTTGCCCATGCTGCAACGCTGTCTGCTGTCTCTGATAAACTGTCCACATCCAGACCTTCAGCTTCAGCATATATAAACGCTGCATATGGATCAAGCGACTCAGTTGTAACGATTGTTAACAACGGTTCGCGATATCTTGCTTCTGATTCTGCACGTATTATTGGCTCGCCTGGAAATGTGATTGGCAATCAAGTCACAGTCGCGTCACAATCTGCTGATTTAACAGGTGTGTATCTTGCTAATAGTACAGGCACTGCTGCTGGCTCCAGTACGTATAAAGATCTTCTGATTGCTCCTATCACCGCCAAGCACACTATTAGTTTTACGACTATTAATGCTGTGGCTGCAGGTGGAAAGATTGTCATTACATTCCCGGGTACAGGCTCTAATATAGCCTCTCCATCCGCATCAACGTTCTCATTTAATGGACTTACTTCTGGAAATATTAGTTACTCTCCAAGTGCAGGATCAAGTACTTGCTCCTCATTTGTGATTAGTGCACCAAGCATTACCTGTACGATAGCTACGGCAACGCTCGATGCAGGAGTGACGGTGACACTCACGCTTGGCAGTTCAACGCCAGCACTGATAAATCCAACTAAATCAGGTACAGCAGGCACGAATGATGCATGGACAATGACTATTCAAACAACTGATTCAGGAGGAGTTACCATTGATGATGCGAGAATTAGTATTGGTACGATAGAGACAGTCAAAGTCTCAGGAGATGTTGATCCATCACTCACCTTTTCAATCGCCGGAATCGCTGCTAGTACCTCATTTTCATCTCAAGTAAGCTCATGTAATGGTTCAGATTCCACTCAAAATACTCCTTCTTCATCAGCTACTGATGTTAGTCTGGGTTTCTTACGAAATGGCTCTATCAATATCGCAGGCCAAGTGCTAACAGTGTCTACGAACGGTTCTCAAGGATATACAATTTCAGCCACAAGTAGTGGTCAGTTTATCAATCCGTCAACAGGCTACTGGATTTATGGACTCAACAGTGATACAGCCTTAAGTGGGAACGATACGCCTGCCCCAGCTACATTTCGAGCAAGTGGACTTGAAGGGTTTGGATTATCAGCGTGTGGAAGTAGAGTAACAGCTGGGACATGGGGTGCGACTAACTGTACAACTGCGTTTAGTAGTGGGTGTAAATACTCAAACCCATTTAATACAGGCACTAACTCGTACTATGCAACCTTAGCAAGCTACTCGGGTGGCGCAATCTCAAACGAACAAACAGCAGTTAAGTACGCAGGTAGTATTTCAGGAGCCACAGCACCGGGAACCTACAGAACCATGGTTACGTATGTCGCCACTGCTACATTCTAAGTAATCTATCACTTCAAAGCATAGTGTGCTAATCACGTTTTTGGTCAAGAGAACTTTCAATATCCCACAAACCAGGCATGATGTAATAGTTTCCGTGGTTTTCCGCTAATAAAATAGACTAGCCTATTACTATATATCCATGTGAAGCGTTCAGGCCATATTCTAATGATAAGCAGTGGGATAAGAATAATAAATGGAAGAGCCAACCATAATGCGCCAAATGGAATACCAATGAGAAATTTCCATACTTTATCTAGCAGTTCACGCACCCATTTGATAAATTGCTCCCATAGAGGCAGTGATTTAAGCGTGAGAGTTCGACTTGGTTGCTCTGAGTCTTTTCCATTATATGTAGCATCAGCAAAAAGTGAATAACTCCCGGCTGGAACGTTATCGATAATCACTTCGTAGTAACCATCGGAGTCAGCTCTCGTCGTAATAATCTTGCCATTAATATGAAGCCGTACAAGGGCTAATGGCATAGTATACCCATACGCCTTTGCATTGGTGCCAGATGCAATCTCTGCACGCTCTAGCGCCAACGTAGGCGGCAGGAAGATATCTTTCATGGTAATATCTCCAGTTGCAGGTGGAAAGGTAAAACAAGTGAATGATTCACCTATGTTATGGTAGTCTTTGGCTAAAATACAAAATCCTGAAAACCCAATTTTTATTTGAATACCACTTAACGAGAAGTTACCAAATTTATCTGCAACAGTAGAACGATAAAAAACCCCATTTGACGTTAATACGAGTGACGCATATGGTGAAATAAAACCAGACACATTAAGGAAGTACTCACCCACTGTCGCACTTACCGTAACAGGTGGTGATGTCAGTGAACGCTTAGCAGCAAGCGACAGAGAAGAAGTTATATGAAGGAAAAAAGAAAGAAGAATACAGGCAAGGACTACCGATGAAATCCCCTTTTTCTTGCTTACGTCTGGTGAACTACTAGATTCATTCCTATTGAAAAATCCCATAATATAATTAGGCATCTCCTATAGTTCAAGGCTGGCGCTATGTTTAATCCTTCGCATATAAAGAAACATAGCCCTCTCTAAAGACCCTACTATCATTGTGACAAAGGAGATCGCAAAGAGCAAGTATTTTGAATCAAAATCATGCCTAATGAAGGGATTTTCATGTGGTGTTCAGCAGTAATAACACCTAAGTAGATACTCAGCAATTACTCATGATATAAAATTTTACACCAGTTTTAGGCGACTACTAATTTTAGATTGATAAATCAATCTAAATAAATCTTGTTGTTTACCCCATCTAATTGCTAAAACAGCATTATTTTCTTTTTGACTATATTTGATGTAGTTAATAAGCCAGAGGTTCTGTGGATGTTAAAAAATAGCACTTTTTTCTACAAATGATTTAGGGGAAATGTATTAGTATCAAAGTATATCTTAGCATAGCAAGATTATATTTCGCTTCTTATGAAAATACCTATTTACTACTTTTGTTTCACAGCAATTGAATTATGAAAGCATTTCCAGAGAAGATCAAGAAACATAATTCCCGAATCATGGCTGATTGACACAGTTTTATCCTCTTTGATCACTCACATCTTAAGAAATCAAATTAGATAAAATTAACAAAATATACGAAAATTACCACCCTTTATGTCGCTTCACGGTTATTCCTACTTTTTTCTGTCTAGAATTAATACATCAATTAATATCAAAGAGTGTCAAAAATATGATACTATAAGGTATTGACAAGGCTAATTCCCTACCTTCACAATGAGTATAGATCTTTTACATTTTCGTTCCATGCTTTCGAGATAATCCGTATAATGCGTATAATCTCGAAGCTGAGACGGAAATAACTGAGAAAGCAAAACATAACGTTCTCATTGTGAAATTTAAAAACATTTTTTCACAGGATACGTGAAAACTGCCATTTCTCTTTTCACAAACAATCATGAAAGGATTTAAAGTCGGACACGACGCATCACTCACAATTAGTCACAAACATGTGTCAAAGATACAGGAGAACCTTCCACGTTGGTTTTGGTATCTGACAGCTCTTCCATTGAGTTTTGTACTTAGTGAAGCGTATTTACTCTTTTTCACAAAATAACTCCATGAACAATTCTGCCCTTTATCAAGACCAAAAAAGCGCCGTTATATATATACATATATTAATTAACGGCATTATCGCCAGATTATCCCCCGTATAGCCACGCAATGTATAAAAAGCAACTAGTCCTTCAGGCAAGAAGACCACAAGCGCTCAGTAAACAATGAATTACATACAGCAATTTAAATCATATCTAGAGACTTCACAAAAGGCCTCTGTAGCTACAGTGAAGAATTATCTGAGTGATATCCGTAAATTTCAACACTGGCTAGAGACAAAGTCTGGTGAAGCATTTAATCCAACACTCGTTACCTCAGGGCGTATTGAGGAGTTTAAAGCTGAGATGAGAGAGTTATCTGTTAACTCATCTGATCGATACATCTCCTCCCTGCGAAAGTTTTATGCCTATCTGATGACTGAAAACCTCGTGAGTAGTAATCCATTTGCAAGTGAAGATACAAAACAAAAAACTCTCACAAGTGATCCGTATCATCTCAAAGGGTTTAAGAATAGTTTGTATGAAGCAAACGCTTCTGAACCTACGATCAAAAACTATCTGGCTGATGTTAACCAATTTCTCATGTGGGGTGAGGAAGTTGCGATTAACAAGCAATCACATATCGAAAGTGATAAAAACCTTCTTTCCAAGCTCAGCACAAAACTGATTGAAGAATATAAACAACGTCTTCATCACACAGCACATCTCTCACCTGTTTCTATCAACCGCAAACTCTCCTCTATTCGCAAATATCTAGCCTTTCTGCTAAACCAAGGCGTTGTTGATGCTGTCCCATTTGTGATAAATGCAAAACAGCACGAATTTTCACAAGAAGAAACTGCAGGGATAAGCGATAATCCCACAGAGGCATCGAGCTCGATAGAATCCAACATAAATGGAAATTCTATCCAGCCACTCCAGAAGGAAAAGCTTGATCAAGAAGATCTTAACGTTAATCGCTCTCCTCTAAACCCCTCTAAGACATACTCTTCTTTTGGCCCACTTCGACTCTTCCAACGAATTGGCGGCCTTAGCAATTTCATATTTGATTTGCTAATGATCTTGCCTCTTGTGAAAATTATTGAGCATGCTCAATACCTATTCGTTAAATTGTCGGGAAAAGGTATTTTCACAGCAGCTGAAGCTAATATGCAATCAGCTAGTCTAGCTAGCAGAACGGCTGTTAAAGCGATAAATACAGTAGAAGAACTGATATCTCAAAGAGCAAGTAGATCTCAAGTAAAAGGAATTCACCATTTCATTACCAGAGATAAAAAAACACTTGCTGATTTTGGATTCCGTGTTTCAAACCTCCCAAAAGAGATGTATGCGCCAATTTCTTTAACAAATCTTCCCTTTCATAAAAAAATGTGGCACCACATACGATTTACTCGCCCAAACTGGTATCGAAAATATCATTCCTATGCGATTACTCACTACTTTCACTTCGCAATTTTAATGATCGTCGTAACAACACTTGGTGTTGGTGTGTATAATGGCGTCTTTAATAAAGCACGGGAAACCAAAACGCTCGCTGCTCCCCCTACTGCGCCGCCGCGAATCCTCTCATTCCAAGGGAGACTGACTGATGCATCTGATAATCCAATAACCGCAACTACCAATTTGCGGTTTACGATTTATAATGACCTCTCTGCATCAGGCTCAGCAAAACTTTGGGAAGAGGTCAAAACGACTACTCCAGACACTGATGGTATTTTTAATACGTATCTGGGACAAGGAACTGTCATTCCTTCAACTGTTTTCACAGATAATGCATCACTTTACCTGGGTATCACAGTCGGCACGAACGATACTGAGCTGACACCTCGACAACAAATTGCAACTGTTGCATTCGCCGCAAACTCAGAAACACTCCAAGGTCTTCTTCCAAGTACTGGGGCCGGTGCGGGAACGACTAATGTTGTGTTGGCGCTCGACTCATCGGGGAACCTTACGATTGGTGGTTCTGCTACCCCTACGTTTCAAGCAAGCGGCGGTCAGTTCACCCTTTCGGGTACTGTTCTTAAGCTAACGACAACCACTGGTTCAAACAGTAATATACAAATCACACCTGATGGCCTGGGTAAAATCGATATTCAGAAAGCAATGTATAATGGCACTCTCTTCTCTCAATTGCCAACTGCGGCTGGAGCTGTCAACGTCGACGATCTCTTCGCAGTAAATGCGACATCTTCTGGTCAATCTGCATTCACGTTAAATCAGAACAGCACAGGACCATTAATTAGCGCTTCTGTCTCAGGAGTTGCCAAATTTACTGTCGATAATGCAGGAGCTGGAACATTTGCGAGTGATTTGGCTGTAAACGGAACAAGCATAACCACAAGCCAGAGTTCATTTAATTTATTAAACACAAACGCAGGAACACTTAACTTCGCTGGAGCATCGACAACCCTGACGATTGGCGGGACAACTGGCACACTCGCGCTAAGGAACCCCGCTATTACACTTGGAGGTGGTTCAGCTACAACGATTCAAACGGCAAGTAGCCAAACCTTAACAATTGGAGGAAGCACAACCGGAGATATCATCGTTGGCCCACAGAACGGTGCTGCAGGCGGAACGCTTCGCCCTTCGACAAATAATGCAGTTGATTTAGGTACTGCTTCATTTGCCTATCGAAATCTCTATGTAAATAACATTATTGGCGCCTCAACTGGAGTCAATGGCTATTGGCAAAGAAATGCAAATGCTATCTCCCCTGCTAATATAACTGATGATGTACTGATCGGCGCAATTGCAACGAGTTCAGCTAAAATCCGTCTCGGAGGGACAACAAATGCAGACTCTTTCTTCAATACAGGAGGAAATGTAGGGATTGGTACCACAACGATTGGATCAAAACTGACTATAGATGCCGGTGCTCTCCGCTTTACTGGTACAGGAGCATTCGGTACGGGTACGGATGCTGGCGTTGTGGGAACCGGTGGTATTTCGGGAAGCCTTCAGTTCATTACGGCTGGTAATACGGCTGGCACAATTACAAATGCTGGTAACCTCGGTATTGGTACGACCATAGTCAACTCGAAACTCCAAGTATATGGAACAACGAGTGGTAATGCGCTGGCTATGTTCGACCAACGAACGCTTAATGCTGATGTATTAACAGCATCAGCATCTGGCACTTCGCTTTTTACTGTACGTTATAACGGCAATATAGGAATTGGCACATCTATCCCAGCAAGTATGCTTGATTTACGTGGCACCACTACTGGTAATGCGCTTGTTTCTTTTGTACAAAATACAACGAATGCAGACATACTTACAGCTTCAGCAGGCGCAACAACCAAGTTGACACTCAGACAAAACGGAAATCTTGGGATTGGCACCTCTCTCCCAGCTAGTCTTCTAGATATTAGAGGTACCACCACTGGTAATGCACTCGCCACACTCGTACAGAACACAAGCGCAGATATCTTTACCGCTTCAGCTGGTGCTACAACACGATTTGTCATCCAAAATGCTGGCAACGTCGGTATTGGAACTAGTCGCCCAGCGCAACTCCTTGATGTTCAAGGTGGCGCTGGAATTGTCGCTCAATTCTCAGGAAGAGTGGTTGGAGCTAACGCTGCTGCTTCTAATGAATTTATCACTCTCTCTCAGCTTAACTCTTCAAATTACTGGCAACTAAATAGTGGGAGTATCTCTCCCTTCTCTAATACGCTTGATATTTTAGCTGGAGGAACTGCAACCGATAGTGCCAAATTTGCGGTATTAAATATGATAGGCTCTGGTACGCCAACGGCGTCTGTCTCAGCACAAAATGCCGGTGGACAGGCTCTCGTCTTAGCTGGGGATGGTTCGATTCAATCCGTCAGAAAGAATACTCTAGTTATTGGAGGATCGACGACGGGAAATATAGACCTTGGTGCTGATGCAAATGCTCGACTCGTAACTCTGGGTAATACGACCGGAACAAGCTCACTAACACTTAACTCAGGCACGGGAAATATAGGTATCGGAACCAGCATTGCAAAAACCATTACAATTGGAAATGTCACTGGTGCGACAGCGCTCGCACTAAACGCTGGCACAGGTGGAATCGCACTTGCGTCAACATCAACAGGAGACATCACACTTGCCTCATCAGATACACTTCTTCTTGATGCGGCAGGAGTACTCGAGCTTAACTCTTCAGGCGGAGTTATTTCAATCGGCAATGATGCAGTAGCACAAAACATAAATCTGGGGACAGGTGCAGCGGCTCGAACGATTACCTTGGGAAATGTCACTGGTGCAACTGCAGTAAATGTTAACTCTGGTACAGGAGGAATAGCGCTTGCTTCTACGAGTACAGGAGATATAACCGCAACTTCATCAGACACACTTCTTCTCGACGCTGCAGGAGTTCTTGAACTCAATTCGTCAGGTGGAGTTATCTCGATTGGTAACGATGCTGTGGCCCAGAACATTAACCTAGGCACTGGTGCAGCGGCTCGAACGATTACTATCGGGAATGTTACTGGTGCAACCGCAGTAAATCTAAACGGTGGTACAGGTGGCATCTCGCTTGCCTCGACAACAACAGGCGACATTACACTCCTCTCTTCAGACCAGCTTCTCCTTCGATCAGCCAAAGCCGCAGGAGCGACGACAACAGAAGCAATTCAACTCGCATCGACTGCAGATTTAGGAGCAACTGATGAGCTTCTTCAGATCAGCGATAGCGCGGGTACGTTCTTCACTGTCATGGGAAATGGAAGTATCGGTGTTGGAACAACCACCCCCCTTGCCACACTTGACCTTCGAGGCAATTTAGGCACTACTCCATTTGCTTCTATCTCTGGTCAGAGTTCATTTGCCGGCCTCATCGTAGATAACACTGGGGTTGGAGATCTCTTTACTGCGTCGAAGTCTGGTGCGACAAAGTTCACTATTAAGAATACTGGAAATGTCGGGATTGGGACTTCTCAACCAGCCCAACTCTTTGATGTTCAAGGTGGTGCAGGTATCGTCGCTCAATTCTCTGGAAGAGTTGTGGGTGCTAATGCTAGCGCTTCAAACGAGTTCGTTACTCTCTCACAGTTGAACGCGACTAACTATTGGCAGCTTAATAGTGGGACAATTGAACCATTTAGTAATTCACTTGATTTACTAGTTGGTGGCACTGCTACTGCTTCAGCGAAATTTGCTTTTATTAATAACATCGGATCAGGAGCTCCAACAGCGTCTATATCAGGTAATCTCGCAATTGCTGTTCCAACTGGTGCTAATCCTGCAACCACCTATTCTGCATTTAATGGTGGAACGGTAAACTTTAGAACGAGCGTCGGTGGGGACGCTGGAGCAACATCTCGATTATTCATCGCAAATAATGGGAACGTCGGTATTAATACGACAACCCCTGTATATAAACATGAAGTCGACGGCACATTCTATGCTGGAGGGGCAAATGCAGGCATCGTCATTAGTGGACAGACCATCTTAGGAGGCACATCAGCATTTGGTTCAGTTGTCGACCA
Organism: uncultured Gammaproteobacteria bacterium; assembly: GCA_964503265.1. Taxonomy (GTDB): domain Bacteria; phylum Patescibacteriota; class Microgenomatia; order Levybacterales; family UBA12049; genus CAZCYO01. The sequence continues at coordinate 182,822 of CAZCYO010000004.1, forward strand.
TAATCTCGTTATCAATGCGAACAGTCTGGCTGGAACACTTGCTCTTCAAGCTGCGAGCACAACTGAAATTTTCTTAGATGGAAATACTGGAAACGTCGGACTCGCTGGAGTAACAGCCCCAAATAACTTCCCTATCGAAAGTGGAGGAAGTATCGGCCCAACAACTACTAATACCTATGACCTCGGCTCTTCATCACTCCAGTGGCGCAATGTTTATGGTCAGAACTTTTATCAAAACGGAACACTCGTTAATTTAACTAACTACTGGCAGCGAGCCCTAGGTGTCATCGCGCCATCAAATATAACTGATGATCTTGTTCTCGGTGGTATAGCTACATCATCAGCAAAGGTTAGACTTGGAGGAACCACAAACGCAAATTCATTCTTTAATACTGGGGGCAGTCTCAGTATTGGCACCACTACCCCACTTGCCACACTTGATGTCAGGGGGAATCTCGCTACGACGCCTACAGCATCCTTCTCTGGCTCATCTACATTTGCTGGACTACTCGTTGATAACAACGGCACTGGGGACCTCTTTACTGCTTCTAAATCTGGTGCGACGAAATTCACTATCTTAAATAACGGGAATATTAAAGCTGCTAATTATACAACCAATGGCGGGATTCTCTACACGGACGCAACAGGTGTATTTAATCAGTCTGCTGCAGGCTCACCGGGACAATGCTTGGCATCTGCCGGTGGGGGTGCTCCAACGTGGAGTAGCTGTGGAGGAACTAACTATTGGAATCAGGTTAGTGGCATTGGTGTTAGTACTGGTGGTATTACCTACGTTGGCAATACCACGACTGATTTACTTATCGGTGGTACAGCCACGACTTCAGCGAAATTTGCCTTCATCAATGTGCTAACTGGCAATCCAACACTTCGAGTATACAGCTCAAACAGCTCGCAATACATCCAAATGAATCATGATGGCACAAACGGTAATATCACTGCATCAACTGGAACGATCCAAATTGGAACTGGTGGAGGCACACTATATGTTGAAACAGATATTATTAATGATACGACGAGTAATAACGGCTATGTACAGGTATCAGATAAGTTTAAAGTAAATGGTACTGAGTCAGCCGGAAATGCACTGGTCGTTCTCAATAACGCAGGAGCTGGAGATCTCTTTACCGCGTCAGCTTCAGGTATCCCAAAATTCACTATTCGCACCGATGGCACTGCATCATCTGCTGGAAATCTTACCTTTACAACGGCTGCAAGTATCCAGACCACATCCGCTCAGAGCTTAACAATCGGTGGAAATACAACTGGAAGTATCATTCTTAACCCAAGTAATGCAGTCGCAGGAGGTGCTGTTCTCCCAGCAGTAACGAACGTTACCGATCTAGGCACATCAGCACTGCAGTTTAGAAATATTTATGGTCAGAACCTTTATAGTAACGGTGCATTGCTCTCTAACTATTGGCAGAGAAATAGTAACGCACTTGCACCACTTAACATTACCGATGATATTTTACTTGGTGCGATAGCTACATCATCTGCGAAAATTAGACTTGGAGGAACAACGAATGCAGACTCCTACTTTAATACTGGTGGGAATGTGGGAATCGGAAGCACAACTCCTGGAGCAAAGCTTGATGTAGCGTTTGGAACAGTTAGTACAACAGCATTCAAAAGTATCTCGAACGTCGGCACAATTGCAACAACAGGCGTTTCTAACACGGGGTATGGTATCTATAACAGTATTACAAATACACCGACAACTAACGCAAATACCGCATACGGCTTGTACAATTTAGTAACAGATAGTGCCTCTACAGGTAATACTGCCTATGGTGTCTTTAGCCAAGTAGACAGCACGCAAAATATAAGTAAAAACCAATATTCAGGTTACTTCACTAACTCGAATACTTCTACGGTTGGAGGGAATATTTTTGGAGTATCTGGTGTTGGTCATGCAGCAGGAAACCTCGCTTCTGGAACATTTACTATTAAAGGAGGAGATTTTGCAGGTCTAGGAGTTGGGACAAGCACAGGTGGTACACGAAATGTCTATGGACTAGATATTCGAGCAAGCACATCTAACGGAAATGGTTCTACAGATACAGTCTACGGCATTAAAGTAACTGGTGGCGGCACACTTACAACAGGAACATTAGCCACATACGGATTATACATAGCAAATGGAACGATGAATACTACGGGAACAACTACCAATACCGGACTATATGTAGAATCAATAACTGGAGCAGATACCAATTACGCAGCGATCTTCGCTGGTGGGAACATCGGTATCGGAACTACTGCTCCACTGACCACGCTCGATGTTCGTGGTCAAACTGCTACCACTCCTATCGCCTCTTTCTCAGGCACGACGAACTGGGCGGGGCTGCTCGTTGATAATAATAATGCGAACGGGGATCTTTTTACTGCGTCAAGATCGGGTTCAACAAAATTTACACTTAATGGATTTGGTGATCAGACGGCTGGCCAAACAGTGCTCGATGGTACAACCACAGCTAACGGAGCTGGTACGAACTCAACCACACTGATCTTAACGAGTGCTGCGAGTTTTGATATCGGTAATTACGTTATGGTTTCCTCCACCAACTGTGTGACGGGTGTTAACATCTGTTACGCAAAAATCACCAACAAAGTGAGCAATACTCTCACTATCTCCCCTGCTATTTCCTGGGCTACGTCTTCTGTCGTCTCAGAACTACACATCCCAGAAATTGGCGGAACTGACCTGGCTCAAACCTCAAAATTCCGCTATGGCCGCGGCTACTTCATAGACGGTATCGTGACAGGAAACGGCTCAACCTACTACTCAGATAAAAGGATTACGTTAACTGAAGGCGATCTTGGAATCGTGGGTGGAAACGTCGGTATCGGGACAGCGACACCGTCTGCACGACTGGCGATCAGACAGGATACCGCAGGAGACCTCCTCTCGATCAGAGATGGAAATAGTGGCAATGCATTCCAGATCGCCAGTGGTAGTGCGATCGTCTCCAAAGCCACCGGCTTTACAAAAGTTCTTTCCTGTGTGGGCGCTTCCTGTTCATCAAGTGATACTGGTACGTTCACAGATAGCACCGCTGAAGCATCGACATCAGCTGGAGTACTTCCATCAGCTCTCCTTACAGCTGCGGTAACCACAGGAAGCTTCTATGTCGGACTTGATAAACCATTCTCAAGTGTCTACTTTAATATCAGTACTCCAGGCACGAATGTCTCTCTCGTTCGCCAGTACTGGAACGGCTCTGCATGGACAGCTATGCCAGCCAACACAGACAACACGGAGAGCCTCAAATTTAGTGGCGCAGTCTCATTCCCGTTCGTTCCAGCTACCTGGGCTCCAACTACCGTTAACGGAACCACCGGTCTCTACTGGATCAAATTCACGACGACGAGTGCTCCAGGCGTCGCACCAAACGTCTTTTCAGTCTCACCAAGTACCGGAAGCAGATTTACGCTGTATGCACAGAATGGAGATACAACCCCAGCTCTCACTGCGTCTGACTCAGGGTATATCGGGATTAATACAACCAATCCGACCGATCGACTAGCAGTAAATGGAAATATCCAAGCATCCATTTTTAGGGACTTAGAAAACCCTGCATATTATATCGATCCGGCAGCTACAGGAAACTCACTTATAGTTAATGGGAATGTCGGTATTGGTACAACTACTGCACAATCAAAGCTTGAAGTATACGGCTCGACACCTGTTGTCATAAATAGGAATACTTCATCAACTGGTTATGCTAGTTTTAGAGCATATAATGATCAAAATAGCAGTGCGCGATCCCTGGAGATTGATTATTCAGGTAGTGCCTATGCAAGCTCCCTTCTGACAAGTGGCGTTACAGGAGAAGCAGCGTCCATTACCACCACTGGCGCCTTCCCGCTCATGTTTGGAACGACTAATACAGCAAGAATGACAATTTTAAGTGGTGGAAATGTCGGGATAGGAACGACTACTGCACCAGCCCTACTTACTGTTGGGGGTAATATCGGTTTGACTGGTGCAACATCAAATACTATTTTTTATGGAACTACTGGTGTCGCTGCGCCAGGAGCAGGAAGTGCTGGACAAAAAATTCAGCTTTATGGTACAGCTGGGACTATAAGCTCTACAGATTACGCATTAGGCATTGAATCAAATAATCTATGGTTTAACACGGGCGGAACAGGATTCAAGTGGTATGCCTCATCTTCTCTAGTAGGTACACTCAGTAGTGCGGGACTCTTAACATTAGCATCAGATATAAATATTCAAGGTCAAGACCTCCAGTTTAACGGGACAGTCCGCATGTCTGATTCTGTATCGTCTTCCTATACAGCTATCTCGCCACAGAGTAATACGTTAATTGTCTATAATGGCTCTGCTGATCAAACATTTAGAGTTTATAATAGTGCTGGAAGTCACAACATAAGCCTCGCCTATTCTAGTACTAATTATGGAGAACTCGCGACAACAAACCATTTAATCCTGACAGCTGGTAGTGGGAATATAGGAGTCGGAACAACAGCTCCTACAAGAAAAATTTCTGCATGGACTTCACTTACTGGTGGGTCCCCTTACTCCATGATAAATTATGCAGGTAGCGATGATGCAAACGAGGGAGTTCTACTTATGGGAATTAAACATACCACAACAACAAATACTCGATTTATCAAATTCTTCAAAGGTATTAGCAATACCAGTGATAGCTATGCTGGAGCTACTGGTATAGGAAATATTCATGCAAATAATACAAACGTTGTGTTCGATACAACTGGAACTGCTGACTTAGGAGAGTATATGTATATGGGAGAATCTGTTGAGGCTGGTGATATTATCTCTCAAACATCTACGAATGGAATGAAAGCGACCACAAATAGCAATATTATGGGTGTGATCTCGCGAACTACTAGCTTTATGGGAAGTAGTGGTATCGCTAATGAACCAAATACAGATATCGTTGGGTACGTTGGAAAGATTCTTACAAAAGTGTCAACAGTAAACGGCCCAATTCGTAATGGCGATGTCATCACAGCAAGTGTTATTCCAGGTGTTGGACAAAAAGCGACGAAGGCTGGACAAGTAGTTGGTAAAGCATTAGAAGATTTTGACCCCAATAATAACCCAGATGCATTCTCCTGTCCGGCTGGAACAGACTCAAACGTAAAATGCGGTAAAATTCTCTTATATGTAAATGCTTCTTGGTATGACCCAGACGTTTACATCACCGATACAGGTAATTTAAATATTCAGACAGACGCAGGTGGTAACTTCGTAGCCTTTAATGCTGGAGATGCAGTCTCACGAATTGGTAGTTTTGCTTCAGCAGTTATCGCAAATCTTCAAGTAGGCGCGATCGATGCTCAGAAGATAACGACACAATCGTTCGCACTTGGCACAGAGAATATGACCGTAGCAGGTCAAAGTCTTAAGAATTATATTCTCTCAGTAGTTACTCAGGCAAATCTCGGTGGTGGACCTGGAAATAATCTTCCTGAGCTCACCGTAGGTAATCTAAAAACGAACCTCATCTCCCCACTCGCATCAGAATCTGCAGTTGTTATCAGTGGTCGAGTCTTTATCGCAGGGAATCCTCTAAGTAACCAAGCTTCACTTGAAGTAACAGGAGATGCATCTATTTCAGGCACACTTCGAGTTAAAAAAATCATCGCAGATGATATCGAGGGATTATCTGCGAAATTCGCAACACTCTCTGCCACAACTATCATTAACAACTACAATATAGCTTCAGATTCCGGTCAAGTCGTGATCCCGTCAAACGGGACCGGAATGACAAATAATTCAGCTTCAGGTTCAGGCCAGATTGAGCCTGCGTATCAGAACGGGATTCCGACGCTTCTCTCTGGAAGTATCCAGACGAATTATGCAAATATTGCTTCCCTATCTGGCCAATTCGCCCAGACGAATAATCTCCAGGCAGAATTTGGTCAGTTTAACCAGGGACTCATGAGCTTGGGTCCGACTTCCCTCTCAGACACATCAGTCATAGGACAGTTATCAGTTGGCGGGAACATGATCCTCGCTGATAATACGATTAATGTTCTCGGAGCAGATCTTCAGATCCAGCCACTTCGCCAAGGAGGCGTATCATTTGAAGGCGGACTTGTCGCGATCAATACAGATGGAGACTTAACTGTAGGCGGAAGTGCAGTATTTAATCGAGATGTGACGATCAAAGGAGTACTCGCAACGAATATCATCTCCCCTGTTCCTGGTAGTAATTTAACGATACGACTTGGAACAGATGTCTCAGATCCAACAAAAGATGGAATCTTTGAGATACAGAATGCTTCTGGATCAGGAGTACTCGCAGTAGATCAAAAAGGCAACCTGACAGCGAGTGGTTCTGGCTTCTTTAAAGAGGTGGCTAGTAATCTCTTTAATATCGTTCGAGGTGCCCAGGCAGACACCTCAGTCACAGAAACGACTGCTTCTGCTTCTGCGGGAACTGCAGTAATTAAAAGATACTATACAGAGCGAACTATTTTCTCACCATATGTATCTGAAAAATCCCTGATCTATGTCACAGCTACATCAGATACTCAGGGCCAGACTCCATATATCGCTCGCCAAACAGCTGAAGACCCAGGAACAGGAACGAAGGGATCTTTCACCATCCAAATACCTACTACCGTATCACAGGATATCAAAATTAACTGGTGGATCGTGAATTAACGCTATGAAATTACTCCGACGATTACGTATAATAATAGTATATATGATGAAAGCTGCCCAGCATGTTTTATCAACTCTAAAAAACCCTCTGCGCAGACGTAAACACCTTCGTCTTATCCAGGTTGAACAGCATATTATTGAGAAGTGTCTCATGGTTGGAATCTTCGGTGTTATCATCATCCCCCTCATAGCTTTCTGGCTATCGTTTTCGATTCCGAAATATAATAAAACACTCAAGGTTGATACCTATACAGCTAAAGACCTGGAGTTTCGACATCCAAAAACATCATTTAGTGTCAAAGAGAAACCTACATTTAAGGTATATGTGGGTGAAATCAAACATGTCGATAATTCTCCGAAAGCTCGGCTTTTACGCACGCTCACCCTAGTCCCTCGAGCTGAAGCGGATGATACCAAGCTTCCTGACATAGACGTCACACTCCATCACATAGTTCGTGAATCTGATACAGAAGAAGTCGTTATTCGTCAGTCTGGACCAGATGAGGTAGAGATAGCAGTAGCAGATATTAAAACGTTTAAGCCTGGCAAATACCATATAAGTATTACAAGTGGTAAAAGAAATATTGAACAAGATTTTACTTGGGGTGTTTTGGCTGTTAATACAAACAAATCGATCTATTCTCCTGGTGAAACTGCGAAAATTGGCATGGGCTTACTTGACGATATCGGACGCACAAAATGTTTTAATTACCCCGATCCACTTATTCATGGCGAGGTTTGGTTAACGATAACCGATCCACATGGGAAGCGAACAGAGCTTTCTACCAAAAATGGCTTAGTAACAGGAAGTGAGAACTGTGCTGAGCATTCTGTTACGAACGATGCTGATTTTCAGACTTCATATAAAACCACTACTCCTGGTATGTATCAGATGCATATGATTGGTGAAAACCAAAATGGGAAGAGAACACTTGATGATTACTTTGAAGTTACGGAAAACCAAGACTACGTAGTGGAAAGAACCTCTCTCCCAACGCGTATTTATCCATCAGCTATTTATACGAACACACTAACCGTATCGACAAAATCTGCATTTAAAGGACAAATTAAAGAAACCACTCCAGCCTCTTTTCATATTACCTGCGATTCCTGTGAAGTACAGGGAGCTGACTCACTGAATAATGCAAAAGAGCCTGCGGATAAAAAAGCTACCCACACTATTATTTGGAACGTGGACTGGAGTACAGGAGGGACTCATACACTCACCTACTCTTTCGACCCTCCTCGAATCAGTCCCGAATTCTATATACTAGGACCTCTTACTATAGCAAATAGCAGCAATACTGTTTTCACGGAAGCACGCCCGTGGCAGATAGCATCTGATGCTGTCGTTACGTGGAATGGAAACGGCGTTGATAATAACTGGAACACAGCTGGCAACTGGGCAGGCGGTGTGGCATGTACAGCAGCGGCTAATGACTGTACATTTGATGGAAGTAATCCAACCAATGGACAGAAAAACGCATCAATTAACGTATCGATCTCTGTTAACACGATAAGTATGCTTGCAACCGGAGGTGGATCAGGGTATACGGGAATTATCACCCAAGGAGCAGCTACTACAGTAACAACAGCTGGAACTGGTGGAATTACCGTGTCCGCTGGGACGTTTACGGGAAGTGCCGCCACAATTACGATGAATACAGCAGGGGTTCTGACAGTTAGTGGTGGTACCTTTAACGCGGGTACAGGCACATTTACTGCTAGTACAGCTAGTAATACGTATCGTATCGTCGTATCTTCTGGTACATACACAGGATCAGCAAGTGGCACGCGTACACTGTCAGGTGGAGGTATTCAGGTAACTGGCGGCACTTTTACTGGTGGAGGTGCAACGTATAACCTCTCAAGTACTGGTTCAAACGCCGGTCTAACAGTATCAGGTGGCACATTTGATGGAGGCTCTGGTCCGTGGACCCTCTCTAGCACAAACGCTACAACTAGCGGCGTCTCACATTCGGCTGGATCATTTACTGGTGGTAGCGGAGCCTGGAGTTTGTCTGGTGCGACGGGAACAGGCTATCTGGTGACAGGTGGAACAGACCACACAACAACGACAAGTACTCTTTCTATCGTAACCAATCTAACTGTGACAGGTGTGACAACCTGGACGAATAGTGCAAGTAGTATTACCTTTGCAACGGGTGGTAATTCTACTACGTCATGTGATCGTGTCATAGGAACGAATTTTATACTTACGAAAACTTCAGGAACTCCAACCTATACAAATGGCGCAAGCTGTTCACTCACCTTTGCCACCTGGAGTGGTTCGACTACACTAGCCTCTTTTACTAATAACGGTATTGCGACAAGTAGTGCAGGCGCAGGGACACTCACTATGGGAGATAGTACTATTACAAATGATCGTGAACTTACAAACAACGCTACAATTAATTTCCAAAGAACGTTTAATAACAGCCGAGGCATACTCACGAATAGTGGTACTATTACCCATAGTACAAATGCCTCAACGGATGCTGGAGCTTTTACTTGTCAAAATACGATTGGTGGAACATTTAATATGTCAGGCGCGAACTCCAGTACCTTTACGATATCTGATGGAGCTGGTGGTGATTGTGTTATTACTTCAATTACCATTGTGAGTGGAAACTATACTACATTTACAAATGCGGGCACTATTACCTTAGGTAGTGGGACATTAATTATTAGGAATGGTGCAGCTGGTGCTACTGATGGTGATGTCATAAATACAGGCTCCCTCACCATAGGGGCAAGTGCGACGTTAAATATTGAACGTGACTTTGACAGCAGCACTGGTACACTCGTGAATAGTGGAACCTTAAGTTTTCAAGATAACGCCACAGATGATAATGGGATTCTTAGCTGTAGTGCTAGTACCACACTAAATGGAACTGTGGGCTTAGATAAAGATAATGGTACAGCTACATTTACCATTGGGACTAACTGTACGATTACTAATGGAGTTGCAATCGGCACAAGTAACAATGGTACGTTTACTGTTAATGGCTCGTTAACTGTAGCTAGCGGAACCCTTCTTATACGCGATTTTGATCTCGTAGTTGGTGCTAGTGGAAGTCTCTCTATCGGCGCTAGTGGGACCATTCAAGCAGAACGAAATGTTACTGTTAGTGGTTCAATTAGTAATAGTGGAACGTTAAGTTTTGTAGATAATGCGTCAAATGATAGTGGAACATTTAGCTGTAGCAGCATAGTAAATGGCACTGTCAATTTAGATAAAGATATTGGGGCTACTACTTTTACGCTTGGGAGTGGGTGCACCATTACAAATGCTGTAGCAATCGCCTCAAGTAACAATGGCACCTTCACTATTAACGGTTCATTAACCTTAGCAAGCGGAACACTCCTGGTTCGTGATGCCAACCTAGTAATAGGCTCGTCTGGAGCATTTACGATTAACTCCGGGGCTGTTGTCAACGCGGAGCGAAACTGGACTGAAAGTAGTGGTTCAGTCACAACAAATAACGGTACGATTAGATTTATTGATAATGCATCATCTGATAGTACGACATTAACGTGTGGCACAGGCAGTAATCTGGGGAAAGTTGATCTTAATAAGGTTACTGGTGGTAATACATTCGTTCTTGGAAGTGATTGTACTACCGGTAATTTCAACCGCATCTCTGGAATAATTAGTAACCCAGCATCAGCATATACATTAAAAGTCCAAGGCAACCTCATGATGAGTAGCACGACAAATATGGGTGGTGCAAATATGACAGTCTCAATGGAAGGAAGTGGCTTTCAATTTATTAACTTCGCGGCCACGAGTACCACATTCGTCTCTAAATTCCAAGTCAACAAGACTGGTGGATCAGCGATGTTACTGACAAACAATTTCACGGTAACAGGCCAAGCATGTACTGTCGCTGCTGGAACGTTTGATATAAATGGTCTCACATTTGTCTGCAATACGACAGGTCTCACCGTGAGCAGTGGCGGCAATCTCCAGCTCCAAGGAGCTGAGACGATCACACTTCCTGGAAATCCAACACTAAGCGCTGGCTCAACTGTCACCTATGCTGGAAATAAAAATGCTGGAGCAAATACGTATGCACTCAAGAGCTGGTCGTATTCTAATCTCACTATTAGTAGTAGTGATAGTGCGACAGATATTTTCCAACCCGCTGCTACCCTTTCTGTAGGTAATGACTTAACGAACACTGCTGGATCACTTGATGCGAAATCTGGTAGTGATTTTGCGATGAATGTCACCAGAGACTTTTCTAACTCAGGCACCTTCCTCGCCCAGGGAGGAACACTTACTGTGGGGCGAAACTTTACCAATAACGGGACATTCACTGCTGGGACAGGAACACTTACTCTTAACACGACGACGACTGCTACACTCGCAGGTTCAGGCTCCCCTGCTGTGACTCTTAATAATCTGACGATTGCGACAAGTGATAAAACAGTTCAATTTACCGCTGGTCAAACATTTAGAACAAATGGTCTTCTGACAATTACTGGTACTAGTGGACACAATGTCATTATTAACTCAACAACCTCTTCTCAGTGGTTTATTAATCATCAAGGCACAGAAGCGATAACCTATGCAACGATTACCTACTCTGGCTGTGATGGTGCTAGTACAGATATTACACTTGCTTCTAGTGATACAAATGGTGGCAATAACGGAGCATGCTGGTTATTCGTCGCAGACATGTCAGGCACAATTTATACCGATGAAGGAACTACACCATATGATTGCTCTGCAAATAACTTAACAATAAATTTGTCGGTAAATGGAGGGTCTAATGCCACCACCACCTGTACGCTTAATACTGGTGTGTTTTCTTTTACCAGTGTGACCGGTCCAAGTGATGGGACACCCTTTACCGTCTTTATAGACAGCACCGAAACACCCAAGGCAACACTTGTCATGCTCGGTGATGGATCAGCGATAATTACCGGCCTTAAGCTCTATGTTAGCCACGTTACATTATCACATTTGAATGCCGGCCCAATCACGAATGCAAATCTCGCAACAGCAGATAATGCGGATGCGGGCATTCGCTATAGTGTGGCAAGTAGTAATCTCACTGTCGATTCTGGAATGGAACTGTATGTGTTAAATTCCAAAACATACACTCCTGGTGGAACCGTCACCACTCAGGGATCTTCTGACTTTCAACTCGCAAGTAGCGCCACATCTACTCTTGATACTGCCACCAACACAATTGATGGAGATATAGTCGTTGATACAGGCGCAACGCTTAACATCAATACGACGACATCAATTAATGGAGGCGCTATGACGACGGCCGGAACTGGCGTTATCACGACAACCAGTGGCACACCAACAGTTACTATTTCTGGAACTGGTACTATCGGAGGCGGCGGTACAGTCACTGTCTACGCCCTCACCGTTAATGGGACGCAAACCCTCGCTTCTGATACAACAATTAGTAATACTGCCAATGTCGCAGCAGGAGGCTCACTTGATCTAGGAAGTAAAAACATGACTGTAAGCGGTGGATCGTTTACAAATACATCGACCGGTATTATCGCATGTTCAGGTTGTAGTGCAGGAACACTGACAATGTCTGGAACAGGAACACTCGGTAGTGGCAATGGAAATATTACGATCTATAACCTGACAACCTCAGGGACAGGAACTACCACATTTTCTGGTGGCGGAACGAATACGATTAGCAATAACGTAACCGTCGGAACAGGCACGACTCTCAACATCAATTCCACCACAGCCATAACTGGCAGCTTAGCCAATACAACAACGGGAATCATTGGAACAACAAGTGGAACGCCAACTGTTACAGTCTCTGGAAGCACCATCGGTGGCGGTTCTGGCGCACTCACATTTTATAACCTCACCAAAGCAGGCGCTGGTACCACAACCTTCTCTGGAAGTGGAACAAATAGCATAACGAACAATTTAAGTATATCTAATGGTACATTTACACAGTCAAACACACTCACTATTACCGGGACAGTGGCTGTCTCAACGGGTGCGACATATAATAATAATGCAGATTTGAACATTAACGGAGGCGCATTTACAACAGCTGGGACAGGTGTCATTAATACGACAAGTGGCACTCCGACTGTCACTATTTCAGGAACGGGCAATCTGGGCAGCGGCAACGGAAATATTACGCTCTACAACCTCACCACGACTGGTACGGGCACCACTACCTTCTCTGGTGCAGGTACAAATACGATAAATAATAACGTATCTGTGGGTGCAGGGACGACACTCAATATTAACTCGACCGTTGGCATTACGGGAAGCTTAACGAATACAACATCAGGTATTATCGGCACGACATCAGGAACTCCCACAGTTACCGTTTCAGGAACAAGTATTGGAGGCGGGACGACAGGTGCGATCACCTTCTATAATCTCACCAAGGCCGGAGCCGGCACGACCACATTTTCAAATGGTGGAACAAATACTATCAATAATAATCTTTCTGTCTCAAATGGCACACTCACCCAAAGTAGTGCACTTACTGTCACCAATGATATTTCCGTCTCAACTGGTGCGACCTTTAACACCAATGCAACACTTACTGTAAACGGTGGAGATATGACTACAGCTGGAACTGGTGTCATCAGTACAACCGCTGGAACAGCGACGGTTACAATGACCGGCACAGGAAATATCGGGGGTGGTGGTGCGGTCACTGTCTATAGCTTGACCAGTAGCAGCGGAACACAAACCATCTCGAGTACTACAACAATCAATAACACACTGACTGTTAATGGGACAATTAATGGCTCTTCAAACCTCACAGTCAACGCAGACTTTACAGGAACTGGAACCGTAACAATGAGTGGTGGAACAACAGAACAGCGAGTCGGCGCTGCTCAAAACTTCGGAACCGATACCGGAAGTAATAACTGGTCATTTGCAACACTTATCTTCTCAAACTCAACTGGCACGTCAAAAACAGTGACGACACAATCTGGTGGATCTGGCGGAATTACAGTGTCGACACTTCTTCAAGTCGGCAAAGGTGGAGACAGTGCTGTAACGGTTCTTGACGCTGCGAATAGAACATGGACACTAACAGGTACAAGTGGTACTCCATTTACCGTGCCAAACGGAACATTTACCGCTAGCACATCAACCGTGTCCTATACTGGCAACAATGGTGCTGGGAACACAACCATTCGAGATGTTACTTATAATAATTTGACTGTCAATAACGGCTCTGAAACATGGAACCTAGCTTCTTCTCCATTAAACGTCAATGAAAATTTAACAGTTAGTGCAGGTACGCTAGATTTACAAACAAATAGTGCAAATATCGGTTCAACGGGTGTTGCGAACTCGGGTGGAATATCTGTTTCTGGAACAATCACCCAAAGCAGTGCTGGAACGACTACTGTTAAAACATCTGCCAGTGGAACAGCCAGTATTGGCGGCTCAGGAACTATAACATTCTATAACTTAACTATAGCACCCACGGCTACAAGCACCACGATTATACTAGGAACAGCAGGATCACAAACAATCACAGTTAGTAATAATCTTAGTGTCGGTGACGGGTCAAACGCAGTTACGGTCAGTGCAAGTACATATAATCCAATTATTGATGTCAATGGTTCTTTTACGACAAATGCAAGTGGAACATTCGTCGCTCCCCAATCCACCTCATTTACGATCGCTGGAAGTATGACGAATAACGGAACGTTTAACCACAACTCTGGCACTGTCACACTCGATACCACAGCGACTGCAACACTTGCTGGATCAGGTAATCCTGCAATTACCTTTAATAATCTCACTGTTACTACACCAAATAAAACCGTTCTTTTCACGTCTACTGAAACATTTCAAACCAATGGGCTACTCACGATAACCGGAACAACTGGGAATCCAGTGACTATTGATGCAACCACTAATGGAAACCAATGGTTCATTAACCACCAGGGAACTGAAAGTATTACGTATGCAGCTATCCAAGACTCTGGCTGTGATGGAAGTAGCACCACAATTACCCTTATTACCACAAATACCGATAACGGAACTAACGGAACATGTTGGGCATTTTCAAGTGATATTTCAGGCGTTATCTATTCTGATGAAGGATCAACCCCATTTGACTGTTCAGGAGCAAATTTAACTATCGATCTGTCAGTTAACGGTGGAACTAACTATACTGCAACCTGTACATTAAATACTGGTGTCTTTTCTTTCTCAACTATTCCTCAACCAGCAAGTGGAACACCACTAGCATTCTTCGTCGATAATGCAAATGTCGCATCAGCCAAAGCAACGACAATTACAAGGGCCCCAACCCCTTCAACTTCTATTACTGGTATCAAACTCTATAAAGATCATGTCGTGTTAACGCATCAGGATGCCGGCCCAATCACGAATGCAAACCTCGCAACAGCAGATAATGCGGATGCAGGCATTCGCTATAGTGTGGCAAGTAGTAATCTCACTGTCGATTCTGGAATGGAACTGTATGTGTTAAATTCCAAAACATACACTCCTGGTGGAACCGTCACCACTCAGGGATCTTCTGACTTTCAACTCGCAAGTAGCGCCACATCTACTCTTGATACTTCGACTAATGCTATTGCTGGTAACGTCGTTGTCGATACCGGGGCAACACTTACCATTAACGCAGATACTACAGTAAGTGGTGGCGGATTAACAACTGCGGGAACCGGCATTATTACAAATAGTAGTAACACACCAACAGTTACTGTTTCAGGAACCGGCACTATTGGTGGTGGTGGTGCGGTAACAATTTTCAACCTAACCAGTAGCAGCGGAACACAAACGCTCTCATCAACGACTCTGATTACCAATACCTTAACTGTTAACGGAACACTTAGCGGCTCTTCCTCACTTACTGTGTATGGAAATCTGGTTGGTACTGGAACTGTTAGTCATACTGGCACAACCGAACAGCGAATCTCTGGTTCACAAAATTTTGGGACAACAAGTGGCAGTAATGCATGGTCGTTTGGAACGCTCATTTTCTCAAATGGCGCTGGGTCATCAAGAACTGTAACAACCCAAACCGGTGGAAGTGGAACAATTACTGTCTCAACACTTCTGCAAATTGGTAAAGGTGGAGACGCTGCCGTAACTGTGCTTGACGCTGGGAATAGAACATGGACACTCTCGGGAACAAGTGGCACACCATTTACTCTCCCCCAAGGAACGTTTACTCCTAATACATCAACTGTTAGTTATACCGGAAATAACAGTGGCGGAAATACGACATTTGCGAATACGACATATAATAACCTCTCCTGTAATAATGGTTCTGAAACATATAACGCTGCTGCTTCTCCACTCAATGTAAGTGGAGATTTGACAGTAACTGCAGGGACACTTGATATGCAAACCAACTCACTTAATGTTGGCTCAACATCTGTCGCAAATTCAGGTGATATCGCAGTTGCTGGAACACTCACACAAAGTGCATCGGGAACGACAACTGTTAAAACATCAGCGGGTGGAACGGCAACTATCGGTGGTGCTGGAACACTCACGTTTTATAATCTTACGATCGCACCAACAGCAGCTGGTGGAACCATCACATTAGGCTCTGCGGGAGGTCAAACACTTTCTGTATCCAATAATTTATCTATAGGCGATGGTGCCAATGCTTCAACTATCACAGCAGATGTTAATACACCTATTATTGATGTAAATGGATCTTTCACAATAAATGCCAGTGGGATATTTGTCGCTCCTCCCTTCTCTGCATTTAGAATCGCTTCAAATATGACAAATAACGGCACGTTTACTCCAAACGGTGGGACGGTAACATTTGATACAACAGGTACAAGTATTATCGCTGGATCAGGAAATCCAGCAGTCAATTTTTATAATCTATCTTCAACTACTGCTGGGAAAACGCTGCAATTTACAGCTGGTGAAACGTTCCAAACAGATGGTAATATAACAATTACTGATGTGAGTATCAACTCGACCAGTAGTTCACAATGGTTCATTAACCATTTAGGCTCAGAATCAATAACAGGCACCGTCACCATTACGTATTCTGGATGTGATAGTGCCAGCACAAACGTAAGTGCGATCATCGCAACAGATGGTGGAAATAATGGATCATGTTGGAAATTTGCCGGTCAGGAAGTCGGAAAAAGAATTAAAGGAACTTCAACAATTAATGGAAACGTACGGTTTAAATAACACCTACCCACTATCCCCTCTAAGCACTACTGCTTTTTGATACAGGAGTTGCATATTATCACGAGCCGTCTCAAGCGCTTCTTCTCTTATGGCATGTGCAATTGGAAGTGGATATGTATTCATTTTTATCTGATTTATGTTTATGGCAGGAGTAAACGTCACAAATCCTTCACCACTCAGAGAAAAAAAATAGCTGAAGAGGTCAATAATAGGATCATTCGTAAGTCTGCCGTCCCGTTCATAGAGTGCTTGACGAAGTTCCATCTCACGCGTAGCAGAAACCGCTTTCCCCACCTCTAATTTATATGGTGTTTTTACCTTAGCTTCAACACCTATATCGTTCATTTCAGGTACACGATAGAAACTAAATGAAGCAGTAGACACATCAGGAGTTGCCCCTGGACTATGAGTAATTTTATAGCGAAATGGTAGTCGATCAATTCCCTTTTTTTTATCATCAACGGTACTAAGATACGAGATTTCCCCAAGTAATCCCCCGCAATCACGCATTAAAGAAGCAATAGCTTTCACTCGTTCAGGTATTGATAGTTGTACCAGCTCTGGTCGAGGGAAAAGAGAGTCGTTATCTGGAAAAATCCATGCGTGAGATGCAAGCTTGCGAGAAATATACTCACCATATTCCGATTCGTGTTCAAAGGAAGACATGAGCGTATTATACGATAGTTTTTATTTCGAAGTTACTTATGGAGTTGCTGTAGTAACAGGAGTTACAGAGGAAGTACCTGTTGGAGTTGGTGTTGTACTGACTTTTGGTGTTGGAGACACTGTCGGACCTGGAATTTGGACTTTCGGATTTCTCTCTGGAAGCTGAGCAGCTGGTTTATTTACATCAAGTTGTGATTGATCTGTACCTGTTTGTGTTTGTGCTGCAGCAGATTGCTGTTGTCCTGTTTTAATTTTTTGCTCAAGAACAGCAATTTCTTCAGTTATTTTCTTTAATGAATCAGCATCATTCGAAATTAATTGTTTAACAGCTTGATATGCTTGCAGTGCGTTTGGAAGATCGCCTTTTTCTTCAAGTGCATGTCCTAAGTTATAATACGCATTTGCATAATCAGGTTTTAGTTGCAGTGCTTGTTGGAATGCATTTTGTGCTTGGTCCCACATGCGTAATTGATAATAAATCCCACCGAGATTTATATACTGTTGTGGATTCGTGTTATCAAGTGAAATAGCTTGTTGGTTAGTGAGAATCGCAAATTGATCAGCGTTTTGTCCAAATCCAATCAAACTTCTATATACTCCTGACAAGTTATTCCAATTAGCCACATTTAATGGTGATACTGT
The DNA here is from genome assembly GCA_964503265.1 of uncultured Gammaproteobacteria bacterium. Taxonomy (GTDB): domain Bacteria; phylum Patescibacteriota; class Microgenomatia; order Levybacterales; family UBA12049; genus CAZCYO01. The sequence continues at coordinate 200,980 of CAZCYO010000004.1, forward strand.
TGCAGCAGAGCGACCTGCGTTAATGGATTGCTGAATCAAGGTTAAGATTTGCTGCTGTACCTCAGCTGATGGGCTTGAGTTTTTCTGTGCTTGAATATTACTACTCAGTGAGTTAGCAAGTGCTAAATTAGTCTGTGAGAAAATACGATAATACGCATCGCGATACGGAAATTGTTGAATTGCTTGGGTTTGTAACTGATACGTTTGTGCTCCATTATTTGCATTCGCTGCGACAAGTGAACGCTGGAATGTCATATCTGAGAGTACATATGTTCCAGATAAGTATCCCAGACCACCAACGAGTGCAATCATGACAATAAAGAGTAAGACAGGGAAAATTTTCGCATAACTACTTTGTGTTCTTTCCCCTTCTTCACTTGCATGAATAAGACCTCGTTTTAAGGTTACGAAATAAAACTCTAAATCAGCAAAATGTTTTGGATGCGCTTCTGCTTCACGAGCGGCAAATAATGCAAGAAGCACAAAAAGCAATGTCTGTAAAACAAACGAGAACGGTAAAATAAATGATGTAATAAATGCAATAACAAGTGGGAGATAGAGCACCTTACTTCGAACAAATCGATAGATAATAAGTCCGTACCCTAACACACCTAAAAAACCAGTCGTAGCAAGGAGCTCTAACACAAAACTACTTGATCTAAAGAACGTAAATGTCCAGAGTGTCGAATCATTGTTAAACGATGATTGTTTAAAGCGAGTAAAATCTGTCAAATAGGTTCCATATCCTGAACCAAAGAGAAAACTCTTCATCACACGCCCTGCGTCTTGAGAGATTGCCGCGAAAGCAGTTTGAAATCCAGTAACATACGGGAGGATATATGGTTTTTGAAGTACCACTAACATATACACTGATGCTAATAATCCGACGAGTACTAAAATCGTTGCAACGGCAAATCCTACTGCGACTCCTTCAGCTGTCTCCTCTTCTCGGCTTCCAAAGACTTTTTGTGCCTTACTTGAGATATTTCCGACAAGTGATGATGCAAAATATGCACCAATTGGAAGAACGAAGGCTAAATACAATGATTGATCAAGTAACGAACCCACGGGTGTGAAGGTCTGGACATGGGTGTATTGCATAGGCAGAATATAAATCTTGAGAAGTGATAATACAGAAATAGCACTTGAAAGTACTCCTCCTCCGACCAAACATGCCGAGACATACAACAATGCTTTTTGTCCACGAACAGTATTCACAAAAACAAAATACAATAACACAGCAAAAAGGAGTGGAACATATGCAATTAGCGCATCAAATCGATTAACTGATAAATATGATGAAACAAAAACAATAACAGTAAAAAGTAACAAAGGTAAATCAAATGGTGTTGTTCGAAGTCGGACTTTTCCCTCAATAATCATCCGTACTCCAAAAAGGATAAGCGATACAAAAACGATGCCCCCTAATAATATCTGTTTAGGAAGAATAAACGCATCTGTTGTAATAGTTAAGAACAGTAATGGAAAGACCAGGAGCGATACTCCAAGAAGAAAGAGCGATAAGTTCTCTAAGTAGGATAACACTTCGTTTTTCGTATTCATGAGCAGAATAATTAGTATGAACCGTTTCCCTATTCAAAGTAAAGAGATATAGTAAAAACGTGTACGGCTTAATCAGGCTTTAGATTGAAAAACCGTATAAATCTACTCTAACAAAGAGGAAATAACACTGTCAAGTTTTCGGTGTTTTTTTTGGGTGGACCCGAAGGGAATCGAACCCTCTATTTCTCCATGCCATGGAGATGTGTTACCGGTATACCACGGGCCCAAGAGTAGGAGTGAGAAGAAAGCAGTTATTAGCTAGAATAGTTCGCTAACTCCTAGCTTTTATACTCTATCTCCTCTCCTTATGGAAGGTAGCTCAATGGATTAACAAGTGCACCGTTGGCACGTACTTCGAAGTGAAGATGTGCTCCAGTCGTACGTCCAGTTAAGCCTACCCAGCCGATAATCGTTTGACCAGCCACTGTTCGTTGTCCGGCTGAGACATTGGCTGCTTGCATATGACAGTAATGAGTCGCTACGCCTGCTCCGTTATCAACCCAAACATTATTTCCATATCCCCCGTCCCACCCGCCAATACTAACCACAGAGACTGTACCATTCTGTGCTGCATAAATAGGTGTTCCAAGCGGTGCAGTGATATCAAGCGCCATATGATACCACGATGCGTACTGTGAAATACCTGAGTTGCCAGGAAGTGGGAATACCATTCCTCCACCACCAACCACAGGAACGTTACTATCACGAGCAATGTATTGCTTCTGCAGCGGCCTAATCACAGGCTTTTCAGATGGCTTAACTCCATCTGGTACGATCAATATCTGTCCTTCAACGAGTGAGAATGTCTCGGGATTAGCAAAGTCGTTAAACGGAAAATCTACGATCTTCTGAGCGTCTGTTCCAAATTTTTCTGCAATTGTATAGACAGTTTCACCCTTACTTACTTTATGAACGATTCCAGAAACAGGCGGGATCTGGAGCTGATCGCCTATCGCAACATCATCACTCGTTAGGTTGTTCGCCCATTTAATGGTGTCAACCGTAATTTCATTACTTGGATTTGAGAATTTTTTCGCGATGCTACTCATCGTATCTCCACGCTCTACTGTATATGTCACAAGTTTTGAGCGTAAATTTGAGGATCTATCTGTTTGGAACACGCTATCTGACACTTCAATTGATTCTTGGATAGGCGCAGCATTGGCAGAAAGAGATGAAGGGGTATTTCCCGTTAAGATCGGGTAGGTTTCAGCGAGGTACGGAGCAATAAAAATACCTATTCCGAGTACTCCCATCGTCGTGATATGTAGAAACGGTCGAGCATACCGCCCTCGTTTCATTAAAAAGAATTTGACGAGAAGATTTTTATTTTTTTCAAACGTTCGACTAGCTGTAAGTACTTTCTTTTTAGCATATGCGTAGAAGAACTCAGCAAATAGACGGAGTTCTTTCCATGAAGCTTGAGAGAATCTCTCAAGATATGTGCGGATTGTACTCATACGAGTGAGCAAGTAGCATAGCAAACGAGCGTAAGAAAGTCAAAACCGGAGGCTAGAAGTAAATTATTGAATCACGAAGTATGAAAATTTATCTAATTAGATAGAATAATAAGCTTTCTTGATTCAAGCTTAGGATTTCCCGAGGTTATTGATGAAATCTTCGTTATTTTTGGCTTCAGTTAATTTTTCGACAAAGATTGCTGTTCTTTCATCTGGATTTAACATATCCATCATACGTCGCATTGTAACGATCTTCTTATAGTTAGCATCGGTAAGAAGTAATTCTTCTTGGCGAGTCCCTGATCTTTCGATATTGATCGCTGGATAAATCCTACGCTCTGCAAGTCGTCGATCAAGATGCAATTCCATGTTCCCTGTTCCTTTAAACTCTTCATAGACGAGATCGTCAAGTCGTGAACCTGTGTCTACAAGTGCGGTTCCGATGATGGTTAATGATCCGCCTTCACTACAGTTACGTGCTGCGCCAAAGAATTTTTTAGCAGGCCAGAGAGCTGCTGGGTCAAATCCTCCAGTTAAGGTTCGTCCACTTGGTGCAACTGATAAATTGTACGCACGAGCAAGACGTGTAATTGAATCAAGAAGCACAATAACATCTTTTCCCATTTCGACAAGTCTTTTTGCGCGTTCAAGGGTAATTTCTGCAACTCTCGTCTGGTTTTCTGGTGGTTCATCGAAATTAGATGCGATTACTTCTCCTTTAACAGACATCGATAAATCAGTTACTTCCTCTGGTCGCTCACCGATAAGAGCAGCCATGAGATGGACTTGTGGGAAATTCTGTGTAATACCTGAAGCAATTTCTTTAAGAATAGTTGTCTTACCTGCTTTTGGTGGAGAAACGATCATTCCACGCTGCCCAAATCCGATAGGAGCAACTAAATCAATAATACGAGTCGAAAGTGGACGTTCCCCTGTCTCAAGTACTACCATTTTCTTTGGATAAATCGGAGTTAGATCATCAAACCATGGTCGTTTCATTGACTCTTCTGGTGTTAACCCATTTACTTTCTCTACTTTTAAGAGACCATAATATCGCTCTGTGTCTTTAGGTGGACGTGCTACTCCATCGACTGCATCTCCAGGACGAAGCATAAAACGGCGAATCTGTGATTGGGAGATATAAATATCACGAGCAGATGGCAGAAATTTAGGACGTAAGAATCCGTGTCCTTCTGGTTGGAGATCTAAATATCCCATAACTTCTTCTGTTGGCTGTGAGTTAACTTGATTAAAGTATGGTTGGTTAGACCCATATCCACCTTGGTCCATACCAGAATCCATTTGCTGATCAGATTGCATCCCATTCATGGGCATAGGTGCACCCATTTGTGACTCATCAGGCGCAGCAGAACGAGCACGAGTAGAACGTACTGGTGCTTTACTTACAAACTCAGAGACTGAGGAAGTAGATGGTGCTTTGCGGGTATATGGCATAGAAGTTAGATCAAAATTAAATTGTAAAAGTCAAAAAAATTTGTTTTTTGGATATCCTTTCTAAAATAGAAACGTAAGGTTACAAACCTGGGAAAACGTATGGTTAGAAGCTCGTCAATAACCGTAATTGTTGACATTACACCATATTTCGCCTTATTTGTCAATAAGCAATCCCTAGACAAAGCGCTACTCTTGAGCTTGACAAGGTCCTATAGGTATTGATATACTCACACCTCTAGCGAGGTAATTTCAAATGGCAAATCTCAAATTTCAAATAGTATTATTACTTATTACTAGCTACTTACTACTAGCTTCCACTCCTGTGGCACTTGCAGCAACTACTCCAACGCCTACCTGCAAACCACTCTTTGGAGGTGGCATCTATAATTGTAATGGAAGTAAACTCACCGTTGATAAAACTGTTCAGGACGTTCAATCAGGCTCATTTGTCCAAAATCTCGGTGTTAACGATGCTCACTACTCTCCAGAAAGCACAGTCGCATTTAGAATCGTCGTTAAAAACCCAAGCTCAGATACCATAAAAAATATTACGGTAAAAGATACGTTACCACAATACGTTACCTATGCTACTGGAGACGGTAAGTACGATAGTGCGACAAAAAGCCTAACTATCACACTCGCATCTCTACCTGGTGGCAAAACCCAAACATACGATATAAAAGCAAAAGTTGCAAACATTAAAGATCTTCCCCAGGACCAAGCTGTGATGTGTTTAACAAACCAAGTAATCGTTAAAAATGCAGATCAAACGATTTCTGATAACGCACAATTCTGTATTCAACGACAAGCGACAGTCGGTAACACGACACAGACTACACAAAACACCAGTAAGGGCGGCCAAGTCGTTTATCCTGTAACCGTTAACCAAACAGTCAAAAAAACGCCACCAACTGGACCTGAAGCACTTGCCTTAATCGCCCTCGCACCTGCAGGATTATTCGGCGCATTCCTCAGACGAAAAGCTGGAAAATAGGTAACGATTTATCAACTCTTCTCTAATCCCCCTCCTATATCGTATAATCCCTTCACTCTTATGATCTCTTTGTCACACATGCGATAAAAAAGAACTGAGAGTATTCGTTCTTTAACAGTGTACAGAGAGACAATTTCAAGGATCACACGTTGTAATGAAGTGTTTCATCACAATGTGTGGTTCTTGACTTTATTTCAGTCAAAGGAGGTAGACATGATCTGGCGATTTTCACTGGTAGCATTACTACTAGCGGCACTTTCAGGGTGTGGTAACCCTACCCCGACAGCACAACCGCCGACTGTAGCAATCACACCGACTATCCTCGCGTCGTCGCCAATCCCGACATTCACTCCGACTCGAGTGCTGCCATCCCAGATCCCCACGTTCACACCGACTGTGATGAGGATCAGCGAGCCTTACTGCGTCGAAAACGTCCCGAATACAACCCAGTATGAGGCGACAGCTCAGGAAGTTAAGATCTCCATTACCATCAGCAACTGCGGCGTAAATCCTTGGGAAAACACACGAGCGATTCGTGTCAGTGGCACAACAGTCTTTCCCACCCCTCTGGATACTATTCCGTTCACAAAATCTGGAGAACAACGCCGGTTAACACTGCGAGGAAAGAAACCCAAAGTTGGCTTCTATGAGGCCACTTACACTATCTCTGGTCCGTTGGGGACTTCTCAAAGCTTCTTCACCGTGAACTTTGAGATTAAACCCTAGGTTCAAATGAACTGATGTAGGAGGAGATAGAAAGTATGCTAAGGCATGCTTCTGAGAGCAGGGCTATTTGGCTCTATCTTGATCGCCTTGCGGCGGCCCAGGTCTTTGTTCTCTCTGTACACTATCTTCCCTATCCCTATCTGCTTGCTCTTCTCTATCCCTCTCAGGTGTCGCTCGATCAAGTGTCGTCATTACCTTTGTATAGCGTTCTTTCGAAAGTCGTTTTACTTTATCCATATTCTGTGACTTAGATCTCGGAAGAGGTAGTGTATAGCAATGGAATGGTGACTGGGTAATACCATCAATATATAATTTAATAATTGCTTGATAATTTCCAAGTGCAAGTAAATCCTCAGGTTTAAACCGCTCTGAATATTCTTTTCCTAAATACTGCGCATCATCTGCGCCTACTAAAAATGTCATTAATGTGCCTGCATTTCCGAAAATAGCTGCTCGAACATCTTCTGGGATTTGGGCGATATACTGATTCGCTAAGATCAAACAGAGACGGAATTTTCGTGCCTCAGACAGAATTTTAATGAACGACGTCGTAGCAAAGTTTTGAAACTCGTCCACATACAAAAAGAAGTCTCGTCGCTGTTCCTCAGGAATTGACACGCGGTTCATCGCGGCCAGCTGTACTTTCGTGATGATCATGGCTCCAAGTAGCGCTGCATTATCCTCTCCGAGGTACCCCTGAGACAGATTAAGAATAAGAATCTTTCCTTCATTCATCACTTTCTCAATATCAATACTCGACTTTGGATGCCCGATGATGTTTCGAATTCTGGTACTACTCGTGAACTGTCCGACTTTATTCTGAATTGGTGAAATAGCCTCAACACGGAGTTTATCTGTCATCTTTTCAAATTCATTTACCCAGAAACTATGGAGAACTGGATCTTTCAGTCGTTCAATTACTTTCGCACGAAATGTCGGATTTCCAAGCATTTCAGGGACCATAAGAAGTGTGGGATTTGGCATCTCAAGGACCGATACGATCGTGTTACGGAAAATATACTCTAAGCGTGGACCCCACGAATCACCATATAACTTCTTAAAAATCGCGATAATACCTGATGCGACGAGTTCTTTCTGGGATTCATCAGTAATCTCAAGTGGATTTAAGGCAAATGAGCGCTCATTATCGGCTGGATCCATGTAGACGACATCATTTACTCGGTATGACGGAATGTACTGGAGAATATGCTCGCATAAATCACCGTGTGGATCGATGACACACAGTCCTTCCCCATTTCGAATGTCTGAGATCGCCATATTTGCGATAAACGTAGACTTCCCAGTTCCTGATTTTCCGATGACATAAACGTGGCGGCGACGATCAGTTCGTTTGATGCCAAAGACTGATTGTTTATTTTTATATTCAGTTCTCGCAAAAAAATTAACATCTTTTTTCTCTTCTTCAGTCATTGACTCGGCCACGGGCAAGTTTTCCGGCGCTTGAGAGAGAATCGTTTTGTGCCAGGAAATGTTCGGGATCGTCGATAGCTTCATGGTCGGGAAATGAAACAGTGTGGCTAATTCCTGGACATTGAAGACATGAATATTCGTCATAATACTTTTCTTACGATGAAGCATTTCATTCACAAAACGAGTTTTCTCCCATGGAAGCACTTTTCGAATCACTAACCCATTTCCTGAAGGATGATTAAACGATGAGAAACTCGTCCCTACTTCATATAGATAGTGGGCTGAGCGTTCCTTCGTCTCAGCATTTACTGCGACACGAATGGATACTCCAAATCCAGCTGACGCTGCTTTTTGGGTGATTATTGCCGCATATGGATTGGCAACTGCTGCACCACTGCCGTCAGTATGTTTGGCTGAAGCTGTCGAATTCGCTGCTTTTTGCCAAGACTGAGAAATGGGAACGAGTAAAAATTGAACTGAAACTGTATCTCCCATCTGGCTTTTCGCGAGTATCCCAAGCACTGATGAGAGTGGATCCACTTCTTTAAACTCACTAAAGTAGCGAATCGGATAGACATAACTATGCGTCGTTTTAAGCCACGCTGTCGAGAGTGTGTCCTTTTTCGCAAACATTTCAGGCAAGTAATCTGGGACTTTCGCAAGCATAGCTTTTGTATATTGGGAGATAAGTTGGCTTTCGATAAATGATTGGTAGGCAGTCGGCACAGAAACGTAGAAATGGATAATTTGCTCTGATACTGCTATTTCAAGCGTTAGTGGAATTCCTTTTTTCCATAACAAATAAAAGCGGTGACGCATGTTCGTCAAACTCGCTAAAAATTGCACCATGGATTCAGGCGTTTCCTCACCAGTACGAGATGTTTTAATCTCAAGCAGAACTCGATCAGTTGGAGTAGGCATACAATATAATTTACAATTCCTAATTTCTAATTTCTAATCAATACAAGACACAGTAAACAGCTACAGGTAAATCATTTGAGTTTGATTAAAAATTTTACATGTTAAATTATAAATTCTGTCTTTATTCTACTCTACTCCCCATTATTTGACAAACGTTTGGCCAATTGAAAACAACCAACCAGGTAATCCCCCTCTTGCATTTTTGATTTATATAGTATAAACATAATATACATTACCAGGTTTATCTGATGAGCTTGACAAAGTCCTATAATATGCTATACTCTGCTGACGTACGCTAAATCATTCTCTCCTCGTGAGGGATTTTTTTATCGCTACTGCACATTAACCCTCCTACGCTTAAAGCTACGGAAGGGTGAACATGCTAAAGTACCATTTTGCTAATAAGAAAGGGCTTGCCCTCTCGAAGCTTTAGCGAAGTGGGGCACATTAACAAGAGAGAGTGTATTTTAGAAAAGAATAGTTTTCTAGGTACTACCTGCAGTGTTTCGAATCCACTTCGAGATAGCGCTGGTGGTGCCTGGAAAGGAGCTAGCAAAGAAAGGAGGAAACATTAGATACGACAAGTCGTCGCATCTTATTCCCTGCTTTCCACGCGCCACTAACTAACGTCGTTACTGTATAAATTCGGAGGCGCCAAATTATGTTTCGCCGATTCGCACCCCTAGCGCTCGCGTTGATCCTCACCCTGGGTACTGTTACATCCGCACTCGCGGGTGGCTTATACCCGGACGTGTCGGACAACGACAGCCGCATAGTGGCGATCCAGTGGATCACCTCTATGGGAGCCATGACTGGTTACACCGACAAGCGGTTTGGCGTTAATGACAACGTCACCCGCGGGGAGATGGCAAAAATCCTCGGGGTTATCCTCGGCGTTCAGCCCCAAATCGGGGCTACGTGCTTCAACGATATGGGATCCTACGATCCTACGCTGCGAGCGTACGCCTGTAAGCTGGCCCAAATGGGCCTACTGAAAGGCTATGCCGACGGCCGATTCGGGCCAAACGATCCAATCTCGCTAACGCAGATGATATCACTCATCGTGAGGGCGAAAGTCGCCTCTGGCGACTGGGTAGCCGTCACGACGGATGATCCCTCGATCTACCCGAACGTAACGACCATGAGTACCAGGCTCGAGATACTGACGTATCTCGAGCATCAGATTCAGGTGCCCAAGTCGCCCAATGTCCACGGGAATCTGAATGGAGCGTACGCACCGGTGACTCGCGGCGATGCCGCTTGGTACTTAATGCTTAGCTTCTACAAGACGTAAGTTCACGGCTAGTCCGCCACATAGTGGGGCCTACCGGCTCTACTGTGTGGCGGACAACGCCACTTTCTTCTCTAAATACAGATTTTTAATACCTTTCTATGAACGAGTAATAATTGCATTACTCCCTTCAAACAAAAACTAAATAAAATCGAGTTACTCCTCTCTCTTGTTATAATTTTCCTCATTTGACATCACTTCTCCTCTTTTCTATGCTTATTCTAGGTAGTATTTTCTTCTTGACAAAGTCTTATAGGAGATACTATACTGCCGCTACGTTTTATTATCACTGAATATCTTCATTGCTTGATATATCCGTGACATAAAACAGCATCGTTACCACCAGCTCAAGCTAAATAAGGTTTACCCCTAACGTAGCTTTAGCCCCGATTGAATCGGGGTTAGCGAAGTGGGGCTCTTTAACAAGGCACACAGATTGATATTTTTTGTTTTCGAGAGGAAAACGAGAAAAGGATGACATATTCCCCGTCAGCTAGTAGCTTACAAAGTTGTGTAAATTACTAGCTGATTTGTGGGAGTATACGATTTGGCGTGATCGTCTACGATCCCAGATCAGTAGAGACTGTCCCCAGCCTCTTCTCCATCCATCCTTCCTCCTCATTTCCTCCTCTATCCGGGAAGCAGGGAACCCAACCCTGCTTCCCCCCCCTTCTCTTTTGAGAAGATTTACGGCTTAGGAGGTGCCACACTCCGAAAGCTTCAAAAGTAATTTCATTACTTTTCCAAGTGTATAAAGGCACTTGTTATTCATATCTGGCTTCTTGCTAGATATGGTGTGTGGGCAGGTGGTTCCCGACACCTGCCCCACTCTTTTCTGCCATCTTCTTCTCGCCCCGGCGTGGTTTTTACCAAAGCCGGGACGAGATTATACATACTGAGGACCTTCTCATCACTCTATCCATTAGACTCGCACCGCGGGTCAGGATGGCGGGTTACGACCCGTTACGATGAGAAGTCCTCAGAAGGCCCGGATTCGTCCGAACGATCCCCGGGGGAGTTTTTTCCCCGGAGATTAGCCTGTTTCAGCTTTCGGAGACAATATCGTCACCGGAGCTGGACTTGTATCTAGCAGGAACTTCTCGCATCACGAGAAACGCACCGGCATAGTAGCCGGTACTTTCTCACGTGAGTGAGACCTGCACCTATCTGACGTCGTCAGGAATCCTGGGGTCGGCCTTCTGGCCGACCCCACAATCTCTTACGAGAAGCGAAAGAAAAAAACGATCTATCATCTGTGTGCCTTACTTTTTTATAACCCCACGCTTCAATTACCGCCTATTTCCCGAATTACGGCCATTATTTGGTACGTTTTCCCCGACTCGGAGATTTTCATCATAGTCGGTCAGCTATAGCTTTTCTTCTGGTATTCCGTAACGCTCCCCGCCTCGATCATCTTTACTATATAGAAATTTACTCGTCTCACCACAAGAGCAGAAACCGGACGACTTGACAAAACTATAGGACTGTGATATGCTTCATTTCTAGTTGTGGTTTGGGATATGTGTTGGAGTATCAGATAACCCTCACGACTTTATAACAGTAAAACGCCCAACATATATCCCCCGACCGTAACAGGCGGGTTTTTTTGTACCTTTTTGCATTTGCGCAGAAAGAAAACAAATAACTCGGAGCACTTTAACAAGGCAACGGATAAAAAATTAATTGATACTTCTTTACTAAAAGGAGTTCCTGATGCGTACTGTCCACAATATGATGGTGCGCGCCAGGAGCTCCTGAATGTGAGGGAGCTAGACAGAAAACTCTTGAAAGGAGTTACTCGTGAAAAACATACTCTCAGTTCTCCACTTCATCGCTGCATTTCTTGCGGTGATCGCAGTGTCGGGAACAATATTCCTCATACTCTTTGGTATTCATGTAGAAGTCCATATTGTCTGCTTTACCGCAGGAATATCAGGGCTATTCGCTTTCACGATCACGCTTCTCTATGTAGTGTTCGCACTGCCATCTGGAAACCTGGTGTCATCGGAAGTTCCGACCGCGCCTGATAACTCCCGGTAGTTAGAGCCGCACAGAAAGGATAGAGACACATGCCACATCCAACATCGAGGCCAACAAGCAGGTTCGCGCTCGTCGCGAGCGTGTTTGCCTTAGTCGCGAGTATCTCAGTCTTCATCTTTTCCTTCAACGCTAACACAGCCGCGAAGGAGGAATATAACCGCGTCGCAGCACATGCCACGGAGGTCTCCTCTCGGCTGTTTGAAAACCGCATTAGCGGTAATCTGACTAAGGGGGTGCTCCTCCAGTACTGTGCTATCAGCTGTGATAGCGCCGACTTTACGGAGATCACAGTAGATGGCTTCACCGTCGTCAAGTACACGCCTCCCTTTCGGGGAGCATGTGCGCAGATCAGGCGAAGCGGATACATTATCACAGCGCCCTCAATTTCGGTTGAGAGTCGAGATATGTATCCCCTCAATGAACCACAAATCGCTTACTGCGGGACGTGGTTCTTCGGAGCCAAATTTCCGGAACAGCCAGTACGCAAGTAGCGATACTGCTGTTTTCACCCTCTCTAGAGACCCGCGTGGGGGATCTACCGACACACTATCTCTATTCTAGGAGGTCACATGCAACCATCCGCACAACAAAAACCTACTCCCGCAGTGACTGCGGGTAGGATCGCCGAGACGGCGATCCAGACCTGCGCCATACATGGCATTCAAATGCAACCCATAAGGGGTTGGTGGAATGCCACTAAGCGTGAGTATGTCAGCGGTGATGTGTGCCCGGAGTGCGAGAAGAGCGAAGGCATCTACACGCCAAAGCTCGTCCAGTAACCCTCAGGAGGCAACATGCTATTTCTTGCACTGACGACAGACCCAGAGTATATCCCGATTGATTCGGGAGAAACTCTCGTGTACGCCCTTGGTGTCCTCTTGGTTTGCTGGCTCTTTTACGAGATCGGCCACTACCGCCGTTAGCATACGGTGGGATGAAGGCTCGTTCTGGTTAACATATCCGTTGCCTTCATCTCTTATTAGTACAATACTGTAACGATAAGAGATGAAGTTTTTATGAGAAATAGCTATGATTTCTTCTTCAATTGCGAAGAATGGAAGACTAGTTATTTCATTGCACATTTACAAGGCAACCTTATACGTATAACTAACTCTCTTCAGATACAAAAAGAGGGCTCATATATGCCGCTTTTACTGTTCTCGGGAAACCAGCAGTACTCCAAAAGCGGCAGGTATGAGTCCTCAGAAATGGTCTGGGGAAAAGAAGAAAGGATACCTTCGTGTTCGTGCCGTTTGACCTGATTTCATCGAACTCAGGCACGGATTCTCAAGTGTATCTCCTCGTGCTCGCTGCACTAGGAGCATATCTGACAATCGAAGACATCATTCGGAATTGGCGCAAGTAGCGCTAAGAAGACATCTCTACAAGGAGGCACATGACCACAAAGCAGATGCTCATCATCGCGGCCGTGATCGGTACGCCGATCGGGCTCTGGCTGATCTTCGCGATCATCATCTTCGATGTGTTGACGAAAAAAGCCCTGAAAGGGTTTGAATTCGTCATCCGACACGCGATGGGCGGCCACTAGCCGTTAGAAAGGAGCATACTATGCCCGACACTGTGAGCATCCTACTCACGATCGCGATCGCAGCCATCATCATCGTGGCAATTTGTTTGTTTCGATCTGAAGATGTGAGTAATACCTCACACATCAGCGGCGCTGAGAAGCGCTAAAGAAAGGAGCGACCCATGTTCGCACGAATCTGGCTGTGGCTCGCACTCGCCCTCGGCCTCGATGACGGCGTGATCTACTCGGATCCTGGGGTGAATTTGGGCTACGGCTCAATCAACCCCACTCCTGTCAAGTGGAGCGACTCACTTCGTGAGCTGCTCGACGACGGAAAAATCTAGCCTTCCTTTCTTCACCATGTTATACCTAACTCATTTTCCAACACCCTTTTCCCTAAGACCGAGGCATTTTCGCTTCGTTTCACTGCAGTTTTCTGTAGCGATTTCTTCCGGATTGGGGGGATGGCAGATGTTTCAGGTTGCCTTACCCCCTATGGCGAGAAATCATTCTCGATATAGGGGGTGAATTTATTAGATTAGAATTGTTTTCTTACTTCTTCAATTGCGAAGAAAAAGAAAACGGTTATTTCGCACATTAACCCTCCTACGCATAAATTCTAAACAGAATTTAGCTACGGAAGGGCAAGACAGTACGCCATTAAGCTACTTCTTTGATAGGTTTACCCCTAACGAAGCTTAAGCGAAGTGAGGCACATTAACAAAGCATACGAATACAGATTTCAGCGCGAGGAGAGGATATCTATCACCTCTTTCCGCTGAAATCTGAAAAAATCAGATGAACGATCACTTCGTGAAAGGACTGCCTATGGCTGACTGATCTACTGTCGGATTGTTTAGATAAGGAGGTTCACGTGTCTTCTCGAAAGGCTCACGCACTCTTTGCTATACTTCTGCTCCTGATCGCATTCATGCCAAGTCCGGCCGCAGCGAGCAACGATGCTCAATTCGGTCGGCCGATCGTCGCTCCACAAATCTTGTGGCGCGAAGCGCAGCTCACAACCTGCGCGAACGTCTCTTCGGCGACACCGACATGTATCGTCATCGACCTCATGGTCGATAACGATGGCAGCCACATTCAAGAGTTCTCGCTTACCCGCGAGGACGCTCGGAAGAATCGCCGGGCGATCCAAGTTTCGGTGTCTGAGGACACTAAAGGACTTCGGATCACGGACACCAGCGCGACATTTTCTCGCACCATCAACGCAAAAAATGCCGTGGACGGCAAGGAGATCAAGATCAAAGTCGATCTCACCTGGCGTCAGTCAGGACCAGAACGCCCCTTCGAAGGGCCACAGATTCCTGAAGAACCCCGCTTCTTGCGTCAAGCACGCGTGAGCGGGACAATCCAGATCGGATCTGAAAAACCGATCACCGTCTCAAGCAACGCTGGCGTTCTCATCCGGTGCATCGCGACACCGGCACAATAGCCTGAAGCTTCAGGTGCAGATACGATTTGTAAGACAGTGCTGTCTTATATGGGTCAATGACGACCCGTCGTATCTCACTTGTGAGGCCAAAAGGTACATATATTCGTATGCTTTCTGTCTTCCGATAACATCGGGACTGATGAGTTCTATTCACTGCAAATGCGTAGTGATGAGAACGAAACAGAATTTGATTTACTATCCACTCAATAAACTCGAAGGGCTCGCCCCTCGAAGCTTTAGCGAAGTGGGGCACTTTGACAAGGTATACAGGATTTAACATTCTTTCACGCAAGTGAAAGAGTTGTCTTATATTTTTTTAACGTGCCGCGAAGTAGGGAGAGGAATACTCCCCTCTCTCTTCTTCGCGGCACTGATAATTGATCGATACGCCTAAGGGGGTAAAGATGCTCAAGGAACTCCTCAAAAACGATCTGGTCTGTTATGCACTGTCGATCCTCGTTTTCTGTCTTCTCTGGCTGGTAGCAAGGTTGTTACCATCGAAGCTCATGGACGACTACAATCCGGATTCAGTCGAGCAATAAAGGAGGTTTATCTATGGTCGACCTGTTAGCTCCACTATTCTTCTTCGGAGGAAGTGGGCTCATCATCGTTCTCATCTTTCTCACCATTCCTGGACCAGTTCCAGCGTGGTGGGTGGATTTTATTGAGCGGTTTCACCGCACATAAGGAGGACAGGTATGGACGGTCGTACAGTCGAGCTGATTTTCATCATCGTATGGATCGTGCTCAGCTACCCAGCATACTGCTGGATTCGTGGCGAGCGCATACCGTAAGGAGGCTAATACATGCCTACTGCGCGTTCACCCCCAGACGAGCGTATGATCCCGTTTCTTTTTCATCTCCCGGCGAGTGCCGGGAGCTCTGAGAGAGAATATCAAGAGAGGTCCGATGGACAAAATCTCATGGATTCTCATGATCTTCGGTGTGATCCTCGCGATCATGGTCGTTCCCTACGCCAGGAGGCGTTCGGAACGCAGTCACGAAATGCGTGACCGCATCATGCGGTCAACATTGATCCTCGGGATTGCCATCATGGGCGCCCAGGGTCTCGCATTCATTCACCCGGCTTCAGCCGGGGCAGAGCCCTACTATCCGACACAGGTTCACACCTTCGTTCGGAGCGAGGCGCTCCCGCAAAGCTTCAGCTTCACGCCTAATGGCGTGCAAGACTGTGGTTGCGGCGGACTCGCCTCGCTGAACATGCCACAAGGAAATGTGGCACTAAGCGAACAAGGTCTTCCTTTGGCAACTCGCTACGGCGGGGTACTCACAGTCGTGTTCGGCGAGTCGACCAAATTCCGGGTTTCAAGCCCGGATGCCGAGTTGACAATGCAGGTGGACGGGAAACCGTTCGCCAAGACGTTCTATCTCACAGAGATCGGAAAAACCTTGACCCTGGACATCAAACCAGGTGACAAGGTTGACCGCCTCATGGTGGAGCTCAAGTCGAGCTTCCCCATGGTGAACATTTACGCTGATGAGGCACCCATCCCTGGCAGCATCTATTTCCCGCAGACCCGGCATAACATCGCCAAGGTATTCCAGTCTTACTGGGAGAACCATGGCGGCGTGAGCGTGAACGGCATGGCCGTCACCACGAGTGGGTACGAGCGAAACGGTCCAAATATCTACCTGGTGCAATACTTCGAGCGCGTCCGCCTGGAGTACCACCCGGAGAACACTGAGGAAAAGTACAAGATCTTGCTCGGCCAGTTCGGCGTCGTGATTCACGGTGGAATCGATCCACCTATTGCGAAGCCTACTCCGAGCCAATACGACGACAGTATCCGGTACTTCCCTGAGACTGGGCACACCGTCGCGGGACGCTTCCTAACATACTGGAATACCCAAGGCGGGTTGAGCCAGTTCGGCTACCCGATCACCCAGGAATTCTACGAGCGCCTCGATGACGGGGTATCGCACACCGTGCAATACTTCGAACGCGGGCGCATGGAATTCCACAGCGAGAACAGGGAGCCCTATATGGTGCTGCTCGGCCAATTCGGCCGGCAGATGGCCGCTATCACAGCGGCTGATCGCGACAGCACCAGCACCCACCGCTAGTCGACTGTGATTACTGATAGCATGGTACCCAGGATTCACCTGGAGGGAGCTTAGCTCCCCCATGCTCGATGGTCATTGAACTTTTCTTTCTACAAGGAGGGTAACCAATGTCCACGATCGATCTCATCAATACCCGCTGGGACGCATACACTCCCAGCACTGAGGAGCCTCCTCGCCCGCTGAACCTTCGATGGTTCTGGCGAACGCTTCTCGCCGTCCTGGATGGCATTATCGTCATGCGGGACTGCCTCAGCCTCGGGCTGAGCATGCTGATCGTTTTCTTGGAATGGACACACGTCCTAACCAAAGGAAAACGTCGGATCGTGCCTACAATCGGCGGGATCTGGATCATGGTGGCCATCACGGTCACCATTCTCGATCACATGTTCTACCCTCGATAAGACAACGAACCCACGCGAGCCACCCCGCTCACACCCATACTACGGCCTCTGCGCTGTGGAACATGTGCGTGAGCTGACGTAACCCGCCGAGTGTGGATCAAGTAACTGAAAGGAGATTTGGAATCGATATCTATCGATTACCGTCTCCCGCCAGAGACTTCCAAATCCCCTCCTGTATACCTTGATCCATACCTTCTCAATAGTATAATTTTTAATTTGAAATTCGAAATGTTAAATCACTGTTTAAAAATTCAATTTAGTAATACATTTAGATTTGATTAAAAATTTAACATAGTAAATCTACAATTAAAGCAAGCTATAGGCTTATTATGGCGTGTCCCTTTATTTTTCGTAATAAGTCTATCAATACTAATATCACTACTTCTTATCTGCTTTGTTTTCAGCCTTTTTTACTCTTCAGTAGCATATAAAAGTACTCTTGCAATTACTATTGACAAAGTCTTATAAGATATGCTATACTCCCATTTATGTTAACAACAAAAAACATTTTACTCGCTACAGGCCTTACTCTTGGTCTTCTTTCTATGTCTACAACAGCATTTGCTGATTATGGCAATTGCCAAACAACCTATGGTCAATACGGTGGACAAAACTGTAATCCATCAATTAATCTGTCAATTGATAAGAAAGTACAAAATCCTTCAGACAATTCATTCGTCGATAACTTAGGCGCAAACGAGACGAAGTACAATGCGTCATCTCCTATTACCTTTCAGATTAAAGTTACCAATACTGGAACAATCGCTGCTACAAACGTCGTTGTAAAAGACACGCTCCCAGCAACTGTTGATTATGTATCTGGACCTGGATCTTTCGATACTAACAGTAAAGTATTCTCATATACTCTCGGACAGATTAATCCTAATGAAACGAAAGTGTTTACTATTACTGCAAAAACTCCAAGTGAAGATAAATTTGCTTCAAACCCAACCTGCATGACTAACACTGCAACTGTGACTGGTAACAGTGCAAACACTGCGACAGATACAGCTCAATTCTGTGTCCAAAAAGGAAATCCTACCACGAAAGGTGGAACTCCTGTCTATCCAGCACCTACTGTTAAAAACACACCATCAACTGGACCTGAAATGCTCCCACTGATCGGACTTATCGGAAGTGGCTTTATCGGCTCACTTCTTCGAAAACGAACGAGTAAATAAGCACGTATATTGCCAAAACGACTCGTTCACATCCTGCGAAAGCAGGATTTTTTGTATAAAGAGAGAAAAGATCAAACATTGCAAAGCATTACCTTTTCAAATAGGAAAATAAAGGACTCATTTATCATAAAAAATGGAGTAAATTTATAGCTATGAAGGAGCCGTGAGACTTGACAAATCCTATAGGATATGATATAGTTCAGGCACATTCGCACGTTTTAATAAAAATATCTAACGTGTCATCCTCGACCTGATCGAGGATCTATTAGATAACTCCTTATAAAGGAAATCTCTAATAGATTCCCGTTTTCACGGGAATGACAAATTATGTTTACGACCAGAGATAAGACAAGACTCATCCTCTTCTCTTTTCTCCGAGCGTAAGCCCCGATTAAATCGGGGTAAGCCCGGAATACGAATAGATCGTTCTTTTCTCAATTGCGAGATCAGAATATATATATCCGTAGTTCTTTGACAAGGTACGCAATTTTTTAGAAACGCTAATAACTAGTTTGAGAAAGCTTAGAGTTAGATACTGCACGCTCTTCTGAGGGCGTGCGATACCTAACTCTAAGGTGGTTCGGATAGTGAAAT
Source organism: uncultured Gammaproteobacteria bacterium (assembly GCA_964503265.1). Taxonomy (GTDB): domain Bacteria; phylum Patescibacteriota; class Microgenomatia; order Levybacterales; family UBA12049; genus CAZCYO01. Next base: position 220,100 of record CAZCYO010000004.1, read on the forward strand.
TCATCAGAATTTCTTTTTCTATCCAGCCACCTCTCAAACAACTCTCACGGAGCAGTAATGCTTCGTGTCGTCGGATATATTCTTCTCACATCTGAAGGAGGTGCTATGTCCTGGAAAGGTCGATTGGTAGCTTTGCTCCTCGGAGCAGGGTTACTCTGTCTGGCCCTCTGGGGCCAACCCTCCGACAGGGCGGGTCCCACTCGGGAACCGCCGTTGAGGAGAGTCTCTGATCGTCGTCAACAACAATTCAAGGAGGACACATCGATGGATAAGAAGCCCGCACTCAACTGGCTGACCATCGTTCTCGCGATCGTGAGTGCCCTCGGCACTCTGATCTTCGTTCCGCTCGTCATCGTCCTGATGATGCTCACGGATCAGGCCACCGTCACGGTGGCTATGTTCGTCGGCCTCGTCTACGTGTCGATCATCGCGCACATCGCGCTGCTCTTCGCCATCGGCTTCCGCAAGAAGTCGGAGGTGGTTAGCCGCGTTCCGTAGTTCCAGTGCACAGTTCGTGCACTATGATACTCACAGGAGGAACACTAGAATGAATGCCCGACGCCGACCGTTCGCGATCTTCGCCGCCATGTTGGCGGTGTTGGTCTTGCTCGCAGGATGCTCGTTCGGCACCGCGACGCCGACCCCCTCGGGGGCCGCGCCCGCAGCCACAACGGATCCCACCGCACCCGCGGCGACGACCGTCCCGGTCACGCCAAGCTCCGCGCCCAGCGCGGCGCCGACGTTGACCCCGTATCCGACCCAGGTTCCGTTGCCAACCCAGGCACCGCTACCGACACTCACCCCCTACCCCACGCAGGCACCGCCCGCGGCGGCCATCGCGCCGACCGCAACCGCGGTTCCCTCGCAACCGGGTGGGACTAAGCCATCTGCCGCTCCGGCGGTCAAGACCCTCCCCGAGGGTGTCACCGACCTAGGCAATGGTGTCGGGTGCGTTGACCCGAAGGTCGTCGCCAAGATCATCAACCGCTATCACGCGGCTGGTAACGATCCCGGTCCGGCGGCCCGCGAACTCGACACGCTGTTCGACCAGAGCGCCTCGCAAGGGGTGTTCATTGGTCAGCATGCTGCCGACGTCAACTTCACCTTCCGCCCGGCCCCCCAAGAAGGTGGTTCGGGCAGCATCGTCTTCTGGCACAACGCCCTCAATGGCGGGCCCAACAAGCTCGACACCGGGCCGAACGCCAAGATGATGGGACTGTTCCTGCAAGGCACCTACGGGATCTACGGCGCGTGGGATACCCACGTGAAGCTCGTCAACAATGACGGGCGGTCCGCGTGGACCTGCAGCTACCTGAATCCCGAGCAGATGCTGGATTACTGGGGCAAGTAGCCCCTTTCAGCATCGCGTTTCTATCACCCGCGTACCCTAGTCATCGGGGTCGGCGATTAATTTCGCCGACCCCAGTTCCCTTGTAGAGAAGCATTTGTTTCTCTCCAGAGGTACTGTCTATTTTCACTGTCATTCTGGATTTACCTGTCATCCTCGACTCGATCGAGGATCTATATGATACATCCTATAAGGAACTATCCAAAAGATTCTCGTTTTCACGAGAATGACAAATCTAAGAATCAGGATGACAAATATTTAGAAAGGAGCATATGAATACTAATAACAACATCGTTTTAATCGCAGGAAGTTTCGTAGTCGCAGTGATAATCGCAGCGTTTACATTCTCTTCTGTAAATAAAAGTGAAGCTAAGCAGCAAGCAGTAACATCTTGTATGCAGGTTGCACAAGTACAGTCACAAACAGCTAAAACAGCTGATGACACTGTCTATACGACCACGTACAAACTTCCTATCGAGGAATGGTACAAGCGTTGTATGAAAGAAAAAGGATATTAATAGACGGAAAGCGTAAGGGATTTTTCCTTTTCGCTTTCCGATCTGTCCGCTGCCCCCGCGACATGCTCGGAGAAGAAAGCATGAAATACCTTTTTTCAGCTCTCTTCCCCAAGCGTTTATTCGCCAGGGGATTTTTTTTGTCTAAGCCTATGCATTTGCGCAAAGGCAGAAGACATAAAAAATCGCACATTGACCCTCCTTCGCATAAATTCTAAAAAGAATTTAGCTACGGAAGGGTAAATGTAATTTAGTACCCACTCAATAAACTCGAAGGGCTCGCCCCTCGAAGCTTTAGCGAAGTGGGGCACATTGACAGTACGAGAGATTAATTTTTAAAAACTCCAATAAGAGTTTATGGACCTCTCCGTTGTGGATATAACTAACACATTGTCATTCCGGCTTGTCCGGAATCAGATTCTGGTAAAGCTTTCACTTTTCCAGAATGACATGTTATTTCTACTACGGAGAGGAGTTCTCCATGAACTTCACGGAGGGTACAGCCATCAACGGCTCGAACCTTTCCCCGGAAATCCGGGATCACGGCCGCCGAATAGGCACGTACTGGGCTGCGCTGATTCTCAAAGATCTGTGTGTGCGAGGGCTCAATTGGGCCAACGCTCACCTCGATCCGAGGGATCAAGTGAAGCTCCAGATACCGTCCAGGCCGCAACCGCGCAAGCGGACGCGGCGGAAGACACCCTAGTCCAAGGATCCCAGGCAAGGGTCGGCCACTTGGCCGGCCCTCACTGCACATACGGAGGAGGCATCCATGTTCGCACGCCTACGTGACCTGACACCGGAACAACGATACGACATTTTCCGCCTCGGTGGAATCGGCGTACTCGCCGGCATCATCGCGGTGCTCTCAGAAGTGCAGGCGATCTGGACCACACAACGTCCAGCCCGACCCGCACCCGAGCAACACCCGCTCGCGGCACGCACCGCTCCCACCGAATCGGTGGAACTAGCGCGCCAGGAAGTTCCGATCAACGAAGCATAAGGAGGACAGTAATGTCATCTATTCGCCCGCCTCCACTATTCCCGTTCAGGTTGAACGGGATGAAGGAAGAAAGAAGGAGAAAGCTATAATGCCAATCTTGATCGGAGTTGTCTCGCTCGCGACTGCGTACCGTGGTTGGTTGATCTACAAGCAACTGGAGCACACGCTCCCACGCTTGGCCAACCAGCTCAAGAAGCAGTTCGCCAAGTAGGTCTCTCCGCCACCTTAAAAGGCGGAATTGACTCATGTTCACACTCTACTCCAGGAGGAACACAATGCGACGAATACTGACTAGTCGGTTGTTAACAATCGTACTCACGATGTTGCTCACCCTGGGCGGCGTTGCCGTCCAGGGCCTCAACGCGCAAGCGCTGAGCAGCAACAACATCGCGACCGTCTCTGCTACGCTGAACATCGTCTTCCCGACTCGCCCTGACATCCAGGTGATCTCCAGCCTCTCCGAGGCTGAGTTCTCTGTGACGAAGGCTTCGCTCACCGCTCCCAGCGACTTCTGTTTCCCCGAAACGGGCAACTGTATCACTGGGCGCTTCGCCGAGTATTTCTGGGCCATGGGAGGCGTGCCGGTCTTCGGCTACCCCATCTCGGGGGAGTTCAAAGAGACTAGCGTCACCGATGGCAAGGATCATACCGTCCAGTACTTCCAGCGCAACTTGTTCGAGGCTCACGCCGAGAACGCGAAGCCGAACGACGTACTGAGCGCGCTCCTCGGTCTCGAGGAGTACAAGTCGCGATACTTCTTCGTCGACGTCAGCCGGATGCTCGAGTTGTACTACGGGAAGTTCACCACATCCCCAAATGACATCGGGCCGTTCATCAAGGCGCTCGATGTCGAGTTCAACAGTCGCCTCGGCCACGCCGGGGAAGACATTCCAAACACCGGTGCTACCGTCAAGGCCGGCTCGGTGTTCTGGACGAACACGGGTGGCAAGCCGATCGGCGGCAGCTACACTGCACTCGCGCAGAACGGCACGGTCATCGTGGGTTATGCCCACACCGACGTCTTCGTTCCCACTGGGGGACGCTGGCTTCGCATCTACGGGTTCTTTGACCCGCGGATGATGATCGACAAGTAGTCGGCACAATCTCTCGTCACTGTCTGGACCGGTCCGTCACCTGACGGATCGGTCCCAGACCTAGTGTGAAGAAACAGTTTTCTTCATAGTAGATCTGTTGACCCGTCATTCTGGAGCCCCGATGTCCATCGGGACGATAGAATCCCAAATAATGTGAGATCCTATCGCTTCGCTCCAGGATGACAACGTACAATAATCACGCTACACTTACTCTATGACTACTCCACGTATTTCAATCCTTATCCCCGTTTATAACGGCTCTCGTACTATTACGGAAACTATCGATTCTGTGTTTAAAAGCACCTACACGAACTTTGAAGTGCTTCTGATCAATGACGGAAGTACTGATGACAGCGGAAAGATTTGTGAGGAGTTGGCAAAGACGCATTCTCAGATTCGTTTTTTTAATCACACAGTCAATCGTGGATTATCTGGCACACTTAATTTCGGGGTCTCTGAAGCCAAAGGAGAATATATCGCACGAATTAATCAGGATGACGTCATGACACCAGATCGACTTGAAAAACAGCTCGATTTTTTAACTGCTCATCCAGAGGTAGTGTGTGTCGGTGGTGCGATTGAGCTTTTTACTGACTCTGGTAAGATAGTTGACCTCGTTCGCTTCCCTCTAACGGATAAAGAACTTAAAGCCAAATGGCTGTATTTAAGTCCATTCTCTGATCCGACAGTCATGTATCGGACCGAAACTGTAAAGAAAACAGAGGGCTATACCCAGAAATTCTGGCCAGTGGACGATGTGCATATGTGGTACCAACTAGGAACTATCGGGAAGCTCGCTAATCTCAAAGACATCGTCACAAAGGTTCGCTGGCATGAAGAAGCAGGGTCAATTAAATCACATAGAACACAAATGAATAAACTTTACGAGCTTCATCTCTGGGCAGCGACACATATCGAAAAACCCTCACTCTTCGTTCGAACATTTTGGTTTTCCCAGTATATGGCAGGGATTATTTTCCCACCGAAATTTAATTGGTTTATCTACCGTATCTTAAAGAAATTTAAATAATATCTACCTGTCATTCTCGACTCGATCGAGAATCTATAAGATAGCACCATATAAATCTTTAAATTCTGGATTCTTTGCCTCGATTAACTCTAATTTCCAAGCACGGTTCCAATGCTTCAACTGTTTTTCTCTTACAATTGCATCATGAACATTCTGATATTCTTCAAAATATAATAGCTTTGTAATGGTATATTTATGTGTAAAACCTTCCGTAAATTTATGTTTATGTTCGTAGATTCTTGTAATTAAGTCGTTTGTTACTCCTATATAGAGTGTTTGGGGTTCACTTCCTAGAATATAGACAAAATACATAAGTATATGGAATTATCTAAGAGATTCCCGATCAGGTCGGGAATGACAGTACTAATTATTTTTCTTTTTAACAATCCATCGTCCAAAAAAGAATATCCCCCCGATCGTCACTATCCAGCCTAGTACCATGAGGCGCTCTGGGGTATAAAATACGTAGAGGGTTTTACTGCCGGTTACTCCGCTCATTTCATAACAGTTCGCAAAACCGTCACATTTACTTGAGGAGTAGGATTTCCCTAGGCCGAAGAGCACTCCCATCCAGCTATCATAGAGCTTCCACTGGGAATCAAATCCTTCGTTAAAAAGAAGCATGCTTTTTTCGTTCGCCTTAAGGTTCGTTACTGACAATTTCCACAGGGATGGTAAGAGATGTGTGCTTTTAGTGACATCAGCAACATGATAGGTAGCAGTCGTATTACCTGGACTGAGTGACAACTCTTTCCAGGCACTCGGATATGGCTGAAAAGAAAAGCCGCTAAGAAGCATCATTCCTTCGTTTTCAGAATCTTGGTGGATCGAAATCTCTTTCATCGCGGTATCAGAAAGGCCAGGAATTCCTCCGAAATAGCCATATGCTGTTTGTAACGGTGCTTTTTCAAGTTGACTGGTTATTTTTTCATTTGTTCTGGTCTGAAAAAGAGAGTCGTACCATAATTCTGGATTTTGGTATGTTTTAAATCCTGGCACATCGGGATATCCCTGCTGAAGCGACAAATATTCATCGGCGTATGAATAAAATTGATCAGCGACGAGTAACCGTGGATATTTCCCAGATAATAGGTTGTACGACACATTCCAAACATATGGTGTGTCAGATGAAAAGTTCGTTTTCTGAAAAAGCTGGCTAAAACAATTCTCAAAGTAACTGACTAACTTCCCATTCATGACACGATACGTTTTATATCCCCCACCATCTTGTGTACATACTGGATTTTCGCCATATAATCCCTCACGAGCGGGGGTAAAGTAAAAAGAGTCTAACGATATAGCTTTAGGAAAAACAACCGTTAATGAGGATGTAGAGGCCCCAAGCGTGGTCGGGAGCGTCATATTCTCGCCCGTCGGTACAGAGAGTGTGGATGTCCCAAGTGTCGTAAAGCTGTCAAGCAATATCTGCTGAAAACCGATGTACTGCTGCTGGTAGCCTGTATTCTTCGCATTTAAAAACATCGTCATATGCGTATTTCCGTTAAGTGGTTTTTCAAACGGCACAATTGTATGTGCAACTCCACGAACATCTAAGAATTGATGCACGTTATAACACCCGTCTATCGTACTTTCTTTCAAACAAATCTCAAGTAAATTTGGCTTTTCAAGCGACCGAACATAGGCATTAAGTCCTGGTTTCGTCGTGTTTTCCGAACTATCCGCATACACATCATCAAGATCTTTTCCGTTTCCTTCAGTTACTAACTGCACCTCGGCATGTGACGTTTGCGGAGTCAAAAAAGTCTTCAGATCATAGAAAAAACAGGTAGATTGATTTTTACTCGTCACGCTTGCCACTGGCGCTGTACTAAAGCTGGCACCTGAGTCTTCAAGGCCATCGTTAAAACAATTTGGATCTTGTGTCACGATGAGATCAGCCGGATTAACAGTGTCTTCACGACTAAACCCAAGCACAGCAACTGCTACATCACCCGAGGGAACCGCAAGTGTTCCGACTTCTTGTTGACTCTCTGTGATTTCTGATGGAAGTGGTACCGTATATGATCCGACTTGGATTCGTAAGTTACCTGCAGTTTTTGTTTTAAGCACAGTCCAATCTGACAAATAATCACTTATAGGAGTGGTGTGAACAGGTACTTTTTGAATCACTGATGCGGGAACACTCATTGTTTTGAGTAATACCTTTTCTGTGACTCCATTTATTTCTGGGCTTACTAGATGGTAAAAGTGTATTAAGACATTTCCTGCCTCTTTTGAGACAGTTACGGTTACATACGAAAGTGCTTTTGGAGTCGTAACAGGTCCTGTTTTAACCCTCGTGTTTTCTTGTAACTGAACATCTGAAAGTCGCAATTCCTGTGAGTCGTTATACACCGTGACCTTTCCATCACGACGTAAAAAAGGATAGATGTCGTTTTGGGTAGTTCGAGGTTTCTGAATCAGATGAAGATTTGGTGTAAGGAGTAAATCTGATTCAAATAATGATCTAAACGAAGGATCTACAGCTGTAACACTCGATAAGAATGTCGCTTTCGGTTGAAAATCTGTTATTTCTAGTAATCGAATCTGCGTCGTTTTATTCTCTGGAGGAAGAGATCCAAGTGAATAATTATGCCCTAATTTCTCATAAGCATCTAAATAATCCTGCAGTGGGATGTCGTATCGTTTAATTTCTTTCGCCATGCCAAACGTCGTTAAGTATTCCCCCATTTTCACCACATCTGGGGTGTTAAATGTTCCCCAGTACACAATTCCTCGTGGCGCAACTGCTGTCTGCACACTTTCATCCACGATAAAATATTTCACACCAGTCCGGCGAAGAAGTGTCGCAAACTGCTCTGCTCGGTTTTTTTGGTCCACCTCGGTTCGAAGTTGTTGGACGTTTGAAAGAAGCCGCATGATCGTGTTATCTAGATATGCATTTTCCATACTCGCCGGCTCAAAAGTTTTATCGATGAGTGGATGATCAAGCATAAAATGGAGATATGATGAGCCGATAGCTCCCCACGCGTACGATTTCCAATAGCCATCACGATCAAATGGTAAATGGAGCACCCGAAACGCATCATGATCGTTATTTAACCGTGTCGTTATATCTTTATATGCTGGTGGTAGCTTCGTATAGACGAGCCAGCCGACCAAATCCCCCGTCACATACGGGTAATACACCATGCTTGTAACCAGAATAAGCATGGCAGTTAGTATGTAGGAAAATCGTAGCCTACATCGTGAGAACAGAGCATAACACCCAAATGCAGCTAAGATACTGCCACTACACGCAATAAATGTATGAAATTTCGTATCTCCGAATCTGAAAAGCACGCCGAAATATGGTGTTACTGTATTTAAAAATCCATACAAAAATCCAAAAGGTGAATACTCTTTCATGGAAAGAAAGAGATATACCCCAAGTATCATCGGTATCCAGAGCAAATAACGATATTTTCTCGCGTTTAGTACTAAAAATCCTGTCCCAATAAGATAGAGTACCGGGAACATCCAAATAATAAGCTTTAACCATCCGTTTTGATACACCTGTGTAATACCACTAAAATAAATCGTCTGTGTATTTGCGGTATCGCGAACTTTTGCATCAAAAAACTCATGATAGAGCGTGACTTCCTTCTCTGGTAGATAAAAATCTTTGCCTTTATTTAGCTGAATTTCGTTGGCTGAAATAAACGTCGGTGCGAGTCTGATCAGTTTCGCACGTTGAAGGGTGTAATTAACAAACGGGAAAAGCCAAAACGAATTAACGATAACATAGAAAAGAAACAGTGCTAAGACTCGTTTTTTATTCTCAGCAAAGAGGAAAAAACACCCCATCGCGATGACGATAGTGATCAGAATTGTCGCTGTCACAAAGCTTCCTGAGGCAAATAGTAACCCGATTACATAGAGCAAATACCTTCTTTTCGATACTTCTTTTCGCGTTGAAAGATCAAAAAAGAGTAAAAATAGCAGCGGAAGCGTAAAAAAACGATTGATATACATGATCATCGGAAAATAAAATGTCGCGAGAGTATTTAGGTTACAGAGATAGAAAAACGCGGCTATTCCCCCGATAAGATCTGCTTTTTTAGGATCAGGCTTTATATATCTCTCAAATAATCGAACAGTGAGTGCGTAGAGAGTTATGAGTCCGATACTGAGTGCCACGAGCATATAGACTTGATCAAGAAGCGTTTCTGGAAGAAACGGATGAAGTACTGCGTCAAAAAGCTGGCGAAATAGATCAACACTTTCTGAGTCAGAAGGAACACCCACCCCACGATATTCACGCCATGTAGCAAAAATCGTGCGTGGAATATTGATTGAAAGATTAAAATATGATGAGAAGTTATCCCAGCCTAGTACATAAAAGGAGGGTTTCAGAGAAACACTCCAGATAACGAGTAACAGAACGAGTAAAAAAAATAGTGCTGGCCGTGTTTTAACAAACGCTAGTACGTTTGAGACAATTTGTTGGATTTTTTCATTCATTTGACTCCTTTAAGCGTATACTATTCCCCTCTTAGAATCAACGTTTTCAGCCATGAACAACTTGCAAAATAAGCATTTTTGTGATACACTATGGGACATGAATAGCATTTCTTTTGTTATCCCTGTATTCAACGAACAGAAACGACTTTCTAAGACGTTCGCTGCTCTTTCTCATATCGATCTTCCATCTTTTCTGACACTCCAATCGATCATTTTTGTGAATGACGGCTCTCTTGATGGTACTGTTCGCAAAATTAATACATGGGCCAAACAACTTCCAAAAGCATTACGCTTAAAAGTAATAGTTATTTCTTATAAGAATAATCGCGGCAAAGGTTATGCAATCCGTCAAGGAATGCTTGCGTCTGTTGCTGATTATACCCTCTTTTTTGATGCTGATATGTCAACTCCACTTTCTGAAATCAAAAAATTCGCACCACACATGAAACATAACATCGATATTATCATTGGAACACGCAAAAATGGTAAATCAACAGTTATTAAAGCACAACCATTCTATCGCCGAATGCTCGGAAAAACGTTTACAGCGCTAGCCAACTTCATCATGCAAACAACTGTCACTGACTTTACGTGTGGGTTTAAAGCATTCTCAAAACAAGCAAAAGAGACCATCTTTCCACTCACAAATATCGATCGCTGGACATATGACGCTGAAATTATCTTTATCGGTCAAAAATATGGGTTTCCGACAAAAGAAGTAGCTGTGGCATGGTCAAATGATGATCGTTCAAAAGTACGTATCATTAAAGATATTACAACCACACTCTATGAACTCTTTATTATCCGAATGCACTCACTTAGTGGAAGATATACGGATCAACCTGCTCTCTCACCACTCACACGGTAGACGGGAGGTTTACTTGACAGGTCGTATCTTGTTTGTTAGACTAACACTCTCTACATCAAGCTACTGCCTAATTAAGTATATTAGTCTGCCTCTGCCTCTAATTTATGCAATATATTCCAGATCTCGTTTCAATTCTCTTACCTGTTAGAAACGCTTCTGCCACCTTGAGTGCATGTCTTGAGAGTCTCATGCTTCAAACATACGAACATATTGAAGTTATTATTATTGACGATTTCTCTCGTGATGACACCTATAAAATCGCTTCATCCTATCGTAAAAAAGACCGCCGTTTCCGTGTTCATCGTAATATCAAACAATATGGTGCGGCAGTAACACTCAATCGCGCCCTCAAACGTGCTCGAGGCCAATACGTAACCTTTATGGATGCAAAAGATACCTCTACTCCAGATCGTATTAAACGCCAACTCTCGTTCTTTCGAGATCATCCAAAAACGGTAGCTGTAGGAACTCAGTGTATTTTTATGAATGATGAACATAAAAAGCTTGGTAAGAGCTCTTTCCCACAAGAACATGCCCTGATTTATAATCGACTTATTAACGGTGTGACAATGCAGTTTGAAACTGCCCTTATTAATCGATTCCGGTTACCTAAAGATTTACTCCATTTTTCCCAATCTTCAGCCCAGCTTCATTTAAGTGATATTTTCGTTAAAATCCAACAATATGGTTCTTTTGCAAATATTAATCAGTGTCTGTATAAACGCTATAAAGAATCACAAACCACCGTTGAGCGAATTAAACAGCAGCTCCTTCCACAAACGGGACTCTTTATTAAAGCTATTTTTGAACATGATTATCGCCCATCAATTGAATCATTCGTGTCTCCTATCATTAAACAGATAAACCCAAGATAATTTCAGAGCCTCAACGTTACAGAGTTTCAAAACTAAGGACATAAGAACGAGTAACATATTATTCCTCAATTTCGGTACCGATCTAATTTCCATTTTGTGGCACAATTTATTTCACAAATTTAAGACTAAAACTTCTCCCAAAGTTATCCACATTTATTTTAAATAATAATTTATGTTGATTTTACAAGCTAAATTTACAATAAAATACTCTGGGATATATGATATATTACGTTACATTTGCTATAGGTTGACAGACTTATTTACCCGTGATATACTCGCCAAAGATATGAAATTGTTTGCTCATTTATTTGGTACTATAGAAAAGAAAAATCGACGCAAAACGTTGGTGGAGTATCAAGAAGAGATGGTCGGAAGACTAGCAAAAGAACAATTTGAAAAACTAGCAAAGCGGGGTCTACAGATTCCGGTTGTACTTTTATAACGTAGATACGAAAAGAGCATCACTTACGCTACTCTTAAAAAATAAGTTCGGTACGATAAGCAATGCTCTTAGGGTAAACTTGACAACTAGTCCTTCAGGCAGGAATAAAACTAAGTGTCTAGAGTATATTTACATAACTCTTACACTTTGTCAAGAAAACTGAATGAAGCTAAAAATAAGAAGAAACGTTGTTCCCTCAATGTTTTTCATCTATTACACTAATTGTCGTCTCTAATGGGAATACTATTCTTGGGCAGGGAATAGTATTCCCGTTAGAGATTTTTTTGTATAATACCATGTCATTCCGGTTTATCCGGAATCAGATTCTGGTAAAGCGTTTAGCTTTTCCGAATGACAAGATAGTATCGAAGATATATCGGAGCTGTTTGTAGTCTTGCATGAGGTAAGAGTGTCGGGCAGGCGCCCTTACCTTTTTCAAACCCACAAAGTAGAAGATAGGAGTTAGGAGATAGGAGATAAAAGTACTCTCTCTTCTAACTAATAGCTTCTACCTATTATTTCCTTAGATTTTTTTCGCAAAGAGGATTCTCCCAGTCGCTGTCTGAATAATTCGAGATACGACGACATCAATTGCTTGTCCAATCTCACTACTCCCCGCTTCAACCACGATCATCGTACCATCATCTAAGTATCCAACACCTTGAGTCACGTCTTTTCCTGTATGTTGTATGTTAATGTGAAGAGCTTCACCAGGAACTGCGGTAATTTTTAACGTGTTTGCAAGTGCATTCATATTCACGACAGCCACTCCTTCGATTGCGGCTTTTTTTTCTAAGTTATAATCGCAGGTAATAATTCTTCCTTTATGCGCTTTAGCTGCTTTGATGAGCTGCTCATCCACCTCTACAGCTTTTTTACTGTTAACTTCTTCAACCGCTTCTAAAATCAGTAATTTCGCTTTACGCGCTTTTTTCATTTTCTCTAAATATTCTAGCCCGCGTCTCCCCCGTTCGCGTCTGACCATATCTTGCGAATCGGCGATGTGTTTGAGCTCGCGTAGAATACTCTGAGGCACGACAAAGGTGCTTGAGAAAAGACCTAAATCAATCACATCAAAAATTCGTCCATCGATAATAGCTGAGGTATCTAGAAAAACTGCATTTTCAATAATCTTAACTACTTTTTTCTTAGATATGCGTCGTCGCGGCATAAGAGACGGCAACCGTTTTTCCATGGTTTTAGCTACCTCATCAGCGATCATGCTAATGAGTCGCTGTGAAATACCATTTGCTGGTTGTTTTAATTGGGCAACAATTGCTTTGCTTTCTTCTTCCATACCTTTATGCTAATAAACTCGAAGCACGAATATCGAAATCCGAGACAATTATACCGTACTTATCTTAAAAAGAGTTTAATTTATTCTGTATCAGTTTCATTTTTCGTATTTGTTTCGGATTTCGTACTTCTTATTTCGGATTTACTCAATTCATCTATGACATCTTGTAACCTTTTGTGTGTTTTGGCTGTGTACGTTTTTTTATAGCCTAACTTCTCAGCTTCTTTCGTCCTTTTATCAAGGCCAGGAACAGTTCGCAATTCGCCAAGTAGGCCAACTTCTGCAACTGAAACAACACTTGAGAGAGCGATATTTTTTAAGCTACTAAAAATAGCGAGACATATTCCCAGATCAATACCCGGGTCTGATAATTTTAATCCTCCAGCGACATTCACAAAAACATCCATTGTCTCAACAGGAAGCTTCGTATGCTTCTGCAGTACGGCAAGTAATAATTCGACGCGTTTACTATCCACCCCAGAAACCACTCTTCGTGGAAACGGTAACTTAGAGTACACCACAAGTGCTTGGAGTTCGACGAGAAAGGCTCTGGTGCCCTCAAGCGTTGCGACAATAACACTTCCTGGTGTCGGTTTCATCCCTCCTGTTAAAAACATTTGTTCTGGACTCGTTACTTCCTTCATCCCCTCTTCATTCATTTGAAAAATCCCTACTTCATCAACCGGTCCAAAACGATTTTTAAGTGATCTGAGAATTCTCGTCGTCGTAAATTTTTCCCCTTCTAAAAAAAGAACTGTGTCAACCATGTGAGATAATACCATCGGACCTGCGACCATACCGTCTTTAGTCACGTGGCCGACGATAATAACAGGGATGCCAAGTGTTTTCGCAGCTTTAACGAACGATAATGCCGCATACCTGACCTGTCCAACACTCCCAGATAACCCCCCTGCATTTTCTGATTCCATAGTTTGGATCGAGTCAACAATGACAAGTTCTGGTTTTTCGCGTTGAATGTGTTCGACTGCTCGATCAGGATTTGAGAGAGATAACAGTAAGAGATGTTCTTCTGCTTGTGAATAGTCTTCCTGACTTGCCTCTATCACTCGAGTGGCTCGCATTTTAATTTGCTCGGCAGATTCTTCACCAGAAACATACAAAATCTTTTTTTTTGTTTTTGCCAAACCCAGACAGAGCTGAAGTAACAATGTCGACTTTCCAATCCCTGGATCTCCTGCCATAAGTGTCACAGAACCCGCTACTATTCCACCACCTAAAACAGTGTTCAATTCATTGAAATTAGTCTGAATTCTCGATGTTTCTGAATATACAATTTGATTTAATTTTTGAGGAGTTTGCTCAGTGAAATTTGCAATAAACGCAGAAGACTTAGAAGACGCAGCAGGGCCTAATTTTATCTCTTTAAACGAGTTCCATTCCCCACATTCCGGACATTTTCCCATAAATGCAGGACTATCATACCCACATTCTTGACAGACATAAGATGTTAGTTGTTTTTTTGCCATAGAGTCTTAGTATACTACTGCAGGCAGATAAACGGAGAAGCAGTGTATTATGTATCAAGTATTAGGTATTAAGAATTTTATACTTACTACATGATACTTACTACTTAATACAACACTATCGGTACATCAGGGGTTTTTCAAGAAGCACGGGTGAAACATAAATTCGATGTCGTTTTGCGTCAATATCAGTAACTGTTACAGTAACTGATTGTCCTTCAGTATAAACAACTGTTGGTGGAACTTTTTCTTTTCTGATAATTCCCTCTGCTCCTTCTCCCAAATCTAAGAACACATTTCCACCAGAAAGGCGTGCAACTGTTCCTGTCGCCTTACTCTCAATTGGGAAGCGTTTACTTACCTTCTCAAATGGGTCTTCACTTAGCCGTTTGATTGAAAGATCAACTCGTTTAGCATCGTTATCAAAACCAAGCACGATAACTTCGAGTGCTTGTCCAGGAGTATAGAGTGCTGAAACATCTTCACTTCTTTCCCATGCAATTTCTGAAATATGAACAAGCCCATCAATATGTGAATCTGTTGCGCCAAGCTTGACAGGGATACTTAAAAAGATGCCAAATGTCGTTGTATTAACGACTGTTCCAGTAACTTTTTGTTCGAGTTTCAGTGTTTTTTTGATTGTTTCAAATTCCTCATCACTAAGCGCAGTTCGTTGTGAAACGACAATTTTATCGTCTGCTTTATTTAATTCATACAAGTAAACAGTGATTGTCTGGCCGACTACTGGGGTTCCTGCTGCAAAAGAGATGTGTGAATTTGGAAGAAATGCAGTGAGCCCTTCTTTGGTACGAACAACGAATCCTCCTTTGGTAGATTCCATGACCGTTACTTCCATTGGCTCTTTATCAGCTTTTACGGCTTCAAGTTTACTCCAGATTTTCTGATCAATAAAGCGACGCAGTGAAACTACAGTCTGACCCATATCTGATTCTGGATTTAAAATACTTGCTTCAACAGTGTCCCCTACTTTTAAGGCTGCTAAGAGTGAATTCATGATCGAACGCTCTTTTTCGAGCACGACTGCTTCTGTTTTTGCACCAAGATCAAGTAAAATTTCATTTTTTGCGAGTTTTGTAACAATACCTTTAACGAGATCTCCTTTTTTATATGTGACAATTTTCTGTGTAGAGCGAGCCATGAGCTCGGCCATAGAGGTTGCTTGTTTAGAGGATGATGAATCTGTCATGTGTCATAAATTCCTTTCTGAATTAGTTGCACTTAGTATACCACTATATCTAGCTCATAGCAAGGCAAATACGCCATAAAAAAAAGCAGAATTCCTCTGGCGACGACCTATTGTCCCGGGATCAAGTCCTAGTATCGTAGGCGCTAACGCGTTTCACTTCTCTGTTCGGAAAGGGAAGAGGTGGGACCACGTCGCTCAAATCACCAAAGAAACTCTGCTTTCTTAAAAAGCTGAGGCTCTTTCAAAAGCGAAGGAAAGAAAATGTGTCAATTAAAAATCTACCACTTGACCATTAGTACTGGTAAGCTTAACGCCTTGCGGCGCTTCTACTGCCAGCCTATCAACCTCGTAGTCTACAAGGGGTCTATGGTCCGACTTGCGTCAGACCGTGAGATCTCATCTCGGAGGCGGCTTCCCACTTAGATGCTTTCAGCGGTTATCCGTTGGGAATCTAGCTACCCTGCGGTGCCGAGTAGTTACTCGACAACAGGCACACCAGGGATTCCCTCATCCCAGTCCTCTCGTACTAGGGACGAATCTCCTCAAATATCGACGGGTATACAGGATAGAGACCGAGCTGTCTTACGACGCTCTGAACCCAGCTCGCGTACCACTTTAACCGGCGAACAGCCGGACCCTTGGGACCTTCTTCAGCCCCAGGATGTGATGAGCCGACATCGCTCTATCTACCCCGATTGAATCGGGGTCAATCTTTTGTTACCAAAAGTGCTGACTATACCTTCATCTACGTTGGTTACGTAGCGCTAGTCGTATGATAAAAGTTATAAATTTTACTGATTACTCAGTAAGAACTTCTATCTCACCCGTCAGAATCTCTCGATTCCTAGGGATCAGTCGATACAAGAAAATAAATGCAAAAGGCAAAGGTCAAAATGCAAAATCACAACTCAAAAGTAAAAACTTTTAAATTTTAACTTGTATTTTTGACTTTTTAATTTAAACTTTTGACTTATTTCCTCTCGGTATTGACCAACAATCTGTTCGAATTATTGGCGTTCACCGATTTGAACTAGTATTTTTATTATCTCACCATACTCTATATATGGTTTATGAGAATAACCAAGCTTATAAATTTCTTTATAGGCGCCCCAATGTTATTTAAGGTGCCAAACCGCATCGTCGCTGTGGACGCTTGGATGCGATCAGCCTGTTATC
>CAZCYO010000005.1:0-123085 GCA_964503265.1 uncultured Gammaproteobacteria bacterium
CTACTTACTACTTACTACTTACTACTTACTACTTACTACTTACTACTTACTACTACTCAATCGTCTTCTCAGGACCTTGGTATTGATACGCGTCGATAAAACCTTTAATACGCTCCATATCAAGGGTATTCATTTTAATTTGTTTCCCCCACGCAGAGACAGCAAGTGTCATATCCATATTTGGACGTGGAACGATAATAAGTCTGTCATAACTGCTCAGAAGTCCGGTTAACAATGAAACAAGTTTTTTACATGAGTCATTTGTAAATGCTAGTGGTAGATCTTCTGCTTTTTTTGGAATATTGTTTGTTGGTGTAAAAAATGACATCGTATTTTCTTTTGGCGGTTCAATTGTCGTTAATGGGGCACCTTTAGCATAACTAAACGTCGCTGATGAAGAAGCTTTATCTCCACAATTATAAGAAATCTCAACATATCCATGCTCTAGTGAATGAATTAAATGTCCGTCTGAAACCACATAAGGATATGCACCACGCTTGGCCCAAATGGCAAAATGCTGACCACTTGTTGGCGGATTTGAATTGTAGACAATGCCTGAAATATCAGTTATATGATCTCGACTGAGTTCCTTAAGGCTTGTAACGTTGAGGTTTTTAGTCGGAGCGTTAGTCGATGACTGTTTAAGAGAATACACTAACCATCCCCCACCAACAATAAGAAGAAGCACAAGTAATGCAATGAAAATAGTAGATTTATTCATGATTGGTATTGTACAGGAAGTTATGTTTAATTTTCAATTCGAAATTTTTAAGTTTTAATCAAATCAAAAAGTTTTAATAGGTAAATCTTAAAAATTGATTTAACATTTCAAATTAAAAATTATAAATTAAGGTCTATCCAAGCTCTTCTCGCTTACTATGCAGAAAGTGGAACCATTGTTCAAAGAAGGCAAAGATTACTTTAAATGGTGTTTCGATCACAAAATCGATGATGAGGATAATAAAATTAAATCGTCCAATTTGTTCGGTAAGCCGTCTTCCAACTCTAACTACAGGCATAAAGAGAAAATCGACAAGTGGGGTTACCAGTCCCTGGCTATCTCCGACACGGTAGCGATTAGCGATAATACTAATTCTGTATGCAAGGAATGAAACGATGGCTGAGAAGAAAACGAAAATCGCCATACTAATAATTCTAAAATGCAGTAACTCTAGTGCGTAAATAATACCTCCAAATGAAACCAGAAACGCACAGCTCCAGAGTAGTCCGAACACAAAATTAAGGACTGGCTGCGCCTTTTCTTCTCCCTTTCGAACTCGCATATCTTCACCAAGTTTTGCACTATCTTGATGCATGATTCGTGCTAAATAGCGATAAATTCGATCAGAATTATCAAGACCTGGTGTGCGAATAAAAAGACTCACGATAATAAGGAGAAGTGGTGGAATTGTCGTGTTAATAATAATTGAAGTCCATTGAATCTCACCATACACAATATTTTCATATGTCCCTTCGATAGCAAAAGCAAATAATACCTTGGAGAACAGAATAAATATCACACTACGAACGATAGCCCGTGTTACCTTCGAGCGAATACTTATGTATCGTTTATCACATTCAGCGTACACTGCTGTTTTTAATTCGTCAGGATGTGTTAAGACCTGGCGCAAATTTCCTTTATAATTCGTTAACACATCCTCAAGAATAAGAAACACCGCAGTTCGTTTTTTTACATAGGCATAGATGCGATCCTTCGCAAAATAACTTAACTGACGCTGTGCTTCCTGGTAGCAATCAAAAAAGTCTTCAGCAACACTATCAATTCTTCCTCTCGTCAGTTCTCCGAAATAAAGTCTGAACAAATGATACTCAAGAAAGGCGATGTCATCTCTCGCAAATGCACGTCTGATCGCGATATATACCTGAGCGTTTTTCGTTTCCTCTGTTTCATCAACGATATGTACCTGTTCTTTTAAAATATGGTACATAAAATTACTGACTGTTTCCTTCTCAACCTCTGGGTGAATAATATGCTCCAAGTGACTCGCCATTAAATGGTAGATCCATTCATTCACTATTCCCTCAGGAAGCTTGCGCTGCGCTAAAATTTTAAAACGAAGCTGGAGATACATATCAATTGTCTCTTCCACTTTCGTAACCATTGATTCTGGAACTGAATTATCCTCTAAATACCGTGCCCAAATAAGCTCACGCACAAGTGGTTCAGCAGCAGTCTTCGCATTTCCACCCAGAAGGAGCCGGCGGCGCAAAATACGTTCAATAGTAGAACGTAAGATAACCTCTTCTTCTCGATATTCCATCGCATTGCGCAGTTTTTCATACCAGTGCGCCACTTTAGAGACGACAGGATTAACCGTCATTTTCCGTTCGTGATTATTATCTTTTGGTTGCTCAACTGCCTGAACGACGAGTTCTCCGAGATGTGATAGTGGTTTTACTTCACTAACAGGTGGTGGTTCAGTAGCTACTGGTTGTTGTGTAACAGCAGGTTCAACTGGAGAATGTTGGGTTGTATCAGTCATAGAGTCAGTATTCATTATATACTATTTATCCCTTACAAAAAAAACGAACGTTGTCGTTATAGACGAATATTACGTTGACAATCCAGCCTCTTTTTAGTAGTGTTATGTGTATATGGCAGGAACTTCTCGCATGAAAAAATCCGTTTCTTCTGAAACAACACACGAATTTACGCCTCAGCCTGAAAGAAGCTATGTAAAAATTCCTGTTCCAACTATTGATCTATCAACATTCACCACACCAAAAGCACTCCTCGTACTCGTGCTTCTCTCATATCTCATATCTGGCGTTCTCTATATGAGAATTCGTATGCTTGAAGGCTCTGGAGACGGTGGTGGTGTACCGACAGTCGTTTCAACATCAGCGAGTACTGTGACTGACGCATTTATCGACTTTGCTAAAAACGCAAAAATGGATACGAAAAAATTTACCTCTTGCCTTACAGCTCATACCTTTGCTGATAAAATCACGGCTGATATTAGTGATGGGACAACAGCTGGTATCAATGCTACTCCTGGATTTGTCGTTAACGGGAATGTCGTCATCGGCGCACAACCATTTGAGACATTTAAAACAATTATTGATCAAGAACTGGCACGAGCAGAGAGTAATCAGTCATTCGCCTTTATTCCTAAAGCCTACGGGGAGGAAACAATTTCTAATGGTGCTCCTAAGGTATCTGTTTCAAATGGTCACTTACCTATGTTAGGCAAACAGAATGCGAAAGTAACAATTATTGAATTTAGTGATTTCCAGTGTCCCTTCTGTGAACAATTTTTTACAAAAACATTTGCGCAAATAAAAAAGACCTATATCGATACGGGGAAAGTAAAACTATACTTTAGACAATATCCATTAACCAGTATTCACCCAAACGCACAAATTGCCGCTGAAGCAGCTGAATGTGCGAATGCACAAGGTAAATTTTGGCAGTTTCATGATATGCTGTTTACGAACCAGGCATCATGGGTCAACTTACCGCAAGCACCAACAACCTCAGCAACATAACTATGAAGCAGCACTCACTTGCCCAATCAGTTACGAAACAACTAACAGTTCCTGTAGTACTTTCAGCAATCGTTTTTGCTGTGAGTTACCTCAGTATTTTGATTTACGCGCCAAATTATCGCCTCCTTGAGACGTTAGCACAAAATAACTATCCGCTCTCAGTTAAGATGTCACTCATATGGAATTTATTTCTCGGTGGACTTATCACACAGTCATTCTTTGGAGTCACGTTACTCCTCATTATCGCCTCTTTGATTGGCATGAATCTCGCACTTTTTCTTAAGAGTTACCAAACTGTTAAGAAAAATGGTAAAGCGCATTTTGCAGTTGGTGGAAGTATGGTGCTTGGATTTATGAGTACGAGTTGTGCTGTGATGTGTGGGTTTTCACTCCTTCCCCTACTGGGAACAACACTTGGCGCAAGTTTTTCAGCCATTGATGGGATTGCGTTTCGGATAATTACAATCAGCCTCTTAAGTGTTTCTTTGTGGTATACACTTAACTCCTCAAGAGATAATCGAAGCTGGATTAGCACGAAGAGCTAGACAGTTATTGTAATGTCGTAATAAGAACTGAAACAAATACCATTCCCAAGATAAAAAAGACAATATTTTTGACTGCTTGTCCTTTTTCGCTTTGGTGGTGAATCTCTGGCAGTAGATCTGTCATCGCAAGATAAATAAAATTTCCTGTCGTAATACTTAAAAGAAGTGGAACCATACCAGAGAATGTATTTCCTAAATAATAGGCTAGCAGTGCTCCAACAATTGAGGTGAGTCCGGTAATAACGTTAAACCAGAGTACTTTGCCTCTTCCCCAGCCTTTATGCAGTAAAATACCAAAATCTCCAAGTTCATGTGGAATTTCATGCACAAAAACTGTCAAACTCGTGACAATTCCAAGAGCAGGATTAACTAAAAAGCTCGCAGCAATAGATGCACCGTCGATAAAATTATGTAGCCCATCTCCAAAGAGTAGTAATGGTGTTGGTAAGCGTAACGATCCGTTATCGACACTATCATCTTCATGATGGTGAATTGAGAGGAATAGCCGCTCAAGAATAAAAAATCCCACAATTGAAATCATCACCCAGAGAAGAATTGGTGCATCCCCTCCCATCTCTAATGCTTCTTTCAGTGTATCTAAAAAAGCTGTAGCAAGCAGTGCTCCAGCTGCAAAAGAGACTAACGAAAATGATAATTTGTGAATTAACTTTTCTTTAAGTAGTAATATACTCACTAAAAAGAGTGAAAGAATGGTCGCAATGAATGTAAATAGTAATATGTACGCTATTGTTGACATGATGAACACACTCCAAAAAATTCTAAGGCATGTTTTTTAACGAGAAAGCCTTTTTTCTCGCGAATTTCTGTTTCAAGACCTGAGAGATTACAATCTGAAATGTCTTCGATCTTTGAACAATTCGTACAGATCAGATGATGATGTTCCTCTCGTGCTGTTAGTTCGTAACGAAATTTTCCCTCCTGAAATTCAAAGCGAGTAATAATACCATGCTCTAAAAATGACTCAAGCATACGGTACACTGTCGCTTGATCAACTGTTACACCACGTTTCTCAAGACGTACGTGGAGCTGTGTAACATCAAGTGGACGAAGTTCTTCTGAAAAAATATGGAGTAACTCCAGCCGTGATGGTGTTTTTCGTAGGTTATGGTCGTCTAATTGTTTAATCTGTTGTTTCATAAGTGAGGGCGTGGCTGTATCGATAATCACCGATACAGCCACTGTATTGTGTCAAATCTCGTAGTTACTATTGCGAGTAACTTGCATTAGTATATGCGAATGATTCGCATTTGTCAAGTGGTGTATTTGATATAATGAGCAAATGAAACGATTTTTTCTCGTAACGCTTCTCTCTTGTCTGTTTTGTCTTTCTCTTTTCCAACGATCTGCACTCGCTGCAGATACTAGAATTGAACAAAACCTAAAAGGAAAAGTCACAGCCATACTCGAAGATTCAGAAAAATCACTATTAGGAAAGCCCTCTCCCGTTCAAAAAATAGAAATCCAATTACTTGATGCACCTGAGAAAAACAAGAAAATAACAGTTACCTATGGTGAAACAGTTCCTATCACTAAAGGCCAAAAAGTCGCAGTTGGAGAGACAGTGCTTCTCACAAAAACCTCGACTCCGAACAAGCAAATATACACGATTACAGATAAATACCGTCTAACACCGCTTATTATTATGGTCGTTTTCTTTTTCCTCTTCGTGAGTATTCTGGCTGGAAAAAAAGGGATTGGAGCAGTGATTGGCATGTTTATTAGCCTTGGTGTTATCGTATTATTTATCGTGCCTCAAATCTTACAAGGAAATGATCCCCTCTTAATCTCTATCATCGGCTGTATTGGGATTATGGTGACGACCATCTATCTCGCACATGGTATCTCCCAACAAACAACTGTCGCCGTCGCATCAACGGCAATTAGTTTAGTGTTAACAGGTTTTTGTGGCTGGTTTTTTATCTCAGTCATTCATTTAGCTGGACTCGGGGCTGAAGATATTTTTACACTGCAGCAAAGTATCGGCAATAGTATTAATTATCAGGGCTTACTCCTCGGTGGCATCATTATCGGTGCACTCGGAGCACTTGATGACGTCACGACGACACAATCAGCAACGATTTATACACTAGCAAAAGCAGATCCGAAAGCTTCTATGGAAACACTCATTACACACGGCTTCTCAATCGGCAAAGAACATATCGCGTCTCTGGTTAACACACTCGTTCTCGCCTATGCAGGAGCGTCGATCGGGATATTTTTCTTTCTTGTTATCAGTCAGCAAAATCAGATACAACCACTGTGGGTAATTTTAAATAGTGAAACGATCGTCGAGGAAGTGGTGCGGACGATCGCAGGAAGTATCGGACTCATACTCGCTGTGCCGTTAACGACAGTGATCGCAGCGTTTTTCGCGAAGTATGACTTGAAAATAACCTAAAGAGAATATGCTTTTTGTCATCCTGCCAAAGCTTTCACCTTTCTAGAATGACATGTATTGCAACTATTTATAGCGAAAACTTTTCAACCAGCATTTGAAGGTATGTCTCAGATAACTCCATGTCTTTAAGGAGGATGGGATCCGGACGAAAACGATACTCCTCTATATCAAATGTCATGTCTTCTTTTACATCTACCCCTTCTGCACGTAACAGCTTACGCATCAACTCCCGATCATTATACTTCGTTCCTTTAATACTAATTCTGCCTTTATTATTCACGATTCTCCACCACGGAAGATCGACGTTTCCTTCACTCGCATTTAAGATCCACCCCACTTGCCGCGCAGCACGTGGCGCACCGACGAATAATGCAATTTGGCCGTAACTCGCGACTTTACCGTAGGGAACCATACGGATAACTTCGAGTACTCGAGTTTTGAAGAGAGAATGAGTGGATGATTGTTTCATGGTTGAGGTACTGAATTGTTCTATTGCTACATTGTTACATTGCTAAATTCACTATTCTTTTCTTTAACGAGACATAACAATGAAGCAATTGAACAATGTAACAATCTGTTACTCCATCAAAAAAGTACCTGTTGTGCTTTTTTTGCTTTTTCTTCATTTTCCTTCGCTTCTTTTTTATATTGCTCAAGCTTCCACATAAAAAGAGCCCCTTTATTCCGAGCGGTACTATCTATCGCAAACGTGAGCGCCTTCTCAAGCACTGATCGATGCGTCGTTTTGGCGAGTTTCATATAGAGCGATTTATGCTTCATATCATCAAGTGTTTCAGCCAAGTGAAGTGCAAATGTCTGAAATTCACGAGAGATATATTTATCGGTCGTGGGGTTAAAGCGATCGAGAACGGATTTAATTGATTGCATAGAAGTAGTATAGCGAATAGGGACAGGAACGAAAAGACGATTATTTCGTATTAAATTGATTCTGCGCAGAGTGTAGATCTTTTTCTAGAGCACAAATGAGTGCATCGACTGTGTGTTTTACCATTTTTTTGACGTCACTGACTTCTTTTGAGGAGAAATCCCCCACAACGTATTCTTCTACATCATGAATTTTCATACTGCCTAATGGTTGCACTTTCTCTCCATCTTCGCGTACTGGTGCGCGTGACTCCCCTATGCCCATTCTAAATCGCCAGAATTTCTCAGTGCCTAAATGATCCATAATGGAGGATACCCCTTTATGCCCAGCACTACTGCCTCCTGTTCTAATTTTAAGCGATCCGAGTGGTAAATCTAACTCGTCATGAATAACCCATATGTCTTCCGGCTCAATATGAAAGTAATCAGTGACTGCACGAACTGCTTCACCCGATAAATTCATGAACGTCTGAGGCTTAAGAAGAAGGACTTTTTGGGAGTTACCTTGTTTTGGGTGCCAATCAAGTGTCGCGACCTGAGATTTAAACTTTTTTTCATCATTCCATGTTATTGCTACAGGTGAAGAGAAATCTTTGAGGAAATGTTCAACCACGAGAAATCCGAGATTATGTCGAGTAGAAACGTATTTTTCACCCGGATTACCTAAGCCTACGATTAGTTTCATAAACAGTTATACGTAACTTACACCTATTTTCACTAAATTACAAGGATTTTACGCAATTCTTACTCACAAAAAAGGCAGCTCATGACGAACTGCCTTTTAGGATAAAATAAGAACTTTTATTTATAGTGCGATTTGATTTGGAACAAGATATAGAATGCAATCGCAGCCCAGATAACAGTTGAAATTACATTACTAACTGAAAGTGTTAGTAACGATGAAGCGATGTTTACTACTTCTGACCAGAAGAGAAGTACCCATCCACCCATCAGTCTTTTTTGTAGTTTTGGATATGCCATAAGCATCATCACACTAGCTACAACTGATGCAACTCCACTAACGAGTAACATGGTTGTGTTACGAACTCCACCAAACATACCAAGTGGTGATACGCCAACTAAACTAATTCCAGCGAGCACTCCGAGTACTCCAAAAATAAGTGCGATCCATGGAGTAATATTGACGAGTGTCTCTCGTGCATTTTCAGGAAGTTTTGGTGCGTTTTTATACACATCTTCAAGCATCGCGATTATATCAGTATTATTTTTTGCCATTTATTATTTCACCCCCCTTCGCCCCGCGTAACTGTAAGCGAAGTGGGGTCTCGCTCCTACAGTGATTTTTGTAAGGTTTTTCATATATAGAATCTGGCTTCGGAGGGGCAGACCCCCTCTTTGATTATATACACAGGCTCGCTTGCTTTGCTAGTAGTTAGATTTCCAGAGCTAATTGAGGCTTATCGTTACTCTCTTTTCCCCAAAGAGTCACTTTTCCATATTCTCCATCAAAACCTGGTTCGATAACTACTTCTCCTTTTCGTACTTTACGAACGCCATCGGCAATTCTCTCTCCTGCTACAGTTGCGATATCGGTAAGTGGAGTTCTCAGTAGAATGTCGAGTTCTGTCCCTAGTTTCTCACACAGTAACGAGAATTGTAATTGTACTTTCTTACTTCCTACTCCCACTGCAAAACTTTCAGCAATTATCTCAAGAAGTGGGACTAATTTCACAAATGGCGGATGGGTTTTAGAACTATCTGTCAGCCAAAGAACACCGTTAAAATCAATCGTTTTATTATCAAGAAAAGTATCTTTATTTGATAATTCCTGCAAACGCAATAAGACTCCTTCTGTAAGCTTTTTAATACATATTGGACACATATTAGTACTTCTTCTAATCTCCTTCGGTCCAATTGAAATACCACAGTTTCGATGCCCTGAATAATGATATTTCCCCTCTTCTGGATAAAATTCGATGGTATACGCGATATGATTAGAAGCATCAGGGGCATCAAAGGTATCAAGAGCTTTCAAAGATTGTCTTTTAATCGCTGCCAGGATATTGGGATATGTTAATTCTGATAATTCAAGCACTGTCGCTTCTCGTGCAATCTTTGGTAAAGAATGTGCATCAGAAAAAGAAAGAATTGAGCGATTTTGTAACTCCTTAATGTGCCAATTCATTTCAGGATCTGAAGAAATGCCTGTTTCAATGCCATAAATATACGGGGATAAATCTTCGAAACATTCATCAAGTGAATCAAAACCACTTGCACTTCCATACACCCCAAAATGGGGTGTCCATACATGGCATGGAATGAAAAAACAGTTCTCATCAATGGTTAGAATAAGCTCAAGAAGCGCTTTTGAAGATAGACCGATAATCGGTCGTCCATCAGCAGTGAGATTCGCACCACGAGCAAGTAACGCTTTTTGTATCGCTTCTGCTTTCTTTCTATTCGGAGCAAAAACTAAATTATGCACACGACGCAATCTTCCTCCCTGCTTATAAATACATGCTATTTCTGTACTAAAAATAAAAGACGTTTTTTTCTCTGATACATCATCGTTGAGCGTATAGATACCATCATTCACTTCTTTTAGATGGGACGCGATTTCTTTAAACCATGCCGGGTGTGTAAAGTCACTGACTGTGAGTAGTTCAATTCCTTTTTGCTTCGCCACTGTAGCGATTGTATGCATGTTCATGCTTGGTGAAACCGCACGAGAGAACCTCGAATGGAGATGAAAATCTGAGACATATTCCATGAGTTTGATTCTAGTTCAGAGGTAGCAAAATTGCTATAACTCTTTTAGAAAAGGATTCTGCGCGCTATACTAGTACTATGCTCAGAGAACATGATAATCATGTTCCTTCTGTAGACGGTTACGACAAGACCTCTCACTCCTTGATAAGTTTTTTAGATAGAGTTGACGCACATGATCGATCTTTGTTTACTGAAGGACTAGATATTACCTTAGCCAAACATCCAATAGAAAAACCTCCTGGGATTGTCGGGCAATTGTATGATGCACGTGAAGACACCGCAGCATCACCCATAATTGATGCGCTGTGGACATTACAAGGCGCTGCACCACTCGTAACTGTCGCCAACCGTTCAGGGATGTTCCCAAATGAAGTACAAGAACTCGTAGGAAATAGAATGCCCGAAATCATTCAGCTTACTACAGCAGCTGACTTAGAAGGACCCCAGCCAGAAAATTCTAATATT
Organism: uncultured Gammaproteobacteria bacterium; assembly: GCA_964503265.1. Lineage (GTDB taxonomy): Bacteria > Patescibacteriota > Microgenomatia > Levybacterales > UBA12049 > CAZCYO01. The sequence continues at coordinate 10,555 of CAZCYO010000005.1, forward strand.
GCAGCCATTATTCGTGGAGTACAAGAAGGCACAATTTTACCTGATCAACAAGTGGTTGTTTCTCGTCCTATCTGCCATTTTTACAGTGAACATCAGGAATTAGTAGCAGATTAGTTATTTCTTCGCTCCTTGATCGTTAAACATCGCAATTAACTCTTTCACACTCGTCGCGTCTTCTGGTTTTTTATCTCGGTCACGAAACGTAATAAGACGTGGGAACCTGAGAGCGTAGCCAGGTTGCATCACTCCGTCTACGTCACGAGCTCCAGCTGTATGCATCGGGCTTCTGGTGATTTCGTCTGCTAACACTTCTATAACGAGCTCAGGTTTTAGCCAGACACTAGGAATAATTTTTGAATTTACTCGTGCAGGTTTATTTTCTTGCTCTAAGCCCTTTGCTCGTTGCTTTATACTCGTCCACTCTTCATCTGTCAGTCCAGTTCCGATTCTCGTGACACTCACAAATTCATCTGATTCTGCGTCATAGAGTCCCACCAGCAGTGCCCCCGCCCCAAATGCTGTCCGTTTGCCTTTTCCATAAATATACCCCAGAATGACACAGTCAATCGTGTCTGAGAGCTCTCCACTTGAATGACGTTTTAGTTTTATCCAGTTAAAATTACGCCCCCCTGCTTCATAGAGTGAGTCAAGCCGTTTGACGACGACTCCTTCAAGACCTTTTGAAATACTGTCATCAAGCATGAGCTGGAGGTCTTCAGGTTTTTTCAGAATTCGAGCAGGGGCTGGAATCAGTGTTTCAGTTCCGTCAATTGCTTTTTTAATCATTTCTGTACGCTCAGAAAGAGGTGTATCCATCAGAGATTTACCGTCATAGTAGAGAATATCGAAGACGAAAGCTTTTAGCGGTAATTGTTTGGCGACTTCATCGATGTTATGTTTGCGACGCCTCTTCGTCGTTTCTTGAAACGGGAGAAACTCTTCAGATTCTGGCTGGTACGCGATCGCTTCACTGTCTAATATCGCAGTTTTGGCTTTAATTTGTGAGAGAGTACCCTCAATAAGCTCTGGGAACATGTGCGTCATCTCCTCGAGATTTCGAGAAAACATACGAACAGTGTTACCATTCTTATGAATTTGCACTCGAAATCCGTCGTATTTAGGAGTACAGTGTAACCCAACTCCCTCCGGATCCATTTTCTCAAATACTTTCACTGGATTTGGAATTCGTTCACAAAGTTCTGACCGGATCGGCTGACCAACTTTTACACCAAGTTTTCGAACTTCTTCAAGTCCTTCACTTGCTAATGTTTTACCGATGAGTCCCAGGTCTGATGTCTCGTTATATGCTTTCTCGAGTACTTTTCTCTCTTTACGATCCCCCACATATGAGAGTGCAAGACCATCAAGAACAGTTGGATCTCCAATCCCAAGTCGATTGTTACCCAGAGGAATTCGAGTTAAATGCTTAATCGACACACCGTGAAACGAAACAAGTAGATCACGCAGCATACCAATTTTTTTCTCGACCGACCCATCTCCACCCGTATTCGCAATTTCTGTCAGTGCTTCAAATACTTCTTTAACCGTCTCTTTGCTCTTTGCCCTTTGCTCTTGGCTAAGCAAACTTTCCTGAGGGTGCTTGGAAAATTCTTCAGCCACAGTTCCCATATCCCCTTTCTTCTCATACTCTTTAAGCACTTCCTCTTTCGTACTTCCGTATGCGAGTGCCACGGCTTGGGCTACCATCTTATCTGCCATACCGATTTCAATCGGTGCATAAAATGGTGCGACACGCCCCTGAGTCAAATAAATCACCTGCTCAATTTCATCTTTTTTCGTGTGTTTAAATAGTTCAACGAGGATATCTATTAACGCGAGGCGAGAAGAGGTTTCTTCGAGTTTTTCAAAATAACCTGTCAATTCTGTAAATTGCATGGGTTAATAATACCACATTTCGAAGCTATTTCTCACCAGCTATACGAACATGCAGAGGAAATAGTACTACTACGTCATTAAATACCGTGCAGCTTTTGTTTTTCCTTGTTTCTTAACAAGTCCTGCCGTGAGAAGTACTTTCAAGTCATTTAAGACTGTGTCTTCTGACACGAACGGGAACAGTTGTTTAAAGCCACTATTTTGTAGATATCCTACTTTTTGAATGTATTCGATAATTTGGAGCTGGCGATCAGTTAACATAAGTGGTGTCCCTCCCAGTTTTTCTTTTAACTTCACATCGACTGAAATATGCTCGACTTTTTCTCGTATTTTCGTAAGTTCAATCGCCAATCCCTGCGTATAGTATTCAAGCCACTGTGTTAGATTCCCTTCGTTTCGACTAACACTTTGCAGCGCGTCATAATACCCGACAGCATCAGAGTCGAAGTATTCCTCAAGTGAGAAGAATTTTCTGATGTCATACCCATCTTGAAAGAGTACGAGTGTAGAAAGTGCACGACCAAGTCGTCCGTTTCCATCGATAAATGGATGAATGCGCACGAATTCATAGTGAACAATGCCGCTTTTTAGTACAGGATGTATCATTTCACCAGTCGTCGTGTTAATAAAGTCGAGCAACTCCTGCATTTGAAATTCGATGGCTACAGCAAGCGGTGGTCTGAATGTTACTTCCCCGGTCAAACTATTTTTTACCACTACCTGGGTCTTTCGATATTCACCAGAACGTTCGGGATCAAGGATCCGGTCGACAGTTAACTTATGCATTTTTTTAATAACTTCTGCATCAATAATCCGTCGTTTCCCTTCTTCCTCTGTTACCTCCCCTATCACATCCATAACACGGCGATAATTAATAATCTCCTGGACGTCACGTTCACGTGCGACCACTTGTTGACCAAGCATGATTCGCTCGGCTTGGTTTAAATTTAACTCATTTCCCTCCAAGTGAGTTCCGTGATGAACTGCGCGAACAATAGCATCATTTTGGAATTTTTTCTCATAATACGGAAGCAGTGGCGCGGTATCAATAACATGCTTACTTGCTTCAACTGCGCCGATATTTTGCAGGATTTTATTCGATATCGTAAAGACAGGAGTATACATAGAACTTGACCAATTCTTGCATATTTCCCGAGAGAGTGCAACTTTTTTGACATAGTCTGATATAATAATTCCGATGGCAAAATCGAGAAAATCCCATAAAAAAGAACTCGTCAAATCTGCACAAAAACCACTCCATGTCGAGGTGGTTCGTCAAATGCTCGCACTCGCGACAAGTGGATTTGGACTCGTTGCAGCATTGGCATGGAATAACGTCATCCAGGAGTTTGTAAATACGTATGTCAAGAAATTTTTACCTCAAGGAAGTGGCATGCTTTCTCTTCTTATCTATGCGATCATTGTGACAGTTTTTGGAGTCATCATCACCTATCAGATATCTAAAATCTTAGCCAAAGTCGATCCTGATTCATCAGATCACCCGCTTAAAATCAAGTAGTTTGCTTCGTGTTCCTCCAGATTTTCCCCGCATAAAAGAGAATCACCACGATACCTATGAGAAAAATATATTTTAAGAAAAACTCCACAAATAAATAGCCAAGCAGATACGCGAGTGTTCCCCAGAAAAGTGTCCACCAGATTTGAGCCAGTAAACTGAATAGGAAGAATTGTTTAAAGGGAAATTTGAGTGTGCCCGCAGCAAGTGATAAAAATGATGCAGTCGTCGGTGAAATGTAGCCTAACAGAATTGCTTTCCATCCATAAAGCGTTAGCTTATCCTCAGCTTCAAGTAATCCATGCTCAAAGCCTATTTTTTTAAGTGTTTTATTCAGACCATGCTTCCCGACCAGATAATTAATCGTATACCCAGTCATAAACGCGATTATCGCAAGGATAATGATAATTGGAAACGAGACCACACCACTGCGAGATAACGCCGCACCAAGTAAGACAACCGTCGATCCAGGAAGATAAAGCCCTACAGGAAATATCGACTCAAGGAGTGCTGCGACAAGGACGATCGGGTAACCAACGGTTTTATAGAAGTTCTCGATCAGAACAAGCAGATCTTTCGTGTTTGGGAGATATTTTTTGACAACGATGAGGAGTACTAGATAAACAATAACCGTACTCCCTAGTCCAATGTACTGTTTCCATCCTGTTGTTTTTGGACTGATATTATTCATCTTCTTTCGTAAGCGTGATTACTTCCCCATGTTCCGTTAGTTTTGCGCCCACGAATTCAGTATGTGTGGTCGTAAGAATCGTTTGTTGGAGCTTAATGATATCTGAAACAAGCGAGATATGCGAATCATCAAGCTCAGAGAAAATATCGTCGAGCAGAAGAAGTGGTCGCTCCTTCTTTTTATCTGCGATATATTGAAGCTGGAGTAGTTTTAGTTGTAATACCACAAGCCGCTGCTGGCCACGAGAACCAAACGCTTTTACATTTCGAGCTTGCCCCAGATTATTCATCGTCGAAACAGAAAAATCATCTCGATGAGGACCAACAAGTGTTACCCCAGACGCTCGTTCTGCATCTTTATACTGCACTAACCGTTCCTCTGAAATGATACTGTGTTCATAGTGAATCTGGCACTGTGAGATCTCTTTATTGGCTTCATTAATATAATCGATAAATTCTTGGCGTTTTTTCGTCATCATTTGTCCATGCGTTATTACCAGTTCGTCCCAGTATCGAAACTGTTCAGTCTTGCTCTCTCCTGTCTCACGCACGATTTCAAGCAGTGCGTTTCGCTGCCTGAGCGCTTTTTCAAATGATGTATGTGCGATGGTATAGTCATAATCTACTTGCAGTAACACATCATCAAGAAAGTTACGACGAAGACTCGGTGAGGTAATAATAATGTCGAGGTCTGAAGGCGTAAACAGAACTGCCGTGAGATGTCCTGAAAAATCTTTTCGCCGACGAGAAATATCATTCACAAAATACTTTTTCGAGTACGAAGTATTCGGTGATGGGTTCGCACTTCCAATAGCCAGTACCACTTCAAGCGTTTTCTTTTCTTCTTTATCAACGAGTAACCCCTTAACACGCATAATCTCCTCATCAATCGATATCATCTGTAGGTCTTTTTCAGCACGATAACTTTTTCCGATTGCAAGTACATAAATCGCTTCTAGGAGATTTGATTTCCCAGCCGTATTTGGTCCGATTACCGTCGTGATATCAGGACTAAAAGAGAAATCAGCCGAAGCATATGAACGAAAATGGGAAAGTAAGATACGGGAAAGGATCATGAGATTAAGTTCGAATATCTACTATCGAAATCCGAAACAATACCAAAATACAAATGATTAAAACTGTCTATATATTTTGAAAATTACTTTTTGTTTCGTATTTCGAGCTTCGTATTTCGGATTTTACTCAATAACAGTTCCCACAAACTCTTCATTCCTAAAAAACTTGTCTAAATTCTCAAAATCATTCCCATTGAGCACCACTACTTTGAGTCCTAATTCCTCAGCTTTTTTTGCTGCAATCGGATCAAACGGCGCATTCATTCCTGGGTTCCATTCATCTCCCACAAGCACACGGAATTCTTTCCAGCTCATATGATCAATTGGCTTTGCATCAGGAAATTCGTTTGGATCCTGATCATACACTTTCTCGATATTACTCATATTGATGATCGTCGGCACATGATAATCCTCACCAAGTAACACCGCGCAGTAATCAGTCGACCAGCCAGGCTTCCAGCCAGAGGCGATAATCACTGGTTCATTCGCTTTTCTGATTACCTCATAATGCTCGATGATATGTAAGTGTGCGATATCGCGAAAAATAGTACGAAGAAGATGCGCGTTGAGTCTCGTCGTATGGATTCCAAGCCAATCCAAATCATCGATTGAGAGCTCACTCCCGACCACTTCACGTCCTGCGTCACGGTAGTGTCTGGCCGTCGTTCCACCCCCTGTAACCAAAAAAAACTGGCGATTTGAGTTTTCAGCCAGTTTACTTCGAACAAATGTATTTAATTTCTTTAGAAATCCTGTATCAATTCCTGTCTTAGGAACGATTAACGATCCCCCGACAGACATAATAATCTTCTCTTTCTCTCCATTACTCATAAGCAAATTCTAGACGCGCTAACAAAAGATAGTAGCACAGGAAAAAGAACAACACAAGTTAGGAGTTAGTAGATAGTAGGTAGTAGGTAGTAGGTAAAATAGTCTGTCATCCCAGACGAGATCTGGGATCCAGGCTTTTCAACATTTCTTTATAGTCACGATATCACATATTAATTTTTTGGCACTTCTGGCAAATGAATGTCCCTCTCCCGCCTACTACGATTCGCTCGATTGGTGTTTTGCACCGAAAGCATGGCTTTCCCGTTTGTTTATACACCAGAAAGTGATTCTGATATCCCCCCTTTTCACCAAGTACATTCACATAATCTCGCTCACTCGCTCCACCGACTTTGATCCCCAGTGTTAATACTTTTTCGATAGACTCAAATAGTGCAGCAGTTTCTTTCTCTTTCAGTGAATTTGCTTTTCGAAGAGGGTGAATACGACTGTCCCACAGCGCGTCATTGGCATAGATATTCCCAATCCCCGCGATTTTCTGTTGGTCCATCAGTACTTGCTTTATCGGCGCTTTGGAGTGTGAGAGAATATCGCTAAAATCCTTCACCGCTAAATCTCGTAAAGGCTCTTTCCCTAGTTTGCTAAAAAAACTCATGTCTTGTAACTCAGCACTCTTAACTACCTTGATCCACCCAAACTGCCGAATATCATTAAAATAAAGCACAGACTCCTGACTACTATCTCCTAACTTCTGTCTTCTAAACATAAATATGACATGAGTATATTTATTAGGCAAATCATTTGTTTTATCTTGAGAAATATGAACATTCACAGGCGGATATATGTTCTCTCCCCCTGATACTTTTGATACCCTTGATACTCCTGATACATATCTAAAAATCAGCTGCCCCGTCATCTTCACATGAATCGTAATACTGTAGTTATTCGAAAGGTCTATCCCGAGCCCCTTTCCAAATCGTCTCACTGCAAGTACTTCACCCCCAAGGACATCTGCTATCTCACCAGAAAAGATTCTCGGAAGTACTACATGGATATTCGTAAGCGTTAACCCTACTAAATGCTTTTCAAGTCCTCGTCTGATTGTTTCCACCTCTGGTAGCTCAGGCATACTGTATCTCCTTTATTGTTCTTGCCCCTCGTAGCCTTGGCGGAGGCTGGGCGAAGTGGGGTCAACTTCAGGTAATTCTGGCATAACACTTAGTATACCATGCCTAAGCTCAGCTTATAGTTTTGCATTCTTTACTCGTTTTTGCTATTATCTACACCTCACACTTTCCTAAGCTTCCTTTTTGCTGGAATGCTTATGTCGTGAGCACTTTTACAGCGCGTTATAGTCATTGACTCCAGTAGGAAGACAGATTTCTGTCTCTCTTCTGGAGTCAATTGAAATGTGGTCGACTACCATTGAAAGGAGCGATCTATGGACACGATCGAGACTGGTACGTATATCCCTGTTGCTGGCATTGAACGTCTGTCTGAAGAGAAACTTAACATCTTGGCGATGAATATCTGGAGGACGGGACATGCGTTCTTCGTGGGTGAACACCCAGAAGATAGGACACCCTACAAGTTTCCAGATGGTCTCTTCCGGCTCTACATTCCCAGCTACATGGGAATCATGCATGATGACATCATCCAGCAGATTGAGGCCGTTGGTCTCACCGTTATTACCAAGGAGAGCATGCGGGTAACTCTGGCGGACCTGTTCCTCGGGGAGAAAAAACAAGCTGAAACTCTTGGTGCATCCCTCGTTAGGGATTTGCCAGGAACAATGCTTCTCCCATGTGGAAGTGGTGTCTATCTGATCATCTACCCTAGCTACTTCACGAAACCGGTGATCGAAAGGATGCTTGGAACAGTAGCTGTTCTGGGCTTTGAAGCCCTGGATCCGATCAAGGAGTAAGGAGGTAGTCTATGGCTTGGTTCATGTTTGGACTCGGCCTGATTGTGTGGTTCACTGGCCTCGGACTCATTCATTATAAACTCCTGCCTAAACTGCAGGAATTGAATGAGCGCCGGTTCAACTTGGAATACAGACCTCTTTATCTGTATCTCAAGTACTCCGCCTGGATCACCCAGGCGTACTTCATCACGAGAGTCATCTACGTGATCTCAGTCATCTTGGCAATTCTCTTCATCGCCAGAATCCAATAACGCGCCCACTAGGCGCTTCCACTCTCACTTGGCCGCAAGGCTTAGGAACGGGAGGAAGCGCCTACCCGTTCTACGAACGCTTTTATTTCTTTTTTAAATCTCACTTCATTAAATTTCTCTGCTTGGGCTCGACACGCTTTTGGATCGATCGAGATTTTTTCGAACTTCGCAATTCCTTTTTTAACCCCTTCTACACTAAGTTCATCAAATAATACTCCCGTTTTGCCGTCAACGACCGTTTCTTTAAGCCCTCCAGACTTATACGCGATAACCGGTGTCCCCTCTCCCATCACCTCCACTGGTAAAATTCCGAAATCTTCATCTTCAAATGCAAATATTGCAGCTTTAGCGTTACGAATCAATTCTTTCTTCTTTTCATCACTGATCTCCCCTAAAAATTCCACGTTCTCCCCTGCTAAATCTTCCAGTTCTTTCCCGTACCCAGCAAATGCACGCCCGAATACCTTAAGCGGTATCCCAAGCTCACTACACGCCCGAATCACGAGTCCCGGATGCTTCGCCCGAGCGAGTCTCCCCCCAGTGACATAATAAGTATTAGGTAGTACGTATTTAGTATTATGTATATTCTGATTTTTTTGATACTTGATACTTGATACTTGATACTTACTACTAATCTCCACCGGTGGATAGATAACTTCTGCCTCTTTTCGGTAGAACTTTTTAATCCGCGAAGCTACTTCATGTGAGTTAGCGATGTAATAATCGACATGCGTACTTGTATGCTCATCAATCATTCTCAGAAAATGATTTGCGATATTCCCTAGCATATTCAACAGTGGATACTTTTTCCATTCCCGAGCCGTTGCATACCCATACAGGTAGCGAGGTGGAGTATGACAGTAGCAAATATGGACCGGCTTAGAGCTTCGGGCATAGGGCATAGAGTTGTTATTATTTCCCTTAGCTCTTAGCTCTTTGCTCTTTGCTTCCTGCGTTTTTGTGACTATCATATTCGGAAAGTACGCCCCTGTCGCTGAGACGATCACGACGTCATACTCTGAAAAATCAAACGATTTAAACGCAAATGGTGAGAGGAGACGGAATGGACTAATGAGTTTGGCTTTAAATGGAAAGTTCTGGAGAAACGAGGTTTTAATCTTCCAATTTTTAAATCGCGCTTTATGTGGCCCTAAAAACTCGGGTAAGTAAACTGACGTATAGACTGGAGCCTCCGGAAACATTTCATGCAATGCTTCCAAAACACGTTCTGCCCCACCATATTCTTTAATGTAATCATGTACAATTGCTATTTTCATATCATTTGTCATTCTCGACTCGATCGAGAATCATAAAACCTGCCCTCGTTTCATATCATACTGTCATCCTTGCGAATGCGAGGATCATATATTATATTCGCTAATCGAGAAATCCTAATTGATTATTATCAGATTTTGGCGTTTCTTTTGCTTTCATTTTCACCGCACTTGGGTATCTCTCATCTACTTTTTTAATCAGACTACTAAATCCATGTGTTTGGAATTGTTCTTTGAGGGTTATAAAATCAAGCTTCTCCATCTCACATTGTGATAAATCAAATTGAAGTGGAACATCTGTGATGATAGTCGCCAATTTTTTAGCCAGTGCCGCTTGTTCTGCATCTGTGGCGAGTTTCAGTCCTGTCTTTTCTGGTAATTCTCCAATTCGCTCAAAAAGTGCTTCAAACGTGCCGTATTCTTGGAGTAAATTCGCAGCTGTTTTAGGGCCAATTCCAGTAACGCCAGGATACCCATCAGACTGGTCCCCAATCAGCGCTTTATAATCAATAAATTGCTTTGGTGTTACTCCATATTTTTCCTCCACTGCTTTCTCATCAAACGTCACCGTCTTTGTAATCCCAGTAATCGGCATGAGTACTCGCGTATGATCATTAACGAGCTGGAGCAAATCCCGATCCCCCGTTACAATTATCGTCTCAATCTCCCCGCTTTGCCCTTTGCCCTTTGCCCTTTGCACATCTGTAGCAATTGTCCCCACTAGATCATCTCCCTCATACCCATCAATCGCAAAGATCGGTACACGAAGTTCTTCAAGTAAATGATGAACGACCGGAACTTGGACCGCGAAATCTGTCGCCATTTGTGGTCGATGTTCATGATAGCCTGCATACATCGCTTGTCTGATCGTCGGCTTCGATTTATCAAAACAGACAGCGATATATTGAGGTTGTAAGTCATGAATCAAGTTTAAAAACATCGAGAAAAAACCATACACAGCATTGATAGGTTCACCTGAGGGACTCGTTAAATGAGGATACGCGTGATAGCCTCGATGGAGGATAGCATTACCGTCGATGAGGACTAAACGTTTTGTGTCAGAAGACAAGACTGGTACCATGAAACGTATTGTAACACTATTTACTCTTTGCTTTAATGGGTGTTCTTTTTCCAGCTGGTTTTTCTTTCGGTCCAATCAGTTTCACAAACTCTTCAGCATCCATCGTTTCTTTCTGCATGAGTTCTTCTGCTAACACATCGAGTTTATCTCGCATCGACGTTAAGACTTCAAATGCTGTTTTATATCCAGCATCAATGAGACGTTTCACTTCAGTATCGATCTTTGAAGCCATTTCAGGGGATAATTCTGATTGGTCATAGTATGACTGTCTCTCGTTTTCAAAGTTAATTGGACCTAAATCACTCATACCAAATTTCATGACCATCGCTCGAGCGACTTGGGTTGCTTTTTCGATATCACTTGATGCACCTGTGGTGATATCATCAAAGACCAATTTCTCAGCTGCTTGTCCCCCAAGCATCATGGCGATTTGTTCGATCAGGTGTGACTTCATTTCATGCACGCGTTCAATTGGTTCTGTCATCGTATGCCCCAGACTCATGCCTCGTGAGACGATTGAGATTCGATGAACTGGATCGACATGTGGCATCTTCCAGCCGACGAGTGCATGTCCTGCTTCGTGATACGCAGTCATACGCTTATCTTCATCTGATTGGAGGCGCTTTTTCTCAGGCCCCAGCTTCACTTTCGTTGCTGCTTCTTCTAAATCTTTCATGTCGATTTCTTTTTTACTAAGCCTTGCTGCTAAAATAGCCGCTTCATTAAGCATGTTTTCAAGATCTGCTCCAGAAAAGCCCACAGTTCTTTTCGCGACTCGATCCCAATCAACATGTTTTTCAAATGGTTTTCCTTTGGCGTGGATTGAGAGGATTGCTTTTCTGCCTTCTACATCTGGAAGATCAAGTGATACACGGCGATCAAATCGTCCTGGACGAACGAGTGCGGGATCAAGTACATCTGGTCTATTCGTCGCAGCCATAACGATAATATGTTCGTTTGGCGTAAATCCGTCCATCTCTACTAAAATTTGGTTGAGTGTCTGCTCCCTTTCATCGTGCCCACCCATAAATCCAGCTCCACGTTGTCGCCCGATCGCATCAATTTCATCGATAAAGATAATTGCAGGTTGTGCTTTTTTCGCAGTATTAAATAAATCTCGTACACGTGACGCTCCAACTCCCACTAACATTTCCATAAATTCAGATCCTGCCATTGAGAAGAATGTGACATTTGCTTCTCCTGCTGTTGCACGAGCAAGTAAGGTTTTTCCAGTTCCAGCCGGTCCGATCATGAGCACTCCTTTAGGAGTTCGCGCACCCATGGCTTTATATTTCTGTGGATTTTTCAAAAAATCGACGATTTCTGTTAATTCTTGCTTTGCTTCATCTACTCCGGCGACATCTGCAAAAGAGGTTTTCGGTGTATCTTTATTAAATAATTTTGCGCGTGATTGACCAAATGAGAAAATACTTTCCTGTGTGCCTCGTGCTTGACGAAACAGAAAGTAGAAAAATCCGATCATGAGAAGTACTGGCAAGATAGTGCCTAAAAATCCAAGCCAATACGCCATGCCAGATTCATCTTTGACATTTACTGCTGTCTTTGGTCCAATTGGAGCTCCCGCATCTTTAAACAATGTATAAACGTTACCAGGTTCTTTATATGCATACACCGTTTTATTTGCTTGTTTAACGACAAGCTTATTTTCACCACGGATAATAATCTCTTTTACTTTTCCTGTTTTGACATCATTAATGACTTGAGATAGTGGAACTTCTGTTCCCTCATCCGTTGTTGACGTCAATGCCGTAAACATAAATAGAGAAAAAAGGAGTAAAAATCCGTAGAGGAAAATGTTTTTCCAGGATTGTTTTATCCGGTATTTACCAATTTTGCGGTAGTTTTTAGGGGTGTTTTGTGCTTTCTTTGTCGATCCTGCCATAGAGTCCAGACAGTATACCATATTAAACTATATCTGCAACCTTCTTCATCACCCTGTTATATAGTTAAACAAATTTTTTTGCCAATTAGCATGATAAACCCTTCTTTCTCAAGCGTGTGAATCAGTGTGTCAAACCACTCTTTATCCTCCCCGTCAATATCTTTTTTCCATTTTACCGCAAGTTGTGCTGGACTGATAGATTGCTGTCTTGTCAGAATTTTTAATAAATCACCTCGGTACCATCTATTAGAACCGATAAATTTCGATTGCTTTGTAACCGGGATTTTTTCCTGCTTAAGTACCGCCCCTGCATAATCCATAAGTGCCTGATTCCAATCCTTCGCTTTACCAACTGGCAAAATTTGCCAAGCGATTTCCTCTAGTTCACTCTCTGTCATTGCGAGCGAAGCGCGGCAATCTTTTTGATGAAGAGATTGCTTTGTCGTTTGCAACTCCTCGCAATGACAAGAGCAAAATTCAACAAGGATAACCTTTCTCACATTTGTATCAATAACCGGAATCTGTGCGTTAAAGGCAAAACATGCGACAGCTGATGCAGTATACTTCCCAAGCCCTGGAAGTTTTTGGAGCTCTTCAACTGATGTCGGCCATGTTCCATTATTATCTAACACTGTTTTCGCTGTTTTCTGAAGAAACAATGCGCGCCTGTTATACCCAAGGCCAGACCAGTATGACAACACGTCAGCTACAGACGCGTTCGCAAGCGTTTTAATGTTTGGATAAGCTTCCATCCATGCGATATATTTCGGCACCACACGAGTAATCTGGGTTTGTTGGGACATGATTTCAGACACGAGGATTGCATAGGGGTTTGTCGTCTGTCGCCAGGGTAAATCTCGCTTATTTTCCTGATACCAGGAAAGAATTCTTTCTTGAAATAGTGCTATCGCTTGCGTGTCGATCTTCATCGTTTCGTATTATACCTGATCTACTTTTTTCACAGTATTTCTCTGAAATAGTCTCGTGGTATGATTATCTATATGGCACGCGAATTTGGTTCACAAATGCCTGAGAAGGGGTCTGAAGATTTTCGTGCTCAAAAGCCTCTTCCTCTTTCTGAACAACCCGTATCTCGTCGAACTGCATTTCGTGTTGGTGTCGGCGGATTACTGACTGCAATTGGACTGGGCGCAATTATCAGATCTCAGGATCACACCACTCCACCTCCAGTCGAACCTTCCCATGAAAAATCATACGATGTTATTTCAGCGAACGCTGAAAGGTTAGGGATACACGAAAGTACCCTTGAAAAAAACCGTTGGAATACGATTCGCACTGCTTTTCCAGCGGTAAATCGTGAGAAAGGAAAATCTTATCAAAAAGAAGCACAACAGAGGCTTTCCCATCTTCAGCAAGCGATGCGCGAATCAGAAAATCCCGACATGAGACAAGCTGCATTATATCTAGATAGTTTAGGAGATTCCGTACGACTTGTTTCAGTTGCTACTCCCCTCCCGACAGTAAGTAATATTGGTTCACTTATGGACACTGCCATCATTGCAGATCCAGAACGAGAAGGAACCGTAGCGCGCATTCGTGTACAGGAAGAGTATTTATTCAGTGGCTTAGCTCCTGAATACCTTGCTACAGTGCTTGCCCATGAAGCTCGTCATACAAAAGAATTTATGACTGAATTAGCAAAACTTCCTTCATCTCTTTCCCCAATTGAACGCCAGCGTGCAATTGAAGCATATTACACTATACATACAGATGACGTTGAAGCACGAGGATATGCTACGCAGGTAAACGCATATATTGCGGCCGTCGGATTAACGAGATTTAATGCGTCAAACATAGATCAAAAACTGGGAGATTCAGCAGCCTATTTTATTAAAAGCTGTGAGAGTAATGAAGCAAATCCTCTCTGGGTACAGTGGGTAAAAGATGTCTCACGAAAACGAACCGTCGGCGAGATTACGCCAGTCCCATTTTCTGCTTAACTTCAGTGAGAGTCTCCGAAGCTCGACTCAAACATTTTTCTCTACTTTCTTTAAGTACGCGATCGACATAGTCAGGATTTGCTTCAAGTTCACGTCTTTTTTCCTGAAGTGGCGCAAGTTCTGTATAAATTGCTTCAGCTAACTCCTGCTTCATATCCCCGTATCGAATTCGTTTCTCTTCATAAGCCTGAGTATACCTCTGATACATCTCCTCTGTTCCAAACAATTTTAGCATCGTAAATAGATTCGCAACTCCTCCGCGCTGTGGGATTTGCCCTCCCTCAACACCACTATCTGTCGGTGCACTCGCGAGTCGCTTTTTAATCGTCTCTAAATCGTCCATGAGCGTAATATAGCTTCCTTCAACAGACTTACTCATCTTTCCCTCCCCTGACAGTGACGGAACATATTCCCCTGTGGTTGCAAAACGAGTTGGCTCTGGAAATGTCTCACCAAACATACTATTAAATTTCCGTGCTATTTCTCGTGTTACTTCTAAATGTGGTTCTTGGTCAATTCCGACCGGTACAAGTTCTGCTTTATACAGCATAATATCTGCTGCCATAAGCACTGGATAATAGAGCAGTCCCATGTTTACGTATTTGGGGTGCTGCGCTTTTTTATCTTTATATGTCGGCAGATCCTCAAGTCGAGATACTGGATAAATTGTACCCAAATAGTACGCAAGTTCCATATGCTGTGGCACATGCGACTGCACTTCAAGTAAACATTTTTCTGGATCAAGCCCTGCCGCTAAATAATCAATCACAATATTTCGAATATTTGCCTGGAGAGCACTTGGTTCATACGGCGTTGTAATCGCATGCAGATCCACGACAGAGAAAATACAATCATACTCATCCTGAACAGCCAGCATCCCCTTCACCGCCCCAAGGTAATTTCCCAGATGCAACCGATTCGTTGCTCTAATACCAGAATAAACCTTCTTTTTTATCATACTTTTTCCTTTCTTTCCTGCTTGCCCTTCCGTAGCTTTATGCGAAGGAGGGAATATACTTTCTTTTTCATATCGCTCATATTGTAGTATTTTTATAATATCTCCGCAATAAAGACTGGGCCAATATTTCAAGAGAATTGTATACAGGCACTTTATATTTAGTAGGAAAAATTAATGGAAGCTCAGTACAGCCAAGAATTATTCCCTGTGCACCTTTTTCAACAAGTATATCTGCTAGTCTAACAAGTAACTTTTTTTGAGAAGGAGATGTTTTTCCAGCGATAACACTTCTTATCACTGATTCAATTGTTGAGAATTCTTCATCTCCTACTGAGATAACTTCAATACCTTTATTAATAAGCTCAGTGTGGTAAATCTTTGATCGAAGTGTAGATGGAGTTCCTAAAATTCCTACTTTTTTAATTGAGTCATTTGTAACTATTTTAACAACTTCGGTAATCATCGAGACAAAAGATACCACTGAGCATCTTTGTAATTCAGGTAATAGAATATGCGCAGTATTACAAGCAATTGATAAACAATCTAACTCAAGATGCTGTAACTGTTTAACTCGCGTAATGAGCATTGTTAGTGCTTTTTCTTTAGCATCTTCACTCGATATGAAATCCGGCACCGGAATAGACTGAAGTATAATTTCAGGAAAGTCATCATTATGCTTTGCTCCAAAATCTCGAATTGCTAACTCAATAAGAAGTTTATATAAATATCCTGATGCTTCAGGTCCCATTCCTCCTAGTATTCCAATTGCTTTTTTCATATTTATTTCTGTTGTATTCCTCGTATAAAACTGTCTGTATCTCCTCTTTTATCACTCACGGCGTAGAAATATGCAATATCTAACTGTGCATGCTTATCGATTGAAGCTACTCCACGTGGATTTATATGTCCAGAAACAACATCACGCAGAGAGATATCCCCTTCTCGTGCTGGATAATATGGTGCTGAACCATGCTTCGTTAAAAATTGTACAGTTGGTAGCTGGTAAGCGTCGCCTGCATATTGACGAAGATGAAATCGAGTTAAGTTAAAGTCCGCCTCTTGTCTCCCACCTGTACTAATAATTGCACGTGGAATATATGCATCAACTGGATTACCATTTATCGGAACAAGTAAATCACTCATATTCGTATCGTGCATTAATAAATGTGCCGCAGCATATCGCATACTTGCCCCATCTCTTGTTCCTTTTGCTTTACTTGTAATTTTTTCTTTAAGAAGCTCGGGAAGATGTGTACCTGCAAGTGTCGCCAATCTATCCAGTTCAGTCGCAATTGGTGCGCCTGGCTTTACTGGTGCGTCTTCAAGAAAAACCACCCTATTCGCAATTTTTGGGAAGAATTCTTCAACATATGCTCTCGTAACATCAACAAATCCACGAGTTTCACGAGCTAATGCCTGGTAATCAGCATTATTTATATGCGCAGCTACATGATTTGCAAAGATTATTTGTAGTTGTGGAGAGGTTGGTGATTTGACAGTTGTATGCTTTTGTTCTGAAATATTCTCCATTTGTAGTAATGAAGGCAAAACCATGCTTACTCCTCGAAACTGCATCTCTGGAGTTCCGCCAAATACGACTCTCATGACAGCTCGTTCGGAAGACGTGTCCTGTCTTGCAATCATATCTGCTACAGGAGGGACATTATGATAATCAAATGCGCCAAGCCCATACAGATATTTACTCTCTTTATCCGTAGGACCAACAAGTAAGCCTTCCACAACCTGCGGAAAACGAATATGATATGCGGCACCTTCAGGAGTTGCAGGAGATTCAGTGTTGGGTTTTAGAAAATTCCCGAAATCAGTTTCACGTGGAACATAGCCATCATGTATACCCCCAACTAGTTGAAGTTGTGCCTTATTAAATGACTGCCGCAAACTACCCCGTGCAGCACGTGGATATGTTTCTAGCGGTGATACTGATAGTTGTTCTTCTTTATTCATAAAAAAAGCCCTTGCAAAACCACAAAGAAAATTGTGATCTTACAAGGGCTTATTACAAGCGGTGCCACCTTGCGAGTGTCTCTATAAAAAAATGCTCCCATTACGGAAGCAAAATCATGAAAGAAACCTTATTCATGACGTGCTTAATCTTCTTTGACTCAACTTGTGCTGAGCTTGCCGAAGCAATTCACGTTACTGACTGTTACCCACGTTCGTCTGTGGCGCATTATGTATTTTGCGAAAGCTCCCTAGGGTCCAAAATTCCCAGATCAACGCTTATAGATGTATTTTAGCGTAAAAATAGTTTTTGTCAAATTGTGTGAAGAGGAGGATGCGTCGTCCTTCTCTTCACAGTGGGTTTACCACGTGATAGTGAAGTCCGGCGGACAGTTAGGAGCGCAAGGCGATGGTGGCAGTGTGAGAACAACCATCAGAATTCCGCACGCGATAAAGATCAAGGCGACAAGTATAATGACTGCCTGCACGTTATCCTCATGTGTCATCTGTTCAGACGCATGGCTCGTGTTTCCCACCAGCCCAAAGAACAGACATACGATACCAATCACCATGAACCCACACCCGATCCAGCTCATTTCTTCTCTCCTTCTTTCTTCTCATCAGTTGGAACTGTGAGAAGAAGAATAGCGATAAAGGCTAGTACCGCTGCATCAAAGCGCTCCTCTAGAAGCGCCAAGATGAACAGATACGTAGCCACTTTCACCACAACGACGTCGTAGATAACACCAAGTTTCTCTTGCACCTGACACCTCTCTTCTTTGATACCGATTTCAATCCATGACGACTTCATGACTCTTCTCCATCGTATGGGTGTGATGTGTAGGTGGAGGGGTAAACAGTCGTGTAATCGTTACCTCACAGTGAGGTCACGAAGGCGTGTTTTCAACCTGCACGTCGGCAATCTTCCGCTCCTGCACACGAGCGTTCATATACTCGATGTGCGCGAACAGTGAGAGAACTCCCAGAAGCAGCAGACATGCCAGCGTGAAGAACAGTGCTTCTTCCCTGATTCGGCTCACACCGAGAGAAATCACTGCCCCTATATACACTCCAACCGCCGTGATCGCAAACATATTCCCCACCTCCCGGTAGTAAACCGCAAGTTCACTGGGGGTCAACAGCTCCTGCCTTTCAGCAAGGCTGAGCATCGGGTGCCGAGAGTTGAATCCTGGGTCCCACATGGTAATCTCTTCCTTTCTTTGTTTACCCCTCCCTCAAGCCGCAGAGGCCTCCCGCGGCTTAATAGAAGAGTAAACAAAACATCCTCCTCAATTATTAATGTACTGTTTTTCCTACTTAGCTTCATAACGCAATTGTTATGGCTTAGGAAAAACAAAAAACGCACAAAAAAACCTCCTAGTAGGAGGTACTCTGTGCGTAAATAATAAAACCTATTTCATTCTTTCCACCAGCTTACCTCCGTTTAGGAACGGTAAATAAGCCAAGTAATAGAAATTGAAACGGTTTTCATAGATTCAAATTAGTATACAAAAGATATATATATCTGTCAAACCATACGCTGTCATTCTCGACTGGATCGAGAATCATTTTGATAGATCCGAATAAGAATAATCATAATTTTCTATGGCATGTGAGGTGGTTCAGATAAAGTATCCACTCAAACAGAAAGCCATTCCTGTTTAAGTCTCGAGAAGCGTCCCTCTCCGATCGACACACGGATCTGTTCCATAAGCTTGGTGACGAAATACACATTATGATACGTCGTTAACCGATACCCAAGTAATTCATCGGCTTTAAATAAATGATGAATGTATCCTCTTGTGAAATGTTGGCACGTATAACACGCACATCCTGGATCAAGTGGCTCTGAGCTTTCTTTAAACTTCTCAACGAGTAACTGATATGCAAAGCTTTTTGCTTTTGTTCCCCCATTTCGTGGTGAAAGATAAATATTTGCATGCCGTGCGCGTCTCGTCGCTGCGACACAGTCAAAAAAATCCATTCCCCGCTCAACCGCTTCAAATAAATCCGCAATTTCAGCGATGCCAAGGAGATGTCGTGGTTTGTCCTCAGAGAAAAACGGCACAGTCCAATCAATGACGTTATAGAGAATTTCTTTACTCGTATATGATCCCCCTATCGAGATCGCCGGGAAATGTTCATCGGTAAATTTGGCTGATGCGATGCGTAAATCTTCATAAATTCCCCCATGCACTACTCCATACATCAGTTGATCTTTTCTTTTTAATGCCTCTAAGCTCTGGATTCCCCATCTATTGGTTCTATCAAGTGAAATCTTTGTTTCTTCATAATTCCACAGCGGTGATTCGTGATCGTCAAAAGCGACGATTAAATCAGCTCCGATTTTCTCCTGCATGCGAATTGATGTTTCGGGTGTAAATCGCTGCTGTGAACCGTCTAAGTGTGAAAAAAAAGTCACTCCTTCTTCATCGATTGTGGCAGGCTTAATTCTCGCCTTCACACTTTTATTCATCCGCTCTTTTTCAATCAGCGTATCGACAAATGTCCCTTCCTCTTTTTTCGTAAACTTACTGAGTTTCTTCTTGTCTTTATTATGTTTGTGCTGCGCGGTACCAAGTGAAAATACCTGATATCCGCCGCTATCTGTCATGGTTGGTCCACTCCAACCCATAAAATTACTGAGGCCACCCATCTTTTCAATCGTATCCTCGCCAGGACGAAGGTGAAGATGATAGGTATTCGCAAGCACAATTTGTGCTCCAATTTCTTGTAAATCCTTCGGAGAAAGTGCCTTCACTGATGCTTGTGTCCCCACAGGAACCCAGCAAGGAGTTTTAATTTCTCCGTGAGGCGTGACGAGTTTTCCAAGGCGCGCTTTATTATCTTTGGCTAGTACTGTAAATGTGAACACTGAAATGAACTAATTTGAAATTTAAAATTTTAATTTTCAATCAAATCTCAATGTTTTAATGTTTAAAAATTGATTAAAAATTTCAAATTGTAAATTAAAAATTACATTAACCCCCTCACTGCTTCTTTAAACAAATTCCCTCTCTCTTTATAATTTTTAAACATCCCGAAGCTGGCACAAGCTGGTGAGAGAAGTACGACATTCCCCTCGGTTGCGATTTTTGCAGCTGCGAGCACCACCTGCTCCATATTTGTAGCACCTTCAATAAATAAAATTTCGGATTTCGGATTTCGGATTTCGGATTTAATCTTCTCCCATTCCTCCCCAATCCCAATAATTGCCTTTATATTCTTAGCAGTACTAATAACTTTTCCAAGCTCGGTAAAATCAGATCCTTTGCTGTGTCCACCTAAAATAAGTATCTCTGGAACTGAAAATGCCTCGATCGCCGCTATAGCTGTCTCAGGCGTGGTTGAGAACGAATCATCGTAGTACCCTACTCCTCCTACTGTTTTAACCAGTTCTAGACGGTGTTCAAGCCCTGAAAACGATGTTAAGACAGCCACAATGCTCTCTTTTGAGACTCCTGACAATGTCGCAGCCATAACAGCCGCACAGACATTCTCTAGATTATGTTTTCCAGGAAGCAACACATCTTTACTATCAATCACTTTTTCTTCTTTTCCATGTTGTCTCAGATACACTATGCCTTTTTCAACATAACAGCCTTGATCAGTCGTTCGTTCACGACTTACCTGGTAAATCTGTCCTTCAGTATAAATATCTGATTCATGCGTAGCTATGTAATCACGATTTAAAATCGCGATATCGTTTCGTTCCTGGAAGCGAAGGATATTTCGTTTTGCATCAACATACTCGTAGGTGTCTTTATGATAATCCAAATGATCACTGGTAATCATAAGCATAACTGCGATATGAGGACTACTATGCAGGTCATGGAGTTGAAAACTCGAGAGTTCTAAGACCACGATAGATTGAGGCGTTAATTTACTCAAAAACGTTAATGGAGGAAGCCCAATATTTCCGCCTAGATATGCATCTTTTCCTTCTTTTTTTAACATTTCAGTTATTAGTGTCGAAGTGGTACCTTTTCCTTTCGTCCCAGTCACACCAATGATTGGACATGGAGATGCATCGAAAAATAGCTGCGTATGAGAAGTGATGACTACCCCTTTTTCTTTTGCTTGTTGAACTTCAGGAAGAAGAGACGAAATTCCCGGACTTCGAACGATAATATCAAACTCTTGTAGATGTGTGAGGTAGTCTTCGCCAAGAATAAACTCAGTAATACCCATCTGTTTAAGACCTGCGACGAGTGTTCGGTCGAGATCTGCTTCTTTTTTATGATCAAGCATCGTGATCTGTGCCTGTTTCGTTGAGAGGAAATGTGCGGTTGCAACACCTTCCAGGCCAATTCCTAAAATACCAATTTTTTTATTCGTAAAATCCATAATTATATGTATTGTCATTCCCGACCTGATCGGGAATCATGTGTATTATACAATAACTTTCTCTATATACATTTCATTCGATATTTTTCCGCCGAGTAAAATTCCGATAACTTCGCTAAATAATCGTTCATCCCCTGTCGTAGACATGATATCTTCCTGTATGTGAGATGGGTTACTTGTTTGCTTTTCGAGTACTCTCTCAAGCTGCCGAGCGATTGCTTCTCCTGAATCAAAAACCTGCATGTGTTCCCCTAGAATTCGCTGTATCACGGGTTTTAAAAATGGGAAATGAGTGCATCCAAGAACGAGCGTGTCGCAATGGTTGATACTAAATGGTTCCAGAATTCGCTCTAATACATGTTCAACTACTTCGCCATCAATCTCTCCACTTTCAATAAGCGGAACTAATTCATCTGTCCCGATCGAGGTAACGATACAGTCATTAGCAAACTGCGCTATGAGATCATCCAGATACTGACTTTGTGTGGTTCTCGTGGTTGAAAGTACTCCAATTTGCTTATTCTCGGAACGTTCAACCGCTAGTTTAATGACTGGAACCGTGCCGATAAAGGTAGTGTCTGGGAATGTGTCTCGTAACGTATCTAAACACGTGACAGTGATCGTATTACACGCGATAACAATTGTTTCTATTTCTTTTTGCGTAAGATATCGTACAAGATCTATAGACCGTTTTGTAATAAAATCAGACGATTTCGCTCCATATGGAATGTTCAGAGAATCAGCAAGGTAGATAACAGGAAGCGATAGATTTTTAGCGTTAATTTCACGATATACGCTCAGCCCTCCCACTCCAGAATCAATAATCCCAATACGTTTTTCCTGCATAAACTTAAAAACACGTTACCTGGAGGGCATTTTTATCTGAGTTCCATGATTTAATCGCACCCCGTGGGCACTCAGACGTACCGGCGCGTTGCCTGACATACAGATTGGCAGATATGCCATTTGACTCATAACAAAATCCTTGCTGCTGGACGGTCCCACAATTTGCTGCTGGTGCATTCGTTCGCGTAAATACATCATAATAAAACTGACTCATTTCTCCACGTGCGATAAGATCACTAAACCAGGATGTGTGTTCTGGAACCGTCTGCCGCGGATAGGTATCATTTGCAAGAACAGTTTGTTGGAGTAACGCAACGAATTTATAGAATACAATATCTTGCAGTTTATCGAGAATTGACAGTGGGATATCGACAACTTCTTGAATAAACGTAATATTTGTCACTTGTGTTTCATTCCTAATAATTGTCACATTCGTTTGAGAATTCGTACAGACTGGTTGATTCGCATTTCCACACGAAGAGACTCCAGGAATAATAGCAGTCACAAGTGTGATCGGCAATCCAATTGATTGACGGAAGAACGCCCATGCTTTATCAACACTGGTCGTTGTCGTCGTTGATGGAGGGATTTGGAGCGGTACGTCAGAAGAAGTGGATTCAGAAGATGAGCTACTGCCTGTGCGATCAGCAAGTGGAGTCCCACTTTGTGTACTAGTAATCGGCGGCAAAAAGGCTCGAATGTCAGTAACAGGCTGTGCAGCAGGAGTTGGCTGCGTCTGCAAATACTCAGTTCTGGTCATAACGGTTTGTTTCGGTTGTTTACGAAACAGCAGCAGAACCGCAACTACCCCAAAAAGCACAATTATCCCAGCACACACTGCATACAGTATTTTTTTACGTAACCCATCATCCATAGATTCATTGTCGCAAGTGAGGCAAGCAGAGTCAAGAAAGGTGAGATGATATGTTATGTAGCAGGAGTGGGGATCGAACCCACGACCTCAGCGTTATGAATGCTGTGCTCTAACCGACTGAGCTACCCTGCCAAGAAATCGAAGCTGAGTGCAATTTTATCATGTTCAAAAAAGAAATACAAAACGAAGCTAAGGTTGACCCCCTCACCCGTGCCTGTTATAATGATTTTACGCGCGGGTTAGTGTACAGTGCACGCGAGGCTCATAATCTTGCAGGCTAGGCGCAACTCCTAGACCCGCAACACTACGAAAAAAAGACCAGAAATGGTCTTTTTTTGTATCATTTTTCCACGAAAAAGGCGCTGCCCCAGGAATTACCCTAGAACAGCGCCTTGTGTGTACCGTGTGACGAACTATCGATATCCGAGTATCGATGCGTATGTATACACTGAAAAAAAGAGAGGCAGTTCTCTATCTCAGCATCGACAGACGCTACCGATCTCGCATAGCACGAAGAAGACCAATCATGTCAAAACCATCATCGTCGCGGAGATACTCGCCGAGTGACGAGATATCCGCAATTCCGACGGCATTGAGAAGGGTTTCCAAAATACCCAACCCGGTGCTGCGAGGTGCCGAAGCCAACCTCTCCTGCAAGAAGCGGTTTGCCACCTGCAAATGTTGTGTCGCTGTGGCAGTAACGATATGGCGCACAGCAGGCATGCGACGTTCCACAACTTGCCAGAAGCGACGACGGAACGCCTCTTCCTGGAGGAGGCTCACGTAGCGAGGCGGCACACAGATGGCATCAAGTGGGATGCGCATCAGGTTACCCCCGAATTCAGCAGCAGACTGTGCGAAGAGAGCAATCAACTCAGAAGGCATAGTTTCGACGATCTTGCCGAGTTCAAGAATAGCTGGATAATCCAGCAGATCAGCGAGAAGCTCGGTATTGTCCTCATAGACCACAAGGTCATAGAGGACACGTGTAGATGATGGCCGACCATATCCGCGAGGCAGATAAAGCGCCGCGAACGGGATCTGACCACTGAGAAGATTCAGAGACAGAGCTTCAGTTTCGAAAGGAAGATACGCCCGTGCATGGACGAGAACATGCTCAGCTTCGTTCACCTCATGATCCGGAACCCAAGACGAGAAACACGTACTGCACAAGCAGTGCATACTGAGAACATTCTGGTCGATCTCGAGATGATCAGCCTCTGTGAATCCATACGCCTGTAGAGTTGTAGCCATATAATAGACTCCTCTCCTTAGACTGTTTGTCTCTCACTTCTGCCTCATTAGAGTATTGCTACTCCAACAGCTACTAATATCCGATCAGTAGCAAGCGAAGACGAAAGAAAAAGGAACAGATTATTGTTATACAGAATTGTCATTCTGGAAGACAACGATCTTCCCAGAATCCAACATAACACCACATTTCCCTTCCCTATCACCTTCGCTTGCATGAAAAATTAGAATAAGTCACACGATGTTAAAGAACGATTTGTTATCTACTCAGTCTCGCAAATGAGACGAGATAATAAAAAATGTACCAGGAAGTATATAAAAAAACAGATGGGGTGTCAAAGGCTATGGGGTATGAATTGGTGGATTTTTTGCACAAAAAAAGCAGGATGCTGTCTGTAGGGAATATTACTCCTGCCCTGAGCTACATTCTTACTACAGACAACATTCTGCTTTCTTAGAAAAAAACATCGACAAAACTATGAAAGGTGCTATCGCCGCGGTAATTTCTTGGGCAGATAAAAGAAACACCCTTCATACTCTTGTCGATAAAAGTATGTCCATATCTTATCATACTATAAGCCTTTTGTCAAGTTTTTTGTGCGGTTTGTGATTTCTTGGAGCGGCATACGCCGCTCCAAGAAAGATGAGAGAGGTTAAGCCTCGATCTCGCGAACGCGAGCCATGAGGGCCTCGTTCTCCGGATAATCGGAGAATTTAGTTCGGACGACCTCGTGGATGAGAAGCTTCATTACGGCTTCAATGTCTGACACATCGAGATCTGCCAAAAAAGCGAAGAAACCCATGGAGACCTCGTCTTCGTAGAAGTCAAACGAGGTATCGGCGTCCCCCAAGATAGAAGCAAGCTTATTAGCTATACTCTTCACTTGGGAAACTATGTCATCAGGGTGCCGAGCTTCAATTCCTTGGTGGAGGACATAAATAAGATACCCCGTGACTTCATCACGAAGCTCTTGTTCTTGTCCATACTGCCAGAATTGTGGAACCTCATGTGGCAGTGGCATAGCCACCTCCCTATATAGAGCACCCCTCCTTATGAGACACACTGTCTCTGGAGAGAATCTCTTAAAAAAAGACTATACATAGTCTCCTTATAAGAAATTCTCCTTGGGGCGGAGCGTGCTTGCGCACACCCCGCCACCATATGAAGCAAGATAGATTCGTGTCACATTCCCGTTCTTTCGAACGAGCAAGCCCCGAGTGACTCGGTTGTGTAAGAAGAAGTGTCAGCTGGTGACGAACCACTCCATCTGGAGCTTATCGACACCGGCGATAGTGTTGAACTCGCGCCTGCGAACGATGACCCCCATTGGGGTCGGCCGGAGGATCGGAAGGCTATCAGGCAGCGATGACATCGCTTTCGCCCGAGCCCGGGTGATCAACATGTCGGCGGATTCCTCCCCCTCCCGGGTGAAGTCGTCCATGACGTGAAGCTGTGCCACGGGAAACCCGTGACGCGCTTCATTGCCAACGACCAATTCCGCTCCAGCCAGCCGGAGGGCTGGCAGAAGCAGCAGGTGCTTCGGGTTGTCCGTGGGGTAAGCCACGAGCCAGAGTTCCATGGAACGAGTCGTCCGCACATTATGTGCGGGCTGCACCCGAAATCCATCGAGTTGCTGGTCAGCGACCTCCTCGACTTCACACGAGCTGATAACACGGCTCGAATGATGGCCAAGCATGGTCCTACCTCCTTTTCCTGCTCGACTGCTGTCGGTATCCTCGGCACAATCGCCTTTGGAATCGCAGCTTCTATCGACAGGAACATGAAAAGTAGAAATTTTCTACACTTCATGCTCCTGCCGAATATAATCGATCAGGAGTTGAATCTAGTCTTGCCCTCTATCAAGTAGTACATTATCTCGTCGAACTCGAAAGTCCGGTAGAGTCAGTAGTCCTTTTCTAGAGTAGATTATTATTCGATCGATACAGCGCAAACGCTCTATTTCTCTACTAAATAATCAATCGTTAATTACTTGCGTAATCAACGAGATTCCACCCTCTTCTTTGTCATTCTGGAAAGCAACCCCGATTTAATCGGGGCAACGACTTTACCAGAATCTATTTAAATGATCCTGGACAAGTTAGGATAACAATTTAAGAAAGCAGAACCTCATTGACTAACGTAAGCACATCCCCTTTCTCCGCCAGCTGGCGGATACGATAGGGATTGTCCCGATATTTATCGGGACAAAAAAAACCAGCTTCTTGCCTTTGAGCTACTTTTTTAAAAGCAGACTTTTGGCAGAAAAGACGGTTGCTGGTATTACGAATGTTTCAAAGACTAATCTCTGAAACTATTTCAAGACGTATTATGTAAATGTGCTCACTTACCACCCGTAGGCGTGAAGTTATCGAGCATAGTAACATACTATAAGTCTTTTGTCAAGCGCTCTAGGATTCTTTTTGAGGCTAAGAGGTATATTCATCCCATGCTTTAATGGGAATATCTTTAAGGTTCATAGAAGTAATCGCTTTCACGAACAGTGCGGCCTTTCTCAGATCTGTAAAAAGAGGCACGTTTTGGTCAATGACGAAGCGGCGGATGGTGTAGTCGTCTTTTCTGTCCCGCCTCGCTGTTTTATCTGTGATATTTATGGCTAGATCGATTTTCCCTTTGAGGAAGTAGGACAGGACTGTCGGAGACTGTTTATCCTGGATTTTATAGAGTCGTTTTACGGCTACTCCGTGTTTTTTAAGAAACTTCGCTGTTTTATCTGTCGCATAAAGCGGCAAGCCACATTCAGCGAGCCTCTGCGCACTTTCTAAGAATTTCCATTTATTCTCTTCTCCCCCGAGGCTGATAAATACCCCTTTTTGGGGTAAACGCGTTCCGACAGCCATCTCAGCCTTCAGGAAGGCCTCCTCAGCAGTCTCACCAAAGCAAGCCACTTCCCCCGTGCTCGCCATTTCGACATCGAGAAGCGGATCTGCTCCAGGCAGCCGTGCAAATGAGAACTGTGCGACTTTCGCAGCCACGAAGGGATAATCCAGCATATTAATCTGTTTTTCTGTGACGTTTATACCTAGCATCGCTTCTGTGGCAAGTTCGATGAAATTTACCCCAGTTACTTTCGAAATGAACGGAAATGTCCGTGAAGCTCTAAGGTTCACTTCGATGACAGAGACATCATTATCTTTGCCAAGGCACTGCATGTTAAATGGCCCGGTTATGTTAAGTTCTGCGGCAATTTTCCTCGTGATTTGCTGAAGCTGTGTGAGCGTGCCGACATATAGTCGCTGAGGCGGAAAGAGAATTGACGCATCACCTGAGTGAACACCTGCGTACTCTACGTGTTCTGAGACGACAAATGTTTTAAGTACACCGTTTTGTGCGACGGCATCCACCTCGATTTCTTTTGCGTTATCGATGAATTTCGAGACGGTAAGTGGATATTCAGCTGAAATCATCCCAATTGCCTGTAAATACGCATCCAGTTCTTCTTCTGTATGACAGATTTTCATGTAGCTTCCCGAGAGGACAAACGACGGCCGCACGAGCACAGGGTAACCGACTTTTTTGGCGAAGTTAGTCGCAGCCTTGATGGTGGAGAATTTCGCCCACTGAGGCTGGGCGATCTGGAGTTTATCTAAGAGTGCTGAGAAGGTCGTTCTATCCTCAGCTCGATTAATATCTTCTGGATCTGTGCCTAGCACGCGACAGCCATAGTTTTTTAGTGCCTGGGCACGATTATTCGGCGTTTGACCACCCACAGACACGATAACTCCCTGAGGATGTTCGAATTCGTAGATATCCGCAATACGTTCAAATGTAAGTTCTTCAAAGTAGAGTCGCTCTGAAACATCATAGTCAGTCGAGACTGTTTCAGGATTACAGTTCACCACAATCGCACTTTTGCCATGGTTTTGGAGTGTTTGCACCGTATTCACACTCGACCAATCAAATTCAACCGATGAGCCTATTCGATACGGCCCTGAGCCTAATACTATTACACCATCTTTGCCCACTGGTTTCACATCTTTATGACTCGCGTTATATGTCATATACAGATAATTTGTCTGTGCGGGAAACTCACCAGCCAACGTGTCGATTTGCATAATTCCCGGATATATTCCGAATTTTCCCCGAAGCGTGCGTATTTCAAGCCCAGTTCTCCCTATTAATTTTCCGATTCGCTTGTCTGAGAAACCAAGTTGTTTGAGACGAAGAAGTTGCCCCTCCTGCCAAAAACTGTCATCCTGAACTTGTTTCAGGATCTTTTTATTTTTCTTTTGAGATGCTGAACTAAATTCAGCATGACTATTTTTTAGTTTTTCTTCTTCCTTCACAATATTCTCCACTCGATACAAAAACCATGGATCAATCCCTGTGAGCTTGTGGAGTTCTGCCACGTTCATCCCCTTTTGAAATGCTTTCGCTATGGCAAACATCCGCTGTGGAGTGGGATGAGTAAGCAGATCTTTAAGATCTCGCCCCTGTAGCTTTCCCCTCGTGAATAATTCATCTGAAACAGCCCCTTCAAAGTCTAAGTCAAGCATACGAATCGCTTTCTGATATGCCTCTTCAAATGTTCTCCCAATTCCCATCACTTCTCCAACCGACTTCATGCTGCTTCCAATCGTGTCCACAGCATTTTTAAATTTGTCCATATCCCACCGTGGAATCTTCACCGTGACGTAATCAAGTGCGGGTTCGAAACAAAATTGTGTTTTCTTCGTTACTTTATTCGTTAACTCAGTTAAATTCTTACCCAGTGCGAGTTTCGCAGCCACGTAGGCAAGCGGATAGCCCGTGGCTTTACTCGCCAAGGCTGATGAACGTGAAAGCCGAGCGTTTACCTCAATGACGTAGTAATCCAAAGGAGCTTTCCCCTCGCCCTTTGGGAGAGGGTCGGGGTGAGGGTTGAGTGCATACTGAATATTACATTCCCCGATAATACCGAGACTTCGAACTACTTTTAACGTAATTGAGCGTAACTCGTGGTATTCAAAATTTGTGAGGGTTTGACTTGGAGCAATGACGATCGACTCTCCTGTATGAATTCCCAGCGGATCCATATTTTCCATATTACAGACAGTAATACAGTTATCGTCCGCGTCACGCACAACTTCATACTCAATTTCTTTATAGTGATGAAGATATTTCTCAACTAACACCTGTGTGACGAAAGAAAATGCATGTGTGATAAGTTCGTGTAATTCTTTTGCATTTCGCGCAACTCCCGATCCTTGGCCACCAAGTGCAAATCCGGCTCGAACCATCACAGGAAATCCAATTTCCTGTGCAATCTGTTCTGCTTGCCTGACTGTTTTAGCAGCTTTACTCGGAGGTGTAGACACATCAAGCTTTCGTAAATGATGAGCAAATGAACGGCGGTCTTCAGTGAGTAGTACAGCTGACATAGGAGTACCCAGTATCGTGACGTTATGTTTTTCTAATATTTTTTTCTTATAGAGTTCAATACCACAATTTAAGGCTGTTTGGCCTCCAAAGGAGAGAGCGATGGCATCTGGTTTTTCCTTTTCAATCACTCGCTCGACAAAATACGGAGTCACTGGCAAGAAATACACACGATCTGCCATCTGCTTTGAGGTTTGGATCGTTGCGATATTCGGATTGATTAGAACCGTTTCTGTGCCTTCTTCTTTAAACGCCTTAATTGCCTGAGATCCTGAATAGTCAAACTCTCCAGCCTCCCCGATTTTGAGAGCACCACTTCCGAGTATTAGTATCTTTCTATATTCTTGTTTACTGCTCTGTTTTTGTTGCTCTTTCATATGAATCAAGAATTATGAATCATGAATTAAGGTTTTTGATTTTTTAATTAACCCATTGAGTAACTTGTTTACGACAATAGTCTTTTCAGCACTTTCATTAAATGCTTGCTTTGCAATATAGCCAAGGTCTCTAGCGATAAGAAGTTGGTTTTGTACTTCTGTTATGGAACCGAGTGACATCGCGTAAAATTGTGCTTTCTCTTTATAGGAATTTCTACTAAATCCTTCTGCAATGTTGGAAGTCACCGATACTATTGCACGTCTGATTTGATTAGTCAGCCCAAACATCTCTTCTTTAGGGAAATCCTGAGTTAGTTTATAAACTAACAACACTAATTCATGTGCTTCTCTCCATGCGTTTAGATCAGTAAAGGATTTTATTTTTCGTGATTCTTGATTCATGATTCTTGATTCATCCTCTCTAAGAAATAATCAAATATCCACTCTGCATCTGTCGGTCCTGGTGTTGCCTCTGGATGGAACTGAACAGACATAATTGGTTTCGTCTTATGGATAATCCCTTCATTTGTACCATCATTTGCATTCGTAAACCAGGGATTAAACCCATCTGGGATACGATTAACAGCAAACCCGTGGTTTTGCGTCGTGATATAACACCGCTTCGTTCCTTCCATAGTACACGGCTGATTCTGGCTTCGGTGACCATAAGGGAGTTTTTTCGTATCTCCTCCTGCTGCAAGTGAGAGAATTTGATGCCCTAAACAAATGCCCAGAATTGGAATATTTTTTGTAAGGAGTTTTTTTACGTGTAGTATCGTTTCTTTTACTAATTTAGGATCTCCAGGTCCATTTGAAATAAGCACGCCATCAAATTTCTCTTTAAGAGAAAGTGGATCCATATCCCAAGGAATCGTAATTACTCGGTACCCACGTTCAAGAAGTGCCCGCTCAATATTTCTCTTCGCACCACAATCGACAAGCACAATTGTCTTTTTTTTCTTTTTTTTAGTCGGTTCTTGTATTATCACTTTTTTCGTAGAGACTTGAGCGACAAGATTATCAGTATTGGGATCATACCAGGGTATATCATTTCCACATATAATTTTGCCAAGGAGCGCTCCTTGTTCTCTAATTCGTTGGGTGAGTGCACGAGTGTCTTTAATCTGAAGCAAAGGAACACCTTCGTCTTTAAACCACTGTGCGAGGGTTTGTTTACTTTGAAAGTGAGATGGCGTATCGATGTACTCACTGACAATCAGCCCTGATACCATGAGATGATCTGCTTCCCATAACGTTTTATCTGGCACGCCATAATTTCCAATCAGTGGATAGGTAAGGACTAACATTTGCCCTTTATAGGATGGGTCAGTTAAACTTTCTGGATATCCCATCATGCCTGTTGAGAACACTACTTCCCCAGCTACTGATGTGTCAGCTCCAAAACTAGTTCCTTCTATTGTTGTTTTATCGTTAAGTACTAGTGTGGCAGTTTTTTGCATAAAAAAAGAGCGCTTAACGCGCTCTACACATGAGTGAACAAATGAAATCTTGGTAAATCTTTCCAGTCATCTTCTGGGATTAAACTCTATCAGAAAGAAAAAAACTGGTCAAGAGTGAGAATTTATAATTTCTAATGTAAAATTTGAAATCAAATCTAAATGCTTCAATCATTTAATTTTTAAAAATTGATTTTAAATTACATATATCTTCTTGCATTGTCTCCCCTCTTTTACCCGTTTCTTACCTCTTTTTCTTTTTATTCTCACAAAAAATCACTAGCATATGAGTATGCTAACAAGCTAAGACAAGCCTACTCGAGTACCATTCTTCACTATACAAAGCGAAAGCTACTAAAAGAAAACGAAGGGTACTAAACGATAGGCTTTTGTCGTATTTATATCAATTTTTGCTGTTCTTTGTTTTTTAATGGATAATGTAACCCGAGATGGAGATAGGCCGTTTCTGTCGCGACTCTTCCCCGCGGGCTTCGCTGGAGAAATCCAATCTGCATCAAATACGGTTCAATTACATCTTCAAGCGTGCCGATATCTTCTGAAATCGTAGATGCAATCGTCTCAATCCCCACAGGCCCACCTCGATGTTTATCAATAATTGCTAGCAAAAATCGCTTATCAAGCGTGTCAAGCCCCATACTATCTACCTCTAGGAGTGCAAGTGCTTCATGCGTGATGAGTGGTGTAATATGCCCTTCCCCTTTTACCTGAGCATAATCTCGTACTCTTTTAAGAAGCTTTAGTGCAATTCGAGGAGTTCCCCGACCACGAGCTGCAATTTCTTCGACACTTGCATGATCGATAAGAACTGCTAATTTTTCAGCTGCACTATGAATAATGGTCCCCAACTCTTCTGGGCCATAAAAATTTAGCCTATGTACGACCCCAAAACGGTCTCTAAGCGGTCCTGATAGCATTCCGGCACGTGTGGTAGCTCCTATAATAGTAAAAGGCGGCAAATCAAGTCGTAGCGTCCTAGCCGAAGGTCCTTTGCCAATCACGATATCCAGCGCATAATCCTCCATCGCAGGATACAGTGTTTCTTCAACGACTTTATTAAGGCGGTGAATCTCGTCGATAAATAATATGTCCCCTTTTTCAAGGTTCGTTAGAATTGATGCCAAATCTCCAGCACGTTCAATAGCTGGACCTGAGGTGACTTTAATATTTGCATCCATCTCACGCGCGATAATATGAGAAAGTGTGGTTTTTCCAAGCCCAGGAGGGCCGTAAAGGAGCACGTGCTCAATTGCTTCATTTCGCTTACGTGCAGCTTCAATGGAAATTTGAAGAGACGCTTTAACATTCTCCTGCCCTTTGAATTCATCCCACGAACGTGCACGAACAGATGTAAGTAATACTTCTTCTTCAGGCGTACTTTCTTCTTCTTTTTCTACTGTTTTGATGTGTTTATCACTCATAAGAAATTAAAAACGAAAAAGTTAAAAGGCAAAAGCACAATTCAAAAGTAAAAAAGTTTGTCATCCCAGACCTGATCTGGGATCCAGTGTTTAATTCTTACTTTTACCTTATTTTCCTAACTGTTTCAGCGCCAATCGTATTTTTTCAGCCGTAGATAATCCATCTTCTTTCACATCCCGAAGTGCTGCATGTGCTTCAGCTCTACTAAACCCAAATGTTTGCAGTGCTGCGATCACCTCATCACTATCTGATTCTCCATCTCCAGACAAATCCAGATCTGCACCCACAGCTCCACCGATCTTACTTTTCAGATCAATAATAATTTTCTGAGCATTTTTTTTACCAAGACGCGGAACTCCGGTAAAAAAAGAGACATCTCCCGTGCTGATAGCCTGCATAATCTCGCTTCGCGAACCAATTGAGAAGACCCCAACAGCAGATTTAGGCCCCACCCCTGAAACACCAATCAAAAGCTCAAAAAGTTTTAAGTCTTGTGGCTCTGAAAAACCATAGAGTTCAAGAAGATCCTCTCTGACATGTGTGTAGGTATAAACAGTTAACTCAGATCCAACACTTGCTTTGGATAAAAGAGTGTTATTCACTAAGACTTTATAGCCAACACCGTGAACATTTAAAATGATATGTGGATCTGAACGATAGGCCACAAGCCCTGTTAACATAGCTATCATAGGAAGAATTCAGGATCAGTATAGCATAGGTGGGAGGGCGAAGATAAATGATAGAAATATTTTATTTATTCTTTAACTAATAACCGTTATCTTCTAGATTCATTACTTTTTCTCGAGAACGCATGTGTAATCGCGATTGCTAATGCATCGGCTGTATCATCAGGTTTTGGGATGGTTTTGAGCTTTAATAATAATTTAACCATCTCACCTACTTGTTTCTTCTCAGCACGACCATAGCCAGTTACTGCCATTTTGACCTGTAACGGAGTGTAGATACCAATTGGTATGTGTGCCTGTTCTGCAGCAAGTAACATAACGCCTCGTGCCTGCCCGACGGTAAAGGCTGTCGTCACATTTGTATTAAAAAATAATTCTTCTATTCCAAGTGCTTCTGGATGGTATTCTTCAATAAGTGTGGATAGTTGGTCATAGATTTTAACGAGTCGCTCAGGAGTCGGACTATTTGGAGTCGTTTCAAAGCAATCATATGCAATAACTGTTAGTTTACCCGCGGTATCATCAATAACTCCCCACCCAGTTCTTCCGATTCCGGGATCAATTCCAAGTATTCTCATGGGACAAGCCTACACTTTTTCACACTGTAAGAAAAGCCTTATAGTCATACCCTCTTGCAACGATATGCTATACTTATTGTCAAGACAGTCTAAGTACTGTACAATACTTTTTGATGAAGCATCCAAAACTAGCAACAGAAGTCCGAACAGTGTTCGGAAAGCAAGTAAAAAAACTCCGCCGCGACGGTATAATGCCTGCAAGTATTTATGGTAAAGGTATCCCTTCCGTCTCTTTTCAAGTAAAAACTGCTGATTTTCAAGCTCTTTATAAAGAAGTTGGAGAAACAGGACTCGTCGATGTGGAGATTGAAGGAAAAGCTCGCCCAGCCCTCGTTAAAAATATTCACTGGGATTATCGCACACGCACCCCAATGCATGCAGATTTTTATCAAGTTAACTTAAAAGAAAAAGTTAAAACCATGGTTCCAGTTACTATTATCGATGAAGCGCAAGCTGTCACAGAAGAACTTGGCATGATGATGAATCAGGTATCTGAAGTTGAGGTTGAAGCACTTCCTGAAAATCTCCCAGACCAGCTTGAAGTGTCCGTAATTCACCTAGGGGCAGTTGATGATCAAATTACTGTCGCTGATCTTAAAGCACCTGAAGGTGTTACTATTTTAACTGAACCGACACAAATTATCGTTAAGATTGCTGAATTAGTTGCTCCAGAGCCTGAACCAGAAGCTGAAGAAGCAACTGAAGGTGAAACACCTACTGAGGGTGAACCAACAGAAGGCACTAATGAGGACGGGACAACTGAAGAATCTGATAAACCGGCTGAAGAAGAATCAAAGGAATAATTATTATTTAATTATTTTTGCAAACGCTATCCCCTGTTCAAATCTCGGATCAATACTTAACACTTTATCTAAATTCTCTTTTGCTTTCACATCATTTCCCAACCGATAATACAACACTGCTAGACTGAAGTAACCATCTCTATAGTTTGAGAACTTTCTCGTAATATCCTGCCAATACGTCACTTCCTGATAAATTTGAGCTTCTTCTTTTTGGATTAATGAAAATGTTTGCCACGTAGTAAACAGCGTATTCCCCTGATAGAGGATTGCCACAAAGATACCAACAGAGAGGATATGGAAAAAGAATGCTGGAGTACCTATGGTCTTACGAAATGAAATGTGAGAAAAGCGTTCGGTAATAGATCGTGGAATGTTCGGGAATTTTAGCTTCTCCGTCTTTGGTTTCGTAGAGAAGACAGTTACTGATGGATATGGCGATTTTTTAACTGGTACTTTTTTCTTAATCATGTGACTGGGGCATTTATCTTAACTAACCTCAGGCCATTTTGCAATCATGAGAGACTCTGTATGTTCAGGCAGCTTCTGATAAATTTCCTCTGTAATAAACGGCATAAACGGATGAAGTAACTTCAAGATAGTTACATAAATCGTGACCAACACAGTATAAGAATCATTTGTAATTCTATTTTTTACATCTTCGATATAGTTATCCGCAAATTCGTGCCATGCAAATTCATACAATCGTTCAGCCGCTAAGTTAAATTGATAACTATCAAGATATCGAGTTATTTCAGCTGATAGCTGGTTCGTTTTCTCAAGCCATTGTATATCTATTTCTGTTCTCTCCTCATCAGCTGTCGCTATTTCTTGCACCTTTTCTCTATTCATCTCAATAAACCTCGCCATATTCCAGAGTTTGTTCGCAAATTTCCGTGCAGAATCAAGTTTTGTATAGGAAAGGGCCTGATCATTTCCCGTCGCGTTGCCATAGATAAGAGCAAAGCGTACAGCATCAGCACCGTACTGATCTGCTAACTCCAAAGGATTGACCACATTCCCTTTTGATTTACTCATCTTTTTCCCATATGGGTCATTAACAATTCCATGAAAAATAACGTCTCGGAAAGGGACTTCTCCAGTGAGATAAATGCCAAGCATCGCCATACGCACAACCCACGCTTTCAAAATATCATATGCAGTTTCCATTACGCTCGTTGGATAGAACTTTTCAAAATCTCCAGGAGTTGTTTTAAGTGTTACGATTGGCCATTGACCGCTCGAAAACCAGGTATCAAATGTGTCGGTATCCTGTTCCCACTCTTCGTCTTTTGGCGTCTCTCCTGCAGTTACAATCCATTCCCCTGTTTTCTTATTCTTCCAGGCGGGGATTCGAATACCCCAAACGATTTGTCGTGAGATATTCCAATCTCGTAAATTCTCAAGCCACTGAAAATAGGTTGTTTCAAAGTTCTTTGGATAGATCGTGATATCACCATTCTTTACAGCAGAAATTGCCTTTTCAGCCAATGGCTTCACTTTCATAAACCATTGTTCTTTAGGAAGCGGCTCTAAAACACCTTTGCATTTATAGCAAAGATTTAAGCGTGTAACATATGTTTCATCAACTTTTTCGATTAACCCTTTTTGCTGCATTTCCTCAACAATTGCTTTACGCGCATCTTTAACATACATTCCAGCAAATTTTCCAGCATACTCATTCAGTTTCCCATCAAATCCTATGACCTGCTTCATCGGCAGATTATGCCGTTTTCCTGTTTCAAAATCAGCAAAATCATGCGCAGGAGTAATTTTAACCACACCAGTTCCAAAGGAAGCATCGACACTCTCATCAGCGATGACTTTTATTTTCGCAGGTCCAAGGACTGTCTCAATCTCAAGCTCTGTCCCAATATACTCTTGATATCGTTTGTCATCCGGATGAACCGCAACCGCTGTATCTCCAAACTTTGTTTCAGGACGAGTTGTAGCAAGAACTAGCGGTCCATATTTTATATAATAGAGAGGTCTTTCTCTTTCTTCATGGACAACTTCTAAATCTGAAAATGATGTTCCATCGAATGTACAGTAGTTGACAAGGCGGTAATCTCGATAAATAAGTCCTTCATCAAACATTTTCTTAAATGTCTGGTGAACAAGTGAAATAACATCTGGATCAAGGGTGTATTTCGAGCGACTCCAATCTAGAGAAAAGCCAAGACGTCGAAGTTGTTTTTCTATTCCTCCACGATGTTCCTGTACATTCTCGTGAATCATTTTATAAAGAGTTTCTTGATCGTAATCGAGACGTGACTTGCCTTCTGCTTTCAATTTTTTTTCAAACACAAATTGCGTTTCAATACCTGCATGATCTGTTCCAGGAAGCCACAGCGCTTGATCTCCTTTCATTCGGTGATATCTGATAAGAATGTCTTCAATCGTAAACATTGCATGCCCAAAGTGCAGCGCTCCATTAGCATTTGGTGGTGGAAGAATGATGGAATATGGCTTCCCGTCCGGATTTACCTCGGGCTTAAAATATCCTTGTTTTTCCCACCATTCATAGAGTTTTTCTTCTACGTTTTTGTGGTCATATACTTTGTCCATATGTGCCTGATTGTAGCATAGAAGCTAGAGACTGAACAGACATGACTCCCTTAGAATTCTACTTGCGTATCGTTTCTGAACGTTGTTATACTGGTTTTAGCCATGCTGTATTCCACCGAAGAATTAGACCGTCTCCTTACGACTTGCCTTACAGAAACCTCAGAAAGTGTGACTGTTACGAATGAAGCAGTTCTTAAAGAGACTGTTATTGATTTTCTTCACGGCGCAGCCCTTTTTAGTAAAGAAGATGCACTCAAAGAGCGTGCTCGAACCCTTATTCAGCGCATCGCAGATTCACTTCACATAGTTTCCGTCCCAACGACTAACCTCTATCATGCTTTCCAGACTGGTGAAGTGTCAGGATTTACTGTCCCAGCTATCAATCTTCGTATTATGCCGTATGAGGTTGGCTGCGAAATTTTTAAACTGATGAAGAAGCATGACATTGGTATCGTCATTTTCGAACTTGCAAGATCTGAGATGGGATATTCGGCCCAAACACCTGGGGATTTAGCTATTATCGTTTTAGCGGCGGCGATTAAATCCGGGTATAACGGAACGGTATTTATGCAGGGAGATCACTACCAGGTGAATAAAGAAGCATTTATAACTGATGCAGTAGGTGAACTCAATAAACTCAAACAGCTTATCATCGATTCGATCAAGGCACAACTTTATAATATTGATATTGATGCCTCAACAATAGTTGATTTATCACAACCAACGCTCCTGAAACAACAAGAACAAAATAGTACCATTACCTCAGAACTCACCAACTTTATTCGTATGCATCAGCCAGAGGGCGTCGATATTATGATTGGAGGGGAAATTGGCCATATAGGGGACAAAAACAGCACAAAAGAAGACATGGATGCATTTATGCAGCAATATCTTCCTAAATTATATGGCAAAGGTCTTGGGAAAATGAGTATACAGACAGGGACAGAACATGGAGGGTCAATCGATGCACAAGGAAAGGTGCAAGAAATGGCAGTTGATATGGAGCTCATTGAGGCACTTGGTGAACATGCACGGTCCGTCTATTCCCTTTCAGGAGTCGTCCAACACGGCGCATCAACACTTCCCAAAAGCATGTTCTCCGAATTCCCTAAGCATCATGCTGTTGAAATTCACCTTTCTACAGGCATTCAAAATATTGTATATGACTCTCTGCCAGAAACCTTGCGTAATACGATCTATACATGGCTCACTATTAATTGTGATAAAGAAAGAAAAGCTGAATGGACTGACGAGCAGTTTTACTATCGAACACGCAAGAAAGCAGCTGCTGAATTTAAGGAGCAAATGTGGGAATTATCAGAATCAGACAAACAGCCAATTGTAACTAATATCTCCTCTTACCTAGAAGAGCTATTCCTTTCTCTCGGAATGAAAGACACAAAAGCTACTGTTTCTCGCTACTATGCCTAGTCATATCCATTATATTGACGATGAGAATATTGAGCACAAACGAGTTATAATCCGTGTTGATTATAATGTCTCACTCAATTCTGACCACTCAATAGGAAATGATGAACGAATCAGACAATCTATCCCAACCCTTCTCTCCCTTCTAAAACAGCACAACAAACTCATTCTACTCGCACATTTAGGCAGTCCAAAAGGGATTGACCCAACACTTTCACTTCGTCGTGTCGCAAATGATTTACAAAAATTAATCCCAGATTACGAAGTAAAGCTCGTTAAGGATTTTCATGATGCCGATGTCTTTGCATCACAAACAGAAAAACAAGTTTTTCTTATAGAAAACATTCGGTTCTTCACAGGTGAACAGGAAAACTACCCCGCATTTGCAAAAGAACTAGCCTCACTTGGAGATATCTATGTGAATGATGCGTTTAGCGTCTCGCATCGAGAAGCTTCTTCAGTTGTCGGTCTGCCGCTTCTCCTCCCGTCCTACGGAGGCTTACTCCTTAAAAAAGAGGTAGAAACACTAACGACTGCTCTTAAAGAGCCCAAACACCCTTTTGTCGCAGTTCTTGGTGGTGCTAAGGTATCGAGTAAAATTCACTTAATTAAACGGCTAATTGAAGTTGCAGATACTATTTTAATTGGTGGTGGCATGGCTAATACATTTTTTAGAGCCGCAGGACTTGAAGTTGGAAAAAGTTTTTATGAACCTTCGGCACTTGCGGAGGCGAAAAAACTACTTGTCTATGCTGAACAAAAGAAAACGAAGTTGCTTCTTCCACAGGATGTAACCACAGGTGAAGAAGTTACGGGAAATATCAGTCAGACGAAACGGCTTAATGACATTACAAAGAAAGATCAAATCCTTGATATCGGACCGGAGACAGAAGCACTATTCGGGAGTATCATCGCTGAAGCCAAAACCATTATTTGGAATGGTCCTGTTGGGTATTTTGAGAATCCGCATTTCAGACACGGGACAGATTTTCTTTATTACGCAATTTCTGAGAATGAACATGCCTTATCAATTATCGGAGGTGGCGAAACCCTCGCAGCTGTTTCAAACAAGGAACATGTAGATAAAATTAGTCACATTTCAACTGGTGGTGGAGCAATGCTTGAATTTATCGAAAAAGGAACACTACCAGGGATTGAAGCGCTCAAGAGGTAGGATATTTACATCGTCTTCTTTTTTCCCCTATACTTAAAAAACACTATGCAACACGGGTTAATTACTGAGGGGTTTGAGCGTGCGCTCTCTGATCTTAAACAGAATACGACACCTCATGGATTACTGGCAGCTTCTCCCCACACGCTTGAGGCTAAGAAGAAAAACTACACCTCTCTTTTTAGTCGAGATATTGGTGTTTCTTCACTTGGAATCTTATTATCCGAAGACGAACAACTTATTAAAACACTAAAGGTGTCACTTGAGAACTTAGTTCTCGCACAATCTGATCGTGGCCAATTCCCTTTTTATTACAAACCAGAGGTACAAAAAGTTCAATGGTTTAATCCAGGCTCAATTGATAGTACGCTGTGGTGGTGCATTGCCTTTCTCCACTATAAAAAACATGTCAATGACACAGCTTTTTACGAAAAGTACCTGCCTAATCTTGAGAAGGCATTTGCCTGGCTCTCCTACCAGGACACAAATAACGACACATTGCTTGAACAAGGTGAAGCGTCTGATTGGGCAGATGAGATGCCTCGAATAGGAACGGTCCTTTATACAAACACACTTTGGTATTGGTTAGTCAAACTTCGCTGCGAGGTCGAGAACAAAGAAGAACTTGAGAAGCTCCGAGATGAAATACATGACGCGTTTAATTCACTCTTTTGGATTCATAAACAAACAAGTAGTAATATGGAATACATTCCTAAAAACAGCTATACAGAGAAGAATGTGTTTGCGCCAGCACTACTTGAGTATATTAACTCGAAAGTGGTATTTCTCCCGTATTATTTAGGCTATGTCTCACATAAAACATACGAGATGCGTTGTGAAGTATATGGAAATCTCTTAGCCTGCATCACCGGACTTGCAGATAAAGAAAAAGCTGCTCAAATTACTGATTTTCTGTTTCGTTCTGCAACCAATCTCCCCTATCCAGTTAAAGCGCTCTATCCTCCTATTTATCCAGGTGAGCCAGACTGGCGAGACTACATGGCAAAAGGGAGACAAAACTATCCATGGCAATACCATAACGGCGGCATTTGGCCATATATCGGTGGTTTTTGGGTGATGTGGTTAGCAAAACAACATCCTGAGAGAGCTGAAGAAGAACTCCATAATCTATCACGCGCAAACAGTGTTAGTAACTGGGAGTTTAATGAATATCTCCATGGAGAATATGGAACACCTATGGGTGTAGCGAAGCAATCCTGGAATATGAGTATGTATATTGCGGCATACAAAACTCTTTTTTCCTAGAAGTTTCCGAGTACTTCTCGCTAATGCGCTGAGTATAACGTATGTGAAACAACCCCGCGATTGAAGTCTTATTCGCTATTCAGTTCCTCCCCACTATGATACAATAGATCTATGGAATTAGTGGATTTTATCCTACACTTCGATGAGCACCTGGTCAACATTATTAACTCCTTAGGCTCTGTTTCCTATATAATTCTTTTTTTTATTGTTTTCGCTGAAACAGGACTCGTTGTCACACCATTTCTCCCCGGAGATTCTCTTCTATTTGCTGTAGGCGCAGTCTCCACAAGTACGAATCTTAATTTTTGGATTGCCTATGTTGTGTTATTACTCGCTGCAATACTCGGTGATACGGTTAACTATTGGATCGGACATTTTATTGGCCCCCGTGTCTTTGCGAAAGGGGATTCAAAGATTTTTCGCAAAGAGTATTTAGAAAAAACAGCTGCTTTTTATGATAAATATGGAGGAAAGACCATTATCCTTGCTCGGTTTGTGCCAATTGTTCGGACCTTTGCTCCATTTGTGGCTGGGGTCGGAAGAATGAAATATCGTACCTTTATTACCTACAATATCGTCGGGGGGGTTATCTGGGTCACATCACTTATGGTACTTGGTCGTTTATTTGGTAGTATTCCAGTTGTTGAGAAGAACTTTGAATATGTCGTAATTGCTATCGTTCTTTTTTCACTTTTGCCTATGGTGTATGAATATATTAGCCACAAGAGAAGCACAAAGAGCAGTAAAAAGACCACCCAGCTTGATTATCAGGCTGTTAAAGAATCAGTTAAAAAAGAGTAACTAAAAGCCTTACAGCTTGATTCGTACCTCATCCATCGCATATAATACTCTCTATGGGATGGGTATTTATTCTTCTTACGATTGTAGGACTCGCACTATTTGAGATCATCACCAGTATTGATAATGCCATTATTAATGCTGAGGTACTTTCTACGATGAGTGCAAAAGCACGTCGATGGTTTCTCACGTGGGGTATTTTCTTTGCAGTGTTTTTAATGCGAGGACTTCTCCCCTTTCTTATCCTTTTTGCAGCCACACCGGAACTAGGGGTAGTTGGCACATTGACGGCAGCGTTTTCTAATGACCCACACATAGCCGAAGTCGTTAAAGAGTCATCCCATGTTCTTCTTATTGCTGGGGGTGTTTTCCTTATTTTCCTCTTTTTTCATTGGCTCTTTTTAGAACCTAAAAATTTCGGCCTTAAAGGAGAAAGATTCTTCCAAAAACAAGGGGCTTGGTTTTATGCAGTAATCTCTGTTCTATTGACTGCTATCGTCTGGCTGGCATTTCGAGACAATCATCCATTACTTCAATTTGGTGCTGTTGTAGGCTCCACAGCGTTCTTTATTATTCATGGGTTCCGTTCCTTTGCCGAAGAGCAGGAAAAGAAATTACTCTCAGGCGGCATGTCTGATGTAGCAAAAATCGCATATCTTGAAGTATTAGACGGAAGTTTCTCGATTGACGGTGTTATTGGAGCTTTTGCTTTTACCTTTGCTATTCCGCTTATTCTTATAGGTAATGGTATTGGAGCGATTGTACTAAGGCAGTTAACAATTCGAAATATTGAGCGAATTAAGCAATATAAATACTTAAAGAACGGAGCCATGTACTCCATTCTTGTCCTTGGTGTGGTCATGCTCCTTCATAGTTTTGGCATTGAAGTACCAGAATGGATCTCGCCTGTTGTCACTTTTGCTACTGTTGGCTATTTCTATTATAAATCACGAATTAATATGGACCACGTCCAAGAAGCACTGGTATTAACAAAACATACGACGAGTAATCCTACTAAGAAGAAAAAGAAATAAGCTATTGTTTCCTCGCAAACGCTGCAGAAAAAACATCATCTTTTATAAACTCACCCTGATAACTTGCAACCCCTTGCTGCTTTACCACATCTGGCGAGGCCTGAAGCAGCATAAAAGACGGCGGGAAGGTAACAGACACACTCAATGGATCCTTCAACGTTCCCGGCTGCTTAAACAGTGTTAGCTGATAGGTAAAGGATTTATCATTTTTATCTCCAGGCAGTGCATACGTCAGCGTAAGTTTCTTCTCAGTCCCACTCGGAACAGTAAGATGAACACCATACAGCGTCCTCCCTTTTTCTTCTGTTTTTTCAAGCTCAATGTCTTTTGGTTGTTTAAATGATCTACTTGTATAAATAGCAGCGTTCGTTTCTGCAGGAATGGTAGACTGTTCAATATTATTTACAGCAAGCGAAATGAACTGGCTTTGGAGTGGTGTAATGAAACGAATGTACACATCATAATCTCCCCCATAGAGTGACTGGGGTGTGCTCTCATTTTTTAACGTGACTGAGGTTCCCGCCATGAGAACACCTTTTTCATCAATTTTAACAGTATGATCAAGCGCTCTCGTGACGTAATTATTTACTTTGTTCTGCCCTAGATTCATTTCATTAACCCCCATGAAGTCTTCAATCACCGATGGGTCACCTAGTACTGCTGGAACTGACGATGAGAGGTTATTTGTCGCAAGAACTTTTTCGAGCGCCTCATCATTTACAGTAAACATGATGTGTTTTTCTTTCAGTCCTTGACTTATAAATTGCAAAAACTTGCCTGCATTCTGTTTCTCTGAGAAAACCTTTTCCCTAATTGCGGTATATGTCGCCGAGAGAATGGTTTTTTTCTGTGAGGAGCCAGGGAAGAATTTATCTTGTGTTTTTGTTTCAAGTAGTGTGAATGCGTTCTCTGACGTAATTGACTGGTTGTAATCAGGAAGCGGAATTGGACCAGTAATGGCTAATAACGCTTCAAGCGCCGTCGCATCAATACTAAGCACCCCAGACACGGTATCTCCTGTTTCTTTTTGTAGAAAAAATTGTGCTCGTTCTGCATTCTTTGGGAAATCGATAGAATAGTTGCTGTCACGCAAATACCAGTGTGATGCACCTAAGTATCGTCTCAGGGCAAATGGTGGCTCTACATGACCTTTTAATTGACCGTCTGCATCATAGACATCGTGCAGTGTTAACGATTCAATTTTCCCTTTGTGAAAGGTGAGCAGTCCA
This sequence comes from uncultured Gammaproteobacteria bacterium, assembly GCA_964503265.1. Lineage (GTDB taxonomy): Bacteria > Patescibacteriota > Microgenomatia > Levybacterales > UBA12049 > CAZCYO01. The sequence goes on from CAZCYO010000005.1 coordinate 55,363, forward strand.
TATGACCCAATGAACCCCCCACCTGCACGTAATTCTTTGTTGTTTTGAAAAAGGACTAAGTAGGTCTTTTTTTGTGGAAATCCCGTTAACGACGGGAGTGCGTCAACGGTAGCTGACAGGACGCCCAGCGATGTTTTATAGGGAGCTAATTGTGATGAAATCAGCGTCGGCAATGAATCCTCGGCTTCAAGTCGTTGGAATACTGTAATGCCACGTTTAAGTCTATCTGTGACAAGTAATATATCTTTATCGGGATTACGACTCTGACCATTTGTGATTTGCTCATACGTTTTTCCAGCTTGAACAAACAACAATCCAGCAGTACTAATATCATCCCCTGCCCCAACAATACTATGGAAAAATGATGAAGGAGATGTGATGGCTACTGATTCAAGCAGTGAAAGCGGGAAAGAAACTGTTTCTGAAAAAGCAAACAATTGCTTTGCATATCGGAAATCCCTTTCGCCATTTGCAAATGATGCATGAGACAGTTCAGACACTGCCTGTTTCAAAAACAATCCTCCAGCAAGAGCTGTTGACACACTCACTGAAAACGGAAGAATTGTTAAAAAAAAGAAAAGAAACGCGAGCCATCTCCATTCAAACGAAATATGGAAAGAGGAGAACCGTGATTGTTTTTTTTGAGTAACGTGCTCTGACGGAAGAACAGTTGGAAATGGCAGTGTTCGAATCCATTCGCGTAATGGAGGAAAGGATAGATATTCTCCATTTTCAGGAATAACATACGTAAGACTCTCCCCTTTTCCTGATATAAAATCTAATCGAACATCAGGATAGATATTTTTTAATTCTCGCGCAAAAGAAAGCATCGTGACGGGATGTTTCGAAAAAAGAAAATATGTTTGGCCTTTTTCCGCTTTGCCAAACACGACACCAATGACTCCACCTAAAAGATAAGGAAGGGGCGTCGGATATAACGAAGACAATCCGTTATTATGTAGTTTGAGAGAACCATATGTTAACGCTTCTAAAAAAAGAGTATTAACTTGTGAGACTATTTCTCCCCCACCGATATCTCCGTATAAGAAGAGGAGAGAATCCGGAGCCAGACGTTTTATCGCTGCGATTTTTTCTTTATTCATACAATAAATGGAGGTAAGTAACACAAGTGGGGAACCGACTGATTGTGCTTTTCTAGAAAACTGGGGGAGAAGATTAATAAGCTCATTTTCACCTTCGAAAAGGAGAAAGATGTGGGAGAAGGAATCGTCGGGTATCCTCGGTATTTTAGCTTTAAAGGGGATATGAAGATAGGGAAGAGAGTCCTGAAGGTGAGCGTTTGTAACGAGTGCGACAGAGAAATCCCCTAGAAGTGAGCGTGCAAGAGCATCTCCGATGATGCCTCGTTTATCGATAATCAAGATTTTAGAATCTGGCGTTGTTTCTTGAGACATCAAGAAGGGAGAAGTCATATACCTATTGTAGAAGAAGGAGAAAGTAATGTCTAGGAAGTGAGGTTTGGGTTGTTTTAGAGCGCTGTTCCTATATTTTTCGTTTCTTTGCTTTCAAAATAGTTGAATTAGCAAGCTGATTACTACTTTTCAAAGCAAAATGAATAATGATTGCAACACTAAATCCAAGGAGTAATTGTCCCTGTTGTAGCGTCCAAAAATAATGATCTGTTGCACCGAGCATGATGACAAGCAGCAGAAGCATAAGCGACACAATAGCGTTTCGCTTGATACACAAGATACTAAGGTAAAGGGTTGTTGCCGTAATACACATGGCGAAAGGAACACCCAATTCTGCTGCGATGAGAAGAATGAGAACATGTACTGGTTGTAGCAGATCAAAAGGAAGCGTGGGAAATGTTTTCCCGAGCACTGGAAGAAACCCATATAACCCTGTGCCAAAAAACTGATGTGTGCGTATAATCTCGAGGCTTGCATGAAATAAGAATTCGCGACTCGTCACTGCGTCATTTGTTCGGGTAATCGTTTCAAACCTCCCGATAAGTGAGGGAAGAAAAATAAGAATAGGTAGAACACTCGCGACAAGTATTCCTATGGCTTTTCGCTTCGAGAAGATCTTGCTGAGAAAAATAAAGAGCATCACTGGAAAGAGGAGAAGCGCAGTTCGGCTAAACGTCATAAATAATGTACACGTGAATAAAAAAAACAGACCTACAGACAAAAACCTTCCATACTTCCAGGAGAAAAGTTTTGGGACGAATAACAGGAAGGCTAAAGCGATAAGTAAATAGGCGGCTAATACATTTGGGTGAGGGAGGGTGCCATACGGGCGGAGAACAAGTTCTCCAAAAATTGATGCATTCGCAATTCCGGGCGTGTCACCGTGGAACATCCTCTCTCCAATATAATACCAAAACCCACCAAGTGATCCTCCCGATACGAACTGAGAGATCCCAAGTACCGCTTGAAGAGTCACTCCAAGAAGAAAGATACGAATGGCGCGATACATATCCAGCTCTGACTTACACAGATAAAAGGCGTAACAAGAAAAAAAGATTATTTCGCTAGCCTTGACCCATCCGTAAAGAGTAGCCAAAGGAGTTACAGCAAAATAGCAATTGAGTCCAATAAAAAGACTGCCAAGAAGCAAAAAGACAAGTCGAGGAAGTCGGCGGTCGAGAAACGGAACAGGAACGGAAGCCCAAAGGACATCACGGATAGACAATCGTTTTTTAACTACAGTAACAACAGAATGTAGGAAAAGGAGCAGAAGAAGGACATCGGATACATAAACAGTTGGGGAAAGATAATCTAACCGAAGACCATGAATATAAGAAAATGGGAACCAAAAATGACGACCAAATTGGGTGGGGAGTAAGAATAACAGTAGATAAAAAATGAGGGAACTAAACTCGTGGTCTGATAACCAGAACGCGATCTTTACCTTCTCCCATTGATTCAGATTCAACCTCTTCATCAGCTTGGAGAAGCATGTGGATAACGCGTCGCTCCCATGACTTAAGATCTGAAAGAACAACTTCTCGTTGTTCACTAACGACTCTCTCTCGTGTTTGAGATGCTAATTTCTCAAGATATTCTTGTCTATTCTTTTTATAGTCTCCTACCTCAACAGAGACACGGATAAATCTTCCAATTTTCTTCGCAACCATGAGTGAGAGAACAAGTTGGATTGCTTCAAGGGTTTCGCCATGATACCCAATAACCATACCGCCATCTTCTGTTTCTAAAACAACGTGAATCATTTCGTTTTGTTCTTCAACAGTTGCACTTCCTGAGATATCAAGCGTTGCAAATAAATCATCAACCAGGGTTTGAACCTGTGATAATTCTTCGGTTGTTAGTGGTGTATATGTATTATTTTCCATGTTTCTTTTTTGTTTTAGTTTTTACTGTTTTCTTTTCAACGACTACTGGTGTGCTCACTGGAGTTTCTTTTTTAATCTTTGCGATCCATGGCTCAAGTCCGCCCCAGCCCTGTAATTTGTACTGCTGTATCATACCAAAAATTGTAAAAGTATTCCAGTAGAAAGATAGACCGAGTGAGAAGCTAAATGAGAGGAAGGCGAGCATAGCTGGGAAGAGATATAATGATTGAGATTGAAATGCTGTCGCAAAGTCTGGCTCAGTTGGTTTTTTAGGTGCGGGAGCGAGATCAACTGCAGGAGCTGCAAACATCATTTTTGATTGAAGGAATTGAAGGAGTCCGGTGACGATTGGGATTAAGATAATAAGGTATCCATAGTTCTGGAGTAACTCTTTTGGCGCAAGTCCAAGGGGTAATCCGAAAAACGTCGTGTCCCATGAATGACTAAGCTTAAGAAACGGCGCATAGGCGAGCGCATTAACTGTTTTAACAACCTGGTCTGGCTTTAATGTAATAATATGCTGCAAGACATTATAGAGGCCAAGAAGAACAGGGAGTTGAATGATCATCGGCAGACATCCAGCTGCTGGATTAACGCCATGCTCCTTATAGAGCGCCATAGTGGCTGATTGAAGCTTTTGAGAATCACCTTTATGTTGCTCTTTTAACCGAGTTAGATGAGGTGAGAGCTGTGACATTTTTTTAGAAGTCTTCAGTTGAGACGCCATAATTGGATAAAGAAGAAAGCGAATGACAATTGTCATAATCACAATTGAAAAGCCAAGCGCTGATGGAACATGAAAGTACGCAAGGAGCTGATATATCGCAAGCAGCACATTTGTTAGCGGGGTAACGATGAGTAATTGGAAAATGTCTGCGATGTTTTGCATGTAGACAGTATTATAGCACGAGTTTTCGTGGATGCAAAAAATTTAGAGAGAAAGTTTTTGCAAATAGGTTGTTATTTCTTGTCTAAGAGCGTCGCTAGTGACTGACTTTGCGGCAGGATTAATAATAACCAAAAGATCATGTGAAGACTTCCAGTGGGGAAGAGAGAGATATAAGCAGGTATGAATTTGTCGTTTTATGCGATTTCGTTCAACTGCGGAGGGAGATACACGCCGAGACACGACAACGCTTGCACGAGAGAGTGGGGAAGAGGCTACTTGCTGTTTAATAGTAACAAGAGGAAACCGTGTTGTGCGAGCTGAGGTAAAACGAACAAAAGAAGGAAGTCGATTGGCACGCTTAAGCATTGCTTACAATTGTTAAACTCTTTCGGCCTTTGTCACGTCGACGTTTTAAAACAAGCTTTCCTGCATGTGTAGACATTCTATTCATAAATCCATGTTTACGAATTCGCTTTACTTTTTTGAGTGTGATGAATTTTTCCATGTCTGTATTATAGCAAAGGAGATCTAGAATGTAAACGAAGCGAAAAATGTTTTTTCCACAAACGAGAGTTGTTTATTGCTCATTTATGGATTTTTCATTTTTTTATTCTTTTTTAAGGCCAGGTGTTGCTAAATCACTAACTTAAGACTGAGTACAATTTCATCACTTGACACGACTTATCCACATTACTACACTGATAGTTCGTATGGAACAAACGAATAAACTTCTCTGGTCAACAGTTCTTAAAGAGATTGAAAAACAAACATCCCGTGCTAACTTCTTAACCCTTTTTAAAAACACGTCTCTTGTCTCACTTGAAGAGAATATCGCAACTATCGCTGCGCCTTCAACAATGGTGATTGATTTACTCCAAAAACGCTTTCTTCCCGTGATTAAAGAAGGAATAGACAAAAATTCTGGGGCAGATAATGATATTCTTTTTATAGTCCAAGCACCTGTGGCAAAAGAAGCACCAGAGAAATCTTCTTCAGATTCGCCGACACTTTTTACAGGGGGAGAAGAAGCACCAGTCAAAGCATCTGTCGGACATTTACCACGAGTTCGCGCAGATTACACGTTTGCGACATTTGCGGTGTCGGGAAGTAACCAGCTTGCTTTTGAATCAGCAAAAACCGTCGCAGCAAGAATCGGGCAAACATATAATCCTTTTTTTATCTATGGTCCAGTCGGAGTCGGCAAAACACATTTAATGCACGCTATTGCAAATGACGTCTATCAAAAAACTCCCGATAAGAAAATTATCTATATTACGAGTGAGGAATTTACCAACGAAGTTATTGACGCGATACGGACGAATAATACTGCACAAATGAAAAAGCGTTTTCGCGGTGCATTCTTACTTCTCATCGATGACATTCAGTTCATCGAAGGAAAAGAGCGTGTTCAGGAGGAGTTGTTTCATACCTTTAATATATTAATTGACCAAGGATCTCAAATCGCACTATCTTCAGATCGTCCTCCTCAAGAAATTAAAAAACTTGAAAAAAGACTCTCATCCCGCTTTGCTGGAGGACTAACTGTCGATATTAGTAAACCAGACTTTGAGTTAAAAACTGCTATCTTACAAAAAAAATCGGAGAAGTATGGCTTTGAACTTCCAATAGACGTTGCCAAACTTATTGCTGAGAATGCAGAAGACACACGCACGCTTGAGGGGTTACTCCTAAGGACGATTACGCAAGCGACATCGAGTGGGGGAGCAATAACGATAGAGCTTGCACAAAAAGCACTGGGGGGAATGGTTGAGGAGAAATCAAATAAGCTCTATGCAGATGATGTTATCACAGCGGTCTGTGAACACTTTAACGTTAAGCCAACATTACTCAAAGGCCCAAAGCGTGATGCGTCAATTGTCAAAGCACGACAGATCACGATGTATTTACTGAAAGAAGAATTGGGCCTGACACTTGTTGAGATTGGGAATATATTAGGTGGTCGTGATCACACCACAGTCATGCATGGTGTGGAAAAGATGGAGGGTCTTGTGGAGAACAAGGCTCGGGTGACTGAGGACATCATGGGGATAACACGGGGGCTGCGTGGGTAAAGAATTGGGATAACCCACGTGGTTTCAGATACACACATTTCATCCCAAAATTTATCAACAACATATCCACATTTATCCACAGCTGTCTTCATGTTTTGCAACAACTATTATATTGATATTCTTCAATTCGCGAAACAGTAACTTAGCCATAAAAAGAAAGCTTTAGTGATCTGTCAAAACTTTTTATAGGATTACATCGTCTTGCATTTTTCCACTTTTCCATATACACTACTACGGCTACTAGAATATATATTATGAAGGTATCTCTTCTCTCGGATTTACTCCAGAAAAAACTCTCCTTTGTTAACCATGCGGTCTCTGCAAAGTCACAACTTCCTGTACTTCTCAATATTTTGTTTGAAACTCGTGGTGGCGAACTCGTCTTAAGCAGTACAGATCTGGAGATAGGAATTGAAACAACAATTGCTGCACAAATTGAAGAAGAAGGAAGTATCACCATACCAGCCAGAACATTTACAGAACTTGTATCTAGTCTGCAACACGCAGAAATAACGATTGAAACAAAAGGTGATACTGTTCTGGTTAAAAGTGCAAAAACAAAAAGCACATTCCAAACCTTACCTCGCGAAGAATTCCCACGAATATATGAAGATAAAGGTAAACAAATTGCTGTTGTAAATACGAAACAATTTCGTTCAGATATCCAAACAGTGGTTTTTGCGGCAGGGACCGATGCAGCTCGTCCTGCGCTCTCTGGTGTACTTGTTCGTAAGGATGCTACAGGTGGATTATTACTTGTTGCAACAGATGGATATCGACTCTCTCTAAAGCAACACATCTTAGAATCAGATAAAACGCATACGCTTTCTGAAGGAGAATCATTAATTGTTCCAGCTCGAGTTTTTCGCGAAACAGCAATGCTAAAAGATGAAGCAGAACACATGAGCATATTTGTTACAGAACAAAGTAATCAAATTATGTTTGAAGGGGGAGAGACGTTACTTCTTGGGAGGCTTATCTCAGGTGAGTTTCCAAGCTACGAACGAATTATTCCATCAGATTTTTCTGCAACAGCGACATTTGATCGAGAAGAAATGCTTAAAGCGGTTAAAATTTGTTCTATCTTTGCTCGTGATAGTGCGAATATTATTAAATTCTCACTTCGAAGCAATAAAATTATCGTCTCATCAACCACAGCTTCAACTGAAGATAATACCGTTGAAATAGAATCAACACTCAAAGGTGAAGAAAACGAAATTGCGTTTAATGCGAGATATCTCCTTGAGTTTCTAAGTAATATCGAAGCAACGACGCTGACATTTGAAATGGTCGGGCCTCTTAATCCAGGAGTGTTTAAAGTAGAAAACGATGCTTCTTATTTGCATCTCATCATGCCAATTCGAATTCAAGAGTAATTATTCTCCGGCAGGTGCAGCGTTTGTTGAAATATCTTCTCCATATGTTGATATATATCGTTCTATCGTCATAGGTGTGTATTTATGGAATTCATAGATTTCATCAGTGTTAGGATTTCCGATAAAGGTAAAGCCTTGTGACGCATAGATGTATGTCTGTGCGTACCAGCCATAAAACGTAGAACCGCGAATTGTTCTCTCAGGTTTTCCAAACTGATTCATATAATCCGTAATCGTTGCATATCCCTCGTCGGATGCATATTCTGGCGTGAGAACACGCTCAAAGATAACAACATTTTGACTATTAGTTATTAGTTGATCTGATCTGGCTGCAACAAGTGAAGAAAACGTATATACGGTGGAACCATTATCAAGCACTTTTTTTTCTTGAATGAGATCATATATTTCATCTGGTTCTTTCGTAAGTTTTTTCCCAGTCTCTGCGATTTGCAAAGGAGAAATAAAGGTGCTTGAAACTGGTCTTTGTGATTGAACGGTAGTTGGAATAGGAATAAAAGTAGGGGCAGATTGTTTAGAAGATGGAAAAAACGAAAATAAGAATAATGAAAAAAAGAATATCAGCAAAAACCCTGCGATAACAAAAAGTCTGTATTTAATAAGTAGTAACATGATACTCATATGGTTAATTTAGTATAGATTTAGCGATTTCAAAATGAAAAGGTTTTAATACAGGAGTACTAAAAAATGGATTAGGAGGAGCTGCTGGAGCTTTCCCATCACAACTAGTTGTTGAAATACCAGCGTCAGGATTTAAATAGTATGCTACCATATCTGCGAAGTCTTCATCCTCATTCTTAGAACCCTCAATACACGAACTTGCATTCGAACCATAGTAACTTACTCCTCCTTCCGACTGTCCAGCGATGATCGTATCATTCCAACGAATTTTCTCTCTATCATTACACATACGAATGACGTGTCCAAGTTCATGAGTGAATATATATTTGAAAAATGCTTCCCCATACGGATATGCAATTAAACGAACTGATTCGTCCCCACCGTTTATATTCTTTTTGCCAGGACACCCAACTTGCGAAGAAGTCTCTCCACTGACTTTTTTAACGATTGCTCCTTTGACAAGTGAAGAGAAGTTAGTCCCTTTAATATCCCACAGTTTCTCCCAAATCCATTTCATATAGTCAGAATTATTATCAAAGCCTTCGATGGTAATTCCAAATTGTTCTTTTATCGCACTGGCAAGATCAGTTGGATAATTTGGTGGCTTCTGTCCGCGAGGACTTCCATCTCCTGTTTTCCCTCCACAATTAGGTGGGAGGACAGGTGATACGGAAGGATTTCCGACTTTCGTTATGACACAAGGACTTTGTCCATCACTAGAACCATTTGCACTAATAGATGGTTTAGAAGAAGTATCTACATTTTTCGCAACATCGATAAGAAATTCTTTAAAAAAACCAACTCCCGGATCTGATCTGTTTGTGGGATTGAGTTGGTAATGACCAAATACCCCATCGCCTGATACCGGGTTATATTCATCAAATTTACTCGTCCAATCGTAAGAGAGTCCACTTACAGGAATATCATACTGTTTCATGAGTTGATTCACCAGCGTGACAGCAGCTGTATACTGGACTGGTGGAACAGATACTTTGTCGTGGAAGACACCGTTATATGTCATTTCAATTGAAATTGCTTCTTGGTTATAGCCTGCCACGGCGTATGCAACTTCTGTCGTTTTATCAAGGAGCTCAACTGTCTGAAGCATCTTCCCATCAGCACCGATGATAAAATGAGCATCTACACCTCGTCCCTCAGAGCCTGAAGCAAAGTAATTATATGTATCAAGAGCATTCATACTTGAAGCAGTTGTATGCATCACTACTTTTCTGGGTATAACGCAGTCTCCTGGTCTTCCGTAATCCTCACCAAGAGGCACAAAGAGTTTTTGGACATTCGGAAATGAAATAGGTGTTCCAGGACATGTGGTTGGCTGGTTTGCAGCCAACACAGGTGGAGATATTAGAAGTAGAAAGAAAATTAGATTAATAAGTAAGATTGCATATTTCATAATTAACACCCTTTAGGCAATGCAGAGAATGTTTTCCCTTGTGCTTTTAGTTGTGTTAGAAGATCGTAGGAAGGGAAGTAGGAGATGGGAAGTGAGCAAATTGCTGACACACTTATTCCTTGATCGATAAACCAATTGAATGAAGCGTCTCGTGCAGTGTTCTCATCTTCTTTGATTTCAACCTGAAATACATCAGGGGTTTTTAAATAAGAGATTGTATACGAGTCAGTCGATTGTAACACGCCCGATTCTCCTTGAAGACGAGCGACGAGGGCTGCTCGCTTTATCGCATCTTGTTCTGTCAAAGATGGTCTGTCAGTGATTTTATTGAGTAGTTTATCTGCACTTGATTCTCTTACTGTTGATTGGTCACTTGGTTGCTGTGTGTTTTGTCTGTTTTCTTGAACTGAGGTTATCGTTGGTGTCACTGATTGTATCGGAGAGGTTGGGCGACTGATAAAAAAGAGGACCATAATGCTAATATAAAATAGTATTAGTATTCCAGCGCCAATATAGAACAGTGTTACTCTACTCATACTACTAGTATAAATTGTTTTAGCAGTCTATTGCCAGAACGACTTCGCACACTCCCAATAGTGGAAACTAAGATTTATGGATTGTAATGAATTATTATAATTAATCGCATTTGTCACCTGGTTCCCCCACGCGACATCACCATGATCATATTCTCCATTTTTCCCTTGCCCCATTTGGAATAGTCCCCAAGCCCCACCGGAATCTGGAGTCCCGACAGCAATAGGATCAGCCCACGCATTAGGATTATAGCCACTCTCACAGGAGATAATAGTAAAGAACCATTTATCTGCATTTGCTGCATCTTTTTGTTTTAATAATGCATAGAGATTATCTCTCTCTTTCACCTCATCAAGTGTACATGAAGGATCTCCGAAGTTCTTATTCAAAGGATTTTTACTAATTGCACCTGCATATGTTCCATTACAATTATTTTCATTTGCTGCTTCATTCTCAGTTGACGGGATAGTCGTCTGTGTCGAAGTCGTTGCCTCGACTCCTACTGCCTGTGCAGTCGCTTGGTTAATGATATAGGTATCTTTAATTTCTTGGTTTGCTTTGACGACAAGTGTATATATTTGAGGTGTGAATGTTCTCGCAGATGATTGACTACCTGCTGTATAGGTTGTCGCTAACGTCTGCATCTTATTTGAGAAGCTTTGCATATTTGAGACATAATATGGGCCCCAGCCCTCCATTGTCCCTCTCCAGTTGTCATTTGCTGAGATGTCTTTTGCTACTTCTTGTGCGATTGCAACCGCCCCAATTTCAGGGTCCATCAGAAGAATTGCGAGAGCTTGCTGGGCCTGTATATCTCCAGCCGTTGCTTTCGTCACAAGAGACGTAACTGTTTCAGCTGGGAATGTCGCGGGATTTTTTATTTTGCCTCCTTTTACAGCCGTTGAGTTTTCAATCACGTTGTTTCCTACTTCCTGTACTTTTTCAGGAGAATCAGTTTTATAAACTTCCACAAAGTCTGCCGCAAGATGATTTGCTGCTTGAGCGACTTGATTCCCATATCCGACCTGCCATCCTCCAGAAGTAAACCCTCCACTACATCCTTCATTTATCGTTCCGGGTTTATCTAAGCAGTTCCATGAATACGGATTTCCTCCTGTTCCTTCGATCGCACCTGCCCAAATAACAGAGACAAAAGGATCGACGTATTTCTTGTCACTATTTTTTACTTTTGCTTGCAGGTACGATTGGTGTGCTGCGACAAATCCCCCAAGTGTGTTAAGACGAGAAATTGCGTCTTCGGAAAAGGATTCTTGTGATTGTGTGGGTGAAGGAAGTAAATAGGGAGGTTTTGTGTATGTGTCAACGACAACTGCCGGTGTCTCTGCGTTTTCTAATCCAGACGCGCCTACGTTGTTTGTCGTCCAGACAATTTTTTTTATAGAACCTGCTTGTTTTACTGGGTCGGTAATAATAGTATTTGTATTATCGTATGCGATAAACGTTCCTGATGCGCTTGCAAACGTTGTTCCGTCGGGAACGTACTCAGTAGTCTCAAGAGATCGAGCTTTTCCTGCGTACGAGGTTGAAATCGTATAGGTGAGTAGCTTTTCCTCATCAGTTAATTCGGATGGATTTTTAATCTCAGCTTTATTAACCGTTTTGCTAACGATAACGGGAATTGTCTCAGTTAGTTCAGAATTCTCCTGTGCTGTTTGTCCTGCCATGCCAAGTAACATAAAGATAAAGATGATTAGCAGAATAATGATGATAACGACTACTAATACAGGCACCCAGTACTCAGATGTTGCCGCAAGTCCTTTCTGGACAAGTTGTTTTGCCCCTTCTTTTATGGCTTGTTTTGTCTCTTTTTTCAATGCATTTCCAACCGCATTCCCGATTTTCTTCGCACCTTTTTGTGCGAGGTCTCTCGCTTTTTTCTTCCCACGGGAGAACGGACCATCAGTGTTATTGTTAGAAGACTGACTATTAGTTGTTTGCTGGGCTCCTGGTTGATTTCCTGCATCCTGTCTCTCATCGCGAGTATGACTTCTCGCAATATCTCTTTCCTCCGCTTCTTCCCGTTCTTCCCGCGGTGCGTAGTGGGGAATCGAAAGCGGGGGAATGAGTGGTGGTAGTTCTGGCACATCTTGATCCTCTTCTTCGATTCTCTCTACTTCAATTTCCTGGATTGCCTGTTGTATTGAACTATCTTGTTGCGCATATACCTCTGCTTTTTCAGGAAACTGCTCCACAAACTGCCGAGTATATACAGCACGTCCAATAGCACCAACCTGCGCTTCTCCTAATTGCGAGACTGCATCTGAGTAATATGAAGGGGTTGGTGTTGTTAATTTTGCATATGCTTCCTGAAGCGACGTATATGATGCTTCCCACATTGGATCTTCTCGTTTATCTTGATGTATTTCTTTTCGCTCTTTCTGATAGTACTCCTGGAGAGCCCCCGTATGATATGCAAAGAAACGCTCACGCGCGCTATTACTAGTAGCCGTAGTATGTGAATCGCCAAGCTCTCCACGAGGAGTGGTTTGTTCGAGATTTCTATCTTGAGCGATTTGGGTAAATCGTGGATCATGCGGTAGGTATTTCCTCTCAAGTGCTCGGCGATAGTTTACAGGATTCTCTTTAAAAAATCTGCGAATGATTTTTTCTGCTGCTGCTTTTTTTTCACGTTCACGTATTTGTTCGGGTGTGTCTTCAGGTTGTAAAGCCTTGTTTTTCCTTAGTATATCTTCTGCTGCATCGACCGCTTTTTTTTCATCGCCTGGTTTTATAGGCGATGTCGCGTGTGCTCCTCCATGTCCACCTGTTGGGTGAGATGTCGTATGTTCTTTCTCTTCAGTTCGCATGTATGCGAGAGCATCATAGCCACCCAGTTCATCAAAATCATTTTTAAATTGAAGTAACTTGTCAGAAACGGATGCTCGCACATCAGGTTCAAGTCGTTGTTTCCATGTTACCCATGACGAATAATCTTTTACATCGTTTTCTGAGGGATGGTATTGTCTGAGGAATGCTTCCCATTGCGAGGCTCGCTGTTTCTTAAGCGGATCGATGCGAGTATTTGTAGCCATATACTAATCGTAGCAAGTTTCGTTTCATTTGACGACTAAGATTGCTGGGGAGTCGTCGGTGGGAGTGGATTTGTCACAGGAATTGTTCCCGTTTGAGGCTGTGGTGTCGGAGTCATAGTCATAGTTGTTGTTGGTATTTGTGTTGGTTGCACGGTTGGCGTTTGTTGTGGCGCTGTAGGTGTCATAACAGGAGGAGCACTCGGTTCCTCAACGGTAACCATAATTGGTGCCGTTGGTGCCGTTGGTGCCGTTGGTGCTGCTGTCGGTAGTGGCATAACAGGGGTAACAACTGGAACTGGTTGTGGCGTGACTTGCGATAACGGAGGAAGTGGCTGTGCTCCAGGAACAGGGCCGCTATTTAGTGAGGATTGTGTCGGCTGAAATTCTGTCGGTTGGGTCGGCATAGAGACAGGAGGAGGTGCCTGTTGTATGACTGGTGGTTGTTCGCTTAAAGTAGGTGTTGGCATAACAACTGGCGGTGGTGTTTGCTCAATCGGTACTGGTGGTGTCTCTGGAACTTGCTCAACAGGCTCAGGGAGTGGTTGTTCAAGTGGTGTATCAAGCGCTGTCTGATCGTCAAGTGTCTGTTGTGCAAGCTGTTGCTGTTTCATGACCTCCTCTGGATTTGAAGTAATAAGATCGTGCTCAAATGGTGCGCCAAGTACTTTCATCGCGACGTGATTTTGTCCGGCGAAAAATAATCCTTCTCCGATATCTGCAGTTAATAATAACTCTTTTTCACCTTCAGATAGATAGAAAATTTCTGTCGCCAAATCGACTTCGGCAGTACCTTGTTTAAGGAGAATCTGAATAGACGAGTTGGTAAGAACTGCTTTACCGTATTCTGTTTTCAAGAAGTCCTCTACGTCTTGTGTGGCGGTTGTTAATCCCAGATAGTATTTTCGCGCACGCTTTGCGATTGAATAGACGAATGAGGCTGAATCTTCGTATTTCATCATATACCACGCTTCATCTAAGATCAGGAGTCTTTTTTTAAGTGATTTTTTAACTTTTGTCCACACGAAATCCAGAATAATATGCATCGCAATTGGACGCAGTTCATCTTCTAGGTTTTTAATATCAAAGATCGTCAGTGGATTTGTCAGATCAAAATTAGATTTCTGGTTAAAAATACCTGCAGCAGATCCTTTAATGAATTTCTCAAGTCGAAACGCCATCTCTCTTGCATTCGCATCCTCATAGCCCATGAGTGTTTTGTATAAATCTTCCATAATTGGTGCTTCTTTGTTCTGGGTAGATGGATCAGGTGTAATGCCTTTTTGACCGTATGTTTCAATAAGTGCTTTATCTAAAAGCGCGTCATGTTCTGCATCGAGTGTTCCAAGCACGATCTTAAGGAGCCCGTGAAGAGAAAGAATCTTGAGGCCAAGCTCATTTTCTCCTGCTTCAAACAGGTTTGCCAAATCAAACGGATTAATTTTAACGGGAGCATTATTTGAGAATTCGACGACTTCACCACCAAGTGTTTGAGTAAGTGTTCCGTATTCTCCCTCGGGATCTACGACGATTACTTCTGTTCCAAGCATGAATTGCCGCATAATCTCAAGTTTGATCAAATACGATTTCCCTGATCCTGATTTTCCTAGAACCATCTCGTTCGCATTTTCAAGTGAGAACCTGTCGAAGATAATGAGGGAACCGTTTTGCTGGTTCATCCCATACATGATGCCTTTGTTCTGTGTAAGCATAGCGCTCGTAAAAGGGAAAGTTGATGCAAGTGATGTCGTATCCATGTTACGAGTGATAAATAGTCGATCACTTGCTATTGGAAGTGTGGATTTAAATCCTTCTTCCATTTGAAGCGTTGCTGGTTTCGCTGAGAGGAGAAGAGACGCCAGGGTTGTTTGTAGCTGTTTTGATGCTGAGAGCAGATCTCCAAGCGAATCGCTTGTAATGGTTAGATAAAAAGAAAATTGGAAGAATCTCTCTATGCCTTTTGCTAGTTCTTCCTGAAGTCCAAGTGCATCTTCAAGTGCTGCTTCAATTTTCGGGTCAACTGGTTTTCCGTTCTCAGCATCTGACGCAATTGTCGCTTCCATTTCCCCGATTTTTCGTCGTAAGTCATTTAATACATCATTTGAAGACGTTGGGTAAATAAACATGGAAATATCAATGGTGTGATCGTAATCGACGACTGGTTGTAGCCAACTTGGAGAGACATAACGTGGGTATCCGACGACAAAGAGGGTGGAGTAATACTTTTCCCCGACACGTACATATTTGAAATCAACTTCAACAGAAGATGGAGAGATAAGATCAACCATCGACACCGTTCCCTTTTCTAGATTTTGAAGTGCTTTAGATGTAGGTGATGGTGGTGGCGTTTTCCCTTTTGCTGCTGGTTGAGGTGCTTGTGCACCAGCTTGTGTCTGGACGGGTGGTTGCGCCACCTTTTTATTTCCAAAAAGTCCCATTATGCTGCTCCTCCTTCTCGAACGAATGCACCATGAACACTTGTATCAACTTCACTCATAGAATAGGTGCTATCGTTATAGATTTCATAGAAGAGTTTGGCTAATTCATCTTTTTCAAGGAGTTTTGCCGAGGAAGAGAGTTTTCGAAGTTGGCCAAGTAACGATTCGGCTTTCGCGAGAATTGCTTCTTGTGCTTTCGCTGCAAACGCGTCTGGGACATCTCCTTTTTTACTTACAGCTTGAGTTGCTCCAGCTGCTCCAAGTTCCATTGAAGAGAAAGGAACGACCATATAGAATTGTTTACTTAAGACCACATTTACTTTCGTCATTTCCTGAACAAAGTCTTTATAGAGTTCAATTTGCTTTGAAAGGAGTGCGTTTGTGGTTTTTTGTGCTTGTTCTTCAAGCTGTTTGGTGTAGATCGAGATATCCATTCGTTTGTTACGAACCAGAATCTGCACAGGGAATGTTAATGAATTAAGAAGAGACGCATAGGAGTAGATACGAGCATCCTGTTCAGCTCGTGAGAGAAGTGAGAAGTTACTTGCGGTAATTTCGATGATGCCACAGGCATTCCCACTTTCAAGCAGGACTGTGTTTCCGATGATATCCTTTATTTCGGTAAATTTTTGGGTAGATGAATGTACTTGGGCAGATTTACTCATAGTTAGCTAAACAGTGCTTTTCTTAATTCTTCTCGTTCGTCATGGGACGTAATATCAAGCGGGTGAAGGATGTCTCCATTCACTATTACTTCAATTGTATCAAAGCGCGCGATACTTTTGGGATCCTCAAGCGTTAATGTATAAACTCCGTTAGGGAGTGCTGTTGCTGATGCAAATTGTCCGAGTTCATTTGTTTTAAATGCCCGAACCGGAGTGCCTTCTTTATCGGTTAATTCAACTAAAATATTTGAGAGAATATTCCCTCGTGGATCGTGGACCACTCCAAGAAGGACGTTTGGTGTGTCTGAAGGGGTTAATATCCCTCGACTTTTTGCTTCGGCCGGTGTCATAAGTTTTTTTACATGAGGCTCGTAAGCTAAGTCTACAGGCGTTTCATTTGGAGCAGGTGGTTTTAATTCCTCGACTGTATACGTGCTCGTCAGTTGTGGGGCAGCTGCCGATGTTTCTGCTTGGTGCATTTTTTGTAGTTCTTGCTCGAGCTGCTCTTTTTGTTTGAGAAGCGCTTGCAGTTGATGTTCAAGTGACATTGTATGATCATGCGCAGCTTGAGTCTGTGCAGCCTGTGCATGCATTTCTTCATCTTTTGCCTTATTAAGTTCTGCCTGCATCTTCGTCACTGTATCGATAATTTCTTTGTCTTTTTCTTCAAGTGATGTTGGTGCAGTGGATTGTGTTGTTATTTGGGGAATGATAATTCCGCCATCAATTGCCACAGGAGGAGTGGTTGGGTGCTGAAGCGGTAGAGGCGCTGGGGCTTGAGGATTAAATAAATGCTGCAGGAAGGCTGATTCACGAGTATCCATGTCAGATTGCTTTTGGGTTGCTGTACTGGCGAGAAATGTCGTAAATGCTTTTTTCTTTTCTTCTTCTTGTGCCTTTTTTTCCGGTTGATGAGTCGCGTTTTGATTTACGTGAGTTGAAATGGAGAAGTCTGTAAACGCATAGTGATTACCCATCTTTTGATACACATATTGGTTCGGTGAAATAAGTGCTTTAAGGAGTTGTGTAACCATAACATCAAGTGGGCGTCCGTCAATTGGTAAGAATGCAAGGGCTGCACCACTTCCGGCAAATAGCGGGATGAAGATAAGTTTTAGTAAGAGAAAGACAGGAGCATAGTAAAGAATAATTGCACTTACACAGCCGGTCGCGAGATAGGCAAATTGCTTCACTGTCATGTTTCCGATGAGTTTAAATTGAAATCCGGTGACGTCTTGTGGGATAGGATGGTTTTCCATAGGCAGGAAAAGTGATTAGAGAATCACTATCATACAAACAGTGTATAACGTGAAAAATTTGCAATCAAGAGTATCGCAATGGATCAAAAGAGGACTAAAATAGGGTGGTTTTGTGAAAAATCTGGACGAGAGTTCAACAGTTCTTCTACTCGCTTAATGGACACTAGGCTGCTTTGGCATGCGTGTCATCGTGCGCGGAATCAGGTTTTCGTCCACGTCCTCTTATTCGATTCATGAAGCTTCTAACTTTCCCAGGTTCTTTTGCATGACTATCTTCATGATGATTATCATCGTGCTTTGCATGGTCAGCTTCTTCTTCTGGTGCTTTCTTTTTCTCGTCTATAGCATATTGTGTTTCTGCTTCTAGTTTTGCAAATACGTCTTCTGCTTTTGAAAGAATTGCACTTTGTGCTTTATCCTCCGGCGATGTTTTATCTTTGAGTGCAGCAATTCGCGCATGAATATTCTCTTTAGCTGCTTTATGTGCCGCAAGTTTATCATCTTCTGTCATACCCGTTGTATATCGTTGGTTCAGTCCCGCGCGGAGATCAGCTGGGAACGCAGCGTCTTCAATAAAGGGCTTTGCTTTATCAGGAATATCTCCAGGCTTTTTTTCTTCAGTTTTTGTTTCGGCTGGTTTTGTGCCTGAACCCGTTGGAGCAGCTGCAGGCGTGTCTGTTTGTGTTTTATGTTCATCAGATTTTCCTGTATGAGGTGTTTTGTGTTCTTCTTTCTTCTTTTCTGGGACGACTCCTGTGGCTTCAAGTTCGCGTCGTGGATCAAAAGGAAGTGGGATCGCAGGCCACGGCTCAGTCACGGTCGGCGGCGTAATGAGCATATCTTTTGGAAGAGTGAGCGTCATGGTTGCATTAATACTCGTGTCTGGTGGAGCTAGTGCGATCACATCGCCTGTTAATGGAAGGCCATAATTACCAGGTCCTGGAACTGGGTTAAATCCTTGACCAGTAAACCCAGCTTCACCGAGATTGTGTAGAAAATCAGGATTCTTCGCTTTGAGTTCACTAACTTTTCTAATATCAAATCTAAAGTTCACTAAATCACCGCGTGCTCCGCCTGGGCGAGGGAAGTTCGTTGGATTCGTTTCAGTATCCATATAATATTCACCTTCAAGTACTGGTTGTCCGTTAAGACTCATGTCTTGAATTGTAATATGCTTGTTCGCATCATATGTGATCTTAATTCGTCCTTCATCTGTGGTTATATCGCCACCAGTTGGATTTGCTTTAATGAGAGCTGTGATTCTGTCGTGGAGAGGCACTTTGTTTTCAATGACGACATTTCCGACTGAGAGACCCGCTTTATCGAGTGCTGCATGGAGTCCTTGCATCTCTTGTGGTTGGCCGGTGAATTTGACTGATCCATCGGGTTGAATTTCCCCCATGACATGCTTTGTACTTGGTAGCCAGAATTTACCTCCTGGAAGTACTTTTATGCGATCGACACTTTGAGTGACTGGATTTGGCATGTCGAAGAATGCTGCCTGACTTCCTCCGTTTACAGCAGCAAGTGCTTGTTTCATTTGTACTACTTGCATTGAATCGACACTAGTATGTGGAAGTCCGCTTAGCATAGCTTTTACTTCCGTTGGGAGATCAGGTGCTTTGGCGATATCTCCATGTACCACGATTGATCCATCCTGTTTTACAAACATAGGGAGGTTGAGTGCTTTTCCCTTCTGGTCAAGAACGGGAACTCCTTGTTTATCAAGCAGCCAGAGGTGTCGTTCTGTGCCTGAAAAAGCAGTTTCTGGATGGACACGAAATCCGTTGGGGAGTGATACGTCATGTCCAGTTTTAAATGCATCTTTAAATGCATCAATACTTGGCGGAACACTGAACTTATTCTCAATCCATGCGCCAGCGCCTGTTCCTCTAAGGCCTCTGGTCTGTTCCATAGCGCCTTTGCCCATTCGGTCAAAGAGGGTAGGACCGACGTACTGTGGTTGGCCAGTTCTCAGCTCTGTTATGGTTGCACGGGCACTTGAGGCGATCTTTTGTCCGATAACTCCACCCACCATACCTGTGCCAAAGCTGATCGCACCAGCAGTAAGGGAGCGACGGAATCGGTAGTTTCTCATTCGTCGATCAGCAGCTCGCTGTCCTGGAGTGAGTTCTTGTGCCCATTTGGAGAGTTCTGTTACTAGATCTTGTTGCATTTCTTGATATTTTGCTTGAGTTGAAATATCGAAATGTAACAGTTCTGCTAAATCTTTCTCGTCCTTGGTGAGATTCGCGCTTTCATCACCATAGGCGGTGGCACTCTCAAAGGTAATAAGGTTCTTACGATTGTCGACTGACATTTCTTCTCTTTTTATAATTTCAGCAATTCTACTTCTCGCTTCATTAACTGCTCGAGTCATGCGATTTGCATCTCCACTGGTCATGTCTGCTTTAATTTCAGCCACACTTCGTCTCGTGCGTCCGGTTATGATATCGACAGTTGTTCCTCCTCCTTCATGGAGTACTTTTGCTGAAATTGCTTTTCTGAGTTCAAATATTTGTTCAAGTTCGTGACGATTTCGTGCGTCTGGTCCGGTGGATCGTCTGTTATACGCGACGTCTTTATTCACTGTCCAGTAATCACGATTTGCTTCCTGCCATTTTCTCGCTCCCGCTGCGACTCCTGCTGCAGCTGAGGCAACGCCAAGTGGCGTAAATGGAGAGAGAGGGGCCGCAATTCTTCCGATCAATCTAACCGGTCCTGCCCATCCTCGTCCGGCGATTGCGACAATTGCTCCGACAGTCATCGGGTGGAGTAGGGTATTTCCAATTACCGCAAGAATCGGTCCGCCTTCACGCAGTACCCGAGCTCTCGCATTTACTCTATAAAGAAGACTTTCTTCCCAGCCTCGACCATTTTCATAAGCAGCAGCACGTTCATTCCCTAAGATAAAGACAACTTTTTTATTAACCCTATCAAGAGCTGCGAGACGATCTGCTTCGGGGATGAGTTTACCATCTTTATCGACAATAGTTTTTAGATACCTTTCTCGTGCGACTTTCGCCATCTGCGTTATGTCTGAAGCAAATTCTTGGGCGCGATCTCCATAGCGATTGGGTGCGTTGAGGATTGCTTGCGCATCAGGGTCGCGTGGATTGGCACGAATGATATCTCGAAGTTCTGTGCGTATTTGTTCAGGTGTCCACGTCCTGTCATCGACCACCATCGATCGAAGCATTCGATCCCAAATTCGTGTATGAAGCTCACTTCCATTTCGTACTTCCCTAATTGTTTCTCCACGTCGTCGCGCTTGTTCGGACGTCATGTTCTTTATACGATCGACAGTTCCAGCTGCCGAGGCATTTAATTCTGCACGAACAGCAGCAGCAGTCGCTTCCATATTTGCACGACCAAGCATTTGGCGCTGTCTTCCGTCTAAGATGTTCATGACACCTTCACGCTGTCTAAAGCTCGTTGGAACTTCAGCAATTCTTCTCATCCAGTTGGTAAAGCGTGACCATCCACGACGGCGAAGCCCTTCGTTAACACTTTCTTTCGTTCGAATATCACCTAACTGTGCCGCAGCTTCTGTCCTGTTCGCGATACCGATTTCAATATCCTCAGGTTCGACTGGGCCAGGGGGACCTTCTATAGTGGGCTTCGAATCATTAGTAGTAGGCTCTTTTCCTACGGGTGCAGTTGGTGGGGAAGCAACTTTGTTTTCTTGTTGATTACTTTCAGTACCAGTTATAACTGGAGCTGCTGGTGGGTCTCCATCAAGCGTATCTGGTTTTTTTGTAGGGTTGTTATCTCCAGAGGTGCCATCCGTATCTTTCCCAGTACCTGATGCATTTCCGTTTGGCCCTTGGACGAAGTCTTTTCGTTTTATTCGTATTGACGATGCTTTTTTCTCTGGAGTAGCTGTTTTATTTCGTCTGATGAGTAATTCTGCTCCTTTTCGCCCGAAGTCGAGGAGTAAGTCATTATCATTTTCGTTAAACAGTGTTTTCATTCGTGCAATTGCTGTTTGCTTCGGTGTTCTTTCCTCAGCAAGCTTTTTTCCGTCAACTGTCATTGGTGTAAGTGTGAGGTCTCGAGTTAATTTATTCCCTTCATTATCTTTTCCGACCCCTTCATATTGTGCGATCAGCTCGCTAATCTTCATATTCTTGGCTTCATTGAGCTTTACTCGCATTTGCTCAAGTACGGTGTCAGCTTTTGGCGTTGGTTCATTAAGAGAGGTCATGGCATCAAAAACTCGCTGATAGAACTGACCTCTGAGTTCACTTAATTTCTTTGCAGCCTCTGTGTAGGCAGGAGTGCCACGTTTAGATTTGTCTTGAAGAATGACCTCATGTGCGCGCATTTGCTCACGATATGTTTTATCTTTATCCTTTGTAAGCTGCTCGTCTTTTACATCAAGAAGTCGATCAGAGAGAAGGGCCATGGCGTAGAGATCTTTTTGTGGATTTGCATTGGCAGCTTCAGGTCCACCGACCCGAGTGCCATCAGGTTTCTGCTTAAAATACGATTCCATATTCCCAGCAACTGTTTCATTCGGGGTTTTATGCCCCACGACTGTATACACTTCTTGGCGGCGATATGGGTCAAGGAGTGTATTATTACTTGCTTCCACGGCTATTGCGTGTTGTGCTTCAAGTGCCATAAGGATTTGAAATCCTTCGCCTTTTCGGGCGACAGCATTCAGCGCTTTCGTGAGCGAATCGTCTTTTCCGGCATAATCTCCTCGAAAACGAATACGGTCTTCAATTTGTTTATATAATGCATCAGTATTTTTCTCAGCAGGGAGGGCAATTCTTGCTGCTTTGAAAAGTTCACCTGCTGTATCCCATGCGTCTTTTGATTGTTTCTGTACCTCTTCAATGCTTAGTCCCGTATCTCCCGGTTCGTCAGTGAAGTAGGGGAATGCGTGTGTAGTCTCCTCTCCTTCTTTTATTTCTGTTAACGCTTTAGCTAATGTTGGTAGATCTCCACTTTTTCTAGCTGCTTCTAACCTCGGATCGTTTGTAAATTTTCCACTTGCATCTCTTTCTGGAGCAGGTTTATCTGATGATCGAGGAACTTTAGGGAGTTCGAGAACACGAAGTGTTTGTATCTCATTTTGCGCAAGTTTAATGTCTGCTTCAACGGGTGTGTCATTTCCCGATATAATTCGTGCACGTTCTTTAATTTTTATTTCCCCTTCTTCATGGGAGAATAAATTATCATATGTTCTTCCTCCTGCCTCTAATGTGTCCTTAATCTTTTTGAGCTTGTTTTTCTCGTCATCCGTAGAAGCTAATACTAGCTCATCATCTAGAAATTTAAGTACTCCATTAACAGGAAGTCCCTCTCTGACTGTATGTGTTTTTCCATCACTAATAACAGGCCTGTCATAACTATCTCTTAAGTCGATGACCTGCTTTCCTGGTTTGCCATCTATTACGATGTCTGCTAATGGTTTTCGTTCAGATAGTTTTTTGAGTGCACTAGAAAAAGTATCATATGCCGCAAAGGTAGCCGCATCTTTCGGATCTAGTGTTTTGGGGTCTTTGCCACGAAAAGGTTCGGCTTTTTTTGCCCAAAGCCGTTGTGCTTCATGTACGACATTAACGACAACTTTACGTTCTTGACCAGCGTCTTTCTCAGCTGTTACTCCTGTTTCGGCCATATAAGGTTATGTAGATCAATTACTCATAGAACCTGATCCATTGTGTTCGTCCTCTGATGGCGTGAAAGGAACAGGTGCTGGAGGAGGTGGTGGGACATCCTCTGGCATGGACATGTTCATATCCTGTGTTGACATAGCTGCTGGTTCACTCATGACAGGTGAAGCTGGTTGTACTTCTTCAATCGGTGCTGTGACTGGTTGTATGGTATCTGCAGGAGCTGATACTTCTTGCTGTTGTTCATCAGCTATCATCTCGCGTCCTGCGCCTACATAAAGATCGTGAAATTCTAAGAATGCATCTTTAAAAAGATCCTGGGCCTGAGGAACCTTTTCCATGATAAATGCTTCAACCTCTTCACGAGATTTTCCCTGTTCATTCATTTGAGTGAATGCATCTAAATCTGCTTCTGGAATAGCATCAATAATCTTTGCTGTTAAGAAGTAATCTAGTCGAGCATAGAGCTGGACCAACATTTCTTCTTTTTGGGTATCGTCAACTGCTTCCATGTGTACTTCTTCGAGTAATGATTCTAAAAATGCACGCGTTTCTGGTGGAATTTGATCCTGTTCGTTTGATTGTGGATTGTTTTGATCGTTCATAACCTCACCTCCCCTCAGTAAAAAATCTAATATCGAATCACGAAGTTCGAAAACTACATATTATTTACGTTGAACTTGTTATAAAATTTCAAAGATATTTTCGTATTTCGAGATTTGTGCTTCGATTTTTTTATTTTTGGATATATTCAGTATTCCAGAAAGCGAAATATGATGTCAATAGAGGTGGGTATAGAACATGCACATTAGAGATCTTATGCTTTTTCTATTCGGTTGTACGTAAATGGAATAGTTGTCATCAGTTTGCGCTCTATCTTTCCGTCTTTATCTTTGGTGCTTTCAAAGAAGGACATTCTTAGAGAACCATCTTCCATTTTTGTGGCAATTCCCCAGTAAAACCTCTGACCTACCACATAATCATCTAAGATTTTTTTCTCTGCCTGCAAATCAGTCTCTGATGGTGTGTCTATGTTTTTCCCATGAAGGCCTAATTGATGAATATGTACCTGTATAAGATGATTTCTTCCGTCTCCAGGCGATGGTTCCTTTCCATATGCTTCTTTTAACCCAGTTTTTTCTTCAAGTTCTGTAAAGCGCTTTGTGTGCTTTGGCATATCGGGTATAGTACTATCATTAATTGCTTTACTATAGTCATTATCTGGAATAGCTACTGCTCCTAGCATGGCATAATTCTCTCCCTGTTTTGTCGCAGTCCCACGTATCGAAAATCCTAGCTCTTTATTAACTTCATTTGCTCGCGCGGCAATTTGATCAATCATTTGAAGGAGTGCCGGGGTGAGTATGAGAGCGGATGCTTTTTTTGTGAGCTCTTTACTCCGTACGTCAGCTAGTTGTGTTTTCAAGTATGCTAATTCTTTTTGGAAATCTTCTTTTAGCGATATTCCTTCAGTTCTGAAGTCTCCAGTAGTTAGATCTAATAATTGATCCACGACCTCTTTATAGGTTAATCTTTTACCTTCAGGCGTTTTTATTTGTGAAGGAAGGTTGGCATATTGATCAATGTCTTTTTGGGATACCGGAATAACGCTATTTTTCTCTTCTGTTTTTTCCGGTGGAGCAGGGGTATTTTCTGTCACAGGAGAGATATCAAAAAGGAGCTTGAGTAGTGGTTTTTCCTTGTCGTTTGGGTTATTGACTCTTGTTGTAGTATCCCCGGATTTCTTTTCGTTAGCTTTTCTAATGAGTTCATCTTTTAGCTCTTTATTATTACTACTAATGAGATCTGCTTCTATAAGAGAGGGGATAAGTTTGCTCGTGTTGGCCCCAAAAACATTAGAAAACCAGGAAATAATCTCCATATCTTTTTGTAATGCGGCATAATCTACTTTCTCATTTTCATCGACATATTCAGTCGCGACATATAAATAAAATTTTTTAATATCAGAGCTCTTATTAGGTCCAACAAAATATGTATCATAGAAATGTAGTAGTTTATCTGTCGTGATCTCTCCCTCAATCCCCATTTTTTTATAAACGTTCTTTACTTCTTCACGTTTATTTTCGGCTGTCACTTCAAGTTTCTTTATAAGCGATGCTTTTACTTGTTCAGCCCACGCTGCTTTTTGTTTGTCAAATTCCTTTTCTGGCTGTTTTTTCCAATAATCAGTACGCTCTGTATCAGAAAGTTTTTTTACTTTATTTACCGTATCATCTGATAGGGTGAGTTGTTCATTTTTAATTTCTCCAATATCAGTTTTCTGTGGGTTAAGTGCATCACTACCCAGAAGTAATCGGGTTGTTAAGGCGACACGTTCTGATGAAACGCGTTCTATTTCCTTTGGTTTAACTGTCTCTGCTTGGGATGGGGAAGCTCCTTCGTGTTCTGACATAGATTTAGTGTAATCAGTATAAAAAATCTTTGCAAATTTTGCTTTATAGGAACTTAACAAAATGATTGTCATATTGCTCAATTGTTTTGTTGCTGGAACAATCGTTAGCAATGAAGCAATGAAGCAATGAAGCAATGAAGCAATGAAGCAATGAAGCAATGTAACAATCTAACATTTGGTTGTATACTATTTCTATGCTCTTTGTGGGATTATTCTTTCTTTTTCTTATTCTCTTATTTATCTCATCATATTTACTTACTCAATCTCTTTCAACTCTTTTTTATCGGATCACGAGAAGTGAGAGATGGACTATTACTATTCTGGCCCTTCTTTTTTTTCCAGGTGTGCTCATTCACGAGTTGGCACACTTCTTAATGGCAACGATATTATTTGTTCCGACAGGGGAGATAGAGTTTATCCCACAGATTATGGAAGACAGGGTGAAATTAGGGAGTGTTCAGATCGGGCAGACAGATCCATTCAGACGGGCGATTATCGGGATTGCACCAGTTATCGTTGGGGCGAGTGTATTAATTGGGGTATTATATTACTTTACAACTTCGACCTTCGCATTTACTACACCACTAGATATTCTTAAAGTACTAGGGATACTCTATATAGTGTTTGAAATTAGTAATACGATGTTTTCGAGTAAGCGTGATGTTGAAGGTACGCTTGAACTACTTGTAGCCATAGTGGTTATCGGAGGGGTACTCTACTTTGCTGGAGTACGACTCCCTGAATCGTTTATCGAAGTGATTACTTCAGACAAAGTATTATCATTCTTTGAACAAACAAGTAAACTTCTCATTCTCCCGCTGCTTCTTAACTATTCCTTGTGGGCAGTAAGTAAACTCCTCGGAAAATAACTCTTTACGTACATGTGTCAAATCCAAAGTTCTTAATGCATGAGGCACCTGTTATATATGCGATTGTATTGACGATACCTATCGCTAAGAGAATCAATACAAGTCCGATCAGTGCATAGGTGATGATTTGTTTTGCTGCACCTGCTTGTTTCGGATCTCCACCAGACATAATATATTTAATACCACCCAAAATGATAAACACGAGTGCGGTAAATCCAGCAAAGAAGAGGGAATAGTTAAGGAGTTGCTTAAAGAGCGCCGGGATACATGCTAGTGTTGCGATATCAGCAGTCCCATCTGGTGCAGTCCCTTTAAGACAGCCTGCCTTTGCCCAGAAAGATTCAGCGAGAATGAATAAGTGAATGAACATATATCTAGCCTAACAAATGCCAAAAAAAAAGACAAGCATATGCTTGTCTTAGTCTAAAAAAGACGGTAATTAGTTAACGAGTTTCGGAAGAGAAAGATTACTAACACTAAGACCAAATAATCCGAGAACGATATTAAGAATGAAGTAGGCAAGGAAGGTAATAATAAGACCAACAAGAGCAGCAACGATAGTCCCACGTGCTTCTCCAACTTTGGCTTTATCACCACCTGAAAGAATCCATTTAATACCACCAAAGATTAGAAAGAAGAGAGAAATAACAGCAGCAATTACAAGAACTCCAATAATTATATTTCGAAGAACATCGCCAGTTGAACTGCCTTGAAGCTTACATAGTTGATCTTGGATTTGTCCTGCTGATCCACCCGTAACACCTGACTTAGCACAAGGATTAAGATCTACTTCGCCAGCTGCCATTGCAGTAGATACGACTGAGGCCATAAAAAGTGAAGATGTAGAGATTGTTGTGAGCAGTTTTTTCATGTTTTTTAGATAAGTTATTGTTATCTGTATTTATTATTGAACTATTGTTTATGTGTTGTCAATAGATCAAAATGAATTACTTTTTTGTGCCCTTTTGAGGCTAAATGTATTCATTTGCTATAACGGCGCATCATCCAAAATTAGTTATTCACCAATCGAGGAATTTTAAAGATAGTGTTTGAATCGAGTCCGAAAATTCCAAGAACAATATTTAAAATAAAGAAGGAGAGAAAGGTGATGATTAGTCCGACGACTGCTGCAGTTAACGTCGCACGTGCTTCGCCAACTTTTGCCTTGTCCCCGCCAGAGAGAATCCATCTAATACCACCATAAATAAGAAAGAATAACGAAGCGATCGCTGCTAAAACGAGTAAGATTGAAACGATATTAAAAATAAGTGAATTACCGCTACTTTCTGGATTTATATCGCAGAGAGATTTAAACCCACCATCAGGACACAGTGTTACCGATGATGCAGCGATAGTGTATGTAGCAGACAGAATAACAGTACCGATAGAGGAGAGTGCGCTAATAGGAAGAAAATATCGTTTCATAGATATATCGTAGAAACTCTCACAAAAAAAGTCAATTGATTAGGTGTTTGGTAGATCAAGAGACAAGAGATTTATATTAAACATGTATCCAACGATATTAACTATCCCAAAGGAGAGAAAGACGATGAGTACCCCAACTACTGCAAAGATGATTCTATTTCGCGCAGCTTGGATTTTCGCTTTATCGCCACCAGAGGTTATCCATAAAATCCCACCCCAAATAATAAAAAAAAGCGTAATCACTACGCCAATGACTATAAAGAGTGTTATCGCATTTTGAATAAGTTTCTGGTTCTCAGCTATACCACCTGTTGGAATACCTGATGGGACTGGGACTGATTGTCCATTAATAGTGAATCCTGCTGCCATAGTATTAGCATAGTGAATACTCTAATCATTTTGCAAGATAGGTATTATTTGAGATTACCTGCGTTGCCGCCGACTTGAACACTCGCTTTTAGTCCTGGAAGCTGGATGATATCTACACCGATGACTTGGAGCATGACCATAGAGAAAACGAGGAAGAGTAACCCAACGATCGCTGATGTGATCTGTTCCTGTGCTGCTTTCACTGCTTCTGCGTTACCCTGAGAGGTCATATAGCGGTATCCGGCTGCGATAATGGCCAGAAGTGCGATACCACCTGAAATACTTAATAGGATTCTAAATAACCAGAGAATAAACCCCTGGGGGTCAGTGCTGATCGCTCCAAGAGCAGAGTCTACTTTCGTACACTTTTTAATTTGTGTAAGTGCTGTTTTTATCGTTTCTGCATTCGTGTTCCCTGGAGCAAGGGTTGGAATGGCAATAATTTTACCCGAAGAATCTTTTCCTTCGATACATGGTGGGAGAATGGGGGTCGGGATAGGGGTGGGTGTTGGATCTGATGATTTTCCGGAATTTCCTGTACTTACTGGTCCTTGTTCACCACTGATGTTACTTTGTGCGGCCTTACATGTTTTTTGATCTACAACATCGTCAACTAGTTCAAAAGGCAAGCTCCACCGGCATGTTACTCCGGCTGTCGTTCCAAGAAAGCTGTTGTTAGTGGCTTCCATACACAATTTTTTCTTTCCAGTTGTCCATGCTTTATTCGTTTTAAAATCCCACGGAATTTTACTGCGTGTGGTTTGAGAGCCACTTAGCGTATCAGTAAAGGGTTCTGTATCATTAAATGTTTTTTTATCTAAGAAAGATCCTCCACCATCTAGCCAAAATGAATACGTAACGTTGGGTTGCGGATTTATGACATATACTTGCGTAGATGTACCTTTTTGGATCTGTGTGCAAGACATATAGAGTGCAATGTCACCACCCTTATAAATCACGCGATATGCGCCTTGGGCTAGAAGTGAGTTATTTTTGTCGTTGATATTACTATAAACTTGACTAGACTTGCTATCATAGAGGCTAAATTTATGTACACCAGGTTCTTGTACATCTCTTCCAGTATTCGGAAATTGAAAAACTAATTTATTTTTTTCAACAGATGTTGGATCTTTCGTATCTTGATTTCCTCCAATAAGTTGTAATGTTGTCTGCACTTCTTTTCCTGCGCTACTTACAAGAAGTGTATATCCTTTGTTTTTATCGAAAATATATGTTGTTGAGGTGAATGTGATAGTAAAGTTTGCTTGTCCGGATTCAATGGTGAACCCATCGTTCTTATCCGTTTTCGGTACAATAGGTGCTGTCACAATATCTGGATTAATCGCAAATATAACTTGTGGAGCGAATATATGAGAAGAAATGATTAACGTGAAGATAAAGCACTGGGCAAGGAGTCTTTTCATGCTCATTCTATCGTAGATGAGAGGGAAAATGTTTGCAAGTTCATACTTCTTCTTTTATGACTGAGTGGTACAATTAGTATATGAAAGAGAAACATTTCGATTCGTTATATCCGGCTGATTCGTATTCTGATGAAATTGCCAAGATTGGCGTATCTATTAAAGAAGGGAACTCTAGTCAGCTCATCGGACTTCCTGGTGTAGGAAGAGCAAATGTATTAAGTCTGCTTGCACATAACAAGTCTGTTCGAGAGAAACATTTTGGAGAGAATCAGAAATGGCAACATTTCGTACTCGTTAATTTCTCTGAAGTAAAAGATCGAACACTTTTTGATGTCACTAAGTTTCTTTTTCTCTCACTCATGGAATCATTAAAAGAACGTTCGAT
Source organism: uncultured Gammaproteobacteria bacterium (assembly GCA_964503265.1). Lineage (GTDB taxonomy): Bacteria > Patescibacteriota > Microgenomatia > Levybacterales > UBA12049 > CAZCYO01. Next base: position 85,527 of record CAZCYO010000005.1, read on the forward strand.
GACTGAAGAGTATGAAATGGTTCAGGCTGAATTTAAAGAAGCACTCTCATTTAACGATGAATTAGTACTTTTTCAAGCCTTGAAATCAACTATCGACTATTTGTGCCTAGAGAAAGAACTAACTGTCATTTTTCTTTTTGACAGGTTTGCAGAATATTTACAGCAATTAACTTCAACGTTTTTTGCTAACCTTCGTGTGCTTCGAAATCATGCCAAATATCGTTTTAGTATCGTTTTTTCTTTAGAACGACCCCTTGAAGATATCATTGAGCCGTCGCTGCTATCAGATTTTTATGAATTTGTGGGTGGACACTATGTGTTTATGCGCATATATGATCCTGTAAGCGCGGCATTTAGGCTCTCATATCTAGAGAAAGTTACCGGGCGAAAGCTGGATAACGCATGTATGGATGAAATACACCGATTAACAGGTGGATTGTGGAGGCTTACGAAGATTTGCGCTGAAGCGATGCTTGCTGAGGAGAAACATGCAGATGAGCTGTTACCGTTTCTTCTTTCACGCAAAACAGTAAAAGAAGCATTATGTAAAATCTGGGATTCATTTTCACCTGATGAACAAACCGCACTGCGGACCTATATGGATGGAAAGATAGATCCAGATGTAGAGATGCAAGAATACCTTTCAAAGATTGGAATTATTAAAGATAACGTCCTTCAGATACCATTTCTTAAAGAGGTAATTGGACAAAAAGAAGTAACTACACAACTGGACGAACATATTATTTATGACATAGATACAAATATGATCATGAAAGGGGATGTGGAGATTTCAGATAGATTAACTGCTGCCGAATACCGCTTATTACTTTTCTGCCTCCAGAACACCGAGCGAATTCTTGAGCGTGATGAAATTATTACAGCAGTTTGGAGAGATAGTGCGACGACTGCAGGGGTTACCGATCAAGCGCTTGACCAGCTCATTTTCCGGGTTAGAAAAAAGATTGAAGCAGATCCAAATAACCCCCTCCATCTCCAGACGGTCAAGGGCAGAGGGTTTAAATTCAGTTCCTGATAAAGTCAAAAATCAAAAGGTAAAATGCAAAATCACAGTTCAAAATTCAAAAGTGATTTAAAAGTGAGATGCTATCACTTTAGTTTAGAGCTTATTACTGTTATTGACTCCTTACCTAAAGAGCGAAGTTGCTGGATCATTGGAGACCAGGTATTAAGAAGTGGGACAAGTATTGGCGCGAATCTTACAGAAGCAACAGCCTCAAGCTCCAAACTAGAATTTAAGAAATTTCATGAGATAGCTTTGAAAAGTGCAAACGAAACAAAATACTGGCTTAATTTACTCTTAGATAGCGGTAAAGGAGAAAAATACCGTCTTGAACAGCTTTTACAAGAAGTTACGGAGTTATCAAATATGATAGCGGCAGGAATTATGAAAATGAAAGGTAAAACGACCTTTTAACTTTTGATTTGTGTTTTTGACTTGATACTTTTCATTTTTTACTTCTCCCTCACACTTATCATTGTTTTATAAGTATTTTATCAAGAAGAATGTTAGCTATGAAGATATACTCTCCTCATGAAACAAAACGAATTTTATGTGAACGAGGATCAGCTTAGATTGACAGAAAAGCAGCATCAAAGCTATGCTAGATCTATGCACGAACCTGCCCTGGACACGAAAGAAGACAAAGCATTAGATACTGCTGTCAGTAAATTTGTAGTTAGAATTCAGTCTGCTTTTAGAAGGCAGGATGATGCTGAGAAGAAAAAACAGGAAGAAGAAAAGAAAAATCTTGAGAAGAACGCGGATAAAGATACCAAACCTGATTCTCCGATTAATAAAACGCCGGTAACAAATGAGCATGATACTCTTCAAGAACCGAAAGTATCACTCCTCTCAAAACTTTTTGGTGCACTCGTATCAGGTATATCAAATGAAAAATTACTTGTAAAAGCTGAATCGTTCACGCAGTCTTACAAAACCCTTAATACCGCAAAGCCTGAAGAGTTAAAAGATCTTTTTTTATCATGGGAACCTGACACGAAAGATCGAACAGAGATCATGCTGTCTAAAACTGCGCAGCGAATGATTTTAGAGATCGTTAAAGATAAAGGGATTAGCACTGCTATCTTCCTCCAGGCTGTCAATAGTGGCTCAACTGTTAAAGCACAGGAAGCTGCATCTACCATACAACACACAGCTGGTGTTTCAGAACCTATGCAAAAAGCAATTCAAGACATCCTCGATACGATGGAGGTTCATCCGGTCGATGAATGGAAAACGGAAGACTATGCGAAACAATTCGTAAAACTACATAAAGCAGTAGAGAAGAGTAGTGATAGTGGTACTCCACAGAGTGCTGTAGATCTTCAAGTTGCGCAAGTCGTAGAGAATTTTCTTATTGACGAAGTAACAGCAGATAATGTCTCGGAAAATTCATTTGTACAAGCAGTAACGACAGTCGTGACGAACAGTGAAGAAGCAGATGGGAATGCTTCGTTTCATGCACACCCTGAACCTATTCAAAAAAACGATGAACAGAAAGCTGTTTTAGAAGCAGAAAGAATTCTTAAAGAAAACCAGACAGCTACTCCTACTGCAGATGCAGCTGATGCCTATCTAAAAAATCAACCAGCAGCATCTCCTGAGACAATTCACACTTTTTCTAACATACCTAAAAAACTTTCTGGAGGACATAGTGTTGAGACAGCATATGCTGTATGGAAAGCCTTTAACAGAGGACAAGAGCTAAGTGAAGAACAGCGACTGCTTGCTGAACGTGGATTAATCCCTACTCTTGAAGGTGGTAGTCCTCTAACACGAGCAGATGATGGAGAACAGGTACATAACCGCCTTCCAATGCAAGAAGTCAGGATGGGAGCATCTCCAGATACGACTACGTTCGAAGAATTTCTTGATACTCTTGACCCTGAAGCGAAAAAAAATCTTCTAGAATCGCTTGCAGAAGCAGACAAAGAAGCGGTAAAAAAACCTGAAGTACGAGCATTAGAGCGAGCAGAAAATTTAAAGGATCGTATTGATCGATGGGGGACAAGTTATGACCCCAAAAAAAGGCAAGAAGACTTAAAAAAACTGCGTGGACTTGTTCAACCAAACGGAGAGCTGACTACCAGACGTGGTAGTATTCTCAGTGCCATTAAGCGTGCGAAGTTTGATCCTGATGAGCCTCCTGTTGATGATCCAGAAGATACGACAGGAAGAAAGAAAGTCGCACGAGGGATAAGTCCAGAAAAAATTAAAAAAGAGCGTGATTATGTCCAGAAAATTTTTGAAGCAGCGCGTGCCAGTGTTAATGATGCATTATTAAGAGGAGATATCGATGCTGTGAAAATAACAGAAAAGGGGTTACTTGATCAACTCCTTATCTATGAAAAAAAGTATCCGAGTGAACGCCGGGGCAAAGGAAAAGAAGGATATGACACAGTTGAGAATATTAATGACTTGTGTGAACAAATCAGTCGAAGTGACGATAGATTCGATATCGGTGGAGACTATCAACTGATAGATGATAAAACACAGAGTGTAAATGAGCAAAACTTCATGATTTGGATTCGAGAACAAATGGTGTATTGGCATGGACAAGATCCTGATAGTGAAGTAAAGTTCTTCTCCCAAATTGCTGTTGATAATAACGACCTTTTTCGTCCAATTAATTTAGGATCGATGATTGCAAATAAGAGTCTGTACTTTAAAACTCGTGATAATAATACCCTTGAAGATCTGTATAACGAAGTAACGAATCTCGCATGGTTAATTGGAGGAATTCGCAACATGGATATTTCATATCGTTTACAGATGACCCCTGAGGAAAAAAACGGAGAACTGATGGCAAGTTTACTTGCAAATAACATGCTTACCAAAAAAAGTGCTAATGGAAAGAATACCTTAGAGGCTATTCTCACGATGGCTGGTCGTTTCTACGATAAAGCAAATCACGGCGATGCTGGCGATGATTTTATGGAAAAACATCGAGATATGGATTTGGGGGACGGAATAGCCACCGGACTTGCCATTTACTACAACATTACCGACAAAGAAAAATTACAATCGTTAATTGGTGCTGATACGCATTTCTTTAAACGAAGTGGTTTTAAAATGGCACTGGAGAAGATGGCTGGAGTGGATAAATTAGATCTTCCTGAGGTCGCCGAAAGGAAAATGCACGCATATTTAAAAAGAGCAAAACTTCTTACGAAAGATGATGATGACGTTGATGATACATTCGAAGCATTCATGGATAAATGGTTTGGCAAAGAGGAGGACGGAGAGCTCCAGGAAAAAGGACGAACTGACTTTATGAAAATGCTCAATGTGTTTGTGCCAGAACCACACCCACAACAAGTAGACCTAGCCAATCAATTGATTCGTCAAGCTATTACTGAGCTGTCAAATAAACATAAGGAGCCTCGGGTTAGAGGGAAACCAAATGATTTTGCGCAAGCTGATGTGGCAGATGACGCCACAGCAAACTTCGCTCAATTAACTGCAAGTCTTATGAGCTGGTGGGGTGGTGCGGCTGCGAAAGCTGATACAGGAGTGGCTGCGGTAAATGGTATGTCGAAATACAAATGGGTAAGAAGCTATAAGTATAAACAGGCTGATTCTGGACGTGCCGGTCCGGTAGGTAATTTGTATGGTATGGGTACAGTTCAAGAAGTATACGTCGATGTATTTACTGGTATGTTAACGATTGGGAAGAAATCTATCATGGAAGTGGTCGAGCGGAAAATAAAAGACTTGAAAGATAAAAAATCATTTGAAGAAAAAGAAAAAACAGCACAAGAGCTTAACTTTAACCTTAATACAGCAAAACAATATGGAGCTAATACGTCTAATGCGGCAAAGATTTATTTATCAGAAGGTGGTGCCGATATGCCACATTTCCATGATTTCATCGAGGTGAATCAGTGGGGAACAGTCAGAATCAATGCAGATAAAATGGCCGAGGCATTTCAAGATAAAATTATTAAACCTGCTCGTTATAACTGGAGAACCAACCCCATGCCATTTCATAAAGATGTCAGAAAATTACTCGATGATCCTAAACTACCTAAAAAGATTAAGCTTAAAGATGGAAGAGAAATACCGGTTCGAGACACCTATATGACTGTCACTCAGCTGGAAAATACTTTTAGTAGACAAGCGATTAGTAATATTCAAAAGATTTTCCAGCATGATATGCATCATAAATTTAATATGGATAAAGATGATAAGAAGTCTGTTGATTATTTTACTGCTAATGCACATGCAAAGTTTTTTGACGAAAAAGCTGGGCGAGTGTATCGATTTAAAGTGAACGAAAAAGGAGACTATGTCGATAAAAAGGGAAAAGCGATTCATATGCCACATCATGAGGGCGGACATCATCAAAGTGAAGTAGACTGGCTATTAAAACGTGGTGTTGTTGATTGGGATACGAATAAGACAACTGTGGGTCTTGAAAGTAAATTACCTAAAGAAATAGCTGACTTAATGGATAATAGTATTTTTCGAAGTATTGTGGTGAGAAGTTATTTGGTAACACGATTTGGAGGATTGTTATACGGAAATTCTGTCAGAAACAGTCCATATAAGTTCTTAGATATTTTATCTCGTGAACATGCAGTTGAAGGACTTGAAAGTATCCCGACGAACGCTGTCGCAGATGAAGATGATCTGCATGCGAATAATATGCATGGACACTATTTTTCTCACTTTGATATCCAACTTATTCGAAAATTATCAAATAATCAGCGTTGGAAGAATTATAGTAAAGCAGTAGGCGAGTCGTTTAGTTCAGGAACATTTGAGGGACTGAAAGAACTTTGGAGCTTCTTCTGGAAAAACGCATTTAGTTAATCAGAAGGTAGCTCTTGTCTGGCAGTGACTTGACCTGTTGTCGTTTGTACTGGAGTAGATGGTCGATCTCTTCGTACACCACCTGTTAGGATACGTATGCCACTTGATACTTTGCCCCATGTTCCTTTTGCTGCATTTGCTCCGGTTCCTGTTAGGAATTGTCCAGCTGCATATTTATATGAACCATCAGATTTCTTCTCAAATGTTTTCTTACCTATCCATTTAGGAATCATCGTCGTACCAGCAGCGCCTTTCTGGAATCCACCAAGGATAGCTGGAGCGATGTATTTATTTGGACTGGACTTGAGTGCTTCTCGAACCATCGTTAACATGTCTGGGAGGATGAGGAGGAAAGAAAATCCGATGATGTAGCCTAGTCCGCTAACACCTGTCGCTGGGGTGCCGATAAGTGGGGGATTAAAGCTGAGTGTTTTATCGTTTCCAGATGTCATGAGAATACGTCCAGCGAGCATCACTGCGACACAGACAGGATAGATCATGAGATTTGAGATAAGTCCTCTGATCCACGGGCTAAAGCCAAATGTGCTTTCAGGGAAAATGCCTGCAAATAAATAGAGTGGACCAAGTGCGGTATAGATAATGACGTAGGCAAAGGAGCGAAGTAACATAAACCAAATACGAAACAAGGTAATCATAATCGCGATGATGACGACGAGAGTGACGAATACATCGACGACCCATTTGAGTACTGAATTAAACATCCCAGCAGCACAGTTGCCGATATTTCCACCATCATCTCCTGCTTGCCACGGGCCTATTTTAAATCCGCATGGACTGTTATTTGGAAAAATTGTAAGCGATCCTGCAACGTCTCCAAATGTCTCAGCAACACGACGTGAAATTGCGACTGGGCCAGCAGCGACATCACCAGGAGTGTTTAGCGAATATTCATCTTTTAAGTTGTCCGTGATTGCACCATAAAATCCGTAGGGACTTTTGATGAGGTTCTGGATAACTTTTCCATTATCTATTTGTCCTGCATCTTCGACAGATTCAAACAGATTAATCGCCAGATATGTCGTCGCCCACATCGCATCGACTAAAATGCCGACAATCGCATAAGAAAAAGTGATGAGGAGCATTGTTATGACAATTTTAGGAAGCTGGTTTTGAATCGTCATTACTGTTCGGGGATCGATTTTGACTCGCAGCATGATCGCAAGTCCGATAATGACAAAGGCAATTACAAATCCCATATATGCAATATCTCGAAATATTCTCCAGAAACGAAGCATATAATCGAGCTGTTCAAATCCAGTACTTTGGGCATATGTTGATGTCACAACGCCGAAGTTATTTGCCATATATGAGACATAATTTCCTGTATGAATTGGCATGGCGTACATATCACCCATAGAGGAGGTAAGTGCTCCGATTAGTCCACCTGGTTGATTGGTCTGCGAGGGCGTAGCATAGCCTATTTTATTTGTCTCACGATTAATTGTTAGACATGGCTTTTGTGTTATCACATCAGTACCGGATAATTGACAGATCATCGAAGCGAGTACTTCGATCATCATGGACTGGACAAATGTATGCTGATTTTGGGGAACATTCGCGTCGGTATTAGGTGTCACATATTGGTTATATCCTTGTGCATGGGACGTGGGGACAATAGCTAAGACTGAACCAGATATAAGAACGAGAAAAAGAAAAAAAGAAAAAATTTTTGAAGGAGAAAACTTCACCAAGGCAGGCAGATGCATACGTATAGTGTGCTACATTCTTATATATGTGTCAAGATCAATAGGCAGGAAATAACATCTCTCTATACTATAATAGTCGTTGAAAGTAGGCCTTGTGTTTTTACAGGGTGATCTTTATGATGAATGTATGGCGCGCATAGTATTTTTTGAAACAGAAGAGTGGGAAGAGAAATTCTTTACCGAACATTTTCCTTCAGAAGACGTTCATTTTTGCCCACATACACTCGTTCCTAATCACGAATTTGATCAATCTCTGTTTGATGCTGAACTTATTTCCGTTTTCGCATTCTCCAAAGTAACAAAAGAAATACTTGAGAAATTTGGAAATCTCAAATATATTACCACTCGTTCAACGGGATTTGATCATATTGATCTTGAATACTGTAAAGAAAAAGGAATAGTCGTAAGTAATGTTCCTGCGTACGGAGTTCATAGTGTTGCAGAACATACAATTGGACTCATGCTCGCTCTCTCTCGAAAAATTATTCCTTCAGTTGAAAGAACACGAAAAGGAGATTTTCGTGTGGAAGGACTTCGTGGATTTGATTTGGCCGGCAAAACACTAGGAGTTGTAGGCACAGGGAACATAGGGAAAGTTGTTATTCAAATCGCACTAGGAATGGGTATGAATGTGATAGCGTATAACCGTCATAGTGACGATGAATTAGTGGCACTGGGTGTAACGTTTACTGATCTTGATTCTGTATTGTCTCAGGCAGATGTTGTATCGCTCCATTTGCCATACATGAAAGAAACACATCATATTATTAATATGGACAATATTACTAAATTTAAAAAAGGAGCGATTCTTATTAATGCTGCACGTGGAGGATTAGTTGAAACTCAAGCAATCTTAGAAGGGCTAAATAAGCAAATTCTGTCTGGAGCAGGACTTGACGTACTAGAAGAGGAAGTTAATATCCGAGAAGAAAGCGAATTGCTTTCAACATCACTTACAGAAAGCGTGGACTTAAAAACCCAACTCCTCGATCATATTTTACTTAATCGAGAAGACGTGATTGTGACTCCACATAACGCCTTTAACAGTAAGGAGTCAGTGCAGCAAATCTTAGATACCACAGTTAAAAATATTCAACAATACCTCACGGGAACTCCAGAAAATGTTGTTTCATAACTATATACCAGGTACGTAATGGGAAAAAAACGCCTCATCATAAAAGATAAAAAACTCAAAGAACGTATAAAAAAAGATGGGAAAAAGAATGCGAAGAGAGATTTTTTAGAATTACTCAGAAGATCTGCACGAACACTTGATCATGCTTGATCTTTTTTCTCCACAAAACGGAATTCGAGTTTCTTAAAGAACGTAAAAGCAAATATTTTCTCTGAATCTTGTAATAAGTCTCCGTTATTCTGCTCCATAAGTGTGTGAATTCGTTTTGTAATTCTCCATGCCGTTTTGTATGTTACCCCGAGTTCTTTTTGTAACTTTCTCGCAGAGATAGAACCCTTGGTATGTGTCATTAAAAACATTGCATAGAACCATATGCGAAGGGGAGTAGATGATTTTTCAAAAATAGTTCCAGCGAGTGGATACACATGAGATCGACAGTACTCACATGTGTATGCAGTCCTATTCTGAAGCTTGTAATGTTTTGTTATTTTGTCACATTTGTTACAAGTTATTCCTTTTGGAAAACGTAATTTTTTAATTTCTTCAAGACATGCATCGTTTGATGGGAATTGTTTTATCAGTTCTGAGAGAGGGAAATTTTGATTCATAAATATATGATATTAAGCCTATCTACGTGTTGTCAAGGGATATATATAAAAAATACCTATTGACGAGTAATATCCTTTTTGTCTAGCATAGATATATACCAATAAATTGGTAACAAAACATTACATGAAACATATTCTTTCATCGGTAGTCGATAATTCGATTACATTACTTCTTTTTATTGTTGCAGGACTAACGCCGCTTCTTTTTGTGACGCAAACCACAGAGTTTTTTGAAATTCCAAAAACAATCTTTTTAATTGTTTCGACTGTTGTACTTCTCGGACTTTGGATTGTTTCCTGGATATTAAAAGGGAAGGTATCAGTTACAAGAACACCCCTTGATATACCATTAATTGCGCTCCTTATTGTTGTTGGAATTTCTACCTATTTTAGTATTACAAAATATCCATCAATTTATGGTAATTTTCCTCGTCTTCATGGATCAACAGTTACCTGGGTTACATATATTATTCTCTATTTCGTCACGGCATCACATTTGCGTTCTCTTGCAAAAGTAAAAACATTTCTTTATGTACTGTTTGGTAGTGCGCTTGTTGTTTCATTAGTTACGTTACTTTCATTCTTCCACGTGTTCTTACCATTTGATTTTGCAAAAGCAGTTAACTTTACTCCAACTGGTTCTACCTTCTCAACTATTGCAATGTTACTTCTTTTATTACCATTACCACTGCTTTCACTTATTCGTCCTAATTTGTATATGCCACTTCCACTGGCACTTGTGTTATCAGTCCTCTTTAGTATCGTTGTTGTCTTGACTGGATCTATTGGAAGTTATGTTATCTTGGCAGCAATTTATGCAGCTACTGCACTTGCTGGTCGAATTGATCAACACAAGAAAATGGCTATGTTCTTTGTAATGCCACTTGCGATCACTGCATTAACGTTCGTGTTAGCATATCTCCCAATTCCTGGTGTTAATAGTATCCAAACACTTGAAGCAAATTTTCCAAAGGAAATTCAATTACCATTTAACGCTTCATGGAAAGTTAGTGCATCAGTATTCCGTGATGCACCATTCTTCGGCACTGGTCCTTCAACATACCTGTTTAACTTCACATCATACAAACCAGCAGAATTTAACCTTCTTAACTTCTGGAACTTCACGTTTGATACTGCACACAACGAATTCTTAAACGTCCTTGGAACAATTGGAGCAGTCGGAGTCGGAGCACTTGCACTTCTGTGTGTCGTAGTCGCATTCATGAGTTGGAAAAATATCTTTACACGAGAACATGAAGAAGGGGAAGAAGCAAGTGAGTCCTCACACACATTCCTTGCAGGACTTGGGATTAGTGGGATAGTAGCAATTGCACTTCTTGGGATTCACGCTACAACTACAGTGTCATTTGTTTTGACCCTCTTTATCTTTGCAGCTCTTGCAATGTCTCAGAAATCTATTCGTGAGAAAGTTTCTGAATTCTCAATTGGACTTAAAGCTTCTGCTCATAATGATCGACAATTTGATTTATTCCCAATCTTACTCTTCATAGTATTCGTAGTCGGCGCAGTACCAGTTCTTTATAAGACATACACTGCAACTATGGCTGACTTCTATCACAGACTTGCACTCTCTCAAGCTAACAAAAATGGTACATTAACATACCAATATCTCCAAAGAGCAGAATCATTAAACCCAACTGTTGATCTCTATAGAGTTGATATGGCTCAGACTAATTTCGCACTCTCTAATGCACTTGCAATCCAGAAAGGTCCTACGAAAGAGAATCCACAAGGAACACTGACTGATCAAGATAAGAAGACAATTCAAACACTTCTTTCTCAAGCAATTAGTGAAGGCCGAGTAGCTGTAGCATTGAGTCCTCGTTCTGCTCGAAATTGGGAAGTACTAGGTTCAATTTATCGAAACATCACAGGTGTTGCACAAAACGCACTTGCATTCTCACTTGATGCATATGGCCGAGCAATTCAACGAGATCCACTTAATCCAGCTCTGAGAATCAGTGTCGGTGGCATCTATTACTCAGCTAAAAGTTATGACTTGGCTATTAGATTCTTCTCTGATGCAGCTAACTTAAAACCTGATTATGCAAATGCATACTTCAATCTTTCAATCGCTCTTAAAGATAAAGGCGATATCCAAAACGCAGCAGTTGTTGCACAGCAATTAGTAACACTTCTTAAGAAAGATACGAATAGTGCTGATTATAAACTCGCATCTAAGTATCTTGAAGACTTAAAAGTTCAGTTAGCAGCAGCAGCAAAAGCAGATAAAGAAACAACAGATGGTACAACACCAGCTCCAACACCTGCAGCTAATAACCAAACAGCTCCAGCAGCTCAAACAAATAGTGCTCTTCAGCAGAATACATCAGGAGTCAAAGTATCGAACCTTAACAACGCACCATCTGTTACACCAGTTCCATCAGTAAAGCCAAATCCTAACGCTAATCTTCCAAAAACCACACCAGCTCCTAAACAGTAAGTAATAAGTATTGTTGATTGTTTCATTGGATTACTAACATTGTTCTATTGCTATGCTTCTTTGTCATCCCAGACTCGTGATTTATCAATAGTATTACTAAATTAAATCATCCTTTAGAGCTCTGGGATCTAGAGATACTTTTGTAACTCCCTAATTAGAATAGCCGCTCGTATAGTGAGCATCTATTGTTCTTCGTAACTCTTTTTCGGGTACGAGCTTAGTACAGTAAACTGCAAACATTTTATTCTGGATCCCAGATCGAGTCTGGGATGACAAAGAATTTTGGGAAAAAGAAGAAGAATTTATATTACAAATTACATAACGTAATATGAAATGAAATAAGGGAGCAATGTAACAATATACTTATTACAACTGACTCTCTGTACTAAAGATGTCTTCTGAGGTCATAGGATCTCCTCCAATATGTTTCATAATCGCGTTAGCAGTGATTAGTATTTGTGTCGGATTTGACGCGTACTGAAGGGTTGTAAAAAGAATTGCATTGTTCTTATAAAAATTTTCTCCGTATACACTATTTAATACCTTCTCTAGTCGGGCTTGGTCTTTTGTGAAATAGATTTCTTCTAAGTCACTTTCAGGAATCGCATTAGTGATTTGTGTGATAATCTTGGCGAAAATAGGATAGCCTAGATTTGTACTCGTGTTGAGTCCGTTTGTGATAACTTTTCTGGTAAAGTATTCTGTTAATCCTTCTTCAAAAAAGAGAATAGAAAAACTTTTCTTCTCATTGTGGCTTGCGTAATGAAGATATTCATGAACACTAGTCGCAAAGTAATCAGCCAGAGCATGAGAGCTTTTGGTATCAATTAAAATTCTGATCGTACTTGGAGGTTTATAGACACCTAATTCGTGAGGGATGTTTTTATCAAGTACAGCATTTAGTTTTCGTTGTGATGAAAAGAATGTTTTATATTGTTTATAGAGATCTAATTGAGATTGAACGATAGGGAGTTGTTTTGTATTTTCATCAATTTCTTTATTTGCCGTGTCGACGATAGTATCAAATGCGATAGCGTCTTTCTGGCAGAACTCAGGCGTATTATCATGCTTAAAAATACCTTTTTCGTAGTGACCACTTGCATTACATTTCTTCATCTTGTCGTCTTTTTGTGCAAATGTTGTTGGGATCAATGCTTTATTTGTGTCAATGGATGTTTTCATCTTTGAAAGTGAAGCAGCACTTGAGCTCATTTCTTTCTCAAGTGTAGCGAGCTGGCTGTCAAGGGTTTTAATTTTTTCTTTTGAATCGACAAATCTATATGATTCATATTCTTTGTCATCAATCACAACAATTTTTGGATAGAAACGAATTGCTCTTTGGGGGAAGTAGTGCTTAATAAACATATAGCCCACGATAGGCGATAGCGTCTCTAATTCCTTTTTGTTTACATTAGCAATAATGAGCGTGTTATCAAGAAGAATACTTGCGCCCAATTCTTTGATCGGAAGGACTAAAAAAGAAGGAACAGAAGGGAGAATGGTGTTACCATAGAAACTATTCGTTCCAGAAATTGTTGAAGCGATAGCAATAAGTTTACTATATGAATCATCATCAGAAGCAATTATCTGTGGGGGAGTATCATTTCCCTTAAGCGTTTTGACCAGTTCTTTTTTATCAGTAATAATGCCTAGAGATTTGGCATTACTATTAATCATAACTGCCATGACCGTTAGTTGAACCCATGCTATTGTTAGTAAGATAAGATAGGAAAGAAAAATACTAATAACAGTGATTGATGACAGGTGAACAGCTGTGAGTAGTGATTTTTTATGAAGTGAATGTGATTTTTCAAATCGTATCGTGCGTAAAAAAACGATCACGATTCCTATACTGAGAATGCCAAAGAGAATACTATGACTAAGCATGATTTGGATCTGATACATAAAAAATCCTAGGAATGAATGCGAAGAGCGAAGGGGAACGTTGATAAGAAAGGCGGTAGTTGTGAAGAGGGTAGCTATTAGGAAAATGAGAAATTGCATGACCTGTGGATATATGTATCGTACTAACAGTTTAGGCTAAAAGCAAGGAAGGAGGGGACTATTATTTACCTAATTTCTCTTCTAGTTCTTTTAGTTTGAGTGATGTTTTAAGAACACTATCAGGTTGTAAGCTGATCGAATCAATCCCTTCCTCAACTAAAAATTCAGCAAAGTCAGTAAAGTCAGATGGTCCTTGTCCACAAATACCTACAGGTAAACCAAAGGTGTGAGCGTGAGTAATGAGTGTTTTGACGAGCTTTTTAACTGATGGACTTCGCTCATTTCCAATATGTGCGACGAGCTTTGAATCTCGATCTAGTCCGAGTGCCAACTGTGTTAAATCATTTGAACCGATTGAGAAGCCGTCAAAAATTCCTGCAAATTCTTCAACTTGTAAAATATTTGAGGGGATTTCAGCCATAACCCAGACACGTAATCTTTCATCAATATCATCATGTGCTGCAACGGCGCGTGGATGAGGATGTTTTTCATGATGTAACCCATGCTTGGCCATTACATCAAGTACTTTTTGACCTTCTTCAGGAGTTCGACAGAAGGGAATCATGACCTGCAGATTATACAGTCCCATCTCTTCACGAACTCGTTTAACTGCTTTACATTCTAGTGAAAATGCTTCTTCAAAAGCCGGATCATAATATCTGCTTGCACCACGCCAGCCAAGCATAGGGTTTTCTTCATTTGGTTCATAGAGGCTTCCTCCAAGAAGGCTCGCATATTCGTTGCTCTTAAAGTCACTAAAGCGCAGAAGTACCTCATTTGGGTAAAATGCTGCTGCGATAATACTAATACCATAAGCCAATTTCTGTATATAGTATTCAATCCGATCCTCATATCCCATAGTCAATATATCAATCTGTTTTTTTAGTGTTTCATCTGTTAATTCATCGTAGTGGATCAGTGCATTTGGATGGACTTTTATGAAGTTTGAAATAATAAATTCTTCACGTGCGAGACCGACACCGTGATTTGGAATAAATGAATAGGTGAAGACAAATTCTGGATCAGCGACAATCATTTTAATTTTTGTTTTAGGAGGAGTGAAATCGGTTAAATCTGTTTTATGGATCGCGAATTTGATGAGTCCTGCGTATACTTTGCCGCTTTCACCCTCAGCACAACTCACAGTAATTTCTGTGCCTGTTTTAATCTCTTTTGTAGCATTTCCCGTGCCTACGACTGCCGGAATACCAAGTTCTCGTGAGACGATGGCAGCGTGTGAGGTACGTCCACCAGAGTTAGTGACGATGGCACTGGCTTTTTTCATGATAGGTTCCCAGTCCGGATCGGTAATTTCAGCGACTAATACTTCGCCTTCTTCAAATTCATCAAGTTGACTTGCTTCTTTAATAAATCTGGCTTTTCCGTGTCCGATTTTAGCTCCGACTGCAGCTCCCTGGACGAGTACCTTCCCGTGCTCTTCAAGTTTATATTCCTCAAGCACCGTCATATCTTTTCGGGCTTGAACTGTTTCAGGACGAGCTTGAACGATGTATAGTTCTTTACCATCATATGCCCATTCTGTATCCATGGGTTTTTGGTAATGATCTTCAATAATCATTCCCCAGCGTGCGAGTGTTAGAACTTGTTCATCATTGAGCACAAATCGATTCCGATCTTCTTCGTGGACGAGGAGTTCTTTGGTTGGATTTGTACCGTCCTGAGCGTAAATAAGTTTTTTTTCTTTACTGCCTAATTTTTTATTAAGTATGGCTTTTTTCCCAAGCGCGAGCGTTGGTTTAAATACCATGAATTCATCAGGCGTGACGATGCCTTTGACGATAAATTCACCCAGTCCCCACGAACCGTTAATCAGTACGACATTACGAAACCCACTATCAGTATCGAGTGTAAACATGACGCCGCTACATCCCTTATCACTTCTGACCATTTTCTGTACACTACACGAAAGTGCGATCTTAAAATGATCGAAATGCTGATCAACGCGATATGAAATAGCACGATTGGTGAAGAGTGAAGAGAAGGCTTTTTTAATGGAATCTAGTAAGTTATGTGTTCCGTGGACGTTTAAATATGATTCTTGCTGGCCGGCAAAAGAGGCATTAGGCAAATCTTCAGCAGTTGCTGAACTTCGAACGGCCACATCAAGTTCTGTTTCCTCCAGATGGAGTTTCTCAGCGAGCTGTTTGTAGGAAGAAACGATTTCTTCTTCCATCTCGGGTGGAAATTTCGCTGCCATGATCATTTCTCGAATCTTTGATCCAGCAGTTTCAAGCACGTGCATATTTCCGGTATCTAAATGATCTAAGATGTCGGCAATTTTTTTATCAAGTTCGTTTTTCTCGATGAAATACCGATATGCGTATGCTGTTACGGCAAAGCCGTAGGGTACTTTAATGTGTTCTTCAGGGAATGTTTTGTTTGTTGCTGAAACGAGGTTTTGATACATCTCACCTAAGTTCGCATTTTTCCCGCCCACAAGAGGAATATCATCTTTGGAGATTTCATCGAACCACAGAACAAATCGTTGATCTTTAGGCAGCATAGTAAAAAACAATAGCTTATTAATAATAGCAATGCTGTGGTAAATTACAAGCGATTACATCACTGATTCTTTTGCTATAATAGGTATGTTAGTCTCCTTTTTCTATGAAACTGCAAACTGTCTCTTGGATCGTTAGTATTTGTCTTATATGTATTATCGCAATTGGTATTTTTTTACTAACTCGGCAGGAAGCTGTTATCGATCAACTAGGTTTTACTCCACAAGAAAAGCAGGTCTATGAAATTGGGAACGGAACTACTACGCCAATCAATGTCTTAGCAACTACCCTGCCTGAATTTGCTATAAAATTGGTTGATGAAAAATTTAATAATCTTTGGAAAGCACATGCACAAGAACGTGCAGAAGCTGTTGAAGCACTCGTGACAAATGAAAAAAAAGATACGAGTTTACTGGTGGACACACAATTTAACGATACTGATAAGCAGATAACTGTTACTCCGAAAAAAGCCAATCAAATGAAGCCAGGGTTGTATCATCTGGATGTAAAAATTAAAACTGTTCACGGAGTTGACGTTACAATTACCCAAGATTTTACCTGGGGAGTTCTTGCGATTAATACGAGTAAGGCTGTGTATAAACCTGGAGATACAGTGAAAATTGGGATGGGAGTTCTAGATGATTTGGGACACACGAAGTGTATCGCAACTGGTGATGTGACATTCCCAACAGCAAAAGTGTGGCTCACAGTTATTAGTCCAAGTGGTCAAGAAACGACACTGGATACGGAATCTGGAACAATTAGTGGTAGTGAGGAATGTGCGCCAATTTCCATTACAAACAATCCTGACTTTCAGACGACTATGCGAGTAACTGAAGTTGGAACATATACAATGCGAATGACAGCTGAGAATATCAATGGAAAAAGGAGTATAGAAGATCATTTTAGGGTTTCAACGACTTCCCCTGCGTTTGATATTATGCGCACTTCATATCCAACTCGTATTTATCCGCATGGCCATTACCCTGTTGAGATAACAGTGGTTGCGAATAAAAACTATATAGGAGTTGTCAGCGATTATGTTCCGAATAATTTTCATATTACTAATATCTCTAACAATGGAACTGCATCAGTACAACAGGAATATCTGAATATTTCCTGGAATGTAAATTTTACTAAGGGACAAACATATGTGTTGAAATATGATATTAAGTTTCCTCTTATTTCACCCGAATTTTATTTAGTCGGACCACTGACAATTGGAACGTTTACTGAAGGAAGAAATTGGCAGATCGCATCTGATGCGATCACCCAAGCTCAATCGCCTGTATCAAATGTGTCTACTGGGTCAACAACTGTCAGTGCAACACTTGGCTCCACACTCACGACAGGTAATCTAATCATTGTCGTATGTGCGGGTACTGCAAACGAAACTATTAGCTCTCAGCCGCGTAATGGTGGAAATTCCTGGACATCAAGCAGTCAAACAACTGCACCTCGTCAGCGTACTTCTCATCGTTACGCAATTTCTACAGATGCTACTTCATACACATGTACGTTTAATAACACCTCGGGTACACATGGGATCCAAATTTTTGAATACGCTGGACTTACGACATCTGGGACTGTTCGAGATAAAGTTACGACGAGAAGTGGGGTTAGCTGTAGTGGTGGTACGATGTCGACTAACTCCATTACCATTACTAATCCAATTGAGCTTGTTTTTGTGGCAGGGGTCTCTACGACACTTCGCACAGTAAATAGTCATACAGCTGGATTTACTGCAGCGCTTAGTTTTAATGGTTCAAGTGTGGGAACATTTTTCTCAGCGACACAGATTACAAGTAGTATCGCCTCATACACTGACACTATTACTTTTTCGGGAAATGCTGGAACATGTTCAACAATTATCGAGAGTTTTATTACGCCCATAAATATTTCACAAAACGGGTATCGTTTTTTTGAAAACGTCAATAGTGCACTTCCTGGTAGCCCTATCGATTCATCAAATACAGATGTTACGCTTGCGACACCTAACAGAAATTTTAGATTGAGATTGCTTCTAGATGTAGATGGAACACAGACGCTTGGTATTTCAACTGGTGATTTTATTCTTGAATATGGTGAGCCACCAATTTCTGGACTCTGTTCGGGTATTGCTTATGCTGATTGGTATGCGATTGATAGTACTACGCCAATTGCATACAATCTCAATTCGGCTGTTGCCAATGCTGCTAATATCGCTACCTCTGGAAATGATCCAAGTGATGCTGGGTATACAACTCTTTATGAAAATTATTACGAACAGTTTAGTGCAGATGGTACGGATGATGTTACAAATGCACAAAACGCTATCGCAGGAAATCAAGCTGGAATTTGGGATTTTTCATTGAAAGATAATACCGATGGCTCAACGAGTCGAACATTCTGTTTTCGTTTAGCAAATGGTGATGGTACCGGCGGTCTTGCAGGTGCATTAGAAACGTATGTGCGTTATCCAAAAGTCACAACGTATTATAATGAGGTCAACATTAAAAGTGGCACAACCATAAACGGCGGTGTGACAATTAACTAATTTTCAAATTTCCGACTCCCCCGATATTGTTTTTTATTTTTCTGACTCCCCTCTAACATTATTTTTTTCGGGTTAACGGTATTATTCTAGATTCTTCGTCTTCTCAGATAACAAAAAGATATGATTATAGATATTTGTAGGATTTTTATGGAGTTTATCTATGAGATCCTCACGTCGCTTTGCTCCTCAGGATGACAATTGTGAATATGTACGAAGTTATATCTAAACGTTATGCCCTAAACGCTTATCGCTAACAATTAGTTTACGATCCACCAGTTAAACTTCACTTCATTATTTACTTTTCCATCAAGCTTTATCGTGAATGATTTACCAGCTACTTTGTTCTCGATCCAGTATCGTGTTGCTGGACTGTAGTCTCCGTTGAATGTGACAAAGATTAGTGATTTTGCACTAACAGCAGTTGTTTTAATCGTGACACTATTTGTGTTATCTGTGACTGTTCCATTTCCTGCAGATGCTGATAATACGCCACTTGCACTTGCTGTATTATCTGATGCGATATTCAATTTGTTCGTCGTTATCTCTTTTGCAGTTAATGAATTCTGGATCATCATGTTTCCTGATGGATCGATCATTACTTTTCCAGACATGATATTGATTCCGCCAAGACTGTTATCCTGCAGTTTCAAATCTCCAACACTTGTGTTGATACTTGCTGTTCCATCATCATTTAATCCATGGATACTAAGGAGTCCTGTTGAGAATGTTCCCGTCACTCCAAGATCACTAAGTGTTGTTCGACCTAGTACATTTAAGGTTCCACTGATTGTGGCATTTGTCATATCAAGTGCTTCAAGTCCAAGTTCAGCAGCTGAACTTGCGATAAATTGAGTTGGCATTGCAGCAATTGTTGATACAGGTGTTGCTTGTTTTGGTGCTCCACTCATGGTTGCGATTAATGACTGGAGATTACTAATCTGTGCACTAAGACTTCCTGTCTTTTCAATAGTCTGTGATAGTCTTGCTGCTGTTGATGCTTCTTTATCTTCAATAGTAGTTAGTCTGTTGGTAAGATTAGAAACTGTTGTTGTAACATCTAGAACATTTTCAGTAAGGACACTGAGTGTATTTTCACTTGTCGTTAAGTGATCAGCGATCTTGGTTAACGCAGTAGTTAATGTTCCCTGAACCTCTTCTGAGCCGATCTTGATTCCTGCTGGAAGTGTGATAGCTGATGTACTTACGTTACTGATTAGTACGTTTCCGTTTTCATCAGTTTTAATATTACTTAATGCTTTTGCAGGATCTGCATATGAGACATTAACAAATGCCATGACTTTTCCTGTGCAGACTGCAACTGGTGAAATTACGTTGCAGGTAGAATCTTCAAGTGCTTTACCGATGATTTGTCCAGGTTTGGTAGCTTTCATGGCAACACCTCGTACTGATGACGTCGTCAGATAGTCACCTTTTTTGATAACACCATTCTCATTATTTACTTTGACTGGAACTCGTCCTGCAAGTGCGACTGGGATTGCTCGACTGCCTTTGATGGTTGTGTCAAGTTGTGACAGTCTGAATCCTGGTTTTTCTGAGAAGATACCAATAACGGTGTTATCATATGCACCAGTTGATTTAGAAACGAGATTATCCTGTGACGCATTAGTTGAGACGATATCGCCAGCTTCAAGGGTTTGATCTGTGGTTGCATAGTCTTCAGCGAGATCATAATTGCCACCACTGGTCGTAAGTGATCCAGCAAGAACTGCATTTCCCGTACTACTAACTGAGAATAATGCTGAACCAGTTGCATCATTAAAGACAAATGCGGTTGGATTATTAGCACCGTTCGTATTAGATGCTAGTTGACTAATAACATTTCCATTTACGTCTCCAGTTAATAAGCCATTTGGTGTAATCAGTGATGCAGCTGTCACACTACCAGATGTAGTCATAGATCCAGTAGCATCGACTGATAATTGTCCAGTACTACCAAATGATCCGGTAGTTCCAGAAATGTTTCCATTTACATTCATGTCACTATTTACAGTTAATGCACCATTGCCATCGATACTTAAGTTAGCTAGAACATCCTGTGGATCACCAAAGCCTGGATTAATAGCAACCATAACTTGTCCGATACCACCACCAGAGTAACTTTCAAGTGCTCGTCCGATCATGTCGGAAGCTTTAGTTGCTTTCATAGCTACACCAGCCGTTGATGAAACCGTGAGATAATCACCGGCATTAATATCACCGTTACTGGTATTTACCTGGACTGGTACCTGTCCGACAAGTCCAACAAGTGCATAGTTTGAGTCACCTTCATGATCAATACCTCCGATGAAACTGGTTCGATCAGACATGACACCGACAATCTTATTCGTACTCCCGGTACATGCAGTGACTCCGCCGTTACTGCCAAGACATACGATACTGTTAAGAGGAAGCGTTTCTGATGTATTTTCTTTTCTAAAGTATTCTCCAAAGTCGGTTCCATTTGCTGTGTATGCGACAGTATTTGCAGTAGCTCCACCTTGAACTTTTCCAATTACCGTTCCATCTCCGCGCATGAACTGGATAAATCTATCAAGTGATGTTGCAGCTGTGTTACTTCTATCAGTACCCATTCTGACGATAAGACCAGTATGACCTGTGTTATTATTTGCACCGTTGTTCCAAATCTGAGCTGTTGCTGTTGCATTTTGAGTATCACGAACATCGAGTTTGAAATTAGCTGATGCGGTACCGATACCCCAGTTTCCACTACCAGCTGAGAAGACAGAGTTAGTAACACCATTTAATTGGAACTGAAGATTACCTGTTGCTCCTGATGCGCCCAAGTTAATTGAAACTGCACTCGTTGACTGAGGAATAATTTGAATTGCGCCGTTTCCACTACCGATACTAACAGTCTTACCATTTCGAGTGGTGATACTTAAGTTACCTGTACTATCTGATGTGAGAGCAGGACCTGTTCCACCATCTTGAGAGTTAAAGTTAAGTACGCCACTCGTGATACCAGATGCGCCGATATTGAAGGTTGAGAGAGTAGAACTGGTATCAACCATAGAGAAGATGTTACTTGTTTTGTCTGAAAAATTAAATGTACCGCCACCTGGAACTGCTTGCGTAAGCGTCGTTCCGCTCAGTGTAAATGTTGCACCACCTGAGGTTGATCCACCTGCACCAATTGTTAAGATACCTTGGAGGTATGCATCTCCGTTTGATGAGAATTTATTTACAAATGCAGCATTAGTAGTAGGAGGTGTGCCAGCTGATGTTCCAGTACCTGTTGCATTTTGTGAGTTAGTGGTTGTGGTGTAGTATACGTTCTCACCATTACTACTTGTTCCTTGATAGACTTTGTAATAACTAGCCCCAGTGATAGCTGTCCAAGAAACAGTTACACGACCATTTGGTCCAGTAACAGCAGTTGAGTTTTCAGCACTTGGCAGTGATTCATTTCCGTTAACGTCAACAGCAGTAACTTTGTAGTAATAGGTAGCAGAGGTAAGTGATCCACCTGATGCTGATGGAGTTAATGTCAGTGTGCCAGGTGTTCCAAGATAGGTACCGAAATTATTTCCTGCATCGATAACGAGTTTTTCAGTTGGAGTAGTGGTGCCGATACCAACATTTCCGTTAACAAAGAGTGCTGCATAATTGTTCGTCGCACCACTGGCTGAGAAGTAACCAGCAACGTTCGTTGATGTTGTCCCAGTATCTGTTACTTGAGATCTAATACCATACGCAGTATGTGATGAATTTGTGTTAGTTCCAGATCGTGTGAGATCAAGTAGGTAACTATTTCCACTGGCAGTACCACCTGTTGAGGTTGAAGTAATCTTCTGAAGTGCGCCATTACTAAAGGTATTTCCTGATGTTTCAATAGTTAACAGATTACCTCCAGTAATACTACTAGATGTAATATATGCAGCATTTCCAGATGTGAGTGAGTTAGCATTAAAGACGAATGCTGAAGATCCAGCAGATGTCGTGGTGTTTGATGAGGCAAATGTTTGAGAAGCATTGGCACCACTAGTGAAGGTAAGTGTACTTCCTGAGGTTGAATTTCCAATCGCAGTGTTACCAGTGCTTGTGTTGATATTAACTGGTGCACCATTAATTGCAAATGTTCCACTTGCGGTCATGGTTGCACTTGTCAAACCTGTTGTATTGATACTTCCAGATGTAGCTGTCAGTCCGATTGCACCGGTAGTTAATGTCAGTCCATTAGAAGCGGTTAATGTTTGGGTTGAAGTGAAAGAACCAGCGTTACTTGTCGTTAAGCCTGTTCGGCCAAGAGTAACTGAACCAGTATTTGTACTCGTACCGATATTAACGCCGCCATTAGCTGATGTTCCAGTTCCGCCATCGATGTTAACTGATCCACCAGTTGAGGTCGTTCCAGATTCTGTTCCTCCATATAAGTTAAGTGCACCACCTGTAACATTATTGGTGGCATTTGTTGCTGGCTGGAGAGTGAGTGCTGATCCACCAGCGAGTGTAGTAAGCGCTGCACTTGAGCCACCGACGACTGAGATTACACCATTTTCACCAACAGAGAGATTAGTGGTTGATGCTGATTTAATAACAAGCGCTGTTCCTGTCGTTCCAGCTGCATTATCAGTGATGACGAATGCATTTGCAGTACCAGCGTTTGCAAGTGTGAATGACGTTGGAGAACCAAGTCCGCCAGCAAGGGAGAAGGCAATGTCTCGACCTGTTGTGGTTGTGATACTGTTACCCAGATCATATGCAGATTGTAATCCGTCACAGGTAATTAAGTTATTACTACTATCTTGGCAGATACCGTGTGTTGCAGTGCCAGTTGTTATTCCAGAGAAGGTGATAGTGCCAGAAGATGTAATACCGGTTCCGCCAGCGATAGTCCCAGCATTCGTAATGCCACCAGCATTGTTGTTAATGCCGCCAGTAATAGAAGCGCCACTTGCACTTACTGTCAGGCCACCTGATGAGATTGTTGTCGCACCAGCGATAGTTTGACCGACAGTGAAATTGTTATTCTGTCCTTTGTATGCAACGTTTGTGAGTGTTCCAGTTGTATTAATACTTGTTCCACCAAGTTGGAATGCGGTTGTTGCGTTAATGTTTGCTACTGCAAGTGTTGCAGATGTGCCGTTATCTGTCAGTGTCATAAGGGTGTTAGGTGAACCTTCTGCATCTTGGATAGTAAGCGTTCCGTTATTTCCAGCAGTAGCAAGTGCGATTGTTGGAGAAGTACTGGTAAGGGCAAATGGTGTTGCACTACTGAGTGTTACCAGTCCAGATGCATTGATGGTGGTAACACCAGCGATAGAACCAGCGTTCGTGATGTTGCCAGTGTTGTTGTTTAAGCCACCAGTAACAGAGAGACCACCAGATGAAATAGTGGTAGCACCAGCAATAGTTTGACCGACAGAGAAGCTATTGTTTTGACCTTTGTATGCAACGTTTGTAAGAGTTCCAGTTGTATTAATACTTGTGCCATTAAGTTGCAGTGCTGATGTTGCGTTAATATTTGCAACAGCAAGTGTACCATCAGTGCCATTATCTGTGAGTGTTAAGAGCGTGTTCGGTGCAACTTCAGCATCTTTAATTGTTAACACACCATTTGTTCCAGCTGTTGCAAGTGCGATACTTTCAGTTGAAGCAGTAAGTGCAAGTGGTGTCGCATTTGAAAGAGTAACCAGTCCAGATGCGTTGATGGTTGTCGCACCAGCGATTGAACCAGCGTTCGTGATGTTGCCAGTGTTGTTGTTAAGACCACCAGTGACAGAGAGACCACCAGATGAAATAGTGGTAGCCCCACCAATTGTCTGACCAACAGAGAAGTTATTGTTTTGTCCTTTATACGCAACGTTCGTGAGAGTTCCAGTCGTATTAATACTTGTTCCACCAAGTTGGAGAGCAGATGTCGCGTTAATATTTCCTGTGACTGAAAGGTCGCCAGCACTTCCTGTATCAGTTAACGTAAAGAGTGTATTTGCATCACCATCTTTTGCTGAAAGTGTACTGTTAACCCCAGCGATACCGACAGTTACGACTGGAGCACTGTTACTTAGTGTTAGTGGGGAAGCGCCAGAAAGTGTAACCGTTCCAGATGCATCAATGGTTGTTGCACCAGCGATAGCTCCAGCTCCAGAAATACCACCTGTATTTGTGATGCCACCTGAATTATTGTTAATGCCACCGGTGATAGAAGCACCACCAGCAGAGACGGTCAAGAGTCCAGCAATAGATTGTGCAGTTGTAAAGCTATTGTTTTGTCCTTTGTATGCAACGTTTGTCAGAGTTCCTGTGGTGTTAATACTTGTGCCATTAAGTTGAATAGCGCTCGTTCCATTAAGTGTTGCACCTTGAATAGTTCCAGAGGCAGTAATACTGGTCGCACCAGCAATTGCACCTGCACTTGTGATTCCACCTGCGTTATTGTTAATACCACCAGTAATACTTGCACCATCTGCTGAGATGGTAAGTCCTCCAGTGCTGATGGTTTGTCCGGTTGTAAATGTATTAGCAGCGTTTTTGTACGCTACATTTGAAAGTGTTCCGGCTGTGTTAAGATCAGCTCCGTTAATTTGGAGTGAGGTTGTTGCATTGATATTTGAAACAGTGAGTGTGCCATCAGTGCCGTTATCAACTAAGGTAAGAAGTGTATTTGGAGAACCAGCACTATCTTTAACAGTGAGTGTTCCATTTGCATTCGCTGCACCGAGTGTTACGACAGGTGATGTATTTGAGAATGTTAGTGGGGAAGCACTAGAAAGTGTAACAGTACCAGATGCGTCAATGGTAGTAACACCAGCGATAGACCCAGCGTTGGTGATGTTGCCCGTGTTATTGTTTAAGCCACCTGAGACAGAGAGACCGCCAGAGGTGATACTTGTTGCACCACCGATTGTTTGTCCGACTGAGAAGCTATTATTCTGACCTTTGTACGCAACATTTGTGAGTGTTCCAGTCGTGTTAATACTTGTTCCACCAAGTTGGAGAGCAGATGTGGCGTTAATATTTCCTGTGACAGCTAAGTTAGCGGTACTTCCTGTATCAGTGAGTGTTGCAAGTGTATTTGCATCACCGTCTTTAACAGTAAGTGTGCTATCAACACCAGCAGTGCCAACTGTCACAACTGCTGCACTGTTAGTGATAGTAAGTGGGGAAGCGCCAGAAAGGGTAACAGTTCCATTTGCTGCGATAGTGGTAGCACCAGCGATTGCACCAGTAGCTGAAATTCCACCTGTGTTATTGCTAATGCCTCCACTAACAGAGAGGCCACCTGATGTAATACTTGTTGCACCACCAATGGTTTGACCGACTGAGAAGCTGTTATCTTGCCCTTTGTACGCAACGTTTGTCAGTGTTCCTGTTGTGTTAATACTTGTACCATTAAGTTGAATTGCACTGGTTCCATTAAGTGTTGCACCCTGGATTGTTCCAGATGCAGTAATACTTGTCGCACCAGCAATAGCACCAGCACTCGTAATACCACCAGTGTTATTGTTAATGCCACCCGTAATACTTGCACCATCAGCAGAGATAGTGAGTCCACCGGTCGTAATCGTCTGAGCAGCTGTGAATGAGTTGGATTGATTTTTGTATGCAACGTTTGAAAGAGTACCAGCTGTATTAATGCTTGTTCCTCCAATTTGCAGAGCAGATGTTGCGTTGATGTTTGCTGCAGCAAGTGTGCCATCAGTGCCGTTATCTGTCAGTGTTAAGAGAGTATTTGGAGATCCTTCGCCATCTTTAACAGTTAAGACGCCATTATTTCCAGCTGTTGCAAGTGTCACAACAGGAGCATTATTTGAAAGTGCGAGAGGGGAAGCACTTGAAAGGGTAACGGTATTGTTTGCAGCGATGGTTGTCGCACCAGCGATAGCACCAGTGTTAGTTAATCCACCAGTGTTGTTGTTAATACCACCAGTGATAGAAGCGCCACCTGTGGTGATAGTTAAGCCACCAGTGGTAATCGTCTGAGCAGCAGTGAATGAATTAGAAGCATTTTTGTATGCAACGTTAGAAAGTGTTCCAGCAGTATTAATACTTGTTCCACCAAGTTGAAGAGCAGATGTTGCATTAATATTAGCAGCAGCGAGAGTACCATCAGTGCCGTTATCTGTAAGCGTTAAGAGAGTATTTGCTGTTGGTGTATTGGTATCTTTAATAGTAAGTGTTCCATTTGAATTACTTGCGCCAAAGGTAAGAATTGGAGAAGTTGCAGTGAGAGCAAGTGGTGAACTTCCAGAAAGAGTAACTGTCCCGTTAGCAGCGATAGTTGTCGCACCAGCGATAGCACCAGTACTCGTAATGCCACCAGTGTTATTGTTAATGCCACCAGTAATTGAAGCACCATCAGCAGAGATAGTGAGTCCACCGGTCGTAATCGTCTGAGCAGCTGTGAATGAGTTGGATTGATTTTTGTATGCAACGTTTGACAGTGTTCCAGCAGTATTTATATCTACGCCACCAATTTGTAATGCAGATGTTGCATTGATAGTTGCAACAGCAAGTGTTCCATCAGTGCCGTTATCTGTCAGTGTTAAGAGGGTATTTGGTGAACTCTCAGCATCTTTAAGAGTTAAGACACCATTTGTTCCGAGTGTTGCGAGTGTCACAACAGGTGTTGCATGTGAAAGAGTAAGTGGGGACGCACCAGAGAGCGCAACGTTGCCAGAAGCAGCGATAGTCGTAGCACCAGCAATAGCACCTGCACCTGTAATTCCACCAGCATTATTGTTAATACCACCAGTGATAGAAGCGCCACCTGTGGTGATAGTGAGTCCACCGGTCGAAATTGTTTGTGCAGCGGTAAAGGTATTAGATTGGTTTTTGTATGCTACGTTAGAAAGAGTACCAGCGGTATTAATACTTGTGCCATTAAGTTGAATAGTAGATGTGCCATTAAGTGTTGCACCAGCAATTGTTCCAGAAGCAGTAATAGAAGTAGCACCAGCGATCGCACCAGTGTTCGTTAACCCGCCAGCATTGTTGTTAATGCCACCTGTAATACTTGCGCCATCAGCAGAAACTGTTAATCCACCAGTGGTGATGGTCTGAGCAGCAGTGAAGGAATTTGATTGATTCTGGTATGCAACGTTAGAAAGTGTTCCTGCAGTGTTAATGTCTGTTCCGTTGATCTGAAGTGTTGAAACTGCATTGATGTTAGCCACAGTAAGTGTTCCTGTTGTGCCGTTATCAACGAGTGAAAGAAGTGTATTTGGTGCACCAGCAGAGTCTTTAATGGTAAGCGTGCCATTTGCATTTGCTGCACCAAGTGTTACAACAGGTGAGGTGTTAGAAAGAGCAAGTGGAGAAGCACCAGAGAGAGTAACTGCTCCAGAAGCAGCGATGGTGGTCGCACCAGCAATTGCCCCGGTGTTTGAAATACCATCGTTATTTGCATTTACCCCGCCGGTAATAGATGCACCACCTGTTGTAACAGTAAGGCCATTTGCTGAAGTGATAGCGCCCGTGCCAGTAGTACTAATGTTGCCACTCGTTGAAAGGACACCATTTTCATTGATGGTTAACTTGTCAACACCACCTGATTGAATAGAGAGTGAATTGTTGGTAGCAGCATTTGTGTCATTAAGGATAAATGCTTTCGCAGTACCAGCATTGGTAAGAGTGAATGAAGTAGCAGTACCAGCATTACTAGATTCATCATAGAGAGTGAAGGCAATATTTCGACCAGTAGTTGTCGTTATGGTGTTGCCTGCATCATATGCTTGTTGAAGTGTTGTGCTTGATGGATTTGGAACACAACTTGAAAGTTGGTTAGAACCATTTCGGCAGAGAAGAGTAGAGCCAGCTGAACCAAGTGTTGGGATAACAACAGTGTCATTAAGACTGATACTGCCACTCCCATTTGCTACTAAGGTTAAGTCTTCGTTTGTACCAGTTGTAATATCTGTTGTTGCGCCACTTGTTGTAATACTTCCTGAAACTGTTTGACCAGTGGTGAAGTTATTATCTTGTCCCTTATACGCAACGTTAGTAAGAGTTCCAGTTGTATTAATATCTGTGCCATTAAACTGGATAGCACTGGTTCCGTTAAGAGTTGCACCTTGAATAGTTCCAGAAGCAGTGATACTGGTGGCACCAGCGATAGCACCAGTGTTAGTTAATCCACCAGTGTTGTTGTTAATACCACCAGTGATAGAAGCGCCACCTGTGGTGATAGTTAAGCCACCAGTGGTAATCGTCTGAGCAGCAGTGAATGAATTAGAAGCATTTTTGTATGCAACGTTAGAAAGTGTTCCAGCAGTATTAATACTTGTTCCACCAAGTTGAAGAGCAGATGTTGCATTAATATTAGCAGCAGCGAGAGTACCATCAGTGCCGTTATCTGTAAGCGTTAAGAGAGTATTCGGTGAACCTTCAGCATCTTTAATCGTTAATACTCCATCAACGCCTGCTGTTGCGAGTTTAACAATTGGAGTCCCATTAGATAATGTTAATGGAGCTGCACCAGAGAGAGTAACCGTATTATTAGCAGCAATTGTGGTCGCACCAGCAATTGCCCCAGTGTTAGTGATTCCACCAGCGTTGTTGTTAATACCATCAGTAATACTAGCTCCACCGGTCGTGATGGTGAGTGCTCCGCCGATTGTTTGCGCAGCAGTGAAGCTGTTGTTTTGTCCTTTGTATGCAACGTTAGTCAGTGTTCCGGTTGTATTAATACTTGTGCCATTAAGTTGAATCGCACTGGTTCCATTAAGAGTCGCACCAGTGATAGTTCCAGAAGCAGTAATACTGGTCGCACCACTAATAGCGCCAGCATTGGTAATGCCACCAGCATTATTGTTAATGCCGCCAGTAATTGAAGCGCCATCAGCACTAACAGTAAGTCCTCCAGTACTGATTGTTTGACCAGCGGTAAAGGTGTTTGATTGGTTCTGATATGCGACATTAGAAAGTGTTCCTGCAGTATTAAGATCTGCACCGTTAATTTGAAGCGTTGATGTGGCATTAATGTTCGCAACGGTTAATGTGCCAGTTGTTCCATTATCAACTAAGGTAAGCAGTGTGTTTGGAGAACCAGCTGAGTCTTTGATCGCAAGTGTTGCATTAGCATTAGATGCACCAAGTGTTACAACTGGTGCAGAACTTGAAAGTGCAAGTGGAGCTGCACTTGAAAGAGTAACAGTACTAGAAGCAGCGATGGTGGTAACACCAGAGATAGCTCCAGCACTCGTAATACCACCAACGTTGTTGTTAATGCCGCCAGTAATAGAAGCGCCATCAGCGCTAATAGTAAGTCCACCAGTTGAAACAGTCAGGAGTCCTGCAATAGATTGTGCAGTCGTGAAGCTATTATTCTGTCCTTTGTAAGCAACGTTAGTGAGGGTTCCAGTCGTGTTGATATTAGTGCCGTTAAATTGGAGTGCTGATGTTGCATTTACGTTAGCAACAGCAAGCGTACCACTTGTGCCATTATCAGTTACGGTAAGTAATGTATTTGGAGATCCTTCGCCATCTTTAATGGTTAAGACACCATTATTTCCAGCAGTTGCAAGTGTTACGACTGGCGACGCATTTGTCAGTGCAAGTGGGGAAGCACTTGAAAGAGTAACTGCTCCAGAAGCAGCGATGGTCGTAGCACCAGCGATAGCCCCAGTACTCGTAATACCACCTGTGTTGTTGTTAATACCGCCACTAACAGACAGACCACCTGATGTAATACTTGTTGCGCCACCAATAGTTTGACCGACTGAGAAGCTATTATCTTGTCCTTTATACGCAACGTTAGTAAGAGTTCCTGTGGTGTTAATATTCGTACCGTTAAGAAGAAGACCAGTTGTTCCATTTACTGATCCAGTTACAGAAAGATTACCAGTCGTTCCGGTATCAGTTAATGTCATAAGTGTATTCGTATCAGCATCAGTAATACTGAGGGTGCCATCAACACCTGCTGTTGCAATTGTCAGAGATGGAGCAGCATTAGTTAATTTAAGTGGCGCAGCATTTGAAAGCGTCACGATACCTGAAGCAGCGATAGTTGTAGCCCCACTAATAGCACCGGCATTTGTAATGCCGCCAGTTGTATTATTAAGACCGCCATTAACAGTAAGTCCTCCTGAACTAATATTCGTCGCACCAGCGATAGTCTGACCAACAGTGAAGTTGTTGTTCTGTCCTTTGTATGCAACGTTCGTCAGTGTTCCTGTTGTATTGATATCTGCACCATTAAGCTCAAGTGTTGATGTCGCATTGAGAATACTTCCAGTTATTGTTCCACTTGCTGTGATATCAACTGCACCAGCAATGGTTCCAGCATTTGTAATACCACCATTATTGTTGTTAATACCACCAGTAATACTAGCACCACCACCGCTGACTGTTAATGCACCAGCGGAAGTGATCGTTCCAGAACCAGTCGTTGAGATATTTCCACTCGTTGAGAGAACACCATTTTCATTAATAGTTAATTTGTCTGTTCCACCTGATTGAATTGATAGAGCATTGTTGGTTGCTGCATTGGTGTCATTAAGGATGAATGCTTTCGCAGTACCAGCATTGGTAAGTTTGAATGAGGTAGCAGTACCAGCATTACTAGATTCATCATAAAGCGTGAAGTCAATGTTTCGACCAGTTGTTGTAACGATTGTATTTCCCGTATCGTAATCTGCTTGGAGCGTTCCAGCTGTTGTTGCACAGGTAGCGATTTCATTTGATGCATTTCGGCAGAGTTGCGTTGCTCCACCAGTTCCAAGTGATGGAACCTTTGTAATGTTACTTAAAACAATTGCACCAGTTCCATTTGGAGCAAGTGTCAGATCCTGATTAGAAACGGTAGTGATATCTGTAGTCACACCAGAGTAGGTAGTAGTGCCAGTTGTTGTAATAGCACCTGAAGCGATAGTACCAATATTACTTAAGTTACCAGTTGCATCGATTCTTTGTGTTCCACCAGTTTGAATAGCTGAAGTTGCGTTAAGTGTAGCTCCTGTGATTGTTCCACTTGCAGTGATGTCAACTGCACCAGCAATGGTTCCAGCATTTGTAATACCACCAGTTGTATTGTCAATGCCACCAGTTACTGAAAGTCCACCAGCTGAGATTGTCTGTGCTTGGGTAAAGGTATTAGATTGATTTTTGTATGCAACATTAGAAAGAGTTCCAGCAGTATTAATATTCGTACCATTGAGCTGAATAGCAGAAGTACCATTAAGTGTTGCACCTTGAATAGTTCCAGAAGCAGTAATAGAAGTAGCACCAGCAATTGCGCCAGTGTTCGTAATGCCACCAGCATTGTTGTTAAGACCACCAGTAATAGAAGCACCACCAGTGGTGATAGTGAGTCCACCAGTGGTAATCGTTTGAGCAGCAGTGAATGAATTGGATTGGTTCTGGTAAGCAACGTTAGAAAGTGTTCCAGCAGTGTTAATGTTCGTGCCATTGAGTTGGATAGCACTTGTTCCATTAAGGGTAGCACCCTGAATTGTTCCAGATGCAGTAATACTAGTAGCACCAGCGATAGCACCAGCATTTGTAATGCCACCAGCATTGTTATTAATGCCACCAGTAATACTTGCTCCACCACCGCTTACAGTGAGTGCACCAGCAGAGGTAATCGTTCCAGAACCAGTGGTTGAGATATTGCCACTCGTTGTTAATACACCATTTTCAGAAATGGTTAACTTGTCAGTGCCACCAGATTGAATAGTAAGCGCATTGTTTGTCGCACCATTTGTGTCATTGATAACAAACGCAGAGGAGGAAGTACCAGCGTTTGTGATTTTAACAAGTCTTGCACTAGCAGTAGCAAGAGTAACATCGAGATCACCTTCAGCGTCAGTTGCCGTGATAGTATTACCAGTTTCGTATGCAGATTGGAGTGTGCCAGCAGTCGTTGCACACGTTGAGAGTTCATTTGAAACATTTCGGCAGAGTGCGGTTGTTCCACCTGTGCCAAGTGTTGGGATTTGTGTTTTATTACTTAACACAATTGAACCTGAACCATTTGGTGTGAGAGTCAAATCTTGGTTACTAACTGTCGTGATATCAGTTGCTGCACCACTAATAGTCACTGTGCCAGCGATTGTTTGTCCGACACTAAAGCTGTTATCTTGGCCTTTGTATGCAACGTTACTAAGAGTTCCTGTTGTGTTGATATCCGTGCCATTAAGTTGAATAGCACTGGTTCCATTAAGTGTTGCACCTTGAATAGTGCCTGAGGCAGTAATACTTGTCGCACCAGCGATTGCTCCAGCATTTGTGATACCGCCAGCATTGTTGTTAATACCATCAGTAATACTTGCTCCACCTGTCGTGACAGTAAGTGCACCACTGATAGTTTGACCTGTTGTAAAGTTATTATCTTGTCCTTTATATGCAACGTTAGTAAGTGTTCCTGTGGTGTTAATATTTGTACCGTTAAAGAGAAGACCTGTGGTTCCATTGACAGTTCCAGTGACAGAAAGGTTTCCAGCAGTACCGTTATCAGTGAGTGTTAAGAGAGTGTTTGGACTGCCAGCAGAGTCTTTAATCGTGAGTGTGCCATTTGCATTAGCAGCACCAAGTGTTACAA
This sequence comes from uncultured Gammaproteobacteria bacterium, assembly GCA_964503265.1. GTDB lineage: Bacteria > Patescibacteriota > Microgenomatia > Levybacterales > UBA12049 > CAZCYO01. Next base: position 118,859 of record CAZCYO010000005.1, read on the forward strand.
CAGGTGATGTATTTGAGAATGTTAGTGGGGAAGCACTTGAGAGAGTAACAGTACCAGATGCATCAATAGTACTAGCACCAGCAACTGCGCCCGTGTTCGTAATACCACCTGAATTGTTGTTTATTCCACCAGTGATAGAAGCACCATTTGCACTAATAGTCAGTCCACCGGTCGTGATCGTCTGAGCAGCAGTGAATGAATTAGATTGATTTTTATACGCGACGTTTGTGAGTGTTCCTGCTGTATTAATATTTGTGCCGTTGAGTTGGAGTGCAGATGTTGCATTTACAGTTCCTGTTGTCAGTGTGCCAGTAGTGCCGTTATCGACCAAACTTAACAGAGTATTAGGTGCGCCTTCACCATCTTTAATCGTGAGTGTTCCGTCAGTTCCAGCAGTTGCAAGTGTGATGATCGGTGCAGCATTAGAAAGGGTGATTGGGTTGCCATTTGAGAAGGTATTTGTCGCTGAGAAAGCGTTAGCTTGATCAAGGTATGCAACGTTACTGAGAGTACCACCAGTGTTAATATTTGTGCCATTCAGCTGAATAGCACTTGTTGCATTAACTGTAGCACCAGTGATAGTACCAGATGCAGTGATAGAAGTCGCACCAGCGATAGCGCCAGTATTCGTAATGCCGCCAGCATTGTTATTAATGCCACCTGTAATACTAGCACCATCAGCAGAGATAGTGAGTCCACCAGTTGAAATTGTCTGTCCAGCGGTAAAGGTGTTAGATTGATTCTTGTATGCAACGTTAGAAAGAGTTCCAGCTGTATTAATATCTGTACCGTTAAGTTGAAGTGATGATGTTGCATTAATAGTAGCGACTGAAAGTGTTCCGGTTGTTCCATTATCAACGAGAGAAAGAAGCGTATTTGGTGAACCAGCAGAGTCTTTAATCGCGAGTGTGCCATTTGCATTACCTGCACCAAGTGTTACAACAGGAGCACTGTTTGAGAGAGTGAGGGGAGTAGCACTTGAGAGTGTTACGAGTCCTGATGCAGCGATGGTAGTAGCACCAGCGATAGCGCCAGTATTCGTAATGCCGCCAGCATTGTTATTAATGCCACCTGTAATACTAGCACCATCAGCAGAGATAGTGAGTCCACCAGTTGAAATTGTCTGTCCAGCGGTAAAGGTGTTAGATTGATTCTTGTATGCAACGTTTGTAAGAGTTCCTGCTGTATTAATATCTGTACCATTGAGTTGTAATGCTGAGGTGCCATTAATTGTTGCTCCAGTGATAGTTCCAGAAGCAGTAATGTTTGTTGCTCCACTAATATCCCCAGTTGCTGTGATGTTACCATTATTTGCAATTGTGAATTTAGTTGTTCCAGCAGCTGAAGCAGTGAAGATATCGGTGGTAGATGCACCGGTTTGGTTAAGGATTGCAAGCGCATTACCGCCTCGATTACCACCAGTGAGGGTGAGGTTGCCTCCATTGGTAAGGGTGAATTTAGAATTTCCTCCTACTTGAGCGTCGATAAGATTCTTTACTCCAGAACCAATTGAAGACTCCGTAGGGTTAATTAAGAGAGCAGTATATCCTGATGTACCCGATTGTGAGATCGTTGGATTGATTGAAAGTCCAGTGTACGTCTGACTACTGCCACTTACAGTTGGGAGGATTCGCAGTGATGTTACACTTGGAGCACTTCCGGCTTGACCACTAGCAGTTACATTGATCGTACCACTAGCGTCTCGGAAGTTCATATAGCCATTTCCACCCCCATCGGTGTTAATATCGGCAACAGATGTTGAAGCATTGTTATAGCTGAATTTTGCTAATGTCGTACTTACTGCATTTGTGAAGACTTGAAGGAGGCTTCCTGGTGCTGAAGTTCCGATACCGACATTTCCAGCGTTTGTAATGACGAACTTTGTAGCTCCAGCAGCAGATGCCGTCAAGATATCTTGATTACCTGTCTCATCAAATACTGCGAGCGCCTTGCCTGTCGTTTTTCCTTCAACAGTGAAGCCGCCGATGCTGTTAGCTGCTTGGTTAACACCAAATGCTGTAACACCTAAATCGGTTATGCCAAGTCGTGAAACACCAGCAGAATCAGCGTATGAGAGGGAAGTTCCACCAGTGTTTCCAGATGCTTTAAGAAGCAAACTGCCGGTGATTGGGTGTATAACAACACCAAGACTTGCACTGGTACCTATCTGACCCTGATTTCCAAATCCATCATTAAGCATAACGGTACCTGTATAGACATTATTCCATCGAAGGTTTGAACTTCCCAGATCCTGAGTGTTTGTTGTGCCAGGAAGGACCGTTCCATCATTTGCTACGGTAAATTTAGTAGCACCAGATGCAGATGCAGTGAAGATATCTTGGTTACCTGTTTGGTTAAGAATAGTAAGCGCTTTACCTGTAGCTGCACCAGTCACGTTAAGTAACCCGATAGGAGAGGTACTTCCGATACCGACATTTCCTGTTTGTCCGATAACAAAGAGCGTTGAAGAACTGTTCTTAGCGTCAAAAATATTTCCAGTCGAACTAGCATTAAGTTGTTGAACGCTAAATGCTGTATTTGCATCAGCTGTATTTCGAGTAAAGACAGCACCAGCATTTGCTAAGTTAAGGATGCCGTTATTTGAACTTGCAAAGTTCTGTACTTTTGTTGTGTTAACAGCACCAGAGATGCCAGCATTTCCAGATACAAAGAGTTCGTTAACCGGGTTACTTGTACCGATACCGACGTTTCCAGCATTTGTAATAACAAACTTAGTAGCACCAGCAGAGGATGCAGTAAAGATCGCTTGATCACCAGTTTGGTTAAGTTGAACGAGTGCTTGGCCAGTTGCTGCACCATTTACATTGAAGAGGCCAGCACCACTGGTAAGTGATCCGATGGTAGTTGTGCCAAGAGTATTTAATGTTCCATCTTCTTTAATTGTTAATTTATCAGCTCCACCTGATTGGATAGCAAAAGAAGTATTGGTTGCGCCATTTGTATCGTTAAGGATGAATGCAGTTGCTGTGCCAGCATTGGTAAGTGAAAGTGATGTTGATGTGCCAAGTCCAGATGCTAAGGTGAAATCAATGTTTCGGCCGGTTGTTGTGGTGATGGTGTTACCTGCATCATATGCAGTTTGTAAGGTCCCAGCAGTACTTGAGCAGGTACCAATTTCATTTGATGCATTCCTACAAAGTGCTGTTGCACCTGCAGCACCAAGGGTTGAAATCTTAGTCAATGTATTAAGAACGATTTCACCTGTGCCATTTGGAGAGAGTGTTAAGTCTTGGTTACTAACAGTTGTGATATCTGTAGAAGCACCACTAATCGTGATAGTTCCACCGATAGTTTGACCAGTTGTGAAGTTATTATCTTGACCTTTGTATGCAATATTAGAAAGTGTTCCGGTAGTATTGATATCTGTACCGTTAAGTTGAATAGCTGTTACACCGTTAAGAATATCTCCAGTAACAGTACCAGAAGCAGTAATACTTGTCGCACCACTGATAGCCCCAGTATTAGTAATACCACCGTTGTTGTTATTGATTCCACCAGTGATAGAAGCACCATCAGCACTCACTGTTAACCCACCAGTCGTAATCGTCTGAGCAGCAGTGAATGAATTTGATTGATTCTTGTATGCAACGTTAGAAAGAGTACCAGCAGTGTTAATGTTCGTACCGTTAAGTAAGATACCGGTTGCTGCATTGATAGTGCCAGTAACTGAAAGGTTACCAGTAGTACCAGCATCAGTGAGAGTAAGTAATGTATTTGGTGAAACTTCAGCATCTTTAATCGTGAGTACTCCGTTATTTCCTGCTGTTGCAAGTGAGAGGGAAGGAGTGTTATTTGAAAGGTTGATTGGATTTGCATTTGAGAAGGTATTTGATTGACTCAAATATGCAACATTTGTAAGAGTTCCTGCTGTATTAATGTCAGTACCATTAAGTTGGATAGCACTTGTTCCATTAAGGGTAGCACCCTGAATAGTGCCAGAAGCAGTAATAGAAGTAGCACCAGCGATACTTCCAGTGTTCGTGATTCCACCAGCATTGTTGTTAATACCACCAGTAATACTTGCACCACCAGTGGTGATAGTGAGTCCACCGGTTGTAATTGTTTGAGCAGCAGTGAATGAGTTAGATTGGTTCTGGTAAGCGACGTTAGAGAGCGTTCCAGCGGTATTAATACTTACACCATTAAGTTGAATAGCACTTGTTCCATTAAGGGTAGCACCCTGAATAGTGCCAGAAGCTGTAATAC